>NZ_JAFBEC010000007.1 GCF_016908595.1 Geomicrobium sediminis | reverse complement strand
TATACTTTTCACCAAAAAAATCGTCATTGGAACCAATTCAAAGACCATAAGAGAAAGCCTTGGTTCACAGAACCAAGGCTTTCTCGACAATCTGAAAGCACTTTAAACGTTTCTGTTTAAAGTGCTTTTTTTGTTGCAACAAACCACAAGCGTTGTTATATACAGGCGCAGACCAAGTTGTAACGTTTTCTACCTTTCATAAAAAGCGGATGTCTAGATTCTTTTTACATGGAATCTGGAACATCCGTTTTTTTATAAATGGTCTTTCGTTACGCCAGTTTATTTTTTGACGTTTGATTTACGTGAACACCGAGCAACGTGTAGGGAGGGTTTTGAAATAGATCGTGTGAATAATGTTTCACGATTCCCCAGCGATCGGTTTTGACAGCGACGATCAAATCGGCATTCAATTCGTTAATGCGTTTTGACGGTTTGTCAAAGGAAAGGTCAATGTTAATGACTTCAATCCCTTCATCGAGAAGATAAGCTTTGTAATCATTTAACCAAGCGGTTCGCTGTTGTATTAATTGTTGTTTTGATTGAATGTCATTTCGATCTGTGACTGAATCTTTACGTCGGTCAATCGAGTGGGCAAGGATCACATCTTTGTTCCGTTGCTTTGCGATTGTTGCACCCTTTTTGATAGCAGCAAACGAATGATTACCATAATCAACGTAAATGATGAGCGGTAGATTAGGCATATTTCACACCTGCTTTAATGTCCCTAGGCTTTACAACTAAACAGTCGACTTGGCTTTTTTTGATCAGCCCTTTTGAAATGCTGCCTTCTAACGCTTTTTCAATTTTATTGCCCCCGGTGGCTCCGTGAATAATTAAATCAATGTTGTAACGGGGCACGACAGATTTAACAATTTTCTGTACAGGAAGTCCTGTATCAACAATTAGTTTAGCGTTAACACCGGCTGTTGTTGCTTTTTGGTGAAGGTGTGATAAATAATCTGTTGCCATTTGCTTAACTTGTGGTACGAGGTTTTTATCGTACCGAGACATTGCACCATAAGCTTTCGTATTAATGATGCTACATAAATAAAGTGTCGCAGATTCATTTCTCGCAAATGAAATCGCTTCATTGTAAGCATGAAAGGTCGGTTCATTTTCACTATCTAGGCAAACTAAAATGTTCTGATACGCCATGAATTAGCGCTCCTTTCAAAATAACTAAGCGCGACAACGACTGGAATACTAACTTGCTTTTAAGCTAACACCGCTATATACGCGCGTCAACGCTTCTTATCCGCTTTCATTCGATTTGCATGGATTTCACGACGGACTTCGACAAGGTTACTTAAAAATGGTGTTTGAATACTCGTCGTCTTAGTTCTATTTACGAGTTGTACGAATAAAGTGTACAAGCAAGATCCATTTTTGAAATCATGTCAACGAGCTTATTAAAGGGTTTATTCACTGTTGTGATGTTTCAGCACACAAAAATGAATGTTCCTTTTGAAACGGAGTTGAAGATTGGTGTCACTCATGCTTAAGCAAAGCTTAGAATTGCAGTCCATTAAAAACATCGTCGCCTTGCTTCCATACCAGTATCACCAAGAATTAACATCTGTACTCATGAACCATTTCGTTCAAGAGATTCGCCTCCGTCCAAATCAATCAATTGAGGTCGTGTTGGCTGGAGAAAGCTTTTTCTTGAGGAATACGTTGTTTAATGAAGCGGATGCGACATTTGTTTTAAATCAATTAAGTCAACATTCCATTTACGCTTTCGAAGAAGAATTGCGTCATGGCTTTTTAACGTTACGAGGCGGGCACAGAGTTGGGATTGCTGGAGAAGCGGTTGTGGAGAAAGGCGTCGTAAAGACAATTAAACATATTCGCACGTTTAACATTCGAATTAGTCGAGCGCTGGAGAAGGTTAGTGTTCCATACCTTCAAGGCCTATATGAAGGCAGGTGGAAAACATCAATTATTGCAGGTCCTCCTCAATCTGGGAAAACGACGATTCTTCGTGACCTTGCAAAAATAATGAGCAATGGTTATGAGCGTCTTAACATTCCGCCGCAGAAGGTTGCGATCGTTGATGAACGAAGTGAAATTGCCGCTTCATTTGAAGGTACACCGCAACATGATGTTGGGAAACGCACGGATGTACTGGATCGTTGTCCGAAAGCAGAAGGGATGATGATGCTTATACGCTCGATGAGTCCGAACGTCATCATCGTTGATGAGGTCGGAAGTGAAGCTGATATAAGGGCAATTGAGGAAGCTGCGAGCGCAGGTGTTGCTGTTCTTTGTAGTGCACATGCAAAGTCAATGAATGACTTAGAAGCGAGAGGGATAATCAGTTCTGATACGTTTGAAGGAATCCTTTTGCTCAACGATAAAAAGGAAGGTCACTTTGTGCATAAGAAAAGAGGCAAGTTGTGAGGTGGATCGGTGCCATCATTTTGTTAGTAGGCATGACTGCGATCGGGTTTGAATGGGCAAGACGCTTGTCACAACGATCGAAGCAAATTCGTGAATTAACGACTGCATTGCAACATTTTGAGGCAGAAGTCATGTACGGTCACACACCGCTCATTCATGTTGCTAATCGAATATCCTCAACCGTTTCAAGTCCGCTTTCGCAGTTTTTCAAAGACTTTGGAACCCGATTAAAAGAAGGAAATCATGACGTTCAAAGTGCTTGGCAAGAAAGCATAGCGATCAATTGGGATAAAACAGCCATGAAAATAAAAGAAAAAGAAGCGCTCCTGCAATTTGGTCAAACGCTCGGCCAGCATGGCCGTTATGAGCAACAAAAATACATTCAATTAACACTTACACATTTACGGGCTGAAGAAATAAATGCACGAGAAGAACAACTAAGATATGAGCGCATGGCGAAGTCTCTCGGGTTTTTAGGAGGCTTGCTTGCAATTATCGTCATGATCTAGGCAAAAGGAGGGATCGCGGTGGGATACGATGTGGATACAATATTCCAGATTGCTGGAATTGGGATCGTCGTTGCGATGATTCACACCGTTTTAAAGCAGATGGGCAAAGAAGATTGGGCACATTGGGTGACGTTAATCGGGTTTATTGTCGTTTTGTATATGGTCGCGACAATCGTCGATGATTTATTTACAAAAATCAGAAGTGTCTTTTTATTTATAGGATCGTAATTTTATGTCTATAGACATGATTCAAATCGTTGGCTTTGGCCTAATCTCTGCGTTTTTAGCAATGATTTTAAAAGAGCAAAAGCCAGCGTTCGCTTTTTTATTGACGCTCTTTGTTGGCGCAATGATTTTCTTGTTTCTGTTGGACCACATTGTCATGGCCTTCCAACTCGTCGAAACGTTAGCAACGCATGCAAACATCAATATGGTTTATTTGCAAACGATGTTAAAAATTATCGGGATTGCTTACATTGCCGAGTTCGGTGCACAGATTGCAAGAGACGCTGATCAAGGAGCGATTGCCCAAAAAATTGAACTTGCCGGAAAGGTGCTAATCGTCGTCATGGCCATCCCGATTTTTAATGTGCTCATTGAAACGGTGATTTCCTTAATTCCAGGGTAAGAAAGAGTGATGCAAGTGAAACGGTTCATCACACTACTCGTTGCCACAACCGTCTTTTTTCTTTTTCCAACCACGAGCTTTGCAGAAGACGATTCACTGACGTTTCCAAATGACTCGTCAACCTATACGGAAGAGGAGCATCAAGTAGAAGCGCAAGATGAGATTACTGAACAAATGGACGAGCAACTCGATCGTCTCGGATTTTCGGAAATAGAAACGTTTTGGGAAGACATTCGACGTGATTACGAGTCATTTCTTCCAGAAAGCCAAAAAGCACCATTTACAGAATTTCTTCAAGGCGAGCATACATTTAATCCGATGGAATGGTTAAAAGCGTTGCTCAGCTACTTGTTCCATGAACTCACCGCAAACATTGCACTACTCGGTACGCTCATTTTACTAGCTGTATTTAGCATGGTGCTACGAGCGTTGCAAAATGCCTTTGAGCATGACGCGGTTAGTAAAGTTGCTTATGGCGTAACGTTTACTGTGCTGATCGTCATTAGCATGAACAGTTTTTATATTGCAATGAGTTACGCACAAGAAGCGGTTGCAAACATGGTTCACTTTATGATCTCACTGTTGCCGATGGTACTCGCTCTTTTAGCGATGACTGGAGCGGCTACATCAGCAGCGCTTTTTCATCCACTAATTATCGTTCTTGTTAATACGAGTGGTCTGTTAATTGAACGGTTTGTATTGCCATTGTTGTTTGTTTCAGCAATCGTTAGCGTCGTCAGTAGTATGAGTGAGAAGTTTCAATTAACGAGACTTGCTACACTCATTCGAAATGTTGCAATGGGAACACTCGGTGCGTTCTTGACGATCTTTTTAGCAACAATCTCTGTTCAAGGTGCAACATCAGCGGTTCATGATGGGGTCACGCTTCGTACTGCAAAGTACATTGCCGGTAATTTCGTGCCCGTTGTAGGGCGAATGTTTACTGATGCAACAGACACCGTCATTGGAGCATCGCTCTTACTGAAAAATACAATTGGACTAGCAGGCCTTGCGATCTTGTTTGTTATTACTGTTTTTCCAGCGCTGAAAATTCTAGCACTTGCGATCACGTTTCAAATTACGAGCGCAATCATGCAACCACTTGGCGGAGGTGCGCTTGGTTCGGTAATGAGCTTGTTTGCTAAAACAGTTATGTTCATGTTTGCCGCTGTTTCGGTCGTCTGTTTAATGTTTTTCTTAGCTGTAACGATCATAATATCATCAGGCAATTTAGCGTTGATGGTGAGGTGATACGAAAATGGAATATTTTCATGATTGGGTAACGACACTCATCGTATTTTTATTGTTAGCGATTATTTTGGAGTTGTTATTACCAACGTCAACGATGAAGCGTTATGCGGACCTTGTTCTTGGTCTTATGATGATCGTACTTCTTTTGCAACCGGTATTTGATCTTGTTCATACAGACCCTTCAGAGTGGTTTGATTTAAATGGATTTTCATTTTACGAAGGAGCAACTGAAATGGAAAATAAAATAAATCAAGAGAAAATAGAAATACAAGCCGCACATGATGCATATATCTCAGAACAAGTAGCTGCTCGTCTTAGCAGTGAAGCACAAGCAGAGCTTGAAGGAGAGTTCGACCTGTCCTTTCGCGCAATTTCTGTACATGAAGGAGGGATCAACGTCTTAGTAAGTGATGCGGATGACCAAAGAAATACGTCCGTTGCAGCAATCGAACCGGTAAAAGAAGTAACAGTCAATGCGCATGAAACTGTAGAAGAGACAGTAGATGAGGATTCAATACTAAGCGAAGTGCGTGCTCGCCTTGCAGAAATTTGGGAGGTTGATGAGCAAATGATACAAGTCAGCCTTGAGGAGGAGGGGCTGAATGGCTAATAAGGACACTTCAAAATTCAAAGAATTAATCAGCCAATCGTCAAATGGCCCGAAAAAAATCCGTTGGTATTACATCGTAGGACTTATCGTTCTTGGGCTATTGCTCATGATGATCGGGACAAGTGGTGACGATGAAGATGATGGGATGTTGCAAAATGGTGAAGTGCAAAATGAACCGGTGGCAAGAAATACTGAACAATCCAAACCGTCAGCGAATGCTGCAACCGAATTTCAACTCATTGAACAAGCTTATGGGGAACGGTTGCAACAAGCACTAGAAACCATTGACGGAATCTCAAACGTGGACGTCGTCGTTAATGTAAAAGAAACCGAGAGCAAAGTGTATGAGAAGGATCGCAGCATTCGTCAACAAACAACGGATGAAGCAGATACAGAAGGTGGAAACCGTACGCTTGATGAAGGAACAGAGGAAGAGACACTCGTTCTCGTTCAACAAGGGGGAACTGAAGAACCACTTCTTATCCGTGTTGATAAACCAGATGTTACTGGGGTTCTAGTCGTCGCTAATGGAGTCGAGAGTATGCAAAGAAAAGAATGGGTAATAGAGGCGGTCACGAGAACACTTGATGTTCCTGCTCACCGCGTATCTGTAATGCCTAAACAACTTGGAAAGGATGAGTGATTTGGTCTTGAAAAAACAAACAGTTTGGTTGTTAACAATGTTAAGTTTAGTTGCAGTTTTAGGAGTTTACTTCTTTGGGCCACAAAGCCCTACGACGCAAGAAGCGTCCCTGATTAACGATAATCAATCGTTAGAGGATTTCGAAGGTGAACTTTGGGAGCAATATTTAGAAGAAAACCCAGATCAAGCTGTCGTCGTTGAAGAGTGGAATGGTGAAATCGAAGGTGTAAATGAAGATGAGCCAGCTGACGATGAAGGAAATGAAGAAGGAAACGAAGAGACGGACAGTGTCGATGTTGCGGCAGGATTAGATGGAAGTGAAACGTTTAGTGCTTTACGAATCGAACGTGAAGAAGCGCGTAGTGAAGCACGTGAAGCGAATACGAATACCATTGCTTCAAGTGACACGACTACTGAGCAAAAAAATAGTGCGCATGAACAAAACGAAGCGCTTCAAAAAATTAGCGAGCAAGAATCAAACCTTGAACAACGCATTGCAGCACAAGGTTATGAAGATGTACTCGTAATGAGTGACACGGATGAAGTGAAAGTTTTTGTTCAAACAGAAGAACTTTCTAAAGCTGAAGTTGTAGAAATTAATCGCATTGCACAAGAGCAAATCGGTAATCGTTCTGTAGCAGTTTCTTACCATATGAATCAATAATAGAAAAGGGGAATCATTCGATCAATGATCGGTGATTCCCTTTTCTTGTGATCGTTTTTCCCTAACAGGTGAAATCACTCATCTATCGTGATATAATCAACTGATGACAAACCCTTGTAATGGTTAGAAGTTAGGAGATGGCACTTCATGGAATGGAACGACTTAACAGAAGGTGCAAAGTCAATACTAGAACAAACACGAAATTTAAAAAACGACAACATTCAAATCGTAGAATTTGAAGTTGGTTATGTGGAAGAGGCAACAGAGGAAAACCCTCACCCTGTTTCGATTCAAGAAGAAGATTATGATAGCTTAAAGCGATATACAAAAGAAAACGAATATGATGAGAGTTATCATATGGCAAGAAACAAAAACATCGTGAAGATCATTTTACTTGAAACGAAGAAGATTCCAGACAATCTCTCGGAATACCCAGTGTTCAGACATTATCGAATGGATCGTTTGCGTGAAGAGCAAGAGAAACAGCTTGAAGAACAGTCTAGTGATCAAGAGTAATGATTAGGAGGGCGACACGATGAATGAATATCAACTACTTGACCTTGAAGAACAAGAGAACGATTTAGGCAAGGTAGAAATTTCACCAGAAGTTATTGAAGTCATTGCCGGATTAGCTGCATCAGAGATTGAAGGTGTATCAACGTTAAGAGGCAACTTTGCATCAGACGTTGCCGAGCGTTTTGGTAAGAAGATGCACGGTAAGGGTGTAAAAGTAGAGCTTGGAGAAGAAGGTGTAACGATTGATGTTACCGTTGTAGCATATTATGGAATTTCTGTTCCAGATGTTGCAATTAAAGTTCAAAAGAACATTCAGCAAGCGCTTGAGACGATGACAGCCATTGCGCTTGAGAGCATCAATGTGCATGTCGTTGGCATTCACTTTGAGAAAGAAGAAGAAGCGAATGAAGCATTTGTACCCGAGCGTCTATCAGAATAATACGCTCGCAAATAAAGGAGTAAAGCATGAATCGTAGATGGGCAAGAGTTCGAGCTGTACAAGCTCTTTTTCAAGTTGAAATGACAGGCGTAAACTGGAAGGAAGCTCTCCGGTTTGCGCTTGATGAAGATGAAATCAGTGATGAGTATTTAGACGACGTGATTCCAGGCACGTTAGATAACCTTGACGTCATTGATGCACAAATCAAAGAACAGCTGCAGCATTGGACAGTTGAACGTTTAAACAATGTCGACTTCGCCGTGCTTCGCTTAGCAGTGTACGAATTGATGCATCGAGATGATATTCCACCTCACGTAACGCTAAACGAAGCAATTAACACTGCGAAAGCATTCGGTGAGGAAGAAGCAGGCCGATTCGTAAACGGAGTGCTTGCGACGATCTTAAAGAACTATCCAAAAGAGGCGGGAACTCAAAATGACAGCGAACCTGATCGACGGTAAAGAGATAGCTAAAACAACAAGATCTCGTATTAAAGAAGACGTTGAGCAATTGATTGAGCAAGGAACAATACCTTCTTTGACAGTAATTCTTATTGGAGACGATCCCGCGTCTCATAGTTATGTTAAAGGCAAAGAGCGGGCATGTGAACAAGCCGGCATTACGTCTGTCGTTAAAAGACACCCGGAGTCATTTACAGAAGCCGAGCTCGTGGAAGAAATTCGTACGCTAAACGAAGACTCTTCTGTACATGGTATTCTCGTGCAGTTACCGTTACCTAAACACATCGATGAGACTGTCGTACTCGATGAGATTTCCCCTCATAAAGATGTTGACGGTTTTCATCCTGAAAATGTCGGACAACTTCTTTCTGGCGGCGAAGGATTCGTGCCGTGCACACCCCTTGGTATTATTGAAATGCTCAAGTTAACAGGTATTGAGATTGAAGGCAAACATGCGGTCATTGTTGGACGAAGTAACCTTGTAGGAAAGCCTGTAGGGCAGCTTTTGCTCAATGAAAACGCAACAGTAACGTATTGCCATTCAAAAACGAAAGACTTGTATAAACATACACTAGATGCAGATATTCTTATTGCAGCTGTAGGTAGACCACAAATGATCGGTGTTGAAGGAATTAAACCAGGAGCATGTGTCATTGATGTTGGTGTTAATCGCGTTGACGGAAAGTTAATCGGTGATGTGCAATTTGATGAAACGAAAGAAATTGCTGGCTGGATTACACCCGTCCCAGGTGGTGTCGGCCCAATGACAATCACGATGCTTCTACACAACACTGTACTTGCAGCTAAAAGGTTGGGTCGCTGTAATGACAGATCATAAGCATCAATCCGTCTCACAAGTTACTAGACAAATCAAGACGTTACTTGAAACGAGTCCTTCATTGGAGCGTGTATTCATTTACGGTGAGATTTCAAACTTTAAACATCATAGTCGTGGGCATATGTACTTCACGTTAAAAGACGATCGAGCGCGAATTTCTGCTGTTATGTTTGCAGGAAATAATCGCGCTTTACGTTTTCAACCAGAAAATGGCATGAAAGTGTTCATTACAGGCAATATATCGGTGTATGAACCGTACGGTCAGTATCAATTGTATGTGAAGCAGATGGAGCCAGATGGAATTGGTCAACTTTATCTTGCTTATGAACAATTAAAAGGCAAGTTGGAGCGAGAGGGCTATTTTGATCCCATGTTAAAAAAGCCATTGCCTCGTTTTCCTAAAGAAGTTGCCGTTGTGACTTCGAAAACAGGCGCGGTTATTCGAGACATTTATACGACGATCAAACGTCGTTATCCAATTGCTTTAATTACACTTTATCCTGTAGCTGTACAAGGACCTAATGCGGTTCCATCCATTATTCGTGCGTTAAGACAAGCAGACCAAAGTCAAGCAGATGTTATTATCGCTGGTCGTGGAGGAGGTTCCATCGAGGAGCTTTGGGCATTTAATGATGAAGAGCTTGTGAAGACAACGCATTCATTAAACACGCCAATTATCTCAGCCGTTGGCCATGAAACCGATGTGACATTGCACGATTTTGTGGCGGACGTTCGTGCCGCTACGCCGACAGCAGCTGCTGAGCTAGCCGTTCCTTCTTTACAAGAATGGAACGATAAATTACTCGTTAACCATCGACGGTTACAAAAAGCCACGAACCAACAACTCGTTAGTAAAAGAGATCGGTTACGTCGTTTTCAATCTTCATATGCCTTTAAATACCCTGCGCAACTGTTACGCCAGAAAGAACAAGAGCTTGATCGTTCGTTAGAACAGTTAAATCGGGCAACAAAGCGACTTGTAACAGAACGTAAACAGTACGAAGAACAGTTACTTAATCGCCTTAAACGGGTAAACCCATATGAGTTGTATCAACAGAAATCAGAAGCGTTACAACGCTTAGATGACAAACTGCACCGTGCTTTAAAACATCAGTACTCTGACAAAGCAAATCGATATGATCAGCTTATTGCAAAGTTAACGATTCTTAATCCGTTAGGTACGCTCAAGCGTGGGTATTCAGCGACGTATTCTAACGAAGAACTCGTTACAAAAGCAGCCGATGTGAGTGTTGGCGACTCAATCACCGTTCATGTGCAAGACGGACAGATTGAAGGTGTTGTCAAAGAAATACAAAACAACCCAGACGGGATGTTGAAAGGAGTAGAACACCGTGACGAATCAAACAACCAATGATGAGAAGCTGACATTTGAACAAGCAATGACGTCTCTTGAAGAGATAATTAATCAATTAGAAGCAGGCGATGTCCCGCTTGAAAAAGCGATTGATATGTACCAACAAGGCATGACACTGTCAAAACAATGCCATGAACAACTCCAACATGTTGAAAAGAAAATGGACCAAATCGTCAATGAGGATGGGGAAGTAGAGGCTTTTCAAATGAGTGAGGAGGATCGCACGTGACCAATACTGCGGTTGAGCGCTTACTACAGGAGCATGTGCCTGTTATAACGAAAACGATGATTGATCACATCGAAAGTGTTGATTGTCCAAAGCAAATTAAAGAAGCGATGCTTTATTCGTTAAACGCAGGCGGAAAGAGAATTCGCCCAATACTGCTCGTTGCTACTGCAAAAAGTTATGGCAATGTATCACAAGCGGCATACAACGTTGGAGCAGCACTGGAAATGATTCACACCTATTCACTTATCCATGACGACTTGCCGAGTATGGATGATGATGATTATCGTAGAGGCAAACCAACGAACCATCGTGTGTATGGTGAGGCGTTTGCGATTCTAGCAGGTGACGCTCTTCTAACGGAAAGCTTTGCACTCATTAGTTCAATCGCTGAAGATGAAATGACTCCTCGTGACTTATTATGGCTCACGAAGCGCTTATCTGAAGCGAGTGGAGCTCGTGGAATGGTTGGTGGTCAGGTTGAAGACATTGAGGGTGAAGACCGCTCATTAACTCTTCTAGAACTTGAATGGATTCATCGCCACAAAACCGGTGCACTCCTAGAATTTGCAGTGGAAGCTGGAGGAGTGATCGGTCAAGCACCAGAAAGGGACCTTGAATACCTTCGAACATTTGCGAAACATTTAGGTCTTGCTTTCCAAATTAAAGATGATATTTTGGACATTGAAGGTGACGAAGCACTGATCGGTAAGCCAACGGGTAGTGACACGTCCAATAAAAAGAGTACGTATCCGAGCTTGTTAACACTAGAAGGTGCAAAAGAGAAACTCAATCAACATATCACCACTGCAGAAGATGCGCTAGAGCGGTTGTCGATTGAGGCAGATGATCTATTACAAATTCTTCATTACGTTGCAAAACGTGACCGATAAACGTGTAAACTCTTTTCGTTGGCTTTTTCGATTAAGAAAAAGTACAATAAAGGACAACACATGGATTGTTAAGGATTGAAGAATACTAACAAATCATCGCTGATTTTATAAAGAAAGTGGGGATAAGGCATGAATTTAGAAGCCATTCAAGATCCCGAGTTTTTAAGAAGTTATTCGACGAAACAATTAAAAGAACTTGCAACTGAGATTCGTTCATTTCTTGTGAACAAATTATCCGTTACTGGTGGGCATTTAGGTCCGAACCTTGGAGTTGTCGAACTGACGTTAATGCTCCATAAAATGTACGAAAGTCCAAAGGATAAATTTCTGTTTGATGTCGGTCATCAAGCATACGTTCATAAGATTTTAACGGGTAGAGCCGATCGTTTTGACACGCTAAAACAATACCAAGGCTTATGCGGGTACCCAAAAATGACTGAAAGTGAGCATGACGTTTGGGAAGCTGGTCATAGCTCGACATCACTTTCCGCTGCAATGGGAATGGCACTTGCACGTGATCTTAAAAAAGAACAGTTCCATGTCGTTCCTGTCATTGGTGATGGGGCGTTAACTGGTGGAATGGCGCTTGAGGCGCTTAACCATATCGGTCATGAGCAAGTCGATTTGACAGTCGTTCTTAACGACAATGAAATGTCCATTGCTCCAAATGTCGGTGCGCTTCACAACATTCTAGGACGACTCCGTTCAAATGGTGGATACAAGCGTACGAAAGAAGACTTGGAGTACTTAATCAAGAAGATTCCAGCACTTGGTGGTCCAATCTCGTCTACTGCAGAGCGTCTTAAAGATAGTTTAAAGTACTTGCTATCAAAGGGAATGTTCTTTGAAGAAATGGGCTTTACGTATTACGGACCAATTGATGGCCATGACTTTGATGACCTTCATCGCCATATTCAATACGCAAAGAAGACGAAAGGTCCAGTCATTTTGCATGTGCTCACGAAAAAAGGAAAAGGCTACGAACCAGCGGAACTCGACGCTAGTGGTGCGTGGCATGGACCTGGTCCGTACGCAATTGAATCTGGAGATATGCAAAAGAAGTCAGGACCTCCAGCTTATAGTGCAGTATTTAGCGATACGGTCGCAAAGATTGCAGAAACAGACGAGCGTGTTGTTGCAATTACAGCAGCAATGCCAGGTGGTACAAAATTAGACCGATTTGCGAGCAAATTCCCTGACCGTATGTTTGACGTAGGAATTGCGGAACAGCATGCAACAACGATGGCTGCAGGTATTGCAACGCAAGGGTTAAAACCGGTGTTTGGTGTGTACTCTACGTTTTTACAACGGGGCTATGATCAGCTCGTACACGATGTATGTAGACAGAATTTAAATGTCATTTTTGGAATCGATCGCTCAGGTCTTGTTGGTGGTGACGGAGAGACACATCAAGGTGTATTTGATATCAATTATATGCGCCATCTCCCGAACATGAAGATTCTAATGCCTAAAGACGAAAATGAATTGCAGCATATGATCTACACGGCGTATAAGAACGATGATGGTCCAATGGCTGTTCGTTACCCTCGTGGTAATGGATATGGTGTTCATATGGACGAAGAGTTACAAGCTGTACCGGTTGGGCAATGGCCAGTCGTTAAAGAAGGTAGCGATGCTGTCATTTTAGCTTTCGGAACGATGCTTCCATTAGCAGAAGAAGCAGCAGAGTACATGGAACAAAACGGTGTTTCAGTACGTGTTGTGAATGCAAACTCTGCAAAGCCGCTTGATGAAAAGCAACTCCGTGAAATTGGGGAAGAAGGCTTACCAATTTTAACGATTGAAGAAGCAGCTTTACTTGGAGGCTTTGGAAGTGCTGTGCTTGAATTTTTACATGACGAGCAACTTGCATCGATGCCAGTGAAGCGAATGGGAATTCCAGATCGTTACATTGAGCACGGCAGTGTCGGCTTAATCTATGAAGAACTTGGGTTAACGACTTCTGAAGTGATTAATGAATTGAAACAGTTAATCCCTAGCAAAATGAAAAGAGCGTAACCATGGCGAATAAAAAAGAACGTGTAGACGTGCTACTCGTCGAACGAGGACTCGTCGATACACGAGAAAAAGCGAGACGGTCAATTATGGCTGGTCTCGTTTATTCTGATTTTGAACGAATTGATAAGCCCGGCACGAAAATGGACACGTCAACGACGCTTTATGTAAAAGGCGAAGAATGTGTATACGTAAGTCGCGGTGGACTAAAACTAGAAAAAGCCATCCAATCATTTAATCTTAATCTAACGGATCAGTTAATATTAGATGTTGGGGCATCAACGGGTGGATTTACCGATTGCGCCCTACAAAATGGTGCAAAAGAAGTCTATGCTGTTGATGTAGGGTATAACCAGCTTCATTGGAAGCTCCGTTCTGATGAGCGGGTGCATGTGATGGAAAGAATGAACTTTCGGTATGCGGATGCGGAAGATTTTACGAGTGGCCAACCGGATTTTGCGGTTTGTGATGTTTCTTTTATCTCGCTAAAACATATTTTTCAGCCGATGGCGCGCATTCTAAAAGAGACCGGTCAAGCAGTCGTTCTCATTAAGCCACAATTTGAAGCTGGTCGTGAAGAGGTTGGTAAGAAGGGGATTGTTCGTGATGCGAAAATCCATAAACGTGTTATTCAAGAAGTGATTGATTTTGCTTTTTCGAATCAACTGTATGCGAAAGGTCTAGACGTCTCTCCGATTACAGGTGCAGGCGGGAATGTAGAATTCTTGCTTTACCTGTCTAAAATGCCAACTTCTAACCAAATAACGGATCAAGTGATCATTCAAGTAGTACAAGATGCGCATAAATGATGTTCATTGTTGACGATTGTTGTTTAATTATACAAAAATCGGTATAATCATCAATGAAAGTCAAACATGAAGGTGCAACTTGTACTTTCTTGTGTCAAGGAGGAAGGCAATCGTGACTAAAGGACAACGACACGTTAAAATTAGAGAGTTAATAAATACAAAACCAATTGATACGCAAGAGGAACTTGTGGATGAATTAAAAGCAGCGGGCTTTAACGTTACACAAGCGACCGTTTCAAGAGACATTAAAGAATTACATCTTGTAAAAGTGCCAACGCTTGAGGGGCATTACAAGTATAGCTTACCAGCAGACCAACGATTTAACCCAGAGCAGAAGCTACGTCGGAATTTGTTCGATAGTTTTGTCAGCATCGACCAAGCGAGTCATTTCATTATTATGAAGACGTTACCTGGGAATGCGCAAGCAATTGGTTCCCTTATTGATCATTTAGATTGGGACGAGATTATGGGGACCGTTTGCGGGGACGATACGATCTTAATGATCTGCAAAGATCCCGAACAAGCACCTGTCGTCTCATCCAAGTTTTTAGAGATGTTGTAAAAGGAAGTAGGTGTAGTCATGATTGAGGAGTTGACGATCCGTAATTTTGCGATTATCGATGAACTTTCTTTGTCTTTTTCGACTGGATTGACTGTATTAACAGGGGAAACGGGTGCTGGTAAATCGATTATTATCGATGCACTAGGTCTGTTAGCAGGTGGACGTTCATCTGTAGACTTCGTCCGATATGGCAGTCAAAAAGCCGAAATTGAAGGGCTGTTTCGAGTGACAAAGTACCATCCAGTTATTGACATATTAGATGAAGCCGGCATATCAATCGAAGATGAAATGGTCATCATCAAGCGAGAGATTAATGATAAGGGCAAAAGTACGTGTCGAGTGAATGGTCAACTTGTGACACTAACAATGCAAAGAGCCGTTGGTCAGACGCTAATTGACATTCACGGTCAACATGAACATCAAGAGCTGTTACAAATGGACAAGCATAGTCACATGATTGATACGTATGCCGGAGGCGATTTACAAGCGACTAAGGATCTTTATCAACAATCATTTCGCGAGTTGCAAGAGATTCAAGCGGATTTAAAGCGACTACGAGACAATGATCGGGAAAATGTCCAGCGACTCGATTTAATTCAGTACCAGTTAGAAGAAATTCAAAACGCGAACGTCAATGGATCTGAAGATGAAGAACTTGAACGAGAGCGTTTTAAATTGGCAAATATGGAGAAGCTTTTTTCTCAATTACAACAGGCATTTGAATCTTTATACGGCGAGAGTAGTGGGCTTGAGAGTATCCGAGAGGCGATGATTTCTCTTAATGAAGCCGCTGCAATCGACAAAGAATTAAGTGAACTTGATGAGTCACTCTCTTCGAATTTTTACTTATTAGAAGAAGTGACGTTTGCTCTTCGAGATCATTTGGAGCAGCTCGACTTTGATCCTGAACGACTCAATGAAATCACAATTCGTCTTGATGAATTAAACCAACTAAAGCGTAAATACGGTTCAACATTGCAAGACGTCATAGAATACGCAAAAAACATTGAGGATGAATCACAAGAGCTCATGCATCTTGACGAACGTATTTCTCAGTATGAAACGCGTTTAAAGGAAGTTGGTATTCAAGCGGTACATTTAGTGAAAGAATTATCAACGAAGCGCAAAAACGCGGCGACACAATTATCGTCTGCGATCGAGAAAGAACTTCAAGATTTGTATATGGAAAAAACGACATTTTCAGTTCAATGCAAAAATCATTCACGAGGCTTGACGGTTCAAACAGATGATCAAGAAGTGGTTCTCTCAGAAGATGGAGCTGAGCGTTTAGAGTTTTATCTATCACCGAATCCAGGGGAACCAGAAAAGTCATTAGCCAAAGTTGCTTCTGGTGGTGAGATTTCAAGAATTATGCTTGCGTTAAAGCGTATTCTTACGAATCAAAGCGAGCGAACGTCCCTCATATTTGATGAAGTTGATACGGGCGTGAGTGGTCGAGTTGCTCAAGCGATTGGCGAAAAGATTTATGCGATCTCTTCACAATCACAAGTGCTCTGTATTACACACTTGCCTCAAGTTGCTGCCTTAGCAACAACGCATCTCTATATTCAAAAGCAAGAAGATGAAGGGCGTGTTTCAACATCTGTGACGGAGCTTAACAATCGTTCACGTGTCAATGAAATTGCCAGAATGTTATCAGGAGCAGAAGTGACGAAGAAAACGAAGGAAAGTGCAGAAGAATTGTTACAGTTTGCTCGTACACATTCGGTATCATAAGTTTATTCACAACGTGAAGAACTTTTCTTTTTGTAAAACCGACCAATAAAGGTCGGTTTTTTTTGTTGTTTGGCAGTTATATAAACGTCTCGTCACGGCAACATTATAAGTACGTACAAAACGTACGCGGGAGTA
This sequence comes from Geomicrobium sediminis, assembly GCF_016908595.1. Classification (GTDB taxonomy): domain Bacteria; phylum Bacillota; class Bacilli; order Bacillales; family Marinococcaceae; genus Geomicrobium_A; species Geomicrobium_A sediminis. The sequence continues at coordinate 261,670 of NZ_JAFBEC010000007.1, read as the reverse complement.
AGGAGTGTGAGACGATGTGTTGAATGATTGGGTAAGAAAAACAGTAGGTATCCTACTTTTGATAGCACTTGTTGCTGTTTTATTTATAGAACCTGTTCAACAATGGACAGAACTGCCGGATGAAGTCGTTTCTGTATCCACAGGTGAGACAGAGCTTGAGATCGAGGAAACGATTCCTGCAAGCTTCGCTGTACAAGGGGAAGATGAAGAAGCAGTTACGGTCTCTGCTGGGACCGTACCAATAAAGAAAATCACAAAGCTTGATCGACCTCATATTGACGTCGTACCAGGGGGACAGTCAATTGGAGTACGATTAAGCGCAAAAGGTGTTCTCGTCGTTGGTTTTCACCTTATTGAAACTGGGGAAGGTGAATCTTCACCTGCGGAAGCTGCAGGCATCAAAAAAGGAGATATCATCGTAAAATTAAATGAGCAACCAGTTGAAGATATGAGAGAAGTGACGTCCATTTTGCGTAACCCAGACCCAGCGACGTCGATTCAAGTAGAACTCATTCGAAATGGTAAAGTTATAACCAAAACGATCGATCGAGCGATGGAAGCATCTGAAGGGCATAAGCAATTAGGCATGTACATTCGTGATTCAGCAGCAGGAGTCGGAACGATGACGTTCTATGAACCTGTTACAGGACGATACGGCGCCCTTGGACATGTAATTTCAGACATTGATACGAAAGAGCCTGTGGCCATACATGAAGGTGAGATCGTTCGATCTTCTGTCCGCTCAATTTCAAAAGGAAAAAATGGTGTTCCTGGCGAAAAGCAAGCTTCGTTAACGACGACAAAAGATGTCCTCGGTACGATTACGAAAAACAATGCTTTCGGTATTTACGGATTGTTGCACGACTATCATGATTTAACGAATGAAGGTCAGAATGCTGTTCCCGTTGGTTATGCTGAAGAAGTTGAAGAAGGACCAGCAAAGATATTAACGGTCGTAGAAAATGAGCAAGTAGAAGAGTTTGATATAGAAATCATTCGATCATCACCACAAAAGCACGCAGCAACAAAAGGGATGATCATCCGAATTACCGATGAAGAGTTACTAGAACGTACGGGTGGAATCGTTCAAGGCATGAGTGGTAGCCCAATAATTCAAAACGGAAAATTAATAGGGGCAGTTACCCACGTATTCGTAAATGATTCGACTTCTGGGTATGGTTCCCATATTGAATGGATGCTTCAAGAAGCAGGCGTTACGCTTGAAGAGATTGAAGAAAAGGCTAGCTAAAAAGCAGCCTTTCCATTCTACATAAGATTATTCGACAATAAGCGTCATTTCATGCGCATTACCATGAAACGTGTAGCTATTTGCAAAATATAAAAGGAATTTACTAAATATCATTGATTTTCTGTATTTTTGAAGGATAATCGCACTTAAGGGAGAAATTTACAACTACCAAACGAATATTAGATGTCATAGAGGAGGCATAATGTTGGAAACAATTAAAGTGTGTATTGCCGACGACAATCGTGAACTCGTACAGATGCTTGAGGAATATGTGAACAACCAAGCAGATATGGAAATTGTGGGGGTCAGTTATAACGGACAAGAATGCATTGAATCCGTTGTTGAACATCAACCTGATGTTTTAATATTAGATATTATTATGCCTTATCTTGATGGGCTTGCTGTGCTAGAAAGGTTGCAACAGAAGTCTTTAAGTAAAAGACCGAAAATTATGATGCTTACCGCTTTTGGGCAAGAAGAAGTAACGAAAAAAGCAGTCAATTTAGGCGCGTCCTATTATATTCTTAAGCCATTTGATATGGAAGTCTTAATTGATAAAATCCGCGACCTTAGTGGACAAGCAACACCACAAATGGGTATGTCACACGGTGGTCGTACACATACGGCAATTAAGCAACCGACGGTTAATTTAGATCAACGCATTACGAACATCATACATGAAATTGGCGTGCCTGCTCATATAAAAGGGTATATGTATATGCGTGAAGCGATTACGATGGTGTATAACGATATCGAATTATTAGGGTCAATTACGAAGGAACTGTATCCTGATATTGCTAAAAAATTCAATACGACGGCTAGTCGTGTTGAACGGGCGATTCGACATGCCATTGAAGTGGCATGGAGTCGAGGGAATATTGATTCCATCTCTCACTACTTCGGGTATACGGTTAGCATGTCTAAAGCAAAACCTACTAACAGTGAATTTATCGCGATGGTGGCAGACAAGCTTCGGATTGAACATAAGGTAAGCTAACGTTGGTTTGGCGGTAGTTACAGTGTCTTGGGAACGTAGCCATTCTCATAAACTTCACGGTGAGATTCTGACAAACTAGTGCAAGATAGTATATACGACTTGCTATTGTAGAGCAACGATAAAGTTGTGGTCTTCTTACGGAGGCTGCAACTTTTTTCGTTTATTTTCATACATATTATTTCCAATTTATAGTACAATCAGCATGAGTATTTCGTATGAGAGGGGGGCGTTTAAATGGATATTCTTTTTATCGGGCTTAGTGTGTTACTTTTCGCACCATTAGCTTTCGGACTACTCGTAACTTTTATCATATTATTCGTGCGCAAGAACAGGCTACGCAAACATTTCGGTATTGCAGCAGGGGCAGTCGCAGGGTTAGCGCTAATTATGATGGTCGTCGGCTTATTTAACATAGACTGGTCGTCAGAGCTAGCAGACGCGGAGGAACGCAACGCGGAACGTGAAGAAGCCGAGGAGCAACGTTTAGTGGACGAAGCAGAGGCGGCAGCCGAGGAAGCAGAGGCTAAAGCGGAAGCAAAACGTATTGCGCAGGAAGATGCAGAAAGAGCAGAGCAAGAGGCGGAAGCCAAGCGCGAAGCTGAACGAGTCGCCGAAGAGGAAGCGGAAGTCGAGCGATTAGCAGAAGAAACAGCGGCGGCCGAGGCGAAAGAAAAAGAAGAAGTAAAACGCGAAGCAGAGCGCATAAAAGCCGAAGAGGAAAAGGCGGCGCGAAAAGCTAAAGAAGAGGAAAAAGCGAGTAAACTTACAGGAGAAGAACTTCTAAACTCACTCGTTATTGAAATCGTTGGAGAAAATAAGGTCAGGGAAGTAAGTATTATGAAAGAAGAAGCTGGTGATTATTTATGGATTGATTTAGATTCGGGAGTGAGTTTTACAGCCAATACACTTGTTTATGGTATGAACAAAGATTATTTAGATATTGGAGAAATACTAATTAATGAAATGGACGATTTTGATCGGGTTAATATCCATTTTCATGGAGAATTTATTGATCAGTACGGTAATGACGTTGAACGACAAGCCTCGCATGTAACTTGGGAATCCGAAGAATTGGCTAAAATGAATTTTGACAATTTATATCCTGACGATGTGCCGAGGCTAGCAACTGGCTACACACTACATCCAGCATTACAGTAAAAGAAATTTGGGGGACCTTTCAATGAATAAAGTTAAATTGATTATCGGTATAGGAGCGTTATCACTAATGACCGCGTGTGGAAATGGCGGAACGGAAGAGCCAGTAATAGATGAAGCAGATGCGGAAGAAGTTAATGTAGAAGAAGAGGAATCTGCGCTAAATGTTGACGAATCATTTGGAAGTGTAGAAATCACATTACCACCTGAGTTTATCGACGAAGAAACTGGCGGAGGTGTAGACGAAATTATAGCGAATGCTGAAAGTGAAGGCGAAGAAGTCGAACAAAACGATGATGGCTCGCTAACTATCACGATGAGTAACGCAGATTATGAAGAAATGTTATCGGAAATCCATAGTGACCTTAGCGAAAGTATGGCGAGTATTAGCGACGATTACGAATCAATTCACGAAGTAAAGCACTCGGATGACTTTTCGGACTTTACCTTCGTGGTAAACGGAGAACAATTCGAAAATAGCTTCGACGGATTCTCGATTTACCTAGCAGCATTTGGCGGAGGACTTGCGCAAGTATTTGCCGGAGAGGATCACGATGGTTACGAGGTAGTGATAAATGTAGAAGATGTTGAATCGGGAGAAACTTTAAATACCGTTACATTCCCGGAAGCATTTGAAAACCTTCAATAACGAAAAGACTCGTCGCAATTAGCGGAGGGCACTGAAAAACAGCGGTTTGCTTCAAAAAGACCCAAGTAACTAAAAAACGGATGCCTAATTTCCATTAATAAGGAAATTAGGCATCCGTTTTATATGATTTCAGTGTCTATGGGGGAGTCTATTCCTCCATTAACTTGATAATTCGTTTGATGTTCACCGTGAATATCGCCATCGCACCCTGCAGCTCCATACTTAAAAGACCCGAGGATGAGGCGGTTTCATACCCATGTCGGTGCTTGAGTTCGCTGTTCTTAGCTTCAATTTTGTAACGCTCACGAGCTCGTGTTTTGAACGATTCCGTTTCTTGAAACGCCATCTGCGCGGTATGCTCAGCGGATTTAATGGTTTCCGAATAGGTTTTGCTTTTCGCCCCTGCTTTATAGCAACCTTCTTGGAACGGGTATCTTTGGCATTTCTCGATATCAAAATCATAGGTCATGGCTTGATTTTGGCTTTGATGTTTCTTCCCTTGCTTGGCTTTTCGAATGGCTAAGTGCCCGGCCTTGGACACATACAGTCCTGCATCTTTATTAAAGCTAAATTCATCTTCTTTAGCTCGAGTGCCTTGGGATACGGCTGGGTTTAGCTTAGCGATCAATTCGATTTCTTCTTTGGTTGTATAAGCAATGTTGTCTTTTCCGGAATACGTCGCATCCCCAATCACGGTTTCGACCGCCATACCTGCCTCTTTGCTTTTCTCGATTAACGTTTGAAGGTAGTTCCCATCACTTTTCTCACCGGTGCTTACGACCGCAGCCGTAATGATACGTTCCTCACTCATCGCAAGATGAGTCTTATACCCAAAGAATGACGAATCCGCAGTTTTGTGTCCAACCCGTGCATCCCGATCGTTCATGGATTGGAGGCGGTCAAGGTCATCTTCGACGGTTTCACGTAATAGGTTCAACGGTTCGGTGATTTTTGGATAAGCTTGAAGCGTTTCGTTTGCTTCGATGACCCATAAGCGCTTTGTTATACTGGATTTCTTCTTGAAGGTCGCTCTTTTCAGGCTTGGTTGGAAAACTTGTTTTCAGGGTTTCATCAATCGAATAGACGACTTTCCGAAGCTGCTTTGAGCGCTCACGAAGAATGTCTTAGGGTCGTTGTTGGTTGTAGCGTGATTTCGTATGTGTGGCGTCGACAATCATCGTTTTACTTTGAATGATTCCCTTGTCTAACGCAATTTCTACCGTTTTTGCGATTAACACATCCAGCAGGTTCGCATCTATCAGCCGCATTTTTCGAAACTTCGTCAAGGAGCTTGGATTAATGACCGTTTCCTCCGGTACCATCCCTAGAAAGTACTTAAACGACATGTCGTATTTCGATCGCTCGACAAGGTCAACGTCAGACAACGGATAGATACTTTTTAACAGTAAGTATTGAAACATTCGAATGGGGTCAATGGCGGAACGCCCATAATTCAAGCTATACGTCGATTCTAGTTCCTCATATATGAACGAAAAATCAATGAGATCATTCATTTTTCTTAATTTATGGTCGGAAGGAACGACGACATCGTAAAGGTCCGCATATGCACTAAGGTGAGGGGAATGATGACGCTGAATCATGACGAACACCGCTTTCTTGGGTTAGTTATTTTAACGAATTGCATTTATTTTTAGGACCTCTGGGCCTCACCGAGTTTTTCTTTTAACGGACTTCTTTGATTGGAACGGAAGGCGGTGACGCCTGCGGAAAAAGGGGCGAGTCGAGACCCGAATGGCGAAGCCTGAGGAGGCTCGGCCGCTCCTCCGCGGCAAGCATCCGCCTGCAGTGAAAATCATGGCTCTAGTCTAAGTTTATCAAAAAAAACGGACGCTCGATTAAATTCGAGTGTCCGTTCTTTAGTAGAGACTTTTTCAGTGCCCTCCAATTAGCGACGGGTTATTTTTTTCGCAAATACCTCCCCGTTTCCGTAATTTATCGCGACTTATTAAATGAGAGCGAAAAAAAGTTTGCGAAAAAGTGTCCAACTTTATTTTGCATTCGTCGTTAGCAGTAAGCGTGATCGTCCCATCGGTCTTAGTTACGCAAGTATTCAAGGAAGCCAACGATAACCTTTTGAGAAAGCTGCGGACGGTCAAAGGAATTGTACCACTTAGTAAATTGATCGACGAGTTTGTTTATACGTTTTAATCGTCAGACTACTGCGCCCTGCTTTGCGTTTAGCTTCTAGAAATTCCTCCGTTTTTACTTCGAGATCAAACCGCGTGATTATCGCTTTTTTGCACGATATAAACGTAAATTGTTTGTCCATTTTGCGAACGAGCTGAATACGTATAACGTTTTGAAAGTTGCATACTAGATTCTTGGTATGTAATTTTTTTTGGATGATAAACGTCATTTGCCTCTTCTCTCTAATTGCTCCTACTATGAATCGACAATTTGATTCCGGGAATAGTAACTGTAAGAAGTGAGATAAGGGGGACTTGGTGATGAGAGTTGGAACGTTAGAAGGAATTGCTTGTTGTGTAACGACGAATCGAAGAGACGACATTCGTGAACGGGCAATTATTATAATTAATGAGCGTAATTTCACTGAAAAAAGAGCCGGGGACTTTTTGTCGCGACAAGTGAAAGCAGTTATTAATATGAAAACGTCTCACACTGGTGAAAAAGTAACGAGTGGTGTCGAGCGACTAGTAAACAACGGCATTCCTGTTTTCGACGTGTCACAACCAACGAACATTGAACAACTTAAAAGCAACCATAAAATACGCATTGTCAGTAAACAGCTTTACGTACGACAAATTGGGAAGTGGGAAAACGTCGCAAGTGTAAAAGCGTACGACATTGAAATGGTTGATCAATTAAATGAACTTGCCGAGAAAAAGGCGAATGAGTCCTACCATAAGCGAATGGTTAATGAAATTGATAAGATGAAATCTCAAGTTGAGCGAGTAGCAGCATTTTTTGCGGATGAAAATGTTCGTCATGACCAGGGATATCGCCCGATTTGGATCGTCGAACGTTATAGCAAGCTTAATGAAGACCTTGCCATACTTAAGCGGTTTATGAAAAGACAAAATCCTTACATTGTCGCGATTAATGATAGTTATGAGGATTTAATCAAACGAGGATTAAAACCGGACGTCTTATTCGGCACAGAGTCACAAATGGATCAAAAGATGATTCAAGACGTTTTAGAGAAACAGCGGAAGTTATGTTTTACAAAAGGGGTCTCCCGAAATAAAGAGTGTGACCAAATGATAAATCTCGGTTCTGACCTTATTTCAGCAATTGCTTACGGCTTGAAACGTACAAAAGGAGCAGTGTTCTATTTAGGGGAAGTGGAAGAAGAAGAGCGTGCTCAGTATGTGCTCGTTGAAGCGTGGAATAAAAACAGGGTGTTTCATCTCCAAGCAGCGGCTGCGATGTTTCGAAGCCGCTTGGAAGAAGATCCGTTGCATTGGATGATGACGAGGCATTCGATGCTAGGAGCAGACGGATGGATTTAATCATTCGTCGCTTCTTTGTTTTTTAGGAAACGTTCGGCAACTTTTCCGTTTTTCTTGTCACGGTGAAAAATGAAGCCTCCAATAAAGCCTAGACCTAGTATAAATAAAAGTAACCCGCTTATAAATTGCAACGTTAAATTTGGAAACGGGAATAGTTGAACATTAAAGATAACATCTCTCATCCACTTAATTCCAACACCAGCTAAAAACACAGGGATGAGAAGAACGATTAAAGCGACAAAACGCAAGAAAGGCACCTACTTTCACGTTTATTCCGTTACTAGTTTAGCATACATCTACCCGTTTATGTTGACGAGGCTGCATGACTTCTGACATTTTAAAGAACTTAAATATTTTTTGGGATCTACTACTTAACCCTACCAAACGTGAGAGAATTTATCGATTTTAGAAGGAATAGCTGGCAAGCTTGAAGAAGCTCACTAAAAGAACGAAATACTTTATTGTTAGATTTTCTAACGAATGTTTGTGAGGTACTTATAAGTGGAATGAGTTCTACAAAGATTGTAGCGCGTCAACGCATTATTACAAGCGCTTGGCATGATGCATAATAACTTATATGATGAAGGAGAACAAAGATGCGTTGGAAAGATCGTGCAATCTGAGCAAGAATATGCAATAATTTCCCAATGGAATCTCATCTCCGTGTTAACGTTTAAAACGTTTGAAAGTACACGTGTAGTAGAGGTGAAGAGGAGGATGAATGATGGAATTGTTTCACGAGATGTTTCAAGATAATTACGAGCAGGTTATTTTTTGCCAAGAGAAAACATCTGGGCTTAAAGCGATTATCGCGATCCACGATACAACACTTGGGCCGGCACTTGGCGGTACGAGAATGTGGAATTATGATAACGAAGAAGATGCACTTCGTGACGTCTTGCGCCTTTCCAAAGGAATGACGTATAAAAACGCTGCTGCAGGATTGAATCTTGGTGGTGGAAAAGCAGTCATTATTGGTGATGCAAGAACCGATAAAAACGAAGGCATGTTTCGTGCATTTGGTCGTTACATTGAAGGGCTTAGCGGTCGTTACATTACAGCTGAAGATGTAGGAACAACAGAAGCAGACATGGATACAATTTATCAAGAAACTTCATATGTCACTGGGAAATCAAAAGCATTTGGTTCAGGTGGTAATCCTTCGCCTGTGACGGCTTATGGCGTGTATGTCGGGATGAAGGCGGCTGCCAAAGAAGCGTTCGGTACAGATTCATTAGAGAACAAACGAGTGGCTGTTCAAGGCGTAGGGAACGTATCGTTTGAGTTGTGCAGATACTTACATAAAGAAGGTGCACAATTAATCGTAAGCGATATTTATGAGCCTTCTGTTAAGCGTGCAGTCGATGCCTTTGGAGCTGAAGTTGTAAATGTTAATGACATTTATGATGTGGAATGTGATATATTTGCACCATGTGCACTTGGAGCTGTCATTAATGATGACACGATTAGTCGTTTGCGTAGTAAAGTAATTGCAGGTGCTGCAAACAATCAATTAAAAGAACAACGACACGGTGACTTGCTTCATGAAAAAGGTTTCGTTTACGCACCAGATTACGTCATTAATGCTGGTGGAGTCATTAACGTATACGATGAATTACTCGGTTATGATCGCGATCGCGTCATGAAAAAGGTAGAAGGTCTATTTGATTCCATGACGAAAGTGTTTGATGTGTCAAAACGAGACAAGATCCCATCTTATAAAGCTGCGGATCGTATGGCAGAAGAGCGTATTGCGAGTATCGGAGCAGTTCAAAAATCCTATCTAAAGTAAGGGAGGAGGATTTTTATGTCTTTAAATTATGACCTGGTCATTATAGGTGCTGGTACAGGGGGGTACGTAGCTGCAATTAAAGCAGCTCAACTCGGAAAAAAAGTAGCGATCGTTGAAGCGAAAGAGCTTGGTGGTACGTGTTTACATCGTGGCTGTATTCCGAGCAAGTCCCTCCTAAAAAGTGCTGAAATCTATCGTACTGTGAAACACGCTGAGACATTTGGTGTGATAAGTGAACGTGCTACGGTTGATTTCGCTAAAGTCCAGTCACGTAAAGAAGCGGTCGTTCAACAACTACACAAAGGTATACAGTCATTACTTAAGAAGCATAAGATTTCAATTTATGAAGGGTACGGAAGAATGTTAGGTCCGTCGATCTTTTCACCGAGTGCTGGAACCGTATCAGTTGAAATGAACGATGGCTCAGATAATATCATCTTAATCCCGAAACAAGTACTTCTTGCGACAGGTTCAAAGCCAAGAATGTTGGATGGGTTACCTAAGCAAGACGAAAATGTTTTGACGAGTGATGAAGCATTGCAATTAGAAGAGTTGCCAGCTTCTGTAGTCATTATCGGTGGCGGAGTGATTGGTGTAGAGTGGGCGTCGATGCTTGCTGACTTTGGTGTAGAAGTAACGATTGTTGAAAATGCAAAACAAATTCTCATCAATGAAGATGAAGACATCTCAAAAGAGATGACAAAGCAACTTCAAAAAAAGGGGATTGTCATTCATACGAATGCATCACTTGATGTTGACTCTTTTGAAAGTGATCCGTCTAACGTTCGGATCGACGTGACGAAAGAAGGAGAAACGTTCACGCTTCAAGCGAATAAATTGTTTGTAAGCATTGGGCGAACGGCAAATATCGACGACATTGGGTTACAAAACACAGACATTGAAGTTGACAAAGGAAAGATTGTTGTTAACGAGTATTTACAAACAAAAGAAGAACATATATACGCCATCGGTGACTTGATCAAAAGTCCAGAGCTAGCCCATGCAGCGTCACATGAAGGAATCACAGCGGTACGGCATATGGATGAACAAGAAAACGTCCAACCGATCAGTGAGAATCATATTCCACGTTGCATTTACAGTGCTCCAGAAGTCGCTTCTATCGGCTTAACCGAAAGAGAAACGGATGCGAAAGGCTATACCGTTGCTGTTGGAAAAGTTCCGTTCCAAGCGATCGGTAAAGCACTAATAAACGGAAACCATGAAGGGTTTTGTAAGGTCATTGTAGACCGAACAAGCCGAGACGTATTAGGAGTACACATCATCGGTTCACAAGCGACAGAATTGATTAGTGAAGCGGCTCTAGCTATGGTTGTTCAAGCAGCTGACATTGAAATTGGGGAGACCATTCACCCCCACCCGACTTCATCAGAAGTGTTAAAAGAAGCCGCTCTTCAAGCGATCGATGGTGCAATTCACGTTTAATGAAAGGGTGAAGGAAATGCACAAACATGAACGAGCAGGACTACAAAAAGATGATTTACTTTACATGTATCGCACGATGCTTACCGCCCGAAAAATTGATGAACGGTTATGGCTATTAAACCGAGCAGGGAAAATCCCCTTCGTCATCTCTTGTCAAGGACATGAAGCGATGCAAGTAGGGGCTGGTATGGCACTTGAACGTGGGAAAGACTATTTACTGCCGTATTACCGGGATCTTGCGTTGGTTGTTCATTTCGGGATGACGATTGAAGATATTATGATGAGTAATTTTGCAAAAGAACAAGACATTAACTCTGGTGGTCGACAAATGCCAGGTCATTATGGCAGTAAAAAACTAGGGATCGTAACAGGGTCTTCTCCTGTAACAACGCAAGTCGTTCACGCTGCAGGTTACGCACTTGCAGGCAAGATGGAGGGCAAAGATTTTGTCTGTTTGACGTCATTTGGCGAAGGATCATCAAACCAAGGTGATTTCCATGAAGCAGCTAACTTTGCGGGCGTTCACCGTCTACCTGTTATTTTCTTTTGTGAAAACAACCATTACGCCATCTCTACTCCACTAGATCGTCAACTTTCGTGTGCAAACGTGTCAGATCGTGCTAAAGGGTATGGCATGCACGGGGAGACGATTGATGGAAATGATCCAATTGCCGTTTATACAGCAGTAAAAGCCGCAGTTGAACGAGGAAGAAATGGCGAAGGACCTTCATTGATTGAAGCTGTGTCGTATCGATTGACCCCACACTCAAGTGATGACAATGAATCGACGTATCGGGAAGCCGATGAAGTCACTGAAGCAAAAGGAAGAGACTCGATCACAACATTTGCCCAGTATTTAAAAGAACTCGGTTTCTTCACAGATGAAGACGAACAAGCGATGCATGATGAAATCCAAGCAGCTATTGATGAAGCGACAGATGCTGCTGAAGCAGCTAAATATGCGAGTCCAGAGTCTGCATTGCTTCACGTCTACGATCAGTAAAGGAGGGGACAATGATGGGTACGATGAATTTTTTACAAGCAATTAACCTTGCGCTTAAAGAAGAAATGCATCGAGACGAAAAAGTATTTATTCTTGGAGAAGATGTCGGCAGACGTGGCGGTGTATTTCTTGCAACAGAAGGATTATATGAAGAGTTCGGAGATCGTGTGCTCGATACGCCGTTAACAGAGTCAGCGATTGCTGGTGTCGGAATTGGTGCAGCGATGTATGGGATGAGGCCTGTCGCTGAAATGCAATTTGCTGATTTTATGTTGCCGGCGGTGAATCAAATCGTTTCAGAAGCGGCGAAAATTCGCTACCGCTCAAACAATGACTTTCACGTGCCGATGACGATTCGAGCACCATACGGTGGTGGAGTACATGGGGCGTTGTATCATTCACAATCGCTCGAAGCGATGTTTAACAGCATTCCTGGGTTAAAAGTCGTCATTCCCTCATCTCCGTACGATGCGAAGGGACTTTTAAAGGCTGCCATCCGAGATGAAGACCCTGTGTTGTTTTTTGAACATAAACGAGCGTATCGTCTTTTAAAAGGAGACGTTCCAGAAGAAGACTACGTCATTCCAATTGGAAAAGCGAACGTTGTACGAGAAGGCGATGACGTAACGGTTATTACGTACGGGTTGTGTACACATTACGCACAGCAAGCAGCAGCCGCCTTAGAAAAAGAAGATATTTCAACGCACGTGCTTGACTTGCGCACAGTCTATCCGATGGACCGGGAAGCAATTGTAGAGGCAGCCAAGAAAACAGGCAAAGTGCTACTCGTGACCGATGATAATAAAGAAGGCAGCGTATTGAGTGAAGTGGCAGCGATTATCGCGGAAGAATGTTTGTTTGATTTGGATTCACCCATTCAACGTTTAGCTGCGCCTGATGTGCCTGCAATGCCTTATGCATCACCACTTGAGAAATATTACATGGTTACAAAAGACAAAGTTGAGTCTGCAATTCGTGATCTGGCACAATTTTAGGAGGTCATTATGGCAAAAGAAATCTTAATGCCGCAACTTGGTGAAAGTGTGACTGAGGGTACAATTGATCGCTGGCTAGTTAAGCCAGGAGACACGGTCAAAAAATATGACCCTCTTGCAGAAGTGACTACGGATAAAGTAAACGCAGAAGTTCCATCGTCTTATAGCGGAACGGTTAAAGAGCTCGTTGTTGAAGAGAATGTAACGGTTGCAGTTGGCGATTTAATTGCGTACATCGACAGTAACGATGACGATCGTTCTGATAAAGGGGCTGAGTCGTCACAAACAGAAGAACAGCAAGGTCAAAAAGAAGAACTTTCAGACGCTGAATCTTCTATGAAGACTCGTTATTCGCCTGCTGTCCTTATGCTCGCGAATGAACATAACATTGACTTGAAACAGGTCAAAGGTACAGGACGAGCAAATCGGATCACGAAAAAAGACGTTGAACAATTTGTTGCAAACAAACCGGTGTCAAACGCTGAACCAGAACAGGCGATTGAAAACGAAACAAAGCCGTCTGTACAATCGTCTCCACCAGAAACATCGGTTACTGCAGGGGAGAAAGTACCTGTGACAGGTGTTCGTAAAGCGATTGCGCAAAACATGGTGAAAAGTGTGCAAGAAATTCCGCATGCTTGGACGATGGTTGAAGTGGATGTCACAAACCTCGTTCGCTATCGCAATGAAGTGAAAGACGCTTGGAAAGAAAAAGAAGGGTACACACTAACGTACATGCCGTTCTTTATGGAAGCAGTCACACAATCGCTTCAATCGTTCCCGCAGCTTAATTCTTCATGGGAGAATGATCATATCGTCTATAAAAAAGATATTAATCTATCGGTTGCGATTGCTCATGATGAAGCACTTTATGTTCCGGTTATTCACGGAGCGGATGAATTAAGTCTAAAAGGCTTGGCGAAAAACTTACAGCAACTCTCACAAAAAACAAAATCAAAACGCTTAGAAAGTCGTGACATGCAAAACGGTACGTTCACAATCAACAATACGGGATCATTCGGTTCGGTTCAGTCGGTGCCAATTATCAATCGCCCTCAAGCAGCTATTCTATCGGTAGAGTCGATTGTGAAGCGTCCTGTTGTGAAAGACGACGATAGCATTGCCATACGTTCGATGGTTAATTTATGTTTGTCAATTGACCACCGCGTTCTTGATGGACTCATTGCAGGTCGCTTCCTTCAAGACGTAAAATCACGTTTAGAAGGATTCTCAAAAAAAGATTTGAGCTAGGCGTTTGAGTTTTTCCCTCGAAATCGTTACAATTATAGTTGAATTTAAAGCTAGGGTGACAATTCCCGTTGAGTTGAATGGACTTAAGCTTTGAAACCATGGAGAAGGGGGCACAACTTAATGGAATTCCAATATTTTATGAATGATGTTGTCAACGCAGCACGTGAAGAAATGTCTGAAGCAGGCTATGAACATTTACGTTCTGTAGAAGATGTAGACCAGACGTTACAAGAAGAGGGTACAACGCTCGTAATGGTAAACTCTGTTTGTGGATGTGCAGGAGGCATTGCTCGTCCGGCAGCCGCATACATGAGAAATTACGAAACGAGACCAACTCGTTTCGCTACAGTATTTGCAGGTCAAGATCGTGAAGCAACAGAACACGCACGTTCTTACTTCAAAGGGTACGGTCCGTCTTCACCATCTTTTGCACTCGTTAAAGATGGCGAAGTGAAAATGATGGTAGAGCGTCATGAGATTGAAGGCCACGAGCCGATTGAAGTCGTTCAAAAGCTAGAAAAAGCCTTTGACGAGTATTGTAAATAATCTTCTGGAAGCCGCTTCCTAAACAAGCGGCTTCCGCTATGTATGAACATTGTTTAATGAGGAGTAGAGATCATGATTGATGAATTGTATGAAAAGGTTCAAGATTACTTAAACATGGAAGAAGAAATTGATTTTAAAGAGTTCCAAGCTTACTATAAAAAGGTTACGGATTATCTTCAAGCTGAAGGGCAGAACTTCGATGAAGACAAGCTTTGGAAAGGCTTATTAATCGTTGAAAGCATTGCCTCAAACGCATCGAACCGTGCGAAAGAGATTCGCAAAGGTCCTGAAGTGAAAAAGTACAAGCGTATGAACGAACGTATGAAGCTTTGGGCTCAAAACTTCACGAAGCGTCTTGCTGAACTTGGATACACAGACGAAGACATTAACGAGCGCTTTCACAAAATGCTTGAAGAGCGTGAAGAAGCAAATAAAGATTCATAATGTCGTTGACAGACTTTCTTATATTGCCATATAATATAAGTTGTCTGTTCAACATGCGCCTATGGTGAAAGGGATATCACGCGAGATTCCGGTTCTCGTATTCCAGGTTCGAATCCTGGTAGGCGCGCCAAACATAACCGTTCACCTTTCCTGGTTGGAAAGGTTTTTTTTATTTATGAGTTCATCGTAATTGTGGAATGCTAACGGTGAGGAGGTGTGTTCGTGTTTTTTGGATATCGTACGTTTAAGACGGCAGTTGGGGCAGGGCTTGCAATCTTTATCGCGCAATGGTTAGAGCTAGAGTTCTTTACAGCGGCTGGGATTATTACTGTCCTTTGTATACGAGCGACGAAAAAGGGCTCTTTAGAAAAGGCATGGAAGTTGTTACTAGCTTCTGTTACCGGGTTACTCTTCGCGATGGTGATCTTTGAACTGTTTGGTTATCATCCGCTGTCTTTAACAGTATTGTTACTCTTATTTATTCCTACGCTATTAAAGATCAAGGCGATTGACGGTATTGTAACGAGCATTGTTATTTTACTACATATTTATACGATTGGTACGGTAACGTGGGAACTGTTTCTAAACGAATTATCGCTCATCCTGATCGGTATTACCGTTGGTCTTGTCATGAACTTGTATATGCCGAGCATTGACCATCAAATCTATGATGATCAAATTGAACTTGAATACCAATTTCAACGAATATTACAAGAGTATTCTAGGTACTTGCGTGATCATTTGGACGATTGGGATGGTAAGGAAATTACAAAAGCAAGTGCACTTATTGAAGAAGGAAAAGCAAAAGCGATGCGAACGATTGATAATCATTTTTTACGGCATGATGATTACTTTTATAATTATTTTGCAATGCGAGAGAAACAATTTATCATACTAGAGCGTATACTTCCGTTCATATCAGGTGTTACTCCGACGGGTGAGAGTAAGAAACTTGCAAGCTTTCTTGATCGCTTAAGTGCCGCCGTGAATCCTGGGAATACGGCGCAGCAGTTTATGAATGAACTCGACGATTTAAATGCGCAGTTTCGTTCACATGAATTGCCGAAAACTCACGATGAGTTTGTGACGCGGGCGGGTCTTTTCTATATTATTCATGAGTTAGAGCAATATTTAGAGATTAAACAGAACTTTCTTCCCGACGATCAAAGAACGAAGATGATAAAGTCTAAGAAAAAAGCGTATAGACGAAAGTAATCAGAGAAAAGTAAAGAAGAAGACAAATAAGGTTGTGATCCCATGTTAACTTCTTTCATTCTCCTGATTTTAAGCATTCAATCGCCACTTTGGCCGATGGATATTGAGCCTGAACGTGGAGATCCTTTTATTATTATGAACAAGGCGACAAACGAATTGGCGTTTTTTCAATACGGAGATTTAATTGAGTTGTATGATGTTGCAAGTGGTAAAGAACCCGAATTAACGCCAGAGGGAACGTTTACAGTCGTCGTGAAAGCAGAAAACCCTTATTACCGAAAATCAGACATTATCGGTGGCGCTCCTACGAACCCACTCGGGACGAGGTGGATCGGTTTTGATGCACTAGAGACCGATGGACGGATCTATGGAATGCATGGCACCAATGAACCAGAGAGCATTAAACAGTATGTTTCTAATGGCTGTATTCGTATGCAGAATGAGCAAGTGGAGCAATTATATGATGATGTGCCGCTCGGAACGAAGATTTGGATTACATCTAAGGTTGATAAAACGATTCTAGAGCTAGGTGCTGAAGTTGGCATTGTGCGTAGCAGTGCAGCAAAAAGCGGACAGTGACGTTTGGTCACTGTCCGCTTTTGTTACTTCGTATTCATTAGATGAAAGAGGCTGCTCCTGCAAGGAATGTTCCAACTACAAGAACGAAAATCATCGTATAAATAATGATCTTTTGGAAAATACGTTTGCGAGGCATTACTTGATCCCTCCACCAAAAAAGTTTCGCTAACTCTATTGTATCTCGAACAGCGTATTCCAACAAGTTGATTTTTTAAAAAGAACAGATATAGTTAGACTATGAGATGTAAAGGGAGCGGTAACTGTGGAGATCGATCAACTAAACCGGAAAACACAAATTGATTATCCGAGAAATAAAAAAGCAAAAGTAGCGTCAGATGGGCGAGCGACGAACTTCAAACAGATGCTTGAAGTAAAACATAACAATCATTCAAGAGAACAGTTAAAAGAACAATTACGAGAAATTGAACGGCAAGGATACAGGCTGCATGAGCAACAAACGTTACAACAATTGAAACGTTACCAAAAACTAGTACAATCATACATAAGCGTAGTCGTGCAAGATGGGTATGAGCTCCAGCAACGATTTGGACTTAGCCACAATGGACATTCTAAGCAGTATACGATCGTCTCACAGATTAATGATGCCGTAACATTACTCGGAGAGGAAGTATTGCACCAAGAAGATCGTAGACTGCATATACTAGAACAAGTCGATTACATTCGCGGTCTATTGCTAGATTTACACGGGTAGAGAGGGGTTTCATTTTATGGTATCGGTTTTATTCCTTTGTTTAGGAAACATCTGCCGCTCACCAATGGCAGAAGCCGTGTTTCGTCAGAAAGTTGAACATGCAGGTTTACGTGATAAAGTAACGATTGACTCTGCTGGAACGGGTCATTGGCATATTGGAGACGGAGCTCACGAAGGCACAATGAAAATATTGAAAGAGAATGATGTTGATTCTACGAACTTGATCGCAAGGCAATTAAAAGAGCAAGATCTTTACGATTATGATCTTGTCATTGCAATGGATGAAAAAAACGAAGCAGACGTCAAGAAACTCCGTAAAGTTGAACATGAAGTAGAGATAAGTAAGTTGCTTGATTACAAAGTAGACCGTAGTGATAAAAACGTCCCGGATCCTTACTTCACGGACAATTTCGAAGAAGTGTATGAATTAATCGATGAGTGTTGTGACGCACTTTTAGCAGACGTTAGAAATCGCTTTTTGCAACAATAAATGAAGTGCACCGACGAATTTGGTTAGAATTCGCTGGTGCATTTCTTAAGTTAATGGTTTGTTGCAGGTTAACCTGACGCTTTATATACAATATTACGTAAAGATTTTGGCTCGACTGCAACGTGCAGTCGAGTTTTTGTTTATCGTTATGAGATTGAGGGTAATTTTTAACAGGTGATAAAAGATGAAAACGACCCAAGTCTTTGTGTCAGGTGGAGGGGTAGGTGGTCTTACACTTGCTCTGAAGCTTGGAATGTGTGGAATATCGGTTGTCGTCATTGAACGAAATAAAAGCAAAAGCCCTCTGTACAAAGGCGAATTGTTGCAGCCAAAGAGCATTGAATTGCTATCTAAACTTGGGCTTGGCGATGAGTTGTATGACGCCTCATTCCCGATTAAGAAATTGCATTCTGAAGAGTGGAAGTGGGAAGGAAATGATGGTTATCTTCGTACCAAAAGCGTTCTTAGTTATCGAACACTAGATCATGAATTTAACTTGGCAAGAATGTTGCCTCATGAAACACTACGAGAATTGCTCGTCAAAAAAATTGAGCAGTTGCCGTCCGTTGAACTGATCAGACCAGCAAAGTTTAAAGGCTTTGAAGACGATGTTGCCATCATTGACCAAAAAGGAGAAAAAAAACGAATTCAAGCTTACTATTACGTAGGCGCTGAAGGGCGCTCTTCAAAAATGCGTAAGGAAATGGGAATTACGTGTGATGAGAAGAAGTACGATCATCACTTTTTAACCGCCTCATTTCCTAGACCAAAGACGTTTACCGATGGACTAGTTGTCGGCGCTCCACATACGTTTTTAGGATTGTTTCCACTGCCAAATGATTACGTTCGTTCTGTGTATCGAATTCCTCCAGGAAGTTATCGGGAGTATAAAGAGCAACCGATTACTTCGTATTATGACCTTCATACGACTTATGTACCTGGATTGAAAGACACGATGACGACAATTACATCGTGGCGAGATGTGCAGTTAATGATCCCGTATCAATTTCAATCTCCCCATTACGTAGTTGATAACAAAGTGATTCTTGGAGATGCAGCACATTCAGTGCATCCAATGGCAGGAGAAGGAATGAATCTTGCCATTCAAGACGCAGACGTTCTTAGTGATTTATTCTGTTGGATGGATGAGAAGGGAAAATGGCGTGATCAGAAATTATTAAAATGGTACGAACGTGTTCGGAAACCACGCGTTGATCAAATGATTGCTCTAAGTCATCGATCGCAACTTGCGTACTCATTCCATAATCCGATTTTTAGAAAGCTTCGCACGCGTGCACTTATTGCTATGGAAGAACGGCCGTTGCTTCATTTCAAGCAAATGTTAAACGTATCTGGTTTGGGGTATTACAAAGCAAATTTGTTTGATTGGTTCAATCATTTAGATGTACTACCTACAAATAACCGATCATCGATATATCCAAAACAAAAGCGACATTTCTACACTGAGCAAGACGACTACCCGTGGAGATTCAAGTAGGAGGAAAACGACTATGCTATTATCGGAATTATCTCGCATGAACTACGCTAGAAAGTGGATGAAATCAAATGAAGCGTTCTTACCAACGTGGCACGCGTTTATTGGCTATCGTTATGGACTTTTTGATACGTTAAAAAAACCGATGAAAGCAAGTGACCTTGCCGAGCAAGAGGGTTTAAACGAAGAACTATTAAACGCCTGGATTGATACAGGACTTGCTGTTGGTCATTTAAAGCAAAAGCGTGGCAAGCGTATACAAAGTGTTAAAGCAATTCAAAAGCAAATGTCGAATCAAGATCCAAAGTCAGTCGGTGTGTTGCTTGAAGAAATGATGACATTACACATCCCGACGTTGCTTCATTATGATCAAAAGCTTGCTCTTGAACCACGGGAACAAGAGGACAACATGAGTCATATGGTCGCTGAAACGTCGTCACTCATTGAGGGAATTTCATACCCGAAAGTGAATCGCGTGATCAAAAAAACGAAAGCGAAGCATATTCTCGACTTAGGTTCGGGATACGGTGGTTATTTAAAACGAATTGCTAAAGATCATCCTGATGCTAATTTAATTGGTATTGACAAAGAAGAAAAGCTCGTGAACGAAGCGCAGAATCGTAACCAATCGAATCAAATCACGTTTAGACAAGACGATATTTTAAGCCAAGGTCATCTTTTTGAGAAGCTAGATTTAGTTATGTTAAACAATGCGTTGTATTATTTTTCAAATGGTGAACGGTCAAAAATCTTTGACTATGTGTATCAAAGTTTACGTGAAAACGGGCATTTTACGATGATTACGCCCCTTGCGAATCATGGTAAAGGTAGAGAGTTTCCTGCAGCTTTTAATTCGTTCATGTGTGCCCATGAAGATATGCAACCACTACCAACAGAAAAAGAAATAAAAAAGCTCGCTAAAATGCATCAGTTCAAAATCAAAACGTCAACACCGCTCATTAGAGAAGGAGGCTGGCATTTTTTCCACCTCGTAAAGCAAGATCAATAATGACGTATTCGCCTGTTTATGCATAGTGTAAGAGAGTGGAGTATGCACATTCCTTGAAAGGGAGGATGAACATGTGCGGCATAACAGGCTGGTTAGATTGGAAGCGTGATTTACGTGGCGAGCAGCAACAAATAGAAGCGATGACCCATTCACTTGATCATCGTGGTCCAGATGCACAAACGACGTTTGTCGATGAACGGGTCGCATTCGGACACACTCGATTAGCTGTAATTGATCCAAGTCGAGGCGGGCAACCGATGACTAGGACATACAAAGACAAAACAGCGACCATTGTTTACAATGGTGAATTGTATAATACAGAGGAGATTCGACAGTCTCTTCTTTCCAAAGGGGTTACGTTTACAACCCATTCAGATACTGAAGTACTCCTTTATGCGTATTTAGTTGAAGGAGAAACGTGTATTGAACGATTCAACGGAATCTTTGCGTTTGTGATTTGGGACGGTGAAGTGTTATTTGCAGCGCGAGATCGTCTAGGCGTTAAACCGTTTTTTTATACAACGACTGAGCACGGTCTTATTTTCGGTTCAGAACTAAAGGCAATTTTAAGCCATCGTGATACAAGTGCAGTGATTGATGAGGAAGGTCTAACAGAAGTCATGACACTTTCTCCTTCTAGGACACCAGGCTTTGGTGTTTTTAAAGGAATGAAAGACTTGCGCCCTGCACACGCCTTACGTTTTGATAAAAACGGACTACGTGTATGGCGCTATTGGCAAGTTGAAAGTAAAGAGCATACAGACAACGTTGAAGATACGGCGCTTAAGGTTCATGACTTACTAGAAGACACTGTGAATCGGCAACTCGTTTCTGATGTACCTGTGGCAACGTTTTTGTCTGGTGGTCTTGATTCAAGTGCGTTAACAGCATTTGCGGCTAAACAATTTGGCGAAAATGAACAGCTGCACACGTTTTCAATTGATTACGAAGATAATCAAACGCACTTCAAGAAAAACGACTTTCAACCCGATGATGATCAAGCCTTTATTAAATTGATGACACAACAATTTGGAACCGTTCATCACGAGAAAGTAATTAAGATCACAACATTAAAAGACATGTTAAAGAATGCTGTAAAAGCAAGAGACTTACCTGGTATGGCTGATATCGATAGCTCATTACTTTGGTTTTCTAAAGAAATCAAAAAACAAGCAACAGTCGCTTTATCTGGAGAGTGTGCAGATGAAATTTTCGGAGGCTATCCGTGGTTCTATAAAAAGGAATTGCTCGAGCGCCCGTTCTTTCCTTGGATGTCTTCTCTTGATTTACGCCAAAATTTACTGCATGCGAATTGGAAGAAGCAATTGTCCTTAAAAGATTACGCAAAGCTTCGTTACGATGAGACAATTAAAGAAACACCCGAATTGACTGGCGAAAATGCAGAAGAACAAAATCGTAGACAAATGTTCTATTTGAATATGATTTGGTTTATGACAACATTACTTGATCGTAAAGATCGCATGAGTATGGCAGCAAGTCTTGAAGTTCGAGTACCATTTGCTGATCATCGTCTTGTAGAGTATGTCTGGAACGTTCCTTGGGAAATGAAGCGGTATAAAGATCGTGAGAAAGGTTTATTACGCAAAGCGTTAGAAGGTGTCTTGCCTCACGACGTGTTATACCGTAAGAAAAGCCCGTATCCGAAAACGCATCATCCAGACTATACAGAGCAAATGGTTCATCTGTCAGAAAATGTGTTAGCGGATCGAAATGCCCCAATTCATGAAATCATTGATTATGAGCAATACAAAACACTCGTTGATTCTAAAGCGAAAAGTATCGATACACCGTTTTTCGGTCAATTAATGAGCGGTCCTCAATTGTTAGCCTATTTATGGCAGTTTAACTATTGGTTAGAATCATACAACGTGCAAATAAAGTAGTAACGAACGAAAAACGAAGCCATTAAACCCGATTGTTTAATGGCTTCGTTTTAATTTTTAGACAAAAATTCTGTTTTGTAGAACGGTTTTCTCGTATAAAGGTTTGTTATGCTCGTTGTTCGGGTAATAACTTGTAAATGTAATACAAGTACATCGTTGTAGTTCAAAAGGTACGACAGAGGGAGGAAAGATTGAATAACAAGCGTATTGCAGTCGTTGGTGCTGGACCTGGAGGATTAGCAGCAGCGATGATGTTATCAAGTTGGGGATATCACGTAGACGTTTTTGAAAAGCATGGAGTCGTGGGGGGAAGAGCCTCGAACTTTTCAATAGATGATTATCGATTTGAACGAGGACCAACATTCCTATCGATGCCATTCATTTTAGAAGAGTTGTTTGCATCATCAGGACGAGTGTTCAGTGATTACGTCCAACTAGAACGCGTCGATCCTATGTACGATTTGATTTTCCCTAATTTGACGTTTCAACCTTCAAGTGATCCGACTCTTACGAGAAAGCGTATTGCAGAAGCGTTTCCTGGAGAAGAAATCGGCTATGATCGTTTCATGAAAGAGACAGGGAAGAAGTGGGAACGGTTGTTACCAGTACTTCAAACGGAACATCGTCAGTTGCGTGATTACGTAAGCAAAAGAGCCATTAAAGCGTTGCCTAACTTATCGATCGGTCGATCACTTTACGATGAACTATCACGATTTTTCAAAGACGAGCGATTAAAATTATCGTTTACATTTCAATCGAAGTACCTCGGCATGTCTCCTTGGAAATGCCCTGGCGCTTTTAGCATCTTATCCTATATGGAACATCG
Source organism: Geomicrobium sediminis (assembly GCF_016908595.1). Classification (GTDB taxonomy): domain Bacteria; phylum Bacillota; class Bacilli; order Bacillales; family Marinococcaceae; genus Geomicrobium_A; species Geomicrobium_A sediminis. The sequence continues at coordinate 238,425 of NZ_JAFBEC010000007.1, read as the reverse complement.
ATATGGTGTTTACTATCCAATCGGGGGATTTCAGTCGATTGCGAATGCAATGAAAACGATTATTGAAGAAAATGGTGGCAACGTATTTACACATACAGAAGTAAGTAAAGTGATGACGAAGAATAAGAAAGCGATTGGCATTTCCCTATCGTCAGGAGAAGCTTTCCACTACGACCAAGTCATTGTAAATGCAGATTTCGGACATGCCATTACTGAATTGTTTGAAGAAGAAGACTTAAACCGTTGGACACCACGTAAGCTTAAGAATAAGCAGTTATCTTGTTCATCATTTATGCTCTATCTTGGCGTAAAGAAAACATTTAATGCGAACCACCATAACATTTACTTTGCAAATGACTACAAAAAGAACGTGGAAGAGATTAGTGAGAAGCTCGTACTCTCTAAAGATCCATCGTTTTATGTTCACCATCCGTCTGTTTCCGACAGTAGTGTCGATAAAAATGGGCAATCGAGCCTATACGTGCTTGCTCCTGTTCCGAACAATCGTAGTCAAATTGATTGGAGCAAAGAAAAAAACGCATACAGCAATCACCTGATCGAGAAAATGCAACAAAAAACAAACTTCACGTTTTCAGAATCGGACATAGACGTGTTATCGATCTATACGCCAAAGGATTGGGAGCAGGAGATGAATGTGTATGAAGGTGCAACGTTTAATCTCGGGCATCAGCTGAGTCAAATGATGTATTTTAGACCGCACAATCGATTCCAAGACGTTGACAATTGTTGGCTAGTAGGAGGAGGAACTCACCCTGGTAGTGGACTTCCGACTATTTATGAATCTGCTCGCATCACGGCGAAAGCCATTGAAAAAACATATGGAAGGTTGAGGGATTCAATTTGAAAACAGCCATTATCGGTGGTGGAATCGGTGGTATGATGACCGCTTTAAACCTCACGAAAGAAGACCTCACAACGCGTACGATTACGATTTATGAAAAAGACGAAAGACTAGGCGGCAGGTTACGTTATAAAGAGCGCGATGGATATAAAGTTGATGAAGGTCCGACCATCGTTCTTTTACCGAACTTATTAATTTCATTGTTAGAAAGTGCAGGTATTGATTGTGAGCAACTTGACATGCTCCGTTGCGATCCATTGTATGCCTTGCATTATGAAGACGGTCAAACGTTTTATAAATGGAGTGACGAGCAGTTACAAATGGAAGAAATCAAGCGTCATTATCCAGGTGAAGAAGAAGGCTACAAAAAATACATGACTGTCATGAAAGAGAACTTTAATTCCGGAAAAGAAGCGTTTTTAGACCAGGCTTTTGTCGATCGCAAACAATTTTTCACGTTAGAAAATACGAGAAAACTTTTAAAAATGCACGTGTATGAGTCAATGAATAAAACGACGTCTCGATATTTTAAATCTAAACGATTACAAGAAGCGTTCAGTTTTCAATCCCTTTATATCGGTGGCAATCCTAAAGCAACGCCGGCTCTTTATTCATTAATTCCATACAGTGAACATGCTGACGGGATTTGGTATGTGAGAGGTGGATACGCCAAGTTAGCACAGATCTTACAGCAAGAATTAGAACGTCGAGGCGTTACGATTAAGCTTAAAACAGCGGTCAAAGAAGTGATTACAGAAGGAAATGTTGCGACAGGCATTGTTGAGGAGCATGGAGGTTTACAACACTTTGACGAAGTGATCGTCAATGGTGACTTGCCGATGATGGACCGTTTATTTACAACGCATAAGACGAAGAGAACCTATGAACCATCATCTGGTTGTTTGCTCATTTATGCAGGGGTTGACGGTGCGTATGACGAACAGAATATTCACCAATTCTTTATGAGTAATGAACATGAGCAACATATGAATGATGTTTTTAAGGAGAAAAAATGGCATAACAATCCTTCATTTTATCTGTTTAATCCATCGATGATTGACGACACGTTGGCACCAGCTGGGAAAAGTGTTCTTTATTTTCTTGTACCTGCACCAGTTAATGAGACGTTAGACAATGAAGCAGAGTATGTCGAACGAGTATTGCAACGTGCTGAGCAACAGTACGAAGGCTTACGGGAGCGAATTGAATGGTTTGAAGTGAAAACACCACAAGACGCTGCTTTAGAAGGGCTGTTTGCAGGAGGGAGCTTTGGAATTGCTCCATCATATAAACAATCGGGTGTATTTCGTCCTCAGTTCCAACCGTACGCCTACAAAAATGTCTATGCCGTTGGTGCGTCCATTCATCCAGGAGGCGGCATACCAATTGTCATGCAAGGCGCTCAACTACTCGTAGATCATCTGCTAACAAAGGAAATGAAGGAGCGGCGATCACATGCTTAGTAAACGAGAAGCGTATCAGCGCTGTAAAACTCAAATCGATAAACATAGTAAGACGTTTTCGAAAGCTTTTCAATCTTTACCGACGGCAAATCGACAAGCGGTGTGGGCGGTTTATGCGTTTTGTAGATACGCCGATGACATTGTTGATGAAGGGGCAAACCCTAAAGAGCAACTACTCGAATTTGAACGGGAATTTCAGTTGTTCTTAGAAAACAATCAACGACATGTTGAACACAAAGAGGAAACGTCATATATCTGGATCGCATTGGAAGATGTTTTTCAAACGTTTACGATGAGACACGAACCGTTTTTAGATATGATACAAGGTCAACAATTTGACTTAGAAGAACAACGGTTTGCTACGCTTGCTCATACAGAAACGTATGGATATTATGTAGCCGGTAGTGTTGGGTTGATGTTGCAACCAATTTTAGCGCCTAAGCGATCGTACGAAGAGATGAAAGACGGTGCGGTGGCGCTTGGCGTTGCTATGCAAATAACGAACATTTTACGAGACATCGGTGAAGATTACGAGATTGATCGCTTGTATGTGCCACAGTCCTTACTCAACATGCATCCAAAGGCAATGGAAGCAATCACAACGAAAACAGTCAATGATGATTTTGTAATGGTCTGGGAGCAAATGGCTTCTAGAGCGGATGAGTTATATGAAGAAGCATTACGAACGATTCATTATTATCCAATTTACTCCCGGTTTTCGGTGAAAGCTGCAGCGCACTTGTATTGGAAGATTCTCGATAAAGTTCGTAGCAACGGGTACAATGTATTTCATGAGCGTTCGTACGTCGACCAAACTGAAAAGAAACTAATTCTTGAACAAATCCAAATTGAAGGAACTGAAAATGCAATAAGCTAAAAATGACAGTGCACAAGTTAGTGCACTGTCATTTTCTTCGTATGGCTAGCGGCGAGTTTACCACTTAAAACGACGAGCGGTGAGCCACCACCTGGGTGAGTAGAGCCACCGGTAAAGGTAAGGTTGTTAAACGTAGTTGATGCGTTAAAAGGACGTAGAAATGCCTGACGTAATGTATTTGAACTGAGTCCGTAAATCGCGCCTTTGTATGCGCCAAACTCTCTGGCAATATCCATAGGAGTGAAAGTGTTCATTTGTTGATCATATTCTATATTCACACCAAACGTTTGTAAGCGTTTAAAGATCAGTGAGCGATACGTTTCACTGTCGTAAATGAGACTATCTGATAAAGCAGGTGCGTTAACTAGAACGTATAAGTTATCTCCGTGACGTCGTTGAGTACGGTCGGTACTACTGCTGTTGCTAATGTAGATTGTCGGTTCATCTACGTATCGTTTTGCTTTGAAAAGCTCATGAAACTCACGTTTATAATTATCTGCGAAGTACACTTGGTGATGATGTTGCAAGTTCTTTTGAGGTTGGTTATTCCGTAACATCATCACAAATGCTGATGATGACGGTGTGAATGATCGTTCAGCTGGAGGGGGTGTTTTTAACAACGTACTCGTTTGTGTTAACAGGTCTCCATTTAAAATGACATGATCACAAGTATAAGATTGATCGGCTTGTGTAATAACTTCGGTGATTTTTTTCTCATGCGTGCGAAGAGAGGTTGCTTCTTCGCCGTAGTGAAACGACACACCATTATTTTTCGCACATGACTCTAATCGTTTTGCAATCTTTGTGTTTCCTCCTTGTACGTAATAGACGCCATCATTAAATTCTAAATGAGCAATCATCGTAAATGTAGCCGGTACTTGATAAGGAGAGGAACCAACATACGTCCCATAACGATCAAGTGCTTGAATGAGTCGCTCATCTTTAAATAATGAGCGATGGAACGCGTGCATCGTTGTAAACGGCTTTACAGCTGTTAAAGCGGTCGCTAAGCGTGGGTTCAAATAGTCACGCCAACTTGTAAAACTACGGGTGAAAAAATGTGTTTTTGACATGTGAAAGATTCGAGCAACTGTTTTTTTGTACTGCTGAAATGCTGAGTAATCGGATTGAGAAAGCTGTTCTTCCATCGTACGTTCATCACTTGAAAAGAGTAGTGGTGCATCATTTTTAAAGTAATTCATCGTATGGTCTTGAAGTTTAATGAATGGAAGTGGCTCATCGTCTCCGCCATAGGTGAGAACGTCCTGGAAAACGTCAGGCATTGTAATCGTATTTGGGCCAAAGTCAAAGGACGCATCACCGACAGTTTGCTTATGGAGCTTGCCACCAGGTTGGTTGCGTTTTTCTAAAACCGTAACATCATAACCGTCTCGACTTAAATAGATGGCTGCAGACAATCCGCCAAGTCCGGCACCAATAATAACAACTCGTTTCATTGATACGTCCGTCCTTTCCATGTGTATCCTTTTGAACGTGTATTTACGTACATGGAACGTAGTAATAGCGCAAGTAAACATAGGATGGCAATCGGGTGAAATAAAGAGAGTAGTGGTGATTCTTTTACTCGTAGGTCGATCGCGAGTCGAATGAGTACTACAACTCCGTAAGGGATGAGTAACCAACTGTTCAACGTAACGACACCATATATGGCAATAACAAATGGAGCAATGAACGTTATCGTGTAAAAAAGAGTAAGTACAAGTGCAAGAACATAAGAGCGACCAATACCTGTAAAGACGTTTTTCGTAAATCCATCCCATACTTCACGGTTCGTGTCGTACATATAGCAGTCAACATAATCTGTAATGTTAGCTAATATCGCTCGGTTACCACTTCGTTTTACAGCACGCATGAGTGCAACGTCGTCTACAATTTCACCTCTAACTCCTTCATGCCCACCTGCTTTTTCGTATGCGGTTTTCGTAAACATCATAAAGCTCCCATGAGCAGCACTTGCTTTTATCATGGAAGAATGATTGGCAAGGTAAAGTGGCAAGTGAAAACCAACGAGAAAGTGTTGCAACGGAATAAGCAAGTATCCGAGAATCCCTTTCTTAATGAACTTAGGAAAGCCTGATAGAAATCCAGCACGTTTTTTGAGTAGCAGTTGAATGCTTGCTTCAATCGTTTTCGGGCGGATGGTTACATCGGCATCTAAAAACAACAAATAGTCACCGTTCGCTCTCTTTGAAAGCTGATGACAAGCGTGGACTTTTCCGATCCAGCCAGATGGAAGGGGAGCGCCATCGATGACCGATGCATTTGAAAAGCGTTGCAAACCTGATTCTAGTAGTGAACGTGTGTTGTCGGTGGATTGGTCGTCAAGAATGATTAGTTCACTATTGGCAGGCATTGCTTCGTATAAACTAGACAATAATGTTTTTACGTTACGCTCTTCATTACGCATTGGCACGAGAATACTCACGCACGACGCATTCTTCTCATTCGCTGAATACGTCAGACGAGGCATAAATACGCCATTTACAACCGTCCATATGAACAGCAACACTAACAACAAGCATAGTGAGACAATCATTGCTTTCTCTCCGATCTACGTGATAGCGTCTGAAACCATTCACTTATCGTCCTTCTTCCTGCAACGAACGTTTCAAATTGTTGAAGATTACCTGTAATCACCGAATTGCGTAGACGATCTAGCTGTCTAGTCATCTGTTCTTCAAATGTTTCGATGGTTGTGTGGGTCAGGGTGCACGTTTGTACGTGGATAAAAACTTCAGGCTTTTGTTCCCTTAAAAACGTATAGTATGCACTAATAAACGTAACATCACCATGTGGTGCTTTGTTATGAAAATGAACGACCCCACGCTGGACTGCTAACGGTCGAAGTTCTTGATGACGTTCTTCTCCTTGTGGAAACAACCATACTGACTTTTTGGATTGTAGCAATGATTGCGTGTAACGATAACTCGTTCGCAATTTCCCTCGATCTTTGGAATTGATTGAAAAAGCACCAAGACGTCGGAAAAACGGAAACTTCTGCAAGCCTTCTTCATCCATCATCATGTACGCATCACTGTTAAACAGCTTTTCGTTTAATAATAAACAGAGCAACCCATCCCACCAACTGCTATGATTCATCACGAAAAGCGACGTAGGTTGTTTGTTGATACGCTCATCTAAAACGTGTATGCCGTAAAAGTTTTTACGGAATTGCCATAACATAAACGGGCGAAAAATTGCATGAAACAGACGACTTTTATTCGCTTTGATCATAAATGACTCCGGTTAAAACGATTTGTTATCAAGCGAGCAACAACCATCGTTACAACACCTGAAATAGCGGCTAACCATAAACCGTTGACCGCACATAAAAAGGTAAACATAAAAACGATCATATAAAACAGCGCAACGGTACGAGGCCACCAGTACGCGTGAACTTGTTTGTCCCATACTCGTGCGAGATGAAAGAATACATAAATAAAGCTGTGTAGAACAAAAGCAACGATAAACCAACCAACAAAATTCGAAAATGGAATACCGTAATAAAAGCCATCGGTACCGCCCCATTCCCAATACGTCTTGACTTCAAAAGCGACGGGGTCGATCACGAGGTCAATAGCAACAGCAAAAAGGCTTGCCGTTAATACGTATCCGAATCCTTTAACAACGCTGGACTTTACGTGGCTAAACCACGGTGAAACGAGGGCGTGTGTTGTAGCGATTACCATAAGCCAAGCAGTGCCAATTGTAAACGGTACATTAAAAAACACGAGCCCGAAATCTGGATTATAATCATAATCTCCAAAAAGAAGACCTGTACTAACACCAAATACTTCTGCAGTGATCGAAAACACCATAATAACGACAACCGTAACGCCACCAATGAATAGGCCGTATGTACGAATAAAGTAAAAACCACCAAGAATCCCACACAAAATTAAAAAAACGGCGTTTGCCCATTCTAATGGTGGGGGTACAAGATCAAACGTGAGTAAAAAGATGCCGACGGTATACCAAAAGACAAACAGACGAAAAGTAACCAGATCAATTTTCGAGTTCAAACAATTCACACCTTTTTAGGTTGGTAGAGCTTCAGATTAACACAAAACCCTCGAAGAATCGCAACATACGCTTCGATTCTTCGAGGGTTTTGGAGTTAGAGATGTTTAATTTTGTTACGTCTTGCTTGAATGCTATAAAATGCGAACAATACGACGAGCACGAGATACGCTAATGTGTAAGGTGGTGCAGCGTTAAAGGCGAGTTCTGAAGCATGAGTAAAGCCGAAATACGAAAGGAGAGCACCGAAGAACGCGTACAGTGCAGCTTGATCAAATCGGTGATCAATAATAAACACCGTAATTGCACCTAGTACGATTCCTGTGAACATGGCCCCTTCACCGAGAGGTGTTAAACCTGTTGAAATACCATCAATAACATGTGCTGCGTCTCCTTGAAAACGCGTCATAATGTAGTTGGCAACGTAAGGAAGAAGGGCAATTACGACAGCAGGGTAATACTTCTTCGCATTCGTATGGAATGCGGTCGCTACCATACTCACACCTGCAAAAACTAAGATTGGTGCAACGGCTGCAGTCGGGATAATGGTAGATAGTGCGCCAATTAAACCGAAAATCGCAGCAACAAAAAAGACAATTCCATTTAATAAGCTATAACCGCGTCCAGCGCCCATCCATTTCGAGCCGATGGATGCGATGTATACCGTTGTTGGGAAAACACCACCGAAAAATGTACCTAAAATCGTACCACTACCATCTACAGCTTGGCATTCACGAACGTCATAGCGATCGCCTTCAGCTGCCATGGCAGCAGTGTTGTTCATCGTTTCAACGGCATTGTAAAGCGTGATCGGTAAGATAACAGCAAGTAGCCCTACAAATCCGGTAAACAAAGCTTGGAAACCGTGGAACACTTCTAGACTCGGAATAAATGGATAAAAGCCAACTTGATCGAGCGCAGTGCTCACATCTTGTAACGTAATCTCTCCTAATGAGAATGCTAGTATCGTTCCGACGATAATTGCGAATAAAGAAGACGGAATATTAAACGGTAACGCTACTTTTCCAAGAATTCCAAGAAGAATAATAAATAGTGCAACTAAACCGACGACAGGTAGAGCGAACACTTCAAAAAGCATCTCACCTGCTATAAACGTGAGGGCAACACCTGCTAAAGCTCCGAGCATTGCTGGTCGTGGTAGGTGCTTCGTTAACCAATTTCCACTAAAGGAAATCAGTACTTCAATTAATCCACTTATAAAACATGCAGCTAAGCCGATGCGAAAGGCGAGTTCAGCATTGCCGCCTGTGAGTGTATAGGCAGGAGCAAGCACTCCGAAAAGAAAAACGAACATAACAGGCGTACTAATTCCATACGCTAAAGCCGTCACGTCTGAGCGGTTTTCTTTCACTGCAAGACGCTTGGCTTGATAAGAGTAATAAATGTTTCCCGCAATAACAGCAATTGCAGCTCCTGGAATCACTTTCGTAAAAACGATGTCCGCCGGAAATCCAATTGTAAGCATCGTAGCCGCAATAATAACGAAGTTTGCAAGGTTGTTTTGAAATAACGCGAAAAATGCATCGATATCTTGCCGTTTAAATAGTGGATAGTGGACCGTTCCCGACTTCAAAAAAACAACCCCTTCGTTTTACTCGTGTATAAATTCGATATGATCCATTTCAAGCGTTTCAATTCTAGCAAGCGATTCGACATGGTAGTTACGATCGTCTAGTTTTTTACGACCAGGTTGAAAAGACTTTTCAATAACGATTGCAATGGCACTTACCGAAGCACCCGCTTGTTCTACGACATCACATAAGCCAAGGGCAGCTTCACCGTTTGCCAAAAAGTCATCAACGAGAACAACATGGTCATCGCTTGAGAGAAATTGCTTGGAAATCGTAACCGTACGTGACACTTGCTTTGTAAATGAATACACATCTGCTGTGTAAACAGAGTCGTCCATCGTAATCGACTTTTGTTTACGTGCGAAAACCATTTCAACTCCGTATAGTTTTGCGAGCATAAGTGCAGGTGCAATTCCTGAGGATTCAATCGTAACGATTTTTGTTACAGGTACGCCTTCTAGACGCTTTTTCCATTCAATCGCCATCTCTTCCATTAATTGTGGATCTATTTGGTGATTTAAAAAAGTGTCAACCTTTAAGACACCTGATCCTAATACAAGTCCGTCTTGGACGATTCGTTCTTCTAGTAATCTCATGTGATGCTCCCCCTAATCTAATAACAACTAAAAACCCCACGCTCACAACGAGTGAACGTGGGGCATAAGTGTATGCATCACCATTCACTCGTAGTCGGAAGATTACGGTCTTCCGGTAGAAACTTGCAAGCCAATCCTTGCGATTATACGAGCGGTTTGTATATCAAGTATTAACGCATTATAACGTAGGTTCGACTATTTGCATAGATGATGAATCGATAGTTTACTCACAAAATAAAAGTTCGATTAGCGTGAAAACAAAAACACACCTTACAGAGTGTAAGGTGTGAACAATTGATGACACATCGAAGATTCACATGTATGTCTTTGACAAGACACGTAGTGGTCGTTATCGTAAAAGTACTTACACATGAGTTGGATCTAAGAAAATAAACACGAAGATCGCAAGTGCAAAGCAGTAAATCGCAAAGTAGTATAATTTGCTTTTCTCAAGCCAGCCGATTAGCCACTTAATACCGATGATTGAGAAGATAAACGTAACAACGAAGGCTACGATAAGTGACAATGGACCAGCGCCTTCCATTCCTCCAGACATTAAATCGCGAATCGCTAGAATCGATGAACCTAAAATTACAGGAATGGATAGCAAGAATGAAAAGCGAACGGCTGTTTTCTTTTCAAGTCCAAGTGCAAGACCTGTAATTAACGTTGATCCTGAACGAGAAATTCCAGGTATAACGGCTAGTGTTTGCGCAAGACCAATGACAACGGAGTCAATGAAGTTCATTTCATTAATTCCACGTGTATGTTTGTACTTAATTCTTTCGATTACGAGAAGGAAAATACCCGTTAATAGTAAAGCACTACCTAACACAAATGGTGTTTTTAGAAATTGGTTAGCATAATCTTCTAGCACGAGACCGAGCACACCAGTAATACCTGTTGCGATTACTAGGTAAAGAGCGAATAGAAATGCTGGTCTGTCTTGTGCTTTTCGTTCGGTGATGAACCGAAGCGATCCAGTCACAATGGCTAAAATATCTTTACGGAAAAAGATAACGACCGCAAGCATTGAAGCAATGTGCAGCAAGATTTCGAACGTAAGACCTTCGAAGTTCGTGCCAAAAATAAATTGCAAAATGACGAGGTGTGCAGTACTTGAAATCGGTAAAAACTCAGTGAGACCTTGTACAATTCCAAAAATAATCGCTTCCCAAACAGACATAATAATGGTTTCTCCTTCCAAAACAGAAAAAAGGTATTCAATTCGAGGTGAAAAAGTTGAAAATACGTAAATGGTTAACGGTTGCTGCGGTAGCGATTGCCGCAGTTGTTAGTTTAAGTATCATCTATGAAAATGTATCGTCTCCTCCCGTCGGTGTCAACCAAGGAATGCAAGCACCTGACTTTACGTTAGAACGAGGCGATGTAGAAGGCGAAAAAATGAGTCTAAAAGATCAAGAAGGTCAGTTTGTTATTTTGAATCTGTGGGCTTCTTGGTGTGAACCGTGTATTGAAGAATTACCGTTATTGAGTGACATGCACACATCATATAAAGACGATGGTGTTGTTGTACTAGCGGTTAACATGACAACATACGAACGTCAAATTGACAATGCGTTTGAGTTTTTAGATGAACATCCGGTTGAGATGCCAATTTTAATGGATTATGATGGAGAGTTTCTAGCGACGTATCCACTTCAAGCATTACCGACGACGTACTTAATTAATGAAGATGGAGTAATTGTTGATATTATTGTCGGTGAATTAACCGATGAAATGGTTGAGCGAAGAATCACACCATTTATTGACCAACGTACGGCTTAACGTTTGAGTTGTTGCATCGCATCAGACCATTCTTTTACTGTAGTAAAATGTTTTTCATAGTGTTTAATCATATGAAGAACTTGCCAGCTTTTTCCTTGTAGAATGACACGGTCTTGATCTACGTATAGTTTCATGTGTACCTCCTGTACAACCGTTGTGGTACAGTCATATGCAAAGGAATTATTGATTATACGTATTGTGGAGGCGAGCCAATGGACCTAACAGAAAAAACGGTAAAGAAAGAAACGGTGTTTGAAGGTAAAGTCATCACGCTTGAACTGCACGACGTGACGCTTCCGGATGAATCAAGTGGAAAACGAGAAGTCATTAAGCATCCAGGTGCTGTAGCAGTGTTAGCAGTGACCCCTGAAGGAACAATTCCTCTCATCCGCCAGTATCGTAAAGCGAGTGAACAAACATTGCTAGAAATTCCTGCAGGAAAAAAAGAAGCGGGTGAAGAGCCGCTTGAGACGGCAAAGCGTGAATTAAAGGAAGAGACAGGGTACAGTGCATCACGCCTCATTGACATCGGTGGTTTTTATACGTCACCAGGTTTTGCAGATGAGTATATTCATATTTATCTAGCCGAAAATGTTTCGAAAGGTGAAGCGAATACTGATGAAGATGAGTTTCTTGAAATCGAGATGTGGTCAAAGGAAGAAGCGATCCAGTTTGCGCTACAAGGAAAATTTAATGACGCAAAAACCGCATACAGTTTATTGCAATTGTTTGCCAGAGAGAATCTAGCAGACAAGTCATAAATCTATGAGCCTTCTCATACGTTCAAGTAATGGTATGAGGAGGTTTTTTATATGAAATTTAGACAATTTGTAGAGCGTCAAGTATATATGCACGTTGCTGAATACCGTTCATTGTATGTGTTTTTGGCTGTGTTGTTTTTTACAGGCATTATTTTTGGCGCTGTTGTTGTTAATAGTTTAAGCTTGTCTCAAAAAGACGATTTGTTCATTTATTTACAACAGTTTTTCGGACAAGTTGGTGATGGTCAAGTGACAGCAGATCGCGATTTGTTTTGGGAGAGTTTAATGTATAATGTGAAATACATCGGATTGATGTTTATTCTCGGATTATCCGTCATTGGTTCACCACTCATTTTATTGTTATTGTTTTTAAAAGGAATGGCGATCGGTTTTACCGTCGGTTTTCTCGTTAATCAGATGGGTGTACCTGGTTTTTCATTATCGCTCGTTAGTGTACTCCCACAAAATTTAATCGTCGTGCCGGTCATGATTATCGTTGCTGTTATGAGTGTGGCGTTTTCGTTTCGTCTCATTCGTCAACAATTTATGAAAGTACAGCGTCAAGAACCAATTTTTCCGCATTTCTTTCGCATGTGCTTGTTTTTACTCGTTGCTGTCGTCTTACTTGCAAGTGCAAGTGCAATTGAAGCATTTTTGTCACCTACATTACTTTCATGGGTAACTGAAAATGTTGTTTAATTATATCGATTATTAGTTTATAATGATTATTATATGAAAACGATAATGATTATCGTTTAGTATTGACACGAAATAAGATCAATCATATAATTATGAAAGACCTCAAGGGGGGAGATTATGGCTGTGAAAGAACGCATGGACTATATCAAAAAGCAGTTGCATTCTCAAAGTTATAAGTTAACGCCCCAAAGAGAAGCAACTGTTGAAGTGTTGCTTGAGAACGAAGAAGACCATTTAAGTGCAGAGGATGTATACTTACTCGTTAAAGATAAAGCACCTGAAATTGGTTTAGCGACCGTGTATCGTACGCTTGAATTACTAAATGAACTTGAAATTGTCGATAAAATTAACTTCGGAGATGGCGTGTCGCGCTACGACTTGCGCAAAGAAGGTGCAAACCATTCTCATCACCATCTCGTCTGCATTCAATGCGGTGACGTTTCTGAGATTGAAGAAGATTTGCTCGGAGAAGTTGAAGTGAAAGTTGAACGTGAATGGCAATTTAAGATTAAAGATCATCGTCTTACATTCCACGGGGTATGTAGTAAATGTCAACGTGAGAAAGACTCAACAAATGAAGAAGTCGGACGACAAACGGTCGACCAACTGTAAGCTGTATTCATTGATTCATGAATGCAGCTTTTTTCTATGTGAACACGTATAGTTCTTCCTTTCCTCGGCATAAGATGGGACAAAGTAGAGATTTGAGGAGGAACGTTCATGTTGTCTCGATTTGAAGCGATTTGGAATGGTTGCAAAATTTTAATTGTTTTTGTTGCGTGCACAGCTTTCTTTTACTATGGTATCCTGTTTTTAATGGCTGAATATCAAGGGGATCAACGCTATGATACGCCTGAGGGAAATGCCATTAAAGTGTTCGAAAATATGAGTGAAGAAGACATTACGTTTCGAGAGCGATTATGGCACTTTTGGCAAAGAGGTGAGTAGTTGGTGCAATCATTGGCAATGGACGACCCTATACACGATTATTTACATTATTGCCTCGTTGAGCGGGGGCACTCTCAAAATACACTATCGGCTTATGAACGAGACTTGATGAGTTATAAACAGTACGTTAATGAAACTCATGAGCTTACAAGTTGGACAGACATCAAGCGCAGTCATATTCTCGATTACTTGTATACGTTAAGAACTGAGGGGAGAACGCCGACTTCGCTTGCGAGGATGTTATCATCGATTCGCTCGTTTCATCAATTTTTACTGCGAGAGCGTGTTGCGATGCACGATCCATCGGATTTGATTGAATCGCCAAGATCGGGAAGAAAACTTCCTGTCGTTTTGTCGATCGTTGAAGTTGAACGCCTCATTCATAATGCAGAGAATACGGAAACGAAATACAAAGACCGTGATGTCGCAATGTTTGAGCTCATGTATGGTACGGGAATGAGAGTTACAGAGCTTTGCGATCTTAAATTGGATGACATAAACCTTGATTTAGGCTTTGTTCGTTGCATCGGAAAAGGGAATAAAGAGCGAATTGTACCACTCGGGCAACCGGCAATGAACGCGATTGATCGATACTTACAGAACTTGCGTCCGACTCTCCTGAAAAAGTTGAGTGAAGAAACGTTGTTTTTAAATCGGCAAGGCAACCGCTTAAGTCGGCAAGGATTTTGGAAGATCTTAAAGAAAAATGCCACTGAAGCTAGCATTTATAAAGACGTAACCCCTCATACGCTAAGACACTCCTTTGCGACGCATCTTATTGAAAACGGTGCCGATTTACGAGTCGTACAAGAAATGCTAGGACATGCTGATATTACGACTACACAAATCTACACGCACATCTCCAACAAACATCTACGCGATGTATACAGTCATTACCACCCTAGAGCTAAAGGAAAGGAAGATCATAAATGACGTCTAACCATCCTTATAATCGTATATTTTTAGTCGTTATGGATTCACTTGGCATTGGCAATGGTCCAGATGCATTGGAGTACGGTGATGAAGGTTCAGATACGCTAGGAGCTATTGTAAACAAACTAGGCGGTCTGGAAATTCCTCATCTGAACAAGTTAGGATTAGGCAACTTAAAACAAGGACCTAAACTTACACCTACAACAGAACCTTTAGCTTATTATGGCAAGATGAATGAGCTTTCCAAAAGTAAAGATACAATGACAGGACATTGGGAACTAATGGGGCTTTATATTGATAAGCCGTTTCGAACTTTTCCTGACGGGTTCCCTAAACAACTGATCGATCAATTAGAACAAGAAACCGGACGCAAAGTAATCGGAAATAAAGTTGCTTCTGGAACAGAGATTATCGAAGAGCTTGGAGAAGAACACGTGAATACGGGCGCGCTCATTGTCTATACGTCAGCAGATTCGGTTTTACAAATTGCCGCTCACGAATCGGTCGTTCCAATTGATGAGCTTTATGATATTTGTTTAAAAGCACGAGCAATGACGCTTGATGAGCCATATATGCTCGGTCGAATTATTGCAAGGCCATTTGTCGGAGATGTAGGGTCGTTTGCGCGAACGTCAAATCGCCATGACTATGCATTAAAGCCATTTGAACCGACCGTTATGAATGCACTTGATGAGGCGGGCATTACGTCTCAAGCAATTGGCAAAATCGATGACATTTTTGATGGTGAAGGTGTGAATGATCGCATGAGAACATCATCGAATATGGATGGAATGGACAAGCTCATTCTTTCTGCAAACAAAGATTTTACAGGATTATCGTTTTTGAACCTTGTTGACTTTGATGCGTTATTTGGTCATCGCCGCGACCCAGAAGGATATGGACGTGCGATTGAAGAGTTTGATGCACGATTACCAGAGCTGTTTGATGTATTACGTGAAGATGATCTTCTTCTTATAACGGCTGATCACGGAAATGATCCGACGTATAAAGGAACCGACCATACACGTGAACAAGTGCCTTTACTTGCGTATTCTCCGTCAATGAATGTCGGTCATGATCTAGGTACAAGGGACACGTTCGCAGATGTTGGCGCAACGATTGCAGATAATTTCTCTGTAACGATGCCAAAGTACGGAACGAGCTTCTTACATTCACTGAAGGGAGAATAAAGAGATGTCATTAATCCAAGAAAATGTGGAGATTATCCGCAATGCAACAGACGTACAACCTGAAATTGCCCTTATATTAGGTTCTGGACTAGGAGAGCTTGGCAACCAAATTGAAGCGGATGTTATTCTTCCATACGATGAAATGAAAGGGTTTAAAACATCTACAGTAGCAGGACATGCTGGACGTTTCGTAATTGGTACACTTGCAGGGAAATCAGTCATCGCTATGCAAGGACGCTTTCACTACTATGAAGGATATGGGATGGAAGACGTTGTTTTGCCCGTTCGTGTGATGGCAGCGCTTGGCATTAAATCGCTAATCGTAAGTAATGCTGCAGGTGGGGTGAACACGTCGTTTAACCCTGGTGATTTAATGCTCATAGAAGATCATATTAACTTTATGCACAATCATCCGCTCATCGGTCCAAACGATGAAACGGTTGGGCCTCGTTTCCCAGATTTATCACAAGCGTATGATCAAGAATTGCAAACGTTAGCTACTACAGTTGCCGATACGCAACAACTTTCTTTAAGAAAAGGCGTTTACGCTGCAGTAACAGGACCAACCTATGAAACACCAGCAGAAGTTCGGATGTTCCGTACGCTCGGTGCTGATGCGGTTGGAATGAGTACTGTTCCAGAAGTGATCGTAGCACGTCATCAAAACATTAAAGTGCTTGGAATCTCTTGCATTTCGAATGCAGCAGCCGGCATATTAGATCAACCTCTCAGTCATGAAGAAGTCATTGAAACGACTGAAGATGTGAAAGACAGGTTTATGAAGTTAGTCACAGCAATTATTGAGAAAATGTAGTAGATATTCTTTTTAAAGAAAAGGTGAAACACATGAGAATGGTTGACTTTATCGCAAATAAACGCGACGGACTCGTACACGATGATGAGCATATTAAACAATTTGTAACAGAATACACAAACGGATCAATCCCTGATTATCAAGCGTCAGCATGGGCAATGGCGGTATACTTTCAAGGAATGACAAAAGAAGAAAGTGCAGCCCTTACTCACGCGATGGCAAAGTCTGGCGATGAGCTTGATTTGTCACAAATTGAAGGCGTTAAAGTTGATAAACATTCAACAGGTGGCGTTGGGGATAAAACGACATTTATCTTGTCCCCACTCGTTGCAGCAGCAGGTGTTCCAGTGGCAAAAATGTCAGGTCGTGGGCTCGGTCATACGGGTGGTACGATTGACAAGCTGGAAGCATTTTCTGGATTTCAAACAGAAATGACAGTTGATCGTTTTATTGATCTTGTCAATGAACATAAGCTTGCTCTTGTCGGACAAACGGGGAACTTAACACCTGCTGATAAGAAGCTGTACGCATTGCGCGACGTAACAGCAACGGTTAACGCAATGCCTTTGATTGCAAGTTCAGTAATGAGTAAGAAGATTGCTGCTGGTGCCGATGGCATCGTACTTGATGTTAAAGTTGGAAGTGGCGCATTTATGAGCGACCTTGATGCAGCAAGAGAGCTCGCACAAACGATGGTTCAAATCGGGAATGAACTTGGGCGTCAAACCGTTGCTGTGTTATCAGACATGGACCAACCACTCGGCGAAATGGTCGGAAACTCCCTTGAAGTAAAAGAAGCGATTGACGTTCTTAAAGGTGGCGGTCCAAAAGACGTTCGCGACTTAAGTGTTCGACTTGCGGCTCATATGCTCGTACTTGCAAACAAAGTTGACTCTGTAGAAGCAGGAGAACAACTTGCAAATGAGTTACTCCAAAACGGAAAAGCGCTTGAAGCGTTTCGCCAATTCGTGGAACGCCAAGGTGGCGATCCGACGTTCGTTGATAACCCAGAAGCATTTGTAAAAGCGAACCACATCATTCCGGTAACGGCGAAAGAAGACGGGTACGTCAAGCAAATTCATGCAGCGAAAATTGGCCAAGCAGCAGGTCACCTTGGCGCTGGTCGAATGACGAAAGACGAGGAAATCGATCATAGTGTTGGTGTACAAGTTAAGAAAAAACGTGGCGATTACGTAAACGCAGGCGATGTGCTTACGTATATTCATTCAAACAAAGAAGATGTCGCAGACGTGGTGAAATTGATTGAAGAAAGCTACACGATCACAAAAGAACACGTTGAGCCATTGCCTTTAATTATGGATGAAATGCTAAAATAATTGTCTTTACGACTTGCTTAAAGGGAACCTTTAAGCAAGTCGTTTTTTTGTGCCTTTGTTTTTTCATAGGTTCACACGTTTATGTAGCGATTATTTTGGTGAAACTAGTAGAAAAAAACGGAGGATTAGAGACGATGATAAAAAGGCTAGTAAGTGCGTTAGTTGGGGCTGTACTTGTTTTTTCCGTTCCGCTGTCCACAGTGTCAGCTCAGGAGACGACGATGACAGATGATGTAGGTTCTGCAATATTAATTGAAGCAGATACAGGGAATGTATTGATGGAGAAAAATTCAGAAGAAGCACTTCCTCCGGCTTCAATGACGAAGATTATGACGATGCTACTCATTATGGAAGAGATTAAAGCTGAGAATCTATCGTTTGAAGATCTCGTCACAACGAGTGAATACGCGGCTTCAATGGGTGGGTCACAAATCTTTTTAGAGCCTGGTGAAGAAATGAGTGTTCGCGATCTATTAAAAGCGATTGCGGTTGCCTCTGGAAACGATGCTTCTGTTGCTATGGCGGAACATATTGCAGGTTCTGAAGAAGCGTTCGTTGATATGATGAATGAGAAAGCAAAAGAATTAGGACTCACAAATACGACCTTTAACAATACGAATGGTTTGCCAGGTGAAAATCATAAAACGAGTGCACACGATCTTGCTAAAATGGCACAAGAATTATTAAAACACGAAGAGATTACGTCATTTACGAGCATCTATGAAGATTATTTACGTCAAGGAACTGACGACGAGTTTTGGCTCGTAAATACAAACCGATTAATCAAGTTTTATGATGGAATGGATGGTTTAAAGACAGGATTTACACGTGAGTCGATGTACGGTCTTACTGCAACTGCAAAACGAGATGACATGCGATTGATTGCTGTCGTTATGGGAGCTGAAACACCACAGATTCGAAACAATACGATTACGAGTTTGATGGATCATGGCTTTGCGAATTATCACGTTGAATCATTGTTTGACAAAGGTACTGCTGTGACAAGTGTTCCAGTCGAAAAAGGAACGAAGTCAACAGTTGTTGGTGAGTTAGAAGATCAAATAAGCTTACTTCTGAAAAAAGGAGAGACTGCTGAAACTGTTGAAGAAAAGATTACCGTTTCTGATTTAAAAGCACCGATCCAAAAAGGTGAAGTGATTGGAGAGTTTCAATTGTTGAATGACCAAGACGTGATTTCAACGTCCAACATTATTGCAAAAGAAGATATCGAAAGTGCGTCATGGTGGGAGTTATTCAAGCGTAGCGCCTTAAAAATCTTAGGTGTTGAGCGAGGCGATTCGACAACGGGTGACGAAGTTTCAGAGACTAGCATGAATTAAAACTGCTTTTGTCACACGTAAAGGAACTTGAGTGGTGATGTTGAACTTTTTAGGGGAGATAGCTAATTTGAATTGTGAGAGAGACTGGAGGAGCGGTTATGAGTTTTTCTGTGGAAGTAGAACAAAAGCAAAACATACTCTGTGTGCGTTTGCACGGAGAGTTAGACCATCATTCAGCGAGTGAATTACGTGCAATTGTTGACCGTCATTTAGAAGAGCATAATACAAAACATATCGTTTTGAATGCAGAAGGCTTAACGTTCATGGATAGCTCTGGTATTGGCGTCATTCTTGGTAGGTATAAGAAGCTTCAACCTCGAGGTGGAAGGTTGATCGTTTGTGGAGTGAGTGCACCTGTTTATCGTTTATTTGAAATGGCAGGGCTGTTTAAGGTATTATCCTTAGAAGAACAGGAATCTCATGCACTACAAGCTTTGGGGGAGGCCGTGTAAATGAAGAACGAAATGGAAATCCAATTCTCTGCACTAAGTCAAAATGAGTCATTTGCCCGTGTGAGTGTTGCAGCTTTCATTGCGCAACTAGATCCGACGATGGACGAGCTAACAGAAATTAAGACGGTTGTGTCTGAAGCCGTAACGAATGCGATTATTCATGGCTATGAAGAAAATCCAGCCGGAACGGTCACAATTACCGTTCATCTCGACGATGATGTGGTTGGCATTAGCGTGCGTGATGAAGGTGGTGGCATTGATGATGTGGACCAAGCAAAAGAGCCACTGTACACGTCAAAACCTGACCTTGAACGTTCAGGAATGGGATTTACGATCATGGAAAACTTTATGGATGAAATGAGTGTCACGTCTGTAGCAGGACGTGGAACGACGGTCTATGTCAAGAAACAGCTGTCCAAAAACAAAGTTGTGAACCATTAAGGGGCGTTGTTATGGAGACAAAAACCAAACGAGGAAAAAAACCATCAGATGAGCAAGTGCGAACATGGATTGAAGAAAGTCAAAAAGGGATAAAAGAATCTCGAGACCAATTGATTGAAAACAACACTCGGCTCGTCTGGTCTGTCGTTCAGCGGTTTATAAATCGTGGCTACGAAGCCGAGGATTTGTTTCAAATCGGTTGTATCGGGCTTATGAAATCGATTGATAAGTTTGATTTGTCTTATCAAGTGAAATTTTCAACGTATGCCGTTCCGATGATTATCGGAGAAATCCAACGATTTATTCGAGATGATGGAACGGTTAAAGTAAGCCGTTCTTTAAAAGAGTTAAACCATAAAATCCGTAAACAAAAAGAAGAGTTAACGAAACAACTCGGGAGAATTCCGACGATTAACGAAATTGCGCAATCACTGGATATCTCTACAGAAGATGTTGTGTTTGCTAATGAAGCAACACGTACGTTGTCATCACTTCATGAAACGGTCTATGAGAACGAGGGTGATCCGATTACGCTAATGGATCAAATATCAGATCCTGATGAATCTAAATGGTTTGATGAGCTAGCTCTAAGAGATGTCGTCAGACATTTGGAAAAAAGGGAAAGACTGATCGTTTTCTTACGATACTACAAAGATAAAACACAGTCTGAAGTGGCAGAGCGGTTAGGGATCTCACAAGTGCAAGTTTCTCGACTCGAAAAGAAAATTTTAGAAAAGATGCGAAAAGAAATGGTCGAGTGATTGTTAACAATATCTCGTTAACCGTGGCGTAAACAGAATTGCTCACCACGTCATGATCCTCACAAGTATGGTTGTAGGTGACCTTCTGAGTAGTGGACCATTACTTTTTTCAATCAAGCCTTGCACATGCAAGGCTTTTTTTGTGCTTATTTTTGCTGCACGTTTATCTGGGCACAAAGCAAATGGTGGTTGCATACAACGATAGTAAACGAAAGAAAATGGGGGACGAAATGATGACGTTGCCACCATCGAAAGGTAGTCGGATTCTAGGAAGCATTGCGAACGTGATTCAAGATGCTTTTATTCACCATGTTGTACCGATTGCAAGACAGTTACTTGAGAATCAATTGCACGTAATCGAATATGACAATGGGTATACGATTGAAGGTCGGTTACCGAACATGACAAAAGATGACATTACAATTGAGTATGAGGCGCCGTATTTAATGATCTCTGCATCAAAGCATAACGGCCACTATTACGAGCAAAGTTCTCGGACGTTTTATTTACCAAATGCTGATGATACTCAAATGAATGGCTCCTTAGAACAAGGTTTATTTTATTTAACGATACCAAAGCGAGGCGCAGTTACGAGTTGTTTGCATGAAGATGAGTGATCTTAAGCACTCGTCTTTTCTTTTTATAAATTTCACATACCTTAATAGTGAAACGTTCCGTCAATACATAATGAGGTGAACATTGATTCATAATAAAACGGTAAAAGGGTGAGGTGTGGATTGTGCAAAAAGTGATTTTCGTGACAGATGGAGACGCCATTGCGTGTAAGGCAATCATACGAGCAACAAAAACGTTATCGATCGGTCACGTTATTTTATCAGGAGGCAATCCGACGTGCTGCTCGTATGAAGATCTCTTAAAAAAAGTAAAAGCGAGTGAATACCTGATTACAGTCGTTCTATTTGATGATGCTGGACAAGTCGAAATCGGCAAAGGTGAAACGTTAATGAAGCAGTTAGCTGAAGAAGAGGAAATAGAAATTATCGGCGCACTCGCTGTTTCATCAGCGGACCGTTCAGCTGATTGGACGAGGGTTGATGTGTCCATAGATCGCAACGGACAACTCGTCAGTCAAGGAGTTGATAAGGAGGGCATTCCAGATCTAGAAGATCACAAAGTGCATGGCGACACTGTATATGTGCTCGATCAACTGGATATAAAAACGGTTGTAGGAATTGGAGATCTCGGAAAGATGGCTGGAAGGGATGACCCCCATAAAGGTGCGAAAGTAACAACAAAAGCACTGAAGTTGATTATAGAACGGAGTGCAAAGTAGCATGAAAGAGCAAACGAAGCGAGAACATACGCCACTATCTTCTCATATCCATAAAAACGAAAAGATTTTTAAAGAACGTCTTGGTATGGATGATAGTTTTGATGTTGGTGTACGGAAATTAAACATACTAGAAAAAGAAGTACAAATTTATTATTGCAATGGGTTAACAAATATTGAAAATGTAATTGAAGTGTTGAAAGAATTAATGCATTTGGATCATTTAGACCCAGAAGCAGACACCGTTCAAGAAACAATTGAGAACCATTTAACCCATCTACAAGTCGAATACACAGAAACGATCGAAGACTGTATTTTTTATATGTTAAGTGGTCTCGTATTTATACTACTTGAAGATGAAAAGAAAGCCTTTGTCGTAGATGTGCGAAATTATCCAGGTCGCTCACCAGATGAACCCGATACAGAACGTGTCGTTCGTGGTGCAAGGGACGGGTATACTGAGAACATTATTGAAAATACAGGACTAACGAGACGACACATACGTGATGAAAATTTACGAAATGAAATCATGCAAATTGGTTCGAGGTCTAAGACGGATATTTGTATCTCGTACATTCACGGTGTCGCAGACCCAGATCTCGTTTCAATTATAAAAAAAGAACTTGAACAAATTGATATTGATGGCATTTCAATGGCGGATAAAACGATTGAAGAATATCTCGTCAATCAAGGTTGGAATCCGTTCCCGCTCGTTCGTTACACAGAACGTCCGGATGTTGCTTCAACTCATTTATTGGAAGGTCACGTCGCCATAATTGTCGATACTTCACCGTCTGTCATTATCCTACCCGCAACATTTTTTCATCATGTTCAACATGCTGAAGAGTTTCGCCAATCGGCAGCAGTTGGGACGTTTTTACGGTGGGTACGGTTTATCGGGATCATTTCATCCATTCTTATCGTTCCTCTATGGTCATTGCTCGTTTTACAACCAGATATGATTCCAGATGCGCTCAGTTATCTCGGTCCTGAAGAAGAATCGAACGTTCCACTCATGGCACAAGTGCTCGTCGCTGAGTTTGGAATCGAGTTACTACGGATGGCAGCGATTCACACACCTTCACCATTAGCGACGGCACTCGGTTTAGTTGCCGCATTATTAATTGGTGACGTTGCGATTAGTGTTGGTTTGTTAACGCCTGAAGTTATCTTATATATGTCTCTTGGGGCGGTCGGAATTTTTGCAGTCCCTAGTGCTGAGATGGGAACAGCGCTAAAAATGCTTCGAATTGTACTCATCATCGCAACGGGTTTGTTTTTGAGTTATGGACTCGTCATTGCGTTAACTGTCGTGTTGATTCTCATGGCAGGAATGAAGCCACTTCATAAACCGTATTTATGGCCATTTCTTCCGTTTGATCCGAAAGGAATGTGGCAAATTGCTATTCGCACAACGGTGCCAAGCATGAGACTTCGACCTCGAATTGTTAATCCGAAAGATCCGGTTAAACAAGGAGACAATTAAAAACAGAGATGGTACAATAATTGGCATGAATAGTGAGAGGTGAGGGCATGTCAAACGATGTACATCAAAGAAGCATCACGATTGGTGGCGTGAGCGCCGAAGAACTAGTAAATACGTATGGTACGCCACTATATGCCTACGATACAACGGTGATTCGCAATAAAGCTCATGCCTTTATCGATGCATTTAAAGAAGAAGAAATTAATTTTCAAGTTGCTTATGCGAGCAAAGCCTTTAGTACTGTTGCAATGGTTCAACTCGCTGAACAGTTAGGTTTAAGTTTAGATGTCGTTTCTGGTGGAGAATTGTACACAGCAAAAAAAGCTGGTTTTCCAATGGAGAAGGTTCATTTCCACGGCAACAACAAAAGTTTAAAAGAAATTAAAGAAGCGATTGAGCTTGGAATCGGCTGTTTTGTTGTTGATAATTTTCATGAATTATCATTGCTCTCTAGTGAGAGTAAGAGACAAGGAAAAGTTGCACCAGTCTTACTTCGAGTTACACCAGGTGTTGAAGCACATACGCATGCGTATATTTCTACTGGACAAGAAGATTCTAAGTTTGGTTTTGACCTTCAAGCTGGACAAGCAAAGCGCGCAGCCGTTGAAGTGTTAGAAGACGATTCTTTACATTTACTTGGCCTTCATTGTCATATCGGATCACAAATCTTTGAGACCGACGGATTTATAGAAGCGATTGATGTTTTGTACAGTCATTTACAAAACTGGAAACAAACGTTGTCATATGAAGCGGAAGTCGTTAACACTGGTGGTGGATTTGGAATTCGCTATACAGAAGACGATCAACCACTCGATCCGTCCGTATTCGTAAAAACAATCGTCAAAGCAGTAAAGGATGCTTCAGAACGTTTAGGTATGGCAATACCAGAAATTTGGATTGAACCAGGACGGTCAATTGTTGGAGAAGCAGGAAGTACAATTTATACGATTGGTTCAGAGAAAGTTATTGAGAATGTTCGCCATTATCTTAGTGTGGACGGTGGAATGAGCGACAATATCCGCCCAGCTTTGTATGATGCAAAATATGACGCGGCGCTTGCCCACCAGGCAACGCCTGATAACGAGCAAGTGACGTATGCGATTGCTGGAAAAGCTTGTGAAAGTGGTGATATGCTCATTGATGCAATCACGCTTCCAAAAGCAAAATCGGGAGACTTGTTAATTGTTTATTCGACAGGAGCTTATGGATATTCAATGGCAAGCAACTATAATCGTCTCGCTAAGCCTGCGGTCGTGTTTGCAGAAGGTGGCAAGCATCAGCTGGTCGTTAAGCGAGAAACGTATGAAGACCTTGTTAAAAATGACCTTTCGCTACAATCCTTAGACTAAGTTTGCTGCAGGATAATTCTCCCCTTTTCGAACGAGAACTTGCTGATCGGGTCTCGCATATGTATAATGATACAAGATACGATGTTAAAGTGAGGAAATGTGGCTTTAAAGCATGGATCGTCCATGTTTTTGTTTTTTCATGTCACAAGAACGAGTTGTATCTCTTTTTATGTAAGAGGGGAGAGTCAGGCAAATGTTAGTGAAATATAAATCATCGTTTAAAAAAATCGCGATGGGTCTTTTATCTTTCATGCCGGACCTTAAAGATATAAAAACGTTGACAGAGACGATTAATCGATATGAAAATGAAGATAACTGGAAGTTGTTTTTATGGAAAAAGGACGACGACTTTGTAGGAGTTGTTGGTTATATTGAGCGTGAAGATGGTACCATTTTGCTTGAACACGTTTGTGTGAATCCGTCTTATCGTTCTGAAGGCGTTGGCGTGCAAATGGTATGCACATTAGAAGACCGCCTCGATAAAAGTCTCATAGGCAATGAAAAGACCGAACCGTTCCTAAACAGTTGTCAATCGCATCGCGCGAACATGGAAATGTAGTCGTTTAAGCTCTTAGCGAATGGTCGCTAAGAGCTTTTCTCGCTTGCATTATTTTTTAACGTGGAGGAGTCATTTTGGAACGTTATCAAGTAAAGTTGGAAAGCTTTGAAGGACCGCTTGACTTGTTGTTGCACCTCGTACAACAAGCTGAGGTTGATCTTTATGACATACCGGTTGCAGAGATTACTGCACAATACATGACGTACATACATGCGATGCAGCAACTCGAGTTGGACGTTGCGAGTGAATACCTCGTCATGGCATCGTCACTACTCGCAATTAAAAGTAAAATGTTACTGCCTACACCTGAGTTGGTAAATGCAGACGAAGAATGGGAAGAGTGGGAAGAAGAAGACCCGCGTGAAGAATTGGCGATGCAGCTCGATTTGTATCGGAAATATAAAGAAGCAGCAAATTTTCTACAGGAGCAAAGCGATCATCGTGCGAAACGCTATAGCAAATCTCCGACCGATCTTGAACAGTATAAAGATTATACTGAAGTTCAAGAAGTGGATGATGATGTCGATGCGACCGTAACGGATTTAATCCAAGCTTTCCAAAAGATGAAACAGCGTGTGCGAATGCGTTCGCCAAAGCATACGACCATTGAGCAAGAAAGGCATTCAATTGAAGAACGAATGACTGTCATTACAGATGTGTTAGCAGACCAAAACGCACCCGTTTCGTTTCAACAAGCGTTTGCCATTGGAGAGATGGACAGACAAGTGACGACGTTTATTGCGCTCTTGCAACTCGTGAAAGATGGCGATGTTTCATGTGAGCAAGAGGAGAATTTTGAAGATATTTGGATTCAGGCTAAAGGAATGAGTGTACATGCATGAGGAGTTAACCGGTATTATCGAAACGCTTCTTTATGTAAGTGGTGATGAAGGCATAGATGTCGCCCGACTTGCAACAGTATTAGAACTTGAAGAAGATAAAGTGAGCCGTGAGTTAGAGCGTTTAAAAGAGGAATATGAAGAAAAAGGGTATACATTGCAATTGATGAAGTTTGGGAGTGTCTATACGTTAACGACGAGACCGAAGTATGCTTCTTACATCGAACGATACGCGAAGCCGCCTGAACGCTCAACATTGTCACAAGCAGCTCTAGAGTCACTTGCAATTGTCGCTTATCGCCAACCTGTGACTCGGAGTGATGTGGAAGAAATTCGCGGCGTAAACGCAGATCGAGCCTTAAGCACGCTCGTCAGCAAAGGATTAGTTGAAGAGTCTGGCAGGGCCAAAGGAGTGGGGCGTGCCATTCTTTACGTAACGACCGAACGTTTTCTTGACGTTTTTGAACTTGAATCATTGCAACATTTACCGAAGATCGAAGAAGATCAAGACCAAGACGTAGAACAAATGGACTTGTTCTTAAGCAATTATAAAGACCTTCAAAACGATGAATAAAACGAGTTAGCTCTAGTTCTTTGAACTAGGGCTTTTTTTTGCAATGCTTTACTGTTCACGCCAGGGACGAGCTTATACAAAACATAGCGATTGTGGAACAATGCAGTAATTTAGATGCAAAAACTCACAAGTCTTTTATAAACGATTCTTCCAGTCGACATGGCTGTTTTTTTATGTTTTAGGAAAGTATTGTCACGTATGAGCCTTGTTCTTCGGCAGACAATAAAATCAATCAAGAAAGTAGGTGAATACGTTCGTGAAACACTTTCGATCTTTGTTTATCATTAGTTTACTACTTATTGGCTTGTTGCAAGGGTGTACAGAGGAAAGTCGTGAGCTTTTGATGAATGATTTATCCACGCATCACACAGATGAATTACATGCCGTGCAATTGGAACATTCGCCATATGCAAATGATCAGCCAAAAGAGCACCAAGCGCTTGCTCAAAAAGCGAAAAGCATTACAAAAACGTTGGAACACGTCACAGATGTATACGCGGTTTCTTTAGGTAACCATGTTTTTATAGCGCCACAAGTTGAACATCACATTCGATTTGAATTAAAAGAGTTCGGTGAACGTGCTGAAAAGAAGTTAGACGCACGGCTACCTAGTACGACACAACTCCATTTCTCTACCGACCAAAAAGCGTTTCAAGAACTAAAGAAGTTAGAAAAAGATGTAGATGAGAAGAAAATTGACGGCTCTGAAACACATGAACGCTTGTTAGAAATTCAAGAGTATATGAAACCATTATAGGAGGAAACGTATGAGTCAACAAAATGACGATCAAATGGAAAAGGAAGCCTATCAAAAAGTAGCGAGTCGAATTGAACCGAAACGGCCAATGTTCATGAACTGTATAAAAGCGTTCCTTGTAGGAGGGTTCATTTGCGTAATTGGCCAGTGCATTAGCACGTTTTATATGCACTTTTTTCATTTCAATGAAGCTACAGTAGGAGCACCAACGGTTGCGACGTTAATATTTATTTCAGTACTACTCACAGGCTTTGGTGTCTATGATAAATTCTCTCAATTTGCTGGTGCTGGAACGGCTGTGCCTGTTACAGGTTTTGCAAATTCAATGGCTTCAACCGCCATTGAGTACAAAACAGAAGGCTTTGTGCTTGGAGTCGGTGGTAACATGTTTAAGCTTGCAGGCTCGGTAATTGTGTTCGGTACGGTTGCAGCCTTTATTATTGGGATTATTTATACGGTCGCTACGGGTCAATGGGGGGCGATGTAATGTACATTAGCAAACAGAGCTTTCGTTACGAAAGTGAGCCATGCATCGTCTCATCCGGGGTTGTTGTCGGACCGACCGAAGCAAAAGGACCGCTCAAGGATCATTTCGATAAAATGTATGATGACTTGTGGATCAATGAAGATTCCTTTGAAAAAGCTCAAAAAAAGTTAATGGAAGAAGCGTGTAAAGAAACGTTAACGAAAGCAAACATTACCTCAGAAGAGGTTACCTTTCTATTTGGTGGCGATCTGATTAATCAAATCACAGGTACGAGTTTTGCTTCACGGACGTTAGGCATTCCGTTTTTCGGTCTATTTGGGGCGTGCTCTACTTCAATGGAAGCCTTATCACTTGCCGCAATGGTCGTTGAACAAGGAGCGCCATACGTTTTGGCAGGAACGGCTAGCCATTATGCGGCAATTGAAAAGCAGTTCCGCTATCCAATTGAGTACGGTTCCCAAAGACCACCAACCGCCCAACGAACGGTCACAGCTGGTGGGGCAGCACTCGTAGCACCGACTGGATCTAACATTCATGTGACAAAATCGACGATCGGTAAAGTGATTGATAACGGCATTAAAGATCCGTTTAATATGGGAGCGGCGATGGCGCCTGCAGCAGTGGATACGATTCTGACGCATTTTAACGATTTTAATACGTCTGAAGAAGACTACGACTTAATTTTGACCGGTGATTTAGGACAAGTTGGACGCTCGATCGCACTTGAATGGTTTCGACAAAAAGGTGTGACCTTACCAGAAGGAAAGTTCCAAGATTGTGGGCTAATGATTTATGATGATGAACCTGAAGCTATGGCAGGAGCGAGTGGGACCGGTTGTTCAGCAGCAGTCGTCTTTAGTAAGATCCTACAAGAAATGCAACAAGGAAAGTATAAAAAAATACTTGTTTGTGCAACAGGAGCACTTCTTTCACCGTTAACGTATCAACAAAAAGAGTCGATTCCATGCATTGCTCATGCTGTTGTGATTGAACGGAAAGGGGCGTAAACGATGATATTTCTATGGGCATTTATTGTTGGTGGCCTTATTTGTGTAGTCGGTCAGCTCATGATGGACGGTTTGAAGTTAACACCTGCACATACGATGGCAACGCTCGTTGTAGTCGGAGCAGTCCTCGATGGACTTGGACTTTATGAACGATTGATCGATTTTGCGGGAGCGGGAGCGACCGTACCGATCACAAGCTTTGGTAATCAACTCGTGCACGGAGCACTTGCAGAAGCAGACCGTACAGGGTTGATTGGAGTCATTACTGGGATCTTTCAAATTACGAGTGCGGGTATTTCAGCTGCGATCATCTTCTCATTCCTGGCAGCACTCGTATTTAAGCCGAAAGGTTAATGCTCAAACGTATGTAACGTTAACTCACCGTTTTGTTTCGTGACCGTTAAGCGACCATAGTGGTCCAAGTCGGCATAGAAGATATCTTTTAATGAGCGGATGTTTTGTTTTTTTAGCATCGTCATCAGTTGGAGTTCATCAATATGAAATTTTTTCGTCGTACTCTGATCAAGTTCACCGTCGACGATTAAAGGATAGGACAACCGTTCTGGTTGTCCATTTTCGTTTTTTAAGATGCTTAAACGTCCGTTTGCTTCGATGATGGCATAGTGAATAGAATCGTGATGAAATACGTCTTTCTCCCGTAACATTCCGATAATATTGTCTAGCGTGTAATGGATGTGTCGGATGTTTTTTGGAATGAATTTGCCGTGCACCATGACAATTGTTGGGGCGAATGTGACCCGCTTACCGAATTGTTTATAACGTAACGTCAAATAAGTCCAAAACCGTTGGAAAAATGCAATTGCAACGATTGCATAAGCTGTATGTATATGTGGAACCGTCGGATCTGCAATATCGGCACCGGTAACTGAAGCTAGTGTAATCATGATTAAGTAGTCAAATACAGGCAATTCACCAACGGACCGTTTTCCCATAAACAACGTACAGACGAGCAGTAATGGGATGATGGTCACAATTCTTCCTGAGACGACTGCGAAATCAGCAAGTAAGTTTTCCATTTATTAATGTACCTTTCTTTTTTTATACAGTTTGCCTCTGATTGCTCGTTTCATTCTGTAATCATACTTTGTCCAACGATCACATAGATTGAGGTAACGTGTGGTGGCAGGAGGGAAAAGGGATGAAAAGGCGAGCGATTGGATGTTTAGTATTGGCACTTTTATTTATCATACATCCATGGACGGGACAGGCAGAAACACCAGCAAGCGAAGCGCCATTCTCTGTTTCAGGAGAAGCGGCAGTATTAATTGAGGTTGATAGTGGTCGAGTGATGTATGAGAAAAACGCGGATACAAGTTTGCGGATTGCGAGTATAACGAAAATTATGACGGCACTCATTGCAATTGAACAAGGCGAACTGGATGATAAAGTCACCATTTCAAGTAACGCGGAAGGAACCGAAGGGTCTTCTTTGTATTTACGGGCTGGTGAAAAAGTAACGCTTGAGGACCTGATTTACGGATTAATGCTTCGTTCTGGTAATGACAGTGCTGTAGCAATTGCTGAACACGTTGGCGGCAGTATTGATGGATTTGTTTATTTGATGAATGAAAAAGTTCATGAACTTGGTTTAGAAAAAACGGTGTTTGCAAATCCACACGGACTTGATGACCATGAAGAGCATTACTCAAGTGCGAAAGACATGGCAGTGATTATGCAAGAAGCAATGAAGTACGAGAAGTTTCGTGACATTTCAGGAACGAAGATTCATAAAGCACCGAATGAAAACGAGTCGTGGGATCGAGTGTGGAAAAACAAAAACCGACTGCTCACAGAGCGATACGAGTACAGTACAGGCGGAAAGACAGGCTTTACGAAAAGAGCTAAGCGTACACTCGTCTCTTCTGCGGAGAAAGACGGCATGGAATTAATTGCAGTCACGCTCAATGCACCGTCTGATTGGGACGACCATGTTCGGATGTTTGAATATGGGTTTAGTGACTACGAAATGACGACCCTCATTAACGAAGGTGAACTTACAAGAAGCGAAGTACAAGAAGATTTATCAGGGTTGTACGTAAAAGAGAGTGTGCGTTACCCGCTGAAAGAAGATGAAGAAAAGCGAGTCGTTCCGAAAGTCGTATTAACAGAAGAAGACGATGAGCGTGCAGGGAGTTTGCAATTTATGTTAGATAATCAGACGTTAACGTCATTGCCTGTATTCAAAATGGAGGAAGAAGTTGACGAAAAGCCGTCATTTTGGTCTCGCATAAAGCAACAATTTGAGCAATGGATGAGGTGAAACGATGATTAATTGGATATGGATGACCATGCTAATCATCGGATTAATATTTGCAGTGATAAACAATCGGATGGACGAAGTGAATGCTGCGATTTTCGAAGGGGCTGAACAAGCTGTAACGTTAAGTTTTGGTTTGATTAGCGTATTGGTGTTCTGGCTTGGCATGATGAAGATTGCCCAAGAAGGTGGCCTATTAAAGGCTTTGTCGAAATTTCTTGCACCTGTCATAGGAAAATTGTTTCCAGAAGTACCGAGAGATCATCCAGCAATGGGTTATATCTTATCGAATATGACTGCTAATTTCTTTGGTCTTGGAAATGCAGCAACACCGATGGGGATCAAAGCGATGGAACAGTTAAAAGTGCTAAATGGT
This sequence comes from Geomicrobium sediminis, assembly GCF_016908595.1. Classification (GTDB taxonomy): domain Bacteria; phylum Bacillota; class Bacilli; order Bacillales; family Marinococcaceae; genus Geomicrobium_A; species Geomicrobium_A sediminis. The sequence continues at coordinate 206,527 of NZ_JAFBEC010000007.1, read as the reverse complement.
GGGAAAGACGAAGCAAGTCGCTCAATGATTACGTTTTTAGCGATTAATACAGCGAGCATTACGCTAATACCAACGACAGTTATAGCGATTCGAATGACATATGATTCTCAAAACCCTGGAGAAATTATCGGCACGACAATTGCAGCGACAATTGTTGGTGCTACGAGTGCAATACTCATTGATCGTTATTTCCATTGGCGTCGAACGAGACGAAAAAAGGTGAGATAAATGGTTATTCTTTCAACAGTCTCCATGTATTTAATCCCGGTATTGTTATTTGTTATTTTAGCGACCGCAATTTATAAAAAAGTCCCTGCTTATGAAACCTTTGTGGATGGAGCTAAAGACGGCTTTCAGCTTGCGATTGGCATCATTCCCCCACTCGTTGCGATGCTCGTTGCGATTTCAATTTTCAGAGCATCTGGTGCGCTAGATTTTATTTTAGCAGGCATCGCTCCTCTGCTTGCTATGGTGGGTGTTCCACCAGATATCGTACCTCTCGCCATCATGAGACCGTTATCTGGGACAGGTGCACTCGGCATTATGAGTGACCTGATTGCCGTTCACGGTCCGGATTCATTAATCGGCCGAATGGCTTCCACGATGCAAGGGAGTACAGACACAACGCTTTATGTAATTACAGTTTATTTCGGAGCGGTTGGCATCAAGAAAATTGGGGATGCGTTAAAGGTAGGTTTATTAGCCGATGTTTGTGGATTACTTGCGGCAATCTTTTTCGTAGTTCTTGTGTTTGGTTCGATGTAAAAAAGGTCATGCTGAAAAAAAGCATGGTCTTTTTATTTTGTAAGAAAATTAGCGATGTTCAAAAGGCGTGTCTCCTCCTTGAACAATCAAAGTGTTAAGCGTATGATAAAATGCGAGGTGAAGACATGGAACGTTTGCAAAAAGTAATAGCCCAAGCAGGGATTACGTCAAGAAGAAAAGCTGAATCATTAATTCTCGCCGGTCGTGTGAAAGTGAATGGCGAGGTTGTCAAAACACTCGGCACGAAAGTCGGTGAGCGCGCAACAATTGAAGTAGATGATGTACCGATTACGAAGGAAGCACCGGTTTATTATGTGCTCTACAAACCTAGAAAGGTCATTTCAGCTGTAAAGGATGACAAAGATCGTAAAGTTGTAACGGATTTTATTGATGAAGAAGAAGCACGAATTTACCCTGTTGGTCGTTTGGACTACGATACGTCTGGTTTAATTATTTTAACGAACGACGGTGAATTCTCTAATTTAATGATGCACCCGAAAAGCAAAATTAAGAAAACGTATATAGCTAAAATTAAAGGGAAGCCTTCAAGAGAAACGTTAAAGCAATTAGCCAAAGGTGTTCAGTTAGAAGATGGAAAAACATTGCCAGCGAAAGTTTCCTTTAAATCTGGTAATAAACAAAACGATACGTCCATTATTGAGCTTGTCATTACAGAAGGTAGAAACCATCAAGTACGGAGAATGCTTGAGGCAGTCGGTCATCCAGTCCTTAAGTTAAAGCGAGAACAATATGGATTATTAACACTAGAAACGATGCAACCAGGTGATTATCGTCCGTTAAAACCAATTGAGGTGTCACGACTTCGTGAATTAGCTGTCACATAACCGTCATAGAAACGTGGAGTATCTTAGGCGTATAGTCGGTATAATTGTTGTTAAATAAGAGCCCTCACGAGTTAGGACGAGGTGATTGTATTGAAAGAGAAAGAAATTATTTGTGAATGTGGGCACGTGAACCCATACGGTACTGAAGTTTGTGGCTCATGCGGGAAGCCTCTCGTCAAAAACGATTCAAATGAGTTATTGAACATGCGCTATGAAGGTGCAGCGCGACGTTCACAAACGTATAATAAGTCGATCATAGATAAAGTATGGAATTTCTTTTCATCTGTAAAGGTAGGAATTACCATTATTGTCGTGATATTAATCGCATCGGCACTCGGAACAATCTTTCCTCAGGAATTATTTATTCCGCCTGGACAAGATGCTGCGACTTATTATGCTGAAGAACACGGCTGGGCTGGAGAACTGTACTATACGCTCGGTTTTCATAATTTATACGGATCATGGTGGTACATGTTACTCATTACAGCACTTGGGATTTCAATTCTGATTGCAAGTATTGACCGTTTCTTCCCGCTATACAAAGCATTAAAAAACCAACGAGTTACACGTCACGAGAAATTCATGTCCCGTCAACGCATTTTCGGACGCTCAACGGTATCCGACCAAGATGAGACGATGAACAAAGCCGTGTCACTTCTGAGAAAGAAACGCTACAAGATTTTCGAAGAAAATGGAAATGTGCTCGCTGAAAAAGCGAGATGGGCAAGATGGGGTCCGTACGTCAACCATATTGGTCTCATTATCTTTTTAGTCGGTGCTATGCTACGGTTTTTCCCTGGTATGTATGTGGATGCAAACATGTGGGTTCGTGAAGGAGAAACTGTGCCAGTTCCTGGTACAAGCCAAGACTATTACTTAGAAAACTTACAATTCGACGTTGAACTTTATGACGAAGATGACGAGCGCTTCCAAGGAGCAATGCAAGCCGCTCCTGGTGCAGAACACATTGAAACATTTCGGACACACTCGATTTTGTACATGCCTACAGATGAGTCTACGGTCGGTGCAGGTCGAGAATTAGAAGCGATTTCAGAGCAGGAGATTGAAGTAAATTCACCGCTCTATTTCGATAACTATTCTGTATATCAGCTCGATTACAAGTTAAATGAGTTAAGTGCGATGAGCTTTGATGTGGAAGATCGTGAAACAGGCGAGTCTGCTGGTTCATTTACGGTTGATTTAAACAATCCTGAGGACTACTATACGCTTGATAACGGTGAAGAAGTCTACATCTACGACTATTTCGCTAACTTCATCATTAACGATGCGGGTGAACCGACAACAGAGAATAACGTTCCAGATAACCCGGCATTTATCTTCGAAATGACGAATGAAGATGGTGAGGAAGAACTTACTTTTATTCGGATCCAGAGAAACTTTGAGATTAGAGACGACGAAGATGATCCACATCAGTATGCCTTTACATTTGCAGGCATTGATACGAATCATGTCACAGGCTTAAAGGTTCGTAAAGATTTGACGCTACCATTCCTCATTGCTGGTGGTTCAATATTCTTGCTAGGGCTTTTACAAGGTTCGTATTGGCCACACCGTCGAGTTTGGTTACAACGTGAAAATGATGGAGAAATCCTCATTGCAGCCCATACGAACAAAAACTGGGAATCCATCAAAAAAGAAATTCGTAGTGTAACTGACCAAACAGAGCTTAGTGAGCCCGTTGATCAGACGGATGAAGAGTATGAAAAGGAATATAAGGAAAAGGATAATCTTTAAGAGCGTACCGCTCGTGTAACACGAGCGGTTAGGAGGTACACGTATGAATTCTCTTGCAGAGTTGAGTAGTAATCTACTCTACATCGCCTTCTTCTTCTATTTCGCAGCGACAGTCTTTTACATCTTATCTGTAACAGGTCGTCAGTTCCGAAATAAAGAAGGAGATGTAAAGAAAAACCGTTGGGGTACTTGGGGGTACATTGCAACAGTCATTGGTGTTGTATTTGCTTTTGGGTATTTCTTTACGCGGTGGGCAGCAGGCGGACACCCACCAGTCAGTAACATGTTTGAATACACCGCATTTCTAGCAATTTGTTTTAGTCTCGCATTTGTTGTTATCAATGGAATTTATAAATCAAACGTACTCGGTTTGTTTACGATTCCAGTCATTATGCTTATTATTGCATACGCATCCGTTTTCTCAACGGAAATTGCACCACTCGTACCGTCATTGCAATCAAACTGGTTAGCAATTCACGTTATTACAGTGGCATTGGCACAAGGGATTTTAGCCGTTAGTTTTGGAGCTGGACTCGTTTACTTAGTCCGAACGCTCGATTTGTCCGGTAAGAAAATGACAAAACGAACGTTTGGTATTGAGTTTATTATGTATACGTTGTTAACAGGTCTTGCCTTTGTTATTCTTACAAACGTTTTTGAAGCTACAAATTATGAAGCGCAATTTACGTATGTAAATGAGCAAGGCGAAGACGCTGAGAAGACGTACAACTTGCCAGCGATTATCGGTCCAAATGAAGGGGTTCTTGAAACAGAAGATCGTTTTTCTCCGATCTTTTACGCACCAGATTGGATTATTAGTGAAGATTTAAATACGGTCGTTTGGTCATTTGGTAGTGGTTTCCTACTTTATTGGGTGATTCGTTTAATTGGACGTAATCGCAGAATTTCCGCGATGTTACAACCACTCTTAAAAGGGGTAAAGCCACAAACGGTTGATGAATTAAGTTACCGAGCAATTGCGATTGGTTTCCCATTGTTTGCTCTTGGTGGACTTGCCTTTGCCATGATCTACGCTCAAATTGCATGGACGAGATTTTGGGGTTGGGACCCTAAAGAAGTATGGGCGCTTATTACGTTCTTCTTCTATGCAGCATATTTACACTTAAGACTATCTAGAAACTGGATTGGTGAGCGATCTGCTTGGCTTGCGGTAATCGGATTTGCTATCATTATGTTTAACCTCATTTTTGTTAACTTAGTGATTGCCGGATTACACTCCTATGCATAATCAGCAATTCGCTTATTAGAAAGTACGAAAGAGGCGCTCTGTAAAAGATCGCCTCTTTCGTTCTAGTTGTTCTAGAACGTAACCATAATTGTTGTGGAGGGTTTGTGTGTATGGAAACTGAATTTGAACGCGAACATGAAGTGAAAATTCTCGTCGTTGATGATGAAGAACGCATTCGTCGTCTTCTTCGAATGTATTTGGAACGAGAGAAATATACGGTCGTAGAAGCAGAGAACGGTGAAGAGGCACTTCAATTAGCAACGGAAGACGATTATGACTTAATTTTGCTAGATTTAATGATGCCAGGTATGGACGGTATTCAGGTGTTACAAGAGTTGCGTACGGTTAAAGCGACGCCTGTTGCTATTCTAACTGCAAAAGGTGAAGAAGCAAATCGCGTCCAAGGATTTGAAGAAGGTACAGATGACTATATCGTTAAGCCATTTAGTCCAAGAGAAGTTATTCTTCGTGTAAAAGCGCTACTTCGCCGAACGTCATCTACTCGTTATTTGCAAACGGACACACAAGCGAAGAACATTCTCGTTTTTGATGCCATTTCAATAGACCATGATGCACACCGTGTGACAGTAAAAGGTGAAGAGGTCGCACTAACGCCAAAAGAATATGAGTTGCTCTATTACTTGGCTAGTTCTCCAGATAAAGTATTTTCAAGAGAGAAGTTACTAAAAGACGTATGGAAGTATGAGTTCTTTGGTGATTTACGTACTGTAGACACCCACGTAAAACGCCTTCGTGAGAAATTAAATAGCATTTCAACAGACGCAGGTGACATGATTACGACGGTTTGGGGAATTGGCTATAAGTTCGAAAATGTGAAGCAAAAACAATGATTTGGCGGAGCATTGTAGGGAAGCTTTGGATTACGATTTTGATGCTCGTTACAGCAGTATTGGGCATTTTAGCAATACTGCTCTTTCAGTTTTTTGAAAACTTCCATCTATCACAAGTTGAAGATGAGTTGAGTAATCATGCGTCTTTTATCGTTGCAACCATTGAACAAGGGGAGGGACAACCACAGTCCTTCCGCTCCGTACGTCAATTGGAGCATGCACACGGAATGAAAGTTGTTATTTTCCGTGAAAACATTCCATATTGGACGACAGATCCCGCTGTAGAAGAGAGTAATTACATACCACCGTTATTTTTTGCCAACCATCAAACGTTTGAAGCAGTCTTTGAAGGCGAGCGACAAGTCATTAGTCCAATCGCGTATGAGCAGCCTGGTGATGAACAACCTTCTGAATATATTGTTGTTGGTGCACCTGCTTACACACAAAACGATCAATTTGCAATATTCCTATACAATTCATTAGATTTAATGGATGAAACGACGGCTGAGACGAAACGAATCATTTTGCTTGCTGCAGGGATCGGTTTAATTTTAACGACGTTTTTTGCCTTTTTTCTTTCTAGCCGAGTAACGGCACCTCTTAGAAAGATGCGACAAGTAACACTTGAAGTTGCAAAAGGGAAGTTCGATACGTCTGTTCCGATGCTAACACACGATGAAATTGGGCAGTTAGCCATCGCGTTTAATCGAATGAGAAGGCAATTGAACAATAATATTAATGCGTTAAATTATGAAAAGGCACAACTAACGAGAATTCTTAGTTCAATGGCAGACGGCGTGATTACATTGAATCGTCGCGGAGATATGGTCGTTACAAATCCACCAGCAGAACGCTTTTTAGAAGCGTATGCTTATGAGAATGACGAGAATCAAGGGTTGCCTGAACGTTTGCAATTGCTATTCCAAAAAGTCGTGACTCATGAAGAAGAGGAATGGGTTGAATTATCGGTACAAGGGAGAACGTATGCGTCCTTAATGACCCCGTTGTACGATGAAGACCACGTTCGAGGAGTTGTCCTCGTTATTCGAGATATGACCGAAGAACGTCAACACGACAAACTTCGAAAAGACTTTATCGCAAATGTTTCACATGAACTAAGAACTCCGATAGCGATGTTGCAAGGCTACAGCGAAGCATTGCTTGATCATGTCGCTGAAACCGAAGAAGAGAAAGAAGAAATGACGAGGATTATTTACGATGAGTCCCTTCGAATGGGCCGGTTAGTGAATGAGTTGTTGGATCTCGCTCGGATGGAGTCAGGCAATATCACCCTCATCAAACAAGATTTTGAAGTCGTACAGCTAGCGAAAAAAGTGCATCAGAAATTCCAGCAAATGGCGAAAGATGCAGAATTAGATTTGCACTTTGACTCTAGTGAAGAAGAAGCGATCATTTATGCAGACCCAGATCGAATTGAGCAAGTGTTAACGAATCTGTACTCGAACGCTGTACGTCACACAGAATCTGGTGGAAGTATTACGTGTAGCATGACTTCAACAAATGAAACCGTAAAGATCCACATTACGGATACGGGAACTGGAATCCCAGAAAGCGATTTACCGTTCGTATTTGAGCGGTTCTACAAAGCTGATAAAGCCAGAACGCGTGGCAATGCAGGAACGGGTCTTGGACTTGCGATCGTTAAGAACATCATTGAAAGTCACGGAGGAGAAATTGTCGTTCAGAGTAAAGAGGGTATGGGGACGACATTTACAATAACGCTTCACAAGGCTCTAGAGCGAAAAGACTAGAAAAAGCAACTTAGTACAGTGCTCTTTAACTTTGAGCACTGTACGATTTTGATGAGAAGTAACAATTAGGAGGTGGACGAGAGTGAAGATTTATACAAGAGGTGGAGACCAAGGGAAAACGAGTGTGATTGGTGGAAGGCGTTTTAAACACGATTTACGAATCCATGCATACGGCGCTCTAGATGAAGTCAATAGTTTTATTGGCCAAGCGAGAGTCATTTGTGAACGGTCTGAGCTTGACGTATTAAAGCCGCAATTGTTAACGATTCAACATGAATTATTTGATTGCGGCAGTGATCTTGCTACGGTGAAAGAAGATGCTGTTTTAAAAGTTCAACCAGCGATGATTGAGCAATTGGAAGCGTGGATTGATGCGTACACAGAAAAATCACCACAACTTGAACGGTTTATATTACCTGGGGGTTCAGAACTAGCTGCTTCGTTACACGTATGTCGCACAGAAACGAGACGAGCAGAACGTGCAATAGTAGAACTTAAGCAAGAAGAGCCGATTCATGAACCGGTTTTGCAGTATGTAAATCGATTGTCTGATTACTTTTTTGCCGCTGCGCGTTTTGTGAATCATTCTCTGAATGTGTCAGATGTTGAGTATGAGCGCAGTGCAATTGTTTTTAAGGAATAACTGAAGATCTACCTCATATACTGATTGTTGGTAATCATATATGGTTAGGAGTTAAAAGCATGTTGGATTATGTAAAACGATTCGGTATGGTATTGTTGTTTGCAGGAGTTTTACTCGTTATTATGAATGTTCTAGTCGTTACAACCTTTACAGTCTAACAAAGGAGCGAGCTTATGGAAGCCAGAGATACTCCTGTTTCAACGATAAAGTGGTTAAATGAGCAAACGAAGGCTCGAGAACAAGTGTGGCTTCTGGCGTTGTTTCGTTTTATGTTAAAGTACATTGAAAAACAAGGATCGGTCGAACTGGATGAGGATGGACTGATTCGCCGTGAAGCTTGGCTTGATATTGAACAAATGCTTAACTATCAATTGCTACATGACAAAAAGACTGTAGATGTACACCTTTATCGATTGTTTCAACACGTTTCACTTCTAGAAGGCTGGATTCTCTTGAGTAATAATGAGCTCAAAATTACAGATGAAGGAACATTGTTTCTTAAGAAAAGAGAACCCGAGCAACTAACGAAAATCCTTCACTACTTTTTTCCAAGTTCATAACAAAGCCCCTTTTTAAGACAATGTCGTCTAAAAGGGGCTTTTGTATCGTTTAAAGTTCAATAACGTCAGCTGCGAGTATTGCTGGAACAGACGTTAATTGTTCAATCGCATCCTGCGGGATTTCTTTATCGACTGAAAGCATCATGATTGCATCGCCGCCTTCTTCTTTACGACCGACTTGCATCGTCGCGATGTTCACGCCATGCTTCCCTAGCGCCTGACCCATTTCACCAATTACACCAGGCTGGTCTGTGTGCCTAATATAAATTAAGTGACCCGATGGGAAAAGGTCGACGTTAAATTCATTAATACGAATAATCCTCGGTCCAAAAGCATCAATATACGTCCCGCGAACGAGAAACTCACCAGCCGTTCCTTTGATGTTCGCTTGTATGATGTTCGCATACCCGTAGCTTTCTGAGCTGTGAGCTTCACTGTAGGAAATGCCTCGCTCTTTGGCGATGATCCCTGCGTTTACTTCGTTAACACCTGCGTCAACTCGTGGCGAGAGAAAACCTGACATAAAACTTCTCGTCAGTACTGACGTCTCTTCAGTTGCAATGTCGCCGCCAAACGAGACATCAATATGTTGAACTGGGGTTTTAACACATTGCGATACGAAATAACCCATTACTTTCGTTAAATCATAATACGGTTTAATTTGCTCATAAAGTTCTTCAGAAATTGCAGGCAAGTTAATGGAATGTGTTGCAGGTGCCCCGTTTAATACTTGAGCAATTTCATAAGACACTTGTGATGCAACACTTTCTTGTGCTTCATGCGTGGAAGCAGCAATATGAGGAGTTGCAATGACTTGTTTTAGGCTGATTAAGTCGAAATTATCAGTCGGTTCGTTCACGAATACGTCAAGTGCAGCACCGCCTACATGACCATCTTCAATTGCTTTTTGAAGGGCGGATTCATCAATGATCCCACCGCGGGCAATGTTTAGGATTAACACACCACGTTTTGTTTTCTTTAATGTTTCTTCATTTAGCAATCCTTTTGTTTCTTTCGTTAATGGCGTGTGTACAGTGATAACATCTGCTTGATTGAGCAGGTCCTCAAGGTCTACGAGTGTAACGCCGGCTTTTTTCGCGCGCTCTGGAGTCAGAAATGGATCATAGACGACGACTGACATTTGAAAAGCAGCAGCTCTTTTAGAAAGTTCTGAACCAATGCGGCCGAATCCGATAATGCCGAGTGTCTTTCCCCTTAGTTCCATCCCTTGAAACGCTTTTCGGTTCCACTCTTTTGCTTTCACTGACGCATACGCTTGTGGGATGTTACGAGAAAGTGCCATCATCATGGCGAATGTGTGTTCAGCAGTTGAAATTGTGTTTCCATCAGGAGCATTAATGACGATCACACCATGTTTCGTAGCTGCATCTAAATCAATATTATCGACACCAACTCCTGCTCTAGCGACGATTTTAAGATTAGGCATGCGTAACAACAACGCCTCATCAACTTGAGTTGCACTTCGTACAACAAGAGCAACGAAATCCTCTAACGAGTCTAATTCTGAAGGTTTCTTCTGGACGACTTCAATTCGTGGATCATCAAGCAATGGACGTAATCCTTCGGTACTCATTGAATCAGCGACAAGCACATATGATACAGTAACACTCACCAAACCCAGCTCCCTTTTTCTATGTATGTAGTTCTGTAACGCATGAAAGTGAACCTGTCAAAAAAATGCTCTATGGAGAAGAGCGACCGTTACGAGGAAGATGTCGTTTCAAATCGTAATGGATCACGATGAAACGGTTCGTTCGCATATTTAATTGAAGAAGATGGACATTCTTCGTATGCATCGAGAAAATCATCCTCTTTCTCTTCTGGCACAGCACTCATTCCAGTATTATCATCAGGAACATATTCTGACAAGCCTTCTTCATCATAATCAAAAAGGTCAGGAGCAGCTAAGCTACAAGCGCCACAAGCAATGCAAGTATCTTTATCGACGATTGTAAAAATAGCCATTCGTGGAACCCTCCAGATCATGTAAGTTACGTTTCATTGTATGCCTTTCAAGTGATTTTATCAACCGTTTCACGAACGTGTCACGATGTTCTCACAAAGTTCTTCGCAAATGAATTGTAAAAAATGAGTGCTTGCGGTACTGTACTTGTATATAGTTCGGAATTGTACGGAAAGGGGAAGGAATATGGGGACAAAGTATCGTAGTAAAGAAATGAGTCAACGACAAGACAAGGATGAGTCCGCTGCTACTTTAGCGTCCACCCCTTCTAGGGTTCAAACGTACGGAAGAAAAAGGCGGGAACAACGAGCAGGTGAGCAAGAGTCTGTTGCTCCTACAAAAGAGAGTAAGAAAAGAAAACGTCAAACGAAAAGTCCAATATTGATTCAAGTGTTAACGATTGTGTTCGTGGCGCTTGTCATCTTTATCTTGTCTACCGCTATTTGAAAACTTGTATATCTGCAGTCACGCCTCATATAGTGTATTGAGGTGAATGAAATGATTAATAACGGAACGATCTCGCCAACACTTGCAAAATTGTTACGAGAACTAATTAAACGAAAAAAAGCAGAAAAGAAAGAAGAGCGAACGGTCATAACGCTTGGGTGGTGTGCAGCGGCTTGTTGGTTGATTGCTTTGTCGTACATCATCTTCGGTTTTGGAAGTGAACATACATCGATTGTAAATCGAACAACAGAGTCTGAACTCGGTCCACTGTTGATCGTCATGGGATTAGGTGCAACAGCCATGCTCACCATTTATAGAAAGCGATACGATGAGGCAGAAAAAGACTACAAATCCCTTAGAAATCAAGTGATTGATCGCTATGATGAGTTTTGGGGTGACGAAGAGTTAAAAGGCATGCGTTATGACGTGTATGATTGGCTAGAAAAGGAACATGGTGTTAATTTATTCTACCGGTAATGACTTCTTTGTCGCTTTTGAATGCCCAATAACGGCGTAGTGTGATTTCAAAAAAGCAGTTTTAGAAACAGTTACGCATTTATTCGAAATGTTTTGAATTTTACCGAAAGCAACAACTCTTTGTTGAGTGAGACAAAAAACCTGAACAGGCATTCCAATTCGCTGGTTAAAATGCAAGTCTTCATCGAAGATCAACAGATGATCTTTCAGTGTTGTTCTACACATGGCAACGCCCTCCTTTGCATCTTATTGATATAATAACTGAAAATTCACGAAATGAGAAGTGGATAATCGCCTAAATAATTGGTATAAAAAAGCAGACGAAGAATAGCTCGTCTGCTTTTTTACGGCGTTTGAGAAAAGTCTTGTGCAAGGATGAGCCCGATAAAACAGAGCACCACTCCAACACCCATCAAAATAAAAGGAATGAGGAGCTTGCGTTTTAAATACAGAAAAAGAAGTAAAAGTAAAAATCCTCCGCCGAACAGGCTTGTTCCAATAATAAATGTCGTATATTCCATGATTCACCTCGTGTACATACGTTGAATCCCTTATAATTATAATAGAAAATGGTTCATTACGACTAGCGTGTTCATGTCAATTTGTTGAAAAATGAAAGGAGCAATCTCTTGAACATAGAAGACTTACAACCAACTAAAATCGTCGTTTTAACTGGAGCGGGAATGTCTACAGAATCTGGTATGCCAGATTTCAGGTCACAACGTGGTCTTTGGAGTCGTTATAATCCTGCGAAAGTAGCGAGTGTAGATTCGTTAGAGAATCATTATGAGCTGTTCTCAGAATTTTATCGAGAGCGAATGAAAGCACTTAGAGCGATAGAACCTCACCGTGGTCATCGCATTTTGGCGGAATGGGAGCAAGCAGGCAAACTACATGCGGTTGCAACTCAAAATGTCGATGGACTACACCAAGCAGCCGGTAATAAAAACGTCTTAGAACTTCACGGTAGTATTCGTTCTACTCGATGCCATCAATGCGAACGCGTACAAAATGAAGAAACCTTTTTACGAAGTACTCATTGTGAACATTGTCAAGGAGTATTAAGACCAAATGTTGTACTATTCGGTGAGATGTTGCCTGAACTCGTTTGGAATGAGGCCGTAAAGAAAATTGAAGAAGCAGATGTTTTACTTGTCATCGGAACGAGTTTACAGGTGAGTCCAGTTAATCAGTTGCCATATGTCGCGAAAGGGAAGACCATTTACATTAACGATGAGCCGAGTGATTATCCGTTCGATTTTTGGATCAACAAGAAGATCAGTTCTGGTCTCTCTGATCTTAAAAAAGCGTGGGGATAGAACTTATGACGTTACTTTTGTTTTTATTGTTGCCTTTAGTTATTATGCTCATCGCGATGAGCATTCAAGCAAACACGCTCGTCGTGGAAGAAAAAACGTTTGAAGTTGAAGGTAACCATAAAGATTGTTCACTATTATTTATTAGTGATTTGCACAAGCGAAGACTAAACGATCGTCACATAAAAACGATAAATACAGTAGATTGTGTCATCGTAGGAGGGGATTTTGTAGAGCGAACGACGACGGTTGAAACGCTCAAACACAATCTCAACATGTTAAAGAAATTATCAACACAAGTCATCGTCGTTTATGGCAATCATGATTATAGGTGGGACCAACGTCGACTAAGAACCATTTTGGATCAAGCAAACATTACTGTATTAGAAAACGAAGGAATGTACATTTCTGATTGCATATATGTGTACGGAACAAAAGATGAATCAACGAAACAAGCGGTTGTTCAAAAGCGGGGTCTTGGCGATTACTACATTCTTGTCAGTCACAATCCAATCGTTGCACTACAACATCCAAACAGTCGTCTGTACGACTTAATTTTATCGGGGCATACGCATGGTGGTCAGATACGATTGTTCGGTCTCGGTCTTCGCGAGCGGGGAAGATGGTTGCAAATAGGTAGTGCCAAGATGAGAATTAGCAACGGATTTGGAACTCGTAAGGTTCACTTACGATTAGGAGCACCTCCTGAAGTACATCACATCCTTCTCAAAAAGGGCGCGACAACGTCTTTAAGTCGTGAACGCAGATGAGGGTAATTGAATAGCGTATACCATATCAGCATTCAAATGCCTGCGTGGTGAAAAGGAGGGGCGATATGCGTCTTGAAAGAATCGCCGCCAATAAAATAAAAGTCTTCCTTACGTTTGATGATTTAGAAGAACGTGGTTTAACGATGGATGATTTGTGGCTCGACCGTCCGAGAGTACATCAACTGTTTCGCGAACTGGTGATGGAGGCAGATCAATTACTTGGATTTAAAGTTGATGGGGCGCTATCCGTTGAAGTGTTCTCAGTGCCTGCGCAAGGAATGGTTATTCATATTTCGAAAAATGAAGAAGATACGCTGTATGACGACGATGATATGATTGAAATGGATATAACCGTTGATGAGCGAAACGATTTATTTTATAAGTTTAAAGATTTTGAGGCTGTTATACAGCTCGTTCGAACTTTAAAGCGACTAGGTGTAAAAAGTGGCAAGCTACTTTCAATGAATGATTACTATTATTTGTATTTTCCTTATACTACGATCAAAAAAGTGAATATGGACAGCTTTATTGCGATTGTCTCTGAATACGCAGACGTTTGTCCCTACTCACATGTAGCCGTTGAGGAACATGGAAAGTTGCTCATGAAACGAAACGCGGTTGATCGGCTGGCGACAATATTTTATAAAGATAATCCAGACAAACAAGTGGAAAAACAGATCGATCTTTAATATAGTTAATATAGGAATTACTTCATGTAAAGTAGGGTAAAGACCCACTATAACCTGTTTTAAAGTCCGGAGTTTTCGATTATGCGTGAACTCCGGCTCACAATATGGAGGTGGCCCTTTAATGGGGAATATGAAGAGGAATGAACAGATAGTCGTAGACCAAGATGGAAACGAGAATCGTCGTATACAAGCAATGAAGTCTACGATTCAGAACGCGCTAGTTGCACTTGATTACACACAAGACACAACGGATATACTTACATCTGCATACCGCTCGTTCACTGTAGAAATTCCAATTACGATGGACGATGGCAGCATTCGAATTTTTAAGGGGTATCGTTCCCAACATATTCGTTCTTCACAGCCTTCAATTGGCAGTGTTATTTTGCATCCGAATTTGGATGAACAAGATGTACAAGCATTAGCAATGAAAACTTCTCTTCATACGGGTTTGTTAAATATTCCGTATAGCGGTGCTAGTGGTGCAATCATTTGTAATCCTTCTGATTTATCGTTTCATGAGCTTGAACAATTAAGTCGTGGCTATATTCGGGCTTTATTACCGCTTATGAATGCAACCAAAGACATTATTACGCCTGATGTTCCAACGCCTGCGAATTTACAGCTAATGGCTTGGATGCACGATGAAGTTGAGATGATTCGTCCAGATCTACATCATAAAGTTGTTGCAGGACTGCCGGAGTCTCTTGGCGGTGTGCCTGGACGAGAGCATTCGGTTGCAAAAGGTGCAAAGTTCACGATTGAAAGAGCAGCTGAACGCTTAAATATGAGTGTACAAGATGCGAATATTATCGTTCACGGATTCGGCAACACAGGCGTGTATTTGGCTCGAGAGCTTGAGAATAAAGAAGCGAATGTGATCGGGGTATCTGATGGGCATGGAGCGCTTTATGACCAAGATGGGTTAGATGTTGATTACTTGCTCGATCGTCGAGACAGCTTTGGTATGGTTACGAATTTATTTAAGAAGTCAATTTCTACAGAACGATTGCTCGGTTCGAAATGCGATATTCTAGTTGATGCTTCACTCGACAAGAACGTGATGACCGAACAGGTTGCCGACACGATTCAAGCGAAACTCGTTGTAGAAACGGCAAAGCAAACACTCTCTGAATCAAGAGTTGATCAATTGTTCCAAAGAGGATCTATGGTCGTACCAGAAATTATGACGAATTTAGGCAATTTGACGTTAAGTCATTTTGAAGCGATGCAACATGAGCAACGGGTTACATTAAGTGAGTCTGAAATTAATGCGATGTTCAAAGATACGATGTATCGGGTGTTCGATCAAGTGTTTGAAGAAGCGAAACAGCACAGCACGAACATGCGAGAAGCGGCAGCTAGAATCGGAATTAAGCGCCATGCAGAAGCTTTGAATTATCGTGGTTTATCATAAGGAAGTGTCATTGTGAACAAAGAACGTATTATTATTGTCGGTGCTGGACCATGCGGTCTGGCAGCGGCTATTCGTTGTAAGGAAGCGGGATTAGACCCGTTAATTATCGAAAAAGAGAACATCGTTTCAGCAATTTATCATTATCCTACGCACCAGACGTTTTTCTCTGCTGCGAACAAATTAGAAATTGGTGACGTCCCGTTTTATTCAACAAACCACAAACCAAAACGTAATGAAGCGCTAGTCTATTATCGTGAAGTTGTTCAACGAATGGGATTACGCATTCATACGTATGAGGAAGTTGAGCGCATACAAAAGCAGGAAAACGGACAATTTAGGTTACACACAGTGGACCGATCCAAGGCATATAAGGAATATGAAGCGGCTTACGTCATTGTTGCGACAGGCTATTACAACAATCCTAATCGCTTAGGTATTAAAGGCGAAGAAAAGCCCCACGTCTTTCATTATTTTAAAGAAGCCCATCCTTATTATGGGCAACGCGTTCTTGTCATTGGGGGTAGGAACTCTGCGGTCGACACTGCAATGGAGTTACAAAAAGTTGGTGCCAACGTTACGGTCGTTTACCGAGGGAACGATTATTCAACGAGCATTAAACCATGGATCTTGCCCGAATTCCGAGGTCTCGTAAATAAAGAAGAAATTGACTTGTACTTTGAAACGGAAGTTGTCGAGATCCACGATACAAATGTAAACGTCCTTACAAATGGAGTCAAAAAAACAATAAACGCTGACTTCGTCTTTGCGATGACGGGTTATCACCCAGATCATTCGTTTCTAACGAGTAGTGGTGTGGCGATTGAATCTGATACGGGGAGACCTGTTTATAACAAAGAAACGTTCGAGACGAATGTAGACAATTTGTTTATTGCAGGGGTGATCGCTGCAGGCAATCACGCCAATGAAATCTTTATAGAGTCTGGTAGATTTCATGGTTTACACATTGTAGATTCTATCATTGAACGCGAAAAGAGAGGTCGTTAATCGTGCAGACGATTTGCTTGCTTGCTACTGGAGGAACGATTGCTAGTAAACAGACGAAAGAAGGTCGACTCGTTGCGGGTGAATTAAGTGGTGAGGAACTTGTCAATTCCCTAAACACACCATTCGATATTCACCTTAAAATCGATTCAGTATTGTCAAAGCCTTCAATTCATATTATGTATGAGGATTTATGGGACATCCGAAAGAAAGTCGTTGAAAACCTTCGAGCAAAAGACATTTCAGGAGTGGTCGTTACGACTGGGACGGATACGCTTGAAGAAGTTGCTTACTTCTTGGATTTAACCGTCCAAACGTCAAAGCCAGTTATAGTTACTGGCTCGCAAAGGGGCCCTGAACAAGTAGGCAGTGATGCATTCGTGAATCTTCGTAATGCTCTGATTGCAGCCGCTGACGAACGGGTAAAAGACCTTGGAACAGTCGTCATATTTAATGAGCGTATCTTTAGTGCGAAGTATGTAAGAAAAGAACACGCAAGCAACATTCAAGGATTTAATGCGTTTGGATATGGCTATTTTGGAATTATAGACAATGATCAAGTGCATTTATTTCAAAAGCCAATTACAAAAGAAGCTTACGTTTTAGATGACGATTATAAACCGAGCAAGTCTTATGAAATTGAAATTGTAAAAGTGCATCTTGGTGCGACAAACCGACTGCTTGAATTCGTTTTACAAGATGAACGAACGAGCGCTGTCATACTTGAAGGAGTTGGGCGAGGCCAAGTTCCAAAAAACTTTATGCCGAGCATTCGAGAGGCGAAGATCCCGATTGTCGTTACTACGAGTGCGGTTGAAGGCGAAGTGTATCCTTCTTATGAATATGAAGGTAGTACATATGACTTGTTGAATCATGACGTTATTCTTGGTAAAGACTATAGCAGTAAGAAAGCAAAGATCAAAATGTACGTATTACTCGCAACAGGACAAGATTCGTTTCAACAAGCGTTTGAGCGATGAATGTTCTAGCTTTACTTTCGCTAGCTTCAGCCCCAGCCTTTGCATTGCTCACGTATTTCTACTTGCGAAATGATTACGGTTCAGCGAATTGGAAAAATATCATCCGGTCGTTCGTGACGGGGATGTTAATTGTTTTTCCGATTATGGCAATTCAATTTGCACTAACTGAAGAAGGGGTGTTCACATCCCGTTTATCTGACGTATTTGTTAAGACGGCGTTCATTGAAGAGTTTTTTAAATGGTTCTTCTTACTCGTTACGATGTATCGTTTCAAAACGTGGAGCGTTAAATACGATGGTATTGTGTACAGTGTCGCACTTTCGTTAGGGTTTGCAACGCTAGAGAACTTTTTTTATTTGCTTTCAGAAGGCGTACATACGGCATTTGGCAGGGCTCTTTTCCCTGTAAGTGGACATGCGCTTTTCGGAGTGATTATGGGTTATTATTTAGGTAATGCACGTTATATGATTGATGGTAAGAAAAAAATATGGTTAGTTTACGCATTGCTCGTCCCTATTTTCTTGCATGGAACCTTTAACCTTATGTTAACCTATACACAAGACTGGATGGTCGGCATTATTATTTTATTTATGATTTTCTTGTGGTGGTTAGGGTTAAGTAAAGTAAAGAAAGCAAATGAAAATAGCAAATTTGTATAGGAGGTCGCTTCATGACGACAGAAACGAGGTACCGCATAGTCATACGATGCCCGAAATGTGGAGAAAAGTATATTCTTCGTGGAAGACAAAAAGCCGAAGGTGAATATGAAACAGGATTTAAACGATGCATTTGCGGGAACGAAGACGATCTCGTCATTGAAGCAACTGCTGAATAATTGTGACTTGAAAGATGGACGATGATGCGTTATCGTATAAGAACCAACTATACATTAAAATATCTTATCAAGAGAGACTGAGGGATTCGGACCGAAGACGTCTCAGCAACCAGCTCCAAATGGAGTCAGGTGCTACATCCTACGGACGTGATCGTCCGAGAGATAAGAGAACTATACACGTAAAGTGTCTTTTTCTATCTCTGAAGAAGGCACTTTTGTTTATTTGTAAGGACTTGGAGGGATCAACAGTGGAGAAACAACGATTTACTACAGAAACGAAACTTGTACAAACGGGTAATCGAAGCGATGAACGCACAGGTGCCGTGAATGCACCAATTTATATGAGCACTGCCTATCGTCATTCAGGAGTTGGTGAGACGACAGGATATGATTACGCAAGAACGGGGAATCCTACTCGTGAGATTTTAGAAGATAGCATTGCAGACCTTGAAGGTGGAATTCGGGGATTTGCCTGTAGTTCTGGGATGGCGGCAATTCAAGCAGTGTTGTCATTATTTGAGTCTGGTGATGAGATTGTCGCATCGTTAGATTTGTATGGTGGTACGTACCGTCTGTTTAATGAATATTGGCCAAAGTGGGGCGTAGGTGTCCAGTACGGGGACCCTCGTGATCTAGAAACGTTTGAAGCGTTAATCAGACCACAAACGAAAGCGTTGTTTATTGAAACCCCAACCAATCCACAAATGCAAGAGGCGGATATTTTAGAACTTTCTGATGTTGCGAAACGACATAATCTTTTGCTTATTGTAGACAATACATTTTACACGCCACTCATTCAACAGCCACTAAAAGAAGGCGCTCACATTGTCATTCATAGTGCTACGAAATATTTAGGCGGTCACAACGATTTAGTTGCAGGACTCATTGCGACGAATGACGAAACGATTGCTGAAAAGCTTTTTAACATTCAAAACGGAATAGGAATGACGCTCGGTGCTTTTGACTCCTGGCTGCTCGTTCGTGGGATGAAAACACTCGCACTACGCATGAAAAAACACGAAGAAAATGCACGAAGTGTCTCGCAGTTCCTAGCAGAGCACAGTCTTATCAAGGAAGTTCTTTACCCCGGGCGAGGAGGGATGTTGTCTTTTCGAGTCACATCAAGTGAGCTCGTAGACCCGGTGCTTCGTAAGTTGCAACTTATTACATTCGCAGAGAGTCTCGGTGGGGTAGAGAGTTTAATGACTTATCCTGCAGTGCAAACACATGCGGACGTTCCCAAAGAAGTACGACAACAAATTGGTATAGACGACTGCTTGATGAGGATGTCATGTGGCATTGAAAATGCAGAAGATTTAATCGAAGACTTACGTCAAGCTTTTCAAGTAGAGAGATGATTGGAGGAGTTTAGATGAGCTTTTTAGAGAGGCTAAAGGAAACGGTCTTAATTGGTGACGGCGCAATGGGAACATTGTTGTATAGCCGGGATATAACAGGATCAATTGAACAAGCAAACCTATACGCTCCAGAACTCGTGTATGAAGCTCATCTTGAGTATGTTCAAGCGGGTGCTGACATTATTCAAAGCAATACGTACGCTGCTAACCGTATCAAATTAGACACCTATGGGCTTGATCTTCAAGTGGCGAAGATTAATAAAGAAGGAATGAAACTTGCAAAAAAAGCAGCAGCTTTCAGACCGAATGTATATGTAGCTGCAACGATCGGTGGAATTAAGGACGGGAGAACGAGTGATTGGACAGACGATCAAATTGATGAAACGGTTACTGAACAGATTGTCGCGTTGTTAAGTGAAAATCCGGATGTCGTTTTACTTGAAACATATTATGATTTACATGAACTCATCCGTGCAATTCGCATTGTCCGAAAGCATCATAATACGATTCCGATTATCGCCAATGTTTCATTAGGGGACATTGGTGTATTACACGGTGGAATCTCGTTAACAGAAGCACTAAAGCGTCTACAAAAAGAAGGAGCAAACGTAGTTGGCGTAAATTGCCGAATGGGTCCTGCTCAAACAATTACATCATTAAAAGAAACTGAAATTCCAAAAGGTTTATTTTTATCTGCGTATCCAAACGCAAGTTTGCCCGGGATTCGAGATGGTAGGCTCGTCTATCAATCAAATCCTAATTACTTTAAAGCACAAGCGTCCTCTTTTCGCGAGTTAGGCATTAATATTATTGGTGGGTGTTGTGGGACGACGCCAGAACATATTCGTGGCTTAAAGGAGCGTTTGAAAGGGCTAGCACCTTTAGAGAAACGAACAGTAGTCATCGAAGAAACGACTGACGAGCAAGTAGAAGCAAACGAGTCAAATCAGCAAGTGTACGATGCGAATGTCATCGTTGAACTCGATCCTCCTAAATCACTATCAAAGATGCCAGTTTTCTTAAAAGGGGCAGAGGCGTTAGTGAATGCCGGCGCAGACAGCATTACTCTCGCTGATAATTCACTTGCAACGTCACGAGTAGACAATGTTGCAGCTGCCACATTGATTCAACAAAAGACACAAGCATCACCGCTCGTTCATATCGCTTGTCGCGATCGCAACTTAATTGGTATGCAATCTCATTTGCTCGGATTACACACGCTCGGTGTAAAAGAAGTGCTTGCGATTACAGGGGACCCTACGAAAGTTGGCGATTTTCCAGGTGCAAGTTCTGTTTACGATTTAACATCCTTTGATTTAATTGCAATGTTAAAAGGGATGAATGAAGGCTACTCCTATTCGGGACGTCCTCTCGGTGTGAAAACATCATTTACGGTTGGGGCAGCGTTTAATCCGAATGTATCGAATCTTGAAAAAGCAATTAAACGATTAGAGAAGAAAATAACAGCAGGTGCAGATTTTATTATGACGCAGCCGATGTATGACAAAGAGCAGATTAAACGGCTAAAAGACTATACGAAACATCTGTCGATTCCAATATTCATTGGTGTTATGCCACTTGTGAACGAACGGAATGCGGAGTTTCTTCATAATGAAGTTCCTGGAATATTCCTTAGTGACACTGTACGCTCCCGTATGCAAAAAACGCACGGTGATCCCCAAAAAGGAGAAGAAGAAGGCCTTCGAATTGCTGAAGAGTTACAACAAACGTGTATAGAACTTTTTGGTAAGGTGTATATCGTGACGCCGTTTCTTAAATACCATATGTCTACAGCGCTGGTAGAACATGCAAGATCACTTATTAAAACGTCGTCAGTCATGACGTAACACCTGTTTATGCACATGATTATATCGATAGGTTTCTTCTTATGAACAACTGTACTTTTGTACGGTTGTTTTTTTATGAATAAAATTCTCCATAGATTTGAAAACTAACACCATCATATAAAAAGTTTCAAAGTAAAAGGAGGAATTCATTGATGTTGAAATCTGCAAAAATACTAAGCATTTCCGCGTTAACTGCAACGCTTTTGCTCTCAATTCCTCAGACGAGTGAAGCCTTTAGTGATCAAGTGATCCAAAAAGGAGCAACTGGAGATGACGTTGTAGAACTTCAAGCTAGACTTCAATACATTGGCTATTACACCGATACAATTGACGGTGTATTCGGATGGGGAACGTATTGGAGTGTACAAGAATACCAAGAAGCATTCGGGATGGAAGTTGACGGTCTCGTTGGAGATGATTTGAAAGCGAGATTGAATAAAACGACAAACTACGATGAACAGTTTGTGCATGAAGCGTTAGAAAACGGTCGGAAGTTCACTCATTACGGAACAACGCCATTAGAAATACAAAAAGGACCAAAAGGAAGTAAAGGTGGCGGCTCCACTGGTGGGCAATCTGACCAATCATCAAATCAAGAAGGAGCGAGCGGTGGGGGTGGAACGCCAAGTAATGAAGGCCAATCGCCAGCACAATCTGGACAAGATCAAGGACAAGGTCAAGATCAAGATCAAGGTCAACCAGAAGCAGCACCTGAACAACAACCAGATACAGGTGGAGAAGTGCCTGAAGAACAAAACAATGAGGCAAACATTCAAAAAGCAACAAACGTACCTGATGGGTTTTCTGAAAACGATATTCAGATTATGTCAAATGCGGTTTATGGTGAGGCGCGTGGAGAACCTTATGTCGGTCAAGTAGCTGTTGCAGCGGTAATTATTAATCGGATGAACGATTCGGAGTTTCCGAATACCGCAAGTGGTGTCATTTTTGAACCAAGAGCGTTTACAGCGGTCGCAGATGGACAAATCTATTTAACGCCAGATGAAACAGCGAGAAAAGCTGTGCTTGATGCGATTAACGGTCAAGATCCGTCTAATGGTGCGACGTATTATTATAACCCAGTAACGGCAACGTCTGGGTGGATTTTCGGACGACCGACGATTACCCAAATCGGTAAGCATGTGTTTGCAAATTAAGTTAAAGGAGGGACCACGATGTTTCGAGCGATAACCATTGCAGTATTGTCAGTAGCATTACTCGGTACTGGAATCTTTGCATATCAAACGCATCAAGAAAAAGAAGCTTTGGCAATTAGTCATGAAAACAACTATCAACGCGCCTTCCACCAATTGTCTTACCACATGGATCAATTAGAAGATGAATTAGGTGCATCGTTAGCAACGAACGGTGCGAGTCAATTTTCAGGTTCTCTTGCAGAGGTTTGGAGAATATCTTCATTAGCCCACAACGAGATGGGAGAACTGCCACTCGGTATGATTCCTGCGAAAGAAACGGATCAATACTTAGCCAACGTTGCGGAATTCTCGTATGAGACAGCTGTACGTGATCGTGAAGAAGAGCCGTTAACCGATGAAGAATATGACAAACTCGAGAACTTCTACAGTCAAGCAAAAGAAATTAAGCATGATCTTCGCACGGTGCAAGCACAAGCATTGAACAACGATTTCCGTTGGTCTGACGTAGAACGAGAATTAATGAGTGAGCAAAACCCTGGCGAAGGGACGATGGTTTCGTCATTTAAATCGATTGATCAAAAAGCAAAAGGTTTCTCTGAAAACAATTGGAACGATGATGCTGGCTTTTCATTAGATGTAAATAAACGACTAGCGAAAGTAGTTAAAGATAAAGAGGAGTTATCAGAAGAAGAAATTATAAAAAAGGCGAAGGCGTTTTTGGATCTTCCTACTACTGTTGATGCGAAGGCAGAAAAATTAGGTGAAGGAATGCCATACAAAGGCTACCAAGTCGTTATTGAAGATTCTGATGGCGAACGCAACTATATGATTGATATGACTGAACGAGGCGGTTTACCGGTTTGGGCATTGCAATCAAGAGATATCACTGAACCGAAAATCGGATTGAATGAAGCGTCAGAGAGAGCAAAAGAATTTCTAGAGGATAAAGGTATTACTGACGTTCAACTCGTAGATAGTAAGCAATACGATACGATTGGTACGTTCCAGTTTGTACCTGTAAAAGACGATGTTCGTCTTTATCCAGATGCGCTCATCGTTGAAATTGCTCTAGATGATGGTGATCTTGTCGGTTTTAAAGGTGCCAATTACTTTGCAAATCATCGCGAACGCCATGACTTAAGTCCAGTGTTAACACTGGACGATGCACTTGATGAATTGCATCCGAACTTAAAGTCTAGAGAAGAGCATTTAGCTGTTATTGAAAATCAAAACGGTGACGAAGTGCTAACGTACGAAATCTTTGCAACGATGAATGGCGATACGTATCGCATTTATTTAAATGCAGACACAGGTCTTGAAGAAGAAGTCAAACGAATGCAAGAAGCAGAACCAGTGTACGATGTTGATGTTATCTAAATAAAAGATCGCCGGCAGGTGTGAACCATCTGCTGGCGATCTTTTTATTGTCTCTTGACAACATCTAAAAACAAGAATAGGATATAGATTATCATTCCTGACTAAACGAATAAGATTTAGAGGTGATCCCTTGTCTAGTTATGTTCAACCCGTGTCCGAACAACAATCGGTCGTCAAACAAACGTTAGGACTCAAGCGTCCTCAACTTAATTTAGTAACCGTTGGACTTATAGCTTCAATTTTATTAGCCATTTATTTACTCTTTACGCAACATTTTGTCCAGCCTATTTTACTCATTATCGGTATTTTACTCGGCTATACATTATTTCATGCCCGCTTCGGCTTTACGAGCGCCTTTCGAAGGTTAGCGTCTGTTGGGAACGGTCAAGCCGTTCGAGCGCACATGCTTATGTTGGCAGTTGCGGTCACATTCTTTGCACCGATTTTAGCGACAGGCTTTACCTTTTTTGGAGGCGAAGCAACAGGCAACATTTCACCAGTCGGTGTTAGTTTAATTATCGGGGCATTTATGTTTGGAATTGGTATGCAACTTGGTGGTGGGTGTGCGTCAGGAACACTTTACGCCGTTGGTGGTGGACGTTCTGTAATGTTCATTACATTGCTCTTTTTCATTATCGGATCTACGATTGGTGCTGCGCACTTTAACTTTTGGATGAAAGACATGCCTGCGTTTGAACCATTTTCATTAGCCACATCTACTGGGCTAGGTTACGGAGGCGCGTGGGTGGTCTCGCTAATCATTTTCGCGGTGATTGCACTAATTACAGTCCTGATCGAAAAGAAGAAAAACCCACCGAAGCTTGCGGACGTTCCTTCTGAACGAGGTTGGAAACGAATTTTTAGAGGGTCTTGGCCGCTGTTTGCAGCAGCAATCGTGTTAGCAGTATTAAACGCGATTACACTTCTCGTTCGTGAAACACCGTGGGGCGTTACGTATGCCTTTACGTTGTGGGGATCTAAAGCTGCTCAATTTTTAGGTTTCGATGTTGAGAGTTGGGGTTTTTGGCAAGGAGATACTGCAGCATTAAATGCTTCAATTTTTGCGGATACAACGTCTGTGCTTAACTTTGGCGTTATTCTTGGTGCATTTTTAGCATCAGCTGCTGGTGGTTTGTTTAAGTTTAGTAAGATTACAAAAGGAAACGCGCTTGCGTCTGTTATTGGTGGTTTAATGATGGGCTATGGTGCACGTTTAGCATTTGGATGTAACATCGGTGCTTATTTCAGTGGGATTGCTTCGTTTAGTGCTCACGGTTACATTTGGGGAATTATGGCGCTAGGCGGAACGTTCCTTGCACTCTACCTACGGCCTTTATTTGGTCTAAGTGTTCCTAAACAAAACGATAGTTTCTGCTAATTACAGTGGTTTGCTTCACGACATCTCGAAGCAAACCACTGTTTTTTGTAGGAAAACTTTCCATTTGATTTCTTGACTAGAATTGTTTTCAGTTCTTTATTATGATAAGATTTAGGCACTGATATTCGAGTAAAATGACCTTACATACGGAGAGAATAACTTTGAAAATCAACATTGCAATCGACGGACCAGCAGGTTCTGGAAAAAGCACAGTAGCGTCGCTAGTTGCTGAAAAGCTAGGCTATTTATATATTGATACAGGAGCAATGTACAGGGCGCTTACGTATCAAGCAATAACTCATGAAATTAAGCCGTCTGAAGAAGGAAGCTTAATGCAATTACTAAACCGTATGGACTTTAAGCTGTCGGACGAGGGCAACCAAATGCTTGTTAACGAAGAGCTACTCGGTGAAGAAATTCGGACAAGGGAAGTGACGAGTCACGTGTCCGAAGTATCAGCACATCGATTGATTCGTGAAGCGATGGTTAAGAAACAACAGCAGTTAGCTACGGAAAAAGGTGTCGTATTGGATGGTCGCGACATCGGAACGTTCGTTTTACCAGATGCCGAACTGAAGATCTACTTATTCGCTACAGCAACTGAGCGAGCGAATCGTAGACATCAAGAAAATGTCCAAAAAGGTATTGAATCAAGTTATGAAGAGATATATAACGATCTTATTGAACGAGATCGCTATGATACATCAAGAACTTACGCACCGTTAAAGCAAGCAGATGATGCAGAGCCTCTGGATACTACAAATCTTACGATAACAGAAGTAATTCAGACGATTGTTACTCGCGCCCGGCTGAAGGAGATTGAGACGAATGATTTATAGAATTGGTCAATTTCTTTGTCGAATTGTACTTTCAGGGGTTTTTTTCGCGAAGATACAGGGAAAGGAACATATACCGAGTGATGGACCAGTTATTATATGTTCCAACCATAAAAGCAATTGGGACCCACCATTTCTAGGTTCTTACATTAAGCGCCCACTACGTTTTATGGCGAAAGAAGAACTGTTTGAAAAGAAGTTTATCGGTGGTCTTTTAAGAAGACTTGGAGCATTTCCAGTGAAGCGTGGTACTGGTGATCGTCAGTCATTAAAAACAGGTATTAACCACTTGAAAAATGGTGAGATGATGCTTTTGTTCCCAGAAGGGAACAGAAGTAAAGATGATCAACTTGGTGAAGGATTAGCAGGCGCTGGTTTTTTTGCACTTAGAACAGAAGCGGTCGTCGTACCTGCATATGTGAAAGGCTGGTACAAGCCATTTAAAGGTGTACAATTAACTTACGGCAAGCCTATTCCTATGGATGACCTTCGTGAATCGAAAGCCAGTTCAAGGGAAGCCACTGAACGAATCATGGAGCACATCCGGCAACTCAGAGATGACATTGAGTAAGTAGCACGAATCGATTGTCTGCAACATTCTTCTATATAAACGAAGAATTTTGTATATATAAAGTTCTTGATGACTACGAAAGATGTTTTTAAAGGGAAGTAAGGAGGCAAATGACATGGTTGAAGAAATGAACAACGAATTAAACGAAATGAAGGATTTCAATGTCAATGACATTGTAACCGGTAAGGTAACAAAGGTAGAAGAAAAGCAAGCATTTGTTGATGCGGGATATAAGGTGGATGGCATCATCCCTATTAGCGAACTGTCGAGCTTACACGTAGAAAAAGTAAGTGACATCATCTCTGAGGGAGATGAACTTAAACTTAAGGTCATTAAAGCAGAAGACGATGAACTTATTTTAAGTGTACGCGGCGCTCGTGCTGACAAAGCATGGGATGAGTTGCAAGCGAAGTTCAATAACAATGAAACGATTGAAGCTGAAGTTGCTGAGATTGTAAAAGGCGGATTAGTCGTTGACGTTGGGGTTCGTGGATTTATTCCAGCTTCACTCGTAGAACGTCATTTCGTTGAAGATTTCTCTGATTACAAAGGGAAAACATTGGAGTTAAAGATCGCTGAAATCGATCCGAGTGATAATAAATTAATCTTGTCAAGAAGAGCTGTGCTCGACAACGAAGTAGAAGCGAAGAAGAAAGACATCCTTGATAACTTAACGGTTGGCGATACGGTTAAAGGAATTGTTCAGCGCTTGACAGACTTTGGTGCATTTGTAGATGTAGGTGGAGTTGACGGACTTGTTCACATTTCACAAATGGCTCACCACCGTGTTGAGTCTCCAGGCGAGATCGTCAAAGAAGGCGAAGAAATTGAAGTGAAGATCCTCGCAGTCGATGCTGACAAAGAGCGTGTGTCACTTTCAATTAAAGATACGTTGCCTGGACCTTGGACAACAATTGAAGGTCAGTTCCAACCAGGAGACGTTATTGACGGACACGTAAAGCGTCTCGTATCTTTCGGGGCATTTGTTGAAGTTGCGCCAGGTGTTGAAGGACTCGTTCACATTTCACAAATTGCGAACCGTCACATTGGAACGCCTAGCGAAGTGTTAGAAGAAGGACAAGCTGTTCAAGTGAAGATTCTTGAAATTAGCCCTTCAGACCAACGAATCTCATTAAGCATACGTGAACTCGAAGAGAGCACAACGTCTAGTCAAAAGGTTCAACGTGAATATGAAGCACCTGAAGAAGAACATTCTGGTTTTTCCCTCGGTGATATGATTGGTGACCAACTAAAGAAATATCGTAATTAATTGTAAATCGCGGAAATCGGCGGATACCTCTTAGGATTCGCCGATTGTTTTGTGACGGATTGCTTTTCTTTATTCTTGTCTATACTGGATAAGAAAAAAGGAGAGTTTCTCTTGGAGGACTTGTTATTTTATTGGTTTTCGTGGATACTTTGGATAATTGTTACCTTCTTCTTTAAGAAGACACGAGCAAGGTTTTATCTTGCTGTTTGGATTCTCATAGTCATGATTGTAAAACCATTAACGATTCCTGATATACAAGGCGATATTTCGTTAGCCTATATATTCTTAACTCTCGGTGCGATGATTTGGGTCGGGCAGACGATCAAGTGGCATCATTTTCTATCGATGATAACGATGACAAGCTTAGCCTTTCTTTATGCTGCTTTGCAGCTATCGTATTGGTTTAGTCCAGTGATCTTTTTAATTCATGAGACGTGGCTAGTCGCAGTTATCATGGTTTTTGTTACGCTTTTGGTCGTAAGCAAGCCGCATAACCGGGTTCCTTGGTTGATTGTCGCATGTTGCATCGGGAATTTTTGGCAAGCAGTCGTTGTATCTCCGTTAACGTCCGGTTTGCATTTAGGTTTTAACCACTTTTTTAATGATGTGTCAGCCATGGTTATCTTACTCGTTGCGTGGCACGTCGTTGAACGATTGATTTATGAGTTTTCCAAGCTTCAAAAAGGTGCTGCAAAGCACCAGACATCATTAACGATGTGAAGGAATAGATTTAAGAGAACAGGGGGCATGTAAGTACATGTCAAAGCCAGTAGTTGCAATTGTAGGTCGCCCAAATGTAGGGAAATCAACGATATTTAATCGTATGGTTGGTGAGCGTATGGCGATCGTTGAAGATAAACCAGGCGTAACGAGAGATCGTTTGTATGGACAAGGGGAATGGTTGAACCGCACGTTTCATGTCATTGATACCGGTGGAATTGATATCGTAGATGAGCCGCTTCAAGATCAAATGCGCATGCAAGCCGAGATCGCCATTGAAGAAGCAGACATTATTATCTTTATCGTGAATGGTCGTGACGGAATTACATCTAGCGACCAAGACGTGGCGAGCATTTTGCAACGTTCGAAGAAGCCCGTCGTCATCGGTGTAAACAAGGTTGATAATCCTGATATGCAAGAGCATATTTATGATTTTTACCAGTTTGGATTCGGTCAACCGTTTCCGATTTCCGGTTCTCACGGAATTGGCATTGGAGATATGTTAGATGAAGTGTTTGCAAACTTCCCAGTAAATGAAGAAGACGAAGAAGATGATGGTGTGATTGATATTGCAGTTATCGGTCGTCCGAATGTAGGGAAATCAACACTCGTGAACTCAGTTCTCGGTGAAGAACGTGTGATTACGAGTAATATTGCTGGTACGACGAGAGATGCGATTGATTCGTATTTCGAACAAGATGGACAAGAGTACCGAATCATTGATACAGCTGGGATGCGAAAACGCGGGAAAGTATATGAGAATACAGAGAAATATAGTGTTCTTCGTGCGATGCGTGCTCTTGAACGAGCGGATGTCGTTCTCGTTGTCGTTGATGGTGAAGAAGGCATTATCGAACAAGACAAAAAGATTGCCGGTTACGCTCATGAGTCAGGGCGAGCCGTTATTATCGTTGTGAACAAGTGGGATGCGGTTGAAAAAGATGATCGCACAATGAAAGAATACACCGATAAAGTTCGAGAAACGTTTGCTTACCTTTCGTATGCACCGATTCAGTTCGTTTCTGCAAAAACAAATCAACGAGTGCAAAAGCTTTTGCCAATCGTAAATGAAGTCGTAGATAGTCATAAGATGCGGATGCCAACACATGTGATTAACGATGTCATTATGGATGCTGTTGCGAGAAACCCTGCACCTACATCCGGTACGAAACGACTGCGAATTAATTATGCTACACAAGTAGCTACAGGACCTCCAACATTTGTCGTGTTCGTAAATGATCCAGAGCTGTTTCATTTCTCATATCGCAGATATCTTGAGAATCAACTTCGTGAAGCGTTTACGTTTGTCGGGACGCCAATTCGGATTCTAGCTCGTAAAAAGAATGAATCGTGATCCATATTAATCGTTGAAGCTTTGGGGAGAGGGGTAAACGATGGACATTATTCTTGCTGGTATAATCGCGTATTTAATCGGGTCGATTAGCTTTAGCTATATCTTCGTTAAAAAAATAAAAAAAGCAGATATTCGTAAACTTGGTAGTGGAAATGCCGGTGCAACGAACACGCTACGCGTCTTAGGGAAGGGTCCTGCAATTTTAGTCCTTTTGCTAGACGCACTAAAAGGCGCTGTCGCGGTTTTCATTGGCTTTTTAGCAGAAATGGTATTTATTAATACAGGCCTGTCCTTTTTTGAGCAATATTCTGGTTGGACTCCAGCATTAAGCGGCTTGTTAGCAATTCTTGGTCATAATTATCCAATCTATTACGGTTTTCGTGGGGGCAAAGGCGTTGCTACAACGATTGGTGTGATCGCAACACTCGTTTTCTTTCCGGCGATTTACGTTGGAATTGTCGCGATTTTAGCGATCGTTGTGACAAAGTATGTGTCACTTGGCTCACTGATTTTTGCTTTTTTCACACCGTTTTTCGTTTTTCTTACGATGAATCATTATGATCATCCGATCTCTTATTTCTTTTTAACATGTGTTGTAGGAATTATGTCGATTTGGCGACATCGGACGAATATCCAACGATTGTTATCAGGCACAGAAAGCAAGCTCGGTCAAAAGTCTAAATAAGGAGAGATTGCATGAGTCAGAATGTGACAGTTCTAGGTGCAGGTAGTTGGGGTACAGCACTTGCGATGGTACTTGCAGATAATGGGCATCGTGTCAAACTATGGGCAAGACGTAATGAACAAGTGGATGAGATCAATCATAAACATACAAATAACAAGTACTTACCTTCGGTAACCTTGCCAAAGAACCTTGAAGCAACGACGAGCTTTGAGGAAGCTATTGAGCATGGCGATGCTTTGTTAATTAGCGTACCGACTTCTGCAATGCGAGAGACTGTTGCGTCACTTGTGAACATCAACAAATCGTTTCCATATGTCATTCACGCATCAAAAGGAATTGAACCAGACTCCTTACTGCGAGTATCAGAAGTGATGTTGGATGCAGGGATTGATCAAGTTACGAACGGAATTGTCTGTTTATCAGGGCCTAGTCATGCAGAGGAAGTTGCAAAGCGTCAACCGACGACAGTAACCGTCTCTTCAGAAACGTATGATGATGCGAAGGCTGCACAAGACTTATTTAACAACCAACATTTTCGCGTGTATACCAATGAAGATATGGTCGGTGTGGAATTTGGCGGTTCACTAAAGAACGTCATCGCACTTGCTGTTGGACTTGCTGAAGGATTAGGGTTTGGTGACAATGCGAAATCGGCAATTATGACGAGAGGCTTAGCTGAGATTACACGTTTAGGTACACATCTTGGTGCAAAGCCGCTTACATTTTCGGGCCTGTCTGGTCTTGGTGATTTGATTGCAACATGTACGAGTAAGCATAGTCGCAACTGGCGAGCAGGTTACCAATTAGGTCGTGGCAAAGCGTTAGAAACGGTTTTACATGAAATGGGTATGGTCGTTGAAGGCGTAAAAACGACGCGAGCGATGCAACAACTTGCGGATCGTGAAGGGATTGAAGTGCCAATTACTTCAGCTTTGTATGATGTTGTGTTTAATCATCAACAGCCTGAGAGTGCAAGTGAACAGTTAATGGGTCGACTAAAGAAGAATGAACAAGAAGATTTTTACCCAAATGTAACCGACTAAAAAATCACACCTTTTTTCTAGCTACATATCATAAGCATTATCAACTAGAAAGAAGGTGTGTGTCATGAACAACTTTGATTCCATTTTTGACCGCCTAAACAAAGAGTCAAAAGTAAATCAAGACGATGTGTATAACATGGCTAATTCGGTGAGCGGTGCAAATTTTCAAGACGAAGCTACAGTACGGCAGTTAATTAACGATGTTGCTCGTATGGCAGGCGTACGAGTATCACGAGAAAAAGAAGATCAGCTCGTCCATGCAATTACGAATAATGAGATGCCTCTTGATTTTCAATCGTTAAGCCAATTATTTAGAGGTTAATTCTCATTTGTTGGGCGTTCGTATAGTTCAATGTCTGCACGTGTCGCATAGGATAACAGTGAACCACATCCAACAAGGAACCCACTTTTTGGAAGAGAGATTTAGTCAACCGGAGAACCCGAGTTCTCCGGTTTTATTTGTTTGAACATTTTTCAACACTTGAGTTTGTAGGCAGTGCGCCGGTGTTTGTAGCTATGCTATAATGGACAAGTGTAATTGAAGGAGGGTGGAAGATGACCCCATTAGAGTCAATGTGGCTTTCGTTTATCGGTTTAGGGCTGATGTTCGTATCTGCAGTCACAGCACTACTTGGAAAAGAGAAGTTGTCGGGTTTTCTCCGTTTTATCGTGCTTAGTTTTTCATTTATTTGTATCATTATTGCCGGACTGATCGTGCTCGTCGTCGTCGTACCAGGTTCAAGAGCAGATTTGTAGTCTGTGCTTTGGAGTGAGTTTTTTGAATCAACGTAAGTTCAAGTGGCTTAGTGTTGTTTTTTTAGCATGCCTACTTATTGGATGCCAATCAAACGTTCAAGGTGACGGTACAGGTTCCCGCGGGTTCCCACATAACGAACAGTTGCAGTCTGTTCAGGCAGCGGTCGACGAATTTCAAGAACAACGTGGTGTGCCGCCTATACAGAATTTCGAGAGCGATACGGGGCTGTATGAACGGTATCGCGTCGACTTTTCACAGTTAATTCCAGGATTTATGAACGATGCCCCAGCAAGTGCCTATGAAAATGGAGGCGACTTCTACTATACGTTAATTAACGTTGAAGAAGAGCCTGAAGTTCGTGTCATTCCAGTACTTGTCATGCATGAAGCCAATCAATTCGAACGGACGGTTCATCAGTATACAAGAACCCACGGCTATCCGCCGCTCGAAGAGATGGTTGCACCGGGTGTGTTCGAACTTGATTATGAAGCGCTTGGTCTAGATGAGCCACCTACGGTTCAAAGTCCATATTTTGCGACGAACTTACCTATTTATGTTGATCGTGAAGGTCGTGCGATTATCGATTACGCAATTGATCTTAATCGCCTGCTTCAAGAGTATGACGCCGAGCCAGAAGATGAAGAAGATATTCGTTCCATATTAACGGATGAATTTCCTGTAGCTCCGGTATACTCTGTTCCTTACTCAATTGAAGATGGGGAACCGAATATGATTGGCGATGTCAACTGATGAAAGTAGTTCTAAACCTCTTCACTCTATCTATATATAGAGAAGAAGAGGTTTTTTGTTTATTCTTTAAAACTAAACTGCCACCTTTTCAAAGACTGTCATAAAGAGGTGGACAACATCATAGAATGTTTTGACACAGAATTTATGAAACGGTGGAGTTAATTTTAGAACGGAGGGGATCTCGTGGAAAAAGTGGATATCTTTAAAGATATCGCAGAACGTACAGGAGGCGATATTTACTTAGGGGTTGTCGGAGCCGTACGAACAGGTAAGTCAACCTTTATAAAAAAGTTTATGGAACTTGTCGTTCTTCCGTACATGGATAGTGAAGTCGAGCGCGCACGTACACAAGATGAATTGCCTCAAAGTGCCGCTGGTAAAACGATTATGACAACAGAACCAAAATTCGTCCCAAACACTGCTGTCGAACTCCACGTGGATGAAGGCTTAGACGTCAACATCCGTCTCGTAGACTGTGTCGGGTATGCAGTTGCTGGAGCAAAAGGGTATGAAGATGAGCATGGACCGAGGATGATTAACACCCCTTGGTATGAAGAACCGATCCCATTCCAAGAAGCAGCTGAAATTGGAACGAGAAAAGTCATTCAAGAACATTCAACACTCGGTGTTGTCGTCACATCAGATGGAAGCATCGGTGAGTTGCCTCGTCACGAGTACTTGGAAGCTGAAGAGCGAGTGATTGATGAGTTAAAAGAAGTGGGTAAACCGTTTATCGTAATTGTAAACTCCGTACGGCCTTATGCTGCTGAGACGGAACAACTTCGAACAAATCTTGAACAATTGCATGACGTACCTGTGTTATCAATGAGTGTGGAAAGCATGACTGAACATGATATCCATCGCGTATTGAGAGAAGTTCTTTTTGAATTCCCAGTCCATGAAGTGAATGTAAATTTACCGAGCTGGGTAATGGTTTTAAGAGACGACCATTGGCTTCGAAAAGACTATGAGCGTTCTGTAAAAGAAACCGTTCAAGACATTAAGCGGTTACGTGATGTTGATCGAGTCGTCGGGAACTTCGCTGATGATTTCGAATTCATTGATAATGCATCGCTTGCTGGGATTGAGATGGGGCAAGGAATTGCGGATATTGATCTTTATGCACCAGATGACTTGTATGATGAGATTCTAAAAGAAGTCGTTGGTGTTGAAATCCGAGGCAAAGACCATCTCTTACAACTAATGCAAGATTTCTCACATGCAAAATCAGAATACGATCAAGTGTCAGAAGCACTGAAAATGGTAAAACAAACCGGTTACGGTATTGCTGCACCTGCAACGACGGACATGAGTTTAGATGAACCTGAACTCATTCGCCAAGGTTCAAGGTTCGGCGTTCGCTTACGGGCAGTTGCACCGTCCATTCATATGATTAAAGTCGATGTCGAGAGTGAATTCGCACCAATTATCGGCACAGAGAAACAAAGTGAAGAATTAATCCGTTACTTGATGCAAGATTTCGAAGAAAATCCACTTTCCATCTGGAATTCAGATATTTTCGGAAGGTCGTTGAACTCCATTGTTCGCGAAGGAATTCAAGCGAAATTATCATTAATGCCGGAAAATGCACGCTATAAACTAAAAGAAACGTTAGAGCGTATCATTAATGAAGGCTCTGGTGGATTGATTGCCATCATCTTGTAAAATCAACCGACTTTACTGAATCTGCTATACCGATGAATAAAGGATCCCGAAGTGCGGGGTTCTTTATTTTTTGTGTTCGATAATTTAATGTTCTCTATAACAGTAATAATATGGAAGAAAGTGGTTTTTCTAATCGCATTACGTCAATGGGAACGATGAGTTTACGCAATTTGTGATTTTAGTCATGTTTAAGGGGTATTTTTTTTGCTCTTTTACGCGATGATGTTACAATAGAGTCTAAAGGGAATTGCTTTCTAGTAGGCCCTATGCTAAAATTTCTAGCGATTAAAGACGAGGAGGGGCCAATACATGACAAAGTTCGATAAAGATAAAATTGAAACAGCGGTCCGTCATATTTTAGAAGCGATCGGTGACAATCCAGATCGTGAAGGAATTAAAGATACACCTGCTCGCGTTGCGCGCATGTACGAGGAAGTGTTTAGTGGTATAGATGAAGATCCAACGACACATTTGCAGACGGTGTTTGGAGAGGAACACGAAGAACTCGTTCTCGTGAAAGATATTACCTTCTATAGTATGTGTGAGCACCATTTATTGCCGTTTTTCGGAAAAGTACACGTCGGTTATATTCCTAAAAATGGAACTGTAACTGGGCTAAGTAAGCTAGCACGTGTTGTTGAAACGGTAACGAGAAGACCTCAACTCCAAGAAAGAATTACATCGACGGTTGCTGACGCAATGCTTGAGACACTTGAGCCACACGGTGTCATGGTAATTGTTGAAGCAGAACATATGTGTATGACGATGCGTGGAATACAAAAGCCTGGAAGTTCAACGGTAACATCTGCAGTACGTGGCGTTTTTGCAAACGATGAGTCGTCAAGACAAGAAGTACTATCGTTGATTAAAGGATAAAGGAGCGGTACTTTTGGGGCAATCGAATGATTTTTTTGTAGTTCGTGCTGAAGAAGATGGTGTGAATGTTATCGGTTTAACGAGAGGCAATACGACACGGTTTCATCATTCTGAAAAACTGGATAAAGGTGAAGTGATGATCGGGCAGTTTACGGAACACACCTCTGCCGTTAAGATAAGAGGGAAAGCCTTCATTCAGACGGGCCATGGTGAGATGTACACAGAAGGAAACTAAGCTTTGAAGTTCTTGTAACAGCCAGTATGCGTCGAGGTCGTGATTGCATGCTGGCTTTTCGATGAATTGAGCAGCGAGGTTGCATCTAAGGAAGAAGAGGATGAGACGTATGATGAATGAAAATGAGCGATATGATTACGTACACGATCGTTTTTTAAAGCTAAGTGATCACCGTTATCTACACGATCACATTACGAGAGTTTCTATTGATGAAGATAAGACGTATTTGCTAATTAACAGCATTCAAGATGACAATCTTCGAGAAGAAGAGGAAGTTAAGCGTGTGACAGCAGGTTTACTAGTAGATGCTGCGCTTACGACTCATCAATATGTACCTTTACATAATGAAAACGAACAACGTGAAAAAGAAAAGCAACTCGTCGTACTAGCAGGCGATTGGTATAGTAGCTTATATTACAGTGAGCTTTCAAAGCTTGGTGATGTAGGCCTCGTTCGTGTGTTCTCAAGGTCGATTCAGAAGACGAATAATGCGAAGATTCGTCTACATGAGCGCGGATGGAAAGACTTAGAGGAATTAGAAGAACTCATTACGACGATGGAAGCCACTCTCATTCAAAACGTAGGCATCTATTTTAATCAACGCTCGATTGCTGATTTTGCAGGTCACTTCTTAACTTATCGTCGATTGCTAGATTTAATAGAACATGCAGAACAAGATAAAGAGCCGTTTGGTTCTGCGCGCTTGTCACCACTCTTTGCAATTGAGCCGACAGATCGGGATCGTGAGAACTACATTCAAGAAATGATATCTAATTTAGAAGTCGTAGCAGCCAATGTGAAAGATCGACTGCTCGCTTCGTATCAAGACAATGAAGCAGCACTCTCAACGCAATTGAAAAAACGATTTATGGAACTTGTGAATAAGTAAAGCGCTTTAAATGGGAAGGGGAAACCTACGTGGTGAATGCGAAAGAAAAACACGTTCACGAAGTGTTTGAGTCGATTTCAACACAATACGACAAGATGAATGGTGTTATTAGTTTAAACATGCACAAATCTTGGCGTAAAGATATTATGGGAAAAATGTCAATTCCGGTAGAAGGCAAAGTGTTGGACGTTTGTTGTGGAACAGCCGATTGGACAATCGCAATTTCAGAGGAACTGGAAGGCAAAGGACAAGTCACGGGCCTTGACTTTAGCAAAAACATGTTAGAGGTCGGAAAAGAAAAAGTGAAAACCCACGGTTTAGAGAACGTGGAACTCGTTCATGGGAATGCAATGGAGTTACCGTTTGAGGACAACTCCTTTCACGTTGTGACGATTGGGTTTGGCTTAAGAAACGTACCTGATCCGCAGGTTGCGATTCAAGAGATGTACCGTGTATTAAAACCAGGGGGACAAGTCGTCTGTCTAGAGACATCGCATCCAGAAAATCCATTCTTCCGTCCGTTTTATTCGGTGTACTTTAAACAAGTGATGCCACGACTTGGTAAATTTTTCGCAAAGAGTAAAGAGGAATATCAGTGGTTGCATGATTCTACGACAACGTTTCCAAAGAAAGATGTTCTTTCCACATGGTTTTTAGACGAAGGGTTTATTGATGTGAACTTTAAAAGCTATGCTGGTGGTGCGGCAGCGGGACACTGGGGTTTTAAACCATCAGAACAAGGGGAAACTGTATGATGAGGAAACTTAAGGTTATTCTTGAGATGATCAAGTTTGAACATACCGTTTTCGCACTTCCTTTTGCCTTTTTAGGAGCGATTTTAGGAAGTTTCGTTGAAAACGGGGCTTGGCCTACACTGTGGCAATGGATTTGGATTACAGTTGCGATGGTCGGTGCAAGAAGTGCAGCGATGAGTTTGAACCGTGTGATTGATGCTGTCATTGACAAACGAAATCCAAGAACGAAGGACAGGGCCATACCGGCAGGATTACTTTCGTATACTGAAGTGACTATATTTATCGTCGTTTCGTTTGCGATGCTCTTTATCGCAGCGTTCCAGTTAAATATGCTCGCGGTGTATTTACTGCCACTTGCCGTTTTCTTTCTTGTCTTGTATTCCTATACGAAGCGGTTTACGTGGGCATGTCACTTTATTCTCGGAATGACAATTGCACTGGCTCCTCTTGGAGGGTGGGTCGGTGCAACGGGAACGATTAGTCCGGTTGCAATTCTTTTGTTCTTAGTTGTGATGTTTTGGACTGCAGGGTTTGATATTATTTATGCGACACAAGATGCAGATTATGATCGCAAAAACGGATTGCATTCTGTCCCCGCTCGTTTTGGAATCAAAAAAGCATTAATGATTGCAAGAGGGAGTCACGTAATTAGTATCGTCGCACTCGTTCTCTTATCATTAACATCGCCACTTGGATGGATCTTCTTCCTCGGCGCAATGATTTGTGCTGGAATTATGATTTATGAGCATAGTTTAGTGTCTCATAACGATTTATCGAAGGTGAATGTCGCGTTCTTTACGATGAATGGCATTATTAGCATGCTCATGCTCGCCTTTACGATTGGAGATTTTATGTTATGACGAACAAAGATCAGCGCACGTTTGCAGTCGCAATGACAGGAGCAAGCGGAGCCATTTATGGAATTCGCCTCGTTCAGACGTTGTTAGAGGAAGGACATCGAATTCATTTCCTTATGTCGAGTGCCGCTTGGCAAGTGTTCGACCAAGAAGTTGGCCTTGATATTTCAGATAAAGAGGCTTGCTTGAAGAAGCTATTTCCTTCTGGAGATTTACAAGTTCATGGAAAACAAGATTTTTCTGCACCGATTGCAAGTGGCTCATACAAGCATGACGGCATGATCGTTGTTCCGTGTTCAATGGGGACGCTATCAAAAATGGCACACGGGAATTCCGGATCTCTCTTGGAGCGTTCTGCAGATGTCACGTTGAAAGAAGGAAGACCTCTACTCATCGTACCAAGAGAAACACCGCTTCATAGCATTCACTTAGAGAATATGAAACGACTTTCTGATTTAGGAGCAGCAATTATTCCTGCGATGCCTGGGTTTTATCATCAGCCACAATCGATGGATGATTTGATTAATTTCGTCGTTGGTAAAGTTCTTGATCGTTTGAATGTAGAACATGAACTATTTAAAAGATGGGGAGAAATGTCATGATTACAGTTGGTGAGATTCTCTATACGAACGTACACCCGTTTTTCTATCATTTAAATCGTGGAAAACTAGAACATCAAGTGTCTTTCATTCCAAGCATCCCAGCGAAGTTGAATGATGCAATGGCCAAAGGTGAGATTGACGTCGGTGCCATTTCATCGTTTAGTTATGCAAAAAATCACGAGCAATATGTGTTAATGCCGAATCTCGCAGTTTCTGCAAAAGGCGAAGTCCGTTCAATTTTTCTATTTTCAAAGAAGCCAATTGAAGAATTAAACGGGTGTAATGTGGCGTTAACGCATAGTTCAGCGACGTCGATTAATCTTTTGAAATTGTTATTAAAACGTTTTTATAAGCATGAAAATGTTCGATATGAAACGGTACCACCCGTGTTTGGCGACATGATGGCTTCTTTTGATGCGTGTCTGTTAATTGGTGATGATGCAATTGAGGCAAAGCGTCACCACGGGGATTCGTTTTATGTTTATGATTTAGCAGAACGTTGGACAGCATTTACGGACTGGCCGATGACGTTTGCAGTGTTTGCAATGCGTAAAGAGAAATTGCTAGACGAACCAAATGGTATGCATGAACTCTATACCGAATGGAAAGAAAGCCGACATAAGAATGAAAAAGACCATTATGCTGAGCTTGCAAAAACGGTGACAAACGATTACGGTGGAACAGAACGTTTTTGGCAGCAATATTTTACAAACTTACGTTATCACTTCTTAGAAGAAGACCAACGAGGATTGCTTTACTTTTACCAATTGCTGCACGAAGAAGGCTTTTTAGATCAAAAAATCGATCATTTGAATGTATGGGACATTAAAACCGGCATTCACTCTATTACTTGAAGGGGACTAGATGGTCATGAAACTAGCAGACCTATATATGTATTTACGTGCTGACATTCATAAAATCGAACAAGAGATGGCAACTGCGGTTTCCAATGCCCACCCTGTTCTAAAGGATGCAACGTTACAACTTTTACAAGCAGGCGGTAAACGAATTCGACCCGTATTTGTTCTTTTAGCTGGGAAGTTCGGAGACTATGATATTCATCGCTTAAAGCACATCGGAGTATCACTTGAGCTCATTCATATGGCTTCTCTCGTGCATGATGATGTGATTGATGATGCGGAACTTCGCCGCGGACAAGAGACGGTTAAAGCGAAGTACGATAATCGCGTAGCGATGTATACAGGAGACTACATATTTGCGAAAGCGGTTGAAAGTGCGACGTTTTTTGATGATGAGCGAATTCATCAAGCGATGTCTAAAGTTATTCATGAAATGGTCATCGGGGAAATTGAACAAATTCGTTATCAATACGTTTGGGACCAAGACATTAAAACGTACTTTAGACGTATTAAACGGAAAACGGCATTGCTTATTGCAGGCAGCTGCGAACTTGGAGCAATGGCAGTTGGTGCAAGTCGCGAAGAACAACGTGCGCTCTATCGCTACGGCTATCAAGTAGGCATGGCGTATCAAATTATTGATGATGTTCTTGATTTTACAGGGACAGAAGAAGAATTAGGGAAGCCTGCAGGCGGCGATCTTTTGCAAGGGAACGTAACGTTACCAGCATTGTACGCGATGCACCATAATCCAGAGATCAAAGCGAAGATTGAATTAGCGTTCCAAGGAGAGCTTCCTAATCAAGAAGAACTCACTGAACTTCTTCAAGTGATCAAAGAGAGTGGCGGGATTGAGTACTCTAAAGCACTTAGTGAACGCTATTTAAAGAAGGCTTACGAAACGCTTGATACGTTGCCACAAATTCCAGCGGTTAAATCATTGTCTGAAATTGCGACGTATATCGGGACAAGACATTTTTAATAGGTTTAAACTCTTTTAAAGAGATGATATACTATAATGCGGGTAGTTTACCCGACTTTTACGAGATCGAACAATAGAGGAGTGCACTGTACATGGAACAATCATTTATTATGGTAAAACCTGACGGCGTAAAACGTCAGTTAATCGGAGAAATTGTAAGCCGTTTTGAAGCGCGTGGTTACACGCTTAAAGAAGCAAAACTAATGACAATCCCTAAAGAAACTGCTGAAGCTCATTACGGTGAGCATAGCGACAAGCCTTTCTTCGGTGAGCTTGTTGACTTCATTACTTCTGGTCCTGCATTCGCAATGATCTGGGAAGGCGAGAACGTGATCTCTAACGCTCGTACGATGATGGGTTCAACAAACCCGAAAGATGCAGCTCCAGGAACAATTCGCGGAGACTTCGCAACAAACCTTGGTCAAAACGTAATTCACGGTTCTGACTCTCCTGAGAGCGCTGAGCGTGAGATTTCACTATTCTTCGGTAAATAAAGAAGTAAACCGGTCAATTAACGTTGGCCGGTTTTTACTATAAGGAGACCTTCATGCATGAAGATTACAACGTCTTTGTAAAACGTGTACATCATAAGTACGGAATTGATTTGTCTTTGTACAAACAAAAACAAATGATGAGAAGAACTCGTTCATTTTATGAGCGGTATGGGTTTTTATCGTATGAGGATTTCTTTATGTTAGGATTAACTGTGGACGGTGAGATGGAGAAACGTTTCATTGATCGGATAACCATTAACGTATCTGAATTTTACCGAAATCGCGAACGCTGGATGGATCTTCGCCGCCTAGTATTGCCTGAATTAGTAGCTCAAAACGAAGCGTTAACCATTTGGAGTGCAGCCTGTTCTACTGGTGAAGAAGCGTACACGTTACGTACACTTTTCAGTGACCAACCTAAACGAGATATAAAGATTATAGCAACAGATATTGATGAGTTAGTTTTGTTAAAAGCAAAACGTGCGACCTATTCGTCTAAATCGCTACGCGAGCTGTTGCCCCATGAAGTGACAGAGTATTTTAATAATGAGGGTGACAATTATACGGTCAAAGACCGTTATCGTAAGTCGGTCACGTTTTCAAAGCACGATCTTCTAAATGATCGGTATATGAAGGGCGTACACTTAATCACTTGCCGAAATGTCTTGATCTATTTCACTGAAGAGGCAAAAGATCGCATTCTAAAACGTTTTGTGTCATCGTTAACAGACGGAGGGTTTCTGTTCGTTGGTAGTACAGAGCAGATATTTTCGCCAGAGCGCTATGGTTTAGAAACATACGGTTCATTTATCTATCGGAAAACACCACTTCACGAGCAATAATCGCTATGCTATAATTTAATACATAAAAGCATTAAAGAAAAAGAATGTGCGAACGTAACGGGGGTAGGAAAATGC
This sequence comes from Geomicrobium sediminis, assembly GCF_016908595.1. Lineage (GTDB taxonomy): Bacteria > Bacillota > Bacilli > Bacillales > Marinococcaceae > Geomicrobium_A > Geomicrobium_A sediminis. The sequence continues at coordinate 163,935 of NZ_JAFBEC010000007.1, read as the reverse complement.
GCTTTTTAACAGCTGGAGAGTCACACGGACCTGGATTGACAACGATTATTGAAGGTGTACCAGCACACTTGCCGCTAACACAAGAAGACATTAACGTTGAATTGAAACGACGTCAAGGCGGTCATGGTCGTGGAAGAAGAATGAAGATCGAAAAGGATTTAGTAACGATCACAAGCGGTGTGCGTCACGGCATGACAACAGGAGCTCCAATTGCACTCACAGTCACCAATGACGATTACGTCCATTGGGAACAAGTAATGAGTGCAGAACCTTTAAAAGCAGAAGATGAGCACCGTGTGCAAACGAAAACGATTACGCGCCCAAGACCTGGGCATGCGGATCTAAACGGTGCAATTAAATACAATCATCGTGATATGAGAAACATTCTTGAGCGTTCTTCAGCTCGTGAAACGACGATGCGCGTGGCGGTTGGTAGTGTTGCTAAAAAGCTTCTTAAAGAGCTTGGCATTACGGTTGGCGTTCATGTTGTAAACATCGGTGGTGTGAAGGCGAGTGGAACGTATCAATCCATTGATGAACTCATCGAGCGTGCAGAAGCTTCAGCAGTTCGTTGTATTGATGAAGAAGCTTCTGAACAAATGAAGACAGCGATTGATGAAGCGAAGAAAAATGGTGATTCGATCGGCGGCGTTGTACAAGTCGTTGCAACGGGTATGCCACAAGGTGTTGGTAGTCATGTACATTACGATCGCAAGCTTGATGGTAAAATTGCCGGAGCTGTAATGAGCATTAACGCGTTTAAAGGAGTCGAAGTAGGGATTGGCTTTGAAGCGGCCAACTTACCAGGTAGCCAAGTGCACGATGAGATTTACTGGAATGAGGATGAAGGCTATAAGCGTTCGACGAATCGTCTCGGTGGTTTTGAAGGTGGAATGACGACGGGAATGCCGATTGTGATTAACGGTGTGATGAAACCAATTCCAACACTTTACAAACCATTAAAAAGTGTCGATATCGACTCTAAAGAAACGTTTGAAGCGTCAATTGAGCGTTCAGATAGTTGTGCAGTTCCAGCAGCGGCGGTCGTTTGCGAAAATGTCGTGGCGTTTGAATTAGCAAACAGTCTATTAGAAATGTTTAGTGCCGACCGGTTTGATCGCTTGAAAGAACAAATAGATGCACACATTGAAGAAGCGAGCCGTTTCTAATGGAAATGCTCACGATAAAGACGACGCACCAAAGCTATCCAATTTTTCTAGGTGAACAGCTTTTACAAGAAGCTGAACCGATTTTAGAACGTATTTATGGGTCACAAAAGAAGCGGCTGTTTGTCATTACTGACACGACGGTCGCTCCCTTATATCTCGATCAATTAAAAAGAAACCTTACGGTACATCAGATTGTCGGAACATTTGTGATTCCTGCTGGAGAAGCTTCGAAAAGTTTCGAGATGTATAGTCAAGCGATGACCGCCATGCTTGAAGCAAAACTAGAACGGAGTAGCGTAGTCATTGCGCTAGGTGGGGGAGTAGTCGGCGATCTTGCTGGTTTTCTTGCGAGTACGTATATGCGTGGAATTTCATTTGTGCAAATGCCTACGACGCTTTTAGCACACGACAGCAGTGTTGGCGGCAAAACAGGAATCAATCATCCTCTCGGAAAGAATCTGATCGGTGCATTCCATCAGCCAGATGCTGTTATTTATGATTTGTCATTACTTGAATCGTTACCGAAGCGAGAGTGGTTATCAGGCTTTGGTGAAGTATTAAAGCATGGTTATATCGGGGATCAAGAACTACTTGATCATGTGCAAAACACAGGTGTTACGAACATCACTGCAAGTGTGCTTCGTAAAAGCATTGCTGTAAAGGCGAAGATTGTTGAAGCTGACGAGCGTGAAAAAGGCGTCCGTGCGCATTTGAACTTTGGTCACACCATTGCTCATGCACTCGAACAGGTGAGTGGATATGGCGCATTAACACACGGTGAAGCAGTCGTGAATGGTATGGCTTTTTCATTGTACTTGTCAAAACGTCTTTATCCATCACTGCCAATTCATATGGAAGATGAGTTGGATCAGTTTCAAAAGCTAGGTTACTCATTTTTGCCCCTGAAAACGATGGACGTTAGGCTCATGATTGAATCGATGTTAACCGATAAGAAAAATACAGATTCTCAAATTGCCGACGTGATCTTGGTAGAACCTCAAAAACCGAGTGTTATTTTGTTAGCGAAAGAAGAGTTTGAAACCTACTTAAATCAATTCAAAGGGGAGCATTTTTCGTGATGAGAGGAATTCGCGGAGCTACGACCGTAAAGGAAAATGATGCAGAGAGCATTTGGGAAGAGACGAGAAAGTGTCTAGAAGAAATGGTGACTGAAAATAATGTGTTGCCAAGCGATGTTGCTCACATTTGGTTTACAGTTACCGAAGAGATCAATGCAGCGTTTCCAGCAAAAGCAACACGTATGCTTGAAAGTGAAGAGTGGAAATATGTCCCGGTTATGTGTGCGACTGAAATTCCCGTGCCAAGCGGGTTAAAGCGTTGCATTCGCATTATGATGACTGTGAATACGGACGTTCCTGCGAGTGAAATCGTTCACGTGTTTCATAATGAAGCGATTCAACTCCGCCCTGATTTAGCACAAAAAGATTGACAAAAATGTATGAAACACATACGCTAGGTACTAAGTTTAGATTGAGTTTTAGTTGAGAATGCGTAGAGACGCATAATGTTTTATCAAAGAGCCGAGAAGAGTTGAGCGGAGTTTAGTTGAGTAGAGCAGAGGTAGATGATGATTAAATGCTGCTCATCCGTCGATTTGATTGGATGAGTTTTTTCTTTTTTCCCCTCTTGTTTTTTCAAACCCCTCCGACACTTCTCTAAGAGAGGTGCAGCCAAATGAATAGTACGTTAACGGATTTTCTAGAAGAATGTGACCGTTATCGTCTTGTCCCTGTTGTGAAGCGAATGTTCGCAGACACAACTACTCCTATCCAAATCTTTCAACGATTTCAAGAAGAAGCGGTTTTTCTTCTTGAAAGCAATGCAGAAACATCGAAATGGTCACGCTTCTCCTTTGTCGGATTAAACGTCAATTACGAGTTAATCGAAAAAGAAGAGCAGTTTTATTTCCAAAGTAATGATGAAGTCATTTCGAGTAGCGACAACTTTGTTTCTGTATGGAAAGATGTTTTCCGTTATTTAAACCCTTCACCAGCAACAAAAACCAACTTACCTTTTCCAGGCGGTGCGGTCGGCGTCTTGCCGTATGACAGCATTGGCCACTTTGAGAAAACAGCAAAACGAGCAGATGCGAATGAACCGATTCACTTTTTATTTTGTCAAACGCTTCTAGCGTATGACCATCAAACAGCAGAATTAATGATTGTTCATTACGTTGATAGTGACAATTCTGATTCATTAGAAGAGCTTTATGAAGAAGCGAATGTGTATATAGAGCGTTTAGTTAAACAGCTGAGTGAGCCGAAGGAAGCGGATTTCCAACCTGATTTTCCCGTACGCGTGAAACCGAATTGGTCAACCATTTCTTCAAACTTCGAGAAAGAGCAGTTTCTAACATCCGTTAACAAAGTGAAAGATTACATCGTTGCAGGTGACGTGTTCCAAGCGGTGATCTCACAAAGATTCCAATATGAAACCGACATTTCACCATTTCTCGTTTACCGTGTGTTGCGTCAGATGAATCCTTCTCCTTATCTATTTTTTATCCGCCTCGGTACTAAAACCGTCGTCGGTAGCTCCCCAGAGAAGTTAGTCGGAGTAGGCAAAGAAGGAGTAGAGATTCATCCGATTGCCGGAACGAGAAAAAGAGGCGCAACAGAAGCTCAAGATGATGCTTTGAAACTAGAAATGCTCAAATCTGAGAAAGAACGTGCCGAACATCAAATGCTGATTGATCTCGCTCGCAATGATGTCGGACGTGTCGCTCAATTTGGCAGTGTCCACGTGCCGAAGATGATGGAAGTCGGAGTGTACTCTCATGTGATGCACTTAGTTTCAATCGTTAAAGGGAAGTTACGTAACGACATTCATCCAATGGAGGCACTCATTGCAGGCTATCCTGCTGGCACGTTGTCTGGTGCTCCGAAAGTAAGGGCAATGGAAATTTTAAATGAGTTAGAGCCAACGAACCGAGGGCTCTATGCAGGCGGAATCTTGTACATGAGCTACAACGAAGAAATCGATTCTTGCATTGCGATTCGAACGGTTGTTTTTGAAGAGGGAGTGGCAACTGTCCAAGCGGGTGCCGGTGTTGTTGCTGACTCCGTTCCTGAAGAGGAATATGAAGAGTCGATCAACAAAGCATCAGCTTTATTCAGCGCGATTCAAACTGCGGAGACGATGTTGGAAAAAGGGGCGATCACCGGTGATTAAACGTATGCTAAATAAAATGATTGAAGGCGAAACGTTATCAGAGCTCGAGGCAGAAGCAGTGATGCAAGAGGTGATGGGTGGAGAAGCAGAGCCAACTCAAGTCGCTAGCTTACTAACAATGATGCGTTTACGTGGTGAAACGGTTGAAGAACTAACAGGGTTTGCGAAAGCGATGAGAGATTTAAGCAAACACGTAGATTTAGGAACACACAACGTCCTTGATACGTGTGGGACGGGTGGAGACGGCCATTCTACGTTTAACATTTCAACCGCGGCTGCGATTGGACTTAGTGCGTGTGGTATTCAAGTAGCCAAACACGGCAACCGATTCGTTTCATCGAAAAGCGGCAGTGCGGATGTGCTTGAGAAATTAAACGTCCCAATTGCCAATGATCACAGCGAAGCAAAACAAATTCTTGCAACACAACAGCTCGTATTTTTGTTCGCACCTTTATTTCATACGGCAATGAAACATGTTGCGCCGATCCGCAAGAATCTCGGGTTTCGTACCGTATTTAATGTATTAGGTCCGTTAACGAATCCAGCACGTGCAAACTATCAAGTTGTCGGTGTATGGGACGCTGAATACGGAAAGAAAATGGCTCACGTACTAAAGCGACTCGGTACGAAACGGGCATTGTTTGTAACCGGTGAAGACGGTATGGATGAAATGACGATCACAGGTGCTACCTATGTCACTGAGTTAAATGAGGGGAACATTACGTCTTATACTGCAACACCTGAAATGTTCGGGTTGAAGCGTGCATCTTTAGAAGCGATTGAAGCAAAAACAATCAATGATAGTGCACAGATCATTCAAAGCATCTTTGACGGCACGTCAACAACCGGAGCACACGACATTCTCGTTTTAAATATGGCTGCAGGACTTTACGTAACGGGTGAAGCGAAAAGCATACAAGAAGGTGTATCGATTGCAAATGAAGCGATAAATAGTAAATCAGCACTCGCTCAATTACAACAATTACGTGAGGAGGAGAAAGCACATGCTTGAACAAATTATCGCAAAGAAACGTGAACTGATAAAAACGCTACCCGCACAATTTGAACGGCAAGAAAAACCGACACGTGGATTTTATCAAGCGTTAAAAGACGGTAAGGAACAGACGGGTGTCGGTTTAATTGCTGAAATAAAACGTGCGTCTCCTTCCAAAGGTGATTTAGCATTAGGAATGGACATTTTGTCTCAAGCAAAGCTGTATGAATCAGGTGGGGCAGATACAATTTCGGTATTAACAGACACGCCTTTTTTTAAAGGGACAAATCAAGACTTACAAGTCGTAAAAGCGGTCACGAACATTCCTGTTCTTCGAAAAGACTTCATCATCGATGAGCGGCAAATCTTTGAAAGTGCTTCGATTGGGGCCGATGCGATTTTATTAATTGCAGCGGTCTTAGATGGCAAACAAATTGAAGCGTATACGAAAATTGCAACTGACCTCGGACTTGACGTTTTAGTTGAGGTTCATAATTTGGAAGAACTAGAGGAAGTGTTGGCCTATAGCAGTCCTCGTTTACTTGGTGTTAACAACCGTGATTTGAAGACATTTCAAACATCACTGGACGTAACAGAGCAGTTAGTCAAACATATTCCGAAAGAATGTTTCGTTGTTAGTGAGAGCGGTATTCATAAAAAGCAAGATGTAGAGCAAGTTGTGCAAGCAGGTGCAGATGCAATGTTAGTCGGTGAGCATCTCGTCACGAACGGTTCACCAACAGAGACAATCCCTCAATTAAAAGAAGGTGCCATTCATGCAAACTTACGTTAAATATTGCGGGTTACGCTCGAGTGAAGATGTGAAAAATGCTTATTTGTCCGGTGCGAATGGATTAGGATTTGTGTTTGCAAACAGCAAACGTCAAGTGCAAGCGATAGACGTTGCTGAATGGATGAAAGACGGCCCGTACGCCTTTTGTGAAACGTTCGCAGTGCTTGTGAACCCTAAAGAGGAAGACGTTCATGAGCTACTTGAAACGGTTGATTTTGATGTTTTGCAATTTCACGGTGAAGAAACTGTAAGTTTCATTAAAGACATTCAGAAAAAAACAGAGAAACATGTCGTAAAAGCACTTCGTCACGATCGGAATACACTTGATTTAATGAGTGCGTATGCGCCTGTTGTTGATGGTTTTATCGTAGATGCAGGCACGAAAACCGAGCGAGGTGGTACTGGGCAAACGTTTGATTGGAAAAAGGCACCCACGTATATTCACTTTGCAAAACAATTAAATGTACCACTGTATATCGCAGGTGGTGTTCATGAACACAACGTACAACAATTGCTAGAAATGCAACCAGATGGCATCGACGTGTCGAGTGGTATTGAAACTGAAGGTAAAAAAGACGATATAAAAATGAAAAGCATCATGAGGCAGGTGGGAGATTATGCAACAGTCTTATCCGGATCATAAAGGAAGATACGGCCCCTTCGGGGGGAAGTACGTTCCAGAAACAGTGATGGCAGCTCTTGAAGAACTAGAAGCAGGTCTTAAAGAAGCGCTTGTAGATGACGCTTTTTTAGCAGAATATGAAGAAGTTTTAAAAGAATATGCAGGACGAGAAACGCCTCTAACGTATGCGAAACGACTTTCAGAAACAGTTGGAGGCGCGAAGATTTATTTGAAGCGTGAAGATTTGCTCCACACTGGTGCGCACAAAATTAACAATGCCATCGGACAAGCGCTACTCGCAAAGCGAATGGGCAAAACAAAGATCGTCGCAGAAACTGGAGCTGGTCAGCACGGTGTGGCTACAGCAACTGTCGCTGCGAAATATGGCCTTGAGTGCAAGATTTTTATGGGTGAGAAAGACATGGAGCGTCAAAAGCTTAATGTCTTTCGTATGGAATTGCTAGGAGCAGAAGTCGTTCCAGCAACAAGCGGATCAAAGACGCTAAAAGATGCAACGAACGAAGCCATTCGCTATTGGGTGTCTCACGTTGATGACACGATGTATTTAATCGGCTCGGTCGTTGGACCACACCCGTATCCTTACATGGTTCGAGAATTTCAACGGGTAATTGGTGACGAAGCGAAACGACAAATGGAACAATTACCAGATGCCGTCGTTGCGTGTGTCGGTGGAGGTAGCAATGCAATTGGTATGTTTACAAGTTTTCTTGATGAACCTACTGTTCAGTTGTATGGTGCTGAAGCTGGAGGAAAAGGAATTGAAACGCCTGAACATGCGGCAACACTATCAAAAGGTGATCGTGGGGTCATCCATGGGTCGTTAACGTATTTGATTCAAGATGAACACGGTCAAATTATAGAACCGTATTCCATCTCTGCCGGCTTAGATTATCCAGGCATCGGTCCTGAGCACGCTTACTTGAAAGATGAAGAGCGGGTACACTACGAAGCGATTACCGATGCTGAAGCGATTGATGCGTTAGTGAAGTTAACGCAAACAGAGGGGATCTTACCAGCTATTGAAAGTGCGCACGCCGTTGCGTTAGCGTTGAAGACAGCAAGTACGATGACGAGTGATCAATCTGTTCTTATTTGTTTATCAGGTCGTGGAGACAAAGACGTTGATACGATTCGTGGCGTATTGAGTGATGATAAAGGGGGAGAGTCATGATGAACCGAGTTGAGGCAGCAGCGAACACCAATAACCAATTGTTTATCCCCTATATCGTTGCAGGTGACCCTACGATAGAAGTGACGATTGATCTCGCCCGAGTGCTTGAAGAGTCAGGTGCCCATATTCTCGAATTAGGTGTACCTTATTCAGATCCATTAGCGGACGGTCCTGTCATTCAAGCTGCTGCCAATCGTTCCTTACAAGAAGGCACGTCGTTGCAGACAGTCATTGATACAGTACGGCAAATCCGAGCAGCGGGAATCCGAATTCCAATCGTATTGTTTTGTTACGTTAATCCAATTTTAAAGTATGGCCTACACGACGCAGTGAAAGCCGCGAGTGAGGCAGGAGTCGACGGTTGGCTCGTCCCTGACCTTCCATATGAAGAAAATGATGAGATGAAGAAAACGTGCAATGAATATGGCAATGTCTTGATTTCACTCGTCGCTCCAACATCGAATGAACGTGTCAAACGGATCGCTAAAGAAGCACAAGGCTTTTTGTACTGTGTTTCGAGCTTAGGAGTCACGGGAGTACGAGAAGAGTTCGATCATAGGCTAGATACGTTTATTACAGCCGCAAGCGAGTCAAGTAGCGTGCCCCTTGCAGTTGGATTTGGTGTTTCTAAACGAGAACATGTCGCTCGCTTGCATACACAAGGGTACGGAGCGGTTGTCGGTTCGAGAATAGTTAAGGAAATTGAAAAATATGAAACGATGTTACGTGATCCTAATCAACGATCAAAAGCGCTTTTACAAATAAAAACATTTGTTCAATCGCTCGTTTCATCGTAAAATAGAACAAATACAAAAGTGAGGAGAATTTCTTCTCACTTTTTAATTCTTAGGTACGTGGAAGGTGATGAACCGTTGAAGATTACATTAAAGCAATCAATGAATGAATTGACGCCTTATGAGCCAGGAAGACCAATTGAAGCTGTAAAAGAGCAATATGGTTTAACTGAAGTCATTAAGCTCGCATCCAATGAAAATCCTTACGGAGTTTCAGAGAAAGTTTCTGAGTTTTTGGCAGCGCCAAAAATGACGCAAATTTATCCAGACGGACATGCAGCGACGATTCGTAAAGCGGTTTCTGAGCATTTACAAGTAGATGAGGATCAACTGCTGTTCGGTGCAGGATCTGATGAAGTCATTTTATTTTTATGCCGTGCAATGCTTGGACCTGGGACGAATAGTGTCATGGCAACGCCTTCATTTTCACAATATAAACACAATGCGACGGTTGAAGGCTCTGAAGTGATTGAAGTACCAGTAACAGCAGAAGGCGATCACGATTTGGAGCGGATGCTCGCTGCAATTAACGAAGAGACACGAATTGTGTGGGTGTGTAATCCGAATAACCCGACAGGAAACTACATAAACGATGAGGAGTTCGTTAGCTTTTTAGAGCGCGTTCCAGAGAATGTACTTGTCGTAAGTGATGAAGCTTATTTAGAGTATGTAGAAGCGTCTGATTATCCAAGTACGCTTCCACTACTTGATCGCTTTTCGAACTTACTGCTCTTACGTACGTTTTCTAAAATGTATGGATTAGCGAACCTTCGACTTGGATTTGCTGTCGGTCAAGCAGACTTTATTCGTCAAGTTGAACCGATTCGTCCTCCGTTCAATACGACAACATTTGCTCAAGAAGCAGCTATTCGTGCGCTTTCTGATCAAGCGTTTGTTCAATCATGTTTTGAGAAGAACAAAGTTGAACGGGATCGACTTCGAACGTTTTTTGAAGACAAAGGGTATTACGTGTTCCCGAGTCAAACGAACTTTTTACTCGTGGACCTGAAAAAGAACGGCAATGACGTTTTTCAAGCACTCATGCAAAAAGGGATTATCATTCGTTCTGGAGTGCCGCTCGGTTTTCCTTCGTGCATTCGTGTTTCTCTTGGAACGAAAGAGGAGAATGATCAGTTTATTTCAGCCTTTGAGGACGTTATCGTATAAACCAATCAAGATGCCCTACGTTTACGTAGGGCAATTAAGGAGTTAATCACTTTGAGTCAAACAGTCGTGGTTATTGGGATGGGGCTAATTGGAGGGTCCATTGCACAAGCCATTAAAAAAAGCAATCAACAGCATAAAGTGATCGGTGTTGATTTGGATGAACGAACATTAGAACATGCGAAGTTGCTAGATGTCATTGATGAGCAATCGACATCAATTAAAGAGGCAGCAGAAGTTGCAGATACAATCGTCATCGCAACGCCTGTATCAAAAACCGTTGAGATCATCAGTACTCAATTACTCGATGTCGAACTTAAAGACAACGTCGTTATTACTGACGTTGGTAGTACGAAGTTAACGGTTATAAAAGCCGCAGAGAAGTTGGTTGAGCGAGGGGTTGTCTTTATCGGTGGACACCCGATGGCAGGTTCTCATAAAAGTGGTGTTCACGGTTCTAGAGCAGATTTGTTCGAAAATGCATTTTATGTTCTTGTTCCACCTGAAAATCAAGAGAGTGAGAAAGCAACCGAGCACTTAAAACAGCTATTAGAAGGTTCAAATGCGAAGTTTGTGACAATGGACGCAAAAAGTCATGATGTGATGGCGGGAAGTGTTAGTCACTTGCCACATATCGTTGCATCAGCTCTCGTGCACCAATTAAAAGGATTAGAAGAAGAGCACCCGATGATTACGAACTTAGCAGCAGGTGGGTTTAAAGATATTACCCGTATTGCTTCTGCAAACCCAATTATGTGGCGAGACATTTTATTACACAACAAGGACGTATTGCAAACGATGATGGAAGATTGGCGAGACGATATGGAGCGTGTAACCGAGCTGATTAAAGCTGCGGATGCTAATGGTCTGCACGCATTCTTTGCCGATGCAAAGCGTCACCGCGATGGGCTGCCGGTGAAGAAGGCGGGCGCGATCCCAACGTTAAATGACTTATATGTTGACGTTCCTGACCACCCCGGTGTCATCTCTGACGTTACCGGTTATTTAGCAGAATGTGAGATTAGCATTACGAACATCCGAATTATTGAAGCGAGAGAAGACATTATGGGTGTTTTACGATTGTCATTTCGCTCGGTTGAAGAACGATCGCGTGCAGAAGCGTGTTTGCAAAGTCATAAATTTACGACATACGTTGGCGAATAGGAGTTGAGACGAGTGAGTGTAGAACAAAATCAAACCGATGTGAGAAGCTTAAGCGGTACGATTACTGTTCCTGGTGATAAGTCGATTTCACATCGCGCCGTGATGTTTGGAAGTATTGCAAAAGGAACGACAACGATTCGTGGTTTTTTAATGGGAGAAGATTGTTTAAGTACGATTCGTTGTTTTAGACAACTCGGCGTTCGGATTGAGCACGTTGGTGATGAAATTATCGTTCACGGAAAAGGGATTGATGGGCTAAAAGAGCCAAGTGAAGTGCTTGACGTAGGAAATTCAGGTACGACGATTCGTTTAATGCTAGGCATTCTCTCAGGCCTTTCCTTTTACCAAACTGTTATCGGAGATGAATCGATTGCGAAGCGGCCGATGAAGCGTGTCACAAAGCCTTTAAGGTCGATGGGCGCGACGATTGATGGACGTGATGAGGCGAACTTAACGCCCCTTTCTGTACGAGGAGGAAACTTAACAGGCATTACGCATACGTCACCGGTTGCGAGTGCCCAAGTGAAAAGTAGTATTTTGTTAGCTGGCCTTCAGGCAAAAGGGGTCACAACCGTGCTTGAGCCCCATCGTTCGCGAGACCATACTGAACGTATGTTACAAGCCTTTGGTGTAAACTTACTCATAACAGAGACAGGTGTCTCAATTGAGGGTGGTCAATCACTTCAAGGGGGCGGAGTTGTGAACGTCCCAGGAGACATTTCTTCAGCGGCATTTCCGCTCGTTGCGACAGCAATTGTTCCTAACAGCGAAGTGAAGATTCAAAATGTGGGAATTAACCCGACGCGAGCAGGTATTCTTGATGTACTTAAAAAGATGGGTGCTCAATTGACGGTATCCAATGAACGTGAACAGAGCGGCGAACCTGTCGCGGATTTGACGATACAATATAAGAAGTTAAACGCTACGACAATTGATGGGGAACTGATCCCGCGTTTGATTGACGAAATTCCTGTACTTGCTGTGCTTGCAACACAAGCAGAAGGCAAAACGGTTATTAAAGATGCAGAAGAGCTGAAATACAAAGAAACGAACCGTATTGATACGGTTGTCGACCAACTTGTGAAAATGGGTGCAGATATTACGTCTACGAATGATGGCATGGTCATCAACGGCCCAACGCCTCTTTATGCAGCTACGGTGGATTCATTTGGTGATCACCGAATCGGGATGGCGTTTGCGATTGCTAACCTCATTGCAGAAGGAGAAACGACAATCTTGCGAAAAGAGGCAGTTGCTGTTTCTTACCCGAACTTTTTTGATATGCTTAAAGACTTGTCACGCTAGAATAAAAGCCTTTCACACAACATGTGTGGAAGGCTTTAAAAAATAAAATAATAATTTTTCTGAAAACCCCTTGACCTTTTTAAGAAGTTGCGTATACTAATAGTTAGCGTATGGTTTCTCTCCACTCCTATCCATAATCTAGAGCGCTATTTTGCTCGGCCCGAATTGTAAGCGTTTACGCTTTATGGTTCGGGCTTTTTTTTTGTTGTTTTTTTGATTTAGTGAACAAGTTTTGCTACGATGCTCATTATCATTTTACTTATAGCAAAAAATATGGAACAATGACCAATTGTTCACTTCCTTGTAACGTTCAAACGTAGCCATTGTTCGTCGGTTTTTGCTATAATTAAGAAGGAATTTAGATCGGTAATGGAGGGGTTGTATGCAAGAGCAGCTAATGGAAGCTGTACAACTCATTGAAGAAGGCGATGTTGAGAGAGGACTAACGATTCTTAACGCGCTTGAAAATCATGAAGATGACGATACACAGTTTCAAGTAGCCGCGATTTATCAAGAACTTGGACATGCCGAAAAAAGCATGACAATCATTGATGAATTACTCGTGAAGTTTCCGAATGAAGGAAGCTTACTTACGTTAAAAGCAGAGGCTGCGATTGATCTTGATGAAGAAGAGACGGCAATTACGAGTCTAGAGAACATTGACCAAAGAGACCACGCTTATGTAGAAGCACAAATGTTACTTGCAGACTTGTATCAATTGCAAGGGCTAGAAGAAGTAGCTGAACAAAAGCTGTTCAAAGCGATGGAAGTTGCTCCAAAAGAGCCGGTTCTACTTGCAGGTATCGGAAGTTACTATGTTGAACAAGGGAGCTACCAGAAGGCAATTCCGTATTTGAAGCAAGCGATTGAACATGGATTTTCCTCTGAGGAAGCGAACATGAACTTGTTGCTAGCAGAAAGTTACAGCAATACAGGAGAATGGGAGACTGCTCTCAATTACTACGAAGATGCGGTTGATGAACGTGCTGAGCCGAGAGCGTTGTTCGGCTATGGCTTCACTGCCCTTCAAGCAGGAATGACGGAGACTGCCATTGAACAGTTAGAAGCGCTCCGAGCGAAGGACCCTGCCTTTACGAGTCTTTACGTTCCGTTAATTGAAGCGTATGAGCAAGAAGGGAACGCTGACAAGGCATTAGAGCTTACACGAGCAGGTCTCGTTCAAGACGAAGAAAATGAACAGTTGTATCTAAAACAAGGACATCTAAACCAAACAACAGGTGCAACCGATGAGGCGACACGTGCCTTTTTACGTGTGCTTGATTTAAATCCAGCGAACCATAAAGCGGCTTCGCAACTTTTAGAACTGTATTATGAACAAGAAGATGCCGATGAAATTATGACTTTGCTTGATCGTTTGAAAACGAGTGGAGAAGAAGATCCGCTGTTTTTATATTACGAAGGAAAAGCAAAGCAACTTGATGATGATGTAGAAGGTGCGCTGCTTTTGTTTGAACAAGTACAAGAATACCTTTCTTCTGATGGACTAGCGATGGAAGAGTACGGGTACTTGTTACTTGAAAATGGTAAACGTGAAGAAGCAATGACTGCTTTTAAACGTGCATTAGCTTTACAAGAAGATAATCAACAACTAAGAATGTACGTACATTCGTTGCAAGAAGAGGAGTGGTAAGATGCGTTTTCAAACGAGTGATATCGATACGTATCAACAGTCAAAAGCCTATGTTGATACGATGCTCGTGCCGTTGTTACCTGTAGCATTAGACGATGACTTAAGACAGAAGGTTGCCATGGGAGAATACATTTCTCTCGTAACAATGGAAATGGAAAAGCAATTTAGAGGAAGGCTCATGCAACTGCCTCCACTTATGTATTTGTCTAGTGAATCAGTAACAGAGATTGGGGAACGCTTAGGCGTGTGGGCGGATGCTTTCAAAAAAGATGGCAAAAACCATGTGATCTGGATGACGAGTGACCCTGCATTAAAGCAACTAGAAAACCAAGTTCCAGGCTTATTGTTATGGATTCCGCATTTGCCAATTGAGCACTTGGACCCGAATTATCGTAGTAAAACAATTCGTGACCAAATGCAGCAATTACTTCCAGATGTGATGGCAGAATGGCGTAAAGAGGACAGTCTTTAATATATTTATCAAAATAGCTTTGTGAAAAGATTGACATGTCCAAAACGCCTACGCTATCATGTATATGTCTTAGTCTTGTAAATGGAAAGAGAGCGAGTCATGGTTTTACGCGTGAATGGTTTCACAACTACCCTTGATCAGCTCTTGCGCAGTGCAAAATTTGCATTGATTTTGCAACGTAGGGGGGGAACTTAAGTGAGTGAGAAAAATCACAACGTATCAAGACGTCAATTTCTAACGTATACGCTCATGGGTGTAGGCGGTTTCATGGGTGCTGCAATGGTAATGCCTATGGTTCGTTTTGCGGTAGATCCAATTCTGCAAGCCGATGCTGCCGGTGACATGAATGAGTTAACAGCGCTTTCCGATCTAACAGAAGAGCCACAAGCCTTTTCTTTAACGTATGAAGTTGAAGATGGCTGGGTTACACAAACAATGGAAGACACGGTTTGGGCATATTTGAGCGGCGATGAAGTTGTTGCGTTGTCTCCAACTTGTACACACCTTGGTTGTACAGTTAACTTTGGTGGCGATGAGAACAATCCAGATCAATTTTTCTGCCCGTGCCACTTCGGACGGTTTGAGATCGACGGAACGAATGTGCCAGGCACGCCGCCAACAGAGCCGCTGCATCGTTATGATACCGAAATTCGTGATGGCGTAATTTATGTTGGGCGGCCACAACCACAACAGTAGGAGGGGCACGAAGGATGTTACAACGTATCTACGATTGGATCGACGACCGTATCGATATTACGCCAATTTGGCGTGACATCGCCGATCATGAAGTGCCTGAGCATGTAAACCCGGGACATCATTTCTCGGCGTTTGTCTACTGCTTTGGTGGCTTGACGTTTTTTACTGTCGTTATTCAAATTCTTTCCGGAATGTTCCTTACAATGTATTACGTTCCGGACATTGTTAATGCACACGCGTCGGTAGAATACTTACAGAGTGAAGTAGCATTTGGTATGATCGTTCGCGGGATGCACCACTGGGGTGCCAGCGTCGTTATTGTCATGATGTTCCTGCATACTTTACGTGTTTTCTTTACCGGCTCATACAAGAAACCTAGAGAAATTAACTGGGTTGTCGGTGTACTTATCTTTTTCGTGATTTTAGCATTAGGTTTAACAGGGTACTTACTGCCTTGGGATATGAAAGCTTATTTCGCAACTCAAGTAACGCTAGAAATTGTCGCCAGCGTTCCCGTTGTCGGGGATACGCTAGAAACATTAATTGCCGGTGGAGAAGTAATCGGTGCGCAAACGTTAACACGATTCTTTGCGATTCACGTATTCTTCTTGCCAGGGGCTTTACTTGGATTAATAGCTGTTCACTTTATTATGATTCGTAGACAGGGCATCTCCGGTCCACTATAGGAATTAGTGAGATTGCCCCTCAATTAACATCAAAGGAGGGGAACAGATGAAACGCGGTAAAGGTATGAAGTTTGTCGGAGACTCGAGAATTCCTGCTCGCGAACATCGGATGAATAATACGCCTAAAGATTATTCGGAGTACCCCGGCAAAACTGAGGCATTCTTTCCGAACTACTTATTGAAAGAATGGCTCGTCGGTGCTGTATTCCTTATCGGCTTTCTCTGCTTAACGGTTGCCCACCCGGCTCCGCTTGAGCAGCCTGCCGATCCGAATGCGACTGGTTATATTCCTGTTCCGGACTGGTTCTTCTTATTTCTATACCAACTCTTAAAGTATCCTGCAGCAGCTGGTAACTTAACGATCCTCGGAACTGTTGTCATTCCTGGTCTTGCGTTTGGTGCGTTACTATTAGCACCTTGGCTTGATAAAGGACCAGAGCGACGTCTTTCTAAGCGTCCAATTGCAACAGGGATGATGCTCCTTGGTTTCATGTCTGTAGCATACTTAACTTGGGAAGCAGGCGACCAACACGAATGGGGTGGCGCTGCATCAATCGATGACGACGTACGAGAGATCGATATGAGTCATCAAGGGTATGATATGTACGTAGAAGAATCCTGTATTTCGTGTCACGGTGATAACATGGAAGGTACAGCCATGGGACCAGACCTTTATGACCTCGGCTACGATGCTGAAGGTATTGCACAAATTGCAGTTGAAGGTATTGGTGAAATGCCACCGATTTACGACCTTGAAGACGGTTCTGAAGAAGAATTATTGATTCTTGCAGAGTACGTACTTGAACAAGGAAGTTCAGAAGAAGGCACTGAAACAGATGATGAAGAATCTGAAGAAGGTGCAGAAGAAGAAAACGGCGAGGATGCTGAAGAAGACGAAGAAGCAGACGCTTAAGCCGATCTACTAAGAAAGAGCTGACATGTATGTCAGCTCTTTCTGCATTATGTTAGTAAAGTGAGGCCGTAAATATGATTCGCACATTAATTCATGTCGTAGGTCACCCGTTCGGATTATGGGCGTTGTTTATTATTAATGCGCTCGGAACGTTATATGGCTTTGTTTGGTATGAAAGTCAATTGCTCGTCACACCAACGATCTTCATACCGTTTGTACCAGATAGCCCGACTGCTAGTCTGTTTTTTACAGCAGTTTTAGCGGCGTTATTGCTGCGTAAAAACTCAGGCTTATTAGAGGCGCTTGCGGCTGTTACACTTTTTAAATACGGAATTTGGGCTGTGTTTATGAATGTGGGTGCAGGTGCGATGGGCGCAACACTTACGTGGCAGAATTACATGCTCATCGCATCACACGCGGGAATGGCGATACAAGCTCTGTTGTTTTTACCGTATTATCGGATTAAACCGTGGCATTTAATTGTAGCTGCTGTATGGACGGTACACAACGATATTATTGATTACGTGTTTGGTATGCACCCTGGCGTCCATAGTGTACTTATGCCACACATCGATGTGATTGGGTATTTCACATTTTGGTTAGGTTTACTCGGTGTATTTATCGTCTACTGGTTTAATATTCGCAGTGATCGTTATCATTTGAAGTTGCCTCGATCATGAATGCAGGTCTACTCTTGTCCTTTTCTACATAGGATTTTGTAATGGGACAAGAGAGGGGGCTTTGCAGTGCATAGAAGGATAATGTTTCTATTTGGTGCGTTGTTCTTACTAAGCTTTGCGATGACAACAGATGCGACCATTGCGGCAGAAAATGATCGTGAGGAGTGGGTGCATCTACACGTCCAAGCCGAAGACGTCTTGCGAGACGTTACTGAAAAGCAGTATGAGCAAGCTCGAAAGACCTTAAAGGAAATGTCAAAGCCGATAACGGATGCAGACTATAGTGCGGTCTCTTTAGACATACATGATCTGAGCATTCTAGTGACAAGCTATGAGAGAATGGACCAAGCATTGACGAGTACAAGCTTGCCTCATGAAGAACGGGTACGCGAAGCACATCGGTTCTTTTACTTAATCGATGCCGTCATTCACCCAGGAGAGCCGAAGTGGTTAGAAACACGAGATGATCTGCTCGGACAACTTGAAGACGTGCGAAAAGCGGTAGAGCGCGATGATTCGGTATTGTTTCAACGTTTGTGGAATGAATGGACGTTAGAATTTCATAAAGTCCAAGCTGCCATGATGCTAAGGAAAACGCCTTCAGAACAAGAAGAATTGCGATCATTGTTACAGTTTATGACTGACCACAGACACCGCCTCGTGGAAGGGGATGAAGCGGAGCCTTTTTTCAAGGCGCTCGTCTTTGAAATTACACGATTGTACAACATGGAAGAAAAAGAAAATGACCCTTCATTAATTAGTGTTATTATTATGGTCGGTTCAGCAATCGTTGCATCTCTTACGTATGTTGGCGTAAGAAAGTACAAAGGCCAAAAAGATCGTGAACGAGGCTGATTTGTTGACGATCAACGACTAGGTTTTGTAAACTAGTTAATAAGGAAGTGTGGAGGTGCAAACATGTTCAGTCCTATGGCATTTTTAATTTATTTTGGTTTGATTTTAATCATTCCAATCTATGCGCAAATGCGAGTGAAATCAACGTTTAATAAATTCTCTCAAAAACAGAGCAGCTCGGGCATGACAGGTGCTCAAGTCGCACAGAAAATTATGCAAGATAACGGGATCTATGATGTCACTGTAGAGCCTGTTAAAGGCAAGTTAACCGACCATTACGACCCGTCAAAGAAAGCGGTTCGTTTATCTGAAGACAACTATTACGGTACATCGATTGCTGGAAATGCCGTAGCGGCACACGAAGTGGGACACGTTATTCAAGATGCACAAGACTACAGTTTTATGCGTCTTCGTTCTAGACTCGTACCGTTTGCAAGTTTTGGCTCGAATTTCTCGTTTATTTTCATCATTGCAGGTATGCTTCTAGGGATGTCTCAATTGCTCTTAGCCGGGATTATTTTCATGGCGGCAGCAGTTGTCTTCCAACTAGTCACTTTGCCAGTAGAGTTCGATGCATCGAACCGGGCAATGGGACAGATGGTTGCTAGTGGAATCATCCGAAATGATGAGGAGAAAAGCTCGAAGAAAGTTTTAAATGCCGCAGCATTAACGTACGTTGCAGGTGCACTCGTTGCGGTCTTAGAACTCGTTCGTTTCATTCTAATGTATGTGATGGCAAACAATGATTAAGTAGAAAGAGCCCAATCTCAATAGATTGGGCTCTTCTTTTAAGGCAATGGCTGCTTTTTGTCATCAAGTGTAAATCCTTCACCCATCACATCTTGCACGTTAGATATTGTAATAAATGCGTGGGGGTCTGTTTTTTCAACGAGATTTTTTAAACGAACCGTTTCATTTCGTGCAATAACACAGTAAAGCACTTCTTTTTCTTTACCTGTAAATGAACCACGTCCAGTTAAAATTGTTGCCCCTCGGTCCATTTCCATAAGAATGGCATCAGCAATTGCGCCTGTGTTCTCAGAAATAATAAAGGCTGCTTTACCTGAATAGGCACCTTGTTGAATGAAATCAATCACTCTTGCAGCAACAAACACGGCAACGAGTGTGTACATCGCTTGACGATAGTCTAAGTAAACGAGTGAACTGGCGATTACGATCGCGTCGACCATAAACAGTGTACGTCCCATACTTAAGCCAAAGTATTTAAATCCGAGTTTGGCAATAATATCGGCACCACCAGTCGTTCCGCCGACCCGAAACACGATGCCAAGTCCAGTACCGATAAACACACCCGAGAAAAGCGCTGCGAGTGCTAAGTCATCTTGTAGTGGTAAGTAAATAACAGGGAATTCTTGAAAAATCCATAGAAATAATGAAATACCAAGAGTTCCAATAATTGTGTAGACGAACAAGGTACGCCCGAGTATGCGGTAGCCTAAAATAAACATAGGGATATTCAAAACGATGTTTGAAATGGCAGGGTCAATTGACCAAACAAAATAGAGAATTAGCGTAATCCCTGTAAAACCGCCATCAGCTAAGCTGTTTTCCATGTTAAAATAGACAAGTCCGAAGGAAACGAGCGCACATCCGAGAAGAATAAAGAAAATGCGTTTCGCATGCATTAACCAATAAGACACGCCCACTCCTCCTTTTGATCTAGATAATGATAACTTCCACATTATAGTTGAAATTAGACATGGTATCAAATACCATCAAGTATTGAGGCAAAGGAGTTGACGTAATGATGACTAAAAAAGATATGCAAACGATGCAACAAGAAGTGGATCAATACATCGGCCAATTTAAAGAAGGTTACTTTTCCCCACTTGCCATGCTTGCTCGAATGACAGAGGAAGTAGGAGAGCTTGCGAGAGAAGTGAATCATTCTTATGGTGAAAAACCTAAAAAAGTGGAAGAAGACGACAAAAAAGTAGAAGAAGAACTAGGAGATTTACTCTTTGTCCTTATTTGCTTTGCAAACTCTCTAGACATTGACTTAACCGAGAGTTTTGATACCGTCATGAATAAATTTGCAACACGAGATCGTGATCGCTGGACGAGAATTGATGAAAGTGGGAATGAATAATGGCAACAGTAAAAGTGATTCTTGCAGGACCAAGAGGTCAAATGGGAATGGCTGCACGAAGAATGATTGCAGCGACTGAGGCGTTTGAAACGATCGCTTACCTTGATCGCAAATCAGCAGAAGAAAGTGGCTTGCAAGAAGGAATTCCGGTTTATACTGATGCAACGGAATGTTTCTCTGTGCATCAAGCAGACGTTCTCATTGACTTAACAACACCGGAAACAGCGAAAGAACATTTGAAGCTAGCGATTGAACATAGCATTCGTCCAGTCATCGGCACAACCGGTTTTACCGATGATGAGATTGACCAGCTACGAAACCTTACAGAAGATAAACAATTAGGTGCTATGATCGTTCCGAATTTCGCATTAGGTGCTGTACTGATGATGAAGTTCTCGCAAATTGCTGCGAAGTTCTACAGTGACGTAGAGATTATTGAACGCCACCATGACAATAAGCTTGATGCACCGTCCGGGACTGCACTAAAAACGGCGACACTGATTTCAGATGTGCGTAATGAGAAAGTACAAGGACACCCAAATGAAACGGAAACGTTGCCAGGAGCTCGGGGTGGCGATGTTGCAGGCATGCGCATTCATAGCGTTCGCCTACCAGGTTCAGTTGCCCACCAAGAAGTGATTTTCGGTGGGCATGGAGAGACATTAACGATTCGTCACGATTCCATGAACCGTGATTCTTTTATGCCTGGAGTGAAGTTAGCTGTAGAGACAGTCATGAAGTCATCTACGTTAATTTACGGTTTAGAAAATATCATCGACTAGAGGGGTTATAGGATGAACATCGCACTGATTGCTCACGACAAGAAAAAAGATGACCTAGTAAACTTTGCAGTCGCTTATCGAGACGTTTTTGATGGCCACACGTTGTACGCAACAGGGACGACAGGTCGCCGCATTATTGAGGCGACTGGTCTTTCAATCCAATGTGTCCAGTCCGGCCCACTCGGTGGCGACCAACAACTCGGTGCACTCGTTGCAACCGATCAATTGGACCTTGTGTTGTTTTTTCGTGATCCACTCACCGCACAACCACATGAACCAGACATTACAGCGCTTATCCGATTATGCGACGTTCATCACGTACCGGTTGCAACGAACATGGGCACCGCAGAAATTCTCGTGTACGGCTTACAAAAAGGGAAGCTCCTTTCAAAAGAAGTACGCCAAGGAAACGTAGAGTAATGGAGCCGCTAAAAATTGGGATTACATGTTATCCCTCAGTAGGTGGGTCTGGAGTTGTTGCAACCGAACTAGGTATCTCACTTGCTGAGCGTGGTCATGAAATTCATTTTATTACATCTAGCTTGCCCTTTCGACTGCAAGAAGTGCATCCGAATATATTTTTTCATGAAGTTGTCGTTAATCAGTACCAAGTGTTTCGTTATCCGCCATATGATTTAACGCTCGCAAGTAAAATGGCTGAAGTTGCTAAAAAACACGAGCTTGATTTATTGCACGTTCATTATGCCGTTCCTCATGCTGTGTCAGCAGCGCTTGCAAAAGACATGTTAAAAGGCGATATAAAAGTGATGACAACGTTGCATGGTACCGACATTACCGTTCTCGGTGAAGATCCTTCGCTTGCAAACATCATTCAACTCGGGATCGAACGTTCAGATTGTGTGACGGCAGTTTCGAAGTTTCTGTCCAAACAAACGAAAGAACAGCTCGATGTGACAAAAGAAATTGAAACGGTGTATAACTTCGTTGATGAGAAAGAAATTCAAGACATTGACCGCCAAAGCATCCGTCAGAAGTTCGGGATACAGCAAGACGAAAAAGTAATCGTACATATGAGTAATTTTCGAGGCGTAAAGCGGGTCGAAGATGTAATTCGTGCATTCCAAATCGTCCAAGGTCATATTCCAAGTCGCTTGTACTTTATCGGGGATGGACCTGAGCGGAATACGATGGAGAAGCTTGTACAACAGCTCGGTTTATCGGAACGCGTTTTCTTTCTTGGAAACCAGATGCAAGTGTTTCAGTTGTTATCAATGGGCGATGTGAAAATGTTATTATCCGAAAAAGAAAGTTTCGGTCTAGCAGCACTTGAGGCGATGGCTGTTGGCGTCCCAGTTGTCGGGTCAAATATTGGTGGGATTCAAGAAGTCATTGAAGACGGCGTAACGGGTCGCGTTGTTCCTGTTTATGATTATGAAAAAGCTGCTGAGGCGACGCTTGATATTCTCTTAGATGCTTCGGTCCATGAACAATACCGAGAACAAAGTCAACATCGAGCACTCAAACGATTTGGTAAGCAATCGATCGTGCCAGAATATGAGCGGTTATATGAACGGATGTTGCATTTGCCATGATCGTATCACGTGCCATCCAGTATGGTTTTGAACAATTGTTAACCGCGCATGTTGAGGTGTATCTTGTTGGTGGCGCCGTTCGCGATCTGTTCCTTCAAAAAGAGAGTGCAGATTTTGACTTTGTGACGACAGAACCGTTAGATAAGCTTCGTGCACGAGTGAAACACGCCACCTACATTGATACGAACCAACCGCTCGTAACAATTAACTCACCGTATGGTGTGTTTGAAGTATCCGCTCTTAACAGTCGGCTTTACGATAACTTGTCGGCTCGAGATTTTACGATGAATGCGTGTGCTCTTGATGCGAATGGAGTTGTTATTGATCCTTTTCACGGTAGAGCCGCTTTAGAAAAGGGACAATTGCAAACGGTCAGACCGACGAGTCTTCGTGAAGATCCGTTAAGAGTGTTGCGTGCCATTCGTTTTTCTGTCGAATACGATCTAACACGAACAACAATAAGACAAGAAATTGACGGTGCGAAGACATCGGTTCAACAAGTGGCAAACGAACGTATTGGCAAAGAAGTAGAGCGTGCCATTATGAGCGACAGTTGGCTCACCATTTTTGAACAATTATGTGAGGAACAAATTCTACCTGCATTTGCCTCATGTTCTAAGCTAGAGGTTGCTACTGTAGATCTTAACAACCCACTTTCTCAAATGGAACGCTGGCTCGTAGTACATCAGCTTCTAGGCTTTGAGGAAGTGGTTTTTCCATATAAGGCCTGGGGTTACGGTAAAGGATATCACAAAAAAGTAAGTCAATTGCTTCAAGTAGTAAACAGAAGAGTAGAACGAATGCCCACAGATGTTGAGCTATTTTACGAAGGCCTTGCGAACCACCTTTCTGCTGAAAATGTCCATCAAGCAATCACAGCTGAAGGTAGGTCAAGGCATAAGGAATTGGTGAAGCGTTTTAATCAGTTACCGATTCAGTCGCTACGTGACCTTGCAATCACACCAACACAAATGATTGATGAGTTACATGTTAAGCCTGGTCCTTGGATTCAACGTCTGTTACATACGCTCGCTGTGTTCGTGATCAACAAGGAAATCGTTAATGACAAGAAACTACTACTCCATAAAGCAAGGGAGCTATACGATGAAACGTCAATTACTTGATGTATTAAATGGAGAAACAACCTTTGTGTCGGGTCAACAGATGAGTGAACAGTTGCACGTAAGTCGCACGGCAGTTTGGAAGCAAATTGAAGAGCTTCGAAAAGAAGGCTACGTCATTGAAGCTGTCTCAAGAAAGGGCTATCGCTTAATTTCCAGACCAGATGCGCTAAATGAAGCTGAAATTCGCTCAGGTCTTACATCAAAAGCATTTGGTCAATCTGTGCATTATGAGAAAGTCGTTGATAGTACGCAACGTATCATTAAAGATTTACACCGTAACAAAGCCGCGCACGGAACGATTGCCGTCTGTGAACAGCAAACAAACGGACGAGGACGTTTAAACCGCCCATGGCAAACAGAAATGGGTCAAAATATTATGTTCTCGACACTTGTTAAACCGGATATTTCATTGCAGCTTGCTCCGCAAATGACACTCGTTGCAAGCATCGCTGTTGCAAAAACGGTAGAGGCGGTTACAGGCGAACAAGTGAGTATTAAATGGCCAAATGACATTTATTTGAATGGTAAAAAGATCGCTGGAATTTTAACAGAAGTACAAGCAGAAGCGAACTGTGTTGAGATGAT
This sequence comes from Geomicrobium sediminis, assembly GCF_016908595.1. Taxonomy (GTDB): domain Bacteria; phylum Bacillota; class Bacilli; order Bacillales; family Marinococcaceae; genus Geomicrobium_A; species Geomicrobium_A sediminis. The sequence continues at coordinate 139,439 of NZ_JAFBEC010000007.1, read as the reverse complement.
GGTCATTGGAATTGGCATGAATGTGAATGAGTCTAAACAGAGCATCGAAGAGAACGATTTAAGCGAGAAAGCAACATCACTTTCTATTGAGACAAATAGAACGTACAACCGTCGTGACGTTTTGCAACAATTACTCATCACGTTTGAGAATGAGTACGAACGCTGGCTATCTGTTGGATTCGCATCAATGAAAACGGAATGGGAAGAGCGAGCACATCTTTATCAAAAACGTGTAACCGTGAAAAATGTTAATCGAGAACAAGTCGGTACGATGGTCGGCATTACCGATGAAGGTGTCTTAAAGTTGCAAGATGAAAACGGTGACGTACACCTCGTGTATAGTGGAGATTTACATTAGTGCTATACATGGAATTTTGCTATACTAAGTCTGTAGAGACGATATCCATATGGAGTCGTATTCGAAAGGAAGAACGCTTTGCTTGAGTACTAATTCGCCTTGATCTGAAAAGACAGGGACGGAGGGATCACATGTTACTCACAATAAAAACACATATACAGAGTCGCGGTCCCTCCACATTTTATTGGAGGAGATGATGATTTGAAACAGACCGTAGACTTTTTAAAAATGAAACGGAATCAAGAAATGATTACGATGGTTACAGCTTATGATGCACCGACAGCTAAAATCGTAGAAGATGCAGCGATTGATCTGATTTTAGTCGGGGATTCTCTCGGTATGGTCGTGCACGGTCATCAAGGGACACAGCCGGTGACACTCGACGATATGCTACTTCATACGAAAGCCGTAGCAAGAGGAGCAAAGCAGACCTTTATCGTGGGCGATTTGCCGTTTATGACGTACCATCGTTCCATTGAAGATACGGTAACTAATGCAACAACGCTCGTCCAAACCGGTGGCGCGCATGCAGTTAAGCTCGAAGGTTGCACAGGACTTATTTTAGACAGCATTGAGCGACTAACGAGTGGTGGGATTGCGGTTATGGGGCATCTCGGATTAACACCACAATCTAGCACAGTGTTAGGTGGATTTAAAGTTCAAGGTCGTGGAGAACAAGAGCGAACAAAGTTAATTGAAGATGCGAAACGCATTGAAGCTTCAGGTGCGTTTGCCCTCGTTGTTGAATGCATCCCAGAATCATTAACGAAAGAGCTTAAAGACATTTTAGCAATTCCGGTCATCGGAATTGGTGCTGGCAAAGCAGACGGTCAAGTTCTCGTCTTTCATGACCTTGTTGGCTTAACGACAGGGTACATTCCGAAATTCGCTAAAACGTATGCAAATGTCCACGACGTGATGTTGCAGGCCGTGGAACAATACCGCGACGATGTAAAGCGTGAGTTGTTCCCAGATGAACGGTATACGTTTAAAGATGTGAAGAAAGAACGGAGCACAAGCGTATGATCATATGTCGTACGCAGTCCGAGTGGAAGAAAGAACAACAGGTGCTTCAAGACCAACCCGGAACGTTTGCCCTCGTTCCGACGATGGGAGCGCTTCATGAAGGACATTTAACCCTCATCAGAGAAGCGAAGCAGCACCACGCACGAGTTGTTGTGACGATCTTTATAAACCCGTTACAATTTGGAGCAAATGAAGATTTTGATTCGTATCCACGTACAGAAGATCAAGACCTTAAGCTGTTGCAAAGAGAGGGAGCAGACGTTGTCTGGTTACCAGGCGTTCAGGATTTATACAAAGAAAAGCAAATGATTACGATGAACACATCGCCACTAGGAGACCAACTTTGTGGCAGCAAACGTGTCGGTCATTTTGATGGAATGGCAACGGTCGTCATGAAGTTTCTTCAACTCGTTGCACCTGATGCCGCTTACTTTGGAAAAAAAGATGCTCAACAGCTCGCAATTATAAAAAAGATGGTTCAAGATTTTCATATACAAACGACAATTGTTGGTGTTAACACTGTAAGAGACGATGACGGACTTGCGTTGTCTTCGCGTAATGTTCATTTAAATGAGCGAGAACGGATCGATGCGCCAATTCTTTATAAGGCGCTAACGTCAGGCGTTAATGAAACCGCGCATACGTCCAACGCACAGCTCATTACAAAAAAAGCCATCGATCAACTAGAAGATAGTCTCGCATCAATTGAATACGTAGAGCTCGTAACGTTTCCGAACTTAGAAACTGTTCATTCATTAGAAGAGGGAAATCGTTATTTGTTAGCAGCGGCAGTTCAATATGAACGTGCGAGATTGATTGATAACATCATATTTACAATGTCGTAGTTTCAGGAGGAAGTTATGAAAGGTGACCGTTATGTCGTCATAGACGTAGAAACGACGGGAAACCGTCCAACAACAAGTGATCGAGTCATAGAAGTCGGCATGACGGTCATTGAAGGATTGGAAATTGTCGATTCGTTTTCTTCTTTTGTGAATCCAAATCGAGACATTCCATTGTTTATTGAACAACTAACCGGAATCTCTGAAGAAGATGTAGAGAATGCCCCTACGTTTGATGAAATTGCGCCAAGAATACTACAAGCACTTGATGGGGCTTGTTTTGTCGCACATCATGTTGACTTTGACTTATCGTTTATTAATGCAGAATTAGATCGTGCCGGCTACGCCCAATTCGAAGGGGAACTGTTAGATACAGTAGAGATGGCTAGAATGTTGTATCCAACGTTTGAAAGCTATCGTCTTCAAACGCTATCCGATATTTTCGAGTTTAGCCACGAGCAACCACACCGTGCAGGAAGCGATGCTTATGTTACGGCAAAGTTGCTGATCGAGATGTTTACTAAGCTCTCGGCATTGCCGAGAGAGACGGTTCATCGAATGAAGCCTTATACAGAACAGATGTGCAATGGCTTGCACCGAATTATTCATGAAATCGATGTGTACAATTTTGAACAGGCCGACCGATCACTACCAAACGATGTTGAGATTTACCGAGGTTTTGCGATTAGAAAACGTCAACAACATAGTGAATCGACTCAGGCAGCATCGGCACAATCATTTGATGCGGCTCTTTTTTTTGGTGAGGAAGGATTGCTCAGTAAAACGACGACGAATTACGAAGAGCGTGCTGGACAAAGCACAATGAGTACAGCGGTTTGGAAGGCAATGAATAATGAGGAACATCTCCTATGTGAAGCGGCAACTGGTACAGGAAAAACGCTTGCGTATTTGTACCCTGCACTCATGAAAAGCCTTGAAGCAAATCGTCCGACGGTCATTGCGACTGAAACGATTGCACTCCAACAACAAATTGTAGACCGTGAGATTATTAAGTTAAACGAAGCGTTAAATGAAGACATTAATGTCGCAATTCTTAAAGGTCGAAGCCATTATTTATGTTTGCAGAAGTTCGAGCACTTTCTAGATCGAATGCCATCATCGTATGATGAACATTTATTTGCAGCGCAATTGCTTGTCTGGCTCGTTGAAACGATTGACGGTGACATTGAGGAATTGAACTTACCTAGTGGTGGTTATACGCTTTGGGAAGAGCTTAAGAGTGATTCTTATACGTGTTCACATGCGGGCTGTTCTTACTACAACCGTTGTTATTATCATCGTGCTAAAGAACGCGCAAAACACGCGCAACTTATCATTACGAACCATTCGCTTTTATTTACCGATCGATTTTCTTCAAGTGGCATTTTACCGAAATACGAAACGGTCATCTTTGATGAGGCGCATCAAATGGAAGACACCGCCGGGAAGTATTTAGGGTATGAAAGCAGCTACCAACAACTCGTTCGCTTAATTAGTCGCTTTGGACTGCAAGATTCTGAAGGTCTGTTGTTTGAAATCGAACGTTCTCTAAAAGAGAAGTCAATAAATCGGTATGATGTGGAATGGGTTAGAAATCGAAAACAAGAGCTCTATCATTTGCAAAGCGAATGGCTACAGTTGTTCCAAACATTGCAAAACATCGCCAACAAAAAACCGTCAGGAACAATTCATTACCGACCATCGCAGTATGAAGGTAAGTTTGTCATGGAGGTTGTTGAACGAATCAGTTATATGATTGATACGCTGCAAAAAGAGTGGTTGAATTGCATTGCTCAACTTGAAGACCAGCACCCAGAAGAATCTACGTTATGGCGAAAGGTCAGTCAGTTAATTGATGACTTTACCGATGAAAATGAAACAGTAAGGCAATTGCTCGTTCATGAAGTGGAAGAGCACGTGTATTGGATGGAGGCAGGTAAAACGAATGCGTTTGATCGATTAACGTTGTATCGCCGTCCAATTTCCATTGCGAGTAGCATGCAATCGTACTTTTTTGATGAAGTGAAAAGTGTCATTATGACCTCTGCAACACTCACAGTGAAAGATTCGTTCTCGTTTATTAAAAACACGTTAGGGTTACCAAAAGAAAATGTGAATGAATTAAAAGTAGAATCACCATTTTCTTATGCGAAGCAAGCACAGTTGCTCGTTCCGAGTGATTTCCCTGATATTAAGCAAGAAGAGGAATACATTGATGCACTTTCAGAGTTCATTAGTATGCTAACATCCCATGTGAATGGAAAGATGCTCGTCTTATTTACGTCATATGACATGTTGAAGAAAACGTACAATCGAGTGAAACCGCAACTTGAAGATTTGAATTATGCGTTGCTTGCACAAGGGGTTAAAGGAGAACAACGAACACGACTTGTGAAAAACTTCCGCAAGTATGAACGGGCGATTTTGTTTGGTACGAGTACGTTTTGGGAAGGTATTGACTTACCGGGAGAAGATGTTCGTGCATTAATTATCGTACGACTTCCGTTTACACCCCCAAATGATCCAGTGTATCAAGCAAAAGCAAATGAACTAACGATGCGAAATGAAAACTCATTCCAAAAGCTCGCCATCCCTAAGGCCGTTTTGCGCTTTAAGCAAGGATTTGGTCGACTAATTCGTACGAAAGACGATCGCGGACTCGTCTATGTACTCGATAAGCGGTTAGTAGAAGCAAGGTATGGCAATAGTTTCATACGTTCATTACCAGAAATTCCACATACGTATACTTCCACAGACGAAATTTTGTCGATTACGAGTGATTTTTTTGAGGAGTAAGGAGAGGGCTCGTATGCAACAACGAACTATTATAAATAACGTCGCCATTCTTGATCATGAACGAACAATTACGTGTGGGCATATTAAAATCAGCAATGGAACAATCACTGAAGTGAGTGACGCACCTTTTGTAGCGAGTTCATCTCATTTAGAACAGGACGTCGTGCATAATTACGAAGGCAAGTTGCTCATGCCGGGTCTCGTTAATACGCACATGCATATGCCAATGTCGATTTTGCGAGGCGTGAGTGATGACCTGCCACTCGATCGTTGGTTAAAAGAAGTCATTTGGCCGCTTGAAGGGAAAATGACGAGAGAGATGGCTCGTGCAGGCATTGGCTTGTCGTTAATCGAAAGCATTCGCTCAGGGACAACCGCTTTTTCAGATATGTATCATCTAGCAAGAGAAGATGCACATGAATTAGCGGTTGCAAGTGGCTTAAAAGCACAGCTTACACGAGGGATGATCACTGCTTTTAGTAACGAACAAGAAAACGAACAGAAATTACAGCAAGCGTCTGAATTTGCTAAAGCGATGAATGATGATTCAACAGGGCGACTGCGGGGTGCATTATTTCCACATGCTACGTACACGAATTCTCTGTCGTTTTTATATCGAGTACGAGACGTTGCTGAGAGAGAGCAACTAGATGTCCAAATTCATATCGCAGAGACGGAAAAAGAAGTTAAGGAACACGTGCAGCAATTTGGAAAACGACCAGTGGAGCATTTGCTCGCTGAAGAAATAATCGGCAAAGGTTCATTGCTCGTTCATTCTGTTCATGTTACCGATGATGAACTTGAACAAATGCATGAGGCAAGCGTAAACGTCTCACACAATCCACAAAGTAACTTAAAGCTCGGTTCGGGGATTGCACCGGTTGAAAAAATGGTAGATCAGGGCATTGTCGTTAGTTTAGGTACAGACAGTGCAGCGTCAAACAATACACTCGATGTGTTTACTGAAATGCGACAAGCAGCAATGCTTCATAAAGGTACGTCAAAACGAGCAGAAGCAATCACCGCGGATGATGCGTTTAAGATGGCGACTGTGAATGGTAACAAAAGTATCGGCTTTCATAAGAGCGGTTTAATTAAAGAAGGTTACGATGCAGACTTTATTTTGCTGGACGTATCTGCCCCGCACCTTCAACCGTACCGCAACCGAGTTGGGACCGTTGTGTATGCAGCCAACAAAAACGACGTAACTGACGTGTATGTGAACGGTCAAGCCGTCATGCAAAACCGAGTGATCGTAACTTTAGATGAAGAGAAGTTGTTGTTTGAAGCAAATCGTGCCCAACAGGAGCTTTTAGGAATCCATGTGTGATTGGGAGGAACTTTGATGAAGAAGTGGATTGCCATTGGGATCTTTTTCATTGGCATTGTAATCACCAGTCTTCTCATCTGGTTGTATCAATCGGCTTATGCTGAGCATTCAGATGTTGAAGAGCGACTTGGTGGACAGATTCTCCGAGAAGAAGGCGTAACAAGTGTAGGGAATTGGTACCATTACCGAGGAGACGACGTAATCACAGTTGCGACCGTTATGGTTGATGAACAAGAGGAATATTGGTTTTTTAATGATGAGCTAGCACGTTTTGATGTGATTGCAACTGATTCGGTGATTACTGAAGAGGAAGCGATCAACAGTGCAATGGCGGGGGCGGATGACGCATCGTCACTTCGTCGGGTAGCACTCGGTCTTGAAGCTGAGACACCGATATTCGAAGTGATTTATGAGGACGAAACAGGTGCGCACGTGTATCATGTTGTTGATGCCTATTCAGGTGAAACCTCGTATGTTTATCGTTTGCCGTGATTGATCTTCGTTTAGAGCTTGAAGTTCACGTGGCACTTTCGTAAACTAGATAAGTAAGATATGCAGGAAGTTTGAAGGGAGTTACCTAGAATTGAAACCGACCATTCATACGATTGGAAACCATGCTGGCGAAGAAGTGACCATCGGTTGCTGGCTAGCGAATAAACGCTCAAGCGGTAAGATTGCTTTTATGCAGTTACGCGATGGGACAGGCTTTATTCAAGGCGTCGTCGTAAAAGCAGAAGTAGGAGAAGAGTTATTTCAACAAGTTAAAGGCTTAGGTCAAGAAAGCTCGTTGTACGTAACAGGAGTTGTGCAAGCGGATGACCGTGCACCATCTGGTTACGAGTTAACGGTAAAGAACGTAGAAGTTATTCAACATGCTGAAGACTATCCGATTACACCGAAGGAACACGGAACAGAATTCCTCATGGACCACCGTCATTTGTGGATCCGTTCAAGTAAGCAACATGCTGTTCTGCGCATTCGTGATGTGATCATTAATGCGACATACCGCTTCTATCATGAACGTGGCTTTACGAAAGTAGATCCACCGATTTTAACAGCGAATTCAGCTGAAGGAACGACGGAGCTTTTCCATACGAAATACTTTGATGAAGATGCATTTCTTTCGCAATCTGGTCAATTGTATATGGAAGCTGCAGCAATGGCATTCCAACGTGTGTACTCTTTTGGCCCGACGTTCCGTGCCGAAAAATCAAAAACGAGACGTCACCTGATTGAGTTTTGGATGATTGAGCCGGAAATGGCGTTTGTTGATCATGAAGAAAGCTTAGAAATCCAAGAAGAATACGTGTCTTATCTCGCTCAAGCGGTGTTAAACGAAGCGAAAGCAGAGTTAAAAGTGCTCGGACGTGACACTGAACAACTTGAGAAGATTAAAGCGCCGTTTGCAAGAATTACGTACAAAGAAGCGATTGAACGTTTGCAAGCAAAGGATTACGAGATAAAGTGGGGCGAAGACTTAGGTGCTCCGCATGAAACTGAACTTGCCAATCAATTTGATACACCTGTATTTATTACGCATTGGCCAAAAGACATCAAGGCGTTTTATATGAAGCCAGACCCAGAAAACGAAGACGTTGTCCTCTGTGCAGATTTAATTGCACCAGAAGGTTATGGTGAAATTATCGGGGGAAGCCAGAGAATTGACGACTATTCGCTTATGGAAGAACGATTTAAAGAACACGACTTGTCCGATGATGCGTATCGTTGGTATTTGCAGCTTCGTGAATATGGAAGTGTTCCTCATTCAGGATTTGGACTCGGTTTAGAGCGTACGGTTGCTTGGTTATCAGGAACTGAACACGTTCGTGAAACGATTCCATTCCCACGTCTTTTGAATCGTTTGTATCCATAAGAGGTGTGCCCATCTCCTCACGTCATGTTGGAGATGGGTTTTTTACAGCAAAACAATGATTGAGGTGAAACGGATGGATAAGAATCGAATCATCGACTTGTTAGAAGAAGGGCACATCTCCATCCCGGTTGTATTTCTAGATTATTATGATGCACTAGGCATTCATGAGCGCGATATGATGTTACTGTTGCATTTACATCGTGAGATTTCAAAAGGGCAACACTTTCCGACGCCAGAGCAACTTGCACGGAAGATGTCACTAACAATTGACAGTTGTCAAGATGGGTTAAAACGATTAATGCAGCGAGGCGTCCTTTCGATTGAGCAACGACAAGATCATGGAATTGTCTATGAATCATATAGTTTACGTCCTTTCTATGAAAAAATTATTCTTTATTTAGAAGCTGAACAAAAAGACGAGCAAAAAAATGACTCGTTAGGTGGCGAACTGTATTCACTTTTTGAAAATGAATTCGGTAGACCATTATCACCGATGGAAATTGAAACACTCGGACTGTGGATTGATAAAGACAATTATTCATATGAACTAATTAAAGCAGCCCTTAAAGAAGCGGTTATTTCTGGAAAGTTGAATTTGCGTTACATTGATCGCATTCTCTTTGAATGGCAAAAGAAAGGCATTACAACACCAGAAGCTGCGCTGCAGGAGAGTATGAATTTCCGTAAAAATCAACGAAAGCCTGAATTAACAGGTGCTGGCAAACAAAGTCGAGAGCCATATCCGAACTACAACTGGCTTGAATCGGATTAAACAATAGAAGAGGTAAGACAATCATGCTTAGCAAAAAATTAACGACGCATGCGCTCGATACGATTGCGCATATGTATCCAGAAGCAGAATGCGAATTAACCCATAGTAATGCATTTGAACTGTTAGTTGCTGTCATTTTGTCAGCACAGTGCACCGATGCGCTCGTCAATAAAGTGACGCCAGGGTTGTTCGATAAATACAGACAGCCTGAAGACTATGTCAATGCCACACAAGAAGAGGTGGAAGAAGACATTCGTCGAATCGGTCTGTTTCGTAACAAAGCGAAAAACTTACGGAAGATGAGTGAATCGTTACTCGTTCATTATGGTGGGGAAGTTCCACAAGACCGCGATGAATTAATGAAACTTGCAGGAGTCGGGCGTAAAACAGCAAATGTGGTCGCTTCGGTTGCCTTTGATTTACCTGCAATTGCGGTTGATACCCACGTCGAGCGAGTGTCAAAGCGATTAGGGATTTGTCGCTGGAAAGATTCGGTATTAGAAGTAGAGAAAACACTCATGATAAAGCTTCCAGAAGATCGCTGGTCACAAGCTCACCATCAATTGATCTTTTTTGGTCGATACTTTTGTAAAGCAAGAAACCCTCAATGCGAATCATGTCCACTATTAGACATTTGTCGTGAAGGAAAAAAACGCGTGCCGGAGGAACAACGATGATGACAGCCGAACTACACAAGCTCGATGAATTAAAGCAGTCTTTGCCTTTTGGTGAGCAAGAGTCATGGCGTCTTCAGCAGCTAGAGAACAAGCTCAAAGGTGAAGATGTTTTTTCTGTTGCGATTTGTGGACATTTTTCAGCAGGGAAATCAACGCTCATAAATCAATTGCTCGGCGCAAATCTTTTACCGTCTAGTCCAGTTCCTACAACTGCTAACATTATGACGATTCAAGGCGGGGAAGAAACCACAATTCGAGCGATTAAAAACAACGGTCAAGAAGAACAGTTTCAAGGTCATATTCCGTGGGAAAAACTTCAGCAACTGGCTCTTGATGGAGATGGTGTGAAAGAAATTGTTCTCACCTTACCTTTACCGTTTTTAAAACGGAAGGTGACCTTGGCAGATACTCCAGGAATGGATTCAACAGATCCAACGCACGGTCGTTACACAGCAAATCAGCTGTTAACGACCGATGCAATCATTTATGTGACCGATTACAATCACGTTCGATCACAAACGAATTTACAATTTTTGAAGCAGTTGCAACGTGAAAACAAACCGTTTGTGATCGTTGTCAATCAAATCGATAAACATAACGACGATGAGCTTTCGTTTTCAATTTTTAAACACGGTTTGCTCGATATGCTTCAACGTTACGGTATAAAGCCAGTTAAAGTATTCACAACGAGTGCTAGAGCAAAAAACCACCCGTACAACGAGCTAGAGTCGTTTATCAATGAAACGCGTTCGTGGTTGTTTCATAGTGAAGCACTCATTGACGAATCTCAAAAGCGTATGCTAGAGAGCGCTGTAGAATCTTTACGCGATCGACTGTTTCAAGATCGTAGTGAACTCGATGATGATATTGCCAAAGAAATGGAACGAGCGGGCTATAGTGAAGACAATCAAAAACGCTACAACCATTTACAAAAAGAGCGTGCAGAAGTTGAAGGTAAGCTCCAAAAAGAATTGGACAACGTAAAACAATTTTTTACCGTTTTCTATAAACAAACGAACTTGTTCCCACATGACGTAACCGAACGAATGAAAGAATGGTTACGCGTGATGGACCCGTCATTTAAAGTTGGCTTTTTCGGATCAAAGAAGAAAAAGAAAGAACTTCAAGATGAGCATTTCACAGCGTACTACGAACTCATAAAGGACCGTTTTGAAGCGGAAATTCGCCTCTACCTCTTACAACGCATTAAAAAAGAGCGTTTGCCTGAAAATGTAGAAAAAATCGCAATTGATCGTTTTGAGCGAATGGAACTGCCGAGTGATTCTTCGTGGTATGAAAGCTTTATCAGTTCTGGTGAGAAAAATGATCAATACGTGTATCAATTGGCAAAACAGTTAAATCAGAGCATTTTAACGACGGTTAAACGCGACACTGAAGCGGTGTATGAAGCATTGCTTGATCAGCTTGATGAACGTAAAGAGCGAGCCATTGAAACGATTGAAAAAGAACTCGCAAGTTATGAAGAGCTTGAACAGATTGAAACAACGTTCGAGCAACGAAAGCTTGAAGTCAAAGAGCAGCTAGAAGTCGTTGAACAAAAAGCGGCAATGCTTGAAGATACGAGCGACTTTGAGGATCAGATGCAATGGTTGTTCAAAAAAACAACAGGGTTAGCCGGCGTTAGTGAGGATATTCAAGTTACTGAAGCTACTCCTTTGAAGAAAGCAGACAAGGCAGAAGAACAAGCGACAGCTGACGTTTTGGCTCCACGTTATACGGTCCGTGACCAAAGCGATTACGAAGTAATCAAGGAAACGTTAGTTGCTCATCGTAACGAAGAAGTGGAGCATGAGAATCGTAAGGCACTTATTGAGCGTTTAGATGCCTTTTCAGACCGTACGTACTCAGTCGTCGTCGCAGGTGCTTTTAGTGCGGGAAAATCAACGTTCTTAAACGCTTTACTAGAAGCAGACTTAATGCCAAGTTCACCGCACCCAACGACCGCATCGCTTACTGTCGTTAAAGCGCCAACAAAAGAGCTGCCGAATGAAACGGTGACCGTACAACTGAAATCACGAAAAGAATTAGAAGAAGAAGTCGAGCATGTCGCGTATTTGTGTGGAATGACACATACACTTGAATCGTTAAAGAATGCCGAAGGTCTCTCCATCCACAAAACCGATACGCTTGCTGAAAAGCAGTGGGTTGAGTATTTAAGAGCGCTACAGATGGGTGTGAAAAAAGACCATCTTGAGCCTGGGAGTACGCTACAATTATCGCTTAGTGATTGGCAAGAAATGGCAGTTGATGAATCAGAAGCATGTCTTATTGATTTTTCACACGTGTATTACCATTCAACATGGACTGACGCTGGCTTTGAACTGATTGATACTCCAGGAGTACAAAGTGTTCACGAACGACATACCCAATTGGCCATGAATGAAATTGCAAAGGCAGATGCGTTCTTGTATTTGATGTACTATCATCATGCATACTCAGATGCTGATGCTAAGTTCATGGAGAAAATTAAACAAATCCAGTCCCCGGATTATGTGCTCATCAATGCAAGTGATCTTGCGCATGATGAGGATGAACGAGAAGCTGTTGAAAGTCACGTCGTTGAGCAGCTTAAAACGAATGAACATCACGAATCAGTCGTCGTCTCAATTTCAAGTAAACGAGCGAGAATGAGTAATAATGAAGAAGGCATCGCTTCGTTTTTACAAGACTTTGATGAGCGTATGGAACCGAAGCTTCAATACCGAGCTCAAAAAGAGCTTGACAAACTTCTTGAAGATCATGCCGATCATTTAACGAAATGGATGCAATTTTTTGAGCTTCCTAAAGAAGTTCGTGAAAAGCGGAAAGCGACATTGACGTATCCTGCTGCACAAAAGCAAGAGGAATTACGAGCAGTAAAGGCTACACTTGAAGCAGAAGACATGAACATTCGATCGTTCGCCATTTATAGTCACAAACGTCTCGTACTACAATGGACGGATGAATTGAAGAAGCGACTTACACCAGCAGTCTTTCAAAGCGATCAAGCTCAAGAACGTGAAGAGAACTTGCGTGAGGAGCTTGAGAAGTGGCTAGAAGACGTGTCAAAGTCTTGGCAAGAAAACATCGTACAAGAGAACAAACGTCTACAATCCCTCTTCCATGAGCATGTGACACAGCTACAAGGCGTAACTGTTAATACGACTGTCGAGTTACAAGCAGCAAAAACGTTAAAGTTAACCAATCGCTTAAAAGAAGTCAAAGTGAAAAAGAACTTCTTAACGGACGAGAAATCAAGCCAATGGTTAAGTCAACTGACCGAAGCGCTTTCTAAGCAATTAAAAGCTACACTAGAAGCGTATAGCGAACGAGTGCGTGGCGAATGGAACGACCTCGTTACGAGTTATGTAAAAACATCAGAGAACGAAATTAAGAGAAAGAAGCAAGAAAACGAACAACAACTTCACAAATGGCTGCTCGATACACCACCAACAGAAAGTATCGAGCAAGAACGAAGTGCCATTCTAACGCATGTAAATAAATAAGTGAAAAGCAGCGTAGACGATGTCTATGCTGCTTTTTTACATCCATGGAAATAAAAAAGCCACTCTCCAAAAGAATTGCTGTGGAGAGTGGCTTTATGATCTTAACTTTTATTCGTCATTATCATCGTCTGAATCATCATCTTCTGGTGGTTCAGGTGTATCGTCTGTTTCGTCATCATCACTATCGTTCCCATCACCATCACCATCACCGGACTCATCGCCGTCTGTTGGTGGTGACGGTTCGTCTGATGAGTCAGAATCGCCATCTTCAGGGGAGGTAGAATCTTCTTCATCGACAAGGTCTTCATCGATTTCCTCTTCCTCTTCTTCCTCTTCCTCAGGCTCTTCTTCTTCAACGGCTTCGGCTATTTCGACGCTCGTTTGTGCGGTGTCGAGCGGTTGACCGTTGCGAGTCGCGACGACTTCGAAGCTATGGGTGCTTTCACGAGCGGGATCTGCGAGAATGAATTGTTGGTCACTGCTCGATTGAACTTCGCTCATTTCTTCACCGTTAACCCCATGACGTACTGTGAAGGTTACACCCTCCATTTCTTCTTCAGGGAAGCTCCAGCTTACGATGATTTGATTGTTGTCTTCATCAAATCCTGCTGTTAAGTCTGAGATTGCTGCTTCTACTTCAGGCTCAGGTGGTGTATCTGGTGTGTTACCACAAATGTAGAGCTCGCCACCTTGCTCACATACTGAATCAGGTCGTGAGAAGTCAGAAACATCCATCCCTTGGTGTACTTCTTGCATGACAATCCGGAAGATGTGTCGTGCAATTTCATGCTCAGCTCCTGATAGATAACCGTCGTTATTGTTGGCGTACCCAGTCCAGATCGACGCGGTATATTCAGGGCTGTACCCCGCAAACCAAATGTCTGGCACACCGCCTTGTGGGATGTTGAGACGGTTACGAGTGTCAGCATCAAAGTTTGAAGTACCCGTTTTACCAGCGAGTGGTAATCCTTGTACGTTTGCTTGATTACCTGTACCTCGTGGATCTGTGAGTACACCTTTAAGCATATCAGTCATCATATACGCTGTATAATCGTGCATCGCGCGATTCGGTTCTGGTGTTAAGTTGAGTTCCCGCTCATCACGAAATACGATTTTTCGAATACTGTGTGGTTCGTTATAGACACCATCATTACCGAACGCAGCATATGCACCTGCGATTTTCTCACTTGAAGTTTCAAAAGCACCAAGTGCATGTGCTTCGTAATAATTTTCAAAGTTAAAGCCTAGACTTTCTGCAAACTGGTGTGAGTTGTCAACGCCTGCTTCTTGATGTGCTTTGAGCGCTGGGATGTTTAACGATCGCACGAGAGCTTCACGCATCGTTACTTCACCGCTATAGTTTCCTGATGCGTTCGTAATCGATTGACCACTAGAATATTCATGGGGTTCATCGACAAGTGTATGACCGGTACCCCAACCATGTTCTTCAATCGCAGGTCCGAAGTCCATAAACGGCTTCACCGTAGAACCTGGATGACCGTTACCACGACTCGCATAGTTGAATCCTGCTTCAATTTCTTCACCGTGACGATCGCCAACCATAGCACGAATGCCGCCGGTTTCATTATCTAACAATGTGAAACCAACTTGGAATGACTCGTTGTCTGGATAGGAACTAATAAACTCATCGGTCTGAACGACACGCTCTGCAAATTCTTGTGCTTCTGGGTCAATCGTTGTGTAAATGTCAAACCCAGCAGCATAAAGATCACCGATAGAAAGGCCATCAATTTGTTCAATTTCATCACGCACGTGATTCATAAACGATGTATGCCCGATCGTATCATCTGCTGGCGTATGATTAATTTGATCGTGAATGGACGTGTTACGCGCCTCATCCGCTTCTTCACTTGAAATTAGTTCTTGGTCTTCCATCATGCCTACAATTAAATCTCTACGACTTTCGACATTTTCTGGATTGTCAATTGGATTATAAAAAGAAGGACGTCTCGGTACTGCAGCAAGTACTGCTGCATCAGCAACCGTTAGCTCACTTAAATCTTCTTTACCGAACCAACGAATGGAAGCTTCACCAATTCCGTAAGCGTCAGAGCTAAAATAAATAATGTTTAAATACATTTCAAGAATCTCATCTTTACTGTACTGACGCTCTAATTGAAATGCTAACCATTGTTCTTGAAGCTTTCTAGAGATTGTCTTGTCCGCGCTTAAAAATGCGTTCCGAACAACTTGTTGTGTGATTGTACTTGCACCTTCAGAACCAAATCCACCAGTAATGTTGGCGACAACAGCTCCTCCAAGACGACGTACATCGATTCCCATGTGATCATAAAAGCGCATGTCCTCAACCGCAACAAAGGCGTTGCTCACATGTTCTGGAATTTCTTCAATGGAACGATAACTTCGTTTTTCGGCACCGTGTAATCGGCCGAGTTCGTTGTCGTTAACGTCGTATACGGTGGCCCCTTCAGCAAGCATCAGCTCTTCAGGATCTAACTCTGGTGCGCCACTAATAATGGCAGCCGCAGTTGCACCTCCGGCAATTAGACCAACGCCCATGATTACGAATAAGCTAATCAGTATTTTTTTCCATATGGATTTTTTTTGCTTCGGTTTTTTGTTCTTTTGTTGCTTTTTGTTTCCTGATTGTTGTGCACGACGTTTTTCTGTTCTCGACGTGTATTCACTCATCGTACTTCCCTCATTTCTCAAAAACCTCAATGAATTTGTCGCTGTTCGCCGAAAAATGTTACACGTTCAGTCGAAATAATTGTTCCACAGCAGGCAAAAAGTCAATAGTAGGTAAAATGCTTGGGTTCACAAAGATTCCAAGAGTTGCAATGTCATCTTTTTTTATTGATTTACGATCGGTTTCTGTTTTAAGCTTCATAAAATCTTCGGCTTTTAACACATACGTTTCTTTAGAATGAGCAAATCGTAGAATTAAGAAAGCAAGGCCACCGTGTGCAGTGACTGCATTTAAATGTTCCATCTGATGGTCATGAATATTCTTCAGTGGAAACGATTGTTTTTGGTGGGTTTCTTTTGCTTCAAAATCCAAATGATAGCCTTTATAGATCCCATTGTAGTCTGTCGTAGACGCCTGGCGAAAATAAGCTTCAGTAATTTTAGCTCGAGTTCGTTTCGGGTAGTCAACAGAAACAATTTGTACAGGAGTAGGTTTTTTATGGATCACCGCTTTTCCGATTTGTAAGTAATGATGGATGGAGGCGTTAAGGTCATCTTCAAGTGTCATGCCCCGGTTTGCATTTCCATCATCGGTTTTTTTTGATGTGGTCACTTTCTTTTCATACAACTTACCGTTTGGGTAACGAAAAGCCAATTGAGAACAATCCTTTCCGTCTAATAAAAATTCAATCATTAATAATAGCATAAATAGAAGCTGTTACAAGGAAAAAGTTTTTAAGACATTCAATTTCATGTTAAAATTTCTATGAATGACTGAGGTGAAAACATGAGTGAAAAGTTAATGAACATCGGGTTTGGAAATGTTGTTCCGAGTGATCGCATCATCTCTATTATACAACCCGATTCGGCACCAACAAAGCGTTTAATTCAACAATTTAGAGAGCGAAAGTTAGTCATTGACGCAACGAACGGACGAAAGACTCGAAGTATGATCTTATTAGATAGTCAACATATTGTCTTGTCTGCCGTTCAACCTGAGACGATTTCGCAGCGGTTAACTGAAGATTAATCGCACAATTCTACAACTGCGCGTTCATTTTTGCGTTTTAAGAGAACTTTTGTAGAACAGAAAGCAGTTTTGTCAGCCTTAAAGGAAATGAGTTTTTAACCTTGAATGTTTGGAGTAAGCATATAGACGAGACGATGTTTGTCTAACATTCAAGGGGGTTGATTCTCTTATGAAACTCGCAAAAACACAATACGTTGCTGATCAACTAAACGTGGCACCAAAGACGATCCAAAATTGGGTTCGTAAGCACGAGGTACCTGTAATTACAAATGACCGAGGTCATTATTTATATGACGTGTTGGCAATTGAGAAGCTAAGACAAGTGAAGGAGCGGCAATTACCGGACCGAGAGCCTGTGTTGCAAGAACTTGCTACGATCAAACCATCAGAAGATGAGAAGGCTTTACTTAAAGCGTCAACTCAAGAAGCAGAAAAGCGTATGGAAGATATTATTAAGCGTTTAGATCATTTAGAGCGAATGATAGAGCAGAAAGCGGATGAAGTTGTGAGTTTTCAACTGTTAAAGCACCGCACGGAATTAGACGATGTTCAACAATCAGTGAAAAGCATCGAAGACCAATTAACAGTGATTGAACATCAACAAATTGAAAAAGCGGAGAAGGAGAAAACTGTACAACCTAAATCACTCACTCCAAGAAAACGTCAGAACATCTTTTCATTTAGCTAAATGATCACCAATTAAAAAAGGCACGGTGGTTGTTAATGAGTAAAGAAATACAGGAGCTGCAAACGACGTTACGAAGTGACATGCAAAAGGCGAAAGACTTTCAGCAACGTCAAGCGAACGGAGAATCATTTGATTTTAAGGAAACGATCGTTCCGTTCGTAAACGAAGTCCAACAGCGCACAGAAGAGTGGAAAGAGCTTGTCCATCAATTCGTTCAAGCTGAACCGATGCAAACGTTAAACGCTACACAAGTTGAGCACACCTATGAGAATATGTATGTCATTCCAACGGAATCATTCCAAAAAACGATGCGAGAGCAACGGTTTATTGAACGAATACAAGCCGTCTTTTACGTGCTAGACCTCGTCGAAGAAGAAATTCAAACAGCAAGCGAACGTTAGTCGAGTTTGAGTGACGTTTTTAATATGTACGTTGTATCTGAGATAAGTAAACACACTGAACGTTAAGTAGATCTGCTTAACGTTTTTTTGTATGGCGGTTTTTCAGTCTAAGTGTATGAGGTTAGAAAAAACCAACGTGTAACTTTTTCGTAGTCAGTTATTTTTTTCCACTGGTAATGGTAGATTACTTTGGTTGGAAATTCACCTTACACTTTTTACATTTGAGCGTATAAATTTGTCATATAAAAAACCGGTTGCGGATGTGTCCGCAACCGGTTGCTCTTTAAAATCTTCCTGATTTGAGGATCGAATATAAAATGAGCAAAAACATAAAAAATGAAACGACAAAGCTAATTTCTATCACAGGTAATTGGACTAAAAATGAGTTTTGATCGCCAAATGAAGAGCCAATAATGAGCCCAACCATAATAATGCTAAACGCCAAAAGTGTAATACTAAACGAAATCCGGTTACTGATGCGATCAAGCTTTCTAAAGAACAAATTGATCTTTGGCATGCGTACTTCTAATGACAAGTCATCGTCACCAATCCGATCAACGGCTCTTTTCACAGAGTCGGGGAGGGCGAGAATCGTCTTCGATTGTTTTTTAGCATCACGATAAAGCTCTTTCGTCCAGCTTTTCGGATTTAATCGTTCGCGGGCAAGCTGCCTACCGTAAGGTTCGGCAATTTCTACGATGCTAAGATTCGGATCAAGTCGCATTAAAATGCTTTCAATCGTTATGACTGCTTTGGCAAGCAGTGTGTATTCTTTATAAATGCGAATGTTATAACGATGAGACGCGGCAAAGATGTCTCGAATTGCCTCGCCAATCTTAATGTCTTCAAACGATTGCTCGTAGTACTTGTCGAGAAGAAATTCGACTTCTTCGCCAAACTCCTCATGGTCAACCGTATCAGGGACGTCTGCCATCGCATAAATCGTGTCTGTAACTTCACGAATGTCACGACGAGTCATCGCGATCACATAACTGATGAACTGATTTCTCATCGTCTTATTCAAGCGACCAACTTGACCGAAGTCAAACATACAAATCTGATCATCTTTCGTAATGCTAAAGTTACCTGGATGAGGATCACTGTGGAACAATCCGTCAATCAACACTTGATGTAAAAACGCATCAGCAAGTTCACGGGCATAACGATTCCCTTGTTCTTCATTTTCAGGATGCCAATCATGCAAGCTAACCCCGTCAATAAATTCCATCGTAATCATTTTGCGAGTGCTATACTTTTCATAAATGCTTGGAATGGTGATCAAGGAGAAATCAGCCATGTTCGCACGCATTTTCTCCGTATTTCGCACTTCGATCGTATAGTCCGCTTCATTTCGAATGGCTTCCGCAAATTCATCAGCGATTTCCTCGAGGCGATAATACTCTGCCCAGCGAAAACGTTGTGTAAAAAGCTTTGCTAAGTCATGTAAAATGTCTAAATCCTTCTCAATCGTTTCTTTAATGTTAGGCCTTGCAACTTTTACAGCAACGACCGAGCCATCGAATAATGTCGCACGATGTACTTGACCGATTGATGCGGCTGCAATAGGGGTCTCATCAAACGATTGATAGGCTTTATGTAATGGCATGTTTAGTTCTTCTTCAACAATGTTCTTTAGTTCGCTGAATTTAAACGGCGGTACATTGTCTTGAAGCTCAACTAGTTCATCGACGATATAGTTCGGAAAGAGGTCTTCTCTCGTACTAATCATCTGACCAAGCTTAATAAACGTGGGACCAAGCTCTTCGAGAGCGTTTCGAATCCGCTCTCCGATGAGCCGATAGTTAGGGTCGCTAGGATTGGTAGCGAGTCGTTTCGGTAAAGAAAGGACGTGAAATAGACCAACTTCTTTAAGGACATAACCGAAACCGTGTCTTGCTAAAACGGTTACGATTTTACGGTAGCGGTTTGCGTGTTTTAAACCGTTGGAAAGCAATAGTCATCTTCCTTTTTACTCGTTGTCGTCGTTACGATCCTTCATTTGACGCTCTTTGAGCAAGCTTTCCAAATGAGTAAGTTTCTCTTCAACACGTTCTAAGTCATCACGTGTAGCAAGACCCATATCATTGAACATGGATTTCATCTTCGTTTTCGATGACTCCGTCCATTCTTGTTCTTTCGTTTCACCCCGTTTAATTAATTCATCTGCAAATTGCTCTGCTTCTTTCGGGGTAATTCTACCACGTGATACGAGGTCATCTAAATACGTTTGTACTTTCTCAGTGCCTGCAACAGCAGCACCTAGACCTAGAAAAAAACCATTCTTTAACCACTCGTTCATCGTAAAAGCCTCCCTCATCATAGCGTTCTAACTATTTATTTTCCCGTTTTGTGACCGTTTTACTCTTCTTTCTACAAATTAATTGTTGTCTTTAAACGTAGAAATGAGCAAGTAAATAATCGTTGCAAATGAAAACACAGTTAATGAGACGATTAGAAACGTACTTGCTTCACTTCCTGCATCATCTTCGCCATATGCAGCAAACGACTGCACTGGGATTAAGAAAAGAACTAGAAAAGAGAAGAACGCCGTTGATAATTTTGCTTTCATGTTTAATTACCTCCTTCATTCACGGTATTACCTCATTCATTATAGAAGTAAAACGTCCGTTTTTCAACGCAGACCGCCGAAGATTTGCTAGAAATCCTTCTGATATGCAAGTGATCGTGAAATTTTTGCAGAAAAGCTTAAAGGTTTAGGAAAGAGTGGCGCATTGTTGAAACACACATGCTATAATTGATACATTATCTAGAAAAGCGTTAATTGTTAAATAAAAAGGCGGTTTAGTTATGGCAGAGAATCAACAAATGATGAACAAAGTACAGCTAGAAGACATTATTATTGCCCATCAGACGTTAAAAGATGTCGTGACCCATACGCCATTGCAACGAGATGAAGTGCTCTCTGAGCGTTATGGTGCGAATATTTACTTAAAGCGAGAAGATATGCAAGTCGTTCGATCATTTAAGATTCGCGGCGCGTATAACTTAATGAAGAGCTTATCTGATGAGGAATTGGAAAATGGGGTCGTCTGTGCAAGTGCAGGGAACCACGCCCAAGGGGTTGCCTACTCTTGTCGCATTATGAAAGTAAAAGGCGCCATCTTCATGCCAACTACGACGCCTCGTCAAAAGCAAGATCAAGTGAAGCAATTTGGCAAAGAGTTCGTCGATGTTATCATTACTGGCGATACGTTTGACGATGCGTTTAAAGAAGCAAAGCGTTATGAAGAGAAGCACGGCATGACATTTGTGCATCCTTTTGATAATGAGAAGATTATTGCTGGCCAAGGAACGGTCGGTATGGAAATTTTAAATGACATCGGTGGGCAAATTGATTACGTATTTGCCTCTATTGGTGGCGGCGGGTTAATGGCTGGGCTCGGTACGTACGTAAAGTCCATCCAACCGCAGGCAAAGTTAATTGGCGTAGAGCCTGAAGGTGCCCCGTCTATGCAACAGGCACTCTTAAGAAAAGAAGTCATCGAACTTGAAGAGATCGATAAGTTCGTAGACGGTGCTGCGGTACAACGCGTTGGTGAGCAAACGTTTAAGATGTGTGAGCAGTTAATTGATGACATCGTTCTCGTGCCTGAAGGAAAAGTCTGTTCAACTATTCTTGAGCTTTACAATCAGCAAGCAATCGTTGCTGAGCCAGCTGGAGCCATGTCAATTTCAGCATTGGATTTCTATAAAGATGAAATAAAAGGCAAAACTGTCGTATGTGTCGTTAGTGGAGGGAACAATGATATTGGTCGTATGGCTGAGATGCGTGAGCGCTCGTTAATTTATGAAGGATTGCAACATTACTTTATCGTGAATTTCCCTCAACGCGCTGGTGCATTGCGAGAATTTCTAAATGACGTGTTAGGGCCAGACGATGATATTACACGGTTCGATTACGTAAAGAAGAACAATCGCTCCATCGCACCAGCTCTCGTTGGCATCGAATTAAAGTCAGCAGCTGATTACCCTGTGCTTATTCAACGAATGAAAGCCGAAGGATTTGATGTTGATGAAATTTCTACGTCAGATAAACTGTTTAACTTTGTACTATGATTATCCGTAGTCGAAGTGATGAATGGGTACTCTTTAATCAACATGAGCACGGGATGTTCACGGGACAATTGGCTCGGTGTTGGGGAGACGACATTCGCTTAAAACGCTCCTGCTTTACGGCTGTTGTAACGGCTTGTTTTGAACATGACCGAGGTTGGCAAGTGGAAGATCATGTTCCTCGTTTTAACGAGAGTGAAGCGATGCCGTATGATTTTACATCCTTTCCAGATTCACTGAAGATTCCTCTGTATGAAAAGGGAATTACAGAAGCGGCTCTAATGAATAAACGTGCAGGATATTTGATCAGTCAACATTTATCTAGCTTTTATGAAGCGCCAACAGACGATTTAGCAACCAAGTTCAAACAACAAGAAGAAAAAAGAAGGCGTGAATTATGGCTATCGCTAGACAATCAAGACGATCTTCGATACGATTTATCCGTACTTCGTCTATTAGATGAGATTTCTCTTTATGTTGCACTAAATGAGCCAGGTGTGAACAAAGAAGATGAATGGCCGTGGTTTAAACGAGGGTTTTCACAAACGTTTTCGTTTTTAGACGATCAGACGATTGAAGCGAATTGGAAGGATCATCAGTCGGTAACGCTCCATCCTTTTCCTTTTCGCACTACTGTGACCGTTCCTCATAATTATCGAACGGTAAAGAAAACGAATGACAGTCCAGATGATTTCTTAAAAGCGTTTCAAACTAGTTCCCTACAAACGTTATGGGTGACGTTTAAACCGGTCACTTAATGGGAAATGACGTTTCAAGAACCTCGATCTTTCGGATTGAGGTTCTTCCTGTGTAAGGAGGATTTTATGATAGCTGAACTATCTGAACAACAATTCAATGAGTACGAACGAGGGTACGTCTTAGTCGTCTCGCCGTTTTGTTATACGTGTCAGATTGCAGAGCGATTTGTTTATGAGGCAAGTAAAGTGTGTGGAATCGAGGATTCTGTGTACAAAATCAATTTGCAATTAACGAAGCACGTCGCTGAAAAAGAACAAATAATGACTGTACCAACATTATTGTATAAAGACGGTGAACATCGAGAAAGACTTGTGACGATGAAAAGTGTTCTAAATGTTGTACATTGGATGGGTGCAAGAAAGGAGGAGCATTAATATGAAGCTCGCGCCTTCGTTTTCGTTGTATAACCCTGTAACAAACACGTATCATTCGTTAGAAGATTATGCAGGGAGCCCGTTATTGCTAACATTTTGGGCATCATGGTGTCCAGATTCACAGATTGATCTTGATAAAAAAACGCGGCTCTATGAACAATTAACAACGACCGGATTACACATGCTTTTTGTGAATGTTGTTGGTCGTGAACGTGAAGAAGGAGCAGGGGAGAAGCTTATGAATACATTAGGAAACCCTGTACCTTACGTATTAGATAACCAACTTGATACGTATCGAGCCTATCGATGTGAAGGGGTTCCCTCGACATTTATCATCGATGGTGAAAGTAAGATTGTCGAAACGTTCGGTGATACTGAAGATTTTACAGTAATTATGAAACATCTCGTGCCTTACATTCGTTAAATAGAAAAGCAACGGTTGATTTGGTATGATAGAAACCGAGACAGACGTAGCAGTTTTAGGAGGAATAACGATGCAAATCCGATCCATTGAACCAACACCAAGTCCGAATACGATGAAGCTAACGCTTGATCAAGCGTTAGGATCTGGCAAAAGCAACAACTATACGAAAGACAATCATAGTGATGCACCAAAAGAAATTCAAGAACTCTTCAAAATTGAAGGCATCAAAGGTGTGTATCACGTAGCTGATTTTATTGCGCTTGAACGCGAACCAAAGGCGAAATGGGAGCCCGTTTTGCAGAAGGCAAGACAAGTGTTTGGAGAAGATACAAAAGAAGACACGAATGAAGAACAAGTCGTTGCTGATCATTACGGTGAAGTACAAGTACAACTTCAAATGTTTAAAAACATTCCAATGCAGGTGAAACTTTTAACGTCTGATGAGGAAAAGCGTGTCGGTTTGCCTGAGCGGTTTGAACAAGCTGCATTTAAAGCAGCGAATGCGGACGATAACATTGTATTAGATCGTTCTTGGGAAGAACGTGCCGTTCGTTACGGGAACGACCTTGAAGAAATCGGTCAAGAAGTGTTAGAAGAAGTGAAGGCAGCATACGATCAAGAACGATTAGATCGCCTCGTTCACTATGCAACGGATAGCAGTTCAGTAGAACGTCCAAAGCCATATGCAGTGACGAAAGAAATGCTAGAAGATCCAGATTGGAAGAAGCGTTTTGCAGCACTCGATCAGATGGATCCAACAGAAGATGATCTAGAAATCTTAAGCATCGCTATGAAAGATGAGAAGCTTTCTGTGCGCCGCCTCGCTGTAACGTTAATTGGAATGATTGAAACCAAAGCTATTCTTCCTTATTTATATGAAGCGATGAAAGATAAATCCGCGACCATTCGTCGAACAGCTGCAGACACGTTTTCTGACTTAGGAGATCCAAGTGCGATGGATGAAGTGATCAAAAGCTTGAATGATAAGAGTAAGCTCGTACGTTGGAGAGCGGCAATGTTCTTGTTTGAAGTTGGTGATGAACGTGCAATTGAACCATTAAAAGCAGCCATTCCAGATCCTGAATTTGAAGTGGATATGCAAATGAAAATGGCACTAAAACGAATCGAAGGCGGAGAAGAAGCTAAAGGTTCCGTTTGGAAACAGATGACAGAGTCAGTAAGAGCGAAAGACTAATTAGAGGTGAAACATGAAACGAGAACAATTAATTGAAACACTTGAAGAGCGTAAGTTAACGGAGGTCCTCACTTTAATTGAAGAAGCTGAGAATGGCGAGTTTGATGAGCTTGAACTCGTCGAGTCTCTCGGATTGTTGCAAGACCAACAATTAAATGATGCGGTCATTGATTATTTAAAGTCGTTGGATGTAGAGATCATTTACGTGCGTGACGAAGAGTAAGGAAGGAGCCGTTCACATGCGACAAGCACCAGCGAAGCGCCTATCAAAAAAGGCGCTTCCGGTTTGGCGGATTACTGGACTATTTGAAAGTTTATTTTACTTAATTATCCCGATTGTGTATGGAGTGCTTTCTTTCGTATTTGATTGGCCATTCTGGATTTTATACGTCATGGTAATCGCTTGGATTTTAATCGTCATTATGAAAAGTCTCGTCGTACCAGCCATTCGTTGGCGAAGATGGCGCTATGAAGTACATGATGAAGAAATCGATTTTCAGTATGGTGTGTTTATTATCCGCAGGACGCTCGTTCCGATGAACCGTGTTCAACACGTAGACACGGAGCAAGGTCCAATTTATCGTCATTATAAGTTGTCTGCTGTAAGCATTTCGACAGCTGCGACCATCCATCAAATTCCTGCTTTAACAGAAGAAGTGGCCTCTGATCTTCGGGATCAAATTGCCGTTTTGGCCCAAACGGCTGATGAAGATG
This sequence comes from Geomicrobium sediminis, assembly GCF_016908595.1. Lineage (GTDB taxonomy): Bacteria > Bacillota > Bacilli > Bacillales > Marinococcaceae > Geomicrobium_A > Geomicrobium_A sediminis. Next base: position 113,930 of record NZ_JAFBEC010000007.1, on the reverse strand, counting down.
ACTGACGGCAAACGCATGCACTGGGCAGCAGTGCCAATTATGATCGTGCAAGGCATTAAAGGGTTTATTATCCCGCTTATTATTGCCTTCTTCATCGGAAGTACCGGTGGTGGAATCGGGATCTTCACATTGATTATTATTCCAGTCATCATCTTGTTTTCACTCGGGTATAGCTTTTTATACTGGTGGACGTATCGGTACTACGTAAAAGACAACGAGCTTTATATACGTCAAGGCATTATCATTAAGAAAAATCGTTATATTCAACGTCGACGTGTGCAAAGCTTTGATAAATCTGCAGGGATTTTACAACGTCCATTTGGATTAGTTCGAGTGAAGATTGAGACAGCGGGTGGTGGAAGTGAACCAGACGTTGACATTGATGCTTTAACTGTTCAAGAAGCGAATCGCCTGAAGCGAGAGCTAATGAAAAAGATGGACGTTCCAGAAGAAACAGAACAATCACAAGCGGAGCTTAACGTGCACTCAGAAATTGAAGAGCACGTAGAAGTTGAAGACGTTCATCAAGACGCACTCGTAGAAGAATCTACAGAAGTTGTTGACGTAGAAGAAGAGTGGACAGAAGCAGAGCCAGATGATCGCTGGATCCTCGGGAATAAACGTCTATTTATCGCAGGGATGACGTCAGGCGGTGTCGGCCTTGTACTGTCTGCTGTTATTGCGATTGTCTCACAATTTGATGTGTTGTTGCCTGAGACGTTTTATGAGTCTACGGTCGGTTATGCATTATCCTTAACGACGACGCTGATTGCACTATTTGTCGTGTTAATTGCGCTCATCGCATACCTTATATCAATTGGGATTACGATCGTTAAGTACGGTCAGTTTTCCGTTGATAAGAGGGGGAACGATTTAATCGTTTCACGAGGGTTGTTAGAGAAGAAGCAACTCACGTTAAAAGTACATCGTATTACAGCGGTTCGCTATGTGAGTACGATTTTGCGACAACCTTTTGGCTATACTACGATCTATGTAGAAAGTAAAGGTGGGGGGAGCGCAGAAGAGCAACAATCGACGATGCTCATTCCACTCGTAAAGCGAAAAGAAGTTGACGAAGTGTTACGTCGTTTCTTACCTGAATTTGTATTCGAAGAGGGGATTACGCTTACGAAGCTTCCGAAGCGAGCTCGAATTCGTTACTGGATTCGTGCAGTCTTGCCGACGTTTTTCGTAACTCTGCCGTTAACGTATTTCTTTCCACCGTTCGGGGCGCTTAGTTTTCTCATCGTCATTCCTGCACTTTGGATCGGACATTTACGATACAGGCATGCAGGCCACTATGTGACAGATGATCGTTTAGTCATGCAATGGCGCTTGTTTAACTTAAACCGTGTAATTGTCCCTAAACGAAGAATTCAAGCAGCTGACGTCGTTCAGTCACCGATTCAACGGTTTCGAAAGCTATCGACGTTTTCTGTATCCATTCTCTCAAGCATCTCTGGCAAAAGCTTTGAGGTGTTAGATCTCTCAGAGAGTGATGGTTTTGACTTAAAAGATTGGTTTTCAAAACAACAACAACAGCAAAACAAAAACGAAGAGGAGTCAATCGTCGATTAGACTCCTCTTCGTTTTGTTTATTTCGATGGTTGTTGCATGTTCGTATACGTGACGACTTGACGTTGATTTGTGTCAGAGGTGCATTCAAACCGGTCGTATACGTAATCTTCCCCAACTTGATGAAGGATACGTTCATAACGGTGTTGAATGACGATGCTATTGCCATCTTTTTGGAAGAAAAGAAAGTTAACACCTGAAAATTGGTGTTCTTCTTGAGCGTGTAATAGTTGTCGTAACAACGTGTTGTGACATTTCACGAGGTGTTTGCGTTTAAAACCGAAATCACGTAACAAGACCGCAAGAGATTCTTTGGCTGGTAGTTCCAATTCATTGAGTAAGATTTGGAACGGTTCAAATTGTTCTTTGTGAATCCGTATAATTGAACCTTCTTTTAACCGAACCTTTTTACCGCTTTTTAAGCGGAATTTGAAGTCTTGATCATAATTGACGGGTTGCCATTCATCCTTTTTACTATCAAGCCATTCTAAGTCGAAAGGGCAGCCGTCTAACATCATTTGTTCACTCTGTGATTGCTCAACGAGTACAACTTCATCTTCGATCGATTGCAATTTAAAGTACAAATACGGATCTTCTGACGTTCGATGACCGTTCTTTAAACGAAGACGGTTTTCTTGAAGTTGTCGTTTCTTTTCCTCAAGTTGGTGAATGTTCGCATTTGTTGACTTCTCAAGCTTGGCAATTGCCATAAGTGTTGATGAGCGAAACGAACGCGCTACTTTTCCAGAAAAAGTGGAAATCTTATCGCCTGTCACGTCAACTTCTTCTCCACCGCTGTAATGAAGAGAGAAAATGTCATCGGCATTGTGAATTTCATATACGCCTTGTACGACAATTTTTCCAGTCCAAATTTTATTTTTTGGTGTTTCAATATGTTGTAAAACGCCATAATAGCTACATTTCGGATTTTGCTCAGTGAACACGACGGTTTTACCTTGCGTTAAATGTGCCTCTTTACGATTCATAGGAACCCTCTCTTTTTCGGACTAATCACGTAATCCATTATATCTACCTTTTGCTACTTCTTCAACTGACAAGTCCGATACGACCCTTATGGTAGGCATCAATTAGTCCTAAAGCAGAAACCTCGCAATCCATCTTCATCATTTGAACATCGTCATCGTCACGATCTTCAATGGAAAAGTGTTCAAGTAGAGCTTCAAATAATATGTGCGACAGACGTGTAGGATCGACGTGCTCTTGTGAAAGAACGGTTTTAAACACGTCATAGCTGCTGTGAAGCGATTGAAATACTTCTTGTTGATCGGTTGAAACTCCAAAGTGACCAAAACCGATGATTGCAGGTTTAAGCGACTTTATACGTTCCCAAGAATTAAGCATGCTTTGTTCATCAAATTGTGACGGTGATGTGCTAGGAATTGCGATGCAAGTTCCCATTTTTTGCGAAAGCCTTCCGTAATAAATTCCGAGCGTGTCCCCTGTGAAAATTGCTCCGGTTAATTCATCTTGAATTGAAAAGTGGTGCAGGGCATGTCCTGGTGTATGAAAAAAAGTGAGCTTACGGTCCGCGGCAATCTGCAATACACTTTCATCTTCATGACTGACTGTGTGCTCAACTGGACAAGGAAGAACAGGAGCAAACAAGTCGTCGAATTTGTCTTTGTATACAACTTTGGCGCCTTGAATTAATTTTGTCGGATCATTTAAATGCTTTGCGCCTTTTGGGTGAACGTGTAGTGTCGCGTTTTTGGCTTTTTGCATGAGTTGACCCGCACCGCCTGCGTGATCGAGATGGACGTGGGTGACGATAATATGTAGCAAGTCATCGAGCGTGTAACCTAACTCATTTAAGCCTTTAACAATCGGTTCATAGGAGCAACTAGGTCCCGTTTCAATAATCGTTAATTCATCTCCCTCTAAAACGTAAATGCCAGTACGTTGTTCGAGTCCTAAATCTAAACCGTCAATTAAATACGTCTTGTCAGCAATTTTGATCATTGTTAATCACCTCTAATTAAAAGTTTAATTATTCGAAAAACGTCAAATAGGAGACGCTGATTATTGGTCAGCGTCATCCCCACCTGTATAACGACGTTCATTTAGTCGAATTAAATAATCAAAGCGCTCATTTTTCAGTTGTTCATCATTTTCTTCAAGCTTTGAAATGACCAGTTCCATTTTTGTGAGTGCTTCATAAATACGAGGCATCTGTTCTTCTTGTTCTTCGTTATCGAGCTCTTTATAGGCTGAAATGAGGTTTGGAATGTCCTCTTGTGCCATGCGTTTTACTTGGTAACGATCTTCAACTGAAAGCTGGCGGAGTTGATGTTGAAACGGGTTCAGCCGCTCAAGCAATTGATGTAGTCGATTTTGAATTGGCTCTGGTAAATCATGTTTTTGCATCGTTAAGTAGTTTAACGATGTTGTGTAATGATCTTGTTCGGTTTGAACTTCTTTGGATGCTTTGGGTGATTCTTCTGGCATCGGAGGTTCGATAAATGAAGTAGGAGCATGCCCATCCATCGCACCGTCAATGTGCTGCATTTTTTGGATAATGCCGTGAAAATAAGGCGACTTCATAATGCTTCTAACGTGAGATTTGCCGTTTTTCATATAATACACAGAACCTTCTTTAAGCATCTTTTGGCTCCCGCGTGAATGCTCGCTACGCGTATAACTGAGTACGAATCGCTTTTTTATGGCAGAAGGGGAGACGTGCGTATCGAACGTTAATAACTTCACGTGCTTTTGACTAACTTTAAGCCTGAGTTTAAATGTACGTGCATTTTTCTTGTACACTTGCGATCCGCGTATCGGACCGTTCTTTAACATGTGTGCAATGATCTTGTCGAGAATTGCTTCACTTTCTTTAATCAGTGAAAGCCCGTTAGGGTCGGAAAAGATTTGGTCATCGACCGTACGCATTCTTTCCGGTATAAAGCGTTCTCGCCAAGAAGTCGTCAACCAATCTTTCACTGTCATCAGCACCTTCACTAAAGTTAATCATTAAGAGCGATCGTCACTACGTTCTGGTAAACGTGCTTGGACGTTTTTATTCAGTTCATCAAGTTCAGCAATAAATGCTTTTCCTGATTGAACAATCCGCTCATTCGATTGTTCAGTCAGCTCAATGGCTGTTTGAACATCGTCGTATGCTTTTCTAAAAGACTCAATTGCAATTGCTGGTTCTTCCAACGTCTTTAACGTTTCTTCAGTGTTGGAACGAAGCGTCTTCGCGTTGCTTAATATCATATCTTCAGTCGCTTGATTCACACTTTGAACCGCATCAATTACTTTCTTCTGATTACCAAGTGCAAGTTGGATTGAAGCAGTAACCGTAATGACGTTTTTTGTCATCGTAATCGCGTTAAAAATCGCTTCTTCTAACTTATCGTTGTTTTCTTTAATGAGATCAACGGATGCAAGTGATTGTTGCAAAACCATAACCGCTTGCGTCATGTTTTTAATTCTCGTGATGACTTTTTGTTGCCCTTTTTGCAATTCTTGAGGATTGTCTCTCCAATTTTCGGCTGTCATTTCTTCTTCGAGCATCGTATTGAGCTGTTTACCTGTCTCAATTTGCTTTTCAAGGTTAGCAATCCGAGACGTTGCTGTATCGCGTAATTGCTCGAGCATCAAGTTGTCCTCTTGAAGTTTATCTTTACCTTTTAGAAGGGCTTCAATGATGTTCTCAACTTGTGCTTCGACCGTTTGATACTTCTTAGCATACTGTTCAATTGGGTTTCGTCTTGTGATTTTGTTCCATGTTTTTTGTAAGAAACCTTCATTAAGATGTTCAGGTTCTAACGTAGAGACATGTTGACGTAATTCAAATAGTTGCTCAGGCAGTTCGCTATTTTTATTGTGCAACATATCTTGAACAGGTCGCTTTAAGGATTCTAACGAATCGCCTGCTAGTTTTTGTTCATCTTCACCGAGTAAACTGAGTTGTTGAATGAGCTCTTGAGTGTTCGAGTTTTGTTTAAACTTGTTCATATAGTTCTCAGCATTTTTGGCTGCTTCACTTTTTTCCTCGGCGGGAAGGTCAGTTTCAAAGTTCGTTTCATCTAATGTTTCGTTTGGTTTATCTTCTTGCATGTCGTTTCCACCTTTCCGTTCACCGTATGCGTGCAAATGTATGCTTACATTATACCATTTTCACTTTCGGATTGTCTTGATCTATATACGAGCGTAAAAGTATTAGGTTTCAAAACTGAATAGAAGTTGTATAAATTTCAAAAAGAAACGTAAAAATCATAAAAATCATTGTTAGATTTTTTTCCTTTAGTGACATTATATTAAGCGCTTACATGCTGAAATAAACGGCGCTTGCAATTTGCCGAAGGTTCAGATAAGTGGTAAGATCATTTTTACTAGTTTCGTGAAGAGATCTTTTTTGTTAAGAAAGAGGTGGAATAAATTGTTTCATGACAATACTAATCCAAAGGGTCTTTATCGATCCGAATTTGAACATGACAATTGTGGGATCGGCTTTTTGGCGAATATGAAAGGACAGCCTTCGTATACGATCGTACGAAGTGCGCTTGATCTACTAGCCAACCTTGAGCATCGCGGTGGACAAGGGGCAGAACCTAATTCAGGAGACGGTGCTGGGATTTTACTTCAAATTCCACACGGCTTTTTCAAAGAAGCGGCAGTCGAGTCAGGCTTCGAATTGCCTGAAAAAGGTGAATATGGTGTCGGGATGCTATTTCTACCTACCGATGACACGCGACGTAAGCGTGCACTAGAAATATTAGCGCAAATGGCTGAACAAGAAGGTGCAAACGTAATTGGTGTTCGTGATGTACCGGTGAATACAAATGGCATTGGTGATTCCGCTCTTGCGGCAAAGCCTTATATTCAGCAAGTATTTATTGCTGCTGATGGACTTATCGACGATGAGTTAGAGAGAAAGTTGTACGTCGTGAGAAAGCGGACAGAAAAGGCCGTTCAATCGTTACTTGAAGAAGGGGATTCTTTTTATTTCGCTAGTCTTTCAACAAGAACAATCGTATACAAAGGCATGTTAACGACAGAACAACTCGGTACGTTCTTTATCGACCTAAAGAAGAAAACGTTTAAAAGTACAATCGCTCTCGTTCATTCACGATTTAGTACGAATACATTTCCTAGTTGGGAGCGCGCTCACCCAAACCGTTATCTGATGCATAACGGTGAAATTAATACGATTAAAGGTAATGTGAATTGGATGCATGCTAGAGAAGCGGTATTCCAATCTAAATTATTTGGAGAAGATCTCGAGAAGGTTCGTCCAGTCATTGATGAAAGTGGTAGCGATTCATCGATGTTTGATAACGCATTTGAGTTTTTCACGTTATCAGGTCGCTCGCTTGCCCATTCAGCAATGTTAATGATTCCAGAACCTTGGCAAAATGCTGAACATATGAGTGATGATAAACGCGCATTTTATCAATATCATAGTACGTTAATGGAACCGTGGGACGGTCCAACTGCAATCGTATTTACAGATGGAAAACGGGTTGGAGCGACGCTTGATCGTAACGGGTTAAGGCCATCGCGCTATATCGTGACTGAAGACGATATCGTTGTAATGAGTTCAGAAGTCGGAGTATTACCGACAGCGCCAGGTAAAGTGGTTGAAAAAAACCGCTTAAAGCCAGGGCAAATGTTGATTGTTGACCCAGAAGAAGGGCGTATTATCCCTGATGAAGACGTTAAACAGTCCATTATTAATGAAAACCCATACAAAGAGTGGGTGAATGAAGAGTTAAAGACGCTAGACGATATTCGTGAGAGTGCTGTTGAAGTAACGGAGTTTGATGAGACGAAGTTACGTTTAAAGCAAGCCGTTCACGGTTATACGTTTGAGCAAATCCATAAAATGATTAAGCCGCTCGTTACCGACGGTGCAGATCCAGTCGGTTCAATGGGGTATGACAATCCGTTAGCGGTCTTGTCCGATAATCCTCAACTGCTCTACAACTACTTTAAGCAGCAGTTTGCGCAAGTGACAAATCCTCCGATTGATGTAATTCGTGAGGAAGTTGTAACAGCAGTTGGAACGACGATTGGTCGTGAAGGCAATTTGTTACATCCGACAAAAGAAAACGCAAGGCATATCTATTTGGATACCCCACTCGTCACAAATGAAGAGATGGCAAAGCTCATTCATTGTGACGAACCGGGTCTACATGCGGTGACGATTTCAACGACGTTTGAGCCGTCTCGTGATGGTAGCGGTATTGAACAAGCACTTTCACAAATTCATAAAGAAGCTGATCAAGCGTTACATGATGACATAACGTTGCTAGTATTAAGCGATAAACTCGTGAGTAGTTCTGCTGTGCCAATTCCGATGTTGCTAGCCGTTTCAAGTTTGCACCATTACCTCATTCGCACGGGGAATCGCACGAAAGTAAGCATTCTCGTTGAAACAGGCGAAGCAAGTGAAGTACACCATTATTGTGTGTTGCTCGGTTACGGTGCAGAAGTAATTAACCCGTATTTGATTTTCGATTCGTTAGAAGGGTTAATTCGAAGTGATGATCTTAAAACGCATTCCTATGTTGAAGCCGTGTCGAAATACATTAAATCAGCTACAAAAGGCATGATGAAAGTTCTCTCAAAAATGGGTATTAGTACGATCCAAAGTTATCGTGGTGCACAGATTTTTGAAGCGATTGGAATTTCAAAAGAAGTGATTGATCAACACTTTACATGGACGCCTACAAGAATTGGTGGCATTGATTTACAAACGATTGCAAATGATGCCATTACGCGTCACACGACCGCTTACCGTAAACTTGAGCATGATCAATTGACGCTTGAAGAAGGTGACGATCATCAGTGGCGACGAGATGGAGAAGAACATCAATACAATCCGCACACGATTCATATGTTGCAACATGCTTGTCGAACGAATGACCACAAACTTTATCAATCATATAGCAAGTCAATTAATGAACAAGAGAAAAAGCAAACGACGTTACGTGGATTGCTTAAATTAAAGAAAGATCGTCCAAGTGTACAGCTTCATGAAGTTGAACCTGTTGAAGAGATTTTTAAACGCTTTAAAACAGGAGCGATGTCATTTGGCTCGATCTCTAAAGAAGCACATGAGGCGCTTGCAATTGCCATGAACCGAATCGGAGGAAGATCGAACACTGGTGAAGGTGGCGAAGATCCGGATCGTTTTACAGTGGATGACAATGGTGATTTAAGGCGAAGTGCAATCAAGCAAGTAGCTTCTGGACGATTTGGTGTGACGAGTCATTATTTAGTCAATGCTGATGAAATACAAATTAAAGTAGCGCAAGGTGCAAAGCCGGGTGAAGGTGGACAATTACCAGGCAATAAAGTGTACCCTTGGGTAGCAAAAGTGCGTGGAACGACAGCAGGAGTTGGCTTAATTTCACCACCACCACATCATGATATTTATTCAATTGAAGATTTGGCGCAATTAATCCATGATTTAAAACATTCGAATCCTGATGCACGGATAAGCGTAAAGCTCGTTTCAGGTACGGGAGTCGGTACGATTGCTGCAGGTGTTGCGAAAGGCCGTGCGGATGGAATCGTCATCAGTGGTTATGACGGCGGTACAGGCGCGGCTGCAAAGACGTCCATTAAACATACCGGTCTACCTTGGGAGATTGGCTTGGCAGATGCTCATCAAACGTTAGTAATGAATGGACTTCGCAACCGTATTAAGTTAGAAACGGACGGGAAAATGATGACAGGTCGCGACTTAGTGGTCGCAACACTTCTCGGTGCAGAAGAGTATGCACTTTCGACAGCACCGCTCGTTGTGCTCGGATGTGTCATGATGCGTGTTTGTCATATTGATACGTGTCCTGTCGGAATTGCAACGCAAAACCCTGAACTGCGTAAGAAGTTCGCAGGTGATCCTGAACATGTCGTAAACTTTATGACGTTCATCGCTGAAGAAATGCGCGAATTAATGGCAGAGCTCGGTTTTACGAAAATTGATGACATGATTGGACGCGCAGATCTACTCGAGCAACGTGACGATGTTATTGGCAAAAAAGCGAAGCAACTTGATTTACGATCGCTTTTATATCGTCCGAATCCTGAAAATCAATCGGCACATTTTGGAACGAGTGAGCAAGAGCACCTTGTCGGTGAATCACTCGATACGACAATGCTCATGGACAGCTGCTTACCAGCAATTGAAAATAAAACGCCGTTAAAACGCTCCTTCCCAGTTTGGAGTATTAACCGGGCGGTTGGAACGGTCATTGGAAGTATGATTACGAAGCGCTACGGAGCAGAAGGTTTGCCAGAAGATACGCTCGACTTAACGTTTACAGGTTCTGCTGGACAAAGTTTTGGAGCGTTTGTTCCTAAAGGAATGACGCTACGCCTAGTAGGCGATAGCAACGACTATATTGGCAAAGGTTTATCTGGAGGTAAGATTTACGTCCATCCTCACGAAGATGCGCCACTTGAACCTGAAAAAAATATCATCGTTGGTAACACATCGCTTTACGGTGCTACGAGTGGTGAAGCGTATATTTCTGGAATCGCCGGAGAACGTTTTTGTGTTCGAAATAGTGGTGCAAAAGTTGTCGTCGAAGGTGTCGGTGATCACGCTTTAGAGTACATGACAGGTGGAACGGTCGTTGTATTAGGTGACACAGGTAAAAACTATGCTGCTGGTATGTCTGGTGGTGTGAGTTATGTGTACAATCCAAAAGTCTCGTTTGAAGCTCACTGCAACCGTGAACTCGTCGAGCTTGATCAATTAGAACAACATGACGAAGATGAGCTAAAAACGCTTATCATAGCACATGTAGAACACACGAAAAGCCCGATCGGTAATCGCATTTTAGCGAATTGGGATGAAGAAAAAACGCACTTTGTTAAAGTAATTCCGACAGATTATCGCAACATGTTAAAAGCGATTGATACGTCGATTAAAGAAGGTATTTCTGAAGAGGAAGCGGTTATGGCCGCTTTTGATGAAAGCAAGCGAGCGAAAGCAGTGGTTAAGTAATCACGGTTTTGAACAGGAGGGGAAACGATGGGTAAAGCGACTGGATTTATGGAAATTGAACGACAGGTACCTAAAAAACGTGATCCTCGTGATCGTGTTCAAGATTGGCAAGACATCCATGTAACACCACCAAAGTCCGACATTGAGCAGCAAGCTTCACGATGTATGGATTGCGGGATTCCTTTTTGCCAAGCAGGAACGAACGTTCCTGGTTCAGATGAAATTGGTTGTCCAGTGTACAACTTAATTCCTGAATGGAACGATCTCGTCTATCACGGCCGCTGGAAAGATGCGTTAGAACGTTTGCACAAAACGAATAATTTCCCAGAATTCACGGGTAAAGTATGTCCAGCACCTTGTGAAGGTTCTTGTACAGTTGCCATTGATGACGATGCGGTTACGATTAAATCAATTGAATGGCAAATCGTTGAAAATGGGTTTAAAGAAGGGTGGATTAAAGCGAAGCCACCTCGCAAGAGAACAGGAAAGCGTGTCGCCGTTATTGGTTCAGGACCTGCTGGACTTGCAGCAGCAGCCCAACTTAATAAAGTCGGTCACACTGTCGTTGTTTATGAAAAAGAAGATCGTGTTGGTGGTCTATTAACGTACGGAATTCCTGACGTCAAACTTCCTTACGAAACTGTCATGAGACGCGTTCGTATTTTAGAGGAAGAAGGCATTACGTTTAAGACAAACGTTAACATCGGTGAAGCGATTTCTTGGGAACAATTGAACAATGACTATTCTGCGGTGATTTTGTGTACTGGAGCACAGGTACCACGTGGAGTTAGTGATGTGCCGGGGCATGATGCTAAGGGTGTTCATTTTGCGATGGACTTCTTAACGCAAAACACGAAGTCATTGCTCGATTCAAAGCATGAAGACGGTCAATACATTTCTGCTGCTGGCAAAAATGTCATCGTGATCGGAGGCGGTGACACAGGTGTGGATTGTATTACAACATCTGTACGTCACGGTGCGAAGTCAATTGCACAATTTGATATTAACAAAATCAAAGGTGAAACGCGTAATGATGGAAACCCGTGGCCATTATTTCCGTTAACGTTTGCGAAAGAAGACGGACATAAAGAAGCAGAAGCCGTTTACGGAGAAGATCCTAGAGCGTACCAATGGTTAACGACTCGTTTTGTGACTGATGATGATGGTGTTTTAGTCGGTCTTGAAGCCGTACAAGCAGAAACAGTGTTTGAAAACGGACAAAAACTACGTAAACCAATACCTGGATCTGAAAAAGTTTGGGATGCGGATCTCGTGCTATTAGCGATTGGGTTTACCGGGCCTGAACGAGAGCTTCTTGAACAAATGGGTGTGAAGACGACAAATCGAGGTACGGTTGAGGCAGAATATGGTCAATACAGTACGAGCGTACCGAGTGTCTATGCTGCAGGTGATAATCGTCGCGGTCAAAGCCTTGTCGTTTGGGCGATTCATGAAGGAAGAGAAGCAGCACGTGAAGTGGATCGATATTTAATGGGGTCTACGATTCTAGTATAAAAAGTTAATCATGCACGTAAAAGCGAATTCACGCTTTTACGTGCTTTTTCTGTTGGTTGTCATGTTGGAACGTATGTAAATAAGAAGGACGGTCCAAGACAAACAAAAGCTGCATAACATACTCGTAATTCACTTTGAAATCGGCAGGAATTTTCGGGGCAATCGTATCAAGCCAGTGCAATAGCTTCCGCCGTTCAGCTCGTCCTAATTTCCTGTAATGAGCAGGAAGACGCATAATAAATTGTACAATGTATGGTGTAGTCGTCTGCTCACTAAATGAAAATTGCTGTTGAAAAAGTTCAGCTAGGAAACGTTTTTGATGCTCAAAGTATCGTAATTGTCTCGTCTCATCTGCGTTACCAGGACGCAACCGCCATTGTTTTTTTTGTTTTGCAGCCATGCGTTCGAACTCATTCAAGCGCTTTTGAATCAATTTCTTCGTGGATGAGTTGAGCGGTGAAATGATTGATGCTTGCTCGATTAATCGTTCATATTTATTTCGTAGTTCAGGCATGAAATTATTCGGTAACACATACATGTTCACAACGGTTGAAACCATAATTCCAATCATAGAACTCATCACTCGTTCACTATAAAATTCTAAATGATGATCAAACATGGAAGGCATAATGGCAAAGGCTGTGATGGATGCGATCATCGTAAATCGTTTATAGACGAACACGTTCATGATGAGAATGATGACGATCACAACACTGGCATACATGAGCGGATGAGCTCCGAGAATAAAATAGAAGACGAGGGCAAAGCCGGCACCAACAAGAGCAGACCCGAGGCGAACAGCTCCGTTACGAACGGCGTCAAAGCTCGTATTCTCAAGGGCAAAGCAAGTCGTTACGATCGCAAATAACGGCGGAATTGAGAGAAGATGACAAAGCAAAAGGCTAAAAGTCATGGACGTCAAGAGTTTAATCAGTCGCTTTGAGCTACGCAAAAAGAATAGTGACATGCCGTTCATCCTTCAATCTTTTTCAAATTTTTACAGTTAGTATGCAACGGAAAAAAATAATTATGCACGAATTTAAAAGAAGCTCTTGAACAATATAGAAAAGATCACGTATGATAGAATTGAATTTTCCTATAGTTGGTTTGAAGGGAGTGATGGGGTGTACGTAACCGGTAAGTACAAAACAGGGATCTATATCGGAGAAGTTGTTGAAGAACGTGGCGAACGAACACTTCTTCAAGTAAAAGCAGTCAAAAAGCATCCGATGCAAGGAGACCTTCATCAAGGATTTGAAACAAATGTACCACTATTTCATCAAAGAAACGCACTTGCATATTTAGAAAAGGCATGGGTGCCAACGGTTACCGTCAAAGCCTATTCAGATGATCTTCCTTCTTATGAAGAAAGTTTGCATGAAGCGGTAGAAGCCGAAATTTCCAAAATGGAAAAACGGGAAGATGAATTTGGTGAAAAAGCGCTTTCGAGTTTAAAAGAATTGCAAACAAGATACGAAAAGTAACGCGATAATTTTATACATGAGCATCCAAAAAAGAGGTGACGTTTTCCGTCGTCCTCTTTTCTTACGCTCTTTTTTACAGAAAACTTAAATTTTTTGTAACATCCATACGAAGGGGAGAGGGATTATGAAAGAAAGACAGCCAAAGTTAGCGACAGAGACGGTTTGGGCAGGCGAAGAGAAGTACAGAGTGCACGGCGCAAGCCAAGTGCCAGTCGTTCATAGCGTTGCTTACACGTATGACGATTTAGATTATTGGTATGAAGTGGCAGTCGGTCAAGCGGAAGGTCACATTTATGGGCGAAATACAAATCCTACGGTTTCAAGTTTCGAGGATAAAGTGAAAGAGTTGGAAGGCGCTGAAGCAGCAACGAGCTTTTCAACGGGTATGGCGGCAATTAGCAACACGTTATTAACGTTTTTACGACCAGGGGATCGAGTCGTAAGTATTAAAGATACGTACGGTGGAACGAATAAAATCTTTAGTGAGTTTTTGCCACGGTTAAACATTGATATTACGCTTTGTGAAACCGGCGATCATGAGCATATGATCGAAGAAATTGAAAAAGGCTGTAGCATCGTTTATTTAGAAACACCGACGAATCCTACTGTGAAAATTACAGATATTGAGCGAATTGCTGACGTTGCCAAAAATCACAATGCACTCGTGATCGTAGACAACACGTTTGCAACACCAATTTTACAAAACCCGTTGCAACTTGGTGCTGATTTGGTCCTTCATTCAGCGACGAAGTTTCTCGGTGGTCACGCTGATGCACTTGGAGGCGTGCTTGTAGGCAGTAAAGCGCTCGTAGAAGAAGTGTATCATTACCGGGAAATCAACGGTGCTACACTAGACCCGATGGCTGCATATTTACTCATTCGTGGTATGAAAACGTTGCATTTACGTGTTTACAAACAAACCGAAAACGCGACAAAATTAGCGGAATATTTAAAGAAACACCCGATGGTTGAAAACGTTTTTTACCCAGGCTTAAAGGATCATCCAAATCATGACATCGCAAAGCAACAAATGAGAGGGTTTGGTGGCATGTTTAGTTTTTCACTCGTCGGAGGGATGGATGCAGTGAAAGTGATGTTACCGAAATTAAAATATGCCAATCGTGCGGCAAACCTCGGTGCTGTAGAAACAACCGTCGGTCCAGCAAGAACGACAAGTCATGTAGAATCAACACCAGAAGAACGTAAAGCGCTCGGGATTCCAGATGGACTCATTCGCTATTCAGCTGGTATTGAAGATTTCGAAGATTTGAAAGAAGATCTCGAAATGGCGTTAAAAGCATTAACAGTTAAACAGTGAATTGGAGTGTAAACACATGGAACAAAAAGTAGCCATTATCGGTTTTGGTGGCGTCGGTCAAGGTTTTCTTACGATCGTCGAACAGAAGAAAAAGCAATTAGAAGAACAATACAACCGCAAAATCACAATCGTTTCAATTGCTGATTTGTATAAAGGGTCGGTCCATCATGATGATGGACTTTCCCTACAAGATGTTAAAGCGAGCTTAGATATTGACGGTACGTTGCACCATTATCCAAAACGAGCAGGAACAATTGTAGGCTTAAGTGCAGTTGAAACGATTCAAAAGACGAATGCAGACGTGATTGTTGAATTAACATTCACAGATGTCGTTACTGGAGAGCCTGCGATTACACATACAAAAGCGGCATTACAAGCGAAGAAACACGTTGTGATGACGAATAAAGGTCCGATCGTAAAAGCTTACAACGAGTTAAAGCAACTTGCAGATGAGAACGGTGTTTCGCTTCTCTTTGAAGGAACGGTAATGAGTGGAACACCGGCACTTCGTATGCCATTAGAGACGCTAAAAGGCAATGATATTACGAAGATTTCGGGAATTTTTAACGGTACGACCAATTATATGCTCACAGCAATGGCCTCTGGAAGAAGCTATTCAGAAAGTTTAGAAGAAGCGAAGGAGAAAGGGTATGCTGAGGCAGATCCGACAAATGACGTCGAAGGGTATGACGTTCAAGGAAAGGTCGTTATATTAGCGAATGTTTTGCTCGGTGCAAATCTTACACGAGAAGACGTACCAACGACTGGGATTACGAACATACAACAAGAAGACATTCGAAAAGCAACTGAACAGCAACAAGTGTGGAAGCTCCTCGGAACGATTACAAATGAACAAGGCATCGTAAAAGGGGAAGTAAAGCCTGTTCTTTTAAATAAAACCAACCCACTTGCACAAATTGAAGGCGCAACAAACGCTGTGACCTATTCGTGTGACCTGTCCGGGGAGATTACCCTCATTGGGGCTGGAGCTGGAATTTCTGAAACAGGTTTTGCCGTATTGATCGATATTCTGTCATTGCCAAAGACTACTCGTTAGATTGGAGTGTTTGAAATGATTGAAATGAAAAAGCATGAACAAGCGATGTTTATTGCGGGAATTTGGAAGCAAAAAGAAGAAATGATTAACGTATACGACCCAGCAACTGATGAGTTGATTGCCACGGTTCCAAAAGGAACAAAAGCAGATATGGAAGAAGCGTTACGGTCTGCAAAAAAAGGATTGAAAATTGCGAGCAAAATGTCAACGAGACAACGCATGGACATTTTGTTAAATGTGGTTGAGCGTATTCTGAATGAACGTGAAGAAATCGCGCAAATCATTTCTTCTGAAGGTGTGAAGACAATTTCAGAAGCGAGGCGTGAAGCGAGAAGAGCCGCAGAAACGTTACGCCTTTGTGCAGAAGAAGCAAGAAGAATTGGTGGAACGACGTTGAACTTCGATCAAATGGAAGGAAGTGAACATCGACACGGCTATACGGTGCGCTTTCCGATTGGAATTGTCGGGGCAATTACGCCATTCAACGACCCGCTAAATCTCGTTGCTCATAAGATTGGTCCTGCAATCGCTTCAGGCAATGCGGTCATATTAAAACCTGCTACAGAAACACCGTTATCCGCGTTATGGTTAACGAGAAAGTTTATTGAAGCAGGATTGCCAAAGCACATCTTAAATGTTGTAACAGGCCGAGGACAAGACGTCATCCCTCCACTCGTTGAACATCCAGAAGTGAGGCTAATTAGCTTTACAGGAGGGCTTCGAACTGGAGAGAAACTTGCAAAAGATGCTGGTCTTAAAAAGATTAGCATGGAACTCGGTGCGAACTCGCCGTTTCTCGTTTTTGCAGATGCAGATGTAAAAAAAGCAGCGAAAGCCGCGGTTTCTGGGGCGTTTGCAGCAGGAGGACAAAATTGTCTTAGCGTCCAACGAATGCTCGTGAGCGAGCAAGTGGTTGAAGATTTTACGAAGTATTGTTTGGAAGAAACAGCTGCTCTTCAATTTGGAAATAAAAAGAACGAACAAGATGATGTGGGTCCATTAATTAACGAGCGCGAAGCAAACCGAGTGATTGGGTGGGTTGATGCCGCGGTTGATGCTGGCGCTACAGTTTTAATAGGTGGAAAGAAATACGGAAATTATGTTGAGCCAACCATTATGCAAGATGTTCCGAGAGATTCGTTATTGTATCAAGAAGAAATTTTTGGTCCTGTAGCGATGATTCAATCGTTTACAACGTACGATGAAGCGATGACACTGGCAAATGAAGTCAATTACGGGTTGCAAGCGGGCGTCTTTACAACGTCATTGCAAACGGCGCACAACACAATACGTGACTTACATGTTGGTGGTGTCATGATTAATGATAGTAGTGATTTTCGCATTGATGCGATGCCGTTTGGCGGTACGAAAGGGTCGGGTGTCGGAAGAGAAGGCGTGTACGATGCAATGTTAGAAATGACTGAACAACGTGTGGTTTGCTTTAACGACCAAGACCAATAACAAAGACTAAACGTCGTAAAGAAGGGTTGTGGGTAGATGTTTTCAAGGGAAGAATATCAACTGCGCATGAATAAGACGAAGCAAAAAATGTTAGAGTACGGTGTTGAAGTGCTCATTCTTTCGAACCCTTCGAACCTGTGCTATTTAACAGGTTATAATGCATGGAGTTTCTACGTTCATCAAGTCGTTCTCGTGCTCATTGATGAAGAAGAACCGATTTGGGTCGGACGTGAAATGGATGCCCATAGTGCAAAAACAACGACGTGGATCGACCATACGAGAATTATTCCGTATCCAGATGAGTTCGTCCAATCAACAATAAAACACCCGATGGATTTTGTCGCCAATATTTTGACAGACCTCGGTCAAGGTCAGCGAAAAGTAGGCGTTGAGATGGACGCGTTTTACTATACGGCGATGTGTCATGAACGTTTAACGTACGGATTACCAGAAGCAGAATTTAAAAACACAAGTACGATCGTCAACTGGGTGCGTCTGCAAAAAAGTCCAGCTGAAATTACGTTTATGCGTCGCGCTGCCAAAATTGTTGAAAAAGCCATGCAAGCGGCATATGACAAAGTCGACGTTGGGGTGCGTGAAAATGATGTGGCAGCTGCCATTTATCACGCACAGGTGAGCGGGACAGCTGAATTTGGCGGTGATTACACATCGATTGTACCGATGCTACCAACAGGGAAAAATACTGCGAGTCCCCATTTGACGTGGACAGATAAACGATACAAAGAAGGCGACTTTTTGACGATTGAAATTGCCGGCTGTTATCAACGTTATCATGCACCGCTTGCAAGAACGATGGCAATCAAAAAAGCTCCTAAAGAAATCATTGATGTCGGAAAAGTGGTCACAGAAGGTATTGAAGAAACGCTTAACTTTATGAAACCAGGTGTAACCGCTGAACAAGTTGAGGAAGTTTGGCGCGAATCGATTGGAAAACATGGGTTTATTAAAGCGTCACGTCTCGGTTATTCAATTGGCTTGAGTTATCCGCCAGACTGGGGTGAGCATACGATTAGTTTTAGAAAAGGTGACCGCTCATTATTAGAACCTGGAATGACGTTTCACTTGATGCCGGGCATTTGGTTTGATGAATTTGGAGTTGAGATTACAGAATCTGTGCTTATTACTGATAATGGGGTAGAAACGTTAACGAATTTTCCTCGTGACGTTTATGAAAAGACGATGTAAACAAATTGACCCTGCACTCGAAAATTTAACGAGTGCAGGGTCAAAAGCGTTACTCAGACGTTTTTTTCTTTTCAGGAGGGACAGGATCAAATCCGCCCTTATGAAAGGGGTGACACTTTAGAATTCGAATAACTCCGAGTGAGACACCCTTAAAAACACCGTGAATCAAGACGGCATCCAACATGTATTGAGAACATGTCGGTTGAAATCGACACGTTGGAGGCGTCGCAGGGGAGATGTATTTTTGGTAAAAACGAATGGGAGCGATGACGATTTTTTTTAACATGGTTGCCTCCATCAACGCAAAAAGGCAACGTCTCGTTGCCTTTTTGTGTTAGCTTACGTGAAATGTAGCGTTCGGTTGTAAAATTGAGTAGAGCACTTGGCTTTCTTCATTCGTTAATCGAATCATCGGTAAACGAACATCGCCAGAAATAATTCCTTGCATTTCAAGCGCTGCTTTAACGGGTACTGGGTTTGGTGCCATAAACATAGCGTTCATAACGGGTAAAAGTTCACGGTGTTGCTTAGCGGCAACTTTCGTATTGCCGTTCTCGAATTGTTGTACCATTTGCAACATGTTCTTGCCGATCACATGTGAAGCAACAGATACGACACCTTTTGCACCAATGCTCATAAGCGGTAAGGTCATGCTATCATCGCCACCGTATAGCTCGAAGCCATCTGGAGAGTTCTCAATAATCATAGAAGCAGCATCTAAATCACCACTTGCTTCTTTAATAGCAACGACATTTGGTAAGTGAGACAGTCGAATTGTTGTCTCAGGAGCAAGGCTTACAACCGTACGACCAGGTACGTTGTAAAGCATGATTGGTAGAGCTGTTGATTCAGTAATTGCTTTGAAATGCTGGTATATTCCTTCTTGAGAAGGTTTGTTATAGTACGGTGTTACAAGCATAATGCCGTCTACACCAGCTTCTTCAGCGGCTTGAGTCAATTCAATTGACGCATTTGTATTGTTGCTACCTGTTCCAGCAATAATAGGAACTCGGCCATCTGTGACTTTAATGACATGTCTAAAAAGTGCTAACTTCTCATCGCTTGATAACGTTGGTGATTCGCCTGTAGTACCGGCGACGACAAGAGATTCACTACCATTTGTAATTAAATGGTTCACTAGTTTCGTTACAGCTTGAAAATCAATCTGACCGTTCTCATTAAATGGTGTTACCATAGCTGTTGCAATTCTTCCAAAATCCATCTTCTCATCACCCTCAATGTTTGTTATAAGAATTTCGTGTTTAACGAGGGGCTTAACACAACTATACTATGTGCTTTTCACTGTTTCGTGCTGTATTAACCCACATAACGGGCGGTTACCTAAGCATTTTGTACGAACAAAAAAACAACAATGAGAGGACTCATTGTTGCATGGTAACCTTTCTCATCAAGAAAAGCACTCCATGCGTGAGATAGCCCTCCATATAGCAAGTGCTATATGACAGCCATACACTTATTCAGTGTATAACCAGCCTCAAAAGCGTGAGCTCTCTTTAGCTTCGGCAATTTCCCCTTTCAGAATACTTCATAGGTACTCACGTACCTCCGTAATCGTACTAATGGTTATTGCTCCTCTACTCCCAGAAGAAGTTTGTATTGAACTACCTACATACTAACAAAGGATTGGCTCGTATGCAACCAAAAATAAACATCCTGTATATGGATTGCTTATCTCTTTTTCCCGGAAATAATCCTATACAAAAAGAGAAAGTATAACAAGTAAGGAGGTGCAAAGGGTCCATGCGAAGAATTATCTATAGTGCGCTTACGTTAACGATTCTTTTGACGGGATGTACGGATGTCACCGATGAAGCTGCGATGAACAATCATCCTGAACTCGACCGACCAGAGTATTTGACGTTAAATTCTATGGAAAAAGATAGTCAAAGAGACTACGGTTGGCATAAAAACCGTTTAAGTACATCGAGTACGGGGAAGTTCAAAGATAGAGGACACGGCGACAGCCCATATGCCCTTCAACACGAAGCAAAAAAAATCAATGACAGTCAAGCTTTTGATCATGTGGAGTTAACAGAAAGTGTAAAGCGAAAGATCGAGCAACTACGGCCAGTAAATGAAGCTTACGTCGTGAACTTAGGCGGGATTTTGTATATCGGATTAGTAAGTGACACGGTGAATGAAAGAGACCTAAATAAAGCCATTAAAGACATTGTCGCAAACAGTAGTAGCAATCATAAGTATAAACTGTTTACTGACCGAGCAAGCGTAAATCGAATACGTGCAGCTGAAAAAGCAGAGCATCCGGAATACCGAGAAGACTTTATGGATTTCTTAAATGACATGGAATATGAAATACAAAAAGGAGGCAATGGATGGTTGCAATAACCATCTACTGCCCTTCTCCTTAATTTGTAATCCCTAAATCATATAAGCTTTCCTCATATGTGTCTTCCATTACTTCAAGCCAAGTCGTTAAATTTTCGGTATGAATTTGCGCACGATCACATCCTTTTCGGGACGTTTCACAACGCTTAATGTTTTTCATGACACCACGAAGATCCGTTTTCGTTCCAGCGATAAGTTCTTTCGTTAATTCGAATGCTTCAGGAGTCGCATCAGCTTCATGTTTCTCTGTGAGGTCATACAAAGCTCTCGTATGGGTTTTGGCATCTTGAAAATCGGAGCGGTCCATTGCACTGTATAGCGCCTCAAGGTGATCGTGGAATTGTGTTAAATAATGGCCGTGTTCATCGCTATACATTAAGATGTCATCACTAGGCTTCTTGTTTTTATGATTTACATACAACGTATTCGGTTCCTGGTCTTCATTGTAAGGCTCACGATCTTGAGCTTCTAAATCTTGCTGTAAATCTTGTCCATATTGATTGCAACCAGTAAGTAGCACGAGAAGGATTAAAGAACTGGTCAGCTTTTTCATAAGTTCACGTCCTTTTTGTAAGTAAGTTTATGAAAGGTAGTATGCTTTTCGATTGTTTTGAATATGCATGAAGGAAATGGATTTCGGTCACCCTTACACTATATAGCTATAAATCTTGTGTAAAAGCATTTATTCCATTGCTAATTTCACTTATAATAGTTAGGGAATACATGGCTGGGGGGCTAAAAGGATCATGCATTCAGAGAAAATAGCGATACCGCTTTCTGAAGAACTTTTTAGTGAGATTAAGCATTTGACTGAGAAAGAACAGGATCAACTGTTCTTCAAAATGGTTCAACAATACGTTGAACGCAAAAAGAAAGAACAACTCATTCAGGAATTAAAGCAAGGTTATGAGGAAATGGCTGTGATTAATCGTGGTCTATCCGAAACCTTTGCATACTGTGAATGGGAGGCCCAAGAGCGGATCAAGGCGATTCGAAAGGTCTCGCATTACTAAACAAGGAGGTGAATGGATGAGGTGAGCAACCAAAAAGAATCTCAACATCCAGCTGCAAAGAAAAGCGTCAAAAGAGGTGATGTTTTCTTTGCAGATTTATCTCCAGTTGTAGGGTCAGAGCAAGGGGGGGTAAGGCCGGTCCTCGTCATCCAAAATGACATCGGGAATCGGTTTAGTCCGACCGTTATCGTTGCTGCGATCACTGCACAGATTAAGAAAGCTAAGTTGCCCACACACGTAGAAATCGATGCGAACAAGCACAAATTTGACCGTGATAGCGTCGTACTCTTAGAACAAATTCGTACGATTGATAAACAACGCTTAACGGATAAAATTACACATCTAGATGACAATATGATGAAAAAAGTCAACGAGGCACTTGAAATTAGCATCGGCTTACGCGATTTGTAGTAGCTACATAGTTGTAAAAACCGACTTGTCCCCCCAAGTCGGTTTTTTTATCGCCTAATTATGTAAAAAGATGTGATAAAATAAAAAAATAACGCAACAATTTCGTGATCCTATGATATACTATGAAAAACATACATGAAAATAAAGGTAAAGTGACATAAATAAGCATAATACGACTCGAAGGGGAGCGATCACACGTGAGCAAGCTATCAACAAAGACGTGGAATTTCATTGTGATGATGGTAAAAGTTACAATTGGCTTAGGAATGATCCTTTCGAGTTTTGTAAGTGTATGGTCGAATACATCAGAAGGTACGTTGCCAGCAAAAACGGGTGTTGTGTTGCACGCCATTAATAACCAGCTGATTGTTCCGAGTGAGAATTTAAAGGCACCGGAATTTCTGACAAGACTAACGGGTACTTCAAATGTTAGACCGTCGTTTTATCGTGAAGACTTGACCATTCCAGTTAGTGACGGCGAGTTTTTGGATGCGAGAATGTACGCGCCAATTCAGAGTGAAGATGCGCCGATTATCGTTTATTATCACGGTGGCGCGTTTATGGAAGGTTATGGAAGCATTCAAACGCATGACAACATCGTACGAGCACTGGCGAGCCGTTCAGGGGCAATAGTCATTAGTGTTGGTTACCGACTTGCGCCAAAGCACATTTTCCCTAAAGCGGTTGAGGATGCGTATGACGCGCTTTTATATATTGAACAACAAGCTCCTGTTTGGGGAGGGGATCCTGGCAACATTACCGTTGCAGGTGATAGTGCAGGAGGAAATATTGCAACCGTCACAGCGATGAAGGCTAGAGATTTTAATGGTCCAGAAATAACTGCACAATTGCTGTATTATCCGCTTACGACTTTTCATGACTATCCGTTAGAAACGAGAGAGCAATATAGCAGCGGACAGTATTTGTTATCTCGTTCTGTCATGGAAAAGGCTAGAGCGACGTATACGCCAGGGGAAGACATGTGGGAGAATCCATACGTTTCGCCACTTGATGCAAAAACGACGGCAGGACTGCCACCAGCATTCATCGCTACTGCAGAATTTGATCCGTTAAGAGATGAAGGAGAATTGTACGCGGAGAAGTTATTCTCAGATGGTGTTTACGTTGAGAATTTGAGATACGAAGGTGTTATGCACGGGTTCTTATCATTTTATGAAGTGATGACGACAGGGAATCTTGCAATTGATGATAGTTTGGCATTTTTATCGTCACAATGGGAAGAAGAAGAGCAGGTGATGGTCGGCTTTCAAGTGATTGATCGTGAAGCACCTTCTGGTTTTTCCCGGGTGCGTGAAGAGGTTGAAGCACATGTAGCGGCGGCGTATTTGTTGTCGATTCAATTTACGCAACTGTTTCACACGTTTGTTGAACAAGCGGACGGTTTCTTCCAATCAGAGATAAGTCATGAAGCTGAATAAGCTTAGATAGACCTTTAAAAATAGAAGAGAGGAGAGTAAGGGTTAGCAATCCTTACTCTTTTCTTGTTCTTGAACACCTTCTTTATTTTGAATCAATGGATAATGACCACGAGTGTACGTAAAAAAATGAACCGTGACAGTTTATAAGTGAATAGATCCGATTTATCGATATATATAGCGATATTTAGGCAAATACGTCTGTTTAATTGGATGAGTTGTGAATAGAAGTCAATAATTTCGTTAATTCTTTCGTTTTCTCTATTTTATTTTAGTATGGGGTATGGTAGACTACTTTTTGGATAGAGGAATATGTCGAAAGGGGGCTCTCTGATGCTTACCAATTTTACGCAGCGACAACGTGATAAACGTCGTCAACTTACGTACCATTCAGACAATAATGATGTGGTGGAGTTTCTTGAACAGAAGGTCGATGAATTCGTGAAGAAAACGAAACCGGTATTTTTACTAAATGAGAGTGAACTGCAATCGCTAAATCGTTCATTGCAATCACCAGAAAAACAACGAAGTTGGCGTGTGCGTTCAAAAACAACACGTCAGAAAGCTCTCTTTTATAATAAAGATTTGCGAAAGTTTGTGCAGGATTTAGAAAGAGAAGATGATTTCCAACTTAAAGGAAATGAAGCTTTGTTCGTTCAACTTCTCATAACGACGGTTCAGCTATGGAACATGTCGGAAACGTATCGTAAGTACGGTAACTTCGTTACGAATGGAGATACAATTGCTACCGTATTTAATCGTTACATTGAAGTAGTTGAAGGGGATGAACAGTTTAGTCCATCAACGATTGAAAGCTTACGAAAGCAAATGATCTGTCACAAGTTAGTGAGTGTGACAATCAAATCAGCGAAATTAAAGCACCAATTAATGCTTTATAAAAAGCGCCAACAGATGATTTCAGTAAGCCCAGTATAAACTGGGCTTTTTCTTTGTGTACAAAAGTCGCGAATGAATGATCTGAATGAACGTACGCACAAGTAATTGAGTAAAATGGAACGAATAAACGAAGCGATCTTTTGCAACGTTATAAAAAGAGAAAAGAAGGAATTGTCGAACAATAGAAGTATGCGCTTACAACCTGAAAGGTATTGAGGTTGTTTGTAGTGAATGTCTATTCATTTATATCGGAAACACTAGCCACTTACAGGATAGTCTGTGGTATGATAGGACAAGGACGAGAAACATCTTTTGCTGTTACTTTAATGAGGTTTATTAAAGTAACTAAACATTTAATGAGTAAAAGGGAAGGTTTTTTATGACGAGCAGACAAATAGAAACCGATGTGGTTTTAATCGGTGCGGGTATGATGAGTGCCACACTTGGAGCGTTACTTAGAGAATTGGCACCGAACATGGAAATCACAGTCTTAGAAAAACTAGGAGGCGCAGGGGAAGAAAGCTCCAATGAGTGGAACAATGCTGGAACAGGGCATGCGGCACTTTGTGAACTCAACTATACTTCCGAAAAACCTGACGGTTCAATTGATACGAAAAAAGCGGTTAACGTAAATGAGCAGTTTCAAATTTCAAGACAATTTTGGTCGTATTTAGTTGATCATGGTTTATTGAAGAATCCAGAAAGCTTTATTATGTCGATTCCTCATATGAGTCTTGTGCACGGCAAAAAGAACGTTGAATTTCTTAAAAAGCGTTATGATGCACTTGTAGATATTCCTTTATTTGAAGGCATGGAATACTCAGAGGATCCTGAGCAATTAAAGCAGTGGCTACCACTCGTTATGGAGAATCGCTCTGATAATGATCCAATTGCGGCAACTAAGATTGACACAGGTACTGATGTGAATTTTGGTGAGTTGACGCGTATTTTATTTAATCAACTTGAAGGTGAGAACTTTCATATCCACTACAAACATAAAGTGATGAACTTAAAGCGGACGATTCGAGACAACAAATGGGAAGTAAAAGTTGAAGATATGCGTATAGGTGAAGTGTACATCTATACAACAAAGTTCGTATTTATCGGTGCAGGTGGAGGAAGTTTATCATTACTCCAAAAAACTGGTATTCCTGAGTCACGAAACGTCGGTGGATTCCCGGTAAGTGGATTGTTTATGGCTTGTCATAACCCTGAAATCGTTGAAAAGCACCATGCGAAGGTGTACGGAAAAGCTAAAGTCGGTGCACCGCCAATGTCAGTTCCTCACTTAGATACGCGCTATATTGATAATAAAAAGTCATTATTATTCGGACCGTTTGCAGGCTTTTCTCCGAAATTCTTAAAGGAAGGGTCGAATATGGATTTAATCAATTCCGTTCGCCCGTCAAATGTGATGACGATGCTTTCTGCAGGGGTAAAAGAGTTATCGCTAACTCGTTATCTTATTCAACAAGTGTTGTTGTCAAAAGAGAAGCGTATGGAAGAACTGCGTGAATTCGTCCCAAATGCCAAAAGCGAAGATTGGGATATGGTCGTTGCAGGCCAGCGTGTTCAGGTAATTAAAGATACGGAAGACGGTGGCAAAGGAACCCTTCAATTCGGTACGGAAGTGGTTACGAGTGAAGACGGTTCTGTAGCTGCATTGCTCGGTGCATCTCCAGGTGCATCTACGGCTGTTCACGTAATGCTTGAAGTGTTAAAGCGTTGTTATCCAGATCAAATGGATGAGTGGATGCCAAAGATTAAAGAAATGGTTCCATCATATGGACAGTCACTCGCTGAGAACCGTGAGTTGTTCAAACAATTAGAAGCGTCTACAGCAAAAACGCTTAAGTTGTCTGCAGAACAAACAGACTTAGCGATGAATTAATCAATATCAAGGCATTGAGAGGGGAAACTCGTTCAATGCCTTTTTAGTTGTATAACAATTCGTGCCTTGAGAATAGCTTGAATTCCGTAAAAAGAAAAAGTGTACGTGGATTGAACAAATCCCACGTACACTTTCTTTACACAAACATAAATACGATATGAGCACATAAAACGATAATCGGTAACGTAATGATCGTACGCAATAAGAAGATCATTACAAGGTGCATGAAGTTAACAGGGATTTTTGAAGCAAGTAACAATCCACCAACTTCACTCATAAAGATCAACTGTGTGACAGACAAACAACCAATAATAAAACGTGTCATTTCACTTTGAATTTCTGCACCAATTAATGCTGGTAAAAGCATATCAGCAAACCCGATCAGTATCGTCTCAGATGCTGCTTGCGCTTCAGGAACTTGCATTAACTCTAGAATTGGTATGAACGGTGTACCTAACCAAGTGAAAAGTGGCGTCTGTTCTGCGATGATGATCGTTACTGTACCGAAGGCAAGTACGATCGGTATAACACCAATCCACAATTCAAGGACATTTTTAAAGCCTTGTTTACCAGTGCTTACGATATGAACTTGACTCGCTCTCGTTAAAGCACCTTGCCAAGCGCGTTTCAATAGTGGTCGACCGTCTTTAGGTTCTTCTTTTTGTGGTGTTGCGTGTTCATAATAATCTTCGCTAAATCGTGAAAGCGGAGGAATTCGTGGCATAATAATGGCTGCCACAAAACCAGCTATGACGATCGTCATGTAATAAGGGAAAAACAGATGCTCTAAGCTCAAATAACCTAAAATAACGATCGTAAACGTAATAGAAACGATGTTAAAGGTTGTCCCAAGAACTGCAGCTTCTCTTCTCGTATAATGACCTTCCATATACTGTTGGTTCGTCATCATAACCCCAATCGTTGCGTCTCCAAACCAAGAAGCAAGGCTGTCGATGGATGAACGGCCTGGAAGACGGAACAATGGACGCATAATTACGTTCATTAATGTACCGGCAAATTCTAGTAGACCGAAGTTCAACAGAAGCGGAAGGAAAATCCCAGCAAATAAAAACACAGTAATGAGTAACGAGGCAAGTTCAAAGATTAAGTCGCCAGTATCTGGTCCCCATACCCACTCCGGTCCGATTTGAAAGATGATTAACAGACCGAGTGTAAACCCGATGATTCGAACGATTAACCAAAATGGAGTAACGGCAAAGATTGATTGAAAGATTGGCTTTTGTAACCATGCAGCATTCGTAAACATATATAACAAACTGCCAATCACAGAAATTGCAGCCAACGTAATCGTTAATTCGGCGATGACGGGTGCAAGAATATCGCCTGCTAGATTCGAAAGAAATGCGATCGGAATCGTCATTTCTCGTTCTCCATCTACCGTATAAAATACCGGGAAAATAAAAATAAATAGTCCGAGTAATGAAGGAAGAATAAACCAAAGAATTGGCTTAGTCGATTTAGTCGTCATGATGTGCCCACCTTAAGATGTATAAAATGCTAAATAGAGATCCGTTCAAGAACTTCGTTTAGTTCTCGTAAGTTTTTAATTTCAATCGTTGGAATGATGTCCGTATCATTGGATATACCTTCTCGATTAATCCACACTGTCGTTAGGTTAACCCCATTTCCACCGATAATATCCGTATGAAGGTTGTCACCGATCATGACCGCTTCTTCTGGCTTGATGTTTAGCTGAGATAAACAGTGGTTAAATAGTGAAGTATCAGGCTTTCCGACACCAAATGAGCCAGAAATAAAAATACGATTAAAGAAAGGCACTAATGCAGGTGTCATTTGTAATTTTTTTTGTTGTAAACTTGGTGCGCCATTCGTTAATAGTACGAGTTGAAACGTTTTTTGAAGAGATGATAGAACATCAAACGTCTCATCGTATACGTATGGCAGTGTTTCACGATACGTAATAAATCGTTTCGCGAGCTTTCTTGCTAGTGATAAATCTTCATTGCCAACTGAACGAAGCGACTCCATCCATACGTCGAATTGATATACGGAGATACTGTCGCCCATTTGCCGTAATCTGGAATCATTCACGTCATTGAAATTCCCCCATAATCCTTCAAACGGATTAATACCTAAAGCAACAGTGACAGGATAGAAGTCTTGTTTCTTGTATTCAATAGGTGCAACTTCTTTTACCGCATTAAATAGAAGATCGGCGTCAATTCCAGCTATTCTGTATGCGTCATTACACGTTGCGAGCAAAGCTTCTTTAATACTCTTTTTGTCCCATAAGAGCGTATCATCTAGGTCGAAAATTAACGTATTAATCACGGTACACCCACCTTTCGTCTCGTTGTATAATTACTCGCATTGTAGCATAAAAAGGCAAAGCGCGTGTAGTATAAGCTAAAATTTCATTTATTCTAAACAAAAGATGTTCATCCATTGCATGAATAATAGATATAGGATTAAAGAGAGCGGTTGCGTGGAATAGAGTAATAAAGACAGAAAATGCAACGTTAGATTGTGGAAAATCGTGTAAAAACAAAGACGGATTTACTAAAAAGAACAATTGCAAGACGTTACGGCAAGTAACATTACTGAGACTCCTATTAAGTAAAGCGGTACAGCAGTAATTGACTGTTATCAAAGAGGAAAGAGATAGTCTTAAATGCCTATAATTGAAACATGGAACTCGGTAAGTAAAGAGATTTTTTGACGAATCATGTCAAAATCGAACGGTTTACAAGAAAAGGCACAAGGGAAAACAGTAAAAAAGTTTGTCATTTTAACAAACAAAATCACGACTATCTTTTGTATCCTGTTACTTGACGTGTTAAAATAAAAATGTGAAAGCGTTACGAATTGAAATCGTTTATTTTTTCTGCGCTGAATTATTCAGGCAAACTTTATAGCCGAGCTTTATGTGTAGTTATTATCCCCAAAACACGGAATCTATTGTTTTTAGAATGCGTTTTCTTATTTTGGAGATATAATATCGTTCAGATTGATAAGATACATTTAAATGATGAGGTTACATCATTGCTTGAGAATTGGCGATGTTAGTTTTTTATGAGAAAAGTTCTTGGTCATCAATTCCGAATCGTAAATCGGCAATTGCTAGGCCTCAATTCGAACCGTTTTAAGACGAATTTTGTCGATCATGACGTTACAGATTGCAAACAAGTTAGTTGGAGGTAGTAGCAGATGGACAGAAAGGTTTCCAAGCTTGAGAAGTCTTGGGAAACATTTCACGGCCCGAACTTAGGGTATGTGATGGACCAGTATGAACTATACAAAGAAAACCCGAGCGATGTTGAAGAAGATTTAAAAGCGTGGTTCGATGAGTACGGTGCACCATCAGTAGGTTCAACGAATAACGTTTCAGAATCAAGTGACGAAACGGTGAATTCATCGTCGATGCACAAGATTGCTGCAGCGATTAAGCTTTCGGAGAACATTCGCACTTTCGGACACTTACTTGCAGATATTAACCCATTGGAAGCACCTGGAGAAGAGTCATCGTTTTTAAAGCCGAGTGAACACGGACTAAGTGACGAGGACTTAATGGCAATGCCAGCAGAGATGCTTTGTAAAGATGCACCGTCTTCAGTTGAAAACGGTCTAGATGCGATTAATCATCTTAAGAAGATGTATACAAAATCAATCGCTTTTGAATTTCATCATGTTCACGACCTCGAAGAGAAGAACTGGCTAAACCAAATGGTTGAGTCCGGTGATATCTATGAAGATTTATCTCCGAATAAACGCAAATCAGTCTTGGAGAAATTAACAGCTACCGAAGGCTTTGAACAGTTTTTGCACCGTTACTTTGTCGGACAAAAACGTTTCTCTATTGAAGGATTAGATAGTATGGTCCCAATTTTAGAGGAAATGACACAAAGCTACATGCAAGACGGTGCGAAAGATATCATGATTGGAATGGCTCACCGTGGACGTTTGAGCACGCTTGCTCACGTTCTAGGGAAACCATACAACCTCATTTTCTCCGAATTTAAGCATGCTCCACTTGAAGATGAAGCACCAACAGAAGGGTCTTTGAACGAAGGTTGGACTGGGGATGTGAAGTACCACTTAGGTGCGAATAAACAAATTGGTGAAGAGTCAACGTATACGACAGTTTCCCTTGCTAATAACCCAAGTCACTTAGAATACGTAGACCCAATCGTTGTTGGGTATGCTCGTGCTGCTCAAGAAGACCGTACTCAAGTCGGTTTCCCTGATCAAGAAATGAAGAATGCAGGTGCGATTTTAATTCACGGAGACGCAGCATTCCCAGGTCAAGGAATTATTGCTGAGACATTGAACTTGAGCCGTTTGAAAGGATATCAAACGGGAGGCACAATGCATATTATTGCAAACAACTTACTCGGATTTACGACGGATAGTCATGATTCGAGATCAACAACATATGCAAGTGACCTCGCAAAAGGTTACGAAATTCCAATTATCCACGTGAACGCTGATGACCCAGATTCTTGTATTGCCGCAGCGCACTTAGCATCTGAGTATCGCCGTCGCTTCCATAAAGACTTCCTCATTGATTTAGTCGGTTATCGTCGTTACGGGCATAACGAGACTGATGAGCCGATGTCTACTCAACCGAAATTGTATGAGAAGATTAAAAAGCATGAAACTGCACGAGCAATTTATGCGAATACCCTCATTCAAGACGGTGTCGTAACAGAAGAAGAAGTCGAAACAATGCGTAGTGAGCTTCAAGACAAACTCATGCGTGAGTATGAAAAAGTCGGTGAAGCGAGTCACGAAGTTGCTGACATGAATCCACCAGAAGTCATTGAAAAAGGACTTCCTAAGATGGATACTGCAGTTGCTTATGATGAGCTCAAACAAATGAATGAAGAACTACTTCAATACCCTGAAGACTTTACGGTGTTCCCTAAATTGAAGAAAATTTTACAACGTCGTGAAGAAGCATTCAATGAAGGTGTTATTGATTGGGGACATGCAGAAGCACTTGCGTTCGCTTCTATTATCTCTGATGGAACACCAATTCGAATGACGGGGCAAGATTCTGAACGTGGAACGTTTAACCATCGTCATTTAGTGCTTCACGATTATGAGAATGGTGAGATTCACTCGCCAATGCATACGCTCTCAACAGCGAACGCGTCGTTTGCACTTCATAACAGTCCGCTTTCAGAAGCATCAGTCGTTGGGTTTGAGTATGGGTATAACGTACAAGCACCTGAAACGCTTGTACTTTGGGAAGCGCAATATGGAGACTTCTCGAATGCCGCACAAGTTCAATTTGATCAGTTCTTATCTGCAGGTCGTGCCAAGTGGGGCCAGCGTTCTGGGATGGTGCTTTTACTACCTCACGGTTATGAAGGTTCTGGTCCAGAACATTCAAGCGCTCGTCTTGAACGCTTCTTACAGCTTGCTGCTGAGAACAACTGGAATGTTGCGTATTTATCAAGTACATCACAATACTTCCACATTTTAAGAAGACAAGCGAAAAGTCTTGAAATGGATGAAGTACGTCCGCTCGTTCTTATGACACCGAAGAGTTTACTTCGTAACAAGTCACTTGCTGATCCGTACGAAGCCTTTACGGAAGGGCGTTTCCACCGTGTACTTGGCGATCCATTAACTCTCGGTAATGAGGATGAAGTGGAGCGAATTGTGTTCTGTTCTGGTAAAATCGCAATTGACCTTCATGAAAGCATTGACGAGACTGTTGATACGAAGAAGCTTCACATCGTTCGCTTTGAGGAACTTTATCCGTATCCACACAAGACGGTCGAGACCGTTCTTGCGAAATATAAAAACCTTAAGTCTGCAGTATGGGTTCAAGAAGAGCCGAAGAACATGGGTGCTTGGAACTACATCGACCCGTACTTGCGAGAAAGCTTACCAGACGATGTACCGTTAGAGTATGTAGGACGTCGTCGTCGTTCGAGCCCTTCTGAAGGGAACCCGAACGCACACAAACATGAACAACAACGAATTATCAACACGGCATTGGGACGTGAAGGGAGCAACCAATAATGGCAGAAATTAAAGTTCCAGAACTCGCAGAGTCGATTACTGAAGGAACAATTGCAGAATGGTTAAAACAACCTGGTGATTACATCGAGAAAGGCGAAACGATCGCTGAACTCGAAACAGATAAAGTAAACGTTGAGATTAACTCTGAACAAGCAGGTGTATTGCAAAAGCACTTGCGTGAAGCTGGCGACACAGTTGAAATTGGCGAAGCAATTGCAACGATTGATGAAAACGCCAAAGAAGGTTCTGCACCTGCAGCTTCTGAAGACAGTGCTCCTGCTAAAGAGGAAGCACCAAAAGCTGAAGCTCCTAAAGAAGAAGCAAGCAACAAAGCAGAAGAAAGTGACAGCAATGACTCAGAACACGTGATTGCATCACCGGCAGCACGTAAGCTTGCACGTGAGAAAGGCATCAACTTAAACGAGATCCAAGCGAGAGACCCACTCGGTCGCGTTCGTAAAGAAGATGTTGAAGCACACGGTCAAAAGCCAGCTGCACCTGCAAAAGAAAACAAACAAGCTGAGCCAAAGAAAGATGAATTCGGTGGCAAGCCGCACGAGCGCATTAAAATGAGCCGTCGTCGTCAGACGATTGCAAAGCGCCTCGTTGATGTTCAACAAGAGAGTGCGATGCTTACAACGTTTAACGAAGTTGATATGAGCGCTGTTATGGACATTCGTAAGCGTCGTAAAGATGCGTTCCAAGAAGAGCATGACGGTACACGTCTTGGCTTTATGTCATTCTTTACGAAAGCAGTTGTTGGAGCACTTAAGAAATATCCACTTCTTAACGCAGAAATCCAAGGCAACGAAATTGTTAAGAAAGATTTCTATGATATCGGTATGGCAGTTTCAACAAACGACGGTCTAGTCGTTCCAGTGGTTCGTGATGCAGAACGCTTAAGCTTTGCGGGCATTGAGAAAGAAATCTCAGACCTCGGTAAAAAAGCTCGCGATAACAAGCTTGCACTTTCTGATTTACAAGGTGGTACGTTCACAATTACAAACGGTGGTGTATTCGGTTCACTTCTTTCAACACCGATCTTAAATGCACCTCAAGTTGGTATCCTTGGAATGCATACGATTCAATGGCGTCCGGTTGCGATTGATCAAGATCGTATGGAAAACCGCCCAATGATGTACCTTGCACTTTCTTATGATCACCGCATTGTAGACGGCAAAGAAGCAGTTAGCTTCCTCGTTACAGTTAAGAAATTACTTGAAGAGCCAGAGCAACTTCTTTTAGAAGGATAACACTTAGAAAGACTCCGTTCATTACGGAGTCTTTTTTTAAACGTATAGCGTTGAAAAATAGTCTATAGTATGGAAATATCAAAAATTATGAAAAAAGAGGTTTACTTCTAAGTGATTCGTGATACTATATTAATACATCGTCAGCCCTCATCCTATAAGTTTGAGGGTTGATGACGTTTTATTAGTAACGAGCCTCTGCCTGATGGCCGTAAGATGTGTGGAGACGTAAGACGTGACCATGCAAACATTTTTGAGGAGGGATTTTCATGGTACAGACGAAAGCTCAAGAATTGCGTGCGGCGATCCAAATGAGAGGCTGGTCAAACACGACGTTATTATCAACCGATCAAGAAGACATCATTTTGAATAGCCGAACGGGTTGTCGCTCCTGGAAAGGTACGAAATGGGGATTTATTTCAGCAGAGTCTCCTGAGCAGTTGAATATAACGATTGACTTGCCGCGGAATCGAGCGAATATTAATGAAATTTGTGAGCAACTTGAGATGGAGCTCATTTCAAACGAAGAAGTTGGACTAAGTGGCATTTGGCTTGAGAAGAAAGCAGATCGTGACACACTACACATCCATATTACAAATCATGATTTAAATGATACGGTGTTTTCAACAGAATCGAAATTGATTAACTTTTTGAGTGAAGCAAGACGGTGGAATTGCTTGTAATTGATAGACATGAGGCGGTCGACAATTAGACGACTGCCTTTTTTCGTTCCTGTAATTGTCAATAAACGTCGTCCCATGATATACTATTGATAATCAATCTCAACTAACTAGAGCCTGATTTGAAAGGGGACGACATGACATTGAGTCGCAAGCGTTATTTTTACTGTCGCTCACTACACCACTCGTTAGAACCGATGAATTGGCCGAGGATCAAAGAAATAGGTTTTGATTTAAATATAAAGCGAGAAGATTTACCGTTTTTCATCTCGTTTTTTCGTGATCTTGAACAGTATTACACTGACAAATCTCAGCTCGTTCAAGAAAGTTATCAAGTGTACATGGAAGAAGTAGCTTCGTTTTTTAGGGACCAATCTAATGAAATGATTTATTGCTCTTCAATTCAAACAGAAGCAAAAAACTACGTCATTCCATTTACTGATTTTGTCGCAGCATTTATGTTAGCAGACGAAGCATTTGAGCGAATTTTTGATGAGAACAAGAACACGGACCAACAGTTTGATAAAGTGCTCACGTATTATAAGCGGTTTAATTTATTGGCAGATGCGACAAAAGCACAATTTATATTAGATCATCTACCAGAACTCGTACTACATGATGATTAAAAGGGGCAGTTATAGGCAATGTTACACTTCAAATGGCAAAACAGTGAAACGATCAAAAGCATTCGTTGCGTTCACGCCGATGCAAAAAAATACAAAGTAGATTCTGTTCTTACACCCGGAAAAGATTATGACGTGAAGAACGAAACAGATGAATTCTATTTTGTCATTGATGATACCGGTAAAGTCGGCGGCTTCTTAAAAGATTACTTTGAAGAGAAATAAACTGTCCTTGGACAGTTTATTTTTGATTTAATGATTGAATCTTTTGAAAAATAAGAGTAAAATAACGTTGTGTGATAACGCTTACATTAAAGGAGGATACGATGTCTACAATCCAATTTCAATTTTTTGTAGGAACTTCAGTTGTCTTTCAACGAGATGCAAGTCTTACACTTCATGATCAGTTACAAAAGTTAGGGAAGAAACGTCCGCTCGTACTTACAGATCAAGGAATTATGGATGCAGGGATTGCAAACGTAGTAACAAACAAACTTGATGAGCACACGTATGACTATGAAGTGATGCATGATATTCCTGCGAACCCTCCTAGTAAAGTCGTCATGAAAGGTGCTACGTTGATTCAAAATCAGCAGTTTGATAGCATCGTCGCAGTTGGTGGCGGAAGTGTAATGGATGCAGCAAAAGCAATCAGCATCATGTCAGCAAACGATGGAAGCATTAACGATTACGATGCAATCATTGGTAATCGTACATTTGAAAAGCAAGGCCCTCCACTTATTACGATTCCAACCACTTCAGGTACGGGAAGTGAAGTGACTCAATGGGCAGTAATTACAAATGAAGAAACTGGTCGTAAGCAAGCGATTGGTCATCCATTTATGTCCCCTGTCATTGCCCTCGTAGATCCTGTGCTAACGTTAAAGTTACCGAAAGTATTAACAGCAGCTACAGGTAGTGACGCTTTAACACACGCAATCGAAGCGTACACGTCTAAGAATACGATGAACAACAATTCTCCGCTAATTGATCATATTGCGCTAGAAGCGATTGCGATGATTTCTAGAAGCCTAGAGCGCGCAGTTACAAATGGTGAAGATCTTGAAGCGAGAGAAGAGATGATGGCAGGAAGTCTTCTTGCGGGCATCGCATTCCAAAATGCAGGGCTCGGCAATACTCACGCATTGGCTCATCCATTAGGTGGAAAATTTAACGTACCACACGGAATTGCAAATGCGAATCTTCTTCCGGTCGTTATGGCCTACAATGTAGACGCCTGTCCGGATCGGTTTGAAACGATCGCCAACATCTTTGAACCAGGTGGTCGCAAAAAGGCGAGCGATGCAGTGGTTTTCGTTGAACAACTCATTGAACGCATTGGTATTCCTAGTCTTTCAGAATATGAAATGACCGAAAGTGATTACAAACAAATGGCAAAAGACGCAACGACAGATGTTAGTTCGTTTACGAATCCGAAAGAAACGACTGAAGAAACGTTTTTTGAGCTCTATTTAAAAGCATCAAAGTTAACTGTATAATAATTATGTAAACAAAAACTCCGCGATGCAAATCAGAGGGCGTGCTCAGCGGATTTAATGGTTTCCGAATAGGTTTGCTTTTCTCCCCTGCTTTATAGCAACCTTCTTGGAACGGGCATCTTTGGTATTTCTCGATATCAAAATCATAGGTCATGGCTTTTAGGACCTCTGTGCCTCACCGAATTCTTCTTTTAACGGACTCCTTTGATTGGAACGAAAGGCGGTGACGCCTGCGGAAAAAGGGGCGAGTTGAGACCCCGAAAGGCTTGCCTGAGGAGGCTCGACCGCTCCTCCGCGGCAAGCATCCGCCTGCAGTGGAAATCATGGCTCTAGTCTAAGTTTATCAAAAAAGAACGGACGCTCGATTAAATTCGAGCGTCCGTTCTTTAGTAGAGACTTTTTCAGTACCGCGCAGATGGCGTTTCAAGAAACGGAATCGTTCAAAACACGAGCTCGTGAGCGTTACAAAATTGAAGCTAAGAACAGCGAACTCAAGCACCGACACGGGTATGAAACCGCCTCATCTCGGGTCTCTTAAGTATGGAGTTGCAGGGTGCGGTGGCATTATTCACGGTGAACATCAAACGAATTCTCAAGTTAATGGGGAAATAGACTCCCCCATAGACACTGAAATCGTAAAAAACGGATGCCTAATTCCCTTTTTATGGAAATTAGGCATCCGTTTTTTAGTTACTTGGGTTTTTTTTGAAGCAAACCGCTGTTTTTCAGCGCCCTCTGCAAATCATTGCGGAGTTTTTGTAAGTTAAAGAACCGTGCTTTCAATATCACGATCAGCATCATCGTTACTTTGACGCTTCGCTCGTTTTAATATGTTTAACCTTGTATCTAATTGTTTCATCATGTACGCTAATGAATCTTCATTAATCGTGCCATTTTCATCTTTACTGAAGTTCACAGCAACTGGTTTTAATTCATCAAGGCGCTCGATGACTTGATCATAAATGTGCGGGTGTTCTTTTATAATGCGGTGCAACAAATAGGTACCGTACGCAATATGTCTCGATTCATCACGCTTTAAATAACCGACTCCTTCAAGAAGCCCAGGCATCATTCCTGTATGTTGAAGTTGTTCGTAAAACGTATGATAACCAGATTCTGCAAGAACACCTTCGACAAACATGTTATAAATCGTCGCAGCGTCAGCAATGGCTTCTGGAGATTGATCCGTTAACAGTCTGTCCATTGCATTTGGCAATGTTTCATTAAATAATTGTTCATAAGCAGGATCGTAATGCTTAGATAATGGTTCTGTTTCATCGATTGTCGAGAGGACGAGTTGGAAAAACTCTGTATGTTTGGCTTCTTCGTGGAGAAACGTCGTTAAAAACATTTCTTCTTCAATTCTTCCTTCATTAGAAATGACCATGATTAATGGTAATAAATCACGAGTGACGGCTTCTTCTCCGCCTTGGAATTTAGCAATAACTCGAAGGATCGCTTGTTTTTGTTCATCAGGTAAATGCGGCCAATGAGCTTTGTCGTGAGAATAATTAATGTCTTCAGGGTTCCAAGTCCCAAAACGATTGGCTTTTTTGTAAAGCTTGTAGGGTAAAGATTGTTCGTCTAGGCGACGACTGCTAGTAATGAGCGTTTTTTTCGTCATATGAGCCTCCCTTAAAATGGTATGTCTTAAGTGTAGCAAAGCAACTTTGTCTATTTTTGTCACTTTTTGTTAACGCTTACATTTCACTCGGTGTATTTCTTTGAATACAGTAGTGGGTGTAGGAGGGGAGTGGTGATGGGGAGTATCCAGGCGCTATTCGGTTCATGGGCTCAAGCGATCGGAACTGTAATTTCTGCTATCGGTGGTACACCTATTCTCGTTATTGGTGATGGGAATCAACCGTACGCAATCATCGGGAATTCTTTACAAGCAGTAGGGGCGGCCGTACTCGCTGATGAAGCAGACAATACGCTTGATCAATACGGCAACATCATTCCTGCCATTGGCAATGTAATCGTTCTTCGCGGTGTCTTTCTTGATGATTTAGATTTAGCGATTACGGGTGATCTGTTTCAAGCAACAGGTGGTTCATTGTCGATATATACAGCCATTGAAGACGAAGAACTCGTCAATGTTTATGCAAATGGTCTACAAGTGGTCGGAAACGGAGCACAAGCACTTGCTGGAATTCAAGAGAAACAAGACATCGATTCCGAGGATTTAGCGATTGCAGGCGGATGGATTCAAGCAACGGGTGCGATCATTGCCGCTCTTCAAGAGACGCATGATTATTTAAATCCAAATGAGCAGAAGGTGAAGATAGCCGACCCAAAGGATGAGAATGGGTGACAAATGACTGATCAAACGGTAAAAAATTTCACGTACCGTAATAATGTGCATAAATAAAAACGTAATGAAACAGTCTATACGAGATGATAAGCGAAATCCTTGTAGATAGATCGGAATAATGGTAACTTAATAGTGAAATAACAAAGGGAGTGTTGACATTGACAAATCAATCACCGTTAGTAACGACAGAATGGTTACAAGAGCACCTAGAAGACCCTAAAGTTCGAATTATAGACGCAACAACGTTTTTAATGCCTTCAACGGAAGAAGGGCGTCCGTATGACGTGAAGTCTGGAAAAGAAGCATACGAAGAAGGACATATACCTGGTGCTGTTTATGGAGACATTGCAGGAGAGCTTGCAGATTCGAACAGTGCTAGCGCATTTACAGTACCTAGTGAAGAGCAATTTAAAGAAGCAATTGAACGACTCGGTGTAAGTGATGACACACATGTTGTTGTATATGATCAAATTGCTGTCGTTGGTACGAACATTAGTGCATCAGATTGGGCTTCTAGACTTTGGTGGCATCTTCGTTTTGAAGGGTTCGAGAACGTTTCAATCTTAGAAGGTGGATTTAGAAAATGGAAACATGAAGGACGAAATGTTGAAACGGGTACAAACGAATACCCGAAAGGAAATGTGACGATCGCTCGAAACACGGAGTTACTTGCTACAAAAGAAGACGTTAAACGAGCAACGACTGATTCAAATACCGTCCTCTTAAACTGCTTGTCACCAGCTGATTTCTCTGGGGAAAAGAACACGTACGGCCGCCCAGGACACATTCCTACTAGCCACAATGTCTTTTTTGCATCTCTTAACGATGACGAGACGTTTAAAGTAAGAGAAGAACAGCAATTACGTGACATCTTTGAACCAACTGGAGCGCTTGATTCAAGTAAGAAAGTCATCGCTTACTGTGGTGGTGGAATCGCAGCCACTTGGAATGCCTTTGTACTTTATCTTCTCGGTAAAAAAGACGTTGCTGTGTATGATGGTTCAATGACGGAGTGGGCAGGCGATTCATCGCTTCCATTGCATACGAAATAATAAAATGACGTTATGTTTCTTGGTCAAGAGATTGCCTAAGAAACATAACGTTTGGAATACAATCATCTAAATGAATGAATGTCTTATTGTGGCTATGTTTAGAACTGTTTTTGCACGATCGCTTATATTCTTTCGTACACGAGCGATTATAATGGAGTTTTGCCATTAATTGCTCGGAAAGCGATCATAGTAAACTAGTGAAGAAAACCAGTTTTTTGAAAATGGATCATTGCGCACCTTTACAGGTGCGTTTTATTTTTTGTGAACAGATGTTCTTTTCAAATGACCGAACCATTTCATAAATGATATGATGGACATAGTTATTGTAAAAGGGGCTTATTTACGTATGAGACCGCATGATGATGATAAAAAGAACATCAATCTAGACAATGAAGAGAAAAATAGAAATGACCCTAGCGAACATAAAGAGCATCCAATTGATGAAACGCTAACGGATCACGATATAGAACTAAATGAAGAAGGAACGAATGAGGAAGAATCGTACATAGACGAAAATATCCCACCAGAAGAACCTCCCCTCGAATATTTTCTAAATGATGAACCTGACGACGAGAAAACTACGAAAAAGAAGAAAAAAATGAAGCGGTGGCAAAAGATTGGAATCATTTTCGTCTCTTTCTTACTCGTCATTCAAGGGGCGACTGCATTATTTCAATATTTACGGCCGGAAGTGATTGATTTCCTAGCTACGTCTTATGAACTGTCTCAAAATGAGGAAGTTCAAGAGTGGCGAGAGTCGGTCGTAACGATGCAAGTAGAAGGTGAAGGGCAATCTTCGAGAGGGACAGGCTTTTTCGTAAATGAAGACGGGTTACTTGCGACAAATCGGCACGTTATTGAAAATGCCTTTCAAGTGATTGCGACCTTACATGATGGCTCTGCGTATCGAGGCGAGGTCGTAATGGAATCTGAGGATCACGACTTTGCACTCGTTCAACTAGAAACTGATGTGCCAGTTGAGTCGTTGCCTATAGCCACAGATGAATCATTTGATACAGGAACGAATCTAACGATTATCGGCAACCCTTTGACATTTACTGGTATTGCGAATGAAGGAGAAATTATTGAGACGGGCACACCAACGTTAATATCCGCACCAACGTATAGCGGGAATTCTGGGAGTCCAGCGATTAATGATGATGGTGAAGTGATTGGTATTATTTATGCGACACGAAGTCATGATGACGGCAGAGTTGGCTTAATGATTCCATCGTATGAGTGGATTGAAGATGTTAACGAACAAAAGTAAAGGAGGGAAGCGACGTTGTTTACTTTTTATGTAGGAAGAAGTGGTAGTGGAAAATCAACTGCACTCGTTGAGAAAGCAGTCGAAATGCTAGATGCGAGTCCGAAATCGGGCAAGCCGTTAATTTTTATCGTACCAGAGCAGATGACGTTTCAAATTGAAGATCAGTTAGCTCGTAAAGTAGGTGGGATGACGCGAGCGCACGTGCTTAGTTTCTCGAGATTAGCTTACC
The DNA here is from genome assembly GCF_016908595.1 of Geomicrobium sediminis. Lineage (GTDB taxonomy): Bacteria > Bacillota > Bacilli > Bacillales > Marinococcaceae > Geomicrobium_A > Geomicrobium_A sediminis. Next base: position 72,384 of record NZ_JAFBEC010000007.1, on the reverse strand, counting down.
GAGTGCTACAAGAAGTTGGCGGGTTTACGAGAGATCGGCTACATAAACCTGGCATGCACATGCTACTAAAAAAAGTCATCGAAAAAACAAAGCCAGAACTGCGTGTATTCCAAAAAGCAGCGAGTACGAATGGATTCATTGAAGAAATGGAACGACTGTTAACCGAGATGCGGCGCCAAGCGTTAACCGCGGATGTAATAAAGCCAACTGAAGACGCAAATCGGACGGCATTTATCGATAAACAACACGATTTGCATTTGATCTTCCAAGAATTTGAAAACCAATTCGACGGTGTGTACTTAAATCAAGAAGAAATGCTGAAGTTAGCGCTCGTTTATCTCCCACAATCTGAGTTGTTTAAAGGGGCAACCGTTTTTATTGATGGGTTCCATGATGTGAGTCAACAAGAACAAAATGTCTTATTTGAGCTTTTAAATCAAGTTGATGAAATGACGATGGCCCTTACGTTACCGAAGGAACCGGCAACGATGGAAGCGAATGAATTGGACCGCTTTTATTTGCCAACTAAAACATTTATACAGTTCGCTGAGCGACTAAAGCAACAACATGTACCATATGAATCTGTTGAATTTCTTCCTGGAAAGCGATATCGAGCAAGTGGCGTTGCCTTGATCGAACAAAATCAAGACTATAGCAAGAAGTCCAGTAAAGAAAGCAGCGACGGAAGTATTGAAATTGTTGAAGCAGTCAATCGACGTGTTGAGATTGAAGCTGTTGCCCGATCAATTCGTGAGAAGGTTCGCGTTAACGATTTACGTTATAAAGACTTTGCACTATTACTGCGTGATATTTCTCCGTACGAAGACTTGATCAAACAAATTTTCAAACGCTACGAAATCGCCTTCTTCCTCGATGATACACGGACGATGATGCACCATCCGGTCGTTGAACTAATCCGCTCATCACTCGAATCAATCATTCAAAACTACCGCTATGAGCCGATATTTCGAGCGTTTAAAACAGACTTATTCAATCCGCTAGACGTGCATACACAAGTATATCGTGAACGTATTGATGAGCTAGAAAACTACGTTTTAGCTACAGGTATATATGGAAAGAAATGGCGTGTGGATGAACATTGGTCTTATTCTCGCTCACGACATGCGTTGGAGAGTCGAGTGCAAACAGATCAGGAACGTGAAATTGAAGAACGACTGAATGATACGAAAATCACAGTAGCAACTCCGTTATTAACGCTTGAAAAACGTCTTAAAAAGAGTGAAAACGTCGAAGACATGTGTAAAGCATTGTACCAATTTCTCTTGGATGTAGACGTCGACCAGAAGCTTGAACGATTAAGTGCATCTGCTAGTGAACGTGGGGATTTAGAACAAAGCAGTGAACATGACCAAGTGTGGTCGAACGTCATAGAAGTGCTCGAACAGTTTGTTGATGTATCAGGGACAGAAAAGATGAGTGTTAAAGAATTTGCAAGCATGATGGATGCAGGTCTTGAGAGTATGAGCTTTCGTCTCGTTCCTCCTGCACTTGACCAAGTCACGATTGCCGATATGGAACGTTCTCGTCTACCGGATATTGAAGTGACGTATATTGTCGGGTGTAACGAAGGGGTGATCCCGAAGCGTCCGCAAGATGATGGTCTTTTAACTGAAGCAGAGCGTACACAATTTGAATCTATGGGTGTCACACTTGGACCGTCTGCAACAAACCGACTTTGGCATGAACCGTTTTACATTTACATGGCTGAAGCGAGTCCAAAATCGCAGCTGTTGTTCACGTATGCATTGGCTGACGAGGAAGGATCTAGTTTGTTACCTTCCTCGCTCATTCGCCAAGTGAAAGAGCGTTTTCCAGATGTGAAGCATGAATTGGTAGAACACGAAGCAAATGGTGTTGAATTTGAAACGCAGCTGCAACATATCGCCCACCCAACCCAAGTCATTGAAGACTTAGCGAGGCAATTTCAAAAGTACAAGCACGGTGAAGAGATTTCAATCGCATGGTATGACGTGTACCATTGGTTACTCGATGCGAAAGCCTATGAGGCTCAACTACGTACCGCATTAGATAGTTTGACGTATAAGAATGAAGCCGTTCCGATTTCAGAAACGCTCACGAACCAACTGTACGGGGAACAAATTGAAGCCAGTGTGAGCCGCATGGAACTGTTTGAGCAATGTGCGTTTCGCCATTTTAGCCAATATGGATTGCAACTAAGAGACCGAGAAGTGTTTCGCCTAGAAGCATTTGATATTGGTGAACTGTTTCATGCAGCCTTAAAAGAAATCTCTGATTACCTAAAAGCGACCAACCAGTCGTGGAAAACAATCCGAGCAGACGAATGTCGGGATATTACACAAAAAAGCGTAGAGCGCTTATTGCCAAAAATTCAGCGCAACATTTTAGAAAGTACCAATCATTTTCGTTATGTTAGTCAAAAATTACTTGCGATTGTTCAAACCGTTACGCAAACGCTTCGACAACAAGCTCAACTATCCAATTTTGAGACGATTGATTTAGAAGTGCAATTCGGTAAAGGAACCTCCCTGCCTTCACCGGTTTATCCGCTAAGCAACGGTACGAATATGCTACTTCGTGGACGAATTGACCGTGTCGATCGTTCAGAAACGGAATCGGGCTCATTTTTGCAAGTGATTGACTACAAATCGAGTAAAAAAACGTTATCATTTTCCGACGTCTTACACGGGATCTCTCTGCAAATGCCGGTATATCTTGATATTGTCGTAAATGGTTCGAAAAGCTGGCTCGGTATTGAAGCAGATGTGGGTGGAATGTTTTATTTTCATATTCACAATCCAGTCATTGATATTGCTGAGAGTATTGATGATGAAACGTTACACCTTGAGCGGTTCAAACAACATAAATTATCTGGTTGGCTTCAAAAAGACCCAACGATTGCAAGCTTAATGGATGAAACATTACCTGAATACGGAAAATCACATGTCGTACCTGCAACACTAAAAAAAGACGGTGGGTTTCACTCAAATTCAAAAGTCATTGAAAAAGAGCAACTTCAAGCGATGCATGAATTTCTAAACGATAAGATTACAGAGATTGGCAATGAGATGACGAGCGGAAAGACTGCAATTGATCCGTATAATAAAAACCAAGAACAGATCGCTTGCACGTATTGTCCGTTTAATTCTGTATGTCAGTTTGACCCAACATTACCAGACAATGAATACAAACCTGTTATGAGTCTTTCAGACAAAGACGCCCTCTCATTAATGGTCGAAAGAGTGAAGAAGAATCGAGGTGAAACCAATTGAGCACATGGTCATTAGACGCTAAACCTGCACATGTCCATTGGACAGACGCGCAGTGGCAAGCAATCTCATTAAAGGGTGGCAACATTCTCGTCGCTGCAGCAGCTGGAAGTGGTAAAACAGCTGTGCTCGTTGAACGAATTGTAAGGCGTATTATGGACCCACTCGACCCTGCAGAAATTGATCGCCTACTGATCGTTACGTTTACGAAAGCGGCAGCGGCAGAAATGAAAGAACGAATTGGCGAGCGAATTGAAGAAGAGTTGCAGACGAACCCGTCGCTTTATTTGCAACGTCAAAGGCAGTTATTAAACCGTGCGAATATCTCTACCCTCCATTCATTTTGTCAGGAGTTAATTCGCAATTATTATTACGATATTGACGTAGATCCGAAAGTTCGAATTGCAAACGATACAGAACGAGAACTATTAAAAGAAGAAGTGTTAGAAGACGTATTAGAACGGTATTATAGTCAACCTGTAGAAAACGCAGAATCCTTTTTTGAACTCGTTGAAGCGTATAGCAATGACCGGAGTGATGATGGTTTTCGCTCTCTCGTATTTGAAATGTATACTCGTTCAAGAGCGCATCCTGAGCCGAACGTGTGGCTTGAGTCATTAGTGACGATGTATAACGATGCGTATACTCACCCAGAAGAAACGATATGGGGAGCGCATTTGTTACGTGCAATTAAAGAGAAAGTGCATGCTGCTAAAAACGCGCTAACAAAAGCGCTTGAACTTGCACTGGAGCATAACTACGATTACTTCCAATCTAAACTTCAAGCCGTACAAACGATGGATGATTATGAACGTTGGGATAGCATTCGTGATGCAGTTGAGCAATTCACGTGGGGACGAATGCCTGCAAAACCGAGAAATCAAGACATTGATGAAGATACTTTGGAACGAGCAAAAGCATATCGCGATCAAAGTAAAAAGTTGCTCGAAGATGTCGCTGAACTGTTAAAGCCAGACCCAACGTCGTATCTTGAAGTTATTGAGGCGATGAAACCGAGGATCGTTCAGCTTGTTGAGATCGTTAAAGCGTTTTCTGAGCATTACCGAGCGATGAAGCGGGAGAAAACACTCATTGATTTTGATGACCTTGAACATTTTGCTTTAGAAATATTAAGTAGCGAATCGATTCGAAAGCCATCTGAAGCAGCACTTTTCTATCAAGGTTACTTCGAGGAAGTATTAACGGATGAATATCAAGATACAAACCAGGTTCAAGAAGCGATCTTAGAACTGTTATCAAACGGTCGTAACCGCTTTATGGTCGGTGATGTAAAACAGAGTATCTATCGATTTCGTCTGGCTGAACCAGCATTATTTATTCATAAACACGAAACGTATGCAAAAATTGATAATTTGGATGTAGAGAACGCATCTACCGAAGGCGTTAAAGTTGACCTTTCGAGTAACTTCAGAAGTCGACATACGGTGTTGAATGGGGTCAATTACTTATTTGAGCAGACGATGGATAAAGAAGTAGGCGATGTAACGTATGATGAAAGCCAATCGCTGCAATATGGCAATATCCATTACGATAATCAAGCAAGTGATTATGATCCAGAAGTATACGTCGTTGAGGCACCTAATGATGCGCATGATGAAGAAACGTTAACGAAAGTTGAACAAGAAGCTCAACTTGTAGCAAATAAAATTCAGCGACTGATTCACGAAGCGTATCCAGTGTTCGATAAACAAACGAAAGCAACGAGGCCTGTGGAATATCGTGATTTTGCCATTTTAATGCGTTCACTACCTTCGGCACCGACCTATCTCGACGTGTTTAAGCGAGCGGGCATTCCAGTGTACTCAGATCGAGATGAAGGCTATTTTAGACGTGTAGAAGTACAAGTCATGTTATCGCTACTCCGTGTAATTGATAACCCATACCAAGACATTCCATTAGCCTCGGTGTTGCGCTCACCAATCGTTGGGTTACGTGAACATGAACTAGCTGAAATTCGACTGCAAGCAGTTGGACAACCGTTTTTTGAAGCAGTTAAGGCAATGATCGCTACGTTACCAGCATTAGATGCAAGCACTGAAAGCAGTTTTCTCATTGAAAAAGCACATCATGAAGATTGGAAACGACGATTGCATCTTTTTTATGTGCATTTACAAAGCTGGCGTGTTCGGGCAAGGCATACGTCACTTGCGACATTCATTTGGGAGCTGTTTGAAGAAACCGGTTATGATGCATATGTTGGCGGGTTGAGTGGTGGTAAGCAACGCCAAGCAAACGTTCAAGCGTTGTACGATAAAGCGAAAACATTTGAGAAAACATCCTTTCGGGGCATCTTCCGTTTTTTACGATTCGTAGATCGTATGGAAGAACAAGGGGATGACCTTGAAAGTGCACGGACATTAAGTGAAAAAGAAGATGTCGTAACCATTCTTTCAATCCATAAAAGTAAAGGGCTAGAGTTTCCGGTCGTCTTTGTCGTTGATATGATGAAGAACTTCAATCTGTCTGACAGCAGACGGTCCATACAAATTCATCAATCACTTGGGTTTGGTTCGTCGTACTTTGATACGAAACGTCGAATTAAACGGAAGACGTTGCCCGAACTTGCGATTAAAGAGGCGCAAAAACGTGAACAAATGTCAGAGGAACTTCGAATCTTGTACGTGGCATTAACGAGAGCGAAAGAAAAGTTATTTCTCATCGGATCATCAAAAGGTGTTGAGAATAGTTTGGCAGGGTACAAGCTTTATGCCGAAAGTGATCAAGTGCTTTTACCTGTTCATGTGAGATCGAATGCGAAGCACTTTTATGACTTTATTATCCCTGCATTGTTGCGTCATCCACAAATGGAGAATGAGCACCCTGATTATGTTGCTTATTCCCGGTATCCTCACGATGCAACGTTTACACTTAACGTCATTGAAGAGCAAAAGCGGGAGCATGAACAACTAGAAGCAGAAGCGATCGAAGAAACATTGCAACAGATGAAACAATTAAAACCGATCGGTGAGAAAAGTGAGTACTACGACTTTATATCTGAACGATTACGTTTTGACTATCCGTACAAACAAGCAACGGATTCATTTGCGAAACAGAGTGTTTCAGAGTTAAAGCAAACGCTACAAGAAGAGGATCCTTATAGTCAGCACACGATGAAGAACAATAGTTTTACAACGTCTAATGCAAGGCGTCCGAAATTCATGCAGCAACAAAAATTGAGTGGAGCGGAAATTGGCACGGCGACGCATACGGTTATGCAGCACGTGTCATTTGCAGAGACTCACGAAGATGAGATCAGTTCATTAACGAACACCTTAAAAGAGAAAGAATTACTAACAGTACAAGAAGCAGAAGTCGTTGATACAACAGCGGTTCTCAAATTTATTCAAAGTGATCTTGGTACTCGTATTCAACAAGCAACGGAAATTCATCGCGAAATTGCGTTCTCTTATATTCGCAAAACCGAAGCGGAGAATGCTGTGCTCGTGCAAGGAATGGCCGATCTTGTATTTGTCGATCACGCAGGAAAAAATATTTTAATTGACTATAAGACTGACCAGATTACAAACCGTTTTACTAATGGTTTTGACGAAGCAGAGTCAGTCATGCGAAAGCGCTATGAACAACAATTGCGACTGTATAAAGAAGCATTAGAACAAATATGGAACGAAGAGATTACCGAGAGTTGGCTCTATTTCTTTGATGGAGGACATGCTCTTAAGTTGTGATCAAGAAAGGATGAAAACCGATGCGCTTATTGCATACGGCAGATTGGCATTTTGGTCGCACGCTAGAAGGTAGAGATCGGACGAGTGAGCATGTAGCATTCATTGATGAACTCGTTAACATTGCTGACGAAGAAGCGGTAGACGCAGTGCTCATAGCTGGTGACGTATACGACAGTTCCAACCCACCTGCTGTCGCTGAAGAACTATATTACGAGAGCTTAAGTCGTCTTTCTGATGGAGGGAAGCGGGCGGTTGCTGTTATTGCTGGAAATCACGATCAACCTGAGCGATTAGCAGCTGCAAGACCTCTCATTCGAAATGAACGCATTCATATGCTCGGCTTACCGGATGAAGCGCCGATGAGTATTTGGATTCCTGCGCATTCCGAAACGCTTAACATCGCTGCACTTCCTTACCCTTCCGAATCAAGGTTAAAGATCAGTTTCACAGAAACTGGGGAATCGGTAACTGAGGATGTTGCTTATCAACAAACGTACGATCAACGAATTAGGGAATTGTTTAACAAGCTAAGCAAGTCATTTTCAACAAACGACGTCAATGTTGCGATGAGTCACATTTACGTAAGTGGCGGAGCATCAACGGACAGTGAACGACCGATTGAAGTTGGTGGTGCGTACACCGTTAAGCCTCAATCGTTGCCGAGTAATGTTTCGTATACAGCACTAGGTCACTTACACCGTCCCCAGTGGGTGCATCACGCTCCTACACCTACGCGTTATTCGGGTTCGCCACTCGCGTTTTCTTTTAATGATACGGCCGTCTCCAAATCGGTCACAATTGTTGATGCGAAGCCTAGCACTGAAGCAACGATTAAAGAGGTGCCGCTCTCTAGTGGTAAGCCACTCGTAAAAGTACGTGCAAAGAACGGTCTAGAAGAAGTGTACAAATGGTTAGAGGAAGCGAACAAACTTGATGAATGGGTAGATTTGTCCATTCATAGCGACCATACATTAAAGCCTGATGACATCGGTAAGATTCGCCGTGCTCATCCTGGAATTGTTACAATTCGTGCGGTATTACCAGAAGAAAGCATGCACCATTATGAAGAACGTAAAGACGTACCGATTGATGAGTTGTTTCGGCAGTTTTACGTTAAGCGAACCGGCGGTGCAGAACCAGAACAAGAAGTCATGCAACTATTTCTGTCGCTACTCGATGATGAATCGACTGAACATCGAAAGGCGGAACCATCATGAGACCAGTCTCCTTAAGTATTTCAGGGCTTCATAGCTTTAGAGAAAAGGTAACGATTGATTTTAATGCCCTCTGTGAAGGAGGGGTATTTGGGATTTTTGGACCTACAGGTAGTGGGAAATCGACGATCTTAGATGCAATGACCTTTGCGCTTTACGGGAAAATGGGGCGAAATAGTGCGGTTGGTGTAAGTATGATTAACCAAGCTGAAAAGGAAGCGTCTGTTTCTTATACGTTCCAAATTGGTGGAAGAACGTACCTTGCTGAGCGTAAAGTAAAACGTTCAAATGACGACAAGTTGCAAACATCACGATCACGATTTGTAGACTTAACCGAAGAGCCAGTCGTACTCGCTGATAAAGTTGGCGATATGAATGACTATGTTCAAGAGTTAATTGGCCTTCAGTTATCAGATTTTACCCGTGCTGTAGTGCTGCCCCAAAATAAATTCTCAGAGTTTCTACAGTTAAAAGGAACTGACCGAAGAGTTATGTTGCAACGTTTGTTCAACTTGCATAAATACGGCGATGAATTGAATGACAAAGTTCGAGAAGGCATTCAAACACACAAACAAGAAATTCTTATGATCGAGCGCGAACAGCAAGGAATGGGCGATGCATCTAAACAAGCGCTAGAAGAAGTCAGGCAACAAGCTGAAAAAGCAGGTCATGACGTAAAGAAAGAAAGTCAACACAATGAAGAACTCGACCGACAGTTTAAAAAGGCTGAGTCACTAATAAGTTTGCAACGAGAAAAAGAAGAGATGGAAAAAGAGCGTACGAAGTTCGTTGAGGAGAAACAATCACTTCAAGAGTCTGTTGAAAAGAAGCAAATTCATGAACTCGTCGTTCTCGTTCAACCTTTTTTAGAAACGCTTGAGGAAACGACAAACACACTCAATGAACTTCAACAGCAACAAAAAGACATCGACGAACGTGTTACGAAACGTTCAGAGCAGCATAGGCAAGCGGCGATGCGCTATGAAACTGCAAAGACTGAACGAAGTGAACATGAACCTTCATTAATGATGAAACAACAACAAGTGGAACAGCTGTTGCAAGAACAACAGACCTTTCAAGAGATTCATCGTAAATTAAACGAATACGACCTTGAAATCAAAAAGCAAGCGCAACAAGTGATCGAAACAACCAACCAAAAAGAAGCAATACAACGGACGATACGCGACCGTTCATCGCAAATGACAACGGTCGAAGATCAACTGATGACACTACTTGAGCGAGAATCTCATCATCAACACGTGCGTGACGCGAGTGAAGCTGCTATGCCTCTTATTCAGCAACGATCCGCGCTTACAGAATATGAACAAGATGTTAAAGCGAAAGAAAAAAAGCGAGACGAAGAGCAACAACGTTATGATGAAGTCGTCAAAGAGCGGGACAATCGTGCCGAACGGTTGCAAACGGCCTATGAGTATATTGTGAACTGGTACAACGCGCTACATGAATTAGAGCGTAACCGAAAAGAGCATATCAAAACGGTCAAACAAGCTATGTCATCTGAGCAAGATCAACTTATTGCGAGCTTAGCGGCTCACCTAGAAGACGGTGCTGCATGTCCTGTTTGTGGATCGGTTGACCACCCTAACAAACATCATCATCAACATAAAGAAAACCATGAAGATCTAGAACCTGCATATGAGAAACTACAATCATTATACGAAGCAACCTCGTATCAACGGACGCTAGAATCGTTATCTGAACGAGTGAGAGCTGTGATCACAGTTCAAGATGTCCAAGTGAAAAGCGACAATGTTGAACACGTATCATTGCAACGAGAAACGATGCTAGAATCGTTACAACAATGGATCACAATGTTTGAGAAAAAAGTACAAACGGTCGCTCGAATTGAAGCAAAAACGGAAACGTTACTTCAAGAGTTTAATCACCTGAATCAAAGCGTTAAAAACCAAACACAAACGGTAAATGATTATAAAAAGCAATATGAGGAAGCACAACAACGCATTGAAACGAAGCGCAACGAGTATATTCAACTTCGTGATCAATGGTACGTACAATTTGCGCCTTTGACATTGGATTCACTTGAACGAGAGAAAACGAATGTCAGGGACGAAGAAAAGCAAATACGTTCGTTAAGGGAAGCACAAGCGGAGTGGCACAAAGAACGAGAGCAACTTCAACGTGATGAGCGAACGCTTGAACAACGAGCGTCAGAGTTACAAACAGAGCAAATAAAGCTCGACCATCAACGTGAGTCTTTAAAGAAAGAAACCGAGAGCTTTACGAAAAAAGTACGCGACCTCGTAGGAGACGAAACGTTAGAGAACGTTCAGGCTGAAGTTGTGAAACAACGAAATAATCTCGAACACAATGAAACAATGACGGCAAAAGAGGTTGAAAAGTTAGCTTCAGACTATGAAAACGTCAAGAATGAACAGTTAACGAATCAAACGAAACGAGAAGACGCCGTTTCAAGAAAACAAAAAGCAGAACAAGATTGGGAAGAACAGAAAAAAGGAAATGCATATCAAAAACTCGATTCACTCATCTCATTTGAACGAGCGGACAATTTACAGTCATATCGATTGACAGAAGCAGAAGTAGAACAGATTGATTTAGCCGTTGAGCGTCTTCATCAACAACTTTCGAAGGTAGAACTTCATCTTGAACGATTAAACGAGCAAATCGGTAAGGATACGATTTCAACCGAGCAGTACGAGTGGATTGTTTCTGAGTTACAACAAAGTAATGAACGACTCGAGCAGTTAAAAGAGAAGCGAACGAATGCGCAAACTGCGTTAGAACAATTAATAGAAAAACATGAACGCTATACAGAGCTTGAAACGCTTTGTAACGAATATGAACAGAAATTATCTCATTTTGAAGAGCTTGAACGGGTATTTCGAGGTAAGGAATTCGTAGACTTTTTAGCAGAAGAACAACTTGTGCAAGTCACAAAGCATGCTTCTGAGCGATTGCACACGTTAACACGTGGTCGGTATGCACTCGTATTAGATTCTTCGGGTGGATTTATGATTGCTGACTACTTTAATGGTGGAGAAAAGCGCCCTGCATCGTCGTTATCTGGAGGAGAAACCTTCTTGACGTCGCTTGCTCTCGCCTTATCATTATCGGCTTCAATTCAATTAACTGGAGAAAAAGCATTAGAATTCTTCTTCTTAGACGAAGGCTTCGGAACCCTTGATTCAGAACTTCTTGATACGGTCATTCATGCATTGGAACAACTCCAAACGGATCACTTAGCAGTCGGTGTCATTAGTCACGTACCTGAACTACAAGAACGGTTACAAACGAGGTTAATTGTCACCCCTGCGACAGCTGAAGGTAAAGGCTCTACCGCATCCATTGAATATTAGTACGATATGCTCCCTTAAGAACAGGATTCTTAGGGGAGTTAAATCTTTTTTCATTTTTTTAAAAGTTTTTTCGTCAGTTTTATTCGCTCAACCGTTACATAAGTGTAGACAACAAATTGAAGGGACTTCAAATGCGCATGGATTCTAAACATTATGAACAATTGCATCCTCACTTGTTGCCATTTGCGAACAAAATCGCACGAGACAGTCACGAGGCCAATGATTTAATTCAAGAAGCGTGGCTACGCTCAATGAAGCACTCTTACATTTTTGAATTAGAATTACCGAAACAACGCGCCTGGTTTTTCAAAACGATGAAACGAATGCTTATTGATGAACGAAGAAAACATAGTCGAGAACAAAACGGATGGGCTGTAGACGATGGAAGTTCTGCTGAAGAGTTGTTCTCGGATTATAGCAAAGTGGAAGTGTCACTGATGATGACCTCACTTCCTGAAGACTTGTATGACCTTGTGTATAAGACATACTGGCTCGGCATGTCTAGTCTAGAAATTGCACGATTACAAGAAATACCAGCTTCAACAATTCGATCGAAGATCAAGAAAGCACTCGTGTTATTACAAAAAACGATGTAAGGAGAGGGAATTATGAAAACATCAATTATTGGAAATGTAGGGATTTTGGATTTGCGAAATAGCACAGAGAAGTCAATTCAACAAATTAAGAGCATAGGAAATGTCGGTATTGCCATCGTTTCAACGTCGACGTTGCCACTTTTACATCAATTGCCTTTAGGGAATTTAGGCATGGTTATAGAAATAAAAGAAGGTTATCAGCTTTATACAGAAACGTTAGAAATTAATCAAGCATTTTTAGAAACACTCGATCCATCATTACGTGCGTTAACCGCTGATGAAGTGGTCATTGCTTATGATGTAGAAGCTGAGCTGCTTAAAGAGAAGATTGAAGATATTGAGTATTGTGGCGATGTGAGCGTTCCGCACCATTTATATGGAGCCGTTCAAAGCGTCATGACGAGTGGCGGCGGTAAAATGAAAACGTATGATCAAGACGCTGAAAAGCCAATCCACAAAAAGGGTGTCTTTAAACTAACTCCATCATTTCTTGAAAGCTTAAAAAAACCAACAACACTTAATGTAAAAGGGATCTTACAAGTTGATGAACGTGTTACAGAAGATCAACTCGTTCATGTAAAAGAGCTACAAGTGAAAGGGGTTATTGAATTACGAGAGCATATGGTTGCGCATCTATCGCCATTGATTAGTCAATCTTCTTCAGCCCAAATGACAGTTATTCCAGATGATTACACGGTCATCGACCGTGCACTACGCATGAAAGAAAAACAACTGCAAAGCTGGAAACAAAAGAAGTTATATACAGAACATCCGCTTTACATGAATGCACTAAAACGTGACACGATTGAGCGTTCCATTAGCAATATCCATTCATCTTCTTTTATCGTGACTTCATCTGAAAGTGAAGATTTACTGTATGAAATTGTCGATACGCTCGATACTGAGATTCTAGCTATAGATGAACCTTACCTTGTCGTTGAGAAAAATGAGTTGTGGGATGAAACAGCATTTTTGAATTTGCAAGAAGCAGTCGCTGTTATTGTTGTGAATGGAGGAGAGTTAACATTCGCTGAAAATGTCACTGCCGACATGATACGTGAACGAATTGATACGATCTATCATTTTGGGACACTCATTGCTCCAAAAGAGATACAGCTAACGATTAAGCAAAAACTTGAAATAAACGAAGGCAAACTGCAATCCGAGAAAGAGGAAGGAACAGGGAACGTGGGGGTGTTAAAGTTATGAAAGACTTTCATGAAGAACTACGCAACCATTTTCGCAAACAATCAAAAGAAGAGCAAAAGCGCCATTACCATTTAGCACAGTGGCACCGTGAACAGAAGCGTAAGCGATCGTAAGTTCATTCATTTGAGTTACAGGTCTAGCATAAAAAAGGAGTCCATTTGGGCTTCTCAGGCTGTTGAGAAACTTAAACGGACTAAAAGTGTACTCGTAGATGAGTAAGCGGCTTCTGTGGCTACGCTTGCCGCGGGCGTTGCCTCAGCTATCGTGCTTCGCACGATGATCTTCGGCTAACGCTACTCCCGCAGGCGTCTTCGCCACGACAGCCGCTTTTATACAGCATATTGAGTTTGTAAAAGCAAAAGTAAAATGTATAACTTCAATACTTTAAAATCTACAAGCTCATTAACTCTCTACTTCATTTATATAAGAACAGCACTTTTTCGACAATCTAAGGAGTCCATTTGGACTCCTTTTTTAATAGTCGTTTTTCTTTTTATCAGGATGAGTAGCGTAGCTACTCCAACATAGATTTTTAAAAGCGCTTGGAAGAAATCACATCTAGGTATTCCAAGCATAAGGACAAAAAAAGAAAAAGTGTATTCATCAATTAGTCTAGTCGTTGCTACGTCTTTGAATTTTAATGGCTAAGTAACCCCCATACACAACAATTGCTAGGGCGATTGCCCCAATAAAAACAAGGATCTCAAATGCCGTAGATTGTACGGCTCTGAATGCTCCTAAGAGGAGAATAGATCTTATGACAAGGTATGTGGAAGCCAGGATGAATAATGTTCTTAATAATTGTTTTACGGTCATTTGAGTAGCAACCCCTCATTTGAAATTCCGTACCTTTTTCTATGTGTTGGTACCCGTTCACTGCAAGATCAATCTGCGGATTTACGAAACGATGCTGGTCTTAATGATGTAGCAATAAAGACAGAGAATCAATAATGTTAGCTGAAGGTAGAATAAGCTTAAAGCATTTCGTTTTGGTTTCCTGATCGTTTGCATTTTGGCGTTGAATATTTTCTAGCTTAAATCGAAGTGCTACATGGTGGCTCGTCATCTGCAAAATTGTACTTACGAGGAATCCACCTAAAATAGCAACGAGTGCTCAGGTCGTTGTAATGATGGTCGATACTAAACTTTCAATAATGATCACTCCAGATTTATCCATTAATATGACTAGTATAGTCGTTTATAGTTAGAGTAGAAACCATTAAAGAATTGTCAACGGGTATGGTTTCACATTCGCAGTTGAGCAGCACATCCTCGCCTCAATGAACCGGACGAATTCTCTCTTATATGGAGCCAAAAACTGTTTGCAGTCATACAAAAAACCAATGCTGTCGCTATAATGAAATGCTTTTCATTCACTTACAAAGAAGATAAGTGTATTGTGTGAGTGCGTTATAGGGGCAGGCTATTGTTTGTGCTAATGTCAGGGTGTTCTTTAGGGCAGACGAAGATGAGACTTCCTTGGAGACAGAGTTGTACAGAGCATCTAGAAAAAGGAAGGCGACGTAGACAAACTCAAATACACAGGCTTAGAAGCTAATCTCAAGAAGTGAAGGTTTAATACAGTCTGAAAGTAGGGTATTTTTTTGTAGGAGGTGGTTCAAATCGCTTACAAAAGAATTCTTAAAAGTCTCCTATAATATTTATTCCGGTGTCTACATTAGTGCTTATCTTAACAACCCCTTCCCTAGCCTTGGCAAACGACGACGAAGCCACGGATTTTGACGGCATCGTAAATGAGAACTTGGATTTACCTGACCTTCATGAGAATACAGTCATTTACAATGGAACGATGAATCCTGACTTAACACTCATACTTTTTTTTGACGGCACGGAAGTTGATCCTTACGTGAATGATAACGGTGAGTTTTCAATGGTTATACCTAGTTATGCTGAATTGGAAGCTGGCGATACGTTAGAGTTTTTATTTGCTGGAAGTGGTTTGCCTCGTGAGACACCTGTAACTGTAGAAGTTCAACCATCAGATCCTGAAAAGGATGTTGTTGGATCAGACATCGGCGACGAAACCATCAAGAAGGCCATTAAGGACGAAACATCGTTAGACTATAGAAAAAATGCGACTTCAGATGGCGAAGACATTGTTACATTAGGTGTTGAAACTGTGGGTGATGTAGACCAAGTATTTGCGTTCCAAGAAGGAGACATCATCGATAATGAAAGTAATTGACTAGAACATATCTCTGGCAATACCTTTAGGCAATACTTCCCGAACTCCTCTGCTGGCGATGTGATTGAGGTTTATATCGTTGCCTCAGGTGTTACAGCACTGATCGAAGATGAGGTACCGAGCGACGACACCGAAAGCGGTGAGGATAAGAGCGAGGTAAATGATGGTAATGACGCTGATGAAGATGCAGCGACAACCACAGGCAATGCAGATTCTGATGACGCTGCGGTTGCGACGACTGAAGAATCCGTGCAAGCAGCACCTACGAACGATACTACAATGAGTAGTACTAATGGATTTGCATGGGGGCTTGGTGTTTTATTGGTTGTAGGTGGTCTTATCGGTGGCATATTTGCTATCAAAAGAAAATCAAGGTAATAAGATAAATGAGTCTAGAAAGACTGTTTTTTTACGTCTTTTAACGGTTTAAATGACTCTTTTGATGTAGTGGGTTCAAGATCAGGTTCATCGCAGGAGCATTTTCCTGTACTTGTGAGAGCGGCTTTGCTAATCTATTGGATACAGTGATGATTAAACAGAATTTTCCATGCCCGCGAAAGGGAAAGAGTCCGAGAATGAACAAGGTAAAATATATCGAGCATGAGCACCAATCAATAGTGAACATGCATTTTTGAGGATTCAGAGTATAGGCATTACAAAAGAGTGCAGGTATTATGATTGGACAATTAAAAAGACAAAAAGGAGTCGTTAGTTTGTACGCTACAGGTGACGTCTTTTTTTTGACTTTCTTTTAATAAATCAATGGAGGAATAGCATGAAATATCATTTCGTAAGCTCGAATGTAGAGATGCATTAAAAGGTGACTATTCGACTTTAGTTCTTTGATTGAAACGATGATGATCGCTTGTTCATAAAGCAACTCTTTTATAGTTTAGCCTAAAGACCTTTACTAAACTATAAAACAAAGTAAACTTATAAGAATTATATTGACTGTCTGTTTTATTGTTTATATACTATTTATATTTAAACAATTCAAACGAAAGCTGGGATCGTTATGGGAAAACGACACATCTATTTAGGATTACTTGCAACCTTAATGCTTGCTGCTTGCGGCAATAACGATGAAGCAACGACGACAGAAAGTGAGCAAGAAGGGGGTACGATTAATATTGCGTACGGCGCAAATCCACAAACACTTGATCCTCACTTAACAACGAATCAAGCGACCCGAGACGTTTCCAGACAAATTTACGAGCAATTACTCGTTTTGAATGAAGACTATGAAGTTGTTCCTTCACTAGCTGAAGACTATGAAGTGAGTGATGATGGACTTACATACACGTTCCAATTACGAGAAGGTGTGTTGTTTCACAATGGTGAAGAGATGGTAGCGAGTGATGTAGTCGCTTCCATGCAAAAGTGGTTAGACCATTCAACACAAGGACAAGCAAATTTGCAAAACGCAAGTTTTGAAGAAGTTGATCCGTATACGGTTACGCTAACCATCGATGAGCCTTCGATTTTAGTGCCGAATATTTTAGCAGATACTGCTCCGTTCCCTGGAATTATGCCGAAAGAAGTAGCAGATGCTGCAGGTGCTGATGGGGTAGATGAGCATATTGGTACCGGACCTTTTCAATTGGAAGAATGGCGAATGGACCAACACACACATTTAACGAAGTTTGATGACTATCAATCTCGTGACGAAGAACCGAGTGGTTTAGCAGGGCGGAAAGAAGCACTCGTTGATGACGTCTATTTTCATTACATAACCGATGAATCAACGAGAGTTTCTGGAATGATAACTGGAGAATATGACATCGGTTTTAGCATTCCCGCAGATAGTATTGATCAAATTGATGCAGCAGATGGAGTTCAGTCGTTTTTTAGTGATGGGGGCATTTATTCATTTGTGTTTAACAATAAAGCAGGTATTTTCACAGACCTTGATTTACGACAAGCGTTTAATATGGCGATCGACTATGAAGATTTATTAATTGCATCCTATGGAGACAATCGTTTCTATGAGTTAGATTCGGCGCTAGCATTACCAAGTCAAAGTGATTGGTATTCTGAGGAAGGCTCAGATATTTATGACACATTTGATGTTGAAGCAGCTAAAGCGCTCGTTGAACAATCGAGCTATGACGGTGAGGAAGTCGTAATTTTAACGACGAGAGACTATCCAGAACAATACAATATGGCCGTCGTTGCTCAACAAGCCCTTCAAGATATAGGCTTTAACGTATCATTGGACGTGTATGATTGGCCGACCGTACAAGAGTTACGAACAGATGAAAATAACTTTGACGTATTTGCTGTAAGCTTTGCCGTTCGGCCCACGTTTCATCAATATCCGTTTTTAGCATCGACTTCTGATTATCCAGGTTGGACGAACAATGAAACAATTGATGAGAACTTAGCCTTCATTACAGAAGCAGATTCATTGCAATCGGCTACACCTTACATTGATGATTTGCAACAAGAAGTGTGGGACGACCTGCCTGTCGCAAAGATTGGTAACATTCAAGCGTTACTCGCGATTTCTGATGATGTATCGGGCTATTCGGATCTAATCGGTCCAATTCTTTGGAATGTAAGTATTGATGAGGATTAAGACAATTGAACACGGTGAGAAAGTGGGGGAGAAACATGCCAACAAATGGGATGCTACATCGGTTAGAAACTCTCGTGAACCAAGAAAGTGGTACGTACAATAAGCAAGGTATTGATCGCGTCGGTAAGACGTTGATGCAATGGTTTTCCGATTTAGGTTTTGACATTACTGAAGATGTACAACAAGACCGAGGGAACAATTTAGTTGGTTATTATAAAGGTGCTAAAGACGCTAAAATCATTGTACTTGCGCATATGGACACCGTTTTTAAAGAAGGAACTGTGAATGTTCGTCCATTTTCTAAAGATGAACAATACGCATATGGTCCTGGAGTTTTTGATATGAAAGCGAGCATCGTTGTTCTTTATCAAGCATTAGTAGAGCTGAAAAATGAACATCAAGAAGAATTGCTAGAAAACGTGGCAATCTTATTCAACAGTGACGAAGAAGTCGGTTCTATTCATTCCCGCGCTTGGATTGAAGAGCACGCAAAAGAGAAATCATTTGCACTCATTTTGGAGCCAACACGTGATAAACAACGTGTCTGCAATGCACGCAAGGGTGGGGGCAAATACTATTTACATTTATATGGAAAAGCATCACACGCAGGCATGGCCCATCGGCATGGTGAAAGTGCTGTAGAAGAGTTGGCTTTATTAATCCCGAAGCTACATGCACTTACCGATTATGATGAAGGTGTAACTGTCAATGTAGGATTAATAGAAGGAGGAACATCGGTCAATACGATTGCTCCGTATGCTTATGCTGGCATCGATTTGCGGATGGAAACAATTGAACAAGCGGAGCAGTTCGACAAACTCATTCGAGCGCAAATTGCAAAAAGAGCCAATTCAGAGATTACTTATGAGCTCGAGTCCAGAAGTGGAATTTCTCGCCCACCTTTCGTTCCTGACGAAGGCTCAGAACAATTGCTTCGTTACGTGCAAGAAGTAGGCAAAAACATGGGGTGGGACATCGAAGCCGAAAAAACAGGCGGAGGTTCCGACGGGAACTTAACGAGTTATATTGGCATCCCTACAATTGATGGACTTGGTCCAGTCGGTGGCAATGCCCATCAAGAAGATGAATACGTGGACATTTCATCGCTTGAGGAAAGAAAAGAATTTCTTAAAGCTCTGCTTCTGCGTTTAACTGATGCAGCTAAGAAGTAGTGATGAACTCTGTAGGCTTAAAACGACAAAGAGGCGGGGATGAAACTGAAATGATCATCACTAAAGGTGGATGATCACAGCTTTTAAAGTACTCGAATAGAAAAAACCGAACTAAACCACCAGCCTATTATTAGATTGGTGAATGTAGTTCGGTTTTCCTTGAGCCTTTGTATCGTTGAATACTTTAAAGGGCAGGAGCTTAGCGACGATTAACCGTTTCTGCTCACAAATAAGTGTCTATTTGAGTAACGCTTGTTGCTACACGAATGACGGACAATGACAGCTTTTAAAGTAGTCCAGCACCTTACCTATTTCGAGCGATGTGGACTTTTAATTGTTTTCCTTTAACCGTTGTATGTTTCATTTCATCGAGTACAATGTGACCTTTATCATTTAAGATTTCTACAAAGGTTGCCGTATCTTCAATCGTAATAATGCCAATATCCTCAGCGGTTACACCTTCGATTTTGGCAATGGTTCCGACAAAGTCTACTGCTCTTAATTTCTTTCTCTTACCGCCATTAAAGTATAGTTTTACTATATTTTCATTCAGCTTATCGTTTTTAGCCTCTTTTATGCTCGGCTCGCTGTTAAGCTTATCAAGAAATTGTGGCTTTGCTTTTACGACAGCTTCTTTTGAAGGAACAATGGACTTTGAGATTTTAAAGCCGATGTACGTTTCGATTTCTTTGAGGTATTTGCCTTCAAACGGTGTGACAAATGAAATTGCTTTGCCTGTATGTCCTGCTCGTCCAGTTCTTCCTGTACGGTGAACATAGCTTTCTTTTTCTGATGGCAGGTCGTAATTAATGACGTGGCTAATTTGATCAATATCAATGCCCCTTGCGGAGACATCGGTAGCAATAAGGTAGCGGAATTCACCTCGCCTGAAATCTTCCATCACATCTAAGCGATCGTATTGTTCCATTCCACCGTGAATTTTATCGCTGTCATAGCCTTGATCTGCTAATTGATCACAAAGTTCGTTTACGCGTTCTTGTGTGTGGCAGAAGATAATTGCGCTATCTGGATTCTCAATGATCGTCACATCTTCTAATAATGAATACTTATCGTCTTCAGAGACTTGATAGAGCGTGTGGTCGATTGATGATGTAGTTACACCGCTCGTTTTGATCTCAACATCAGTCGGTGTGTTCATATACTGAACCGAAAGATCTTTCACACGCTCTGGTAGCGTCGCGGAGAATAGCATCGTTACTCTTGATGTGGGCATCTCCTCAATGATGGCTTCGACTTGCTCTATAAAGCCCATATTTAGCATTTCATCTGCTTCATCAATGACGACGTACTTTACTTCTTCAAGAGAGATCGTGCCTTTTTCAATATGGTCAAGCATCCGTCCTGGTGTGCCGACGACAACGTGTGTTTTTTGCTTTAGTTCATTTTTCTGTTTATAAAACGGCTGTTTTCCTACAATTGCTGCAGCTTTAATTCGTTTATAACGACCAATGTTAATAAAGTCTTCTTTCACTTGTACGGCTAATTCTCTCGTTGGGGTTAGTACAATGGCTTGAGGTTTATTTTCTTGCCAATCCACAAACTCACTAATTGGAATACCGTAAGCAGCTGTCTTGCCACTCCCTGTTTGAGAACGTACGATCAGGTCTTTTTTTTGTTGAATGAGTGGGATCACTTTGCTTTGAACATCTGTAGGGGTATCATAATTCAACTGATCGAGCGCTTGAATGATTTCATCACTTAATTGATAATCTGTAAACCGATGCTTCGTCATGTACATGCCTCATTTATTTAAGTTATTGGTAGTATTATTCTTCTCACGAAACCTTTATTATACCTTATCAATACGTGAAAGGAAGACCTGTTGGCACTTATGCCACGGAGAATTGTAAATCAAGTCCCAAAGGTTCAAGGCAAAATCATTTTTCCATCGTGAACGCGATCATTCATAAAGATGCCGTATAATTAATTTTTTCTTAATATTTTATCTTTAATATAGGTTAACCGTTTAGTAAACTTAAAGTAAGCTTTTTAGGACGTAAATACTTCCTTAAAGAGGTGTTAGTGATGAAAAGATTTTTCATTCCTGTCGTCACGTTCGTGTTTTTAGGTTATTTGTGGTTCTTGTTTGCAACGTCAACGGTTGACTTAGTAAACGCCTCATCATTTCCAATTATACTAGGTATCCTTGCTTTTATAGTAGGCAGTCTTCTTTTCTTTTACATTATGAGTAGATTGAAGCCGGTGTTGGAGTTGAAATTAATGCACCCGCTACGCTTAAGCAGTTATGGTACATTTATTTGTGTTGTAATGATGTGTGCAATTTTTATTTAACAGTATTTTAGTTTTAGGTGGTGAAAAGGATGATTACAGCGTTTCATGGTCAGAAAGCAACATTGACCCGAACATTTACGAAAGAAGATGTAAAGAGAAGTAGTGAGCTTACAAACGATTATTCGCCGGTGTACACGATGGAAGGCAACCGTTGGACATCCCAGTATCCAAAGCCAATCGTACCGGCTTTATTAACAGAGAGCTTGATTACACAATTAATTAGTGAACGGCTTCCTGGAACGCCGTGCATTCTCGTGCAAAAAGACCTTGTCTATTATTCACCCGTGTATGTTGGAGACGCAGTGACTGCGGAACTTGTCGTCATTGATATTCATGAGAAGCGGAATTGGATTACAGAAAAAGTGACGTGTTATGATTCAGACGGTAACGAAGTGATTAAAGGACAAGTGGTTGTCTACGTTCTGGAAAATTCGTAAAAGGGCGTGATTCGTTTGAAACGTCTTGAAACATTTGCGATCGTTATAGTAGATCGCAATCGTAAAATTACCGATGTGAATGACTTTATGTACCAACCGTTTTCAGATCATAGATATAATCATTTTTTAAATGAAAGTGTTGAAGTTGATCATGAAGAAGACGAGCTTTGTCTCGTTAACATTTCTGGAGAGCGTTACCTCGTTAAACGTAAGGATACAAACGGGCAAGAGTTATTTTACATACTTGCTGTGATGAGTCGTGTCGCAAAATTAACGTCTAATACAAATCACAAGAAGCATTCATCTGACGAATTAAATCATATTATTGGTACGAGTCGAGCAATGAATCGAATAAAAGATTTGGCAACGAAAGTGGCGACGAGCGATTCGACGGTGTTGTTAACTGGGGAAAGTGGGACTGGAAAAGAACTCTTTGCAAGGGGCATTCATAACAACAGTGCGAGAAATAAGCATCCGTTTGTGGCTGTTAATTGTGTTGCCATACCAGATGAGTTATTTGAGTCCGAAATGTTCGGCTATGAAGCTGGGGCATTTAGTGGAGCAAGACGAGACGGCAAACCTGGAAAAGTTGAACTTGCGCAAAATGGAACGCTTTTTCTCGATGAAATCTCAGAGTTAAGTTACGCTTCACAAGGGAAGTTGCTACGAGTGTTGCAAGAACGCGAAGTAGATAGACTTGGCGGTGTGAGAAGTAAAACTGTGAACATCCGCGTCGTTGCAGCTACGAACAAGAATTTAAAGCAACTCGTCACAGAAGGAAAGTTTCGTGAAGATTTGTATTACCGGTTGTACGTATTTGACTTGAATGTGCCGCCACTACGAGAACGTGAGCGTGATGTGTTAATTTTAATTGAGCATTATATCCATGAATTTAATCAGAGTCTCGGTAAGCAAGTGACTGAAGTGTCAGAGGATCTAAAAGCGTGGGCGCTGTCTTACACGTGGCCAGGGAACGTGCGCGAGTTAAAGTCTAGTATCGAACGAGGGATGAATATCGTTGAAGGCTCGCATTTGGCTCAAGAAGATTTAGGTCGTTATGACAATGTTCATTTAGACCATACGGCACAGAAGGAACCGTTCCACGGCACGTTAGAACAAGCAATGAATCACTATGAAAAAGCGATTATTGAAAAAGCGATCTTGGAAGTTGAAGGTGATCGAACAAAGGCAGCAGCGTTGTTAGACATTCATCTTTCCAGTCTTTATCGTAAATTATCAAAACACCAGATCTGAGGTGTTCTCACGAGAGAACGCCTATTTATCATGAATTTTTCTAATGGTATTTAGTTATTTTCATAATTTTAATGATCCATTTGATGAATTTGTTCGTTTACTTGTTGTGTAAATATGCGAAGTTAAGGTTAGCTTTTCTAGGGAGATGTGTGTAAAATCAGGCACAGCAATTATTCCGATTTTTTATACCTCTAAATCGAGATCGAATTAAAAAGGAGAATCGCATGTCTGAACGAGATGCAAAAACCTATGTCAGACTAAAGCTTGGCGACAAAGAAGCATTAGCACAGCTGTATGATCAATACAGCAAACTTCTTTACTCGTTTAGCTTTAAGATGATTAACGATCAACAAGTCGCCGAAGAAATTGTGCAAGAGGTTTTTATAAAGATTTGGACACAGAAAAGTTCATACGATGAAACGAAGGGAAAGTTTTCAAGTTGGTTGTTGACGATTACTCGAAACACGGTCATTGACCATCTTCGTAAACGAAAAGAAACAACTTCTGAACTGTTCACAAAAGAGATGACTGAAGATCCTGATCCGAGTATTGAAGATCAGATTGAATGGAAAGAAAAGCGAACAACAATCAATCAGGCACTCAAGCGTCTAAAACCAGAACAAGAAAAAGTGATTGTGCTGTTTTATTATCAGGGGTTATCACAACAAAAAATTGCGGACGCTTGTGAGATTCCTTTAGGGACTGTTAAAGGAAGGATCCGTCTCGCTTTAAGGCATCTAAAAGATACAATAGAGGACATTGAGCAGAATGGGGGGATCATTCATGAGTAACCATTGTGATCATTTAATTGATTATTTTAATGGCCAGTTATCAGATGAAGAAAAGCGTTCATTTGAAAAACATCTAACGACATGTGGGGATTGTCGTGAAGAGTTGCGTGAACTACAGGAACTTACGGATGATTTAGGATTCAGTGCTGAACCAATTGAACCTCCATCGGCGTTAAAACAGCAAGTGCTAGAAGCGGCATTTAATAAACGAACACCGAATGATGTGAATGAAGAAGATGATAACGTTCACAACTTTACGACCGATCAAGAGAGTCAAAACTCAGTAGTGGTGCCAAAGAATAGAAAAAAACTAGGATGGGTAATACCGTCTTTAGCTGCAGCATTATTGTTGTCGCTCGTTGGAAACGGCTATGCTTTTAGTCAGTTATCGACGCAAGAAGAAGTAGAACCAGAAGAAACAGCGCCAATAGAAAGTATCTCGATTGATTCTCTGGCACAACAACTAAGTCTACAACCGTCAGAAGAAAATATTCCGTTTGAAGCGAGAGCTTCAATTGTGAATAAAGACCAATACCAACAACTCATCGTTGAAGCTAATCAGCTCACCCAGACAGAAGATACACAAGTCTATCAAGTATGGCTGTTAAAAGAGGGAGATCCGTACCGAGCGGGTACGTTTACACCTGCTGAAGATGGCAGTGGGATGTCCACCTTTGATATTGACCCAGAAATGGGATTCGATACGATTGCGATTACGATTGAACCAGATGAAACGAGCGAAGTTCCAGAAGGCGAGATCGTTTTATTAGAGGAATTGTAAAATGGTAAAGAGGCTCGTCAACACAATGTGTTGGCGAGTTTTTTTGTGTTCTTGACGAGTATTTTTATTGCTAGAGAAAGCTTTTTTAAAAAAGTTTAAAGAAAAGTGATCCATATTATTCTTCGTTTCGTTAGCTCTAGTGAAATCAAAACATAAAGGAGTGCCACCATGAAAAAAATAAAAAAAGCATTTATTCCAGTATTGAGTGTTGCCCTATTAACTCCGACGTTCGCACAAACGATTCATGCCGAAGAAAGTATGTCGCAAGTGAACACACCTGCTATTGAGCTTAGAGGAACTCTGGATCATTTGTTATCTGAACATTTTGCGCTCGCTGTGTTGTCGATGCAAAAGCAATATGACGGTGACGAAGGAGCACAAGCGGCTCAAGAAGCACTTGAGCAAAACGCTGCAGACATGAAACCAGCCATCGGTTCACTCTATGGTGATGAGGGGGCAGAAGAATTCGATCGGATTTTCTCAGCACATAACGATTACACTGCCGATTACGTGCAAGCTGTAAAAGATGGAGACACTGAAGCCCAAGAAGAAGCGTCTGCTATGCTTGATATGTTTTACGTCGAGTTCGGGGAGTTTTTAGAAACAGCAACGGAAGGCACGTTACCAAGCGATGCGGCCATTGAAGTGTTAGACGTACATGAGCAACAAGTTGAAGATGCGTTTAATGCATACGTTGACGGTGACTATGAGACGGCTTATATGACTTATCGTGAAGGATTATCGCACATGTTTGATATTAGTGCAGCATTATCCGATGCGATTGTGCAGCAAAACCCTGATCAGTTCGAAGGAAGTGTACCATTGACGGCAGCTGGTGATCTTCGCTCGGACTTAAGTAATTTAGTCGCTGAACATTTTGCACTCGCAACATTATCGATGTCAAAAGAATTTAAAGAAAGTGAAGACTTCGACTTTGTAAGTTGGGTTGAAGATGAAAATACAGCGGATTTAAAAGCAACAATCTCTTCTGTTTACGGTGAAGAAGGCGGAGAGCAATTTGAACAAATTTGGCAAGGAAATCACATTCTTGCACAAAGTGATTATGTGAATGCGGTCAAAAACGACGATGAAGCGGCAAAAGAAGAAGCACAAAACCGCTTAGAAACATTTGCTGATGAGTTTGGTATGTTTTTAGAAACGGCAACTGACGGGATTTTACCAGCAGCTGATGCGACTGAACTCGTGAATATGCATGAAGAACAAGTATTTACGACCTTTGATCGTTATATCGAAGGTGACTATGATGGTTCATTAGAACAGTATAGAGAAGGATACGCGTTTACCTTTGATATTGGGGCAGGTTTAGCCGATGCGATCGTAACACAAAACCCTGAATTGTTTGAAGAAGAAGCGGCAGTTCCAGAAATGCCTCAAACAGGTATGGGTGGTACGAGTGATTCAGGTATGACGCTACAATGGTTGGCTTGGATTTTAGCTGGTGCTACAGCTGGATTTGTTGGCTACTTTGGTGTTCGTCGCTTCCGCACGAATGGATAAGTCGAAGTAAAAGGAGAGGAATAGTCCTCTTCTTTTACGTTTTGGATAAGGAGTGATGATTTTATGAAAGGATTCGTAGCTATTGCCTTGTCGTTACTAGTTATCGGTTGTAGTACGACGGATGCTCAAGATCGTGACGGATCACTAGTCGATGAAGGTGTTCGATTACAAGAAAAAGATCAAACGATAGAGCCTTATACAGAACAGACGATCGCTGAAGAATTTAACCTTGATCAAGAAATGATTGATCAAGCCGAACGTGAAAGAAGCAAAAGCAGTGAAATCAATCCAACGAGCATTTCAATTCCTACTTTAGACATCAACGCGCCAATTGTGGAAGTCGGTCAGCTAGATAATGGCCAAATGGGTGTGCCTGACAACGGAACAGATGTAGGCTGGTACGAACCTGGTACGAAGCCAGGTGGAATTGGGAATGCAGTATTAGCAGGCCACGTTGATGATCGTACTGGACCTGCGGTATTTTTTGATTTAGACGAGCTAGAAGAGGGCGATTCGATCTTGGTTGCGGGTGAAGACGGAGAGGAACTGGAGTATGTTGTTGAACGGTTAGAAAGCTATCCTTTTGATGATTCTCCGGTTGATGAAATCTTCGGTTCAAGTGATACGAAGCAATTAAATTTGATTACATGTGCAGGAATCTTTGATCGTGACGTCGGTACCCATGATGAGCGCCTTGTCGTGTACACGTCACTAATCGACGATGAGGAAGATGAAGAGTTACAACCGTCATCGCCAACTGAGTTAACGGTACAAGGAACATTGCTCACTTGGCATGCTGTTCGTGAAGATCATGTCGCTGGTTATCGCATTTACTCAGTTGATGCTGAAGGAACAGAAACGTATGTAAAAAGCGTTTCCCAAAAAGAAAGAAAAGCGATACAAATGACAGATGAACAAGAGAATTACATCATAAAAACGATCGATTACTTCGGAAATGAATCAGATGCTGAGAATGTAACGGTGGCAGAATAGCCATCGTTTCCTAAAGCCCAAAGGTTTTTGATTCCTTTTAGTTGGAAATGTTTTAGTTAGCTTTTTATGTACTCCATACTTGTACAAAGAAACTTTTGCTTGGTATGATTTTCCTTTTTTTACAATACTAGCCACGCTATCATTCCTTTGCAATCCGAAGATAATTTTGATATTATTTCAAAGGAGTTTTATTTTGTTACTAAAGTTCAGTCACCTGAAACTCAGTATCAAAAATTGGTTAAGACTTTCGTGTCATATTCAGTTTAATAGTTTAGAAATTGGGAGGAAAAAGAATGACGAAAGTTTCGTGGTCAAGATTAATGTCTTTTACAATGCTGATCTCTGTATTGACTTTGGCAGCATGTGGCAATGGTGATACTTCAGACGAAGAATCAACGGATGACTCGGATGTTGAAACAGAAGAAAGTGCTGACGAGGGCGCTGATGAAAGTTCAGATACAAGTGCAGAATCTGAACCAAAAGTTACTGAGTTTGAACCAGCATTTCCAGAACAAACAAGAGCACCTGAAGTAGAGACTGAAGCAGAACTTGATGTGGAAGTTGTTGCTGAGGGTCTTGACGTGTCTTGGGGTATGGAAGAGTTTGATACAAACCGCTTACTTGTTACGCAAAGAGATTCAGCAGAGCTTCTTATTATAAACCTTGAAGATGGCTCTGTTTCAGATCCAATCGAAGGTACACCAGAAGTAAATAACGAAGGTCAAGGTGGTTTACTTGATGTAACCATTGCACCTGATTTTGACGAATCAAGATTAGTATTTATGACGTTTGCTCAAGATCTTGAAGATGGTACTGTAACTGCTGTCGGTAAAGGTGTTTTATCAGAAGATGAAGCCTCACTTGAAGATTTTGAAGTAATCTTCCAAGCAGAACCAGCTTATGATGGTGACTTACACTATGGTGGACGTATTATCTTTGATGATGAAGACAACCTATTCTTAACAACTGGTGAACGTTCAGATGATCCAATTCGCGAACGTGCACAAGACTTAGATGCGTACTTAGGTAAAGTAATTCACATTACACAAGATGGAGAAGCAGTAGATACGAATCCATTTATCGAAGATGAAGACGCACTAGATGGTATTTACAGCTACGGTCACCGTAATATTCAAGGTGTGGACTTCCACCCTGAAACAGGAGACTTATGGATTGTTGAATTCGGTCCACAAGCTGGGGATGAACTGAATATTATTGAGCCAGGTAATAACTATGGATGGCCAATTGTTTCTTATGGTATCGAGTACAGTGGTGAATTAATCAACGACGGTATTTCAGAACACGATGCGCAAGGCTTTGTTGAACCAGTATATTATTGGGATCCAACAAGTGCACCAAGTGGTATGTCATTCTATGATAACGATGCAATTCCTGAATGGGAGAACAACTTGTTCATCGGTGGTTTAGCGCCGAGCTATATTGTACGTGTCGTTATTGAAGATGACCTCGTCGTTGGAGAAGAACGTCTATTAACTGAAGAAGGCGAACGTTTCCGTGATATTCTTGTAACTGAGGATGGCGCGCTTATTGCAATCACTGATGGCGGTATGATTTATAAGGTTACTGCAGCAGGTGAAGGTGAAACAGTTGAAGACACAGAAGAAGACGATGTTGAGACTGATGAAGACGACGACGCTGAATAATTAATCTCTAAAAGCACCTAAACTTATGTCAATGTCATTAACTTAAGGCGCTTGACAATATGAAAGAAGCAGGCGTTCATGGAAACCCATGAATGCCTGCTTCTTTTTTTATATGTTTATTCCTGTTTTCTTACGATTACGTTCGATTTAAGTAAAACACGGGTATACCGTTGTATGGAACCTAATATAATTAGACGGTTGAAGAGAGGCATTATATTTTCGTTATTGCATGCGTTCATCATGTTTGTCGTCGGTATGCTACTTGGTGGTGAACCGTACTGGATTGGCGTAATTGGCTTTGCTATTGGTGGATTTGTCATTGGTTTTTTTCTATCAGCAAAAGGAAAGGAAAGGAAAAGCATGAAAAAGAAGAACAGGGCTGACAACCCTCACATAACGTAGATCGACTAAAAAAGTTCTCAGAGGAGGGCGTTTTTTTGTTGATCTATGAAAGAAATTCTTATTTTGTATTCGCAATGATAATAATGATTCTCGCAATTGCGAAAAGCGAGGTTCGATTATCCTTCTAATGCGCAATATTACGTTGGCATAGCATTTGCAATGAGTAGTAGTAAGCGAAAGGAGGCAACGAACATGTTAGATTTTTCATTTACAGAAGAGCAAGAGGACTTTAAGCGAACACTTAAAAAGTTAGCAACAGAAGAATTGTTACCCAGTTATACAAAATGGGATAAAGAAAAGAAATTGCCAAGACACTTATGGAAGCGTCTAGGTGATGTAGGGATTACAGGTCTTCGGGTCCCTGAACAATTTGGAGGTAGCGCTGCCGACTGTGTCACGACAGGAATTGCAGCTGAAGAAATTGGTCGAGGGGACTTTAACTTAACGTATGCGGTCATGCTTAATGCACTCATTGGAGAAATAATTGCAACGCATGCGAGTGAAGAGTTAAAAGAGGAGTTCTTGCCAGCGCTTGCTTCCGGTGAACAAATCTTTGGAATTGCGATTACTGAACCGGATGCAGGCACCGATGCTGCAGGAATTAAAACGTCTGCGGTGGATGACGGTGATGTGTATGTACTTAATGGTGAAAAGTCAGGCATTAGCGTTGCTACAGAGGCGGACGCATTCGTCGTTTTTGCAAAAACCGATCCATCACTTGGAAATCGCGGAATTAGTGCGTTTCTTGTGTCATCAAGATTGGACGGGGTTGAGAGCTCGAGTTATGACGATATGGGCAACGTCGCCATTAGTAGAGGTTCTGTTTATTTTAATGATGTTCGTGTACCAAAAAACTATTTGATTGGTGAGTTACATGCAGGATTTAAACAAGTGATGAACGGTTTTGATCTTAGTCGGTTATTAATTGGTCTTCAATGTGTGGGTGCAGCAGTTCAAAGCCTTGATGAGACGATTCAACACGTGAAAACAAGACAATCATTTGGTCAACCACTCGCTACGTATCAAGGAGTATCGTTTCCAATTGTGACGCACTATCAACAACTCGAGATGCTTAAATGGCAAGCCTACCGAGGTTTATGGCTTCGTGATCAAGGGCGTAGTCATACAAAGGAAGCAGCAACCGTCAAATGGCTCGGTCCTAAATACAGTCAAGAAGCGATCCATGAATGTTTGCTGCTAAATGGACATTACGCATACACGAAAGAGATGCCACTTGAGCAGCGTCTACGTGATGTGATTGGCCTAGAAATTGGCGATGGAACCGCACAAGCAAATCAAATGGTCATTGCTAAGCAACTAATTGGCAAAGCGTATCGCTCGTACCAACATTCTAATCAAACTGAACAAGTAAAAGGGTGATAAACATGTATTTTGAAGACATTAACTATGAGAAACATGAAGGTATTGCAACAATTACAATCAACCGCCCCCACGTTTATAACGCATTTCGAGGGTTAACGATCCGTGAATTGATTGCTGCGTTTCGCGATGCTTGGGATGATAACGCGGTTGGAGCGGTCATTTTAACCGGTGAAGGAGAAAAAGCATTTTGCGTCGGTGGTGATCAAAAACAAAAAGCTGGTGAAGGTGGCTATGACGATCAAGGCGGTCTTGGCATGGGCATCGGTTTAGAAGTCGAGAATCTTCACCAAACGATTCGAAACATCCCGAAACCTGTGATCGCTGCTGTTAATGGCTTTGCAATCGGTGGAGGTCACGTATTGCATGTAATTTGTGATTTAACAATCGCAGCCGATACAGCAAAATTTGGACAAAGCGGACCGAAGGTCGGAAGTTACGATGCTGGGTTTGGTTCAGCGTATCTAGCGAGGATTGTTGGCGAGAAAAAAGCGCGAGAAATTTGGTATTTATGTGAGCAATATAGTGCAGAGGAATGTAAAGAGATGGGGCTTGTTAATAAAGTCGTACCACAAGACGAGCTTCAAGACGCAGCAAGAAATTGGGCAGGGAAAATTCTTGAAAAGAGTCCAACCGCAATTAAGATGCTTAAATACTCGTTTAATGCTGATTCTGCAAGTATTACAGGAATTTCTCAACTTGCGATGGGAAGCCTTGCCATGTTTTACAATAGTGAGGAATCTGAAGAAGGAAAAAATGCTTTCTTAGAAAAACGTCCGGTCGATTTTCAAAAATTCCGTAGTTAAGGGGGCATCATAGTGACTGAAACGAATCATGTACCTCCAAAGACGTTACAGAAGTATGAAAAGGTTTGGCCAAACAAGACGATCTTAGACTATTTGAAACAATGTGTGGAAAATTCACCGAACAAAGAGGCGATCATTGACGGTCGCAGTCGGTTTACGTACAGTGAACTCTATAAAAAGGTGGAGCGCGTAGCACTTGGACTGTATCACTACGGTCTTCGAAAAGGCGATGTGATTAGCGTTCAATTACCGAATTGGAATGAATTTGTGATCGTGCATTATGCGGCGACGATGATTGGTGCGATTACAAATCCACTCATTCCAATTTATCGAGACCGAGAGATCGGTTATATGGTGAAGACTGCAAGCTCTAAAATGATCGTCATTCCTGATCATTTTAGAGGGTTTTGTTACACCGACATGATCGAGCGGCTGAGAGATGAGTGGCCAGAACTAGATCACGTGTTTGTGATCGGTGATGAAGTACCTGATGAAATGAAAGCGTTTACTGAGTTGGCAGAAGTCAATTGGGAAGATACTTTAGATCATCAAGCGCTCGAGACGACACTTGAACCAAATGACGTCACTGAAATTATTTTTACATTAGGGACGACGGGGTTACCGAAGGGTGTCATGCATACACACAATACGCTTTGTATGTCGACAAACTATTGGATTGAGCGACTACGATTAACCGATGAAGACGTCATGTTTATGCCTTCAACATTTGGTCATCAGACGGGTTTTGGTTATGGGGTGCGGTTGCCGACTACGATTGGTGGTACGGCTGTGTACCAAGATGTATGGAACCCTGAGCAGTTTTTACAATCGGTAGAAAAAGAACGTATTTCATTCACAGCGAGTGCAACGCCTTTCTTGCAAGATGTGGTGCAATTTGAAAATGTGAAATCATTTAACCTCAAAACGTTACGAGCATTTGTCTCGCTCGGTGCACCTATTCCGCGGGCGCTCGTGAAAGAAGCGAAAGAAAACGTACCATTTACGATTTTATCAGGATGGGGTCAAACCGAAAATGGCCTCGTCACACTTACAAAGTTGGATGACTCAACGGAAAAATTAACAGAAACAGACGGTTGCCCGTTTCCAGAGATGATGATTAAGACGGTGGACGAAAATGGAAACGAATGTGAAGCAAATGAAGAGGGCTCCTTACTCGTGAAAGGTCCTGCACTTTTCATTGGGTATCTTTATCAGCCAGAATTGACGGCATCTGAATTTACGGATGATTGGTTCATCACGGGTGATCGAGCAACGATTGATCGTGACGGGTACGTGAGAATTACTGGGAGAGATAAAGACATTATTATTCGAGGTGGCGAGAACATTCCTGTCGCTTATATCGAGAATGTTTTATATGAACATCCCGATATCAAAGGCGCTCAAGTCGTCGCAGTTCCTGACGAACGTCTCCAAGAGAAGGCATGTGCCATCGTTGAAATCGTGTCACAGGCGAGTCATTTAACGTTAAGTGAATTGCAATCTTATTTGAAAGATAAAGGGGTCGCAAAACAGTACTGGCCTGAGTATCTCGAAGTCATTGATGAATTTCCGCGTACTCCGAGTGGCAAAGTGCAAAAATACAAATTACGAGACATGCTAAAAACAAAAGCATAGTAGGAGGAGCGAGTATGGGAGAAACGATTGCGTTTATAACAGGAGCAGGTCGAGGCATCGGTCGTGAAATTGCGAAAACATTAGCGAAAAAAGCAGTGAAAGTCGTCGTAACAGACATTGATCAAAGTGCCGCTGAAGAAACGGTCAGTCTATTAGAAACAGAGGCGATTGCCGTTCGTTGTGATGTAACGAGCCTTAATGATGTTTCACGAGCAACGAACGAAGCGATGAAAGCGTTCGGACAGATCGATATTCTTATTAATAATGCCGGCTGGGATAAGATTGAACCGTTTTTAGAAAGCGAGCCACATACGTGGGAAAAAGTCATTGCCATTAATCTACTCGGTCAAATTCATACGTGTAAAACCGTCTTGCCACAAATGATTGAACAAGGTCATGGAGGCAAAGTCATTAACTTAGCATCTGACTCCGCACGAGTCGGTTCATCGGGAGAAGCCGTTTATTCTGCCGCAAAAGGTGGCGTCGTCTCGTTCACAAAGACGCTCGCTCGGGAAATGGCTCGTCATAAAATCAACGTCAATTGCATTGCCCCTGGACCGAGCAACACGCCATTACTCCAAGAGATTAGTACGTACAATGAGGGCATCGTTAAAGCGTTAGAAAAAGCAATTCCATTCCGGAGACTAGCCGAAGCAGAAGACATTGCCAACGCTGTTGCATTTCTCGCTTCTAAAGAAGCAGATTACATTACCGGGCAAACGTTGTCTGTGAACGGTGGATTGACGATGGCATAAGGGTAAAATGTAAAAGTCATTCCTTAAGAAGACAATCGTGATCTTAAGGAATGGCTTTTTGTGTGATTTAAACAACTAGTAAAGCATATAAAGCCAGCACCTTTCATCACTAGAGGCATGAAGTGATTCTTTTACCCAACTGGAGACTTTTCACTCTTTCCTAGCTTTCCGGTAAACGAAAAACACAAACATCGCAACTAGTAACCAGATTAACAGAAGTAAATACAAGTTTCGAAACGTTTGTGCAGCTTCGCCGTGTTGCTGTAGCGAAAGAATTAATCCAGTCACACCAACACCAAATGCACCACCTATAAATTGGACGAGTTGTGAGAAACCCATTCCGGCACCGATTAGTGTTTGTGGGAGTACGCGTGAGATTTCATTGTTCGCACTCGCCATTAAGATGTTGGAGCCGGCAATCATAAAGACAAGTAGACTGAGTGATACATACGCCGAGAAACTGGCAAACAATGCAAAGAAAATCGTCGCAAAACTAAGTAATAGAAGACCGAGTAACATGACGACGAGCGGACCTTTACGGTCAATGAACTTCCCAGATGATTGCGTTAAAATGGCTGCAAGTAACGCACCTGGAAACATAATTAATCCAATTTGAAGTGGATCTTGATCAAACAGTTCGAATAACAAAATTGGAATAGAAAACATCGTTGCGAAGTTCATAAAGAATGAAGTAAATGGAAAGACGGTTAACGTTAAAAACCGGCGGTTATGCAGAAGCTCAGGCTGTATAAATGGAATGGCTGTCTTGTGTACGTGTTTCCAAAGTAAAATAAATGCAGGAATTGCAATGATGATCGCGACAAAAATACCGCTCGTAATGACTAAAAGGGTAGAAATAACCGCAACCCCAACGAGAATGGCTCCTAGTCCATCAAATTGAACGCGTTGAATGGATTCTTCAGGTAAATTTCGTCGCAAAACAGGTAGAATAAACAGGATAACAAACGGCGCTAAAAATAAATAATTCCATCCCCAAAATTCTGTAAAAAAACCACCAACGAGAGGTCCCATCCCAAATCCAAGTGCTGCCGCTGCTGCAATGATCGCCATTGCATTTCCTCGCCTAGTAATCGGAATGTATTTTGACGATAAAACGATGGCAAGGCATGGTAGCGTACTTGCACCAATGGCTTGAAGAAGTCTAGCAATGAGCAGTGTGGTAAAATTCGTTGCAAAAAATCCTAGCAAAGACGAGAAGCCTAAGATGATTAAACCAACACTAATGAGCCTTTTTATCGGTACATAATCTGACAAGCGACTAAATGTTAAAGCAGAGATGGCAAAGACAATGGAGTAACCGGATACGATCCAAGTAGCCACAGATGAGGTTAACTGAAAATCAAGGATGACAAACGGAAGAGCAACATTAAACATCGTTGTATTCATCGTCATCAGCCACATGCCAATCGCCCAAAAACTTAGCACTAGTCGTTCATTAAACGCGAACACTTCTGTCGTCTTGGTGGTAGGTACACTCGTCATAAACGTTCCTCCAGTAGCGAATGATACGTGCTTTTTGTGTTAAAAAATATCTACAACTTATTTTTTATCTATAGTTTATTTCGGAATGTTGATGTTTAGATCTACATTAAACTAGCGTGTTTTGTAAACAAATATGAAATTATAGTACATATCATAGTTTTAATTTAAATTATTTAGTAAGAATTGTAAAAATTAATTGAATATTTAAGGCTTGTATTATATAATGGATTATAATGGAAAACATAGAAAAAATTATCGCTTTAGTTACTCAGGAGATAGAAGATGAACTAAATCGAGAATTGAAAGAAGAGGAACTGATGTTAATTAGGGAAGTGATTTTTAACTATTCTTCGCTCTAGTCATATTTTAGATGTTTGAAGAGATTTGGATGGTGCTGTAAGGTGACAAAGACGTATGAAAATCAATTATTACAGTTAATTGGTCAATGGTTTACTCAATTATCCACATATAAGTTAGAAGATGCTAGAAAATTAAAAAAAGAAATAGACCACTTGCTTTCTCCGATTCATCTACCGAAACAGATAGAAAGCTATTATGATTTAGTCAATTTGAAACATCAATTAATTACGAATGAAATCTCTCTTCATTCTAATTTTTATCAATCAAATTTATTAGATAAGGATGTAATTGAAACAACGGATCGAACATTGAAATACTTACACAAGTTCATGCAAGCAACAATAATGATGAACAATGAAGATTACATCAATTCTATTGAATCACTTAGAGTAGCTGAGAAAAGTTTGGATTATGTGAGTAAATTTGAACAAGCGGAATTCTATTTTAGAACAGGATATGTTTATTATCGGTTAGATCAGAATATAACCGCACTTAACTATCTTAATCGTTCTTATTACTTGGTTAGGAACTCAAAACATCACGATCGGCTCAAAGCAAATCTTTCTATTATTAAAGCAGGCATACTTTCTGAAGCGGGGTATGATAAAGAATCAATTGAATGTTCGGAAAAAGCTGTCTTGCTCTCTATACATGAACCTTTGACAAAGTCTATGGCCATTCGAAGTAAGGCTAACAATGAATTTCGGTTTGGGAGGTATCATAAAGCTGCAGAGCTCTATTTGGTGGCTCTAAAAACAGGGAATCAAGATCAAAAAAACGTTGGCATTAAAAATAGATTTAAGTTAGCGCATTCTTGGCTAAAGATGGGCGCGCTGGATCAAGGGAAAGAATTGTTAAACCAAGTAGAAAACGAAATAAATAATAACGATCAAAGTTTGAGTGAATTTGCAGCGCGAGGTATTATTTGTCGCGAGTTGTACTTACATGATTGCCCTGACACAAACAAAATTAATATCGGACTATCTATGTTAAAAGAGAAAAAGTTACTATACGAACTTAAAGATGTTACGAAGGAGCTATCAAATTTTCATTTGCACAATGAAGAATATAAAATGGCCTATTATTATTTGGACTACACAAATTATGTAGCACCCATATTAGGAGGTGATTATTAATGCTTAAGAAATTAGCAACAGCCGGTTTAATTGTTGTTATGGCGTTCGGCTTTAACGCAACGCTTTTAGACAATCAAATGGCAGAAAGCTCCATTGTTGAACCAAAAGACAAAAACGATGTAACTTGATATGGTTTAGTTAACAAAGTTTCAGACTTAAGTAATCATCACGAATCAAAGATGATTACTTTTTTTATTTAGCTTTCTTAAAGGTGCTTTTTAAAAAATTTGGGAGTTGATCACTAAGAAAACAGGCAGCTACTCATCATGTAAGTTATACGGACCATAAATTGATAAGTCGATAAGTTGGGCAGCCATTTGAGTTGGTGTGTATGGATAATGATGTTGAATCCACCACGTAATGCTTTCTATATAGGCGCCGGAAATAAAAGAAATTACCAATGGGCGTTCAACACGAAGTTGATGATGATATCCGGTGTACGTAATCCCTTCGTCGATATAGTCATGTAGAACAGACTTCATATGATTTATAAACCTTGAATCCGCTTGCTCAACGAGAAGTGTTTCATATGTAGAATGATTC
This sequence comes from Geomicrobium sediminis, assembly GCF_016908595.1. Classification (GTDB taxonomy): domain Bacteria; phylum Bacillota; class Bacilli; order Bacillales; family Marinococcaceae; genus Geomicrobium_A; species Geomicrobium_A sediminis. Next base: position 34,806 of record NZ_JAFBEC010000007.1, on the reverse strand, counting down.
TCGTATATATGTTCAAATAAAGCGGTTAAATAACGAGACCGTTCTTCTTGTTGTAGTTCTGATAACGGCTTAGGGTTAACAATCGTTAACGATTTTTTTAATTTACGCAACAACGTGTCATGAAGATGATACTTGAGGTCCGCAATGTCTTTAAATTGTTTGTAAAATGTTGGGCGCGTGACGTTTGCTTCTTTGCACAATAGTTGAATGGTTAATGGTGAGGACTCTTCTCTCGCTAGCGTTAAATACGCTTTGTGTAATTTCTCGATAGAACGATGTTGCCTTGGATCAATTCTTTTCATATCGATCACCTACTATATTGGTCGTACAAAGTTTACCATAGAAAAGCAAAAGAAATCAGGGTGGTTTCCTGATTTCTTTTGCTCAATATTATAAGGCGGTCCAACCACCATCAATGACGAGTTCTGATCCTGTCATAAATTTTGATTCATCACTCGCTAAGAAGAGTACACCATAGGCCACATCTTCTGGATCCCCGAGGTTCGGTAATTGCGTGTGCATTTGATAATACGGCATCGCTTGTTCCATTGATTCAGCAGTCATTGGTGTCACAATGATGCCAGGGTGTACAGAGTTTACGCGAATGTTATCTTTTCCGTATTCAACGGCGGCTGATTTGGAGAGGGACCGTAGTGCTCCTTTGGCAGCGGTGTAAGGGCTTGAACCTGCCATACCGACAATGCCACCAATAGAAGAAATGTTAATTACAGATCCTGCACCTGTTTTTTTCATTTCAGGAATTGCATATTTCATCCCGAGAAGGCAGCCATTTAAGTTAACGTCCATGACGCTGTTCCATTGCCCCATCGTTAGCTCTGCAAAACTTTTATTAATTGAAATACCAGCATTGTTGACGAGTACATCCACTTTTCCATACGTATCAAGAGTCTCTGCAATCACACTTTTCCATTGGTCTTCAGAACTCACGTCATGGGTGATACCTAAAATGTCTCCACCTGTAGCTTTTACACGAGAGACGAGTTTTTCTAACTGCTCAGTATTCACGTCTGTTGCGACGACTTTCGCTCCTTCAGCAGCAAACAATTCCGCTTCTTTCGCGCCCATCCCATTTGCAGCACCGGTAATAATAGCAACTTTATCTTGTAATCTCATGATGAATCTCCTCCGTCAACGGTTATATAATTTACAATATGTAAATTAGTTCACATCTTTGTTATATCATATTACTCTAAAAAAGCCAACGAAAAGCTAATCAATGTACCTCGACTGCTTATGTCATAATAGTTAGAAGAGGTGAGAAGATGATCCAAGTTAAAAAAGCAACACGTAGTAGGTATTTCAGTATGCACGAGAGGGTACTGGTCGACGTATAAAGAGCTAGCATCTGCAAAGGATCTGTGATGAGTTTTATTATGAGGACCGTGTTAGTAGAGAAGTGACAGAAACGAGTCGACATTGGGGTGGTTATTTTGTAGCACTAGACAATGGAAGCGTAGTTGGTGCAGGTGGTGGCGGAATGATTGCTGAACAAAGCGCAGAGCTGTTCGTTTTGTATCTCGACCCCCGATCGTCGGAATGAGGGGATTGGTTCAAAGTTACTTGCTGAAATTACAAAGCAGCAACTAACACTCGGTGCAACAGAGCAATGGGTTTCTGTACAACAACATAATGAAAAGGGCATTCCGTTTTATAAAGCAAAAGGGTTTATTTATCAAACGAAGCAAAGAGGCTATGCAACGACATAGAACGAAAAGTACGTAAGCCTACGATATCAGTGATCAAAAGAGGTGAGGAAAATGAAGCAATTTGAAACAGACCGACTTCAATTAAAGCAACTCGGTCCTTCGCATGCGGAGCAAGTTTTGCAATTTTACATACAGAACAAGCAGTTTTTAGAAAAATGGGAGGCAAAAAAGAGTGAAGCGTTTTTCACAGTTGCTACACAAGTTGAGCTACTAAAACAAGATCAAGTGCATTACACGAACGGACAAGCTGTGAAGTTTTGGATCTGTAAAAAAGAAGAGGAGACAAAACTTATCGGTTGTATTAATTTCTCGAACATTATTCGCAGTATTATGCAGTCGTGCTATGTTGGCTATAAGATGGACATGGACGAAAATGGGAAAGGGTATCTTACTGAAGCATTACGGTTAGCGATTAATGTTATGTTTGAAGAGTACCACATCCATCGCATTGAAGCGCCGATTATGCCGAAGAATAAAGCTTCTATTCGGGTCGTTGAGAAACTAGGATTTGAACGAGAAGGACTGACAAAGCAAATGCTTAAAGTTAATGACCGGCGGGAAGATCATGTACGATTTTCTTTATTAAATCCTAATGATTAAGTATGACGTTGCCTAAATGACGAAGATTTGCTATAATAGTAACTAACGGTAGTTAGTAAAAGAATAAATAAACACTTTCTAGGGTTCCGCTCGAAGAGAGGTCTGGTCCGAGGGGAAGTGCAGCACAAGATTCGTGCTGTTCACGGAGGGAAAAAAGCCCGGGAGATATTGCGTAATTTACGCAGTATGTCCCGGGCTTTTTCATGTTTTAAAAAGTCTCGGGAATAATAAAAAAGAGGTGAGCGTATGTGGATTACAGTCGTGATTGCCGCGTTATTTGAAATTGGCTGGGCAACGGGATTAAAGTATGCAAATGATGTAATGACGTGGACGTTAACAATCATTGCAATCATTATTAGTTTTGGCTTGTTAATACGTGCTGCATCGTCTTTACCGACAAGTACGGTTTATGCGGTTTTTGTCGGGCTTGGAACCGTAGGGACTGTGGCGGTCGATATCATCTTTTTTGGAACGTCTCTAAATATTGGGGTCGTTTTCTTCGTCGCTATGCTTCTGAGTGGAGTGTTAGGTCTAAAAATGGTAACAGGTAAAAAGGAGGAAGAGCACTCATGAGTTGGATGATACTCATCATTGCGGGTTTACTTGAAGTCGCCGGGGTGAACGGGATACAGCGTTATATTCAAGGGCAGAAAGTAAGCGGTATATTGTTTATCGTTTTTGGATTTGCCATTAGTCTTACGTTGCTATCGATTGCGATGGAGACGATCCCATTAGGTGTTGCTTATGCAGTTTGGACAGGAATGGGGACGGTAGGAAGTGCAGTGATCGGGATGATTTTTTACAACGACTCAAAAGATGTAAAACGCATCGCTTGTTTGGCAGTCATTATCTTGGCTGTTATCGGTTTACGAGTTGTTTCAGGTTAACGACACCACTCCTCGAGTTGAGGGGTGGTGATTTATATATAGAAGAGGGCGACGTCTTTGTTTTAAGAGAAAATCTTTATAATTTCACGTACCGTAATTAATTTGATAAAATGTAAAAGTAATAAATAATAACTCATTGCTAATGAGAAAGGAAAGCCAACCGTTCGTTAATTTAAAATAATTTGACAATTGTGCAGATATAAGTGATTATATAAATGCGAGTTAAAAAAATAACTCGGGTCAAATTAATAAGGAGGAACAACGATGGAACAAAACTCGTACATGATGATTGAAAACCATGAACAATTAAAAGCAGTTAGTGATCCGTTTCGTTCTCACATTTTAACGATGCTTGTTGAACAAGCATATACTGGACAACAACTAGCAAAAACGCTAGAGGTTCCCCGTTCTAAAGTACATTACGCACTACTTGAGCTTGAAAGGAACAAATTTATAAAAGTCGTACATAAAGAAGAAAAAAAGAGTGTTGTTCAAAAGTTTTATAAAGCCGTTGCAAAAAGTTACTTTCCTAGCGAACAATTGATGCCCCATGCGGCTGAGGTCGGGGATTATTTTCGAGGTACGGTCTTAAACGTATTACAACGGGCAAGACTTCGCGCTTTAGCAGCACCGGATCAAGCATTTAAATTAAAAAGCTCAGACCCTACGAAACGACCTGCGATTGCGATGCAAGTCGAGACGCGACTTCGTGAAGAGCAGTTCATTGAATGGATTGCTAAATACCGAAAACTGGTTGATGAATTTTATGAGATGGATGGAGAAGGAGGTAAACCTTATTATTTGACTACGATTGGTTTCCAATTAGATGAGCCATTCTTTGAAGAGATTGATACGCAAAAGAAACGAGATTCGAATGAACAATAAGGAAACGATCAACGGGGAAGTGACGCTTACATCACTTTTAAAGAATCGGAATTTTATTTTAATTTTGTTATCAAGTACATTTACAGGATTTGCATTCTCAATTTTTTTACTTGCAGAAACATTAGGTTCTTTTGAGTTTGTCTTTGGAACTGTCGTTGTACTGTTACTTGTTGGAGCGATTTGTATACTGCCTTTACTTGGCTTTGAAACAGAAAAGAAACGTACAAAAACGACGATCTTTAGAGAACTACGTGATAGTTTTCAATACGCCTTGAAGTCGCAGTTTCTTATAGGGGCTATGACGATTAGTATTATTACGAATTTAATTATCACAGGTCCAGGAACGATGGCATCGCCGATTATTGTTAGTGATATTCTGGAAGGAAGTGCATTTGATCTTAGCTTACTAGAAGCATCGTTTGCGATTGGGATGGTTCTCGGTGCGTTAAACGTTGCAACGTGGAACCCTAAAAAGAGGCGGGGAATAATATCTGTTACGCGCCTCATCTTGCTCGGTATGACGTTGTTATTGTTAAGTCAGTCTACGACATTGTGGCAAGCGATTGTCGTCTTAGCATTGATTGGAATTGCAATTAGTATTGGCGATATACCGATTCGTACGTTAATTCAAGAAAAAACAGACCCACAAATGCTAGGAAGAGTAACAGGTATGCTCGGAACGGCTTCAAGGGGCTTAGCACCAATCTCATACATGATTACCGCTTGGTTATTATCGATCTCGATATCAATTGGAACGATCTTGCTTGTGAGTGGAATTGTATTGATTTGTACGGCATGCATAAGCTTTTGGAAGTTGCGAGGCTTTGTATTGGCTGATTGAACAAAAAGGAAGACTGCAACATGTTAACGTGTTGCAGTCTTCCTTTTACAATGCACTTTAATGCTATAAAGTGGTGGGGGACTGTCCCTACTAGATAAATCGCGTTGTGCAAGAACCGAGCTTCTCGATGCTTACTGTAACGGTATCACCTGACTTTAAGTATTCTCGTTCTGTTTCAGGCATCCCCATGGCGACTCCTTCGGGCGTTCCAGTTAAGATGATGTCCCCTGGTTTTAGGGTGAAATGCTGTGAGATGTAACGAATGATTTCTTTACATGTAAAAATCATATCTGATGTGTTGGAATCTTGCCGAGTCTTACCGTTCACTGTAGTTGTTAGTGCTAACTGTTGTGGGTCGGGTACTTCATCTTTTGTTACTAAGTAAGGTCCAATTGGATTAAAATCATCAAGTGTCTTTCCAAGTAACCATTGTGGTGTGCGCAGTTGTAAATCCCTTGCTGAGAGATCATTTGCGGTTGCATAACCGAGCACATAATTAAGTGCCTCGTCCTCAGACACTTGGCTTGCCGTTTGACCGATTACAATCGCAAGTTCCACTTCGTAATCCAACTCTTTCGTAACATTCGGTACCACTACATTATGGTTATGACCCGTGAGGGTATTGTTAAATTTATTAAATAAAATTGGTACCTCAGGATAAGGAGAATTTGTCTCGTCTGCATGTTTGCGGTAATTTAATCCGACGCAGATAATCTTCTCAGGATGGGGTACTACTGGACCAAATGTAACTTCTGATTCGGCTACTTTAGCTGGGTTGGTCTTAGAAAGTGTCGTTACATAATCTTGAAAGGCATGTTGTGTATGGTCGTCTGCGTTAATATAATCCATCATTGACGTTGGCAAATCTGTGCGTTGTTCGTTTGCTAATGCTTTCGTTACGTCGATGATCGAGTCATTGATACAGACTCCAAGGTGCGAATTGCCGTTTACTTCTAGATTGGCTAGTTTCATGAATCTTCATCTCCTGTCCTAGTTATGTTTAAGCGTCCTTTCCAAAAACGACGCCACCGTCAACGTATAGTGGCGAGCCCATCATAAATCGAGAATCATCTGATGCAAGAAAAAGTGCAGCATCGGCAACATCTTCGGGCTTTCCAAGGTCACCTGACAATTGGCGCGTCTTGATCTTTGCAATTGCTTTGTCGGGATCTTCTGCTCGAGATAAGTAATCTTCTACAAAGGGTGTCATGATCGTGCCAGGGAGCAGAGCGTTAACACGAATGTTGTATTTGGCATAATCTACTTGCATTTGTTTCGTTAATGATAGCACTGCGCCTTTAGATGTCGCGTAGGATGCACGTTCTCCAAGACCAATTTCTGCGATACAAGAAGACATATTAACAATAACTCCAGACTCTGCTTTTATCATATGTGGAATCACTGATTTCGACGGCAAGAATACGCCTTTCACATTGATATTCATCACACGGTCCCAGTCATGTTCATCGACTTCATGCAATCGACCAACACCACTAACTCCAGCGTTGTTAAACAAGACATCGATTCGCCCGTATTCCTCTATGACCTTTTCGACCATTTCATGTACAGAGCTCGCGTCTGTCGTATCGGTCCTAATAAACCGTTGATCTCCTTTAAGAGCATCGGCAGTTTGTTGGCCATTCTCAGGGTCAATGTCTGCGATAACGACAGTTGCTCCTTCATTTGCAAAGCGTATAGCTGTACGTTGACCAATACCTGAACCACCGCCTGTAATAATGGCAATTTTCTGACGTAAGCGCATACGATTTCCTCCTCATTATTGATCATGTGCTTACTGTAGCACATCAAAATAGAGAATAGAATTGCTTATTTTAGCGAAAAGATACCTTAATTTAAGCTCATTTTACGATATACCGAAGGCGTTTTGCCTGTCGTTGCGCGAAACGTTCTGAAGAAATGGGGCATGCTCTTATAACCACACTGTTCTGCAATGTCTTGTACACTGCAAGAGGTGTTCCGGAGTAATTCTTTCGCTTTAATCATTCGCTTTGATTTAATAAAATCGCTAAACGTTAATCCGATCGTCGTTTTAAATCGCTTACTAAAATACGCTGGATGCACACAAGCGGCGGATGCGAGTTGTGTGAGTTCAATCTCTTCATCTAAATGATCATTAATATAGTGAAGGCTATGATGAATCCAGTCTGGCATACCTGCCGTCTCATTTGGTGTCGTATGACAATGTCGACTTAAGAAGATCACAATGGATTGGATGAGTATGACCGACATTTCGCCTGTATAGCGATCCGATGTGGAGGTTTCACGATTAAGCTTATTTAAGAGTTCTAGAAATTCACTTTGCTTTTCTTCGCTTAGATGATAGCGATGTTTTCTTTGTAGCTTTGAAGAAGAGAATAAATCAGTGAGTACATCACTGTTTCCGGTAAGGATTGATGGACAAAAAAACAATGCGGAACTCGTGAAAAGAGCGCCATCAGCAGGTTGAGTACAATGAATCACATTGCTTGGAATAATAACAATATCTCCAGGTTCTAGGTCATAAAACAAATCATCAATAAAAAAACGGCTTTTCCCTTTATGAACTAAAAAGATTTCGTGCCATTCATGTAAGTGATGTGGAAGTTCTTCATACTTTGTTTTTGTATGGTGGAAAGTCATGTGAAATGGAACAACATTGGATTCATCAAACTCTTTCACGATCGCATCCATAGAATCTTCTCCCTTAATAGATTAAAATACGCAAGTTTTTCACTAGAAATCGCAATATCATTGCGTAATGATTTCATGATAGCATAAATAAAACATGTTGAAAGCGTTTTCTTTTGAAGGGAGATTAATTGAAATGAGAAGAGGGCTTGTCAGTGTCTTAGGTGCTATGCTCCTTATCGGATCAGGTTGTTCCTTAAGCACATCCGCTGCAGTCGAGCAAGATGTGCACACGATTAACATCGCTTACGGAAATCAACCCGGCGAACCGCTAGACCAGCAAGCGCACAAGTGGGCAGAACTTGCTGAAGAGGAGAGTGATGGTCGTTTGCAACTAAATGTCTATCCAAGTTCTCAACTTGGAGGCGAGAGTGACATGATTGAACTTGCTATGAGAGGCAACAATGTTATTGTGTTTACGGCTTACGATTTTTTGATGGATTATGTTCCGGACCTAGGAATTTTAGCAGCCCCGTATTTGGCGGAAGAGTTTGATGACCTCCTCTATTTAACTACAACAGATTGGTATGCAGACCTAGAAAATGACATGAATGACATGGGACTAGCACTTCTAGGAAAAGAAACCATTTATGGTGAGCGACATCTGATGACGAAAACACCGGTCACGACACCAGAAGATTTGCAAGGCATGAAAATACGAGTGCCTAACAATAATCTATATATACGGGCATTCCATGCGCTTGGAGCCTCACCAACTCCTTTACCACTTGGTGATTTGTATGCATCACTTCAACAAGGTGTTATTGATGGAGCAGAGAATCCTTTGCCTGTGTTGCAAGGAACTCGAACCAATGAAGTGACAAATCATCTGACATTAACCGGTCATATGAAAGTGATGAGTATTTGGGTAACGGGAACTGGAATGATGGATGATTTGCCTGAAGATTTAGAACGGATTCTTACTGAAACTAGTGAAGAAGCGGCAAGGTACACGCATGAAATTACAGAACGAGAAGAGAAAGAAGCTCTAGAAACATTTAAAAATGAAGGCATGACCATCCATGAGGTTGACCAAGAACTGTTCCGAGAAGCAGTTGAACCTTTTTATGATTCAATGCCCGCCTGGTCGCCTGGTTTATATGAACATGTGTTGGAACTTATGGAAGAGCGACCTAAGGAGGATTAAAAATGAAGATACGAAGCATGATTGAAAAGGTAGATGATGTCATCGCAACCGTTGCTCTAAGTTTAATCATCGTTATTATTGCTTCCAATGTCTTCTTTCGTTTTGTATTATCTCAACCGTTAACATGGAGCGAAGAGATTTCACTTGCGTTGTTCGTGTGGCTTACGTTCATTGGTATAAGTTCAGTGATGAAGCGTAATGAACATGTAGGCATTGATTATTTTATTCGGAAGTTGCCAAAGAAATGGTTTCACTTTATTCAATGGCTCCGATGGTTTGTTCTTATACTGGTCACGTCCGTTGTTTTTATTTATTGGGGATTTCTATTAATGATAGATACTCACTGGAAGGTAACACCTGTTCTAGGCATTGATTTTAAATTGATTTATGTAGCCATTCCATTAGGTGGCGTACTTGCACTGTACCACTTACTTACGGTTGCTATTAGACGTGATAAATCTTGGTTTATGCAAGAGGAAGGAGCTGTACAAGATGACGATTCTTCTCATCGTTAGTCTCATCCTTTTGTTGATCTTGCTAAATGTACCGGTAGCGTATGCGATGCTTGGAGGTTCACTACTTTACTTTTTAACGAACGACAGTTTTATGAATGAAACGTTAACCCAACGGATGATTAGTGGCGTCGAGTCTTTTCCATTGCTAGGTATTGTGTTCTTTATTACCGCTGGCGTACTTATGAATTATACAGGCATCACACGCCGTATGTTAACCTTTGCAAAACTTGTGACGGGCCATCTTACTGGTGGACTCGCAAAAGTCAACGTCACTATGAGTGTATTAACTGGTGGCTTATCTGGATCCAATGTTGCTGACGCTGCTATGCAATCCAAAATTCTCGTGCCTGGAATGGTGAAAAAGGGTTATGCACCAGGATTTTCTGCAGCATTAACAGCGACAAGTTCATTAATTACACCGATTTTACCACCTGGGATTGCTTTAATCCTGTATGGATATGTTGGTAATGTCTCAATTGGTGATTTGTTTATTGCGGGGATTATTCCAGGATTATTACTTGCAGTCTTTCTATTAATTTATGTACACTTTGCTGCGAAAAAGCGTGGGTTTGAGCAAGTAAAGGAAGAGCGACCAAAAATTACAGATGTTCTGGTTGCTTCAAAAGATGCACTGCTCGCTTTGCTTTTGCCAATTATAATTATTGGCGGTATTCGTTTAGGCGCTTTCAGCCCAACTGAGGCAGGAGCAATAGCTGTTGTGTACGCATTAATTATAGGCTTTTTTATTTACCGTGAAATGACCTTCAAAGATTTATGGCTCGCATTAAAAGAATCGATACTAATCATTGCTACAGTCATGATTATTATCGCTGCAGGGACTGCATTCGGCTGGATTTTGACGTTAGAACAAGTGCCTCAAGCGCTAACATCAAGTATTACAAGCTTAATTAATCACCCGATTTTGTTTTTACTTATTATCTTTGTCTTTTTACTTATAGTAGGAATGTTCATTGAAGGAAACGTAATGCTCATCATCTTAACGCCAATTTTTATACCGATGCTTGAGACGTATGGAATTGATCCTGTTCATTTCGGAATATTCTTTATCCTTTGTTTGAGTATTGGTACGATCACACCTCCAATTGGAACGATTATGTTTACAACAGCAGCAATCACGAAAGTGAAAATTGAAGTGTTTATTAAGGAAGTCATCCCGTTTTGGTTACTGCTTATTGTACTAACACTTGTCATTATTTTTATTCCAGCCATTTCACTATGGTTGCCAGAATTACTTTCTTAAACTAAAAAAAGGAGTGAAGAAAATGAGAATCATACGCTTTTTGGAGAAACAGATTGTCTATGTAGCAGTTGTAGATGGTGAAGCGATTAAAATCGCACCCTATGATACGGTGCGTCAGTTGTTAGACATTAGTGGCGGTTCATCTGCTTGGATTCGTAATAAAATGCCAAGCTGGGAAGAGGTTCATGTTGAACTTGATCAATTAAATTTACTCGTTCCGTTTGAGCTTTCAGAAGTTTGGGCAGCGGGTGTTACGTATCAGCGTAGTCGTGAGGCACGTAACTATGAAGCGACAGGTGAAGTGAGGAATCAGACAACGTTTTACGATAAGGTGTACGACGCGAAGCGCCCAGAGATCTTTTTTAAAGCGACACCACTAAGAACCGTTGGGCCTGGCGAAGCTGTAGCATTACGTACAGATAGTACGTGGCAGATTCCAGAACCTGAGCTCGGTCTGGTCATGAATCGTGAGGGCTCACTGATTGGCTATACGATTGGAAACGATATGAGTTGTCGAGATATTGAAGGAGAAAACCCTCTGTATCTTCCTCAAGCGAAAGTGTGGAAGCGTTCTTGTGCAATTGGACCAGCCTTACTTCTAGTAGATAGCGTTACTGATATTAGCGACTTTACGATCTATTGCAAAATAACACGCAATGGCGATGTGCTATTTAATGATTCTGCAAGTCTTAAGCAATTAAAACGATCACCTGAAGAACTGATTTCTTATCTATTACAAGACAACGAAATTGAAGATTTCACAGTGCTTTTAACGGGGACATGTGTTGTTCCTGATAATGATTTTACACTTCAGGAGAATGATCAAATTGACATTGAAATTACGAAAATTGGAACGTTATCGAACAAGGTAAATAGTAATCATGCAACGAAAAAGGAGCTGGTTTGAGATGACACAGATGAAAACGGCAGCAACGTTCAAAAGTGTAAATCCTGCTAGACCGACTGAGGTCGTTGGGCATGTAGAAGATCTATCCATTGAGATGCTTGAGAAAATTGTCAACCGTGCACAACGTGCACATTCTGGATGGGCAATGTTGCCTGCGCCAGAGCGGGGGATGTATTTACATCGAGCGGCTGATGAACTTCAACTTCAATTAGAAGACATCGCCATAACGATGACAAAAGAGATGGGTAAAACGTTAGCAGAAGCAAAAGGTGAAACTGCACGTGGTGTTGCAATTTTACGCTACTTTGCCGGTGAAGGAATGCGGGAAATCGGTCAAGTCATCCCATCAGCGGATAGCGATGCATTAATGTATACGACCCGTTGTCCATTGGGTGTGGTCGGAGCTATTACACCTTGGAACTTTCCAGTTGCTATACCGATTTGGAAGATCGCTCCGGCACTTGCTTATGGAAATACAGTGATTTTAAAACCAGCAGAAGAAGCTTCTGTCACTGCACGAAAAGTGATCGCTTGCTTCCACTCCGCACAGTTTCCTGAAGGTGTCGTAAATATTGCGACTGGACAAGGGACAGCAATCGGGAAAGCTCTTGTCGAACACCCTTATGTTTCTGCCATTACATTTACAGGTTCAAATGCAGTAGGAAAACAGATCGGGCGAACGGCACTTGAGCGTGGTGCAAAGTACCAGCTAGAAATGGGTGGTAAAAACCCTGTAATCGTAACGAAGGATGCAGATTTGGATGTTGCCGTTGAAGCAACAATTAGCGGCGGCCTCAAATCAACCGGTCAAAAATGTACAGCGACAAGTCGGGTCATTGTGGAAGAAGATGTGTATGATGCATTCAAAGAAAAGCTTCTTCGTGCGGTAGAAGCGATAACCATTGGAGATGGATTGGAAGCAAGCACGTGGATGGGTCCGCTTGCGACGAAAGCGCAATTTGAGAAAGTGTTAGAAGCAATCGATAAAGGAAAAAAAGAAGGTGCGACACTACTTGCAGGTGGAAACCGTGTTTCTTCATTAGATGGTTATTTTATTGAGCCGACCGTTTTTGAAAATGTTGATCACTCGAAGTCACTGGCTCAAGAAGAGATTTTCGGACCTGTTTTAGCACTCTTTCGTATATCGAGTATACAAGAAGCGATAGCACTTGCAAATAACTCAGAATATGGGTTAAGTGCTTCCATTTTTACGACCAACATACAAGAAATGTTAACGTTCACAACCGAGATGCAAGCGGGGTTAATTCGTGTCAACGCAGAAAGCGCAGGCGTTGAGTTACAAGCTCCGTTTGGAGGTATGAAAAGCTCTAGTTCACATTCAAGGGAACAAGGTCGTGCAGCGATTGAATTTTTTACATCAGTGAAAACGGTTTTCGTGAAAGGGTGAAGACGATGCGGACACACGTCATAATGAGACCAATTGATAACGTCGCTACAGCGATTACTACGTTAAATGCTTCTGACACTGTTTTAGTTGATGGTTTCGATGATGTCACGATTCTTTCTGTAGATGGTATTGAATTTGGACATAAGTTTGCGATCGTCGAAATTAAACAAGGTACAGATATTATAAAGTACGGAGAAATTATCGGAGTCGCTTCATGTGACATCCAAGCAGGTGAGCATGTGCATGTTCATAACGTTGATGGAAAACGTGGAAGGGGAGATGTAAACGATGGATTACAAACTAAGCGGATACAAAAGAACTGATGGGACAGTTGGAATACGCAATCACGTATTGATTTTGCCTACGATTGTATGCGCCACTCAAGCGGCAATGAATGTGACAAAACTCGTAGATGGAACAGTATCTGTTGTCCACCAACATGGGTGTGCGCAAGTAGGGGTAGACTATGAACAAACGTTTCGAACGTATGTAGGTATGGGACTGAACCCGAACGTGTATGGTGTTGTTGTGATGGGGCTTGGCTGTGAAACACATCAAGGGCAAAGTGTAGCCGAGGAGATTGCAAAACGAACAGACAAACCGGTTGAACTCGTGTCGATTCAAGATCATAGTGGAACGTTACAAGCAACCGCTGAAGCGGCCAAGATCGCCACCCGAATGGTTCAAGATGCATCCATGATTGAGCGAGAGCCTATTCGTTTTTCTGATTTAATTGTCGGAACAGAGTGTGGAGGCTCTGATGCATGTTCTGGGCTTTCTGCTAATCCAGCAGTTGGATATGTGAGTGATCGAATTGCACAAAGTGGAGGAACGTCGATCTTAGCAGAAACAACGGAGTTAATTGGTGCCGAGCATTTACTTGCTGAACGTGCAAAAGATGATCATGTTGCAAAAAGAGTATATGAAGTGATTGAAGCAATGGAAAATCGTGCATTCAGTATGGGTGTCGATATTCGTACAGGTAACCCGAGTCCTGGAAATCGAAAAGGAGGACTCACAACCCTTGAAGAAAAGTCACTTGGAGCAGCAGCAAAAGCTGGATCCTCTCGTCTTAATGAGCTCGTAAGTTATGCAGAACGCCCATCTGAAAAAGGCTTAGTTTGGATGGATACTCCAGGTCATGATATTGAGCAGCTTACAGGCATGACAGCAGGAGGAGCGCAACTTGTTTTATTTACAAGTGGTAGAGGAACACCAACTGGCTCGCCAATCGCACCAGTGATTAAAATTTCTACAAATTCATTAATGTTTGAAACAATGAATGATAACATGGATGTGAATACAGGAACCATTATTGAAGGGAAAGAAACGATAGAAGAAGCGGGTGAAAGGCTGATGCAAGAAATTGCAACCGTTGCATCAGGAAAACGTACGAAAGCGGAAATTTTTAAGCAACATGATTTTGGAATTTGGCGTATTGGTCCAACTTTTTGATCGTAAAAATGAGCATCTCCTTTAAAAAGGAATGCTCATTTCTTTATTGATTTTAACTAGCAAGCGATCGTCTAATCGGTACGAGTAATCCAGTGAAAGTGATTAAAGCAAAGAGTAGAAAGCTCATAGTATAAGACGATTGAACAATCAATTCACCTGCAACTGCTGAACCGATGGATTGCCCGATTCCAAGCGATAGAAACGCAAGGCTCACACCAACAGCAGCTACTGAAAAAAGCCGTGTAGACCAGACAATTAAAATACCGGTAATTAGAATATACGTAATTCCAAAACCAATGGCTGAACTATAGATCGCGATCGTTGAGGGTAGTGCTAAGATAGCGATCGCAAGTGACAATGCTAAAAGCGTTAGTCGGTAGATGAATGCAAGGCCAAGTTTATCAATAAACATGCCTCCAATCCCACCAACCACTCCAAATGCGCCCATTGTAATCCAAAACAGTATGCTCTCGTTAGTCGTCATCTGATGCTCGGCAATTAAGAAACTACGAGAAAAGGTCCAATAAATTGCTGTGCCTAAACCAATAATAATCGATGCGATGATTAAGTGTTTAGCTTTAGTCAGTGTTGACCACTTAAATAACGACTGCGTTGAAGTTTTACTTGTGGTCGCTGTTTTTGGAATGCTGAATGTGTTCCAAAGCAGCACAGCGAACGCAAGGATAGCAAACAAGATAAATGCAAAACGCCACTGTTCTGTAAATAAGAGCGCAATTGGACCAGACAAAACGAGTCCGAAACTTGTACCGCTATTAATCCACGTATTCGTGCGATCCTTTATTGGTCCTGTAAACGCAGTGGTCGCCACCTGACTAAATGCTGGTGAAGCAAGACCACTGCCTATACCTGCGATAAATGTACTCATGAGTAATACGTAGAAGTTATAAGAAAATGCAATACCTACTAAGCCGATCACTGCGCTTAGCCCTGCGAATTGAATGACGTGCAGTTGCCCGAACTCCTTAAGTGAAAGTGAGGAGAATAGGAGTGCAAGAGTGTAAGAAAAGTAAGCTGCTGAACTTGCAATGCCTGCCTGACTTTCAGTGATTCCGATTGAAGACGTGATGTTTGGTAAAAACAAGCCAAAACTAAAACGAGCAAAGGCATAAACGACGGCAATCATCGCGATACCAGGTAGAATAATTTTCATTATGGGAACTCCTTTATATAGAACGATCATTATATTATAGGGTTGTAAAAAAAGTAAGCTAACGTAAAGAGTCGTTAACTTACTCTCCGATTGTAGTTGTGACCATTGATTGGAGTTGGGTTGCGACTTCATCGACATCTACGACTTCTGCTAAAGAAGTCGCACCTTCGAGTAATAGTACGAGGCGCATGGCGTCTTCATGATTGAAATTCTCTTTTTTGACAAAAGCAAGTAACGCTTCTTTATGAGCGACCACATACGTGTTAATTGGATGGGTTGGGTCGGAATACTCTTCTTTTGCTCGCAAAAACATGCAACCATTCTGACGTGACGATCGTAACCATTCACTGTGCGCTCGTGCAATGGCGAGTGCTTGATTGTCTGAAGTGTTTACGTGGGAACGTAATAAATCGAAGTAACGGTCTTCCCGTTGTTTTAACACTTCTAGAACAAGATCTTCTTTTGATTCAAAGTGATTGTACATCGTCATTAACGCGACATTTGCTTCTGTAACGATTCGCTTTAGCCCAATCGCATGAATACCGTGGTTGTAAAACAGCGACTCTGCGTGATCGACTAAATCTTGTTTTTTCTTACTCATCGTATCGCCTCCTGATAAATAGAACGATCATTATATTTTTAACATACTTATTCACTAAACACAAACAATGTGTAACCCTTAATGCGTTAGAGCGACTTGTTTTATAAAAGGACGGTGAGAAGCGATTCGACATTTAATGTGCGGCTTTATCGTAGTGTTGTTATTAACTGCATGTGGTGCGAACAATGAAGAAGAAATACCTGAAGTCACTTCAGAGACGATCACTACGTTACCAGAAGAAATACCTGAGGATTTCGATTTTTCGTTGTGGTATGGAATTACGGGTGCGAATGAAATCAATACGTATGAAGGGACGTATACAAAAGATCTTGCCGAAGGCGGTGACGTGACGACGGAGTTGGCATTAACGAACGAGGAAATGAATGTGATTTATGAACAAATGAGAAGCGTTGATATCTTGAACACACCGCGCTACGTTAGTACAACGACATGTGTACACCCGTACGATGAAAATCATTTAACGATGCGGTGAATGGAGAGGTAATTGAAAGAGAATGGATCCATGCAATGTGTGGGGCATCAGAAGAACGACTGGCAGAACTTGTTGAGACCATTCACCAGGAAATGATTGAACCAAGAAGCGAATACCAAATCTTACCCGAAGCAACTGGAGGGTATGACTAAGTCAAAACTGAATTGTACGTTCATACAGTAAAGCGATGGGGGACTGTCCCCACATGGGGTTTCGTGATAAAGTGAAACTAGATCATTCGGGTTAGAAAGTGAAGGGGCACGTTAAAATGAATGCTATCGGTATTATTGTGGGTTTATTATTGCTAGCTTTTTTCATAGCGAGCGGGTGGAAAAGTTTCAAAAGTAAGAAATCTTTTAGTGACCAACAAGAATTAATTGAACGGGCTCATTTGCATCGGTACTTTCATTTGAATGAAGCTGCCATGAATGAGTTATTAAATGATAATCCAACTGCTCCAAAAGTCATCATTAATGGTAAAACGTATTATCCATTAACGAAGTTTCAAAAATGGTACGCAACGAATACTAAGTAAACGATTATGAAAAATGGAGGTGATTCGTTGAAGTCTATTCTAGTGTACTTTGTATGTATGGCATTTGTTATCCACGTCGTCATGGATTCTTTTAATGGCGCTTATTGGCTACATAGAGTCGTAAACCTTGGATTCTTATTTGTAATGGCTTCCTTTATTCATCTCATAGACACGGAGATTAAAGAGCGACGTAGCAATAGAAAAAGACCGCTTAGTGACGCATAAGCTTCTTATTAAATTAATTATTTAAAAAATTACAATTAACCAAAAATACATGATAAAATAACTATAGTGCTAGGAGGACCGAAAAAGGGGATGGGTCTATGAACGTAAATGCTTTACATTTATTGGGGACTGTTAATTGTGAATTATCTAAAGATCGTGAGTTGGCGGGCGGTATCCGCTTTGCACTTCGTACAGCGAGTACGTTTCGTAAAGACCGCTTCCATTTCCACGATCTTGAGCATTTATTTGCTTTTGTTTATCGTCACGTCAATCAAGTAACCTATTTCGAACAGATCGTTGATGATATTATCACCCAAGTTGAAGACGGACATTTTGATAGTTATTATGTTTTGCGTAATGAATTGACGAATAGTCAAGAATGCCGAAAGGTAAAGTATTTCAGTTCGGAAGTCGTACGAAATCAAAACGAACAAGATGTGCATATTTATTTTCCTGCTCATTCTAAGCGGCAAGCCATTGGTTTTTAACGATTTTATCTTGAAACAAACATCGTGGTGATCTCTTGAAAAAGAAAAAGGATTTCTGTCAGTATGTTTTTATTAGAGGAAGCTTACTCGTAGTTTTCGGAAGTGTGATCATCTTTCAAAGTGGACGGTTTGGCACGTTTTTAGGTGATTATTGGTTACGATTTCAAGCGGGTGGTTCTGCCCCAAGCGCAGACTATGCCTTTGTGACGGAGAACTTTGTGCGTTCCATAGCGAACGTTGGCGTTGTTCTATTTACAATCGGTTTACTCTCATTGTTTGCCACACTCATCTTTCAAAAGTATCAAGCAGATGCGTGATCGTATAATAACTTGTATTAAAGGGTGTTCGAATGGAGATTTTATCAGAAGGAATGGAAATGGGATCCATACTATATTCATTGTTTGCATTTTTGATCGTAATTGCTCTCATTCTAGGAATTATTGTGCTCATTGTTTTACTTATAAAAGCGCTGAAGAAAAGCTAAACCATTCCGGTTTAGCTTAACGCTTGCTCAATCGCCTCGTAACTCCAACGTTCCAAATGCTTTGCTCGCTCAAGGTCTTTTGCAATGCCATCAACCGCTTTGATCTTACCTTTATAATAATAACCACCGTTTACGACATCATCTCGCAATGCGAGGGAAACACTCGTCCTTGCACCCTTTTCTGCGCTCAGGAAAAATGGACGTAACATCCGGTGAATCCCTTCACCAAATCCGTTGCTACGATCCACACCGAGAGAGGTACTAACTGCACCAGGGTGTACCGCCATGACGTTTATGTGGGAATGTTTTAGACGCTCACTTAGTGCGTGGACGTACCAAAGGTTAGCTAATTTAGACCTGCCATAGGCTTTAGCAATCGAGAATTCTTCCGTTAAGTTCGCATTACTCTCATCGAAATCTCCCCATTTGTACGCCCCAGACGATAAGATTATAATCCGTCCTCGGTTACTACGTTGTATTAGTGGCAATAACTGCTCGGTTAAATAAAAGTGGCCAAGATGATTGACGCCAAGCATTTTCTCGAATCCTTGAGCAGTTACTTCATTCTTTAATGTAACAACACCAGCATTATTGATAAGAATATCAAGTGAATCAAATCTTTTCTTAAACTCTTCAACAAATTCATGAAGTTGTTTTAAATCGTTAAGATCGCATTTCAAAACTGTAAAGTTACCATAAGGAACTTGTGCTAGTAGTTCTTGTTTTGCAATTTGTCCTTTTCGTTCGTTTCGACACGCAAGTACGACATTCGCTCCTTTTGACGCTAACGCTTTTGCTGTAGCTTTGCCGATGCCTGAATTGGCACCAGTAACAATGACCGTTGGGCTGCGCATTATACTCCTCCTTTTAGTAATCAATAACGAACTATTCCCTTATTCGTCCATTCTTGAAACAACGGTTGCGATTTACGTGATGGCTACCTTATGATGAAAGAAGTAGCATTTTGGGAGGCATGAACTTCATGTTAGAAAAAGCAAGACAACTATTACATAGTTACTTCGGGTACGAAACGTTCCGACCAGGACAAGAGAAGATTCTTACTCATGTGTTACAAGGTCAAGATGTTATGGGAATCATGCCTACAGGTGGCGGGAAATCCATTTGCTATCAACTTCCGTCATTGATGAATGACGGAATTACAATTGTCATTTCTCCATTAATTTCTCTTATGAAAGACCAAGTCGATGAACTCCAAGAAAATGGAATTCGTGCAACATATATTAACAGTACACTTTCTCATGAAGAGACAAATGCAAGAATACAACGATTGTACGCAGGAGAATATCGATTACTCTATGTGGCACCTGAACGTCTCCTTAGTTCAACATTCCAACAGGTGATTCAATATACAAAAGTAGATGTGATTGCAGTGGACGAGGCCCATTGTCTTTCTCAATGGGGACATGACTTTAGACCAAGTTACTTAGACATTCCGACATTTATTCATCGGTTTGAAGAGCGGCCGGTTGTGCTTGCTTTGACGGCGACGGCGACTCCTGAAGTGGCTGAAGACGTTTGTGAGTTACTGTCCATTCCATCAGAGCGCTTAATAAAAACGGGCTTTGCTCGTGAGAATCTTATTTTTTCTGTTCATAAAGGACAAGACACAGATCGATTTATCGTTGATTATATAAAACAGAACAAAGAAGAGTCAGGGATTATTTATACTAGTACCCGTAAGGAAGCTGAACGCATTCAGAACATGCTTAAAAAGAAATTCATTTCTGCTGGCATTTATCATGGTGGGATGTCGAGCGAAGAGCGTGCGCGTCATCAAGAAGACTTCGTTTACGATGAAGTAAGTGTGATTGTTGCAACAAATGCCTTTGGTATGGGGATTAACAAAAGTAACGTCCGTTACATTATCCATGCACAAATGCCAAGGACGATGGAAGCTTACTACCAAGAAGCTGGACGAGCAGGGCGAGATGGCGAGATGAGTGAGTGCATTTTATTGTTCTCCTCTCAAGACATTCAAGTACAACAGTTCCTTCTTGAACAAACGCAATATAGCGAAGAACGTAAAAAAGCAGAGTTTCAGAAATTGAGATCGATGGTCAATTACTGTCACACCGAGCAATGTCTCGAGCGTTATATTCTTGATTACTT
The DNA here is from genome assembly GCF_016908595.1 of Geomicrobium sediminis. GTDB lineage: Bacteria > Bacillota > Bacilli > Bacillales > Marinococcaceae > Geomicrobium_A > Geomicrobium_A sediminis. The sequence continues at coordinate 14,358 of NZ_JAFBEC010000007.1, read as the reverse complement.
TGGTGATGAACAGGCCTCAGATTGTGGTCGCTGCTTACATTGCAAAGACGATCGACAAGTCGTTGATGTGACACGCGACGGACAAATGGTACTCTCATGTGTGAGACGAATGAGAGAACGCTACGGGAAAACGATCGTCGCCCAAGTGTTAACAGGTTCTGCCAATCAGAAAATCCGAGACTTTAAGTTGGATCGAATTACGACTTACGGAATTATGAAAGGCAAGAAGCAAAAAGATGTAGTCGCATTTATCGATTTTTTAATTGCCCATCGTTATTTATCGAGCGGAGATGGACAGTTTCCTGTCGTTGCATTAACTGATTTATCGGGTGCAGTTCTACGAGGTGAAGAAAAGATCCTCAAAAAAGAAACGGTCCTCACAGAAAGAGCCGTTTCAAATGATGATCCGTTATTCCAGCAACTGCGGCAGATCCGCACGCAATTAGCGAAAGAACATGAAGTTGCACCATACATGGTTTTCTCAGACCAAACGTTACGAGAAATGAGTTCTCAAAAGCCTGAAACGAAGCAACAAATGCTTCAAGTCAAAGGTGTCGGTGAACACAAGTACGACGTATACGGAGAAGCGTTCCTGCATGTACTACGAGCTGAAGCTAACGGTGGGAGTAATGAACAAACTCCGGTGCTTTAAACTCTTCTTGAACAAATTGTTCATAGTACTCTTTATAGATCGGATAAAGGTTTTGCAGTCGTTCTAGGTGCTTTGCAATGCCGATTTTTTCAAATCCAATGAGTGAAGGCGCTTGGTCCAAATTCTTGCGACGGTAAAACAGCTCTTGATAATGAATGTTTGTTGTCGGTACGCCGTCATCAATGAGTTGTTTTAGCTTTTTTTCGCGTTTGAAAATAATGTTCATGTAATCTTCGAGCTGCTCTTCGTAATCTTTTCTCGTAAAGACCCCTTTATGATGAAGCGTAACAAAGTGTTCAGCATTGACTGCAAGCGTTTTTTCCGCCGACTCAAGCATCTCATCGATGTTTGAGTCGGCATTGTTGTACCAAGGACCAAATGATGTAAGGTCATAGTCCCCAACAACAATAACCCCTTCATCAGGAAAGTAAGGACAGCAAAAGCTCTCACAGTGACCTGGTGTGTGGATCATTTCTACTCGTGTACCAGATACGTTGAACGTTTCATCGTAAGGGTACACGTACTTTTGCCGGTCGATGATCTTTTCAAACCGTTTTACATCAGGCGTTTCAATCATCGCTTCAATTCCGGAAGCCCCGTAGATCGCATAATTACCGCCCGTTTTCATTAATTCTTCAATTGATACCATTTTCTTATGATCCAACCAGTTCACTTTTACATTCGCATCTTTAAAGTATGGAATACCCCATGTGTGGTCGATATGAAAGTGCGTAAGTAGAATGTCTTCCACTTCATACTGTTCGTTTATGTATTGGAATGCTCGTTTTCCAGCTCCAGCATCGATGAGCGTTGCTCGTTTTTGATCATCGATCACTGCAACCGTCGTTGAAAAGGGCACTCGGCTGCCGTTTTCACCTGGTATGACTTCAATTGATCCAATTTTCAACGTATTGATTGTTTCCATCTCCGATGTCCCCCTATCTAATCTCTATATCTATATTATACTGACGAATGGAAAGGGGATCCAATGAAGAATCCCCTTTTGCTCACAATAATGTGCGGATTGCCCAAAGTTCTGGGAAAAAATAATGGTCAATTACTCGTTTTAAGTAACTAACTCCAGACGATCCACCCGTTCCTTGCTTAAAACCAATAATGCGTTCGACAGTCTTCATATGACGAAAGCGCCATTGTTGAAACCAGTCTTCAATATCCACGAGTTTTTCTGCTAGCTCATACAACTCCCAATGTTCATCAACATTCTCATAGACATTTTTCCAAGCAAGTTTCACACTTTCATTAGTTTCATATGGTTTAGTGAGATCTCGTTCAAGAACGTCTTGGTCAATTGAAAAGCCTGCCTTATGAAGCGCTGCAATCGACGCATCATAAATGCTCGGAGCTAATAATGCCTCTTGCAGTTGCTCATAAATCGCTTCGTCCTGCTTATAAATCTCTAAACTGTGCTTCGTTTTGTACCCGAGTGCAAATTCAATTAAACGGTATTGATACGATTGAAACCCTGACGCCTTTCCAAGCGAATCGCGAAACTCAATGTATTCAGAAGGTGTAAGTGTCGCTAACACGTCCCAGCCTTGAATAATTTGTGATTGAATCTTTGAAACTCGTGCGAGCATTTTAAATGCGGAAGATAACTCACCATTCGAGATAGCTGTCGTTGCGGCTTTTAGTTCATGAATAATCAACTTCATCCATAATTCACTGACTTGATGAATAACGATAAACAGCATTTCGTCATGGTGATTAGACAGACGTTGTTGACTCGATAAAATTGAATCGAGGGATAAATAATCACTATACGTCATGTTCTCTTTGAAGTCTGTATGAATGGACGATTCGTTTTCAAATGCCTTTGGATGTTTTTTAGAATTCATGCGTTTCCTCCTTGATTTCGTGATTGTCTTGCATTAAAACTGCTCGCACAGGTGACCCATCGGCACCATGCAAGTGTAATGGTAATGCAGAAAGGAAATAGTTCCCAGCCTGAACATGATCCAACATAATGTTTTCTAAAATAAACATTCTGTACTTATGGATCTCATGATGAATTGCCATATCTTTGCTATCCAATGCATCAACGGAAGGGACATCAACGCCGATTAGCTTGACTCCTTGCTTTGAGAGCGTCTGAACGGCTTCTATTGTTAGCGTTGCAACGGCAGTGGGGAAGTGTTCATGATTGTTCGGTGTATTTGTTTTTAGTAACACTCGACGTGCATCGATGTTCTCAAAAGCAGAAGGGTGAATCGTTTTCTCGTTTGAAACGTCAATCACCACCGCATTGCCAATGAAAGGTTCAAGAGGAAGTTGATCGATTGTCCTCCCATCATTATCGACATGAAATGGGGCATCTACGTGCGTTCCGCTATGGAGGCTCGTTTCGATTTTTCCGATATTAACGGAGCCGGTTTCTGCTTTCGTGTAGACCGTTTCATAACGAAACGCAGTGTCACCTGGCCAGTGGGCGATGGAATTTGAAAACGGTTGACTAATGTCGATAATTTTCAAGAAACGACCTCCCTCGTTGAACTGAATCGCTCATATTTACACTCGCTCATAATTTCTTTTAACCGCTGCACAGTAATAAAAATATCTTCGTACGTATTATAAAGCGGCACCGGAGCAAGACGGATCCCATTTGGAGGACGTAAATCTGGAATGATTCCTTCAGCTTTTAATGCTTTTGCAATTCGTACGGCTTCTTCGTGCTCAAGATAAAGGTGGCCGCCTCGGGACTTTGCATCCCTTGGATTACTTATCGAGAAGTGATCGTTCGCCAATTCATGATCAATCAAGTCCATAAAGTAATCGGTCATACGTAAAGATCGTTCTCGAAGAGATGCTATGCCTACTTCATTAAACATTTCAAGGCTAGCGATCAATGGAGCTGTACTTAAAATGTGTGGTGTTCCGATTTGAAAAGCGCCTGCATATTCGGAAAAGACAGGTTCATGATTCATATCAAACTGCTTCGATTTATCCGATGCAAACCAGCCCGCAAGTCCAGGTTTCGTTCCAAAATGCTTTTCATGAACGAACAATCCACCAGTACTTCCTGGACCGGCATTTACGTATTTGTAGTTACACCAAAAAGCAAAATCTACGCCCCAATCGTGAAGCTGATGCACAGTGGCACCGATCGAATGACACAAATCAAATCCAATAAAGATTCCACGTGCATGCGCAGCTTTCGTTAATGCTTCCATATCAAGCACTTGACCACTTCGGTAGAGAACAGAAGGTAATACGATTAGCGCAATCTCATCGGTCATCGCTTGAATTAAGTCTTCTGTCGCGAGTGTCAGACCGTCTTTAGAGTTTACTTGAACGAGGTGTCCTGAAGGATCAAGTCCTTTTATTTTTAGCTGACTTTGCAGTGCGTAAATGTCACTTGGGAAATTTAACTGATCCGCCAGAATTTTAGTACGATTGTTTTTAGGTTGAAAGAAACTCGCAACAAGTTGATGTAAATTTACCGTTGTTGAACCGGTAACAATGACTTCCTCAGGTTTTGCGCCAACTAATGGGGCGGTATCGCGACCGAGTTTCTCGCTTAAATAAAACCAAGGATGATCTCCAGATGTCCACCCATCAATCGCATAGGTTTTCCAACTTTCTAACAGTTCTAATACTTTTTGTTCAGCAGGACGAGAAAGCAGACCTAGAGAATTTCCGTCCATATATACTTTAGAATCATCAATATAGAACAAATCGCGTTTTGATCCGACAGAATCTTGGCGATCGCGATTTTTCGCATCCTGTAACGTGAATGCTGTCATAGCTACTTCATCCTTTCTTGATATTATTATCGTAGTATGATTTTAAACGGAATGCTAGAGAACATTGCAAAAAACACCAGAACTTGAGGAGTAAAGAGTATCTTACCTAAGCTAAAGCCTTGTAAGTTAACGTGAAGACAAACTACAATTACGAGCAAAAGATTTCTGTTCATAACATTAACGCATTATCTCGGTGATGTGCCGAAATGAATACATGTTAAATTGCGGAATTGATTTCAGAAAATATTCAACACTTTGTAGAATGTTTTTTTGTCTTATGCGTATGATTAGATTAGGCGGTGTATATTTTTAGGGGGACGAGACCATGGCAAAGTTTTCTAAGTCAGAGATGATTTGTCTGTTGGCTGATTTGTGCGGCGTTCCAAAGAAATTTCTAGAAACTATGGATGACGAAGGGGTTCACAAGTTGTTTCATGAACGTCTAAATGTCCAGCGACCTTACACCATCGTTGAAAAACATAAGCAATCTTCCTGACGCTTCGAACCACGAAGCGTCTTTTTCTATACGTAAAACGATAAATCGCTTAAAATGGAGCAAGGAATTCATGGAGTAAGGATGAAGTACTGTGACAAATGATCAGCACCATATGGTGAAAATAGAGTTCACCGAAGAACACGAGCAAACGATGCGATTTACTAATCCTGTAGCGATCGTGTCAACAACAGAAGGTACTGAAGTTTTGACATGCCTACAAGAAATCGAAAACTGGACGAATAACGGCTATTATGCCGCTGGATATATAACCTATGAAGCCGGCGCTTACTTAGGTAAGGAACTGCCTATTAACGATCTTGTGCGTGACGAATCAGATCCATTAATTTGGTTTGGTATTTATGATAAACCGAAGTTATACCAACAGGCTGAAACAACAAACGAACCGTATCACGTCACGGGGTGGGAACAAGAAAGCTCGCGCGCGGTGTATACACAAGCCATCGCGAAGGTGAAAGATCATATTGCTCTAGGTAACACGTATCAAGTGAACTACACGATGCGATTACGTAGTCCCTTTCTTGGTTCAGCATATTCTTATTATGAGGTACTAAAAACGAAACAACGAGCACCTTACAGTGCGTACGTTCATGATGGTAAACGACAAATCCTCTCGTTATCTCCAGAGCTATTCTTCAAAAAAGAAGGTACAAAACTAACGACCAAGCCGATGAAAGGAACAATTCGTCGGGGAGTGACGAAAGACGAAGATGAGCAATTAAAACAACAGCTACACACATCTGAAAAAGATCAAGCAGAAAATGTCATGATCGTAGATCTGCTGCGAAATGATCTAGGAGAATTCGCAGAGATTGGCTCTGTTTCTGTTGATGAACTTTTTACAGTTGAACCGTATCCAACCGTATGGCAAATGACATCTACAATTACCGCACAAACCGATGATCAAACAACGGCAGCAAAAGTGTTACGATCTCTGTTTCCTTGTGGATCGATTACTGGTGCTCCTAAGAAAGAAACGATGAAAATTATTTCTCAGTTAGAATCATCTACTCGCGGGATCTATTGTGGATCAATCGGTTACTTTTCTCCAACAGGTGATGCATGTTTTAACGTAGCGATTCGAACTGCGACTGTTAACGATGACCACATTACGTACGGAATTGGTGGCGGGGTGACGTGGGACTCAACGACAGCTGGTGAATATGAAGAAGCGTTGCTAAAAGCAAAAATTGTTACTGATCACCGTTCGAATGTGGAGCTTTTAGAAAGCATCGGTGTACGAAATGGGCGGACGAAGCATATGGACCTGCACTTACGAAGGCTACATGATTCAGCAATGAAACTCGGCATAGCCTTCGATGAAAACAACATCCGCTACCAAGTCACTAAAGAAATCGAAAAGCTGCCAAGTGAGTCGCTGTATAAGCTCCGAGTTGTGTTAGGCTCAAAAATCACGGTTACGTCTCAACGGATTGAACCGATGGAACGACCACAACCGGTACAAATGGCCACATATCCAGTTGAATCTACCAACCCATTTTTAACAATAAAGACGACAGCGAGAGGGCTTTACGAGCAGCATAAAAACGAACATCCAAATGTGTTTGATGTACTTCTGTTTAATGAAAGAGATGAGGTTACTGAATTTACCATCGGTAATCTGGTCATTGAACGTGATGGGAATTGGCTGACACCCCCAGTTGAATCAGGTCTTTTACCAGGAGTTTTTCGAGAGCAGCTTCTACGCGAAGGCATAATTACAGAGAAAATCTTAACGAAAGAAGATGTGCAATGTGCAGATCGCGTTTGGTTAATTAACAGCGTACGAGAATGGGTTCATGTTCAATTTATAAATTGAAATCAAACATACGTTCTTATATGATATACTTTGCATGAAAGGGGGCGTCGTCAGATGTTTGATAAACCGAACCTCCAACAATTTATTCATGATTTAAGACAAAACGAGCACATTGCTCATTGGCATACAATCCCGGAACGAAAAGCGCATTATGCTGCAATGCCCACATCTCTTGATCGACGCTTACGTGATGTGTTTGTTAAGCGTGGAATTGATCAGCTTTATACGCACCAACGTTCCGCTTACGACAATGTGTTTCATGGAGAGAACATTGTTACGGTAACACCAACAGCATCTGGTAAAACGCTCTGTTATAACTTGCCGGTCTTACAAACGATCGCACAAGAGCCGGACGCAAGAGCGCTTTATTTATTTCCAACAAAGGCTTTGGCCCAAGACCAAAAAAGTGAACTGGCAGAGTGGATTGAATCATCAGGATTAAATGTAAATAGCTACACGTATGATGGGGATACCGCCCCTGCTATTCGACAAAAAATTCGACAAGCAGGACACGTTGTCATGACAAATCCGGATATGTTGCATTCTTCAATTTTGCCTCATCATACGAAGTGGGTATCCCTGTTTGAAAAGCTACGATACATCGTGATCGACGAATTGCACATGTACCGCGGTGTGTTTGGTAGCCATGTTGCAAATGTGATTCGGCGATTAGTCCGCTTGGCTCGGTATTACGGAAGTGAACCACAGTTCATTTGCACATCAGCAACAATTCGTAACCCTAAAGAACTGGCAGAACAGTTAACTGAACAGTCCTTTTCACTTATCAATAACAATGGTGCGCCTAGCGGGAAGAAGCACCTTGCTTTTTATAATCCTCCTGTTGTAAATCCATCATTAAACATCCGTCAAAGTGCTTCCAAAGAAGTGCGAACGATTGCAAGGCAAGTGCTTGAAGCGAATGCGCAATTAATCGTTTTTGCGAAAAGTCGAGTGCGTGTTGAAGTCATTTACAGTGATTTGCAGTCGATGATGAACAAGGAGTATGGTCCAGCTTCAATTCGAGCATATCGAGGCGGCTATTTACCAAGTGAACGACGCGCCATCGAAAAAGGCTTGCGAAGCGGAGAGGTGCGTGGGGTCATTAGTACAAATGCGCTTGAGCTAGGAATGGATATTGGTCAATTACAAGTGTGTGTATTAACAGGCTATCCAGGTTCCATCTCAAGTTTATGGCAACAAGCTGGACGAGCAGGGCGTAGACAAGATGAATCGCTCGTTATTTTAGTCGCTGGTTCGGCACCGATGGATCAATATGTGATGAATGAACCCGATTATGTACTCAGCAGTGAAGCAGAAGAAGCTCGAATTGAACCGAACAACGTGATGATCCTAATGGATCACGCGAAATGTGCAGCTTATGAATTACCATTTAAAGTGACGGATACGTTTGGTGGCATCGATATTAATGACATAATGGGGTATCTCTCAGATCAGCAGATCGTGCATTTACGAAAAGACAAATGGTATTGGATGAGTCAAGCATTTCCTGCTCACAACATTAGCCTGCGTTCAGCATCGCAAGAAAACGTCGTCATTATTGACCAATCTGAGACTGCAAAGACAAGAGTAATTGGAGAAATGGACCGGTTTAGTGCGATGACGTTACTTCATGAAGAGGCGATTTACTTACATCAAGGGCAACAGTTCCAAGTCGAACAATTGGATTGGGAAGAGAAGAAAGCTTACGTTAAAGCTGTCGACGTGGAATATTTTACCGACGCGAACTTAAACGTGAAGTTGTTCGTCATTGAAGCAGATCATACAGCGGATGAGAAGAAGTATAGTGCTTCGTTTGGGGATGTGGCAGTCACAATTATGCCGTCAATCTTCAAAAAAATGAAGTTGTCAACATATGAAAACATCGGATCAGGTCCAATTCATTTGCCGCAAGAAGAGCTTCATACGGCTGGAATGTGGCTTGATTTTGAAGAGGCGGACCTGTTATTTTACGGGCGTAATCGTTTTGAGAAAATGCTCGTTTCACTTAGTCATTTAATGCACCATATCGGTGCTGTTATGACGATGAGTGATCGCAATGACTTGCACACAGCTGTGCAAATAAAAGCCGATCACTCGGAGAAATCTGCCATCTTCTTATATGATCATTACCCTGGTGGAATTGGGCTTGCCGAAAAGCTGTATGGTCGTAAAGCCGAACTGCTTGAGCGTTCACAGCAAATGATGGCGCAGTGTCCATGCGAAGATGGATGCCCATCTTGTATTGGTGAAGGTTCAGAAGAAGGTTTAAAACAAGACGTGATGCGATGGGTTCAATCGCTTTTGGGTCGGTGATCGAGATGGACTTTAAGAAAAAACTAAAACGAATGCAGCCTCACCTTGAGACGCGTGAGGTGATGGATGTTCCGGTAAAAACGGAAGAACCAAGCCCTGAGTTTACGCAAACAAAAGCATGGGAAGCTTTCGACAGCAAAGTCGTTCATTTAGACGAAGGCATCATTGTCCATCGAACGAGACGATACAAATTGAACGATGTATTCAAAGAACACGGTGCGTTACAACAAACATTTGATCAATGGCGTTTAAAAGGAGCCGATGCTCATCCGCTCGCTCCTAATGAAACGACTCGTCCGACGGATTTATTGTTTTTCGATACGGAAACGACGGGGCTTAGCCACGGGGCTGGGAATATGATTTTCATGATTGGGACTGGAAGAATTGTCGATCAAGAAGTGATTGTTGATCAATATTTCTTGCCGGGCCCTGAACATGAGCTTGCGTTTTACACGTACTTTTTACAACAAGTTCACAACCTTGATGCGCTCGTCACATACAATGGAAAAGCATTTGATTGGCCACAAGTGAAGACGAGGCATACGTTATTACGTGAACAGCTGCCAAAACTTCCTGACTTTGGTCACTTTGATTTGTTGCATGCCGCAAGAAGGTTATTCAAACACGATTTAGAGTCTTGCCGTTTATCGCAAGTCGAACAAGACATCTTGAATTTAAAACGTACAGAAGATACACCCGGTTACCTCGCTCCAATGCTTTATCAAGATTATATGACGGAAAATGATCCCGATTATGTAAAAGGAGTATTCGAACACAACGAGCAAGACATTGTTTCGTTATTTCAACTTTACGTGGAATTATCTGATCGGGTGCTGTCAGGTGGGTTTTCAAACGGTGAGCGATATGAAGTTGCTCGTTGGTGGAAGCATTTAGGTTATGTGGATGATGCCATTCATGGATTTCGTGAAATGACAAATGAGGCGAATGAGTTTTACCGTTTATCGCTGTTTGAACTCGCATCACTTCTAAAGAAAACTGGAAACGCTACAGAGAGTCACTCTTTATTTCTTCAGTTGCTCGAAAGTAATGAGGGCAACATGCATACAGAGGCCGCAGAAGCCGTTGTGATTTACTATGAGCACGAGTTACGTAATTATCACAAAGCGCTTGCTCTTTGTGAACGTGTGATGCAAAAGAACGCGCTGAACGATCGTGAGCGAGAAAAGTGGTTGCATCGATCAGAGCGCTTAATTCGGAAAATAGGAAATGCAGGCGACTAATTATTTCCCGGGGAAGCGCAAAATCCGCCATTTTCTTACGTGTCTGCTACGTAAATTCGACATGGATTTGCCCAATCCTAATAAAATAGGTACTTGCACGATATCGCTCGCCTCCTCTTTTACATATTGTAGTAGTGAACTTACAATCAAGGAGGAGTTAACATGAGACATCATCACAAAGGGTGTGGCCATCACCACCATATGCAAAATCATGGCTGTAACGGAAATGGAAATGGAAACCAACCAATCGTGTTACCTGCGGTTGTTCACCCATCAAAAAACAGCACGTCATTTAGTGACCAAGAGTATATTATTCCAGAGGTACACCCATCGCACCACACGCACGTGCACAAAGACGTATACAAGCATGTTCATAGCCACCCTCATACAACAGATAACGTTTATAAGTGTGAAACAGAGCAATTCGACTGTGGACCTGGAAACGGTGCATTTGGCGGACAGATGATGAACAACAACGGTTTCGGCGGATACGGTGGTCACGGTGGTCATCATGGGAAGCACGGAAAAGGCTGCGGTCATCGCCCTTGGTAATGGCTAGCTGTCTGTAAGGACAACCATTTAGGCGAAAGTACCGACACATTAGTGTCGGTACTTTTTTAGGTAGTTGGAGGTGATTCTCACGCTTGAAATTGACTTTTCCACAACGATCTGAAAAAATATTGCTATACGATGGAAGAGATTATGAGTGTGAGGTGAAGCCGATGTCAGTAAATGCACAATTAGATGCAAAGAAGATTCTTGACAAAGAATTTAAGACGAGCATGAAAGGCTACAATAAAGAAGAGGTTGACCAGTTTCTCGATTTTGTTATTCAGGATTATGAATTGTTTCAAGAGCACGTGACGAAGCTTGAGAAGGAGATTGAGCAGCTTAAGAAGATGCAATCAACGCCGCAAGTTCAACGTCAACGAAGCGCTGCTCCGCAGCAACCTGAACGTGCACAAGCATCTGTAGAGACGCATTCAGCTACTCAAGTGGGTACGACCAATTACGATATCCTCAAAAGACTATCAAACCTTGAAAAAGAAGTGTTTGGGAAGAAGTTAAGTGAGTAACAGAGTCGTACACGTGTATGTTGATGCTGCTTGTGCTGGGGATCCTGGTGCTTGTGGCATTGGGGTTTTTTTGAAACATCCATCTGGAGAAGTAGAGCGAATTTCAAAACGAATTACTTCGACCCATATTCACGCAGCCGAATTTATTGCGCTAAAAGAAGGAATCGCATTTGCCCACGCGAAAGGATATCGCGAGGGGCGTTTTTTTACAGATTCCCAACTTGTAGACCAATCTGTTAATAAAGGCAAGGTTCAAAATGCAACCTATCGCCCGTTATTACATGACGTTTTACTTGAAAGCGCAGAGTTTGATTTGTTTTTTGTTAGTTGGGTAAGCTCTAGTAAGAATAAAGAAGCAGACCATCTTGCAAAACAAGGCATTCATAAACAAATTTAACACTTAACGTTGCAGAAAAGACTATTCCACGTTATAATACAGCTTGCGCATATGCTGGAACTCTTCGGGCAATCGCGCCGTTTCTTTAGAATCGGTGAGGAAAGTCCATGCTCACACAACCTTAACTGGATGTAGTGTTCGTGCTTGACGAAACAATAAGTCAAGGCAGCTTACTTGTAAGTTGACGGCGCTTGGAACACCTAAGTCAATGGATATGGTGAACCATCGTAACGTGCCACAGTGACGTAGCTTCTCGGAAACGAGAAGAGTGGAACGAGGTAAACCCCACGAGTGAGTAACCCAAAATATGGTAGGGGCACTTTTTCGGTGGAAACATACGAAAGAGGCGAATGTATCGCAGATAGATGATTGCCGTCGTCGTGTGAGGTCAATAGCCTTAGCACGTCGATACAGAACATGGCTTATAGAAGGTTTCCAGCCTCTAGAGGACCCCGTTTTCGGGGTTTTTTTACTTTATGCATGAAACTCAGTATAATCGTAGACGAACTGATAAAAGAAAGTAGGGGTATGAATGAGTGAGACGTACACATTCATTGCAACCGCAACGATGGGACTTGAAAGCATTGTCGCAAAAGAAATTAAAGCATTAGGATATAAAACAACAGTTGAAAACGGCAAGGTTATGTGGGACGGGCCAATTGAATCAATGATCGAGGCAAACCTATGGGTACGTACTTCTGACCGCATCAAGCTTGTCGTTGGTGAATTCGATGCATTTACCTTTGATGAACTGTTTGAGAAAACGAAAGCTCTTCCATGGGAAGATTTCATTCCTGTATACGGGGAGTTCCCAGTCGACGGTCGTTCGGTGAAATCGACGTTATTTAGTATTTCAGATTGTCAACGGATCGTGAAAAAGGCCGTCGTTGAACGATTGAAAGAAACATACAATCAAGAATGGTTCAAAGAAGATGGGCCGAAATTCCAATTAGAAGTTGCCCTTTTAAAGGACAAAGCAACGCTTACAATCGATACGTCAGGCGACGGTCTTCATAAGCGTGGCTATCGTCGATTACACAATCGTGCTCCACTAAAGGAAACGCTTGCTGCTGCACTAATTTCACTAACGAACTGGCGCTACGATGAGCCATTTTTAGATCCCTTCTGTGGTTCTGGCACGATTCCAATTGAAGCGGCCTTAATGGCTAAGAATATCGCCCCTGGCTTGTATCGTAACTTCGAATCTGAGCAATGGCCTTGGATTGATGAAAACCTTTGGGCAGAAGCTCGTGAACGAGCAAAAGCAAAAATAGTTGACCGAGAGATTCAAATTTACGGTTCAGATCATGACCGTGAGCTAATTGAGCTTTCAAGAGAGAATGCGAAACTTGCTCATGTACCAGAGATACAGTTTGAGCGAAATGCTGTACAAGACCTTAAAGCTCCAGCTGAACGAGGCATTCTCGTTGCAAATCCACCATATGGTACGAGATTAGAAGACGAGAAGACAGTCAAGCGTATTTATACGCAACTCGGTGATGTCGTGCAAGATCACTTCCCATTCTGGTCGGTTTATGTCATTACTGCGAATGAACAATTTGAAGAAGCTTATGGCGAAAAGGCTACAAAGAAGCGTAAATTGTATAACGGGAACATCAAGACGGATTATTATCAGTTCTGGGCAAAGCGCAAATAGCATATTTCTCCTTAAAAGTGCGTATACTAACGATATGTTTTTTTAAGGAGGCATGGACGTGTTCAAAACTGAATACAATTATCTTGAGCTCAAACAAATACAATCGGCAATTACTTCTACAAAGGATTCACTCACTTATGTAAATTTAACGACTGAACAACAGGCAAACGTAAATAATGCAATGAGTGCGGCCCATGTCGCATATCAACGAGCTCATGACTACGTTTTCTATCGACGTATAAACTGCTGAACGTTCAGCAGTTTTTCTTATGGCTTTTTTGAATGCAAGAGAGCCGCACGTCAACGTTTAGTATGATAAGATTTTAGAGAACTACTAAACATGGAATGAATTGATTACGTAACGAAGTAAGGAGGAAGTAAAATCGTGAGTTTCCAAAACCCTTCAAGAGAAGAGATTGGTAAGATTCTAACGAAAGCAAAACGCATTGCGGTCGTCGGCTTGTCTGATGATCCTTACCGTACGTCTAATAGTGTGTCTCAAGCGATGCAAGATGCAGGATACGAAATTATTCCTGTAAATCCAATGATTGATGAGGCGTTAGGCGTTAAAGCTGTTTCTTCATTGTCTGAAGTCGAAGGTCCTATTGATATTGTCAATGTGTTCCGACGCAGTGAGTTTGTTGTTGATTTAGCGAAAGAGGCAGCAAAAACGAATGCTAAAGTATTTTGGACTCAACTGAACGTTGTGAGCGATGAAGGTGCAACAATTGCGGAAGATGCTGGTATGACCGTTATTATGGATCGATGTATTAAAGTAGAGCATAGCATCACCACATAGAAATAGAAAAACCCCCTTCTTTCAAAGAAGGGGGTCAGATTGTCGAGAAAGCCTTGGTTCTGTGAACCAAGGCTTTCTCTTATGGTCTTTGAATTGGTTCCAATGACGATTTTTTTGGTGAAAAGTATA
>NZ_JAFBEC010000006.1 GCF_016908595.1 Geomicrobium sediminis | reverse complement strand
AAAACTAAAACTGGCTGGTCAAAGTCCGATTCAATATCGAACATCAACCAGCCAATCAGCTGTTTAACAAACTCTAACTTTTTGGGGTCACTACCTTTTTTAAAAAGAGTGTGCGTTTCTAGTTTGCCTGAATCATTCGTTGAACATAATGAGTGATCATCTTTTTACTTTGATCTCGATTGATTTTGCTTGGTTCGAGATACAAGTTTAATGCCATTCCGTTAATAAAGGCATATAAGCTTTCTTCTTCAAGTGTTGGATCGTGATTCAATACGTAACCTTCTTTTCGAAGAAAGACAATCACATCTTTTACACCTTTTTCAAGTCCGACATGATCTAGGTCAAAGTCTTCTTGCGTCTTTCCATAAGCTACAAATGCGAACCACACTTCCATTTCAAGTCGAGTTTCTTCATTCGTCGGTACAAACTCTAGTAAATAAGCAACCGCTTTTTCAATCGGTGCTAATACCTTTTCATTCACCCTCTCTAATCGTGAGATAAATCGTTCTTTCACGAGGTTTAATGCGAACACGTACAGACCTTCTTGTTTCGAAAAATAGTGCCGCAAAGCGCCCTGTGATAACCCCGCTTCTTTTGCAATATTCCTCGATGTTGCATGCTGAATTCCGTACTTACTGATCAACTTCCAAGTCGTTTCTGCAATAATTTGTTTTCGTTTTTCGTGGTCTACAATTTTTGGCATGTACTTAGTATAACATCTTTTTAATTCAACCGAATTAAAAAATTGCTTTATGCACACACGACGTGTTATCTTTTATTTAATTCGCATGAGTTAAAAAGGGGTGTTGTTATGAATGACTTCATGGTTCATTACCAGTGGGAAATCTTTATTGCGATCGAGATCATCAGTTTTTTGTGCTTATTGTTATTCGGATATAGTTGATACAAACTAAAAAAACCGCAATTATCAATAGGGTTTATTATCGCTTTTATTGCATTAACAGGATTTGAGGCTGTACTTGCATGGTATGTATTTGCACTTACAGGTGAAATTGCTGCTTTTCAAATCATCGTTTCCTTGTTCGTACTCTATGCACTGACATTTGGATTCCACGATTTTAAACGGTTAGACCGTTGGATGCGAAAGAAGATTGATGCTGCTCGTCTGTTAACAACAAAAGACTACGAAGAAATGGCAAGACAAAAAGATCCGACTGTCCAAGCAAAGCATTATCTTTTGACATGGATGACACATGTCACTGTATTTCTAAGTGTACAAGTGCTGTTCTTCGGATTGAGCGGGTTAGACATTTATGAATCTGCCAACTATGTTACTGATTTAGATTGGATAGGTAGCGAAAGCTACGAAGCAACACCGTACGAGAATCAAACCTTTCATTCCGTTTCTATGATTTGGGGAATCATACTCGTCGTCGATACGATTGTCTCTGCTACGTACGTTTTCCAAAAAAAAAGATAAGAAGAAGCGAGGCGCATGATCATGTATAAGTTCTTTAACGTTCTATTAATCATCGGCATTATTCTTACCGTATTTCGCCTAGTCTCCCAGCTCGATGCCTTTCCATCATTTCCTGGAGATGAGCTTTTTGATCAATTCTCTGTCCCGTCAATCATCATTTTAATCGCAGGAATTATCGGCACGTCTGTGTTAAAACCAAATAGAAGTGATTAAGCTACAAGGGCATTAGACCGAATTCCTACATAAAGAAATTACCCAGTCGTTCACTTACATAGTGAATAACTAGGCAATTTTCTGTTTTGTCCACAAGATCGCCTTCTCTATACAGCCTGCACTTGTGCTTTTCGTTTGTGTACGACCTTTGCTAAGACAATTCCAAGTTCATATAGTAAAATGAATGGAATCACAACAAGAATATCTGTTAAAAAGTCAGGTGGCGTAATGAGTACAGAAATACATAGCAAAGCAAAGTAAGCATACTTTCGGACTTTTCCTAGTGAGTATGGGTTGAGCAAGCCAAAAGATGTGAGTGCCATAATAATTAAAGGAAGCTCAAACAAAAAGCCCGCTGGAAGAGTTGCCATTAATACAAAGGAGAAATATTCCGAAGCCGTAATCATCATGTCGAAATGGAGTTCTCCAAGTTCAGTTAAGAACGCAAATGCTAACGGATGGATAACAAAAAAACCAAAGCAAAGCCCAATGATAAAACAAACAAAAATCGCCGGTATGTATTGGAACAAAATACTTGCTTCTTTTGTGCTAAGGGCAGGCTTTACAAAACGCCAAGCTTCAAAAGCCAAATAAGGTGCACAAAAGCCTAACCCTAATACTCCTGCAAGTGTGAAGTACAATTTGATGGCATCTAATGGGCCAAGCATCACAAGCTCTCGATCTCCTATTAAGAGATCCATATAAAGCCTCAATGCGAAAAACAGCACAATAAAGATAAATGCATACACGAACAGTGAGCGAAGTACCGCTCCTCTTAGCACCGTGATGTGTTCTAACGCCGGTTGTTTTTCAAGTGATTCTGTTTGAGACATTGTTCAATTCCTCCAAACGTTCAATCAGTCTCCTCATAACTTACCCATCTCTCTTTATTGACATACGAAATGAGGAATAGTTATCCTCATTTACGTAAAAACTGGAAATGAACTCAACTATTGGAAGGATGTTACAACTTATGACCGCAACAAAAATGGAGCATCAACAACTGCTCAACCTCGTCAGTGAATTAATGACTCTTGAACATAGCGCTTCTTTATTAAAATGGGACCATTATACTCACGGTTCCAAAAAAGGGCTACATACACGTGCAAACGTGATGGGCCAACTTGCAGAGCGTACACATACACTAATGACCAACAAAACAAACGCAACACTTCTTCAAGAAGTCGTCATTGAAGAAGTTCCAGAAGCAATGCGTCCAACTGTTCTCTATTTGCAAAAAGAAAGTACAAGACTTAATAAAATCCCGAGAAAACTGTACACTTCTTATGAGAAAATGGCAGCCAAAGCGCCTGCACTATGGCAAGAAGCGAGACAAAAAAATGACTTCTCCCACTTTCGACCGCTCTTTGATCGCTTTGTCATCTGGCAAATGGATCTTGCTGATGAACTCGGATATACATCGAACCGCTATGACGCTATTCTAGGACTTCGTCAAGAAGGATTAACGACGGCACAACTCGATCAATGGTTCGGACGAATTAAAAAAGAATTAACGCCGATCGTTCAATACGCCAAAAGTTCTGATAAGAAAATCAAAACTGGTTTTCTTTATGAAGATGTTGATGCGTCAACACATCAGTCGATTCTTCATAATGGACTAGAGCAATTAGGGTTTGATTTTGAAGCGGGTCGAATGGATACTGGTCATACTTCAATGACCGTTGCCATCCAACCAGATGATGTTCGAGTTGCTTTTCCTTTTGCTGCTTCAGAACTAAGAAATGTATTCCCGAAAATGTTCAGTGAAGCAGGAGAAGCAAGCTTTTCACAAAACTACGAAACGCTTCTTCAAGGAGAAACGGATCCATCAACAAAACTTGCTCATCGCTTGTTATTCGAAAAGTTCATCGGGAAGAGTGACGGCTTCTGGCAACTGAATTATGCCGACATTCAAAAACGCCTCTCTCCAACATTAGATCACGTATCGTATGAACAGTTTTATGAAGCAATCAACGCGGTTGATTTTACAATTGTTAAATCTGAAGCAAGTGAAGTTATGCAGCCCCTTCACCTGCTCATGCGCTATGAAATTGAAAAAGCCGTCATTAACGGTGAAGTAGCGACCAAAGAATTGCAGAACATTTGGGCTGAAAAATCCGGGGAACACCTAAGCTTGTTAACCCCTCACGACTTAGGCGGCATCTTACAAGAAGACAACTTTGCTACTGGTAGCTTCGGGGCACCCGGTTTTGAGCTACTCAGTTATATGAATGCAGCAAGCATGTACCAAAAGCTAAGCCAAGAGACGAAGAGCTGGCAAAACGAAGACGTGAAGTCTTGGTTACAAAACAACGCCTACAACGTAGATGGTCCGTTCTCTCCACAAGCATTATGTAAACAAGACGACCTCTCCGCTTACTTGAAAGTAATGGAAGAACGATTTGTTCCGTTGTACCAAAACTAATAAAAAACCCGAACCGCCAACGTTGCGGTTCGGGTTTTTTATCCTTTTGATAGAATGGGCTGCTTTGATTCTCTGTAAAACCATCCTCGTGAAAATGCCATAAACATAAGCACCGAACTAAAGGCTAGAGCGCCAATAATGTACACCCAGCCATATCCCATGACGATAAACACTGGAGCAATGGCAATCGTTAGAATTTCAAACGGAATGATCCCAAGATAAGCAATCCCGTAATCTTGTAATGTTGTCGTCTTCACTTCAGGGTCAACAATTCGTAGCAACGTAATGCCAAGACCTGTTGTTCCCGTCGTCCAACCCCAGTTGAACACCGCATTCTCAAACCAATGATCCTCGAAAGCGCGAGGCGCTAACAACCGGTAACAAAAGTACATAAATGCAATGCCGAAAATTAATAGAATTGCGAGCGGAATTGCATAAGCACCTACGACCGCTAAGTTAATGGAAGCAATACCGAAGATGACAATTAAATCTGCACTCGTCCCACTAATTCGATCAACGGTTCGCTTATCGACATACTGGTCTGCGTTCGATTTACGTAGAAATACTTGAACGAGTAACCCGACGAGTAGCGTGAAAATAAACAGTTGAATCGAAACTGTCGGGAATATAACCGTGACGAACTGTTGAAGAACATAAGAAATGAGTAAAATACCACCTAAAAAAGCAATGTGAACGAGCAATGGATCAACCGAATTTGGAGAAAATGTAATTTCTCCAAGTGATTTACGGTTGTCCCGTTCAATCAGTCCCGTTCGCAATTCATTTGGCAAACTTTTATAATCTGTAACGAACGTACCGTGACGCTGCTCTGTCCCTCGCTTAATAATCATCATGCCACCGATAATCGCAACTAACATGCCGACAGTTGCCGATGCATAACCTAATGACGTAGCGTCTGCCCAACCGAGTTCTTGGAAGGAGTGTCCTAGCGCAGCTGCACCTCCATGACCACCTATAAACCCGACACCGAGCATAAATCCAAATCCTTCAGGTGTTGAGAACAGCGGTCGCAATAGAACGTCAGCAAACAATAGTCCAACTCCATACACCGCTAAGAACGTAAAAGCACAGTAGATCCACATGTTGCGAATACGCTTGGAAGCTTTTTTGAATGATACTTTGGCTGCTCCAAGTGGAATCGCAGCAAACACGAGTGCTAAGAAAATCGCAGGGTAGCTTGCAATCGCATCAGAAAACGGCAAAATCCCAAATCCGTTTGGCCCAAATGCAAGTGCGAGCGCTCCCGCAATAAGTCCAGCTGGTAAAAACATCTTTTGCAAGACTTTTACTTTCGATCTTAGCCATACACCAATCAGTAGTAACAACGATAACAAACCAAAATCAAAGACGAGGTCTATTAACGTCACTTGCTCCATCATTGTTTAATCTCAGCACTCAACTGCCGGTACGTACGCCCGACATGGTGCTCAGGAAGTTGATCATAGCCGAAGAGGTTGTTTCGATACGTTCCTTCTTCATAAGACGTTCTTACAAGCCCACGCTCTTGCAAAATCGGAACCACATCATCAACAAATTCTTCAAATGTTCCAGGTGAAACGCTGTAGGCGATATTGAATCCGTCCACACCCGTCGTCTCCATCCAGTCTTGCATTTGATCTGCCACTTCTTCTGCTGTACCTACAATCACTTTCCCGCGACCACCGATACTTACAAACTCAGAAAATTCTCCGACTGTCCACTCGTCAGCATTTTGATTCGTAAAGCTTGCAATAGAAGATCGCATCGCTTCATTTTCAATGTATTCCACTTTATCTTCTTTCTCGTAGCCACTAAAATCGATACCAGTCCAACCACCAATCAGCGCAAGACTGCCTTCATGACTCACAAATTTTCTGTATGCCTCACGCTTAGCATCAGCTTCTTCCTTCGTTTTACCGATGATTGGCGTCAATAAGGACAGAACTTTCACTTCACTGCGATCTCTTCCTGCAAGGTTTAGTTCCTCATTAAGCTCGTCGACGTAACGTTTCGCAAGATAATCTTCCGGTACACTTATAAATACTAACTCGGCGTGCTTCGATGCAAATTGCTTCCCTCGTTTTGATGCACCAGCTTGAAACAAGACGGGAGTCCGTTGTGGTGAAGGCTCGCATAAGTGTGCTCCTGGCACTTCATAATGCTTGCCGTAATGATTGATGTCATGAACTTTGCTAGGATCTGCAAACCTTCGATTTTCTTTATCGTTTTGCACTGCATCGTCTTCCCAACTGCCTTCCCATAACTTGTATACCACTTCTAAATATTCTTCAGCAATTTCATAACGTTCGTCATGCTTCACTTGCTTTAACCCAATGTTTCTTGAAGCACTTTCTAAGTAACTTGTCACGATGTTCCAACCGATTCTGCCGTTTGTTAAATGATCAAGTGTGGACATGCGCCTCGCAAAGATATACGGATTCTCATGCGTTGTCGACACCGTTAACCCAAACCCTAAGTGCTTCGTTGCTGAAGCCATAAGAGGCACAAGGTAACTCGGATCGTTAACAGGCGCTTGTACACCATGTTCGATCGCTGTATCTCTAGATCCTTTGTATACGTCGTATGTCCCCAACACGTCCGCTAAGAAAATCCCATCAAAGAATCCACGCTCTAGCGTTTTCGCTAACTCAATCCAATAATCAGCCGTCTTATAAGAAGTTGATTTTTGATCATCTGGATGAGCCCATAATCCAGGGGATTGATGGCTTGCACAGTTCATATCAAACGCATTTAAATACATTCTTTTTCTTTGCTCAGTCATGTCAGGCACCCCTATCCATATAATACTCACTTGAATAGTCGGTTTAATGGATAAAAAGAATACTGCTTCGATCCGAAACAGTAAAAATGACTAAAAGTGAGGTGGTGATTATTCAATAGGTTACGACTTCTTAATTTAATTGTCAATATATATAGAAAATTTAAATACAACATTTTTCAGAACGTGACTGAAGTACCCCTTTCAATGTATGTTTGATAAAATAACTACTTATCCATAACGCAAAAAGGTGAGTACAGACTTGTTACCTACTCACCTTTTTGTCGATATTATGATCGTAGCCACCGATTAAGCTTTAGAATCATCTGTAGGGTTCGATTCAATTTTAGTCGGTTGTGCCGGTGTAGAAGATGGTTCATCATCCATGAGTTGACTCGTTGACCGTTTAAATTCGGTAATCGTCTTCCCAAATGCCCCACCAATCTCCGGCAATTTTTTGGGTCCAAAGATCAAGATGGCAAGCAACAAAATTAAAATCAAACTAGGAATCCCAACATTAAATGGACTCATGTCCATCACCTCCTTGTCCCTAGCGTACCCATTTTCTGTAAGAATACTATTCCAGTACATCATTTTTTCCAAATAAAAAACCTTCTATCTCAAATAGAAGGTTACGTACATTATTGCTCAGAAACGTATTGAGCTACATTCTCTGCTTCTTCACCAGTCACGATATCAGCTGGCATGCCTCCAGGACCTTCTTCGATCGCTGCAAGTACAGAGTCAACATCCATACCAGCGATTTCAGGACCTGATGCACCTGAACCTTGATCTCCATGGCAAGATAAGCAGTTTGATTCATATAGGCTTGCAGCTGCTTCTGCGTCGTATGTACCGCCAGCTGTTTCTTCGCCTTCTTCACCAGCATCGTCCCCGCCGCCACATGCAGCAAGTAGCATAGCAGAACCAGCCATCATAATTAAGAATTTCTTCATTCCTTTGTTTCCTCCTCAAAAATCGCATAGATTGCTTACATATCTTAGCATAAATTTGTCAAATCAAACAATACTTTGCTCACGTGGTTACTCAATCTTTACAATGCAAGTTTTCAAGTAAACCTGTTACAGCCAAAACCCCTACTCTTAATACGTTTTCCTCATAATCAAACTGGGGATGATGATGTCCTTCTTTAAGTGGTGTCCCGAAAATCATATACGTCACTTCACCACCGTCTTCTTTCACTGATCGCATCATATGAGTCACATCTTCAGAAGCACCTATTGCAAGTTTAGGAAGTACTTTATTAATCGTATCGTACTTTTGTGCAACTTCTTCTAGGCGCTCAATCCATACGTGATCGCACTCGGCAGTTGTGCCTTGTCCAACTTCTTCAATCTCAACTGTCGTTCCATAAAGATCTGCAGAAGCTTGTGCGATTTGCTTAATATGTGCAAACATATAGCGATCTAATTCTTTTGTTTCCCCACGAGATTCACCACGTAAAAAGGCATGGTCGGCTGTCACGTTACGACCTGACCCCGCTTCCAATGTGCCGATATTTACCCGAGTATCTCCAGCACTATGCCTTGGAATTGCGTAGGCATGTTGTGAGAAATTAGCGGCAGATAGTAATGCATTCTTTCCCTCTTCAGGTTTTGCACCTGCATGAGACGCTTTTCCTTTAAAGGTAATATCGAATTTCGTCGTCGCTAAAAATCCTTCAGTAGTGGCAGCTACAAGTCCAACTTCTTCATCCGAGATGCCAATATGTCCGGAAAGAAAGTGATCAACATTCGATAACCACCCTTTCTCAACCATGGCCTTCGCACCTCGACTGCCTTCTTCTGCGGGTTGGAATAACAGCGTAAACTCTCCAGACAACTCATCTTGATGGCTATACAAATAGTGAGCAACACCTAAACCAATACTCGTATGCCCGTCGTGCCCACAAGCATGCATAAACCCATCATGAATCGACTGGAATCCTTCTGCTTTCGGGAAATGGTCTTCAGTAGCTTCAAAAATTGGCAGTGCATCAATATCGAAACGCAATGCGGTATGCGGTCCTTTTCTTCCAGTATCCAGACGGGCAACAACACCCGTATGACCCCCGCTCATTTTCTCAATGAGCGCTTTAGGAACGTTGTGTTCTTTCGCACGAAGCTCAGCTTCTTCTAATTGTTCAGCATTTGGAACGCCGCTTCTAGAAGATGAATCTACGGCATCTTTTCCTATATATAACGTAAAACCTAGTCGTTCAAGCTCTTCTACAATCTTTGCTGTCGTAACATATTCAGTCCAACCGACTTCAGGGTATTTATGAAAATGTCGCCTCCACGTAATCAGTTTCGGTTCTAATTCATCTAACCATCGTTCCATTGTTCCACTCCTCAGCATTAACGGTGCTGTTCGTAATAAATCATGGCAGCACTTTTCTTTAATTTATCATAATTTTCTTCCGAGAGGGGACCTAGTTCTGATGTAACACTGTTTTCTAGCACTTGTTCTGCAGTGCTTGCACCGGCTACGACCGAAGTGACCGCAGGGTGACGGAGTACATATCGAATCGCTTCTTGTGACGGTGTTGCTACATCACTAATGGCACGTAGAGCATCGGTCGCAAATAAAATGCGTTCCTTACTATGACCTAGAAACCCGTCTTCACTGACTTTTTCTTCTACTCGGTCTGTAAGCAATCCTTTTGCCACTGCACCTCTTACGAGAACACCAATTCCGTTTTGGTGAAGTAATTCTAAAAGTTCCTCTTCTGGTCTTCGGTCGAGCATACTATATTGCATCATCACACTCGCCATCCCAGATTGAAGGTACTCTCGAATAACATTCGGTCGTATTGATGAAATTCCAAATTCTCGGATGTATCCTTCTTGCTTTAATTCTTGCAATGCTTCAATGGATTCATCGATTGGGTCATCGATTGTTCCACCGTGAAGTTGATACAAATCGATGTAATCCGTTCCTAAACGCTTTAAACTATTTTTACAAGCTTCTTTTAAGTATGCTTTTGACGGATCCCAAAACCATCCGTCTTTTCCTTCCTCAAAGTGATTCCCACCTTTTGTTCCAAGGATTAAGTCACTTCTTCTTTCCTTAATTAACTCTCCGACCATTCGCTCATTCTCACCAAAGGAGTAGAGGTCCGCGGTATCAAAATAGTTAATTCCTTTTTCCATAGCTGTTTCAATAATTCGTTTTGATTGTGTAGAGTCCTTAGGTAAACTCATCGTACCTAATGAAATCTCACTAAGTTCAATCTCTGATTTACCTAGCGTTCGTCTATTCAAGGTTATCCCTCCAACAATAGTTTCTTATTCATCCTGTACCCGAAATGGTCGTAAATCATACATCTCATGTGCAGTAAAACGAATTTAACTCATCGTCTCATGCAAAATTCTTGAATGTGCATGCCCATTCAGTTTATGATTATACTGATAACAACTGAAGGAGACATGTGTATGGAGCAGACAGATCGCCGCCTTGCGTTATTGCTATGGTTTCGACTCGCGCGCTTTTACAATCACAACATCCGTCAAACGAACAAGAACTTAGATGATTATGACCTTTCCACTGCACAATTCGATCTACTCGTGCAAGTCGGTGCTCATCAGCCCATTACACAACAAGACTTAGCAGAAAAGCTTATTGTAACGAAAGGTAACATTACACACCTTGTTAAGAAGATGGAGATTCGTGAACTGATTACTCGCAAACAAGAATGGAAAACAAAGTATTTATCGTTAACAAAAGAAGGGTTAGCGTTGTATCATCAGGTTGTACCTATGCAAGAAGAGTTTCAAATGAACCAATTTGCCAGCTTATCAACCGACGAACAAAAAGAGTTATTACGTTTACTCAGACGACTTCATAAAAGTGATTCATCGTCAGTTTAGACTCATCATGATCGTAATGAATGAGCACACTAACAACAATTATAGTTAAAGGAGTGATCACAATGAAACACATCTTTCAAAAAGGTTCTAACGAACAAGCACCTGTTTTACTCCTCTTACACGGTACTGGTGGCGACGAAAACGACTTGCTTCCATTAGCGAAAATGATCGCACCTGACTCGACGGTATTAAGTGTTCGTGGAAACGTATCTGAAAATGGTATGCCTCGATTTTTCCGTCGTCTACGGGAAGGCGTATTTGATGAAGAAGATTTGGTCTTCCGTACGAAGGAGCTGCATGAATTTCTTGATCATGCCGCTACAGAATACAGCTTCGATCGTTCCAACATCGTCGCTGTCGGATATTCAAATGGAGCCAATATTGCTGCGAGTTTATTGTTCCATTATGAGAACTCACTAAAAGGAGCTAGTCTTCATCATCCAATGGTACCAAGAAGAGGCGTTACACTTCCCTCTCTTAACGATACACCGATCTTTATCGGAGCTGGAAAGCAAGACCCAATTTGTCGTCCTGAGGAAACAGAAGAACTAAACGGCTTGTTAGAAGAAGCCGGAGCGGATGTGACCTTACATTGGGAAAATGGTGGGCATCAACTCACTCAATCAGAATTAGGCGAAGCCATCAATTGGTTTAATAAGACCTTTTAATCAATGCCGCCTGCTCAACATTTGAGTAGGCGGTTTCATGTTACAATGAAGAAAAACATGACGAGGATAACATGCTTAATACAACACCAACGAAACGTGCTCCTTATGTTTTGGCAGTCATTGCAATTTTGTTCGTTGCACTCAATTTACGACCTGCCATTACAAGTGTAGGACCGTTACTTATGATGATTCGTGATGATCTTCATTTATCACATGTTCAAATCAGTTTTATGACGGCACTTCCTTTACTTTCATTTTCACTTTTATCTCTTTTTGCTCCAAAACTATCAAGA
Source organism: Geomicrobium sediminis (assembly GCF_016908595.1). Classification (GTDB taxonomy): domain Bacteria; phylum Bacillota; class Bacilli; order Bacillales; family Marinococcaceae; genus Geomicrobium_A; species Geomicrobium_A sediminis. The sequence goes on along the minus strand of NZ_JAFBEC010000006.1, from coordinate 267,627 downwards.
ACGTTTGGTCTTGAGCGAACGATTTTTGTTGGCCTTATTCTCTTAATTTTAGGAATAATCGTTCGTTTCATGCCAGTGAACGTGCTTCTTTTTGTTGGTACCGCATTGGTCGGCATTGGGATTGCTTTATGTAATGTCTTAATTCCTGGTTTTGTAAAAAAGACATTTCCGTTAAGGGTCGGGTTATTCACGAGCTTATATATGACGTCTATGGCTGTGTTTGCAACGATCGCTTCGGGAGTGAGCGTTCCACTTGCTTTAAACCTTGGTCTTGGCTGGAATGTAAGTTTATTTATTTGGATTGTTCCTGCCTTCTTAGCACTCATCCTTTGGTTACCACAACTGCAATATAAAACGAAAAACCAAATAAAGACCGTACCAACCGCCACAAAGCTTTGGCACTCAAAGCTTGCATGGCAAGTGACCGCCTTTATGGGTTTACAATCGATTCTTTTCTATAGTTTAATTACGTGGTTACCTGAATTATTAATGCTTAACGGTTTTAACGCAACTGAAGCTGGGTTCTTTTTAGCTTGGATGCAAATCTTTGGCATCCCTGCAACATTTATCGTTCCAATTATCGGTGCTCGTCTTTACGATCAACGAAAGATCGTACTCACATTAGGTGTGCTGTATGCTACTGGCTTTCTCGGTCTGATTTTCTTTAACAGTTCTTTGTTTGCGACCGGACTATTTATTGCATTCGTCGGCATTGCCCAAGGAGGCGCTGTTAGTTTATCCTTTCTACTCTTATCACTGCGAACGCAAACCGCCCAAGATGCGGCTTCACTTTCTGGCATGTCTCAAGCAGCCGGCTATTTGTTTGCAACAATCGGACCGATTGGTTTTGGGCTTTTATTGCAATCAATTCAGCTACCAGAACTTACGTATATGCTCTTCCTTATTCTTACGATAGCTTTACTACTTGTAGGCTTGTTCGCTAGCCGAAACAAATTGATCTAAAAAAAAAAACGATGAGGAGTGCCCTCATCGTTTTTTTTTATTGTTGTGCAATTCTTCCCTCAACATCAGGAATTTCTTCCCCAGAGCGAATGTACTCAATTAGAATCTCACTTAACAACTCACCCGTTGATAAAACAATTTCTTGTTCTTCAAACATCGAATAGCCGTCTCCACCAGCTGCTAGAAAATCGTTGGTTCCAACGAGATACGTTTTTGCCGTGTCTAATGGTTCGCCATTGATCTCAACGGATGTTACACGCTCATAAGGAGCGGCCTCAGGGTCATATTGTACCTCCATTCCTGAAACGTGTAAGAATCCACCATTACTTTCAGGATAAACACTAAGCGATTGTTCTAACGCTTCAACAATGATATCTCCTGTCATCTCTTGTGCTTCAACGAGGTTGATAAATGGGAACGCATTCATCACATCATGGATTGTCACATCACCCGCTTCGATACTATCTCGAATTCCTCCCCCATTCATGATTGCTACATCAGCATCTGTTCGTTGGCGCATCGCGTCTGTAATTAAGTTACCTAAGTTCGATTCTTCACGTCTGACGACCTCTCGGTCCCCTTCAAGACGAGTATCAACAGAGCCGATTACTTCACTCAATGCCTCATCAACTTCAGTAACATATTGCTGTACGAGTTCTTCCGTTTCTGGATGGGGTTCAAAGCGATCATTAGTGTCACGAATTAATTGACCGTTCATCGATGCAAGTTCATCTTCATAATAGTAAAGATTCACAACTCCAACTGCTTTCGTATGTTCGTGGGCTTGGGCGATAAATGTTTGATCATGATAATACGGCCGCTCAATGGCTGTATGGCTATGCCCACCAATAATTAAATCAACACCATCGATTTCTTCCGCTAACATTTGATCTACTGAATGACCTGAATGCGTTAACAGAACAACATGATCAACCTTGTCTTCCATTGCTTTAACTTCACGTTTGGCAATCTCTACATCATTGTAAAATGTTAACCCTTCAACATTGCTCGGATGCGTTCGAATGGGTGTATCTTCTGTTGTAATGCCAACAAAACCGATTTTTTTGTCAGCGAGTTCTGCAATCGAATAACGCTCAACTAAAGGCTCCCCTGTTTCATCAACGATGACATTACTTGCGAGGATTGGGAAGTCTGCTGAGTCACTTAATTCTAATAGTCGATTATACCCATAATTAAATTCATGATTCCCAGCAACCATCGCATCAAAGCCAATATGATTCATAAGTTCAACCATTGCTTGCCCTTCTGTATAATGCACATGATTTGTACCATGGAAAGTATCTCCGCCATCGACGAGGAGCACGTCTTCACTTTGCTGCTTAATGAGATCATAGATTGTATGTACTTTTGCAAGACCCATGACACCTTCATCATCGTTTTGCATCACTCTTCCGTGCATATCATTTGTATGTACGATTGAGCGTTTCGTAAAGTAGTTGTCTTGCCGTTCTAGAATCGCATCAACTTGGTGAGGAGCTATGTTTTGATTCGGTCGCATGTAACCATTTGTATAACCAGTCATAATACCGTACTGTGCCACCGTCGCTAGAGCCTCACTCGCAAAGCTCGTCTCAGAAACATCTTCAAATTGCAAAAGCGTTGATAAGTCATCTGCCTCTAAGTTCATGGCACGAGTCATAAATAACGATGCATGTGCCCGCGTTACCGGATCTTCTGTACCAAAGCGAGTGTCCGTACGTCCTGTTGTAATTCCAAGTTCCACTGCTGCAGTTACATACGGAGCATATTCTTCACTTACATCTTCAAAAGCAAGTGTGGACGTATCATAATGTTCTACTTCAATGTCCATTTCATCCATCATTTTTTTGAGGAAATCCCCTCGTTTCACTTCTGAACCCTCAACAAGCTGTGGAATACTTAGCATCGGCACTGTAAGTAAGGCTGCTAACCAAAACTTCTTCATGTTACCCACCTCCTATAGAATTACTTTCATCGTAGCAAACTGAGCAAATGCGACAAGAGTCGTGCAGGAAGTTTAACAAGAATACTAAGTAAAACTTACAATTCTATAAGAAAGACCCACATTCTATGCATTGAATGCGGGTCTAAAATCCTTAATTACGATGAACGATGGTGTCGTTCTTTATTTTTTGCCCGACGCTCTTCTTCACTACCAAGAATTGGTTCAAGATCGTCTTGCACACTTTCTTCTGCCAATGAAACACCAGAACGGTACGCAGCACGACAAATGAGATGCCCTGCAACAGGCGCAGTAAGGAACACGAATACAATACCTAAGATTAACCGCACACTATATACCCCTTCGGATAATCCAAAGAAAAGAAACGCGCCTATAATCGTTACGAGAACACCGAGAGTAGCACTTTTCGTCGCTGCGTGTGAACGGGTGTAAACATCTGGTAAGCGGATTAAACCAAAAGCGCTGATCAGTGCTAATGCCACACCAATAAGCACTAAAATAGAGACAATAACCTCAATCGTGCTTTCGTTCAATTGCTACACCCCTCTCAATAAACTTCGAAAATGCAATCGTTCCGATAAAGGCAAGAATACCAAGCAATAGAATTGCCTCGAGATAGGCTGTTGAACGCATATAGATTGAGAACACCGCAATCAAAGCAATTAAGTTAATTCCTATTGAATCAAGGGCAATAATCCGATCTGGCATTGATGGACCTTTATAGACTCTATACAAAGCAACCAAGATGGCGAAGGAGATTAGCAACAACGAGATCAATAAAATAAGATCAAACATTATCTAGTAACCCCCATAATCGCTTTTTCAAACTTATCTTTGGAACGTAACGCCATGTCACTTGAATCTGGAATGTCCATGGCATGCATATAAAACGTCTTGCCGTCTTCTGAAACTTCGATAACGACTGAACCAGGAGTAAGCATTAAGAGTAATGCTAACACTGTAATCTCTAAATCGGTTTCTAGTGTCGTTTCTAATGTAAAGATCCCTGGCGTGATATTCAGTTTCGGACGTAAGATTTGTCTAGTAATTAAAATGCTCGAAGAAATTAACTCACGGATAAATAAAACTAACAACGCAATGAGCGCCCAAATCCTTCTCAGGTAGAACGGTTCGTTAAAGAACCTGCGTGTCATCCAGATGAGTAAGAGGCCGAGCAAATAACCTAGTGTAAACGTACTTATACTCCAATCATCTTGCAAAAACATCCAAAGCGCTGCGATAAATAAATTTAATAGTATTTGTACAGGCATGCTCTCACCTCTCTTATTCCCCGTTCGGCATTACTGCGTCAATGTACAAGGAAGGATTGTTAATGACTTCAGCAGCTTCCATAATGTAGACGTTCACAAACTCCGCTCCAAGCCCCATTCCGATTACAATGACTGTAAGAATTGCACTCGGAAGAAGTGTTCCTTTCGTTGACATCTTCTCATCTTCAACGGTCAGTTGGTTCTCACCCCAAAATCCATTGATAAAGATTTTGACGACGGAGTAAAGAACCATAAGGCTCGTAATTAAACCTACCGCAGCAATGATATAGAACCCTTCACCAATCGCCCCTTGTAAAACAAGAAGCTTTCCGATAAAGCCACTTAGTGGTGGAACCCCTGCAAGCGCAAGCGCTGCAATAAAGAACATCCAACCGAGTGAAGCATGGTTTCGAATCATCCCACTCATTTCACGAAGTTTATCTGTACCCGTTAACCCAATCATAATTCCACCGAGTATAAACAGGAGCGCTTTTACGAACATATCATGAATCAAGTAGAATACCGAGCCTGCGATCGCTGTTGTCGTAAAGACTGCAAAGCCTGCAATCATAAATCCGACTGCGACGACAACATTGTAAGCCAGTATTTTTCTAAGACTCCAGTGTGCAACGGCCCCAATCGCACCGATGATCATCGTCAATATACCGAGCCAGGCGAGCAATTGATGTGTAATCTCTGGTTGGTGTGGAAATACAACCGAGAACAAGCGGAAAATCGAGTATATCCCGACCTTTGTTAAAAGCGCCGCAAAAAGGGCTGCAATTGCCATCGGTGGTGCACCGTATGAACCTGGCAACCAGAAATACATGAGTAATGCAGCTTTTATTGCAAATACGAGCATTAGAAAGATCGCGACTGTCGTTAGAAGACCATCTTGTCCTGCTTCTGATACACGAATTGCCATATGTGCAAAATTCAACGTTCCAAGCATCCCGTATAAATACGCAATAGCAATGAGGAACAACATCGATGATACGATATTAACGAGTACGTATTTAATCGATTCACGGAGCTGAACTTTCTTCCCGCCTAGTGCAATTAATACGTACGAAGATAACAACATCACTTCGAAGAATACGAACAGGTTAAATAAATCTCCTGTTAAAAATGACCCCATTACACCGACAAGTAAAAATTGGACAAACGTATAAAAGTAAAACTTTTCTCGTTCTTCTCCAATCGTTCGAAACCCGTATAACAAGCAGCAAATTCCAACAATCACTGTTGTAAAAACGAGTAACATTGCAAACATGTCAGCGACTAGAACAATCCCGTAAGGCGGCTCCCAGCCCCCTAGATCTAATGTCATCGTGCCTTCATTCAAGACACGTTGAATGATAATCGCTGCGATGACCCCTACAGCCAACAATGAGAGAATGCTTAACCAACGCTGGGCAGAGATGCGATTTCTAAGGAAGATTAGTAGGACGCCCGTAAGGAGTGGAATTAGCAATAATAAAATAATAATATTATTCATCGTCAATACCCCTTAGTTTATCCATATCGTCTGTTCCTAGTTCTTTGTACGCTCGATACGCCAGCACCAAGAAAAAGCCAGTCGTTGCAAAGTTAATCACAATTGCTGTTAAAATTAACGCTTGCGGAAGAGGGTCGGCGTATGTGAGCGCCTCAATATTCGTAATCGGCGGTGCCCCTTCTTTTAGACCGGCGGTTGTAAGCAATAAGAGTAATGCACCGTGACCAATAACGGAAGTACCTAAAATAATTCTTAGCAAACTTCTTGACATAACCAAATACGTACCAGCGGTTATGAGGACTCCTATTAGAATAGACATTAGTATTTCCATAGTTATACATCCTCACTAATGCTCAAAATAATTGTGAGCGTCCCACCAACAACTGTAAACAGTACACCAAACTCAAAGAGAACAGATGTGGCAAGCTCAATCTCCCCGAAAAACGGGAAATCAACGTACTCAAACGTATGACTGAGGAAAGGGTAACCGAGCAAAATTGATCCTATACCGGTGAGCGTAGATACAGAAACCCCAACCCCAATTAATGTGCGATAGTTAATCGGTATCGCTTTAGAGATCGTATCAATATCATAAGACAAGTAGAGGAGAACGAGGGCAGATGCAGCCATAAGCCCTCCGATGAAGCCTCCTCCTGTATCATGATGTCCTGCAAAAAAGAGGTAAAAGGCAAACGTAAAGATGATGAAAACAACAATCTTCGTTACCGTCTGCAAAATTACATCATTGACTTTCATCCGTTCCCCCCCTTTTTTCTAAACGTAATCGAACGAGTGCGTACACTCCAAGAGCTGCAATCGCGACGACGAAAATCTCAAGGAACGTATCAAACGCACGGAAATCAGCGAGAATTGCGTTAACCATGTTCGCTGCACCAGCGAGGTCATAGCTATCACCATAGTAGGTTGAAATAGGTTCGAATAAGTTATAGCCATTCACACTTAAAGCAAGTAACGTCACAAGTGAACCGATTCCTAGAGCAATAATAAAGTTACCTACTTTAAACTTCTCGCCTTCTTCTTCACCACGACCTTTTAATTTTGGCAAGTGATAGAAACATAACAAGTAAAGCGCAACAGATACCGTCTCAATCGCAAGCTGAGTTAAAGCTAAGTCTGGTGCACGTAAAATGATGAAGAATAACGCGACAACATAACCTAACACACCGACAGACACAACAGCTGTCAATCTTGAGCGAGTCGCCATCACTAACACTGTCGATCCAAGCAAGACGAGGGCTAGTACTATTTCAAACAAGTTAATGGACGCTAAGTTGTCTGTGTACAGTGTGAAATCATTCAACATGAAGTAACTTCCACCGACGATTAAGATAATCGTAATAAAGATGTACATCAGATAATCGCGAATATAGCCCGTCATGTGCCAATCAATCACTTTGTGTGATCCACGTTCCATCCCGCTAAGACCATGCTTGAACCAATTGTTCAAATGCATCCATTGCGGCATATGGTTATAGAGCCCAATCCAGCGATTTAACGTCGCAAAGAGGATTAAACCTAATGCAACAACTGCCATCGTCATAAATAGCTCTGGTACAAATCCATGCCACCATGAAATTGTATAATCATCAAAGACCCCAGCTGCCGAAGGAATAATTGATGCGACCATCGGCTTTAACGCATAGTCACCAATCACATTCGGGAAGAAGAAAATCGCCAATACGAGAAATCCTAAAATTGAAGGCGGAATAAGCATTCCAAGTGGTGCTTCATGCGCTTTCTTCTCAAGACGTTCTGGCTGATATTTCCCAAGAAACGTTCGGTAGACGAGAATAATGCTATAAATAAACGTAAATACGCTTGCAACCCAAGCAACAATTGGAATGATTGCACCATATGTTGCCATATTGAAGATATCTAAGTTCGCGGCATTTAACGTTCCAGTAAAGAACATTTCCTTACTAATAAAACCATTAAACGGTGGTAGTCCAGCCATTGATAAGCTTCCGATGACAGCTAGTGTAAATGAAACCGGCATGATGGTCATAAGCCCACCGAGCTTACGCATGTCACGAGTCCCTGTTTCGTGGTCGACAATCCCGACAACCATAAACAAGCTACCTTTAAATGTCGAATGGTTTATAAGATGAAACACTGCTGCAAGCACAGCATATGCATGTAACTGCACACCTTGATCACCTGGATTGAAGTACAGTGCAGCTGACCCCATACCAAGCAATGACATAATTAAACCGAGTTGACTTATCGTTGAGAAAGCAAGTAATCCTTTTAAGTCGCGTTGTTTAACAGCATTAAGCGATCCCCAGATTAGGGTGAATAGACCGACAAAAGTGACGATCCAGAACCATTCTGGTGTCCCACCAAACGCAGGTGTAAACCGTGCAACAAGATAAATCCCTGCTTTAACCATCGTTGCAGAGTGCAAGTAAGCACTAATTGGTGTTGGTGCTTCCATCGCATCTGGCAACCAGATATGAAACGGAAATTGTGCAGATTTCGTAAATGCTCCAAGCAATAGAAGTAACATTGCAGGCAAGAACAAGTCGTGTTGTACGAGCAAATCACTTTGAGCGATGACTTCTCGAATGCTAAATGTTCCAGTGATATTATGAATCATAATAATGGACGCAAGCATTGCAAAACCACCAAGTACAGTGATCAGCATCGCCTTTTGTGCACCAAACCTTGATTGCTTTCTTTGGTACCAATATGCAATGAGTAGGAATGATGAAATACTCGTAAGTTCCCAGAACAAATAGAGTACAATCATGTTGTCAGAAAGGACAACCCCAAGCATCGCTCCCATAAACATCATAAGATATACATAGAAGTTGTGTAACGCCTCTCGTGCTTTAGACAAGTAATAAATTGAGTAGATAATGACCAGTGCACCGATCCCGGAGATAATAAGTGCAAAGATCAACCCTAACCCGTCCACGAATACTGTAAAATTAATATCGAGATACGGGATCCAAGGTATCTCATACAACGCTGTTTCACCGTTTGCTAGCATTGGCAAATAAGTTGCCAAGTAACCAAAAATGACGACAGGAACGACTAATACAAACCACCCTGTATGTATTCTCGGAAAAGCTTTATATAGTAGAGGTATTAATACAGCAAATAATAAAGGTAAAACGATCATTAAATGTACCCAAGACAATGAACTAAAACCTCCTTGTAACTTTTATTCATGTAAACGCTCAAAAACTCTCGATGCAATTAACTTTCCCGAATTTAAAAACGCTTATTACGAGAAAAACAACTCTCGAAATTATTAGCTGGAATGGAAAAACGAACGGGGATAATTCCGGGTAGATTAAGGCAGAACTCAAATCGTCTGAATTTTCTCACACAAAGACACGGGTTACGAAATGCGTTCTGAGAGGTTCAAGACCTCGTTTCTTTTCACTCTACTTCAATTCACACGATAACAATTGTACTCATAACAATAGTATCATTGCAAAACATCTGCTCAAACACAAAGCAGATTGGTTGCCTATGCATATGTCATACAGAGTATATAATAAAAATAACAGCAATGCACGTAACTTGCTTTTATATAGGTAGTTTGTTGATGAATTGTAACAATTGAATCATATGTTAAGCACATAAAATTACCATTAATTACAGGTATTTTCTTTCATTAACTAGGAAATTTTAAAAATATGTGTAAGACCAATTGACTCCTAAAACAAACAGGAGTAAGCTATACTATGCAGAATTATGGTGCGGCCTTTTGCCCCCATTCGTAGAGGTGAATAAAAGATGGATCAAGCAATTCAGGCTAAAATGGACGAAAGCTTGCTTGTTTGCGTTTATCACGGCCCTAACGGCGAACGTTTAATTCGAAGAGGGGCTAAAATCGCACAGAAGTTAAACTGTCCATTTTACATTCTAACCGTTGACTCTTCTCCATTAGATGAGTTAGATCATGAAAAGAGCCAATATGTTGATTATTGGAAAGAACTAGCGAAAGAAGTCAACGCTTCAGAGTTTATTATTAAAGACAATGAAAAACGACCACCAACAAAAGTTATTTCCGAAGTTGCACGCGAAAAACAAGTTACACAAGTAATCATTGGTCAAACGGCGAAAAGTCGTTGGGAAGAGATCACAAAAGGTTCTTTAATTAACACCTTGCTAAAAGAACTACCGTTTGTCGATCTTCATATCATTGCCGTAACACGCGGGCTTAAGAACTATCAAGAAGAACACTTTGAAAAAGGTGTGCGAGCTTACTTGATTCGTTCTGAGAACGAATCTGGATACGAACTCACGTTTAATCATTCAGTTAAATGTTCTTATGAAGGCATCTTCTTTAAAGAAGTCGGGACGGACTTTAACAATGGAATCTTTAAGTTTATGAAGGATAACAAGATGCTTGAAGTCCACGTAACGGATGATCAAGTCGTACCTTCTGAAAACTTCCTTAAGAAAGAACAATAAAAACCAGGAACCTTACATGAACTGCCCTCTCTACTTGATAGGGACAGTTCACAAGGTCAACCTGGTTTTTTTATGCATCGGGATGAAACGCTCGGAGGTCCATTTCGGATTGATCTGTGTGTACTAAGTCGGCTAGCAACTTACCCGCATAAGGCCCCATCGTTAAACCTGTCGCCCCAAAACCATTTGCCACATAAAATGTACGTTCCTTATCCAGTGGTCCGAGAACCGGCTTGTTATCCGCACTAATGGGGCGAAATCCCACTCGCGTCTCGAGCCATTCGTATTGATCGGCTTCTGGGATCAATTCAGAAGTTATTGACAGCACCTCGTGCAGTCCACCTGCAGTTATTTGTTCGGTAAATCCTTTACCGTCTTCTCTCGTCGCTCCTACAACGATACGTGAATCTTCAAATGACAAAATGTAATAACTGGACTCTGGTTGAATGATTGGCCAATCACTCGTCTCTTGACCATGGGCTTTCAGATGAACAATTTGTCCACGTTGCGGACGAATTTTATGTTTCGGTCTTACTGGTAATTGAAGCTCCTCAAGCCATGCTCCAGATGCAACGATCACTTTATTTGGCATATAGACTTCACCATTCACTTCGAGTTTTGGATCCTCACCTTTCGCACTATTAACCTTCGCTGTACCGTTCACCCATTTCACTCCAAGCTTTTGTGCAGATTGTTGCATCGCAAGCTGTAGCTTCCTGCCGTCTACACGCGCCCCTCCACCAACAAACAATGATTCATAATGTTCATGTAATGGCGGAAATTTCTCCTTCGTTTGTTCTTTACTTAAGCGCTCTGACGTTCCGATACTCTGGTTTCGTTCCTTCTCTTTTGAAAGCTCGTCTTCTAAATGTGATAAGTAATCATCATCGGTTGAAATCGCAAGCGTTCCGACTTTTTTATAACCTGTATTGCCAAAACCCTCTGCTTCAAGCTGTTTTTGTAATGTTTCATAATACGTAGCTCCTCGTGTTGAAAGCTCGTATCCTGGCGTGTTTTTATTTCGCTTTGTTACCCAAGGACAAACAATTCCCGCACCGGCATCTGTCGCTCTACCTGATCGATGATCATCAATTACTGTAACCTTTTCACCGTGATGAGCGAGATGATACGCAATGCTCGTGCCAATAATTCCACCGCCGATTATTGCAATTGACATGCTTTCTCCTCCTAATTACAGTCATGATATCTCTTTTATTATGATTGAAATGTGACCCTTCTGACTACAATAACGTCTAAGGTTGTGATCATACGCACCGCTATACGTCCATCTACATAGACTAAATGAGCGGTTACTTTTCTCTTTTAAAAAGGGTTCAGCCTTGCTATTATGTAAGATAGGCTTACGCCCACAATCTAACACTAAAAGGGCATTGAATACAAAAGGGTGAATGACATGACGTCTACTTCAATTTATAAAGCGTTACAACAAGCATTACCTGAAACTAACATACTCGTTGATGAACCTTTAAAACATTATACACATACACGTACTGGGGGCATCGCTGACTATCTTGTGTTGCCATCAACGTATGAGCAAGCAAGTGCTGTCGTCACGATTGCACACAAAGAACAAATCCCACTTACGTTGCTCGGCAACGGCTCAAACCTAATCGTTCGTGACGGTGGAATCCGCGGAATCGTATTACACTTTAGCCATTTAACTGCAATTGAGGCTGACGGTACGAGAGTGACCGCTCAAACTGGCGCACCAATTATTGGCGTTTCTCGTCGTGCACTCGATGAGAAGTTAACCGGCTTAGAATTTGCTTGTGGCATTCCAGGTTCTGTTGGTGGTGCGCTCGTCATGAACGCAGGTGCATACGGCGGAGAAATTTCATACGTACTCGATTATGCAAAACTTCTCACTCGTGAAGGAAAGTTAATAACCCTTACGAATGAGGAACTTGAACTTGCCTACCGAAGCAGCATTATCTCTAAAGAACAACTAATCGTCTTAGAAGCTTCATTTAAGCTAGAAACAGGCGACTATGAAGCCATTAAAGCAAAGATGGATGAATTAACGTATTTAAGAGAGTCGAAGCAACCTCTCGAATATCCCTCGTGTGGGAGTGTCTTCAAGCGGCCTCCAAACCATTTTGCAGGAAAACTAATCCAAGACAGTGGTTTGCAACAAACTCGAGTAGGGGACGCTGAAGTCTCAGCAAAGCATGCTGGATTTATCGTTAACCGAGGAAATGCTACTGCGACTGACTATGTGTCTTTAATTAAACACATCCAAGATACAGTACGTAATAAGTTCAACGTTGATTTGCATACTGAAGTGAAAATCATTGGAGAAGACTAAGCCGAAGTGGCTTAGTCTTTTTTGTATGGTGCTTGTTGATATAGGTAGTTCGGAACTCGTTGTATATCTTCATAAGGTTTATGGAATACGTGGGTCGCTGCCGGTGATAAAGGTGGGATTAACCACGTCCAGTCCCCCGTCACATCGCGTCCCGATTTTTCTTCCAATTGTTCAAAATGGCGAAACTGCTTTGCTGCTGTGTGATGGTCGACAATCGTTACTCCTGCATCTTTAAATGACTGGAGTACAGCTGCATTTAATTCTACAAGCGCCCGATCTTTCCAAAGCATAGAATCATGATTGCGTTCAAATGAGAACGCATCCGCAATGTCAGGTAACTTATTATAGCGAAAAGGGTCCGCTAAGTTCCTTGCACCAATTTCAGTGCCCATATACCAACCGTTAAAAGGTGCCGCCGGGAAATCAATGCCGCCTGCCGTAAGCTTCATATCTGAAATAATTGGAACAGCGTACCATTTGAGGCGTAACGCATTAAACATTTCATTGTCTTGATGCTCGATTTTCACTTCTTTTACAAGATTTGCAGGGATCTCTTTTAAGTGTGGTTCGTTATTTCCGACTTGAATGACAAGAGGTAAAATGTCGTAGTCGCTTCCCTCTCCTTGCCAACCGAGCGACTCACATAACTTCGTAAATGAAACGGAATCCGGATCACCAATAACCCCGTCTTCACGTTCATGTCCTGCATAGCGAATTAGCTGATGGTTCCAAACACGAACTTCGTATAGTGACCCCTGTTCGGGGAATATTGTTACCATCGAGCGTATACTACCGTCATTTGTTGCAGATTCAATGTGTTGAAACAAATATGAAAAAACGTCTTCTTCTGACTGAACATCTCGCGCATCAACAACGGTTAATCGGTCCCAAAACAAACGACCAATGCAACGGTTACTATTGCGCCAAGCAACTTTCGCCGCGTACGTCAATTCATCCGTCGTTAAATCATAACGACCAGTTTGTTCGATTTGATCGGACACCTCTTGAAATCGAACGTCGAAGTACCTCGATGATTGTTGATCATAATATTCTTTTAGAAATTGACGAGCATCTTCGATCATCGTCTTCCACCTCATTATTCACGTTACTTTTCCTATCTTTACATACTTTTCATTCACATACAAAGTCTTGCAACCTTTCACCTTTATTGTCGTATTTTCTATTGGAATACGAATGGTACTTAACAGCATTCAATGAATCGCTTACAATATAAGTGAGTTCTTCAAATAAAGGACGTGTGATCAACATGAATATTGGTTTCTTTTTATTACCAAAACAAGAAGTGAAATACTTAAGCCCGGATGCCACGATTAGACAGGCTATAGAGAAAATGCGTCATCATCGTTACACTGCCGCTCCTCTTATTAATGGCGATGGTAAGTATGCAGGAACGATTACTGAAGGAGATTTACTTTGGGTCATCATGGATAACCGCGAGCAACCTTTAGACACCATTATGAACCTACGATTAAAAGACATTCCACAGCGTGTTAAAAATATCCCTATTTACATTAATGCGGAAATGGAAGACCTTATTGCTTTATCATCCGACCAAAACTTCATTCCTGTTATGGATGATTCTGGTTACTTTATCGGGATCGTACGACGAAGAGACGTTATTAAATACTGCTCATCACAATTATTTAACAAAAAACAAGAAGAGAACATCTGAATATACATGATGTTCTCTTCTTGTTTTTATTGATATTGCTTTAGCGTATGGTAAAGCTTTAAAGCGTGGCTAATTTCACCTTCTACTTTAAGTTGACCTGTCATGTAAGCGGTCGTAGGATTCCATTCACCATCGAGCAATTTATGAAAGTTCTTATCGCTCATCTTAAGCACACAATCCGCCTCGCCCGGAACCGGGTTCGACTCCACTTTAACGACGCCATCTTTGAATACAATGCCGTATAACCCTTCGGTTTTTAATTCAAAATGATATCGTCTTTCTAAATCTTCGATATGCTTAGGATTTTCATTCATTTGATTCGCTAATTGTTGGATTTTCTCTTCTGTTGCCATCTGCCACTCCCCTTTGTTCACTGTTACATCTTTCTCTATTGTACTGAATGATCATTCATTTTAAAAGAGTGGGCTTACGATTTTTGATCCTGACTTTTGGCAATTGCTTGTTCACGCAGCTTGTATTTCTGAATTTTCCCTGATGCAGTCATCGGATATTCGTCAACAAAGTACACATCTCTTGGCACTTTGAACGGTGAAATTTTGTTAAAGCAATAGCTTTTTAGTTCGTCTTCAGTAAGCGATGTATGCGGTTTCAAAAGAACCCAAGCCGATACCGCTTCACCGTATTTCTCATCAGGAACTCCAACGACTTGAACGTCTTGGATTGCAGGATGTGTATACAGAAACTCTTCGATCTCTCGCGGGTAGATATTTTCTCCACCACGAATAATCATATCTTTGAGGCGGCCGGTGATTTTACAATATCCGTCATCATCCATCACGGCCAAGTCCCCAGTATGAAGCCACCCATCTGGTTGTAAAACGGCGTCAGTTGCCTCTTGATTGTTGTAATACCCGCTCATCACATGATAGCCACGAGTACAAAATTCACCTTGTTCTCCACGCGGCACTTCTTCCTCTGTCCCAGGTTGGACAATCTTCACTTCAACATTTGCTAACGCACGCCCAACCGTCTCAACGCGTAATTGCAAAGGATCATCGACTTGCGTTTGCGTACAAACAGGAGACGCTTCCGTCTGTCCATAAGCAATCGTCATTTCCTTAAGTCCCATTTTGTCTACGACACCTTTCATGACTTCAATCGGACAATTGGATCCAGCCATAATCCCCGTGCGAAGTGTACTCAAATCATACGTCTCAAAACCTTCCACATTCATCTCTGCAATGAACATCGTTGGTACGCCATGTAATGCTGTACATTTCTCCTTCTCTACCGTTTGTAAAACCACTTTAGGGTCGAATTCTTGAATTGGCACCATCGTCGCTCCCGTTGTCACACAAGCGATTGTACTCATCACACACCCAAAGCAGTGGAAAAACGGCACTGGAATGCAAAGACGATCTTCGTTTCCTAACTGCATTCGATTCGCAACGTTATATCCGTTGTTAACGATGTTACGATGAGTCAGCATGACGCCTTTTGGAAAGCCAGTCGTTCCAGACGTATATTGCATGTTGATGACTTCATCAGGTTGTAATGTATCCACTCGTCTTTGTAGCGCATCATCACTCACCGTAGTTGCTTGCTCTAGTAGATCTGTCCAGTTATACATCCCTGGATACCGCTCTTCACCAAGATAAATCACTCGCCTTAAGTGCGGCAACGCCTCAGAATACAACTCACCTGGAACGGATGTCTTTAGTTCTGGAACAATCTCATACAACGTATCGATATAGGACGTTCCTTTGTATTTGTCCATTAAAAGTAACGTCGTAGTATCCGATTGCTCTAACAAATAACGAAGTTCCGCAGAACGATAATTCGTATTGACCGTGACTAACACAGCGCCTACTTTAGCGGATGCAAATTGTGTACTCACCCACTCTGGAATGTTAGATGCCCAGATGGACAGATGTTCCCCTTTCTCGATACCAAGACTCATCAGCCCCTTCGCCACAGTCTTGCAATGTTCTTCAAACTGTGAGTACGTATAGCGTAAACCTCGGTCGCTATATACGAGTGCTTCTCGATCTGGTTGTTCGCTTGCTGTGTCTGTAAGAATTTGACCAAGTGTTCGCTCAATTAATTCAACCATCCAGCTTCACGTCCTTTTTAGAGAAAGAGTTATTGTGTACATGTTCTAGAAGAATGCTGTTTTTCCTTTTAACAATTACACTGTAATGATGGATAAAGAGTATAGGTGGCCATTAATTCGAGAGCACCTTTCTACCAAGATTTTCTTGTAATGGATATGTAGCGATGGTAATTTTCTAATGGACTAATTCTGAAGGAGTTTTACATATGGATGTTAAATTAATTTTTGGAACGACTACGACGATCTTTTTCATACTTTATACTTTTTTGTACGGGCTTAGTTTAGAAGCTATTTATACCATTTTACTTAGCATAATCGTCACAATGACTCTACTTATATATAAAGAAATAAGAGAAATGAATCGAAAACATTCTAAAAGCAGTTAACCAAGAAGAAATAGCTAGAACAACTCGGGTTTGACGCTTCGTATGTCTTCTCAATAAAAAACTCCTCTCAAAATCTATATACCTACTTTGAGAGGAGTTTTTCTCGTATTAAATCGTTAATCCGAAGATTTCTGCAATGCCTCGCGCATGTCCGAGTGCAATCGATTGTAAAAACGCATCATCGGTTAACCGTTCCGCATCACTTGCTGTATCGATAAACATGTTCTCAGTAAGAATTGCTGGCATAATTGTTTCTCTTAAAACAGCAAAGTTTGCCGCTTTCTCACCGCGATCCGTGACATCAATTTCTTGCATTATTGCTTGGTGAACCGTCGTTTGATACGTGGCCGTCTCCGTTGGTGCTGACGTATAAATAAACGATTCAAATCCTGTTCCTCCACCTGCATTTACGTGAATTGAAACAAAATAATCCGCTCCAAAGTCATTCGCAAGCTGCGCTCGTGCCGATAAGCCAACATCACTGTCATCGTTTCTCGACAACTGCACTTCTACATTTGCATCGGCTTCTAGCAAAGCTTGAAGTCGTAACGACAAATCTAACGTAATGTTCTTCTCTTCTAAACCGTTCGCAACCGCTCCAGGATCATTCCCACCATGACCCGGATCAATAAAAATTCGAACCATTTGATCATCTCCCTTCAGTACATAAAGAGAGAAATCCACACCCATTCACAACGTATTCATAAGAAAAAGGCACTAGTCTTCTTCTTTTGTCCCTACTGGATTGTCATCATACGAGGACCATTCACTCCAACTACCAGGGTATAACTTCACGTTTTGGATCCCTGCTTGGCGCATTCCGATGACGTTCGCCGTGGCAGACACTCCAGAACCACAATAGACAATGACTTCCTTCTTCTCTTTCAGTGTCTTATAAATGTCTTGCAATTGCTCTTTCGTTTTCCATGTTCCTGCGTCGTTAATATTTTCCTTCCAGAAAAGGTTCCGCGCACCAGGAATATGCCCCGCTTGTTGATCTAGTGGCTCCACTTGACCTGCAAACCGTTCAAATGCTCTTGCATCAACAAGACAGACGTCTTCTAAGTCTTTTTTCTGTTTCACTTCTTCCATCGTCGCCACAAGATCTGCTTGAATTGACGGAGTGAACGAGACAGGCTCAAGCTTCGGCTTTGCATCCGTCACCGGGTAGCCTTGATTTTTCCAAGCAGTATAATTCTCATCAAGGATAGATACACGTTGTTGTCCTACGTACTGAAGAAGCCACCAGAGCCTCCCTGCCATTGAACCGTTTTGATCATCATAAACGATGACATGTTTCTCTTCGTTAATACCAGAGCGCTCAAGGAGTTTAACAAATGTTAAAACATCCGGTAATGGATGCCTGCCACCTTCTTGCTTAGGCTTCGTCGCATCGGATAGGTCTTTTTTTAGGTCGAAATGAATTGCTCCTGGAATATGATCAATCGTATACTCTTTTCGGCCCTTCGATTCATCCATTAAATCGAATCTCACATCTGCAATGACGATCTGACTATCATACAAGTGTTCATGTAACCATTCTTTTGTTACGATGTCTTGTGTCTTCATCAACGATCCCTCTTTTTAAATTAGTTAGTAATTGTATATAAAAATACACTACCCGTTAACAGGTAGTGCTTAAGCTTCATCCTTGAAGTTATTCTGTAAAATCAATCCACTAAAACTTACACCAGCAGCAATAAGAATGATAATGACTAAACTCCAATGCGCTTGTGTCCCGGGAGCCTCAAGCATAGAAAAAAATGCGATACCTACTGCTACTGCACCGAGACCCATGCCAGACATATACAGTCGTTCGCCAATTCTGCGCAGTGTGAACACCCCTCTTTATTATCTAACTTTTCAATTTTTTAAGCAAGCATGAACTTGCTGAAAGTTCACGTTTTTAGTACGCTTAAAGAAAATAAAAGAGAAGGTGACAGATTTTGCAAACTCGACTACAACAACTTGAAACCTTTGCACAACAACAAAACTTAGACGCTGTACTCGTCACATCGACAGCGAATGTCTTTTACTTAACTGGCTTTTACTGTGATCCGAAAGAACGTTTCTTAGGCTTACTTTTGTTCTCTGACGGTCGAAAGCCAATGATCATTTGTCCGAACATGGAAATGAACTTAGCAAGAGCAGCAGGGTGGGCACATGATATTAACGGGTATGATGATACCGAAAATCCATTTGATAAATTCCCGACCCTTACTTCTTTAGCCATAGAAGAAGAACACGTAACGGTCGCTCGCTTACGTAAACTTACCAATACGCATCGCAACATCGAAACGACGTCAATCGACAACGAATTGCTTGGCATGCGCCTCCAAAAGAACGAAGAAGAAATTGAGTTGCTACAAAAAGCCGCTCATTACGCTGACAGAGCAGTAGAGCTCGGTGTTGCCGCCCTTAAAGAAGGGGTAACAGAACTGGAGATTATTCAAGCCATTGAATCTGGATTAAAACAAGAAGGCATCTCGAAAATGAGCTTTGATCCTGTCGTCTTGTTCGGCAAAAACGCAGCAGACCCACACGGCAGCCCAGGTACAACCCCATTAAAACGTGGCGACGCTGTCTTAATGGACCTCGGTGTTTATTATGAGGGATACGCTTCTGACATTACGCGAACGGTCTTCTTCGGTGAACCATCGAAAGAACATCAAGAAGTTTACGACACCGTTCTTGCTGCAAACGTTGCTGGCATTAACGCATGTGTCGTCGATGCACCGATTCAAGACACGGATGACGCCGCTCGCTCCCTCATTACACAAGCAGGTTATGGAGAGTACTTCACTCATCGACTCGGCCACGGGCTCGGCATTGAAGTACACGAAGAACCTTCCATGCACGGTAAAAACAGCCAACTGCTCCAAGAAGGTATGGCGTTAACCGTTGAGCCTGGTATTTATCTACTCGAAGATATTGGTGTACGTATTGAAGACGACATTATTGTCACAAATAACGGCCCGCTCGTTCTTACACAATACCCGAAAAACTTACAAATCGTATAAATAGAAGCTTATAATGCTCCGTCCATTGCGTTGGACGGAGTTTTTTAATGAGTTAGCAAGAATGCATCCGATTAGCTCAATCGATAACACAAAAAGGCATAGCTCAATAAAAGCTATGCCTTCCAGCGAGTACAACTTGTCGCCTAATTATAATCTTTTAGCTGTTAACCGTTGCAGGTAAAAAGAACGCACGTAATTCCTGCCAATTGTCTACGCGCTTAAACCTTGAATCATTGACATTGTGAAACGCCGTGTACATAATGCTTTCACCAGAGAACGACTCCAGCTTATCGGGGTGGTCGTCAACGAGGTAATCGGCATGAATAATGCTCTTGTCACCACAGAAGACGAAATTTTGTGGATTTAAAAATGGAAAGTGTTCGCGCAACCAATAGAATTTCTCCGAAAACGAAGTCGGAACTTCCATGGCTGCTGTTGCAATAAAGATTTCGTAATGATCATGTAGCTCTTTCATGACTTCAATGGCATCTGGCATCACATTAAGCGATGCGAAGAAACCTGGTTCTTGTAGAATTTCATAGATTTCTTTCGTATGGTGCGGACGCACCGCTCGAAGTTTTTGTGCTTTTAAATCTTGAACGGTCAACGTGTCTTCAAAACGCTCATTGTAGCGCTCGAGCAGTTCAGAAATGAGATCTGCCATGACCTCATCCATATCAAAGGCTATTCTTTGTTTCATCTTTATCACCCTCCGTCACCTTCTATTGTATCTGATCTTCTTTAACAGATATATTAATTGATTCAATGTTTAGTTGTTCTTAACAACATTTACAAAAAAAGAAAGCTCCTACCGAATACTCGATAGGAACTTTATTGTATACAGCCATCACTAAGACGTACTGTGTTTATTTCGATTCATCATGACTCACTTCATGAACAACGCGATCGATTGAAGTCAATTTGACCTCATTCATGTTATGCTTGCACGTTCATAAATTTCATATCGATAAACCTAAGTATTCACCCCGTATGTCTATCATATTGAAAATGATTCTCAATGTCAATTTATTTTTGCAATGAATACTTCTACATCTACCGTTACATTCAATTGTTCAAACGTTAATAATGCTTGTTTTTGTTCGTCAGTCGCGTCCCATGATGCAGGTGTCATATCAATTAAAGCTGGTATAAACTCCCGCTTCACTTCAACCTGTTGACTAACCGAACGATGTTCCAATACTTCAAACCGTTTTGCATAGTTCGTTATGGCATCTGTCGTATCCAATGACCGCCCTTTTTCACCGTACAATTCATCTCGTAACTCTTGTAGATACCTCTTACCAGGAATCGCCTTAATAATGACTCCACCAGGCTTTAGAACCCGAGTAAACTCACGGCTATTCAGTGGTGAGAAGATGTTTAGAACAACATCGATCGACCCCGTTGCAATTGGTAGTTCTTCTACATTTGCAACAGTCCATAATAGGCGGTCCATTTGACTTGTCGCGAGTGCAATTCCTTCTTTCGAAGAATCCAGCCCTACACCAACGCTCGTTTGGAATTTCTCGATGATCCGTCTTAAATGGCTACCTTCTCCACAACCTATATCAAGAATATTTAGCTCCTCTTTCCCTACATGTGTAGTGATGAGTGCTTCCATTTCATCTAAGGCTTGCTGGAACAACCCTACATCATAGATCGATCGTCTTGACTGAAACATCTCTTTCGTATAATCGCTGTCCATTGGCTTTTTGAGCAAATGAATGTACCCTTTTTTGGCAAGATCAAAAGAATGTTGTTGCTTGCATACTAAACTTCTTTCTTGCATCTCAACTTTTTCAAGACAAACGGGACAGCGAAAAAGCTCAGCGTTTTTTTTATATAGCTCTGCTGCAATGTCTATTTTCTTCATGGTTCACCTTCGTTCAAACGTTTGAAATCATCATATCATATGTTTTCGTAAATTAAGGAACTACTCAGTCATCAATGACCAGAGCTTCTGGGAACAGAACATACTTGTTCACTAGTATTCTAATCAAGGTGTAACCGTTCTTACTGAACAGGGTACCTCATACCAACACATGGTCAGGATGGTCATCCATAAGGAATCGACTATGAGAAAGGCTTGTTTTTAGGCTAATGGATTTGTTCGGGTTCGATGGTACAGGGGAACTGGCCGTGTATGTGGGGATTTGGTCGTTTTATCTTCAACTTCGATGCAAAATCCCATCATATACGCTTTTATGTGGCGATTTCGAAGTTTTATGTTGGGATTTTAATGATTGATCGTTAATCTCAGAGCAAAATCCCAACATACAAACGTGGTTTATGCTGCCGCAGTAGCGTAAGCATAAGGTCACGGAGACAATGTCCGCGACAAGCATAGCCACTACAACTCTGCATTTCTTTACCGGCTGATCTCACTTAAATCTGGCTTAGGAACGATTCCTTCATCCGCTGCCCGAAGCAACAATTCGCGTATCGCTTTGTAACCATCGTCCCCTAAGTCTTTCGTAAATTCGTTCACGTACAGATCGATGTGAGAACGTGCGACGTCTTCGCTCATTTCTTGCGCATGTTCCATGACATAGTCTTTCGAAGACTCGGGATACTCATTAGCATAGTCGACGGATTGACGAATCCAAGACTCAATCTGTTCATGATCTAGTCCTTTCTTCGCAATGATCGCCCCTAATGGAATGGGGGCGCCTGTATCTTCTTCCCACCACTCGCCTAAATCGACGAGCTTGTGCAGACCATATTCTTGGTAAGTAAACCTCGCTTCATGAATGACTAAACCCGCATCAACGGTTCCCGCTTGTACCGCTGGCATAATGTCATGAAACGGCATCACAACAATTTCTTTAATGTTAGCATCGATTTTCTGACGCGCCCAAAGTCGAAACAACATGTATGCCGTTGAGCGATCACTTGGTACTGCTACACGCTTTTCTGCTAGTGTTTGTGGACTTGTCTCTTCTTTCGTTAATAAAAGTGGTCCACACCCACGCCCGAGCGCTCCCCCACATGATAGCAATTGATAATCATCTAACACGTATGGAAGTGCCGCAAAAGAAATCTTCATCACATCATGATCATGAGGGTCGCCTTCAATCGCCCACGTATTCGTCACGTCAATGTCAGCATAGGAGACGTCAAACGTTGGCGTATCTGCGATAAGCTGATGTGTGAGTGCATGAAACACATACGTATCGTTTGGACATGGTGAATAGGCAATTTTCATCGTACAACCTCCATCACTTGTTTCAATGAAACTAATGCTTCTTTGATTTTCCATTTTTCGCGCTCGCGTTTTCCTATGTAATTCGATATGGCACGAACTTCTAGGACCGGTACGCCAAATTCTTTCGCTGCAGTCGCAACCCCGAAGCCTTCCATTCCTTCTGCAACTGCATCGTCATACCTTACTTGCAATCGCTTGGCTTCTTCATCTGTACCTGTTACCGTCGATTTCGTAATGATTCTACCTGTAAAAACATTCTCCAGTTCGGCAAAGCGATCCACTTCATTTTCTAAACATTCAATGCTTGAGGAGCCAAATCCAAGCTCTTCAACCGGGATAAATTGCTCTCCTGTGTCAGCACCTAAATCTGCCGCCTGAATGGTCGTTGAGACGACAATGTCTTCCAATTGTACTTTCTCTCTAAACCCACCTGCAATGCCTGCGTTAATTACAAGGTCGTAGTTTTGTTTAGCTAGTTGAATGGCAGTACGAGCTGCTGCTTGTGCAGGTCCTACACCCGCAAGCTCAACCGTCACATCTACACCTTCATGAATCCCTGCTTTTACCGCTTCTCGTTCAGCGTCAACTGCAGTCATTATTAAAATTTTGCGCATTTGGTTCTCTCCTAACTCATTGCCCAATCCTCTTGCCAACGCTTTGGCACATCGAACCCAGCGTGTTTTAGTGCGACGTAATATTGTCCAGTATGAATTCCTTCATGTTGAATGGCAGTCGAAATCAGCTCAGAGATTGACATCGTTTTGCCACCAAACTTCACAGACATCCGCTCTGAATACATAAACGCTTCTGCTAAACGCTCACTGCTTGCTTTTAACATTGTTGTTACGTCAATGTCATCTGGAATTGGTTTACCAGGAAAGACGACTTCACCTGTATATAAAGACCTTCGGTATACTTCTCGTACACGTATTAAATGGTGAAACCACTGCCTTGGCGTCCCTAAGCTTTCAATTAAAATTGTATCATACGATTCGGTTGGAATAACGTGTGTGAGCTCATCATTTAGTGATGCTGCATACACATATCCCTCTTCTGTCATCACAATTATGCCTCCATTTCGAAATAGCTTGCTACTTGACGCAGCGTATCAATCGCTTTCTCGATCTCTACTTGAGAAAGATCTTTATGAGTAATCAAACGAACGGTTTGAGGGCCAAACGTGTTCGCTTTTACACCAGCTGTATATAAGTGGTTCACAAATTCTTGTGCGGTACATGATAACTGAGTCGTATCGAGTAAAACAATGTTCGTGTCTACTTGATTGCCCACAGATAATCCTCTTATTTCTTCCACCGCTTTTGCGATAAACTGCGCATGAGTGTGATCGTCTTTCAGCCGCTCAACCATACTCGTTAAGGCGATCTTACCTGGCGCTGCGATTACTCCAGCCTGCCTCATTCCACCGCCAAGACGTTTACGCCATTTTCGTGCTTTCTTAATAAAGGCTTTGTCTCCTGCGATGATGGAACCGATCGGTGCACCAAGACCTTTAGACAAGCAAATTTGCACACTTGTAAATGGCTCTGATAACTCTTTTATATCGACACCTAAAGCAACACTCGCATTAAACAACCTTGCCCCATCTAAGTGTGTCGGTATGCCGTAACGCTTTGCAACGTCGGTCATTTCTTTCGTTTGCTCAGGTGTAATGATTGCTCCACCGTGGCGATTGTGTGTGTTCTCCAGACAAATGAGTCCGGTCTCTGGTGCATGGACATCTTCAGAACGAATCGCTGCTTCCAGCTCTGCTTGGGCAATAAACCCTCGATCACCTAATACGGTACGTGGTTGAACACCAGCAAACGCTGAGATAGCTGCTCCTTCATAATGAAACAAATGACTTTCTTGCTCCATAATGACTTCGTTTCCTAAATTACAGTGGCCAAGCACTGCAATTTGATTACCTTGTGTTCCACTCGTCACGAGAAGCGCTGCTTCTTTCCCTAAAAGCTCTGCTGTATATTCTTCAAGATCGTTCACGGTTGGGTCTTCTTCATACACATCATCACCAACAACTGCATCGACCATCGCTACTCTCATCGATTCTGTTGGCTTTGTCACTGTGTCACTTCTTAAATCAATCATCGAAACCCTCCTCACTTTTGTACTCATTATACTCAAAATCATCAGTAAAATCTGCGCTTAATTAGGAAGGTTCTGCTATCCATCAAGATTGTCGTGCATCTTGAGTCGTTGTCGTTTATAATGCACTAATGGACAAAAATGATAGTTAGGAGTCACGCGTATGGAGTTTGGTATTCTTGCACTCTTGCCACCAGTTGTGGCCATTATTCTTGCAATCCTTACACGTAACGTCGTACCTGCATTGTTTGCTGGTGTGTTTGTCGGCGCGACGATGATAAATGGTTGGAACCCATTGCTCGGGTTATATGCTAGCTTTGAGCAGTTCATTATTCCAGCACTTGGCGATGAATGGAACGCCAATGTTTTAATTTATTGTGGACTATTCGGTGTTTTAATTGTTGTTTTCCAAACGACAGGGGGCGCTCAAGCGCTTGCCAACGCATTCGCGAATCGAATTCGTTCACGTAAAGGGGCTCAAGCCTCAACGGGATTGTTAGGAATTTCTCTATTTATTGATGATTACTTTAATGCACTTACAGTCGGAAGCGTGATGCGTTCAATTACAGACAAGCTTCGCATCTCTCGTGAGAAATTAGCTTATATTGTTGATTCCACATCTGCACCGACTTGCCTGCTTGTACCTGTTTCAACATGGGTCGTCTACGTTATGGGACTGATCGGAACTGAGTTTGTTCGCATGGACATTGACCAAAGCGAATACCTCATGTACCTTGCTACAATTCCATTTAACTATTATGCGATCCTTGCCATCTTTACTGTTTTTATCGTTATTTTCTTACGTTTTGATTATGGCCCGATGGCAAAAGCTGAGCTACGTGCTGTAAAAACAGGGAAGCTCATTCGTGATGGTGGACAACCTCCAGCAGCAGATGAAATCACAGCTGCTCAACCGGCTACTGACACACCAAAAGTTCGTAACCTAGTTGTACCAATGCTCGTGTTACTTGCACTCATTCCACCACTTTTCTTATGGACAGGGAACTATCCTGAAAACAGCTTTGTCGTTGCGATTGGTGAAGCCGACGGTGGTATGTCGATCCTGATGGCTGCATTTGCAGCAATTATCGTTGCCTTACTAATGGGTGTGTCTCAGAAAATGTTCACATTTATAGAAGCGATTCACCTTGTGATGAAAGGGATTAAAGGCATGATGCTCGTCTTTGTTATCCTAATTCTCGCTTGGTCTATCGGTTCAGTATCTGCTGAAGTTGGAACCGACCAATTCCTCGTACAGCTCGCTGAACAATCCAGTCTAACACCGGCGTTATTCCCTGTTCTTATCTTTATTGCAGGAGCAATTATCGCATTCACGACCGGAACTTCTTATGGAACATTTGCGATTATGATTCCAATTGCCATTCCACTTGCTGTTTCAATGGATATTGCATTGCCATTAGCTATTGCTGCTGTTCTTAGTGGAGGGATCTTCGGTGACCACTGTTCACCGATCTCGGATACGTCAGTATTGTCATCTGCAGGTTCTGCCAGTGACCATATGGACCACGTTAACACACAGCTTCCATATGCGATTACAGTTGGAATTACCGGGATCATCTCATTCTTTATTGCTGGTGTTACCGGTACATGGTGGATTGCCCTACTCACAGGTCTTGTCTTAACGACACTTGCCGCCTATACGTTAACCAAACTTTGGGGACAAAATATCCCTAGCTATACACCAGAATAATAAAAACCCCGAAAGACTTAACTGTCCTTCGGGGTTTCGTCTATGTTTGAGAGTGCTTGTAGCAACCGTTCAGGTAAAGCGAACTGTTTTTGATCGACTTGAAGGGACTTCATCGATTCACGCGCATAGTATTGTTCCTTGTGCTGTTCAGATCTTCTATGAAGACCTTCCATGCGCGTATCTAATTGTGCTGCAATATCTGCCACTTCTTTTAATTCATGGCGCATGTCGTTCGGTACGACTTCTCCAAATTTGTAGAAGATCTTATGCTCAAGGCTCGCCCAAAAATCCATCGCTACGGTACGGATCTGAATCTCGACCGCGACATGCTCAACTCGATCGGACATATAAACCGGTAATTCAGCAATCAAATGCAAACTGCGGTACCCGTTCTCTTTTGGGGCTTTAATGTAATCTTTCACTTCAACGACACGCAAGTCTTGGTGTGCACTTAACATGTCTTTAATTTCATAAATGTCCTTTTGAAACGAACAATTAATTCGAATGCCTGCGATATCGTTTAATTCATTACGAATCGTTGCCAAGTTTAACGGTAATTTTTTTCGTTGTGCTTTTTCTAGAATGCTTTCTGGTGACTTTAATCGCGTTGAAATGTGCTCAATTGGATTGTAATCATGAACATATTGGAATTCTTCTTGCAGTATGCTAATTTTCGTATCCATCTCATCCAATGCGAATTTGTACGTCATCATAAACCGAGTAAGTTCAGTTTTCATTTTCTTTAAAACAGCTGGGTCGACTGGAAATGTCTGTTGTGAATGTTCCATTTAGCTCGTCCTCCTGTTACTAGAATAATGTTCTCCTCTAGAAAGTTCAACTTCCTTATTGACGCATGCTTCACCAAACACTACACTTAGAGTGCTTTACGAGGGATGAGGAGGACACTATGGGACAGCTGTTTACTAAGATTATGGCGGTCATTGGCATTTTATTTTTAACATTTCTCGTTACTGTCATAGGTAGCATTCTGCTTCTAGTTACGGGGCAAGCGCTTGTTTATTGGTATGTATTTTCAGGAGCAATGGTCCTATTTCTCGCATTAACGATCAGTACGTATTTTGATCTATTCACCTCAAGAATTCGATGGATTGGGCTTGGTGCATCGCTCGTAATCGCACTTGCAATCATCGGAATTTTCGAATTTAATACTTATCAAACTGCACAACTCGAGACCATTTCAGACAGTGAAGTGGACGTCTCGATTTACCAGCCATTTAACAATAACGATCGACTTGCTACATTAGAGGAAGAATCCTCGTTGTCACTTGAGCAAAACCTTCCAGTTCTAGACGGTTCAACAGCTCTTTATCCGGTTTACGCTGCTTTCGCAGAAGCGGTTTACCCAGAAGCAACGTATGATTTACACTCAAGCGCTGTACGTATGACGAATACACCGACCGCGTTTGATAGCCTTCTATACGGCGACGTTGATATTATTTTCACTCCAGCACCTTCAGAGCAACAACGACAAACAGCCGAAGAACAAAACGTAGAATTTGAATTAACACCAATTGGGCGAGAAGCGTTTGTCTTTTTTGTAAATCAAGAGCAAAACGTTCAATCCCTGACACTTGAACAAATTCAAGATATTTACGCAGGAGAGGTAACGAATTGGAATGAAGTAAGCACGGCGAATGGTAGGATACGAGCCTTTCAGCGATCAGAAGGGAGCGGCTCTCAAACCGCTTTGCAACGACTAATGGGTGACCGTGTTCTAATGGAGCCACCATCAGAACAATTAATCAGCGGAATGGGTGGCATCTTACAAGAAACATCGGATTACCGAAATCACCAAAACGCGCTCGGTTTCTCATTTCGTTATTACGTGACAGAAATGAACAAAACAGACGGAATTCGCTTACTTGAAGTGAATGACATTGAACCGTCAAAAGAAAACATTGCTGCTGGGACGTACCCGATTACAGCTGATTTTTATGCCATCACTCGTCAAGGAGAAGAAACAGAGGAAGTGCACCAACTAATTGAATGGATGATAGGATCCGAGGGACAGGAACTGATTGAAAAAACAGGTTATGTGCCACTCGTTGAAGGAGAATTGGAACAATGAATCGGATGCGAACACCGATGATCAGATCTCTAAGTTTGTTTTTTGCAAATGCTGTACTTTTTATCATCGTTTCGCTAACTTCGATTCTATTGGCGGTCTTCTTATTTCCGATCATTTTACTAATTGGGGCCTTTGTTGGGGTCATCATGAGCGTTCGTGTTTGGTTGCTGTTTCGCCGTCAATGGCAGTCTTTACCGACCGCTAAGCGCCTAGCGATGGCTATGGCAGGAAGTAGTTCGTATCTAATGATGGCGGGGATTGGTGTGTACGTCTATTCATTGACTGCCTATGATCCTTACTATTCCATTGATTTATTTATGCTAAGTAGCTTATTTACAATTCCAATCGTTGCTTTCGTCTGTTCTGTCTATTTTACGACGTTTACACGATTTCGAATGATCCCAGTGGGCGTCGGAAGTATCCTGATGATTGCAACATCACTTATGATCACAAGCTACGTCACAAATCCCGTATTATCTATTCAACATACAGGGCATACATTAGGATCCTATTCCTTATATGAAGAGATCACAACATACGATCATTTAGTTGAAATTCCAGATGAAGAATGGTCACAAGGAACACGCATTTATGCGGATACGATAGATGAAGCCATGGATCGACAGTTAACGATTGTGACGAGCAATAACGATGTGACGAGTATTTATAGTTCAGTAAGTGGTGCTCAAACAAAACTTGGTGTTGGCGTTCACAGCGTTTTTGATGATGTTTTTGCAGCGTACGGACCCGTGCGCCTCTCGTATGATCATGAAATGCTCGTACATTCAGCTACTTATGAAGATGACGAGCATCGACTAACGTTTTATGCACGAAACGATTCTGTACCTGACATCATTACTAGCGTTCAACTCGAAAAAAAGCAAAGACCATAAAGGCCTTTGCTTTTTTTATTCTTCCTCATAATTAAGTTCAAAATCCTTCACATACGCTTGCGGTGTCATAACTTCTTTACCATTAAACTCATCGAGCGGCTGTTCATTTTGTACACGCTTTGGTGTATCTGGGTTTGCGAGTGCTTGTCTAGCAATCCCGATAAAGTCAGCTTGGTCTTTTTCTAGAACTTGCGATGCTTTCTTTGGATCACCTAGGTCACCGCACGTAATAATAGGCTTGTTGCTATAGTGTTTGGCTGCTTCTGCCATCGTTTTCGTACCTTCTCCAAATCCAGGTGTAGAAGCATCATCATCAGAAATGTGGATATAGTCGACACTCGTTTTCCCGAGTTCGCTAAAAATGATCTTTGCATCCTCTTCGCCACCTGGCCACTTGTACGAACCGTTTGTTGCTTTGAGTTGAGAGATCCGAATACCGAGCATCATCGTATCACCAACCGCTTTACGAACGTCGGCAATAATTTCTTTTAAAAACCGAACACGGTTTAACACACTGCCTCCGTACTCATCTTCTCGGTGATTGCTTACTTCTGACAAGAACTCATCGAGTAGGTAACCATTTGCGCCATGGAGCTCTACGCCACTAAAGTCTGCTTGTTGTGCGAAAAGAGCTGACTGCACAAATCCCTCTCGTACTTGCTTCATTTCTTCAACCGTTAACGCTTTTGCTGTAGGGAATGGTCCACTTCCGTAGTAAACTTCGACCTTATCTGATGGTGGCGAGAATTTCGAAGGAGCGACCGTTTCGTCTGTATAATAGTTTCCTTGTGTTTGTGCACCACCGTGCATAAGCTGTGCAATCATTAAAGCACCATGCTCTTTGACGCTTTTAACGATCGGTGCCCATGCAGTTGCATGCTTCTCAGTCGCTAGACCACCTTGGTAACGATACGCTTGGCTATGCATCGTATCAGGGTAGACTCCTTCAGTAATAACTGCAGCAAAGCCTCCCTTTGCAAAACGCTCATAATACTTGTGCATTCGTTCATTCGGCGTTCCGTCTTCTTCGGCGCTCACACGCGTCATCGGCGCAACAATATATCGATTGCTTAGAATATGATTACCAATCTTTCCTTGATCGAATAACTTGGACACTACTCATCACCTATGCTTTCGTTAAGGTTCTACTACTCCCTTACCTGATTCTATATTCTTTTAAACCTCTCTAAACTGCTTTGCACGTAGGAACACGATGAACCAAATGAGTAACCCTGCAACACCAAGACCGAATAAGACGAGTTGAACAGATACGCCTGTTGCAACGAGTCCAGTCACAAGACCGTATGAAACTGGGTCAAACCCATTCATAGCTAGAAAAATAATACTCATCACTCGACCCATAATATGGCCATCTGTATTCTCCTGAGCAACCGTAAAGAACGGAATATAGACGAACACCATTGAGAAACCGATGAAGAAGATAAAGATCGTCAACCACGTTAAGCTTGGTACGAGTGCAAAAATGATAAACAAGACGAGAGAAGCGAGTAAACCATATAAGGTCATCGCACCACGACGCCGCTTAATCGTATACGCACCAAGAATCACACTTCCTAGAAGCATCCCGATCCCAAGACTTGCTTCCATAAAGCTCAAGTTCAATGGTGAACCACCATGTGTATCAACAAGAAGAGGTATCGCGACGTGAAGCGCACCGAACACAAAGAAATTCAAGGTAATTAAGACGACAAGTCCGATTAGTAAAAAGTTCGAACTACGGACATAATGAAAACCATCTTTCAAGTCTTGTAATGGACTTTGAGAAATTCTCTCCCCGACAGCCGCTTCTTTAATGAGCGGTGGGAATATAAAGATCGCTGAGAAGAACACAAGAATTGTAGCAACGAGAAAACTTCCCGCAATACTTACGGTTTCCATCATTAACCCTGCAATGATTGGACCGATAATAAATGAAATTTGGTCTGCACCTTGAAAAACGGCATTGGCACGTTGCAATTGTTTTTTGGCAACAATCTTCGGAATGAGCGACGTACTTGCTGGTCCAAAGAAAGCGTCAAGCATACCAAATAGACCTGCTAAAATTAATAGAATCGTTAACGTCAAATTGTCATTTGCCACAAACAAGTACAAAACAAATAAAAGAACCCCTTGAGTTAGGTTCGTAATAAACATAATCGTCGTTTTTTTATATTTATCAGCGACAACCCCACCAAAGACCATCATAACTAAACGGGGAATGGTCGCTGCCATTAATACTAAACCGACTGCCATTGCAGAATCCATCTCTGTCACTGCAAACCACGATACAGTGGTCAAAAACATACTAAAACCAACAACAGCAAAAATACCCGCGATGAACATTAATACAAATGTACGATTGCGCATTAAAGGCATTTCTTCAGGCATTATTTTCACTCCTTACTCTTTACACAGACCGAACGGTCGGTCTATACTATATGACAGAAATCGAATACCGTCAAGGAGAAGATTTTATGAAAGAAAAAATTATTATCGAATCAGCGAAACAGCTCTTTATCGAAAAGGGCTATAAAGAAACGTCAATGAATGACATTGTAAAAGCTTCGAACAGTAGTAAAGGTAATCTCTATCATCATTTCAAAAACAAAGACGCTTTATTCCTTAGAATCCTAAAAGAAGACAATCAATTGTGGTCCGATGAATGGCACAAAGAAGAACAAAATTATACGACGGCGAAGGAGAAGCTATTTGCTTTTGCGGATTATAACGCCAAAAAAGATGCTTATGATCCTCTCCGCGTTGCTGCTGGGGAATTCTATGCACGAATGGCTGTGTCCAAAGAGATTTATGATCAGGTTATCGAAATTAATGATCAATACAACCGTTGTTTTGAAGATCTACTTCGACTCGGTCATGAGCAAGGTGAATGGACAATGGAGGACCCTGCTGAGATTAGCTTTTTAGCTGGAGCTTTTTTTACCGGGGTTGAGATTTATATGAGTGAAGAATCCATCGAAGACCGTATAAAAACGTACCGAAAAGCAGCCTCGCTGATCTTGCGAAGTTTATAACTTGATGACAAAAAACTCATAGGCCTGCTCGACCTATGAGTTCATGTTCGTTACGATTCAATTGTAATGGTCTCAATAACTGGAACTTCACCTTCAACAGGTGTCTCTCCAGAGACCTCAGTGGCAGCAATCTCTTCAACCACTTCCATTCCACTGATTACTTCCCCAAATGCAGCATAATCACCATCAAGGGATGGATGATCACCGACCATAATGAAGAATTGTGAACTCGCTGAATTTGGATCTGGTGTTCTTGCCATTGAGATCACACCTTCTGTATGATTCAACGGGTTGTCAAAATCATTGTCAGCGAACTCCCCAGGGATCGTATCTGGTGCCCCTCCCTGGCCAGTCCCATCAGGGTCCCCGCCTTGAACCATAAAGGTCGGGACGATGCGATGGAACGTTAGACCATCGTAAAAACCGTCTTCTGCTAGCGCAACGAAGTTCTCAACAGTTGCTGGTGCATTGTTCGGATACAACTCGAGAACAACCTCACCGCCATCTTCCATAACCATAACTGCCTCAATCGCGTCACTGCGATCTACTTCGGCGTCCGTTTCAGCAGTCGCTTCATCATTCTCATCTTGTTCCATCTCATCTTGTGCAACGTCTTCCTCATCTGAGGATTCATCAACACCTTCTTCATCTGCATTACCACAAGCCGCAAGTAGCAACAATGGCGCGATCCCCATTACTTGCATCCATTTTTTCCGCACATTACTCACCCTCATTTGTCATTAGATCGTACGCATCTATTCTATCAAAAATTTGATAGAATAAACGTGAGGTGACCGCATGTTACGAAAAATTTTAGTTTTTATCGTACTTTTAACTCTATTCTTAGTAGCCCTTTTATATGGTGAATCGTTCGCTGCTTGGCTGGATGCAGGCGGTACAGAATCAATTCTACTCACCGCATTGATTGCGACATTACTTTCCTTATTCCCAGTCATTCCTTACCCAATTATCGGAGGAATACTAGGTGCTATATATGGACCTTACCTTGGTAGTCTCGTTACTTGGATTGGATCTTCACTTGCTTCAATCGTCATGTTTGTCTTTATTCGTTATGGCTATCAAGACCTCGGTCAACGCATTCTAAATCGCTATACGACACTTTCTAAGCTCAATTTGTTATTTGAGCGTAACGCCTTTATGACGATCTTCTTAACACGACTCATTCCAATCGTCCCTTCTATTATCGTGAACGTCTATAGTGCGTTAAGTCGCGTCGGTTTTCTTACGTATACAATTGCCTCATCGATTGGGAAAATCCCTTCTATGATTCTATTTGCAACGGTAGGGAGCACGATCGTCACGAACCCTATCGGCCTTATTTATGTTGCAATTTTCTATGGATTGTTCCTTTTACTCGTCTATGCAGGCTACCGTTTCTTCGTACGCTACACTTTGAAAACATGAACACGTTTTTGAGTAAACGTAAAGATTCGATAACAACCATAGCCAATGATTGCACCTGCGGTATTTAAGATCAGATCATCCACATCCGCCACTCGAAACGTAAAGGTGAACTGATACAATTCAATACTTAATGAGAACAAAACGCTAATTACGATCACTTTCCAAAGTGATCGTAATTTCTTTAAAAGATAAGGTACAAAAAACCCAAACGGAACGAACAGAAGAACATTTCCAATTAGAATTTTGATCGGATCAATAACATCAGGACTAAACACACCAATTCGATAGATACTTCGAAATGGAATGAGGTTGTAATGCCTTCCACCAGGACCATCAGGACCTAATGAAGCCCCGTAGTTCCATGCAAACATCGTAATATACAGAACAGCCACTATATACAGGCTAAACATGATCCATACAAAACTCCGACTCATACTTACCCACTCCACGAATGAGATTGTACTCTAGCTTATGCTTGGCAATCTCAACTCATGTACATGGACAAAAGACAAACCGACCTCTCCATCATTTTGAACTGCCCCCTGTCAAGTAGACAGTGGAAATAATAAAAATAGGTTAAGCGGCTTTATTCCTATATTCCTTAGGGGTAAGGCCGTTTAATCGTTTCTGTAGGCGTTCGCAGTTATAGAAATAGATATAATCATCGATTGCCTGTTTGAGTTCATTGAACGTTTGGAACTTATGTAATCGATACTTCTCACATTTTAGCGTTCCCCAAAAAGACTCCATCGGTCCATTATCGATGCATCTTCCCACGCGTGACATACTTGGTTTGATTTTTGCCTCTTGAAGCAGTCGTTTGAATCCATGTGAAGTGTATTGAAAGCCACGGTCACTATGTAGAAGTGGCTTGGCTTCAGGGGAGGATTCGATCGCTTGATTCAATGTTTCAAAGACTAATCGATTGTTGTTGGCCCTGCTTAAGACATAGCTTACAATCGACCCATCGTACAAATCCCGAATGGCACTAAGGTAAGCTTTTTGAGATGAACCATATTTTAATTCGGTGACATCAGTGACCCATTTTTCATTTGGATGGTCTGCTTTAAATTCCCGATTCAGCACATTTTCAGCGACGTGTTGCGGGTTTGACTTCACATAGCGCTTTTTCTTTCGCCGGATCACGGATTGCATCCCAGCGAGGCCCATTAACCGATAGATCCGCTTTTCATTTAAAGGCATCTCGAAAACTCTTCGCATCGTCATCGTCATCCTACGATAACCATAAATGCCCTTGACACCTTCATGGAGCTTACTCATTTCATCCAGAATCGTTTGGTTTAACTGTTCGTTGGCCGAAGGGTTTCGGCTCTTCCATTTATGGTAAGCCGAGCGAGCTCTACCCGCAACTTCACATAATAAGGAAATCGAGAAGTGTTCGGATTGGTGAAGCTCTTGAATGGCTAAATAGATATCTTCCGAACGAACTTCACTTATTTTCGCCTCCTTTCGATCTGCTTCAACTTTTTTAAGAGCGCATTCTCCGCACGTAACCGTTCATTTTCTCTCTTTAGCTTGTTCGTCTGTAATTCCGCTTTTTCTTTAGGTGTGAGTTCTTCTTCGGTCTTTGTTCTCCCACGCCGATCACGAAGAGCATCTTCGCCCCCTTCTTCGTATTTCTTCGTCCACTGGTACACTTGTTGGTAGGAAACGTTATAATGTTCAGCGATCATTTGATAGTCTTTATTACTCTCGGTACAATCTTTCGCTATAAAGATCCGTTCTTCGTGTGTCGTTGCTCTTCCCTTGGTCATTGGACGATTCACTCTTTTCCCCGTGGATTTCTCGCCTTTTTGACCATTATACTGCTGGATCCATTTTCGTAAAACGGATTGATCTGAGATGGCATAACGGATGGCAATTTCCGTCAATGAATAGTGCTCAGAGAGAGCTTCATGAACCGCTTGTCTTTTGATCTCTTTGGTGTATGTTTTTTGACCCTTTGCAGGTTGTAAACCTTCCAAACCGAGGTGCTCGTACTTTCG
This sequence comes from Geomicrobium sediminis, assembly GCF_016908595.1. GTDB lineage: Bacteria > Bacillota > Bacilli > Bacillales > Marinococcaceae > Geomicrobium_A > Geomicrobium_A sediminis. The sequence continues at coordinate 231,520 of NZ_JAFBEC010000006.1, read as the reverse complement.
TCTCCAACGTTTAAAGGTCGCTACACTAATCCCATATTGTTCCGTGACTTCTTTTATCGTTGAATAGCCTTCTTCAATGGCTTGAATGACTTCATACTTTGCTTCCGCAGTAAACTTACTTTTCGCCATAAAAATACTCCCCTCAAGGTAAACAGATTTTTTATTTCATCTGTCCACCTTTTGGGGAGCATATCATTTAGAGTGATCGGTTTTTACTTCTACAAATTATCATTTTTATCGAGCGTTTCACGCCAACGAATTAAATCGTCAATCACTTCTTCAAAGGGCTTATCAAACGGATAATCTTTCATTGCCATCGACTTCTCTTGTTCAGACATCCGAATCCACGTATTCTTAAGCTCCATGCCTTCTCGCGTAAAGTTCACAAGTTCATATTTAAAGCTACTCATCGTACTCACCTGCTTTCACTTTGATCTTGTCGTTCAACATTCATGTACTCTTCTTTGTTATGAGTTTGACGGCGGATGAGCATAAAAGCAGCTATCCATAAAAGAACGAGTAAACTCGTTACCGTAATACCAAACCCTGTCACCTGAAACGTCATCGTATGATACACAAATAATACAATCGTAAGAACTAGACCAAACGCGTTCACAATGTTGAGCGCACGTAATTCCTTTCGCTCTGGTGTAGATAACGGCTCAACAATCAAAAAGAAGATTGAACCCATCACCAGAAAGTAACTACCTAGTAAAAACAAGAGTGCGTCGGTTTGTACATACACTGGGTTAAGCAGCGTCAACAAAACGAATACGAGCCCAAGCAACATGAGGTAAAACCCACCGCGCAACGTTAACGTGCGCTCGTGTGTGGTCTGCTCTCTTGATGCTTCTGTCATCGAATCACCCCGATAACTACTACATACCCAGAAACAAAAAACGTTAAAACGCCTATTCTGACGTTTTAACGTTTTCGTTTACTATATTCTCTTAATTAGACCCATTAAGAAATGCTTCCTGTTTTCATTCGCTCACGCACGAGATACAGTGCTGGCACGACGAGTAATGTCAGAACCGCTGAGAACAGCGCACCTGATACAATCGTAATTCCAAGCGGTTGGAAGAGTGTGCTATTCCCTAAAGCAACTGGCAATAAGCCAGCAATTGTTGTTAATGATGTGAGAACTACAGGTCGGAATCGTTGTTCCGCAGCAAGAATAACTGCATCCCTAGCACCTAGTCCTTCTTTTCGTCTCTGTTCAATAAACTCAATCAGGACAATCCCATTTCTTACAACAATCCCTGCTAAACTTACGCCACCCATAAGCGACATAAAACCAAGACCTGTCTGAGTAATAAATAGTCCGATCATCGCACCTGAAAAAGCGAGATAGACACCACTTAAAATGATAAATGGAATACTGATGGAATAAAATTGAATGAGCATGACGATAAAAATCAGAAACACAACGACAATAAAGATCTGACCGATTTGAATGAACACGTCGGTCCGCTCTGCTGTTTCGCCTCCGATGTTAATCGCAACAGCGTCGTCTTCTAAGGCAGCAATCTCTTCTTCTACTTGAGCAATAATGTCATCCGCACTAGCATCCCCAGGAAATGCCCGTACAGTAATCATACGTTCTCCATCTTTTCGTGGAATTCTCGGCTGAATTGACTCCTCATCAATCGTTACGAATTCACTTAACGCGACTTCATCCGTCATTCCTTCAAGCGTTATCGTTTCAAGTAGGTCAAGTTCATCCCCTTCAATGTACAATTGCCAATCAAGTAGCTCACCATCAACGTCAAAGTCACCTAACGGGACTCCTTCACCGATCGCGGCGAGCATTTCGCTCACTTCACTCGCTGTGATGTTGTTGTCTTCTAGTTCATCTCGGTCCAGTTCAACTTGATAAGAATTAACAGCAGTTCCAACGTCATCATCGACGTTGACGACTCCTTCTGTGTTTAGAAGAATTGATTGTACTTCACTGCTCGTATCCATTAAATCTGTAATCGAGTCACCAGAGATTTCAACGGCAATCGGTGCACCTACTGGTGGTCCTGATTCAATAATGGATACTTCATAGGATTCTAGTTCAGGAAACTCGTCAGGCAACTGTTCGCTCCAATAATTCATTGCTTCGCGCGCTTCAATATCCTCTTTATTTATATAAATAAGGAAATTGACGAGGTTCTCACTTTCCTCTCCTCCCCCATCGCTACCAAAAAGACGAGGAATGTTCGTACCCGTAAAGCTTGATACCGAGTCTACGAAGCTTTCATCAGCGAGCCACGCTTCCACCGACTCCGAGTACTCTTCACTTTCTTCTAATGGGGTACCGTTCGCAAGTGTCGCTTCAATAAAGACTTCCTCACGGTCCGAGTCTGGAAAGAACTCAATTGGAATGAATGGAATCAATAGAAAAGCAGCTGTACCGATTGCTAATCCACCAAACGCAACGAAAAATGGTCGCCTAACGACTCTTTCCATAATTTTAGTTCGATAACCCGCTGAAGCTTTTTCAAACCATGATCCAAGAAGTCCTGCAGGTTTACGTTCTTTATCTTCAGGTCGTTTCTTCTCCCTCCACAGTCGATAAATCGGGATAATTAACAAGCTTACGAGCGTTGAAGCAATAATTGCTCCGATGAGCACGAGTGGTAAGGGTCGAATAAACTCCCCAGCGCCACCTGGTAATAGCAAGATCGGGAAAAACGTAAACACAACAACAATGGTCGATGTGATCACTGACCAGAACACTTCTTTCGTTCCTTTGTACGCAGCCTCTTTCGGACTTTTCCCTTCACGTAATTGGCGTTCAATGTTGTCATTCACAACAATTCCATCATCAACTAATATGGCTAGTACAATAATATAGCCAATTAAAGAGATTTGGTTTAGGCCGACACCTAAATACGGCATGATGATCGAACCGATACTAAGTGAAATCGGAATAGCGATCGCAACGCTCAGTGCAGAGCCAGGACGTAAGCCGAGTGAACAGACGAAAAGTACCGCGACAACCGCAATAAGGAACGAAATTGCTAAATCTAAAAAGAGTTCAGACACTAAGTCCGCTTGTGTGTATAACAAGTTCGCTTCTGTTCCAGATGGTAATGCCTCATTTATTTGATCGACAAAAGTGTCGAGTTGAGCCTGTGCTTCTGGCACACTGCTACCGGAAGCGAGTGTGAACGTCAGGGCGATCGAAGACTCGCCTTCATAATGTACAGATTCCTCTTGTTCCATCCATTGAACTGTCATTTCACCAACATCTTGTAAACGTAACAGCTCACCTTCATCGTCAATACCAATTGGAACCTCGTTCATTTCCTCAACAGTCGTATAATTGTTCAAATCAACAGGAAAGACTTGGTTATCATCTTGCCATTCACCGATTGGTGTTAATTCAACTTCACCGTTTAATGCGCCGATTACTTGTCCGAAAGTTAGACCGTTCTCTTCTAACAAGTCTGCATCTAAGTTCACAGCAACTTCTTGCTCTACTGAACCTTGGACATCAAGGCCGACAAGATCTGGATAGCTCCGAATGTCATCTGCAGCACGATCCAACACATCTTCAATCGCAGCGCGCTCTTCTTCATCTGAGAAAAGGATATGATATGTAGCTAGCCCTTGATCGCCTACACTCGTATTGAAGCTTGGACTCATACTCGCATCAGGAAACTGCCCTGATACACTTTGAATGCTTTGACTAAGCTCATTCCAAACGACCGACGTGTTCTCGACACTTTCGTCGAGTTCAATCGTAAGTAAAGAAAGTCCCGGTGCTGACACCGATTCAAACGATTCAATCTCATCATATTGTTGAAGTTCGTTCTCGATTGGAACGGTAATCTGTTGCTCAATTTCTTCCGCTGTACTTCCAGGATAAACCGTCGTCACCTGACCAATTGGAGGTGAAAATTCTGGAATCTCCCGCTGCGGCAATTGAGAGAAACTGATCGCACCGACGATTGTAAGCATTAGAAAGAATAATAGCGTGATCTTCGGTCGATTAATTAACCATTTCATAAACTTCCCCTTTTCTATTTCACTTATCGCAGAAGTATACCCGCATTTTGTTCATAACTAAACCTTTTTCTAGTAAACACAAAATGAATACCGGAGTTATTTGTTTAGTATTTATCATCGACTACTCGGTAAATGTACCCGTCATTTTTCACTAAAAGTTGCTCCGCTTCATCTTTTGAAACGTGTAGCAAGCCCATAATGATGGCTACTTTTGGTTTTCTTCCAGACAACAAAAATAGCCGATCCGCCTGTTGTTCATCACAGCTTGTAGCATATTGAATCATCGCTTTACTTCTCTCAATGAGTTTTTTGTTTAACGGTTGTACGTCCACCATTAAGTTCTCATACACTTTCCCTAATTGAATCATTGTCGCAGTCGTAATCATATTCAACACGAGCTTCTGGGAAGTACCTGCCTTCATACGCGTAGAGCCCATCACCACTTCTGGGCCTACATCAATGGCAAGCACGTGATCTCCATACTGATGTAGTGGCGCATTTTGATTATTCGTAAAAGCAATCGTTTTAGCACCTAATTCTTGGGCTTTTTTTAAAGCGCCAATCACGTAAGGCGCACCACCACTTGCTGTAATCCCCATCACCACATCTGCTGTCGTGATGTTACGGCTAGCAATTTCTTCGAACCCGAGCGCCTCGTTGTCTTCTACGTTTTCTACGGCACGAAAAACAGCCTGCTCGCCACCTGCAATAATGGCTTGAACGAGTTCTGGACTTGTGCCATACGTTGGTGGAATCTCAGAAGCATCCAACACCCCAATTCTGCCACTCGTTCCTGCTCCTACGTAAAGTAAACGTCCACCCTGTTTCATTTGGGCAACGACTGTTTTCACAATCTCAGCAATTGTCTGGAGGTGATTTGCAATTGAGAGAGGGACTTGTTGATCCTCAGCATTAATCGTTTCAAGTATTTCTTCGATTGATTGTCGATCAATGTTTTCAGAACGGGAATTACGACCTTCGGTAACGAGCTTGGACTTCTTCATCTGTACACTTCCTTTACATGATTAAAATTCAATGACCTGTACACAAGTAACTATACCGAGCGTTGAACAAGTACATAAGCTACACAGAGGTGATGAGAAGGTGATCCATGAATTGCGACTTAGACCAGACCTTTCAGGGTACAACATCGGCAAAGGCACGTACGCTGCAGCGAACTTTCAAGTTTTTTCTTGGGGAGAGGGGACGAAACTTTCCATTGGGAATTATTGCTCGATCTCAAGTGATGTGAAGATTCTACTTGGGGGCGAACATCGAAGTGATTGGGTAACAACCTATCCTTTCTCTGTTCTTGATCCACATAAACACCACATCGGTCATCCGCAATCAAAAGGAGACGTCGCGATCGGACACGACGTATGGATTGCGATGGGAGTATCCATCTTGTCAGGTGTAACCATCGGTAATGGCGCAGTCATTGCCGCCTTTAGTAACGTAACGAAGGACGTTCCTCCTTATTCCGTTGTTGGTGGCAATCCAGCTAAACTTATTCGTAAACGTTTTGATGATCACGTCATTCAAGCGTTAGAACAAATCTCTTGGTGGTCATGGGATGATGATAAGATCTCTAAAGCAATGCCTTATTTATTAAATCAAGATATTGAGCGTTTTATTGAATTGTACAACTAACACATGAAACAAAAATCTGCTCAGAACGTTGTGCTCTAAGCAGATTTGTTTTCACTCTATGTTCAACACCCCATCACTAGAACACCTTATGTTGAAAATAGAATCAAGTTAAGCGCAGCAACGAGTACGAGAATCATCGCAAAACGGCGCACCCACATTTGATTGACGACCGCAAATAGCTTTAAACCAAGAATTGTTCCAATTACAACTGCAACCGTTCCGACCAAGAAATACCCTATAAAATCAACGTTAAAGTCGCCATTGATTGCATGTAAGCTAATTGAAAATGTACTTACGAGTAACGTTACAAATTGCACGTTAGCAAGATACTTGAATTTATTTGATGCAAATACCATCAGAAAATAAAAGACGAAAAACGGTCCACCCACACCGAACAAGCCTCCGATAAACCCACCGAAGAAACCTAACGTCACGGTCTGAATCATCGTCACGTCTCGATCTTTTGGACCCGCTGACCTTTCACGCATAAACATGAAGATGACCATGCCAATTAAAAACAAGCCTAAGTATAGCTGTAAAATGTCTAAATCTCCGTAACTTGTGAGAACAAAGAAAGCAACGATCCGACCTAAGAGCGCAAAAATAAAAATCTTTCGGACACTTTTCCATTCAATATATTGATAGTTTTTTATAATGACTGTGACCGCTGCGATAATAAGTAATGAAATAACGAGTAACGTGCTTTCTTTTACCGTAAGAAACAGCGGCAAAAAAGCCATCATAACAAGCCCAATTCCAAATCCACTAATTCCTTGAACAATAGCTCCGACGAGTACAATGAGAAATATGATTAAAAACTCAATCATGCATATCAGCTCAAATCTGTGATGTTTTCTTTATTTTAGCATAGAAAAGATTCCTAACCTTTCATGTTAGGAATCTTTCATACCGTTACTCATATGTGTAAAAGCCTTGACCAGACTTCTTACCGAGTCTTCCCGCCTTTACGTACTTCTCTAATATCGGGCACGGACGATACTTTTCACCAAGTGCTCGGTGTAATGCATTCATATTTCGAAGACGGCTATCTAGACCAACAAGGTCCGCAAGTTCAAGTGGTCCCATCGGATGATTGAGGCCGAGCTTGATTGCTTTATCAATATCTTCAGCTGACGCCACACCTTCCATAAGCATGTTCATCGCTTCGTTTCCAATGAGGCAGTTCATTCGACTCGTCACAAACCCAGGGAACTCATTGACGATGACCGTTTCTTTGCCTAGTTCACGACCGATCGCTTCGATCGTATTCACGGTTTCATCGGACGTGTCTAAGCCGCGTATAATCTCAATTAACTTCATGCGATAAACCGGGTTAAAGAAATGCATCGCAATTACTTTATCTGGTCGACTCGTATTCGCACCAATTTCCGTTGGACTTAACGTCGACGTATTCGTTGCTAGAATCGCATGAGCTGGTGCATACTCATCTAACTCTTTGAAAACAGAGAGCTTCAGACTCATCTCTTCTAACACCGCTTCAATCACCACGTCAGCTGACTCGACTGCATGTTGTAGCGAACCATTGTACGTAATCGTCTGTAACCGCTCTCGTTCTTCTTCATTCAAATAGCCACGTTCAAAGCTTTTCGCTCCTAAGCGTTCAATTTCTACTTTGGCGCGTTCAAGAGCATCTTCATACACATCGTAAAGTTGAACAGCAAACCCTTGTATGGCTGCGGTATAGGCAATGCCTCGCCCCATCGTTCCTGCTCCAATGACCGCAATCGTACTCATGTTAGTTCACTTCCTTTTTCAATAACATTGCCATTCCTTGACCACCACCGACGCAAAGCGTGGACACACCGTACGTTTCATCAGAACGAATCATTTCATGCAACAATGAAATTGTAATTCTAGCACCTGTTGCACCGAGTGGATGACCTAGTGCAATTCCTCCACCGTTACGATTTACATCTTCTTCTCTTATTCCTAATTCACGAATGACTGCAAGTGCTTGAGAAGCAAATGCTTCATTTAATTCCCACACACCGATGTCTTCTTTTTGTAGTTTCGTACGAGCGAGTAGTTTCTGAACAGCAGGTACAGGACCAATTCCCATCACATTTGGTGACACACCAGCTGTTGCCCAGTCAACAACAGTTGCAAGTGGCTTTAACCCAAGTGCTTCTGCTTTGCCTCTCGTCATCAGCATCACTGCCGCGGCGCCGTCATTTCGTCCGCAAGCATTTCCTGCTGTCACACTGCCGTCTTTTTTAAATGCTGGGCGTAAGCTTGCTAATTTCTCTAGCGTCGTTTCTCTCGGGTGCTCATCAACGTCAAACGTAAAGCTCCGCTTTCGTTCTTTCACTTCAATAGGAATAATTTCCTCTTTAAAACGCCCCGATTCAATCGCATCTTTGGCACGGCGTTGGCTTTCTAACGCAAACGCATCTTGGTCTTCTCGACTAACCTTGTATTGCTCAGCAACGTTCTCTGCCGTCATTCCCATGCCTAAGTCTTTGCCATACATTTCTTGTGGTTGCTGACCTGCTTCTAAATTTGAATCTACAAGATGAGGATTACCTTCACCATACCTAGAATTACGTAAATAAATCGGTGCCTGACTTAAGTTCTCTGTCCCTCCAGCTATGATGACTTCAGCTTGACCAAACGTAATCTGTTGAACTGCTGAACCGATCGCTTGCATCCCTGAAGCACAAAGACGATTTACAGTAAACGCTGTTGCTTCTTCATGCACACCGGCTCGAAGTGCTGCAACCCTTGCCACATTCGAAGATTCGGTCATTGGTCGCACTTCACCCATAATGACCTCATCAACGTTTCGACTATCAATTCCACTCTTCATAATAGCGCTTTCAATAACAGCAGAAGCTAAATGACCACTGTTTACCCCTTTAAGACTTCCACCTGCACGACCAATCGCAGTACGAACTGCTTGAACAATAACGACATCTTCACGCTTCATTTCATTCGCTCCTTCGTTGACTTCTAGAGTTAGTGCATTACTGTCTACGTATTATGTAAATGGGATAGAGTGAAGTGACTTCCAGCTCTTTCAGATAGTGTGATTTATACGTATTTCATCATCACGTGACCTCCGCTTTTGAAGTGACTCTACATCTTCTACCCTTTTTGTCATTCCGAATTAACCGTAGCAATCACTACGATTATATTGATTATAACAAAAAAATGAAAGTTCTGAATTGATAACTTTCATTCCATGAAAAAGCGACTGCCTATTGACAGCCGCTGTTCATAATTAAACGGGTTCAGCATAAATGACATAGCGTTCAGGCGCAGCGCCCAAAAGGTGAAATGGATAACATGTGGATAAGGTTAACATTTCCTCACCCATCTCTCGAATAATCGACGTGTCATCTTTGTCTACGATCGTATGCGAACGTATGACATATTCAAACGTACCGTATGAAAGTTCAACGATAAATACATCGCCAACTTCAAGCTCACCAAAGTTCTTAAATACGGTATCTCGATGACCTGACAGAAGAATTTGTTCCCCCTCAGATGGCCAAGCTGTAGACGTAAAATGCCCAACACCTTTCGCGAGCATTTCTTCTTCTGTTCCTTCAATAATTGGTAATGATACGTCGAGCTTAGGGATGGTTAACACACCTACAGGCTCCCCAAGCTCAGGTTGGAATGCTTCCATCTTTTTAATCTCTTTTGACTCTTCTACGACTTCAGCAGCACGACTAATCGCTTGGTCCGTGCTCACTTTCGTTGTCATATAGTCGTACGTTGCAACACTTAGTAATACAACCCCAACGATGATGAACACAATACTGACTACTCGCCTCACGATTCTGGCGTTGATTTACGACGGAACCTCATCGCCACTCCTGCAAGTAATGCGAGTAACCCAGCAAAACCGACGTTGTACATATCAGTAGAGGTATCTGGAAGTTTTTCACCCGTTGTGCTCGCTTTAGACGTATCACTTGATTTCTTCAGGACCGGGCCAGCCTCTTTTTCAACATGCTTTACTTGTGTTACTTCTTTCACTGGTGGTTTTTCAACTGGTGTCGTTGGTGTCACGGCACCGCCTTCATTGCATTCTTCTTCAGGGATCTCGATCAACCATTCTTCATCGAAGTACCAATCAATTAATTCAATAATGTAAAAAAACCATTCATCACTAATGAGGTCGATCCAAATCCAGATCTCTTCTTCAGTTAATGAATCAAGGTAAGAGATCCACTTCTCTGCATCCGCTTCTGTAAATTCAGTTGGAACTGGACCAGTCGGAATCCAAAATCCATATTCCACTTCAACATATTCCCACTCACCATCAAACGGTGGTTTTGGTTTAGTTTGATCTTGATCTATTGGTGTTTCCGCTTCAACTTCGTCGTCTACGACGGGCAATTCCTCAACGGGTTGTTCTTCATCAACAGGTGGCACATCTTCAACCGGTTGCTCTTCTTCCACATCTGATACTTCTTCATTTGACTCTTCTGTGTTGCTCTCTTCCTCATCTACAACAGGTTCGTCTACTTCCGCTTCCTCGTCTAAGACAAGTTGCTCTTCTTGATCTGACTCAAGAATAATTTCTGTACCTTCACCTTCTTCAACTTCATGAACAAGTTCAACGTCAATGCCTTCTAGTGCGAATTCGACGTTGTTTTCTAAAACCGTTTCTTCAATGACGTTTGCCTCGTGCTCTACTGGTTTAGACTCTGCTTGTACCACTCCATCTGTTACAGCAAATGTTGTTGCTGCAAGTGCCGACAACGCAATAACATTGCGCAAATGACGACTCTTACGCATCCTCCCCGTATGTAACCTACGTTTGTAATCCACACCGCGAAGACTGCTTCTTCTCATCTTCTTTTTCCTTCTTCCCATGAGTTAGTGGTACAGAAATGTAAAGCTGATCTTAGTATAATGATTTCCCAAAAAAAGTCACTCCTTTTTTGAAAAATAAAAAAATACATTTTCATTAAGATGTCGGACGCTTCGCGACAGGGTTTGGACGTTTTACGACATCGACCATGTTACGAAACGTCTTTATCGGACGTTTCATACGAGCTAAGACGCTTTATGACACAAAGCGTACCTTCTTAAACGAAATATGCCGATCATCGAAATAACCCCCGTATACTAAACGTAATCAAGTTACTTCATCATTTAAGGAGCGAATTTACAATGGAACTTTTACAAGACTTTATTATAAATCTCATGGAGATGAACCCTCTTTTACAGCACCTTGGGATTGCTCTAATCGGAGTCATTCCATTTCTAGAAGGGTTTTTCGGATCATTTGTTGGTTCGTTCATCGGTGTGTCAGCTGTAACATCTGCAATTGCTAGTTTTGCAGGGAACTGGATCTCTGTTATGCTCGTCATCATCCCATTCAACGCACTGTTCACGTGGTTACGCAATCGTAATTCTGGGAAAAGTGGTGGATTTATTCAAGGACGTGCGAAAAAGGCGCAAGAGACGTACGACAAATACGGTGTACCAGGTCTTGCAATTATTGCCCCGGCAGTCGCATCCGGACATATTGCAGCATTTATCTCCCTTGCTGCAGGCGCGGATAAGAAGCGTGTCATCTTCTGGCATACAATCAGTATTCTCCTCTGGGTAATTGTCGGTGCTCTATTTGGTGGGTTTGTTGGATTCAACTAAATATATGAGAAAAACCACAAAGGGTCTGTCCCTTTGTGGTTTTTTGTTTAAAACGTTGATCATAGACGATATACTGAACGAGATATAGATTGGAGGCCTTAGCATGTACACGATAACAAACTTAGAAATCGTTCAACACGGTCACGTTGTGGTTCCTTCGTTTGATTTAACCGTGAACGAAGGGGATTTCGCAATTATTCATTGTAGTGCAAAACAAGGGAATGTCCTTCTTCATTACTTACATACTCAACGTCAAAACAAAGATCACATAACATTCAGTCAACAAAAGCAGATCGGTTACTTCATGTTAGAAGATACCCTTTATGAACGACTTTCCGTGTTTGACAACCTCGCATTCTTTCATAACTTGTACAACTCAAAGACTGATTTAAACGAAATTTTATCCACTTGGGGGCTTACATCGTTCCAATCAATGCGCTATGTAGATTTGGATGATTCCATTAAACGTCGTGTATTAATTGCCCGGGCAATCATTCATGAACCCTCCATAGTCATTTTAGAAAATCCATACATCGGTGTCGATCACGAGACGAAACAGCTAATCTCAAACAATTTAATCCTTTATTCTAATCGTGCAAAAGCTGTTCTTCTCACATTATCTGATTATGACGTTGAACCTTTCAGCCTCGGTCGACAATATAAAATGACAAATACGACGCTTGTGGAACTCTCAAGTGAGGATGCTCTTCCAACACCGTTTAAGAAGATTGCAGCGAAACAAGCAGAAAAGACATTGCTGTTTAATCCTGAGGAAATCGATTATATCGAAGCGATTGATGGAGAATGTTTGCTTTATGTGAACGAACAGTCTTACGTTTCTCCGTTTACACTGCAAGCACTTGAGCAACAGTTAGTTCCGTTCGGCTTTTTTCGAACACACCGCTCATATCTCGTCAATTTACAGCGAGTTCGAGAAGTCATGCAGTGGACGAGAAATAGTTACACCGTCGTTATTGCAAAATACCCGGATGGCGTCCCCCTTGCAAAAAGCAAATTGCCTTTACTTTATGAAACGCTCGGGATCGTCCTGTAATTTCACGTCCAATTGTGCACCATTCGCATTGCTCTATGCACCACTCACCGTAAACTTAATGCTAGTTAAATCATCTTCCCCCAAACTGAACGTGAAAGGGATGATGATATGAATGCAATCATTGAATTTGAAGATGTACACAAGCAATTCAAAGAGAAAAAGGCACTCACAGACGTGAACTTCTCGATTAACAAAGGAGAAATATTTGGCCTCGTCGGTCCTACCGGTGTAGGAAAAACAACGTCGATTAAGTTACTCACCGATCAATTAAAGCCTAGCGAAGGGACGATTCGTGTATTCGGTGAAAGTGTCACAGGCAATCATACTCAATTGCTTAGCAAAATGGGAATTCTTAGTGATCGGAGTGTGCTCTACGAACGATTGAGTTTGTATGACAACTTACGTTTTCTAGCTTCTCTATATGATCGTCCCGTGAGTACCATTGAAGACATCTTGGAGCACGTCGGATTAGCCTCATCGAGAAAGACCACCTACAAACATTTATCAAAAGGAATGAAGCAACGAGCGAATCTAGCCGCAGCGCTCATTCATGCTCCAGAAATCTTAATACTTGATGAGCCCACTGCTTCCCTTGACCCGAGCGCAAAAGCAAATGTTCATGCGTTTTTACGTCAACTCAATGAACAAGGCTCAACCATTTTTCTAACGTCTCATGATATGAACGAAATTGAATCGCTCTGTCACCGTGTGGCATTTATGATTGACGGTACAATTTATCTTTGTGGCGAACCTGCTCAAATCCGTAGCACGTACGCTGCACCGACAGTTACGGTGACATTTGCTGATGGGAACGTTGAGACGTTCAACAATAGTTATACGGGAATGACGTCACTTCGAAACGCCATTGAAAGTCGTAAAGTCCAATCGATCCACAGTGACGAACCTTCATTAACGGACATCTTTTTAGACGTAACAGGGAGGAAATTTGCATGAGCCTATCGATGAAAAGAATTTTTGCAATTGTACGTAAAGATCGTAAAGACTCGATGAAAAGCGCGAATATCGTCCCTGTGTTGCTAATTCCCGTCGGAATGGCACTGATGTTTGCTTACGTGATGCCAAGTGATCTAGACATGATGTTTGAGATGTACGTTGGTGTAATCTTGCTAAACCTTTTATTTATCTCTGGGGTTGTCCCCGCCAACTCGCTTGCGGAAGAAAAAGAGAAAGGGACACTCCGAATGTTGCTTTATACCCCAACAAGCATCGCAGAACTATTAATCGGTAAAAACATTCACTATTTCTGTTTATCTCTCATTGGGGTACTTCTGAGCTTACTCATTCTACAAGTTCCAATATCGTGGGGTTATTTCCTCGTTGCTGTGATTCCTGTCGCATTTTTTTGCATTGTATTATCTTCAACGGTCGGACTTCTCGCGAACAATAATGGACAAATCATGATCACACTCTTTCCAGTTATCATGGGTATGTATTTTATTTCTTCGATGGCTGATCTATACAATGTAGCCTTCATTTATACAATTAAACGCTTTCTACCGATTGAGATCTTTTACGATGCTTTTCATGTAAGTTTTTATGGCGGTTCATTTCCGTGGTTTAGCTTAGTCGTGACGCTCTGTTGGATTACCGTTATTAGTATTATTTTTGCAGTCGTATATCGAAAACAACGATACACATAATCCTCTACTATGTCCTAGGAAATAATTTATCGTTGTAGGCTAGTTCTAGTATTTAAACGTATAAAAGCAAAGGGAAAATTCCCTTTGCTTTTATACACTTAATTTCCTGCGTATACCTTCATCGCATCACGCATCCACTCGGCTAAGCCTGGTCGAAATTGATCAATATTCTGTTGGAAACGCTCATCACTGATGTACATTTCGCCAAGACCGGCAAATGCTTCTTTTGAGTATGAACCCATTCGATTCAAGTAGTTATACCACTTCTCGATTGCCACTTGAGCCTCTTCCGACGTTGGGTTGTGTTCCATCGTCTGTGCTAACTCACGGTAAATATCATTCATTTCTTCTTGAAGCACTTGTTCATTTCCTTTGATCTTCGCTTTGCCTTCATCTACAGCCTGATCACCGTACAACTCTCTTGCTTCTGCTTCATACGAATCACTTTCACTAAATTTAAATCCTTTAAAATGACGTTCTTCGGTCATATCAAGATCTCCTTCTCGCTCCTCAAGTGTCCCATCAATCATCTCTATCATTCCTTGAATGTGCGTGACACGGTCGGTTAACAATCGTTTTTGCATACGCAACGCATCACTTCGTGAATAAGACGGATCACTCATGAGGGATTTTATTTGTTTCAGAGGGAAGCCAAGCTCTCGAAAGAACAGAATTTCTTGTAAATGCATTAAGTCTTTTTGTGAATAGAGGCGGTACCCCGCTTCTGTCGTACTCTCCGGTGTTAACAAACCGATGTGATCATAATGATGAAGTGTGCGCACACTAACACCAGTTAGCTTTGAAACTTCTTTCACTTGCAGCATTGCATTCCCTCCTTCACATTTGACGATAAGGGCTAACGTAACGTTAGAGTCAACAATGATTTTAAAATTTAGTTTACCTCTGCATAAGAGCCAAAGAACAATGTTGCTCCTGTTGGCTCATGTTCAATTAGAAAATAAAATGGTCGATCGGCGGTGAAATGGACCGGTGGTGTTATCGATGCACTTGTTTCCATAACAGATACAGCAGTCACCGCAGCTGCTTCTGTGCCTTTTTCATCGATTTCAATGATTGCTCTATGGATAACATCATCTATTGAATAATTACTTCCACTACCTTCAAACATGTTATTTTCCATATAATTAAAGATTGTTTCCATACCTAAATGTTTCAATGTATCGTTTAAATTATATTCATTGTCTAGTTCAATCGTTGGGATTTGCACATCCACTTCTTTCGTTGACCAATCGCTACTGCTCATAATGTTAGGGATTTCGCGTAAAACATCTGTAAACACTCCCTCGCCTGGCAACACAATGGTCATCGACGTCTCTTCATCAGCATATGGAAGTCGGACCGCTTGATATTGTTCACCCTCCACATAGCTAAAATCATCAACTCGGTTCATCCATTCAACAACGGCTTTTGATCCATCAAGATTTGTAAACTTCTCATTAGATCCTTCTAGTAACGTGAACGGATCTTGCCAATTCCCATAAAAATACGTCGCATTAACGAGCAGTGCCACGATTTCCTCAGATAATTCATCTTCAAATAGGCGATTGATTTTACCGCTAGTTTTATCCTTCACCCAATCGTTAATTTCTTTAACCCCTGTTAATTCCCTCACCTCTCCATAGAACGTATCCTCAATCGTAGTGACGTAAGGTTCAAGGAACGTTACTTGTTCTTTCGCCCAAATTGAATTCGCAATACCAATCTCAACGTCTCGATCCATGGATAAGTAGGTTAACCAGTCATGAATCTTTCTATTTTCTTCTTCACGGTCGACACTCTCTAACTGGAGCGCTTTATAGATTTCCTGTTCACTGTCACCACTCGTCCCATTTGCGACCATCATTAAACTTAAGTAAATACTAAACGGCGACAAAATATGATTGCCTTCATCTTCATGTTCTATTAATTGCACTGCTAACTCAAGTTGCCGATCTTGCTCTAGTGATTCTTCCAGATTCGCGCTTGCTTGTTCGCTTGATTGAACGCCACATCCAGTCAATCCGACCATTAAACACACTCCTCCGACACTTGTCCACCACTTCATCAGACGTCACCCCTTTATCTTACTATTCGTTCTTTTTTCCATAAGCGTTACAATGAAAGAATAAAGGGGGACAACATGTATAAATCATATGGAGAATTATCAACAGCCGTTTACGAAAAAACAAAACCAATTGGCAGTTCCATAAATGGTGACATACCATATTACATCTCACGTTTACAACATATCACTTCACCGATTCTAGAACCTGCTTCTGGTACTGGACGTATGCTATTCCCACTGATCGATGCAGGATTTACAGTCGTCGGTGTCGATACGTCTAAAGAAATGCTAGATCTATGCAAAGCGTATGCAACGAAAAACGGGTACGATCCTACATTGATTCAAGATGATGTTACGACTGTTCAGTTGCATCAAAAATTCGGTGCTATCGTCTTACCAACTGGCTCCTTTTCGCTACTCACTTCTCGTGAGCAAGCAAAAAAAGCATTGATTAACTTTTATCATCACCTTGAAGCAGGTGGTAAACTCATTATAGACATCATTTCACCTGGTCCGATTGAGGATGATCCTACGGTTTCTCACATCCATCTAACTAAAGAAACCGGAATCCGGATAACAAGTACACTACTTTCGAACAATTGGATTGAACAGACATTTACGAAAGAAATTGTTTATGAGAAGTGGACAAACGGTGAAAAAACCGACACGGAGTTACAAACGCTTGA
This sequence comes from Geomicrobium sediminis, assembly GCF_016908595.1. Taxonomy (GTDB): domain Bacteria; phylum Bacillota; class Bacilli; order Bacillales; family Marinococcaceae; genus Geomicrobium_A; species Geomicrobium_A sediminis. The sequence continues at coordinate 214,771 of NZ_JAFBEC010000006.1, read as the reverse complement.
GATACGATGGTACGGTGTAGAGGAATTTCGAAGCTTTTTGAGCGAAGTGGGCTTTATGGACATCGTTGTTTCAAGCGACTATATTTATCAACAACCTGCGCATCGTGACGCGACTACCATTACGTTCGAAGCGAAAAAATAATCATTCACCCTGTGAATAAGTGTATAACCTAGGCGACTTATGCACATATTCACGATGTTGTTAACATTCCTACAACTAGAATGTTCTGTTAACACTGGTTATCCACAATAAATCCCCCGTTATGGGGGATTTTCTTTTTATGGATTTGTCGCCCAAAGACCTGCTGTTTTAACAAATACACGAGGATGTAACTTAAGCTGCGCTACGATCAGCTCCGCTAAGTCTTCAGGTTGCATTGCTTTTTCTGGATTACCATCTGTTAAGCCATTATCGACCGCTAGATCCGTGGCTACTGTACTTGGCGTTAACGCAGAAACACGAACGTTGTGTTTACGCACTTCAAGCATGAGTGATTCCGTTAAGCCCATCACCGCATATTTCGATGCACTATATGCACTCGTTACAGGTGCACCTTTTGTACCTGCTGTGGATGAGATGTTAATAATGTCACCCGCTTTTTGTTCAATCATTGCAGGTAGTGCAAGTCTCGTTGCGTTATACACACCGTTGAGATTTACATTAATAATTTCTTGGAACTCGTCAGGTGAAAGCTCTAAGAAACCACCAAATTTACCAATACCCGCATTGTTAATAAGAATATCAATCGTTCCTAAATCACTCGTGATGTGATTGAACGCTTCTTCCATTTCACTTAAATTACTTACGTCAGCAGTAGCAGCACTTACGTTTACATCATACTGCTCGAGCTCTTTTGCGACGTTTTCAAGGTTTTCCATCGTACGTCCAATGAGGCCTACATGAATGCCTTCTTTGGCAAATGCAATTGCCGTTGAACGACCGATTCCACGACCAGCACCTGTAATCACTGCCGTTTTACCAGTTAATTGTTGCATCAATCTCACTCCCTATGTCTTTAATCGAACACTCATTATACGATGCACAGGTGAAAATGTCTCGTCCTACGCTTATTGCGGGTCCGTTGCCCAAAGCTCTGAATGTTTCACGAACATACGCGGATGTAACTTTAGTTTCGATACAATCACATCGGCTACGTCTTCCGCTTGCATAAAGTGCTCCGCTTCTTCATCGGTTAAACGATTTTTCCCGCCACCAAAATCTGTAATAACACGGCTAGGACTTAGACTTTGTACACGAATTTTATGCTTCCGCATTTCTTTCATTAACGATTCTGTAAGTCCATGCAATGCAAACTTCGTAGCACTGTAAGCACTTGATCCTTCCGTACCGCGTAAACCTGATGTGGACGAGATGTTAATAATGTCCCCGGTACGTCGATCAATCATGTGTGGCAATACTGCCTGCGTTACCCGAAGCACTCCTTTGACGTTTACTTCATAAACATTGTCCCACTCGTCTTCTGTTAACTCCATGAATTTGCCGTACGCGCCAATACCCGCATTGTTAATTAAAATATCAACCGCACCAAACGTTTGTAACACTTCTTGGATTGCTGACTGAACATTTGACGCATCTTTTACATCCATTTGAATGGCAAGCGACTGAACACCGTAAGAATCGATCTCCTTTTGCACACTTTGTAGGTTCTCAATCGTTTTCCCTAACAGCGCAACGTTGACACCTTCACGAGCGAGCGCAATAGCAGTCGACCTACCGATCCCACGACCTGCACCTGTAATCACTGCGTACTTTCCATGAATCGTTTGCATAAAGCAGCAACCTCCTTCTCTTTGTGACCATGGTAAGTTAACTTGCCGTGCATGTCCATTGATTGAAACTACAAGCTTCGCTCTTGCACCCGTTGCCCCCGCTTGCTACACCCTCGCCTCCGCTTGCTACACCCTCGCCCTCGCTTGCTACACCACTGCCTCCGCTTGCTACACCCTCGCCCTCGCTTGCTACACCCTCGCCTCCGCTTGCTACACCCTCGCCCTCGCTTGCTACACCCTCGCCTCCGCTTGCTACACCACTGCCCCCGCTTGCTACACCCTCGCCTCCGCTTGCTACACCCTCGCCGCTGTACCATAAAAAAAGACTTGCAACGACAGTTGCAAATCTTAGGAACGTGAATGTTGTAGTGCTCTATAGATTCCGATGAATAGGTTAATTTGAGCTAGACTAAAGAATATAATCCAGAGCAAACTGCCAACGTACATGATGAATGCGGAAACTGCGGTTAAGAGTAGCGCTGAGATCATCGGAAATAGTACGGTTTTGTCTTTCAGAATTTCTTTCATGCCAAACCCCTTATCTTATTGCCAAAGCTTGTAGATCGATTGCGTTCCACTGTCTGTTTCGCCCTTTTCGGCGAGTTCATCGTAGAGTGATTTTACGAGTGCGAGCCCTGGTAGGTCTTTATCCATCGCTTCGACTTCTTCTAACGCAATGTCCATATCTTTAATAAAATGTTTTACGTAAAATCCTGGCTCGAAATCACCATTTAGCATGCGTGGGGCAAGGTTGTTCAATGTCCAACTACCGCCTGCTCCTTTTGAAATGGTATCGAGCACTTTCTGTTGGTCGAGCCCTGCTTGCTTTGCATAGCCGAGCGCTTCGCCTGCACCAATCATGCTGGCAGCAACAGCAATTTGGTTGCACATTTTTGCATGTTGTCCACTACCTGCAGGTCCGTGGAGTTGGATGTTCGTGCCCATTAATTCAAAAACCGGCAACATCTGCTGGAACGCCTGCTCCGAACCACCAACCATTATTGTTAGTGTACCATTCTTGGCGCCAACATCGCCACCTGAAACGGGTGCATCTAATGCTGAAAATCCCCGTTCTTCAGATGCCTTGGCAATCCGCTCAGCTAGAGATGGTTTTGATGTGGTCATATCAATCAACGTTGTTCCTGATTTTGCTGATTGCAACAACCCATTCTCTTTGAAATAGACGTCCTCCACATCTTTTGGATAACCAATCATCGTAATGATCACTTCGGAGCTTTCCGCAAGTTCTTTCAATGTTGATTTCCAGTGTGCACCGATTGTAAGAAGTTCGTCTGCTTTTTCTTTCGTTCGAGTATACACGTTGACTTCATGGCCCGCTTGTAAAAGATGCTTCGCCATACTTTTACCCATTACACCGATTCCAACAAATCCTAGTTGCATAGTACCCCTCCGTATTCTATTAATTCCGATTTCTTTATGTAAAGAGGCAACGCCTCTTTATCACGTGACGATGATTGGTTCGTCTTTTGTGACGATAATCGTATGCTCTTTTTGAGCAACGAAACCTCGCTCTTTCGTGAGTAACGTCCACCCGTCATCTTTTTCATAAATCTCTTCTGCTTTTGTTGATACGAATGGTTCGTACGCAATTACGGAACCTTCCGTAAAGAGTGAGCGATCCCAAGGGATGTAATAGTTGTAAATATGGTCTGGTTCATCTCGTAGTGAAGAGCCTACGCCGTGACCAGTTAAGTTCTTGATCACCGTGTATCCGAGTTGCTTAGCGGTACGATTCACTGCTCGGCCGACACCGTTCATCTTCGATCCAGCCTTAAACTTCTTTAAGCCTTCATCAAAGACAACATCTGTCGCTTTCAAAAGTTTCTCAAGCTCTGGATTTGAAGTTGAACCCGCTACAAATGATTTCCCTGTATCTACCCAATAATCGTTGTACGCCCCTGATACATCGATATTGACGAGGTCACCATCTTGAATTTCACGTTTTCCTGGGATCCCGTGTGCAACTTCTTCGTTTACACAGATACACGTATACCCTGGGAAATTGTACGTGCTAATTGGTGCAGAAATCGCTCCGTACTTTTTAAACATACGCTCTGCGATTTCATCAAGTTCTTTCGTTGTAATACCTGGCTTTGTCTGTGCAATCATTTCATCACGTATTTCAGAAATGACCTTCCCAGCATCCTTTAAGCCTTGGATGTCCTTTTCGCTTGTTGCTATCATCGTCTAGACTCCTTTAATCTTTGTACTCTCATTGTATCCCCTATGAATTAAATCAACAACCAACAGAGAAAGAGCATCCATTTTCATAAAAAATGGATGCACTATCATTAAATTTGTTCGTACACAACGTCTGGGTCTGGCCCTCTGCGCTCATCGCGATTTAATTGGTCAATGAGCATCATATCTTCTTCAGTTAAAACAAAATCGTAGATATCTGCGTTTTCTTCAATACGTTCAGGTGTCTTTGACTTAGGAATAATGACCGAGTCTTGTTGCAAATGCCAACGTAACACCACTTGCGCCGGACTTTTTTGATAGCGGTTTGCTATTTTTTCAATAACGGGGTCACTCAATACATTCCCACGCCCTAACGGACTCCACGCCTCAAAGACGATATCTTCTTCCTCCATATAATCTTTGAGTGCATATTGTGTCAAATAAGGGTGACATTCCACTTGATTAATGACAGGCTTTACATTCGCCTTCGTCTCAAGTCGTTTAAGATGATCAATTTGGTAGTTGCACACGCCAATGGCTCGAACTAATCCTTCACCTTCAAGTCGTTCGAATGCGCGCCACGTATCATGAAAATGACGTTTACTCGGCCAATGCACGAGTAACAAATCAACATAATCAAGCTTCATCTCTTCAAGAGAATCATGAAATGCACGTAATGCTTGATCGTATCCTTGATCGTCATTATGCGTTTTTGTTGTAATAAAAAGATCTTCTCTATTCACCGAGCTATTCCTCAACTGCTCTGCCATTAAGCCTTCATTCTCGTACAACTTCGCTGTATCGAATGATCGATAACCTACATCTAATGCCTTTTGAATGGCTGTCTCGGCTTCTGAAGGTTCGTTAATGAGATACACGCCAAAACCGTGTTGAGGCATCATCAACCCATTGTGAAAGCGAACAACGTCTTTGATTGAATTAATTGTCATTAACTAACCCTCCTAGTGAGTATGATCACACGTTTATTATATCCTGAACGCACTCGACATTCAAAGAAAGTCATGAGAGATCAATCGCCTTAATTTCCACTTGGTTTTTTGAAACGATAACGTTGTAAACCGCAGGCATTGGCATCGTTCTCCACGATTCAAACGTAAACGTTGGATCATAGGCTGAAAGGATTAATGCCAGGATATTCCCATGCGTTGCGATTACAACCGATTTATTTTCATACGCTTCTATGAGTTGTTTTGTTGCAGCCTGACCTCTTCGTTGTGCTTGTACATTTGACTCTCCACTTCCATAATACAAATCCGGACTTTCCCATAGTGCCTTAATCTTCTCTTTGAAGTTTTGCTCAAAGCCGAGTCCACTTTCTCTTTCGCGAAAAGCATCTTCTAGTTGAACCGACAGCCCTTTTTGCTTTGCTAACGGTTCAATCGTTTGAATCGCACGATGATACGGACTAGAGACAATCTGATCTACTCTAATGGACTCAAACTGCTTTGCAATTGCTTCGCTTTGTATACGTCCGACTGATGACAACGGACGGTTTCGCTCATCGTCTGAATAAGTCGCATGCGCGTGTCGGATAAAATAACAACTTGTACTCATCGCCTCACCTCTGATTCGCTTTCATTGCACGTCCTAGCTATAAGTATGATAAACTATTCAAAAAAAGACAGTTCATCACTCATTAAGGAGTAGCAAAAGATGAAGATCATACCCATTCATGTAAAGACTGAACGAGCGCTTCGAAGTTTTAACTTTTATCTCGTTCAACATTCTAACGAGCTCATTTTGATTGATGCAGGATATGATACGGAAGATTGTTGGAATGGGCTAGTTGAAGCACTACAAACCCATCATCTCCAGTTATCGGATCTTACTGCAATCGTTTTAACGCACCATCATCCCGATCACGTTGGGCTCGTCAATCGTATTCGCAAACAACTTGACGTTCCGTTATACGTTCATCCTGAATCGGTGCACCGTTTAACGCGAGAACCTGCCTTTATGGAAATGCGAATTAACTTTTACAAAGCATTATATCAACAAGCGGGCTGCGGAGCATTTGGTGAGAAGCAAATCGATCGTTTGCAACGCTCTAAAGAGACGAACATTGGCAATCGAATTGAAGGCGAACTGACATTGATCGATGTAACCAAGCCCTTATTCGACTTTGACTTAGTTGAAACACCAGGGCATGCCCCTGACCAAATCGCACTCCAATATGACGACATACTTATTTCAGGTGACCTATTGATTCACCACATCTCTAGTAACGCATTAATTGAGCCCGACACGCATGGCAACCGTTTGTTTACGATGCAACAACATATCAATTCCTTGCAAACCGTCCAACAGCTAGACGTTCAAACCGTATATCCAGGACACGGGTCTGTCATCACGAATCATCAAGCACTCATACAGGAACGCCTTCTAGGCATTCAACAAAAAGCCGAGCATTTACGAGAACTAATGCTCCAAAAACCGATGACAGCGAATGATTTGGCAATTACTATGTACCAAAAACGATATGAAACTCAGTTCCCTCTCGTTATGTCTGAAATTATTGGACACCTTGATTATATGGAAAGTAAAAATATGACTATGAAGACAGAAAAAGATGGCGTATTTGAATTTGAACCGGTTTTTGATCGCGTTAAATGAATGAGCATTCAGTCAAAACCACTATCTAAAAAAAGCATCCCTCCATTATAAGGGATGCTTTTCCTTAACCTTCTAGTACTTTTAATGATTCGCGGTTGAACGCTGGTAAGTCATCTGGTGTACGACTTGTTACGAGATTTCCTTGGCACACGACAACTTCTTCATCTTTGAAGTTTGCACCTGCGTTCTTTAAATCAGGAACAATCGGCTTTACGCCAGTGACTGTTCTACCTTTTAATACGTCTGCATTGATGAGCAGTTGGGGACCGTGACAAATGGCCATAATTGGCTTTCCAGCATCAGCAAATGCTTTCGTAAATTCTACGAAGCGATCGTCGCCACGAAGGATGTCTGGTGAAAAACCACCTGGTAGCAATAAAGCATCGAACTGTTCTGGTTTGACATTGTCAATTCCTTTATCAATGGTAACCGTCGTATCATTCTGCTTACCCGTTACTTTATTGCCTGCTTCTTTCTCAATGGTAACAAGCTCATGACCGGCTCCTTCAAGATTCTTCGCTGGATCTGTGTATTCAATATCCTCAAATAAATCTGTAATGAGTACAGCTACTTTTTTACTCATGAGAGAAACATCCTTTCAAGTCTAATTGTGTTCTAGTAAATTGATTCCCATTTCTATTTCTATGTAAACATCCCACTACTCATTCGTTATATTGCTATATTGATATATTAATCACTTTTCATCATTTTACAAATTGTCTATCATTTTATTGACGGATGTTGTCGTTTACATTATTGTTAGACTATAACTAATTCATGTTATTGATGTGCGATTTATCGCTTGTCGGATTACTTTACAATGATATGAAAGGAGGTACATGACGATTTGCTGAAATTTATTGGAAAACGGTTTTTATGGATGATTGTTACGCTGTGGGTAATCATCACCGTCACCTTTATTCTCATGCGTTTTGCTCCTGGTAGTCCGCTAGATATTGATGACGTTGGGATGAGTGACCAAGCTCGAGAGAATATGATGGCTCATTACAATCTCGACCAACCTGTCATCCTACAATATTTAAATTATCTGAAAAATGCCATCACTTTTGATTTTGGACCTTCTATGGTGACTCGTTCACGTGAAGTTAGCGACATGCTGGCCAGTGGTTTTCCAGCCTCACTGCAACTCGGCTTAGTGACCCTGATCTTAGCAGTCATCTCTGGAATCATTTTAGGTGTGTTAGCAGCACTCCGACATAATAAGTTGATTGACTATATGACGATGTTTATCGCCATCATCGGAATTTCCATTCCGAACTTTATTCAAGCCATGTTATTCATTCAATACATAAGCAGTCAATTCGATTTCTTCCCAACAGCTCAATGGGGAACGTGGCGGCATGCGATCTTGCCTGCACTCGCCCTTGCATCTGGTCCAATTGCCATTATTGCAAGGATGACTCGCTCGAACATGCTTGAAGTATTAACCGAAGATTATATTAAGACCGCCAAAGCAAAAGGGCTATCTAATTTCCAAATCGTCGTTAAGCATGCACTTCGAAATGCATTGCTACCTGTCATTACAATTCTTGGTGTTCTCGTTGCAAGTATTTTCACTGGAAGCTTTGTAGTTGAGCGAATTTTCGCAATACCAGGAGTTGGTCAATACTTCGTCGAAAGTATTACGAACCGGGATTATCCAATGATTATGGCAACGACGATTATCTACAGCACAATCTTTATTATTATGATGTTTATCGTTGATGTTGTTTACGGCATTGTAGATCCAAGAATACAACTACATAAGAAGGAGGAATAAACATGGAAGATAGAAGCCCGAAGAAGTCGGCCTCTAACGTCCCTGATGAATGGTTTGTTCCTCTGCCGAAAGAAGAACAACAAGAAACGATTCATCATAAAGGAGATAGTTACTGGAAAGATGTGATGGGGCGCTTGTTTGCGAATAAGCTTGCTGTCACAGGTCTAATCCTCATTATCTTACTAACGATTATGGCGATTATTGGACCTTTCCTTACTGAGCACACGTATCGCTCTCAATCGATTTTAAATAGCAACACGGCTCCAAACTCAACGTACTGGTTCGGGTCAGACGAATTAGGACGAGATGTATTCACGCGTGTATGGTACGGCGCAAGAGTTTCCTTATTTATTGGACTTGCAGCGGCCTTAATTGAATTTGTCATCGGTGTTACTTATGGAGGCGTATCGGGTTATCGCGGTGGCAAAGTCGATAACGTAATGATGCGTATCGTCGATGTCTTGTATGGTCTCCCATACCTACTCGTTGTTGTTTTATTAATGGTCGTTATGGGACCAGGCTTGTTTACGATAATTATCGCTCTTTCTATTACTGGGTGGATCGGTATGGCTAGGCTCGTAAGAGGACAAGTTCTCCAACTCAAAAATGCCGAATACGTTCTCGCCTCTCGCGTTTTAGGAGGAAGTAATAATCGGATCATTCGTAAGCACTTGTTACCGAACACATCCGGCCCAATCATCGTATCCATGACACTTACGATACCAACAGCCATTTTTGCTGAGGCTTTTCTAAGTTTCTTAGGACTAGGTGTACAAGCACCTGTGGCAAGTTGGGGTACGATGGCCAATGATGCATTAGGTGTTATTCAAACCGGTTATTGGTGGCGATTATTTTTCCCTGCGTTTTTCATCTCTTTGACGATGTTTGCTTTTAACGTCTTTGGAGACGGTTTACGTGACGCACTCGACCCTAAAATGAGGAAGTGAGCAAATGACTGAAGCTACAACAAAAGAATTACTGTTAGAGGTTGATGATCTTCACGTCTCATTTCCCACTAAACGAGGGGAAGTGCAGGCCGTTCGAGGGGTAAGCTTTTCCTTATATAAAGGTGAAACGTTAGCCATTGTTGGTGAATCGGGATGCGGAAAGAGCGTCACTGCTCAAAGTCTCATGCGTCTCGTCTCCACACCACCAAAGTCTGGGAGCATTCGCTATAAAGGAGAAGAATTAACAACCAAAACAGAAAAACAAATGCAAAAGCTACGCGGGCTTGAGATGGGCATGATCTTTCAAGATCCAATGACTTCCTTAAATCCCGTCATTACAGTCGGGGAGCAAATCCGTGAAGGCTTGCTACGACATCAAAAGATGTCTAAAGACGAAGCAACAAAAGAAGCAATCGAGATGCTTCGTCTTGTGGGCATCGCCGATCCTGATAAACGAATGAAGCAATATCCACACCAATTTAGCGGTGGGATGAGGCAGCGGTTAATGATTGCGATGGCTCTCGTTTGTAAGCCTGACATTTTGATTGCCGATGAGCCTACAACAGCATTAGATGTCACCATCCAAGCTCAAATTATTGAATTGTTTCAAGAGATTCAAAGAAAAACAGGTGTCGCAATTATTATTATCACGCATGACCTTGGCGTTGTCGCTCAAATCGCTGATCGAATCTGTGTCATGTATGCAGGTAAAATCGCTGAGACGGGTACGAGCTATGAGGTGTTCAAAGAACATCGTCATCCGTACACCGAAGGCATTTTGAAATCTGTTCCAAGAATGGATGGCAACCGGGACGTTCCATTAATCCCTGTACCAGGTACACCACCTAACTTGATGAACCCTCCAGTAGGGTGTCCCTTTTACATGCGATGTGATTACGCGATGAAAGTGTGTAAAGAGGTCGCTCCACCTAGAACTGATTGCAATGAATCGCATTATGTTCATTGTTGGCTACAAGATGAGCGAGCTCCATCTATAAAACAGCTTCACTCATAAACTATCATTTAGGGGGAAAGAAGATGAAGAAGAAATGGCTAATGCTCATGTTTACATTAATGTTAAGCATGGTACTCGTTCTTGCTGCTTGTTCAGATGAAGGTAGCGATAGCGAAGAAAGTGATGATGATGCGACTGACACAGAGGAAACTGACTCTGATGACAGCGCAGCAGGGGAAAGTGAAGCAGGAGAAAATGTTCTTGTCGTCAACAATGAATCTGAACCGACGTCTTTAGATCCACCGATTGGAAACGACCAATATTCCTATGATGTTCTTAACAACATCGGCGAAGGATTGACTCGCCTTGGTGCTGATGAAGCTGTTCCAGAGCCTGCAATGGCAGAAGACTGGGATGTTTCTGAAGATGGATTAACGTACACGTTTAACTTACGTGAAGGCATCACATGGACAAACGGTGAACCTGTCACCGCTCAAGACTTCGAATTTTCTTGGAAACGTTTAGCAGATCCTGACACCGCATCTCCTGCAGCACAACATTCTTATTGGATTGCTGGTGCTGAAGAGTTCAACGCAGGTGAAGCGGATGAAGAAGATGTTCTCGTTACAGCAATTGATGATCAAACACTTGAAGTCGTTTTAGAAAATCCAACGGAGTTCTTCCCGTCAATTACAGCAATGCCACAACTCTTCCCGGTTCATAAAGAAACGGTTGAAGAAGATGATAACTGGGCAGGTAGCCTTGATACGATCGTAACAAACGGACCTTTCAAAATGGCTGAATGGGACCATGATGTACGAATTCTTCTTGAAAGAAATGAAGATTATTGGGATGCAGAAAACGTTGCACTTGATGGTGTTCAATATGAAATGATTGATGACTCTTCTACAGCTTATCAATTGTATGAAGATGGAACTCTTGATACTGTGGCAATGCCAGCTGACATGATCGAAACGTTAATCGATAGCGAAGATGCTTTCGTAGCACCACGTGCAGGAATTGAATTCCAACGTTTTAATGTAAACGAAGAACCATTCCACAACAAGAAAATCCGTCAAGCATTTAACTATGCAATCGATAGCCAAATTATCGTTGACCGCATTATTCAAGGAGACGAAAACATTGCTGAAGGTTTTGTCGCTTATGGTTTCCTAACTCCAGATGGGGAAGACTTCCGCGATGTTGCTGACAGTCACTACCCTTATGATCCTGAAACTGCACAACAACTTCTTGAAGAAGGTATGGCAGAAGAAGGCTATGACGAGCTCCCTACAGTAACGTTCTCATACAACACATCAGATCAACACAGCATTGTTTCTCAAGCCATTCAAGAAATGATTCTTGAAAACTTAGGGATTGATATTCAACTTGAGAACAGTGAATGGGCAGTATTCATGGAAGCACAACAAGGTCTTGAGCTTCAATACTCTCGTTCTTCATTCTTAGGTGGTTACAATGACCCAATCAACTTCTTAACAAACTTTACTACAGACAACCCAATGAACCGTACTGATTTCAGTAATGAAGAGTTCGATGCATTGATTAATTCAAGTTATGAAGAAGATGATGCAAATGCACGTTTTGATTTACTTCTCGAAGCAGAAGCATTGTTAATGGAAGAGGCGCCAATTGTACCACTTTACTTCTATAACCATACATTCCTGTATAAACCAGAAGTAAACAATATTGTTCGTCATCCTGTAGGCTTTGTTGAGTTTAAATACGCAAGTTTAGACTAAAGCGAATCGGTGCCCAGGTAATGGGCACCTTCCTTCGTTCATAGGCAGGTGAATGCATTGACACAAGAAAAATTACTTGAAGTTACGAACCTCAAAAAACATTTCCCCCTTGATAAAAACCAAGTTGTCAAAGCCGTTGATGGTGTGTCTTTTGAAATTTATAAAGGTGAAACACTCGGACTTGTCGGTGAATCGGGATGCGGAAAGTCCACTACAGGTCGCACGATCATTAATCTCTATAAAACGAGTGACGGTACAATTCGATATAAAGGCAATGACGTTGAATTGTTACGTGGGAAAAACCGCCGTTCATTTTACAGACGAGTACAAATGATCTTTCAAGATCCATACGCATCATTAAACCCTCGTATGAATGTTGCAATGTGCATTGCTGAAGGGATGGATATCCACAACATTCATAAAGGAAAAGATCGTCTAGAGCGCGTTTATGAGCTTCTCGAAACGGTTGGTCTTCAACGAGAACACGCTAACAGGTATCCCCATGAATTTAGTGGCGGGCAACGGCAACGAATTGGGATCGCACGTGCGCTGGCTCTTGATCCAGAATTTATCATTGCTGATGAGCCTATTTCGGCACTTGATGTATCCGTTCAAGCGCAAGTCGTTAACTTAATGAAAGATTTGCAACGGGAGCGCAACCTCACGTATTTGTTTATCGCGCATGACCTTGCAATGGTTAAACACATTAGCGACCGCATCGGTGTGATGTACTTAGGTAATATTGTTGAATTAACAACGAGTGAACAACTTTATTCAGATCCTCTCCACCCTTATACGAACGTACTTCTTTCAGCGATTCCAGTGCCGGATCCGGTTGTAGAAGAACAACGGGAGCGCATCATCGTTGAAGGTGAAGTTCCGAGTCCAGTCAATCCGCCGAGCGGCTGTGTCTTTCGAACTCGTTGTCCTGAAGCGATGGACATTTGTGCAACCGTAAAGCCGACTTGGCAAGAAGCGAAACCTGGTCACTTCGTTTCATGCCACTTGTATGAAGGTGAGAACCGATGATTGCGCCGTACTGGCACGAAGAGACGACCATTCAAGAGATCCATACGGCTTTTCGACAAGGACAATTAACGTCACAAAAGCTTGTGATGTATTACCTTGAACGAATCGCTCTTTATGACCAAGATGGTCCTAGCATTAACGCCGTACTCGATATCAATCCAGATGCCATCGCAATCGCTAAAGGACTCGACGTTCAATACGCTCAGTCTGGTTTAGTTGGACCTTTACACGGCATCCCTGTTCTACTAAAAGACAACATTCAAACCGGCGATGCACTCTCAACGAGCGCTGGCGCTTATGCTTTAAAGGACTGGAAAGCAGATGAAGATGCAGCGCTCGTTAAAAAGCTCCGTTCAGCGGGAGCTGTTATTCTCGGAAAAGCGAACATGACAGAACTTGCTCATCGTATTGGGCGCGAAGGAATGCCGAATAGTTTTAGCAGTCGTGGCGGCCTCGTCTTGAACCCGTACGGACCACATGAGTTTGATGTTGGGGGCAGTAGCTCTGGTTCAGCAGCTGCAATTGCTAGCAATTTCGCTGCTGTCAGTATCGGTACTGAGACGTCAGGGTCGCTCGTTAACCCTGCGACACGTAATTCACTCGTTACGATTAAACCGACGTTCGGGCTCGTAAGTCGTGAAGGTGTGATTCCGCTATCGTATTCACAAGATGTTGCAGGTCCGTTGGCACGTACCGTTGAAGATGCGGCTATTCTTCTAGATGTTATTGCCGGTCGCTGTGAACGAGATCATACGACACATGGGATCCCTAGTCACACGTCCAATTATTGTGATCACCTAAACGTTGACGGTCTAGCACGCAAACGAATCGGTGTATACCGCGGGAAAGTACCAGATGATCAGGTCGAACATGTCGACCAACATCGCTTTGAAGCTGCCATTGATGTGTTGAGAAAACAAGAAGTTGAAGTCATCGAAGACATTACAATTCCAGACGTTGAAAAAGAAATTCCTAGCTTATTACGTTATGAAATTAAGCATTCGCTAAACACATTCTTTAAAAGAGCAAAACCATCGACAGGTTACGCTAATTTCGATGAGTTCCTTACTACATACTTCCAACACGCCCGTTTACAACCTTACGGTTTCGATAGCTTCATTAGTGGCACCGATCGTAAAGAAGAACTAGCAAACTCCGAATGGATTATGCAAAAACTGCTAAACCAAGGACTGCACGACGAACACGCGATTGAAAATGTGATGAAAAATCACGCACTGGATGCGATCGTCTTCCCTAGTGCTGCTGGCTTTGCCGTCGCCGCTCGTGCAGGCTTACCTTCAATCTCAGTACCTGCAGGTTATAAAGCGAATGGACAGCCGTTTGGCATAACATTCACTGGACCGATGTTCGAAGAACGAACATTAATTGAACTTGCCTTTAGTTATGAACACGCGACACAACATCGCAAGAAACCAAAATGAAAAGCCGACCGGAGAAATTTCCTCGGTCGGCTTTTTAGTGGTTCATACTCTCAATCTCACCTCTAACCTTACCTTCGTTTAGAAAGTGATTCATCGTTTGATAGACCGTTGTCTCTGGATGGTTCTTCAAACAAATCGCATAATAATCTTGATAGGCCCACTCAACACCGAGGGGTACTTCAACTAAACTCGGTTCATTGACGACACTTTCTTGAGGTAGAAAGCCCATCCCTTTTTGCTCAATAATGATTTGCTTTGCTAGATTTCCATGAGAGACTTCAACCGGTGACTTCTGGTGCTGTATGCCGTGTTTTTCTAGCCACTTTTGAAAAGGAATGCCCCAACTCACTTTAATGTAACGTTCATTTTGAAGACTCGCTAAATCAAAGTCTGCACCTATGTCAACTTCGGTATGACGATATAACGCATAATGGTGCCGTCCCAGATGCCAAGCGCGGATGGCTTTCGCTCTTGGTAAATTAAAGACGATACCATAATCAATGCGCCCATCTAACACGTGTTGAATAATCGCAGGTGAATGATCCGTCGTAATCTGCACGTGTAGATTCGGGATCTTTTCATGCAAAGAAAACACTCGACGTACAGGGAATGAATTCCAAGTTGATTGCGTCACTGCGATTTTTAGTTCTTGGCTATGTGTGTGTGTCGTTGCAATTTGTTTCGTTTTTTCATAGAGGTTTAATTGTTGTTGCATAAATGGCAACAACTCTAATCCTTTCGCTGAAAGTCTAAGATCTCGGTTGTTTCGGTCAAATAGACGGACACCATAGAATTCCTCTAACTTTGCAATCCGAGAGGTTACGGTTGATTGCGTAATATGTAAGAACGCAGCTGCCTTTGTAAAACTATTCAATTCCGTTACGACGAGAAACGTTTTTAACTGATCATAATCCATCCCATTTCACCTCATTGAAATTATCGATCATATGGATTCAATTATTCATGTTGTGAATAACTAAAGCAAGTCGTACGATTGAGGTAACGAACGAGAAAGAAGTGACCATCGTATGCCTTGGACGATTTGGAAAACCTACGGACCTTTTGTTTTTGCCCTTTTGGCAATTGAATTTTTTGTCACGTTTACGTTTTTTATGTTTGTTCCGTTCATTTCACTCTACTTAACTGGCGAACTTGGCTACTCCTTGCTTTTTGCCGGTGTTATTCTTGCTGTTCGATTGGTAAGTCAACAAGGAGTTATGCTCATTGGTGGATACTTTGGGGATAAGTACGGCCATAAAAAAATGATGATGATTGGCTTTTTATGTCGGGGTGTTGGCTTTGCCGGTTTAGGTCTTGTTGAGACCCCCATTGCCCTCATTGTTATGGCAATCATTGGAGGCATCGGAGGGACGTTCTTTAGTCCTTCATTAAAAGCCGTGCTCGTCTCAAATCAACCGAAATCTGAACATAAGACCTTATTTGCTTATTCCAACATTAGTGCAAATGCTGGAACGATTATTGGTCCTTTGTTTGGCACCTTGTTTTCAGTCACTCAATTCCCGCTACTTAGTGTAATTACTGGTCTATCGTTTGCGTTGATGAGTTTCTGGATTTTTTTAGTCCCGATTCGGTCCATTCAATCCACAACCAAACCTTCTCTTATTCTTGGTTTAACTGAAATTATCCACAACCGCTCCTTTCTCCTCGTTGTGGTTGCTTTAATCCCTTTTCACTTTATTTATCAACAACTTTTCCTCGTCTACCCTTTGATTGGATTCACGTTAACCGGTTCAGGGGGATGGATCTTTACCGTTCTAACGTTGCTTGTCGTTGCCTGTCAAATGACGGTCACTCGTCTGTCTGAGCGCTTAAGCATGGTTCGTTCTATTCAATGGGGCTACTTAGCCATGGCATTAGGCTTTATACCGCTTTTCTTTCATTTACATGTGATTACCGTCATCGCCTCATTAATCGGAATCGCACTCGGTGTCATGCTCATTCAACCAACATTCTATTCCTATACCGTTAGCCAAGCTCCTGCAGAACGATTTGCTTTGTATATTGGTTTTTCGAATTTAGCCATGGCTATTGGTGGCGCACTTGGAAATATTGTCGGGGGTAGCCTCTACGAATGGTTACATTCGCTTCAATTGCTCTCTATTTATTGGGTGATTTTTGCGATATTCGCCATTCTCCCGATCTTTCTCTTACAGCGAATACTACGAACAAGTAAATCACCAGCAAACTAACGATAAAAAGAAGAGCTGACACGAATATCGGCTCTTCTTCCACGGACTTAAATACTCAAATACCCTCTCATATTCTCTTCTGTTAGCTCTTCTCTTTCACCTTCATATACGATGCGTCCACGGTCCATCACATAAAAGTAATCTGCAACTTCACTTGCAAAATCGAAGCTCTGTTCGACGAGCAACATCGTCTTTTCATTGGTTTGTTTTAAATCTTTAATGACATCTTGAATATCTTGGACAATGTTCGGTTGAATTCCTTCTGTCGGTTCATCAAGTAAGATCACGTCTGGATCTGCAACTAACGTGCGAGCAATTGCCAATTGTTGCTGCTGACCCCCACTTAAATCGCCGCCTTTTCGATTTTGCATATCTTTTAGTATTGGAAAGTAATCATAAACCTGGTGACCTGGTTCAATGTTCTTCTTCTGGTCTTGCCGTGCTTCTAAGCCGAGCTGCAAATTCTCATGGACCGTTAGTGTCGAAAAGATTTCTCTGCCTTGGGGGATGTAGCCAATCCCTTTACGCGAACGCCACGTTGGAGATTTATCATTAATGTTGTGGCTCTGGTAATCGATGTGACCATGATTTACTTTAATCAATCCCATTAATGTTTTAAGTAAGGTTGATTTTCCCACTCCGTTTCTTCCGAGCAAACAGACGAGCTTTCCTTTTGGAATCGTCAAACTTACGTCTCTAAGAACTGCACTTTCACCATATCCTGCTTCAATACGATTCAGTTCAAGCATTGAGGTTCACCTCCGACCTAAGTACACTTCTAAAACCCGTTCATTCTGCTGTACTTCCTCCATTGAACCGTCGCATAACCACGTGCCTTCGTGCATAACCGTAACCTTATCTGCAAACTTTCTTACAAAGTCCATGTCATGCTCTACGACAATTACTGCCCGATCTTTTGCAATTGTTCTTAAAAGTTCTCCTGTCTTCTCTTCCTCTTCCTCAGTCATCCCTGCAATTGGCTCATCCAATAAAACTAATTCAGGGTCTTGCATTAAGACCATCGCAATTTCTAGCCATTGCTTTTGACCGTGGGCAAGCGTTCCTGCGGTGCGGTTGCTCTCTTCTTTAAGTCCAATGAGTGTTAACATTTCGTGAATATGCTCTTTGTCTCCTTCTGACAACTTGGCACGAAGAATATGCCAAAACCCTTTTTGCTGCTTCATGGCAATTTCTAAGTTGGACATCACTGACAATGATGGAAATATTGATGGGGCCTGGAACTTCCGCCCGACCCCTTTTCGAACAATTTGATATTCATACAACTTGCCTAACTCAATGGACTCCTTGAACAACACGTTGCCAGACGTCGGTTTCGTTTTTCCGCACAACACATCTAGAAAGGTCGTTTTCCCTGCCCCATTTGGTCCGATAATAAAATGTAGTTCACGATCACTTAATTGAAAGCTGAATTCATTGATGGCTTTTAATCCTCCAAATTGCACGATTAACTTCTCAGATTGAAGAACTGTTGTAGAGCTTTGCTTCTTCTTTTCGATCTTTTCCATATTTCTTCGCCCTCCTACGTGCTTGGATTGTCGAAATAATTCCCATGATCCCTTTTGGCATAAAGACAACGACTAAGACGAATACAAGACCGATAAAAAACAACCAAGCGTCCGGATAGGTTTGACTGAACCAAGTGCTCGCACCGTTTGTAAGCAATGCGCCAATAACAGGACCAATTAATGTACCGCGTCCTCCAATGGCAACCCACAGCACCATCTCAATCGACGGGACAATCCCCATCATCGACGGCGTGATAATTCCTACTTGTAACACAAACAGCATACCAGCAAGACCTGCGACACCCGCTGAAAAGCTATACACAATTACCTGGTAAATGGACGTATTATACCCAAGAAAGCGGGTACGATTCTCCCCATCTCGGATCGCAATCAATACTTTCCCGAATCGACTGTTCACAAGCTTGTAGCAGATTAGAAAAACAAGGCCTAGAAAAATGACGGTCGTCCAATAGATCATTTGTTGGGTCGTAACTGAATTCAACGAATACCCGAAAATCGTATCAAACCCGGTAATCCCATTCGTCCCGCCAGTGTATTGTTGTTGGCTAATAATAAGCGTTGTAACGACGATGACGAGTGCTTGCGTCAAGATTGTAAAGTAAACACCGGTAATTCGATTTCTAAATGTGAAAAAACCGAGAATACCTGCAAACAACATCGGCACCGCAATAGCTAAAACGATTGCGACGATCGGGTTTGAAAAGATCGCCCAAAACCAAGGCAATTCCGTGATCCCATTCCATCCCATGAAATCTGGCATCCCACCACTTTGAAGGGTTAAGTACATCGCCATTGCATAAGCACCAAAACCAAAGAAAATACCGTGACCTAGACTTAAAATGCCCGCATAGCCCCAAAGAACGCCAATCCCTAACGCCAAAATCGCATAAGCCAAAAAGCGTCCGAGCAGATTTAAATTAAATGGAGCGAGCACAAATGGCATGATGAGCAAAATCACAAATCCTAAAATGACTAACGTCTTTTTGGAATATAAATACGACATTTAAGTTTCCTTTCCGCTCTAATCCAAAGATCTTGTTTTCATGGAAAAGAGCCCAGATGGTCGCCATTGCAAAAATGCAATAATCAGCGCGAAGATCAACACTTTCCCCATTGATGCATTTGTCCAGTATTCAAAAAATGTATTAAAAACACCGATGCCAAGCGCACCAATCACCGTACCCGTTAATGCTCCTACACCGCCGACAACGACAACCATAAACGCATCGACAATATAATTTAAGCCGATCGTCGGTCCAATCGGACCGATTAATGTCAACGTGCAACCAGCCACTCCAGCAAACCCCGCTCCCATTGCGAACGTTAATGAATCCACTTTCCTCGAAGAAATACCAACACACGTTGCCATTTCACGATTTTGCATGACTGCACGCACACGACGTCCTTGCCTCGTTCGATACAAGTAGATGAATAGACCACCAAGGCAGACGATGACAAGTCCGATCATAAACAAACGGCTAAACGGCAAATACAAACCAAAGATCTCTAAGCTGCCTTGTAAAAAGCTCGGACTTTGAACACCAACATTTGGCGCACCAAAGATCGTCCGAATCAATTGCTGCAAGATAAGACCTGCACCAAACGTTGCCAATAAACTATCAAGTGGCCTCCCGTATAAATGTCGAATCACGGTAAATTCAAGTAACATTCCAATTCCAGCAACGATAATAAATGCAGCTGGGATCGCGAGGATAAAATACCAATCAAAGAACTGCTCTGGTATGTACTGCACAAAAATGACTTGCATCAAATACGTCACATAAGCTCCAATCATAATCAAATCACCATGAGCCATGTTGATGACTCGCATTAAACCAAACGTAATTGCAAGACCCATAGCAACGAGTAATAGAACAGACCCAAGGCTTATTCCATTAAAAATTTGCATTGCAACGCTACTCATAACATGCACGCCTTTCTGTCGATTAAAAGAGACGAAGGGATTACCTCCCTTCGCGCTTATTGAATGGCTTCTGCCCAGTCGTATGTCTCTAAATAAGGATCTGGTTTGACCGGTTCTCCAGAATTCCAAACTTCTTCAAACTGCCCATCGCCTTGTACTTCTCCAATTCGGACCGTTTTGTATACATGCTGGTTATCCCCATCAATCTCAACGGGTCCGTTTGGTGCATCAAACGTTATGCCTGATGCCGCTTCCCTAACCGCATCTGTTTCTGTTGTGCCAGCTTCTTCAACTGCTTGTGCCCACAAGTAAACCATAAAATAAGCAGCCTCAATTGGGTCGCCCGTTACACGGTCTTCACCGTAAGCTTCTTTGAAGTTCGACACAAACGTGTCGTTTTCAGGGGTATCGGTCGTCTGATAATAATTCCAACTCGCGTAATGTCCTTCTAACACTTCAGCTCCGATTCCTCGAATCTCTTCTTCCGCTACACTTACAGAGAGCACGGTTACGTCATCGGAAGTAATCCCTGCATCAGCAAGCTGATTGAAAAATGCTACGTTGCTATCCCCATTTAATGTATTAAAGATAACGTCTGGCTCTGTGTCTCTGATGTGTGAAATAATCGTGTTGTAATCGGTATGACCCATCGGTGTGTATTCTTCTCTTACGACTTCACCACCTAGATCATCTAATTGTGCTTGGATAATTTGATTTGCAGTTCTCGGGAACACATAATCAGAACCTAATAAAAAGAAAGAATCACCAACGTTATCAAACAACCATTCTACAGCCGGAACAATTTGTTGGTTCGGTGCGGCACCGTTATAAAATATATTTGGTGAAGACTCCATTCCTTCATATTGCACAGGGTAGAACAACAGTCCGTTATGTTCTTCTACAACTGGCAATACGGCTTGTCGACTTGCAGACGTCCACGTACCGAAGATTGCAGCAACATCATCTTGTTGTAAGAGTTTAGACGCTCGCTCAGAAAAGACCGGCTCATCGGAAGCACCGTCTTCAACGATTGGAACAATTTCTTTCCCTAAAACACCACCATCTTCATTAATTTCATCGATCGCTAACATGACCGCATCTCTGACAGATGTCTCACTTATTGCCATCGTTCCACTTAATGAATGAAGCAATCCAACTGGAATTGAATCCTCATCCACGACAACTTCTTCACTATTCTCTTCTGAATCGGACTGTTCGTCCTCGCCTGCACTCGCTTCTCCAAAACCTGTATCCGCCGCTTCATCTCCAGCAGCACATGCACTTAGGATAAATGCAGACGAGAATAAGGCGATCCCCCATTTATATTTTTTCATCATTTCCTCCTTCAAAGCGTTAATCTAGTACGGTTAACAATACTATAATATTCTTAATAGTTTCTATATTGTTGTTATATTAACTTCCATAGTATTAACATAAAAAAACAAGCCTCGCTTCAATGAAGCAAGGCTTGTTTTCTTTCCGTACTATTCTTTATCGTCATTTGGTTGTGACTCTTGTTGCTTCGATAGTAGATCGCGAATTTCTTTTAGATACACTTCACTTGCTGGTGGCTCTTCTTCCATTTCTTCCTCAGCTTCTTCCGCTTCAGCTCTTCGTTTAATGAGCTTGTTCGCAACTTTCACGAAAATGAATATGGCTAAAGCGATAATTAGAAAGTCGACGATCGCTTGAATAAACATGCCGTATTCTACTTGGGCATCACCAAACTGGAAGACGAGACTCGAAAAGTCAACACCACCGAGGATCACACCGACGAATGGCATAATAATGTGATCAACAAGCGAACTGACAATCTGTTGAAAGGCAGCACCTATGACGACTGCAACTGCGAGATCTAGTACGTTTCCTTGTGCAATGAATGCTTTAAATTCTTTCCACATAGTGTTCCTCCAAGATGCATTTCCAGAGTTGTCCAGTTGTGACTTTTATCACAAGCGAACACTCAAAATTGTTCAATTGCTTTAGTGTACACCACTTTACTGTTTCTGATCAATAATCGCCATCGTACAGCGAGATGTACAGATTAACTTGTCCTCTTCATCAACGATTTTAATCTCCCAAATCATCGTCGTTCTTCCTTTATGTACCGGCACTGCGACTGCAAAAACGTGACCCTCTCTCTTGCTTCGAACGTGGTTCGCATTAATCTCTAAGCCGACTGCCACTTTTTTAGATAAATCGATGTTAATCGCAGTTCCAACTGAAGCTGCCGTTTCAGCGAGGACGACTGAAACACCACCATGTAAAATTCCTGCAGGTTGATGGGTTTTCGGAGTAATTGGCATTTTCAAGACGAGTCGATCCGGATCCGTCTCAATAAACTCAATATTTAATTCGTCAATAATTGTACCGGCAATTCTTTTATCGATATTTTCAAAAAAATCCACAGTCACTTGCCTGCACCACCTTAATGTTTTCTTTAGTCTAGTCTACCATAGTTCGACTCTAATCAACGTAAAATGACCGGCAGATGCCGGTCATAATAACAATGAATCTAAATTAACACGTTGAACCGTATCGGATACTTCTTTCGAGTCGATTACCTTACCTGACTCATCGATTGTTTCAACAATTCCTTCGGGAGCATTTGATTCTGTTGCCGTATGTGTTCCCTCTTCATATTGATTCGGCGTTACCGAACTCAATGCTAAATAAGAGGTTAAAAAGCTAACAGTTACGATCTTCACATGAACCACTCCTTCAAAGCGATTACTTATAGTGTACACGAAGAATATGGAGAACATCTGTAGATCATCTGAACAATTCATGAACCTTCTGTCCGTTTCCAACTCGTTTCATTGACTGAGGAAGCGATGAACGGTTTCATTGAATAAAGAAGCATGCGAATACGGCAAACTATGTCCTGCCCCATCGATCATCATCGTCTTTACGTGCTCATTTTCATTCGAAATCTGCGCCATTGTTTTCTTTATCAATCTGTTTTCTTTCGCCCCTGCCATCACGAGGATCGGAAACGGTAGTTCGTGCACGTTCACCGGAAGCTTAAATCGACTATTCTCATAGATGATGTTTTCAAGTAGTGATTTAGTGATTGATTGCGTATCGTTGAAATAACGCTCAAAATCCGAACTTGGGACTTCCAGTTGCTTTGCTTGGATTTTTGCAAAGGTTCGATTTCTACTTAGTGGATGCATCATGGCAGTCGTTTTTGCTATGAACGTCGGAAAAGGAAGCGGGGATGCCAACATACTGACTAATACAACACGCTCAAACCGTTCAGGTTGTCTGCTCACTAAGGACAATGCCACTTGTGCCCCGAGTGAAAAGCCAATCACACTGATCTGTTCAAAGGAAACTGTGTCTAGCTCCCTTATTAATTGATCGACAGTCTCATCAATCGAAAAATACTTCTCCTCATTCATCCCGTGTCCAGGAAGCTCTGGTGTCCACACCGCATAGTCTTGTTCAAAAAACTTCACTTGTTCGTTCCACATCCACGAGCTCGTACCGCCACCATGTAAAAATAAAAGCAAATGACGTTTATTTTCCATTATTCCCCTTCCTTTCAACTAGAATGAGGGTTAACACATACAAATGAAGGGAATGACAGTATTACTAGTCACTAGGGGGACGTAGACATGTCATGGCCCGCAACGATTTTTTTGGGGATTTTAATCGTAAACATCTTCTTCGGTATCATAATCATATTTCGTGAACAAAAGAGTGCACAAGCAACTTGGGCCTGGTTAATGGTCCTTTTTTTCGTGCCAGTGATCGGGCTAATCATTTATTTTGTTTTCGGTCGTGAACTTCGGAACAGCTCATGGAACGAAGACTCACTTTTCAAAACGAATGCACTTCTTCTCCATCAACGTGAAGAGATTCAAGAAGAGACACTGTACCGGAATTCACCAAGCATGGATGGATTAGAAAGTCTCATTTATATGCACATTCACCACAGTCATGCGCCACTGACGTATGCACAGTCCGTAGACTTGTTAACAGACGGTGACCAGAAGTTCGAATCACTGTTCAACGACATTCGCGAAGCAACCGATTATGTTCATGTGCAATACTTCTCCATTAATACCGATGAACTTGGATCAGCCTTTGTTCAGTTGCTCACCGAAAAAGCAAAAGAAGGCGTGCAAGTGATGTTGTTGTATGACGGACTCGGCTCGTGGAAAATGTCAAATCGGTTCTTGAAAGATTACTTAAACGCTGGTGGCAAGTCTCGCGTATTCTTCCCACCACGTTCAATGTTCACGTACGGCAGCTTAAATCATCGCAATCACCGGAAGCTTGCAATTATTGATGGCTCTGTTGCTTATATCGGAGGATTTAATATTGGTGACAAGTATAACACTGACGATCGCGGGCTCGGCTTCTGGCGCGACTCGCATTTAAGACTTACAGGAAGTGCTGTTCATCATTTGCACGACCAATTTATTTCTGACTGGAATAAAGGTCAAAAAGAACCTGCCCCTGAATTTGCGAATTATGAAGTTCCAGTCTCTTCATCCTTAAAAGGCGGCGTGCCAATGCAAATCGTCGCAAGCGGGCCGGGCTTTGAGACGGACCAAGTGAAAAACGGCTTTATTCAAATGATCCAACAGGCGAAACGTTACATTTACATTCAGACTCCATACTTTATTCCTGACTTTGGATTATTGGATAACCTACGAGTTGCGATTATGAGTGGCATCGACGTTCGAATCATGATTCCAAACAAGCCTGACCATCCGTTTATCTACTGGGCAACGTACTTTTATATCGGTGAGCTTCTCCGCCTTGGTGCAACGATTTATATTTACGATAAAGGGTTTCTTCACGCAAAAACGATGGTCGTTGATGACCGGATTAGCACACTCGGCACAACGAACATGGACGTTCGAAGTGTTAGCCTGAACTTTGAAGTGAATACGTTCATGTATGACGAGGAGATGGCAGAGAAAATGCGAGAAACGTTTCAAAATGACCTCGTCGATTGTCATGAATTAACGCTTGAAGAGTATGAACAACGATCCAAATGGATTCGAGTTAAAGAAAACATCGCACGATTAATCTCTCCACTACTATAAGAACAGCCGGTTTTGCATAAGGCAAAACCGGCTGTTTAATTACAATTGTTTCTGGATATTCTTATAGGTTAATTCTGTATTGATGATCTGATTACTAAATTGATAATCCCCTGTGTGATACTGTTGCAACGCTGACGTGTCCTTTAAGATATTACCCGTTAACACACAAAGTGCCGTTTCATCACGGTCAACGATTTGTCGGTCTACGAGTTGCTTTAACCCTGCAACTGTAGCCGCAGATGCAGGTTCACATCCAACCCCACTTTGATCAATCACCGCTTTTGCATCAAGAATCTCTTCATCCGTAACTGCAACGGTAACTCCGTCTGTTGCATGTAAGACGTTCTTCGCTTTCTTCCAGCTCGGTGGGTTTCCGATATTTAACGCACTTGCAACCGTGTTCGGATCGATCTCTGGAACAAACTGCTCCGCTTTTTGGTCCATCATCTTATGAAACGGACTTGCTCCTTCTGCTTGTACAATCGCAACACGCGGCAACCTGTCAATAAACCCGAGGTCATAGAGATCTTTTAATCCTTTTCCGAGTGCAGTACTGTTAGAAAGCGCCCCACCAGGAACGACAATCCAGTCTGGCAACTGCCAATTTAAATACTGTGCGATTTCAAAAATAATACTCTTCTGGCCTTCAATTCGGAAAGGGTTAATCGAGTTACATACATACAACCCTAACTCCTCACTATGCGCTTGTAAGAAGTTGATGCCCTCATCATACTTTCCTTCTGTACTAAACACTTTCGCGCCGTATGCTAGCGTCTGCATCACTTTATTCATTGAAATGTTCTTGTTAGGAACAAACACGAATGATTTGGAACCGGCCATTGAACTATACATTGCGAGTGACGATGACGTATTCCCAGTAGATGTACACGTAAATTTGTCATAGCCAAGTGACTTCCCGTGGGAAACCGCAACAGCCATCCCATTATCTTTAAACGAGCCACTTGGGTTCTCACTTTGAGCTTTTAAGTAAACAGGCTGGTTCAAACCGACATAATCTTTAACCGATTGAACGTTATAGAGACCTGTATTGCCCTCATACTTCGTGACCATATGTTCTTCGGCTAACTCAGGGAAAATCAGCTCTTTATATCGCCAAACACCACTAGCATAAGGTGTCATTCGCTCTGATAACCGTTCATTGAACGTTTGCTTTAACTGCTCCGTATCGACTTGTTTAAAATTGTGCACAATGTCAAACAATCCACCACATTCACATTGGTATTGGAACTGTTCCATTGCGTACTCTTTGTGACAATCCACACATTGTAATTTCATGATGATCCGCTCCACCTTTGTTTATCCTTTACTCTAGCATAGTGAAGGATAATATAGAAAGCAATGGATATTTTCAGAAATCTTTACGACTCAAGTGACTTTTGCAATTCAATTTTTTCTTGTGGTTCATGGAATTGCATGCTCGTATTGTTACTTTCAATACTTAAACTAATGACTAGAGCAACAATCAATGAAATAATGGCTAATTTCTTGTTCATGTCTTTCTCCTTCATTTCGCTCTCACTACCTATAGTCGCCACTTTCCATAAAATGTTACAAAAAATCCGCTGAGAAAAATCTCAGCGGATTTGTTTATTTCGTATCATCTTGATTATTATTGGTTTCTTCATCACTCTCGTCAATTAATTCTTCTGGCATTGTCTGTTCAAATTCTTCACGTTTCTCTTTAAGTTCTTCTTTAGATTCTTCTAAGAAGGTTGGTTCGTATTCTTTATGCTTGCTTTCTAGCCTGAGAATATCGTACTCACCACTTAACGCTTTGAGTAAAGAAATTGCCATCAGCAATACGACAAAGGTGAACGGGAATGCGGCGATCAACATGGCCATTTCTAACGCTTGAAGTCCGCCTGATAACAATAGTGCCGCTGCTGTTGCAGAAAGAATAACACCCCAGATAACTTTGATCTTCACTTGAGGGTTCAAACGACCACCTGTCGTTAACATCCCTAAAACAAATGTCGCGGCATCCGCTGACGTGATAAAGAATGAAGAAATCAATAAGATAGCAATACCCATAATAACTGGACTCCAAGGATATTGTTCTAAGAATGCAAACAGTGCTACTTCGTTTCCTTGTTCGCTCACAATTTCATATAGTCCACCATTTAATGCATTGTCCATCTCAATACCTGCGATACCAAAGATCGAGAACCATACAGCACTAAACAATACTGGAACTGCTGTTACACCAATGACAAATTCTCGAATGGTACGCCCTCTTGAAACTCGTGCAATAAACGTACCTACAAAAGGAGACCAGCCGATCCACCAAGCCCAGTAGAACAATGTCCAGTCATTTAAGAACTCACGCTCACCTTCGAAAGCGTTCATTCCAAGCGTCATACTTGGGATGCTCTGGATATAGCTACCAAGCGTAGTTGTAAATGATTCGATCATTTGTATCGATGATCCTAAGATGAAAACTAAGATCATCAATGCGATTGCAACAACGATGTTCATCCAACTCAAGTAACGGATACCTTTATCAACCCCTGTTGAGGCTGAAAGAATGAAGATAACCGTAACGACTGCGATAACAATCATCGTCGTCATTGTACTATTTGTAATTCCATCAAATGTATAACTTAACCCCGCTGTAATTTGCGTTGCACCGAGTCCAAGTGATGTGGCAATACCAAAAATCGTTGCAAACACCGCTAACACATCAATGCTGTGACCAAGTCCACCTTGTGCACGGTGACCAATTAACGGTGTAAATGCCGAACTAATAAGTGCTGGCGCCTGGTGACGAAACTTAAAGTAAGCAAGAGTTAGGGCAACGATTGCATATGTAGCCCAAGGATGAAATCCCCAATGAAAGAGTGTATATCTTGTTGACTCTTCAGCAGCTGCTATTGTGCCTGGATCAACAGATGGCGGGTTGTGGAAATGTGTTAAAGGCTCGGAAATACCGAAGAAAACAAGTCCTACACCCATCCCTGCAGTAAATAAAAAAGCAAACCATGTAAAGTAACTGTATTCCGGCCTTTCGTCAGGCCTTCCTAAGCGAATGCGTCCATAAGGTCCAAAAACGAGAAACAATGCGAGTAACACAAACAACGTTGTTGCGATAATATACACCCAACCAAAATTGTTCGCAATTAATCCATCAATAAACCCGAGTACCGTTTCAACATTGTCTGGTAAGAATACACCCCAAAGGATGAATACACCGGCAATGGCGAGCGATACCCAAAAGACTATGGATAACTTACTGTTTTTCATAAAGTTGCTCAAAGTCATCTCTGAAAAATAACGATGAGCTTTCCACCTTTCTTGTTACGTTGATTTGTACACGAATGAAATATGTAGTACTTAAATAACACTTCCCATACTACGATCATTCTTAAACTTGTTTTTTGCCATTCCGAGGAATCATCTTTAGGAAAATGCTCTTGGCACCCCTGTATTCGTTCCGATCCGAACTAGCCATTCTATAGGTCCGACTGAAAAATAGCGTAACCATGTATGAGAACCTACGAGTTGAATGACTACAATCAACGCACTTACTAAAAAAGCTTGCCCAAACGTCATTAAATCATTTGGAACCCATAACAATAAAAGGATCGATTGACCAATATAATTTGTAATTGGCATCTTACCAAGTGGAATGAAAACATGTAAATGACTCGAGAAACGGACAATTAGAGCGACATACAAGCACGTAAATATTGGCCAAAGGAGAAATGAACGTTCCACAAATGAAGCATGTGCTAACGGCTCATAAAGCTGAATCGGGAAACTCGGTGCGGTGGATTCTAAGTAGATGAAAGCAACAATCGAGAATCCCCCTGTAAAAATGACTAATCGGGAGAGAATCGTTTGTGTAATCCGTTCAAAAACCCGATACTTTCCAACTGCCAGTCCTAAAATCATGAGTGGCAGTGGCAAAAGGAACTTTACTGTTGTCACTGTTGCCAAAACGCTCCCGAGAATTCCTACGGTTAGAAGCAATGGCTTTGGTAGCTTCATACAAGGTAGTAAAACGATTCCGTATACGCCATACAGCAATAAAACATCCCCTGGATAAATCATCATGTGCATCATCCCGAGTAATATGAGAATACTTAAGCGCTTGCCATACCTTATATACATCGCATCGCCAAGCGCTTTCTTTCGATCAAAAAACAGGAAAACACTTAACCCAAACAAAAATGAAAAGATTGAAATGAAACGCCCTTCCATTAGAATAATAACTGAACGTTCCAACCAAGCATGCAATGGTTCATCTGTGTACACAAATTTCCCCTGAAAGAAACTCATCATATTCACAAAAGGTAAGCCACAAAGTGCAAACCCGCGAAGTTGATCGACGACGTCAAGGCGCTGATCCACGTTGTGACCCCCTACTTTTCTTTTTTTGGCTCAATGTGCACGTGGGCATGCTCAATCTCATGTTCAGTTTTTAAATTCGTTTCGACCCGTTCAGCAATTTCATGACTATCTTCTACAGACAGATCCGGGTCAACTTCAATGATGACTTCTGCATGAACCGCACTTCCAAGCTTTCTCGCCCGAAGCATCCGTAACCCTTGTACATGGTCTAATTCTTCAATAGTGTCACGATAATTTGATAAATGTTCTTCGTCAAATCCATCCGACAATGAATGGGCAGCATCCTTAAAAATGTGCCAGGCCGTGCGACAAATCACAAGACCGATGAGCAACGCCGCTAACGAATCGACCCACCCTAAATGAAAGTAAGCCCCAATAATCCCGACAAACGCACCCACACTCACATAAGCATCGACACGATTGTCTTTCGCAACTGCCCGTAATGCCTGACTATCGACACGATTAGCGAGCTTCGTGTTATACATTGAGACGAAAAACATAATGAATGCAGCGCCAATGGCCACCCAAGCAGCAATTAAGCTCGGTGACTCAGTCCTCGTTTCACCAAACAATGACGTCCCTGCTCCCCACAACACTTGAAAGCCAACGAGCATAATAATAAAGGCCGCAAGTAAGCTTGCAATGTTTTCAGCACGAAAGTGACCATAAGGATGATCGTGGTCGGGTGGCTTTTGAGAAATACGCAGTCCAACGAGCACAGCAACAGAGACGACAATGTCTGCTGCGTTATTAAATCCATCAGCAATTAAAGCTTGCGACAAAAAAAGGTAGCCGATTACCAGCTTTACAGAGGCTAAACTTAAATACGCCGCAATACTTACCCAAGCGCCACGCTCGCCTTCACGCAAACGTTCATAACGGCCCATCCGCGCCCTCCTCTCTAAACACTATCTATATGCATACAGACTACATTTAGTTTGAGGTAAACTTTGATTTTTATTCATAAGACGCAATCAACCTTTAAAAACATAAAAACAGCGATAACCTCTCGGTTCACCGCTGTTTCTCATTACACAAACGCTTCATATATAAGACGGATTGACATGACAATTACTGTCACGAACAATATCCATTTAATCCATTTAGACTGACTCGACATAATAATATTGCTTCCCAGCCACGCCCCTGACGCATTCCCCAATGCGAGGACGAGACCTAACCACCAGTTCACTTCTCCGTTTATACCAAATACGAGTAAGGAAACAAATATGTACAGCCCGGTAATCATCACTTTCACACTGTTGGCATGAATAAACGATAACTGCATAATGAGCATCGCCGTTAAAACGATATAAAAACCTGCACCAACTTGAATAAACCCGCCATAAAATCCAATTGCAAAGAAAGCAATCATACCTAACACTTTGCGGTTACTCGAAAGCATGACTCCAGGTGCTTCTCGCTTCGACGGATCCCAGACGATAAACACAATGGTGACGATCATCGTGATCGCAAGGATGAGCTGGAACAATGCATCGCTGATTGAAACAGCTGCCATCGCTCCAAAGATTGAACCGATAATTGCTGGCAATGCGACAATTGAGCTAACCTTCGTCTCCAACTTTCCTTTTCGTTTAAACG
The DNA here is from genome assembly GCF_016908595.1 of Geomicrobium sediminis. Lineage (GTDB taxonomy): Bacteria > Bacillota > Bacilli > Bacillales > Marinococcaceae > Geomicrobium_A > Geomicrobium_A sediminis. Next base: position 183,514 of record NZ_JAFBEC010000006.1, on the reverse strand, counting down.
CAAGTACTGCACTCAGACTTTGCACAACAATTGCGACACGATTCGTTCCGTTCGCTTCTGCAGACGGTAAGCCTAGAAAAATTAACATCGGTAACGTTAACAATGAGCCACCTGCTGAAACCGTATTAATAACCCCTGCAAAAAAACCGACAACAAAAATAACAATATACGCCCACAACTCTAATTCCACATGCATCCCTCATCACACTCTAGCTGTATCATCACTATACCATACACGTACAGCTGACTAAGAGCGCCTTCTGCTGTTATACGCATCAATCGTGCCAAGTTCTTTATTCATTAGAATTTCCATTATCTTCAAATGTTCACGAGTAACGACAAGATCAAGTTCGGACCAAGAAATCATATACACAAAATAAAAAGAACCAATTCGGCGAAACGTAACCATTGAGTCTGGAAACAAATCAAACGTTGCACGAATTTGCCCTTTTCGCCAATAGCCGTAGGAGAGTATCTTCATAGGAACCACCTCGTCCATCCTTTTCCCGATTGCACAGGTGGTTAAGCTCAACCTTTTGGATTCCGTAAGCAACTTTGTTTATAATGTAGTGAAAGATGTGGATTGGAGGCAATTGCTTTGAAAGAAATCGTCAAACAAGACGTTCAAACGATCATCGATCGTTATGCAACGAAGAACGTTTATTTACACTTAGAAACAACAAATGGTGCCTACGCTTCTCATTTTGACCAATCATTTTTTTCAGCCAGTGCCTATATACGAAATGCTTCGGTTACGTACAAGCAAGGCAAAATTCAAGGACAAGGACCGTACCGCGTTGGTCTAGAACTTGAGATTGGTTGGATTTACGCTGAAGGCTTGACGCATTATGTCATTAATGAAAATGACGAATTCATTTTGATGGGACTTAATTACGAAGGCAAGATTGCCGTAACCCTACAACTATCAGAACAACCATTTCAGCATAATTAAAAGGAGCTTAAACCTATGTATGATGAACGACACGTTCTAGTCATCTTCCCCCATCCAGATGATGAAGCGTACGGAGTAAGCGGGACCATCGCTGGCCAAATTGCAAAAGGTACACCTGTTACGTACGCTTGCTTAACGCTTGGTGAAATGGGGCGGAATGTCGGTAATCCACCCATCGCAACGCGAGAATCACTTCGCGAAATTCGTAAACGAGAGCTCTTTGAAGCAGCAGAATCGATGGGACTTGAAGACCTTAGAATGCTTGGCTATCGTGATAAAACGTTAGAATTCCTCGATGATGGTGTATTAAAGCAACTCGTCTTAAACCTGATCGATGAACTTAATCCGAGTGTTGTGATTTCATTTTACCCAGAACATGGCGTACATCCAGATCACGACGCGACATCAGCAGCCGTTCGCGATGCCCTTGCAGAGATCGATAGCACTAAACGTCCTCGTTTTTGGGGAATCGCCATTACAAAAGACGACCCAGAAATTGAGTATTCTGTGAAACCATTCATCAATCAAAAAATCAGTACAATTAAAGCGCACGATTCACAGTTCGGTACAATGTTTCGTGAATACGAAAAACGTTACCTTGCTGGAGAACAAGAAGTATCTGAACGACTCGAGAATGAACGCTTTCATGTCTATTCATTTGATGACGAATAGTATCCAACCTTTGGACTGTTTTTACAGCCAAAGGTTTTCTTTTTGTCGAATAATCATTATGTTCAACGCCCGACATGACGCGACTAACTGTATACCTTTTTCAAATTTGTCATAAATTGTCGCAATCTGTCAGTCGATTAGATCAAGGAAATACGAGAGATTTGTTGAAACTTGTTTAGTAAGACCGCTAACTCGAGTAAGGAAGGTGTGCTTTATGTTTAAATGGGTACCTTTTAAAGAGCAAAAGCATATTGAAAAGAAATTACTTAAAATTATGAAGCGACTTAAGATCAAAGAATTTGATTTTAATTGGGACCGCGCTGGCTGTACGATCGTTTTTACATATGGAGAGTATGACTACAAAATGGAACACTCTGTCCAAAAAGCGAAACGAAAAGGCATCATACTAAACCATGGACTAGATTGCCTTTCAGAATTGACTTCTTCGCTCGAAATGCTGTCCGAAATTATTGATCGTGGTAATTATGACTTGGAAACGTGGATTCGTGGTATGCGTGAACCCGCAGGAATAACCGAACTCAATGTTATTCGTTCAGACCAAACCGCTTACGGTGAGTAATGGACACTACCCCTTTTGTTTTAAAAGAAACAATTTCGGAAACAGTAGGACAAAAAGGGGTAGATGAATGCGTTCGATTACAATTACCGGTACCATCCTTATTATTACTGGCTGGTTTACACTTGTAGAGTTTGATCATCTGTCTGAAGACGAGCGAAAACAACTGCTTCAAAAAATAAAATCAAATGCTTGGCTTGTTCTTCTAATTGCCCTTATGCCCGTTGGGATTATCCTCAACGTGATCGGTACATGGCTTTTGTTTCCGCCACTAATTATCACTGGCGCCACATTCATTGTGTTGCAAGGAATCATCGTTAGTGTACTCTTTATGAAACGCAAGCGATGGAAGGGAATCTTGCTCTTAACTGTCATCGGTGTTCTCGCAATCTTTATGTATCTTCCACTCTTCATCCATTGAATCTTAGTGACGCTGTCAGTATACTAGGTTCAGCAACTAGAGGTGATGAAAGTGGAATTTACAATAAAGTTTCTATCTTTTTATGTCATTACGGTCGAAGGTAGTGGTGATGACGCGATAAAGCGTTTTGAGCATTTTCAAACGTTTGATACCGATGCTTTTGAAGAAAGTGAACTAAAAGATTTTCTCGATGGTGAATTAAAAAGAATTGTTAATCGAAAAGCTGAACACCATCCGAAGTCCGAGCAAACCCCAACGAAAATCGGTCGCTTTATTACAGAAGCAGACTATCCGCTCGATTCGAACCCGAACTATGCACTCTTTCAAAAAACATTGCGAGCAGAAACGTCTGATGTATTCAGGCAACATAGTGAAGAATTTGCAAAGCTTTATACGGAAGCATCGGCTGTTCGCGGCGGGGTCTTTCTCGTCATGTCTGCCGTCCCAAAGAAATATTACTCTGATGAGTTTGTGTTCATCTTAAAATGCGACTTCGAACAGAAAGTAGCCAGTGTCACCGACTCTTCCTCGCTTTTGAAAAAAATTGAGTACGCGATTACAACGAAGAACATGAAGTCGATTCAATACCCATTTATGATCGAAGAAGGAATGGTACAGGCGGCTGAACTAAAAATTCACCAATCGTCACACGCGCGCTACTTTCAGGATTTTCTCGCTTTCGTGCAATATGGTGATAGCGTCCCAACTCTTCTTAAATCAACTGTAAAAGAAATGATGACTGAACATATCTCTGAATCATTTGATGAAGGTAGTGAGGAAAAAGAACAGTGGGAACGTTCTCTTGATGAGTGGCAAACGAGTGATCAGCGAGAAATTACCGAGCAACTCTCAACACATCAAGTCATTGAAGCTTCTGCACAAATCGTGGAACAAAACCCTGATGCAGAAATACGCATGAAAATCGGAGAGACTGAAATTAAAGGACCGTTAGCGGAGTTTGGGGAATCGATTCATATAGCGAAAGTGAATGATCGCTATATGCTCGTCGTAGAAGCCGACCATTTATCGTTTCAAAAAGGGGCAACGCCCATTGAATTCTACAAACCTGAAGACCTAATGTCACTGCTTAAACGAATTCAAGAGCGTAGTTAAGCCACCGTCTATAGCGGTGGCTTTTGCCATAAAGCTAGTCGATGGGTAAAATCCCCTACCTCTACTTCAACAAAGCCATGCTTTTCATAAATCGGTATCGCAGCACTTTCTTTAAATACATAGAGACAAAGGTTCTTATTGTCTAATCGCTGACGCTCAATAATCGATTGCAATACGTACTTCCCGATCCCTTGCCCTCGATAAGCTGCGTGAATATAAAAGTGCTTAAGTTCTGTATCGTACTCATCATCAGGATGAAGGGCAACGCATCCAATCCATTCATCGTTCATGTATAGCATTTTCGTATAGACCGCTTTAAAGCTTTTACGAAAGAATTCCTTTGTACGAGTAAGGTCAAGATCATGTCGTTTAAAATCATGAATCATCGCTGTCGTTCGAAGGGCGACTAACCGTTCAAAATCATTGTTCGTTGCATCTTTGTATTCAATCATCTAAGAACCTCCGTCTTCACATGGCAGTCTAATTCTAGTTGCATCGTTTCAAACGTTCACGAATAATTATGATAACGATGAGGGGAGACAAACGTGTATGAATCTACCGATTGATTTAATCAAATCACAAACATTACCTGCACTTTTTCTCGATGTTGATGCGCTAAACCGAAACCTCACTGCGATCGCAAAACGAAGTCAAGGGAAGACGATTCGTCTTGCCACAAAATCAATTCGATCATTGCCTCTGCTTAAATATATAATGAAATCTTCTCAAATCTATCAAGGTGTAATGTCTTATTCTGTTGAAGAAGCGAATTGGTTATACGCTGAAGGCATTGATGATATTCTCGTCGCTTACCCTTCTACAGATCGTCATGAACTACACAAGCTCACGCGTCACATGAAAATCGGAGCGAACATTACTGTCATGGTCGATGATGACGAACATCTTTCTTTTCTGCAAGCAATTGCTCATGGTGAACAAAGTCACTTCCGTATTTGCATTGATGTTGACATGAGTACGAATTTAAATGGATTCCATTTCGGTGTAAGGCGTTCGCCGCTACGCAATACAGAAAAAGTCGTACAGTTCGCGAAAGGAATTCAGAATTATCCTAATTTAGAGCTCGTCGGTATCATGGGTTATGAAGCGCAACTTGCAGGTGTGACCGATTACTCCGACCATCTTATCAAAGATTTTGCCATTAAACGATTAAAAAAAGCAAGTGTAAAACATGTTCATACGAAGCGACAACAAGTCGCAAAAGCTCTACGTAAAGATGGCATTGAGCTTTCTTTCATCAATGGAGGCGGCACGGGTAGCTTAATGACAACTGCACAAGATGATTCTGTAACTGAATTGACGGTCGGATCTGGTCTTTATCAGCCAACGCTATTTGATCATTATTCATCCTTTCAATACGACCCCGCACTTTACTTTGCACTACCGGTCGTACGAAAACCTACAAGTCATATTTATACATGTCTAGGTGGTGGTTATGTTGCCTCTGGTGCACCAGGGAAAGATCGCTTGCCATCCCCTGTATATCCAGAAGATGCACAACTGCTTGCATTAGAAGGGGCAGGAGAAGTCCAAACACCGATACACTGTGCATCAACAACGCTTGCAATTGGAGACCCAGTCATTTTCCGACCAGCTAAAGCCGGTGAGATTTGTGAACGTTTCACGTCGATTACACTCATCCAAAACAATCAGATTGTCAGTCACGTTCCAACGTATCGCGGAGAGGGGATTTGTTTTCTATGACATCGTTAGTACGCACAAAAACAAACACGTTCTATAACTGGGCTCACACATTTCATAGTGTACCAGCTGATTGGTATTACCCAGAATCCGTTGCTGATGTGCAAAGGATTGTTACTCAATCTCGCACCCAAAATCGAACAATCCGTGTCGTAGGAGCTGGTCATTCATTCACACCGCTCGTTGCTACGTCCGATTGCCTCGTATCCCTTGATCGCTTAACAGGGATTGTCTCTCTTGATGACAAAAACGAAACCGTGACCGTTCTAGCCGGTACGAAACTCTTTGACCTTTCTGAACGGTTAGCCGTTCACGGGTTCTCGTTAGAAAACTTAGGAGACATTAATGTACAAAGCGTCGCTGGTGCGATTGCAACAGGAACTCATGGAACAGGAATCACGTTTGGTTCAATCAGTACACAAGTGGAATCGCTCACGATCGTCAAAGCTGATGGTTCGTTAAGCACGTTACATCGACGCACAAACGAGGATGCATTCTATGGTGCGGTTGTGTCACTCGGAATGCTAGGCATAATCGTATCGGTTACGCTTCGGGTCGTAAAACGCCCGATCTATCATTATGAAAGTACCAAAGTACAATTTGCAGACTTGCAACGAGAGTTGTTCCAATGGGTTGAAGAACACCAACATTTTGAGTTCTTCCTCTTTCCCCATTCAGATACGGTTCACGTCAAAACGATGGACCCTTCAGATCACGGACCCGAGGACATTACGAAACACAAAACGACAAGCCTCGTTGTTGAAAACTATTTGTTGCAATGCGTGTCTAGCGTCTGCAAAACATTCCCAAAGAGTAGTAAGTTTTTTAGCCGTCTCTCATCTATTGCTGTTTCAGAAACCTCACTACACGCACCAAGCGATGAGTTATTCTCTACACCGAGAAACGTTCGATTCGTTGAGATGGAGTATGCGGTGCCGCTCGAGAAATTACCACAAATCCTTGCTCACATTCGTACAGCGCTACACACGTCGAACTATCATGTTCACTTTCCAATTGAAGTTCGTACGGTAAAGGCCGACCAATTATGGCTCAGTCCGTCCTATGAACGTCCTTCTGCTTATATTGCTTTTCATATGTATTCTGGAACGCAATACCGCCCTTACTTTAAGGCGATGGAAGCAATTATGGATACGTTTGAAGGGCGCCCCCATTGGGGAAAGTTACACACAAAATCAACGGAGCAATTAAGCGCTCTGTATCCACGCTTTCAAGACTTCCTTCATCTTAGAGAGCAATTTGATCCAGATCAAATGTTTTTGAATGGTTATTTACGTGAGCTGATTTACCGATAAAACTACGAGGTCCTTTTGTTCGTTGCGAAAGGGCCTCCCACAATTACTAGAGAGAAAATTCAGCCATTTTCGTGTTATACTCATATCACCCCTCTACACAACCACGCTTCTCTCATTCCTTATCCAATTAATCAAACACATTGAGGTGATCCGTATCGGACTTGATATGTACCTAGTCGTTGAACGACAAAAAAACAATCAACGTGTTCATGAAGAATTGATATACTGGCGGAAAGCGAACCACATTCATCGTTGGTTTATCGAGCACGTGCAATCTCATTGCGATGATTGCAAAGTATACCCTGTTAATCAAACGCAACTGCGGGCGTTAATGAATCAATGTGAACAAACGCTCCTTCATTACGATCAACCCGAACGCTACCTTCCTACCCTTTATGGGCCATTTTTCGGTTCAATTGACTATGATGACCTTTACTTTCTCGAAATCCTACGAACAAAAGAATTATTGCATGTGATTCTTACCGCTTTCTCATTCGATCAAGAACCACGAATCCTTTACTCAAGCAGTTGGTGATTCTCCTTATACTCGATGGCTTTTTGAATAAACGTTGCGACTTCCTTTGTCATCGGATAAAACATCACCCCGTCTGCCTCTTCACGAACAGCTTCCCATGCATTCTCCAAAAACGCTTCATCACTCCCGAACATGCGATGCACTTGCTCCACCCAACGTGTTGCAAGTTGTTGTGCCATTACAGAGTGAGGTGGCTCATTTACGTGTTTTTTCACATCTGCTATGAGCTTCAACCACTCCGCTCGACGCTCATGATCCAAGTTCGCCGTTAACATATGTTGTGTTTGTTCTTCATTCAGATAGCGATCTAATCGTTGTTTCAATTCTCGTTGATCTTGTTGAAATAACCTCATAACTTGGAACAGCAATGTCCAATTCATTTCTTCGTCTGTACGAATGGAATGATGCATACTCTCTAGCGCCTGTTCAACACGTTGCAATTCTGCCTTTTGTTCACGCACGAGCTGAAGCTGCTTTTCTAATGAATTGTAAATCGATTCTGTCCCATCTTCGATCATGAGCTTGATCTCATCTAATGAGAAACCAAGATATTTTAACGAGACAATTTGTTCAAGCCTTATAATTTGAGCCGCATCATAAAGCCGATGTCCCCCTTCGGTTCTAGAAGCAGGTGCAAGTAACCCAATTTGGTCGTAATAGCCGAGTGTACGCACGGTCACACCCGTTTTCTTTGACAGATTACCGATCGTTAACAATCCCATCTCTCCTCTTTTTCTGGTAGTATAGATGCACGCAAGTAATCGATTTCCAGAGTTTTTTAATAAAAATGCAAATGAAACGACCCATATGGTAATGCTATGATAGCAATAAAGGTTGTGTAGAGGGGCTTCTTCTATGAATCAATGGTACAAAATCGATAACGCTGGCAAGATGTTTCATGCTGTATCCGAGCAAGCCAACTCTTCGGTCTTCCGGATTTCTATGATTATGACAAGTGACGTCAATGCCACACATTTGCAACGTGCACTTGATGACGTCATGAAACGCCTGCCCATGTTTGCTGTCAAGTTAGGCAAAGGGTTGTTCTGGGATTTCCTCGTTGAGAACGATCAGAAATTACTCGTTCAACGGGAAAAGAAATATCCATGTGCGCCGATTGATCCGATTGAAACGAATGGGTACTTACTTCGAGTTGTTTATTACAATAAACGACTTGCCGTCGAGTTCTTCCATTCCATGACGGACGGAACTGGAGCTTTAGAATTTATCAAAGCGCTCGTCTACTATTACTTGATTCATTCAGGAGAAACGGTAGAACATGATGGAACCCTTCTCGATATTGAAGATGAACCGAGTCATTATGAAATTGATGATAGTTATCAAAATTACGTCACGAAACAAAAAGGCAAAAAACCAAAGGAAACTCATGCTTATCAAATCCGCGGCGAGCACATCGAAGAGACCATTGTCGTTCACGGAAAGCTATGTGCGAGTGATGTTCATCAGCTCGCCAAATCCTACGGTACTACCGTTACGGCCTTCCTTACTGCCGTCATGATTCATGCCATCTATAAAGAAAAATTGAATTATCGATTTCGTAAAGAAGAGATTAAAATTGCCATTCCGGTCAATTTACGGAGCTTTTTCCCTTCGAAAACGTTGCGTAACTTCTTTGCAGTCGTCAATGTCGGAATGCGCGTACACGATAAAATGACGATTGAAGAAATCATCGAGGGCATCACTTCACAATTACAAAACAAAGCACGTAAAGAATCGCTACAACAAAGTTTAAACCATCACGTTCAATGGCAAACGATGTTAGCTGCACGCTTTATTCCGATCTTCTTGAAATATCATGCCATTCGTTATGGTTATAAAAGTTATGGAGAACAAACGAAATCCATGACATTAACGAACATTGGAAGAATCGAGCTTCCTAAAAGTATGCAAAAATACGTAGAACATATGGAAATGGTTATGTATCCAACGAGAAAAAGTCCGATAAACGGAGGAATGGTTGCCATCAACGATGAGCTCGTCATTTCATTTGCACGCACCATTAAAGAAGCCGATCTTATTCGCGCTTTTTTTCAAGAATTATCACAAACGCACAACTTAAACGTTCACGTGTATTCCAACGATGGCAGGTGATTCGATGGAACATCATTGCTCCAATTGCAACATTTATACAAAGCAACAAAGTTGTCCGCTTTGCAAACGACAACTTTCATCAGAGCATGAAGCAACCCCAAACTATCCCGTTTACGTATCGAATCTAGCACGGCGTAGTTTCGCACAACGAATTGTACTCTTTATCGCAATTTTTATAATTAGTACGTGCATTCTAATCAACTTGTTAACCACACCTGATGAACTTTGGGTGTTTTACATCATTGGACCTGTCGTCTACGTTGTTCTACTGATCAATCATACGATTCTTTCTAGGGCACACGTTGGTTCCAAATTAATCTTTCAAGTGATCGCTTTATCTGCCATGCTCGTCGTCTTAGACGCTGCATCAGGCAATACCCGTTGGTCAATACATTACGTTATTCCCTTTCTCGTTACGTTATCGACACTACTCGTTACACTCGTCGTATTAAGAAAGCCGATGAAGTGGCGCGAATACCTTGGCTATATGTTAACGATGGTCGTTTTAGGATTCTTACCTGTACTACTGTTTGTTAGTTCATTGTCATACGTACTGTGGCCAAGTGCGATGACCGGCCTTTATGCACTACTTACATTAATCGGAATGGTCTTATTTGCAAACAAGTCCATGAAAAACGAAATCGTTCGTCGCTTTCATTTTTAGCAATTGTTATTTTTGTTTTCGGACGTGCATCCGAAATAACGCCATGATGACTTCGTGGACGATCGCTTGTGTTCGGACATAAAGGAACCAAGGAAGACTAGGTTCATACTCTTGAATGGCAATGATGCACGTCTGATCATCGATGACTTGTCTAAATTCTAGATAGCCCTTGCTTTGCTTTTTAGCGAATAGTCCTCCGCTAATGCGGAACACCATGCGACCGTCATGACTATGCTCTGGTGAATGCATAAGACGTAGCACTGGAATATGAAGCAAATAAATTGTTGTCTCTTTATCATCACTCGTCGTTGTTTTTAGAAATGGGTACCCGACCTCCTCTAACCAATCAAAGTACCGATTTGCAACCCACGCTGCATCATGGTGTCTTGGTAACTGAATTCGTTGAATGGAACACACATCGGATTTTTGGTATGTACTAGCTTGCTTCGGGACTTGCTTTTTCGTTGCTAGGTCGAGTATATGTTTCAAAAGCCTTGGCTGCGACAGCAATGAATGAACGACGGTATTGATCATTGACTCTGGTGAAGCACTTGGCGTGTTTGTCGTAACCCGAACCCACATTTTCTTGAAATGACGAGCGCTTTTCGACAGGTTCGTTTCAATCATAACTTCTTTGTACCCAAGTTCTTCATGACTTGGATATGCTCTCTTCTTTGCACCAACGAGCCATCCAACTTGTATAGTCGTTACACCAATTCCATACGACGCTAGCACATGCTCAAATTCATGTCCTTGACCTTCCCCACTGACGCAAATAATCTGATGAACCCCATTTAACGTCGCTGATTGCGCAACGTTGTCAGCGAGCACTGTATTTAGATCTTGATTCTTAGCTTGTGTTAATCGAGCAGTCGGTCTTACTCTCTGAGTTACATACACAACAACATCAACGCCTTCTAGAGCACGCTTCATTTCGGTTAATGAAAACAGATTCGTTTTACGCCATATGATACCTTCGCCATCTTCTTCGTCTGTAATCCTTTCTGAAACGACGATAGCCTTTCCGCTCTTTTGTACGCAATTCAACAGATCATACGTTGTTGCATCCGTTCCTCCGATGATTGCGACAGTTTTTTCTTTCATATTTCACACTCACAATCTTTCGCATCATTTTAACGATCATAAAGAAAAACCTGTTGAAAGATCTCCAACAGGCTTCTTGTTTCATTAAGTTAAGCGTTCTTGTATGTCCATTTCCGCCATAACGTTTCCATCGGTCCTTGCTTAAATTTCTTTAAGTAAAGTGTACTAAATAGAATTTGCAAACCGAAAACAGAAACTGAAATAACAAGGCCAATAAAGCTTCCTACTTGGTTGAATAACCCAAGACCGTAACCGTGGAAAATGAAAACAAAGATTAACGTTTGCATCAAGTAATTCGTTAGCGCCATGCGACCTACTGCTGCAATTGGTTTTAACATCGCCTGACGAGATTCTTTTCTTAGCAATAATACAAATGCTGACACGAAGAAGAGCATCAATACAGGACCCGTAAACATACGAATTCCAGTACCTAATCCATAACCGACACCTGGTGGAATCGGAAGATAATCATGAATCAATGCAGTCGTTAACACAGATAATAATATTCCACTCCAACCTGCATGTATACAAATCTTCTTCCATTTCCCTACATGTTCTTCTACGTTATGGAACATTCCTGTCTTACCGAAATAAAGCCCGAGTAAAAAGAGTGGTAAGATCGTCGGAATGACCATAAAGACGTTAAAGATCATCAGAAATGATTCAGGTAATCGGTGAAGAAGAATTTCAAAATAATTTCCATTCGCCATCACTTCATTGGCGTGTTCGCTCACGACTTGATACTTACTAGACATCGCTTCTTTTCCAAGACCAAATAATAGCCCCATAACGGCAGTTAAAATCGCATAAAAGAAGCTACTAATCGCGAGCATAAAGGTTGCCCAAAGCAAAATCGTTTTCGGTTGTCTTGAAATAAAGAGCAACAGTAAAAACCCTGTTACACCGTACGTAAATAAAATGTCACCGTGCCAGAATAAAAACTGGTGCAACAACCCGATAATAATTAAAAACGTTAATCGTCTAGAAAACAAGCGATTGGCATTTAAGTCCTTCTCTAATGTTCTCGAATAAAAAATATAAAACCCTAAACCAAATAATAATGAGAACATCGGGTAGAATTTACCTTCAACAAAGAACGTAATAAACAATGAACTCAACGCGTCAAGCGTAGCTTCTGGTAACCCACGTCCTTCGATCATCGTCATCATATCTAAATCTGCTAACGTTTTGAAATGCATCATATTTGCCATCGCAATTCCTAAAATGGCAATCCCTCGAATGATGTCTAACGTATGTATCCGATCTTGCTCTGCAATGCTTTGATGTTTCAACTCATCTCCTCCTCTGTCTTTCTTTATTATACGTAATCCAAGCTTAAAAAAGCAGGTTTTAACAGAATTTTAAAAAAGGAATTCCCTCGTTCTTGTCGAAAAAAGTCTTTAAGAGCTCTTTGACACACTAACGTAATCCATGGATACCGGTAAATAAAACGTACAAACTAAACGTTCATAGAGAATTTGATAGAAGCAAAGAGGGAGGATCTTATGGACATTAAACAAGAAGAAGGTCGCCACTACATCGAAAGTGACAATGGTTCGCTACTCGCTGAAATCACTTATGTTTCAGCAGGCGAAACGAGAGTAATCATTGACCATACGTTTGTAGCAGAAGAACAGCGCCAAGAGGGCCTTGGCGCCAAACTCGTTGCCTCTGTTGTCTCTGATATGCGAGATAAAAATAAAAAAATCATCCCGCTCTGCCCATTTGCAAAAGCTGAGTTCGAGCGCAATAAAGAGTATCAATCACTACTTGCCAACTAAACGAAAAGAGGTGAGACCTGTGTCGATTATTCAATTGGATCATCGTTATGATGACATGTACCACAACCTGCGCGTTGAATCCCTGCAAACAAGTTTTGGTTCGAAGACATACAATCCAGAGTCACTAGATGCTGCTGAATTAGATTTGCGTGATTATAACCGCTACACATTAGGTGCGTTTCGTTCTCAGAAGTTGATTGGGTTCACGTCACTTACAATTCAACGTGATAATGAACTGCGACGTCACCGGGCACTGCACCAGGCTGTGTATGTCACTCATCCGAATGAAGGACAAGGCTATGGCACAAAGCTCGTTCAAAGTGCAATTGATATTGCCAAAAGTCATCCAGCCATTGAACAAGTGCTCGTCTCGATCAATGCGAATCAACCTCACACATTACGTTTTTATGAACGGCTAGGCTTTACGATTTATGGAACTGAGCGGAATGCGATTAAAACCGTTGAAGGTCAATCCTTTGATGAACACCTTCTCATGTTGACGCTGTAACCGGGATGCAACGCATCTCGGTTTTATTGTTTTGGAAGAAATCGTTTCGAATGTTCGACAATGGATGCATACGATACAAGTTCTCCTTCAGAATGAGCTTTCCCTAAAAACGACAAACCAATCGGCAACCCTGCTTTACTAAAACCAACAGGAATTGTGATTTCTGGATAACCGATGAAAGAACCTAAGTAACTTGCGATAAATGGGTCGCGCTTTTCCTCTGGCTGATTTGCATGTTTATGATCAAACGTGAGCGTGGCTGGTGTCAACATCGTCGGAAACAAAAAAGCATCGATGCCTTGTGTGAATTGTTCATTCAATCGCTCTCTAACCCGCTGCTGTTCAAAAATAATTTCTTCATAACGAGAAGTGTCTCGAAACGCCTCCATCTTTACAACCCGTCGAAAGGCTTGAAGACGAGCAGGGTTAATTGGAATGTCTTGCTGTTCGTACTGTTCAATCAGGTGTTTGATCGTTTTAGGATGTTCACCCTCTTGCTCATTCAAGTAGCTCTCCAAATCTCGTTTACTTTCAGCATCGTGCTTATCGATTAACGAACCCCACACGTCCTCTTCTTCTTTTGGTAGCGTAAAGGAAACTACATCATGACCTTTTCCTTTAAGCCGCTGCATTGCATCAAAAATTGTATCATCCACTTCCTCGCTGTCACCAGAATAATTCGTAATGAAGGCAAATGTTTTGTTCGCAGCGGCTTTGTTGTTTAGTAACTTCTCTTCCTTAATAACTGACATTAGTAGACACAAGTCATCTGTCGTGCGAGTAAAGAAACCGAGCGTATCAAAAGACAGCGCAGACGGCATTACACCCGCCATATCAATCGATCCGTGTGTAGGTCGTAAACCGACCAACCCGGCATTGTTCGCAGGACCACGCACTGAACCTGACGTATCTGTACCAAGACTAAACGGAGCAAAATCAAGTGCGACTGCAACGGCCGAGCCACTACTCGAACCAGATGCATTGTAATCATCATGAAAAGGATTTCTCGTTAACCCGCCTAATGAGCTGTACCCGAGACGACCATAGGAAGCTGCAAATTCCGATAAATTCGCTTTCGCAAGCACAATTGCACCAGCTTTTTTGAGTTGTTGAATGATCCACGCGTCACTTCTTGCTATAAGATTTTTCAATAGGGGCGACCCACCAGTCGTCGGCATGTCTTTCACGTCGATATTATCTTTTACGATAAAAGGAATGCCATGCAAGACCGAACGCCGCCCTTGTTTTATACGTTCTTGATCAAGTTGAGCTGCCAAAGCCTTTGCTTCTTGGTTTACGAGGAGAATGGAATGGAAATGCTGATCATAAGTTTGTATGCGTTCAAGATAATACGTAACCAGCGCAGCACTCGTTACATCACCTTGATTTAGCATCTTGGCTAGTTGTCGTACTGTTTTTTGTTCAAGCAATTTCAAAACCACCCTCATCTTCATCCAATATTTGGCTAATAATCTCTCTTTTTGACAACCGACTCGCTAAACTATACCATTACTTAAAGAATACAAGTAAGAGTTGATGGAGGAAACCAGTGTTTTACTTTATTGCGATTGTTCTATTATTTATCGCTTCAAGTTTTTTCTCAGGAAGTGAAACAGCGCTCACTGCAGCCAATAAAATTAAGATTCAAGCACGTGCTGATGCCGGTGACAAGAAGTCACAACGATTATTGAAAACTGTTAAAAATACAGAAGAATTTATTGCGGGAATATTAATTGCTAACAACATCCCGAACATTATTTTGCCATCACTTGTGACGATCGTGGCATTAGAATATGGATGGAATGTTGGGGTTTCAACAGCTATACTCACCGTACTTATTATTATCTTTGCAGAAGTTCTTCCAAAATCTGTTGCAGCCGCATACCCAGACCGACTAGCCTATGTCGTCTATCCGATCACACGTACGATGCTCATTATATTAAAACCATTTACGGTTTTTCTAAATGCCTTAACGAGGGTCGTCATAAAAATGCTCGGACGAGATGAAGACAATCAAGCAAGTTTTTCGAAGGAAGAAATGCGTACGATGGTCGACATCGGACATGACGAGGGAACATTTAAAAATGAAGAAATGCACCGCCTTAAAGGCATGCTCGACTTTGAGACGTTAAACGTCGCAGATGTCATGCAAACCCCTCGAATTCACATTCAAGGGATTCCAGCAGATACAGACTTCGAAACAGCACGAAGCATATTGAACGAAAATCAATTCAGTCGTTATCCGATTTATGATGGCGATTTGGACCATATCGTTGGTGTCTTTCATACGAAGTTCTTCGTTGGATGGACACTTGAACCTGATAAATTAATTAAAGATTTCTCAGATCTTAACCCTCTCTACGTCTATGAATTTCAACCGGTTCAATGGGTGTTTAAACAAATGCTACAAGAAAAGAAACACTTTGCCATCGTGCATGATGAGTATGGAGGAACTGAAGGGATCATTACTCATGAGGACTTAATTGAAACGATGATCGGACAAGATATTGAGGACGAAACCGATCTTGACGATAAACTCATCGGAAACCAAACCGAGCATGAAATCGTCTGCGATGGGAAAATTACACTACGCCGATTAAACAATGCATTCAATACGAACATTCCAGAAGGTGAAGACAATTTGGCCGGTTTCATTTTGAACAAACTTGGCTACGTACCTGAAGTTGGTGAGTCTCTCTACCACGAAGAATTAACGTTTGAGATACTATCAATCGATGATAAACGAATTGAAACAGTCCTCATTACAAAAGAGGATCTCGAAGTTGATGAAGAAGACTCACAATCATAACTCCTGATGAATGGGATCACTCGCAATGAGCGATCCCATTTTCTATGTGAAGAACCGGGATAGGGCGTGGTGCTAGAACTCCCAAGCGTGGGGCTAGAGCTCCCAAGCTTGAGGCTAGAACTCCCGAGCTTGGGGCTAGAGCTCCCGGGCTTGGGGCTAGAGCTCCCGGGGCTTGGGGCTAGAACTCCCGGGGCTTGGGGCTAGAACTCCCGGGGCTTGGGGCTAGAACTCCCGGGGCTTGGGGCTAGAACTCCCGGGCGTCATTGCCACAACAAAAGACGTCCTGCAAGGTAGATACTTTGCAGGACGTCTTTTGTTATCTAGATTTGTGATAGCTGCTTTCTGCCTTTTGGCGCACAGTGTCAAGGTCGTCTCCGAATCCTGCCATCATTACTGCAACGTAACCCCCTTCAATTAACGGGGCATCTGTAATTGCAATCGTACGATCTGGATTCATTTCAATGAGCATTTCCGCATTCATTTTCGCGCTACCGATGTCATAGAAGATGAGTACCTCGTCTTCTTGTGGCAGCTCATCTAATGCTCGTTGCATTTGGTCAACACTCGTTCCGATCTCACCGTCTTCAAGTCCACCGGTAGCAATAATCGTCACTTGATCATTGCCTTGTTGCAACAATCGTTTAGCTCCTAATGCTAGTTCACGAACGTGTGAAATGAGAAAAATTGATACAGATGGCATTAGTTCTCACCCTTTGTCATCGTTTGTACGAGTGCATGGAAAAGATAATAACTTGAAACTGCTCCTGGGTCGAGATGCCCAATGGACCTTTCTTTTAGGAGCGCTCCGCGTCCGCGTTTCGTTTCTAGTTGTTTCGTACCGTTCATTCCATCTTGTGCAGCTCGTTCTACTTCTGCCCAATCGGTTCCTTTTGCTTGTACCACTTTCGCTACCGGGTCCCAAACGTCTAACAATGTCGCATCACCAACAGAAACCTTTCCTCTCTGAGCAATCCCTTCTGCTGCTTTCGTTAAACCGTCAGCCCATGCACCTTCTTCAGATTTAAAAGCAGCACCGAGGCGCATAAAGCCGGTTCCAAACAACGGTCCTGAAGCGCCACCGACTTTGGATACTAAGGTCGTGCCGATTTTTTGCATAACCGCTGATGTGTTTTCTTGTTCCCAATTAGGGAATTCATCCACGACCGCTTGAAAACCTCGAACCATATTTACACCATGATCGCCATCACCGATCGTTTGATCGAGTTCTGACAACGTTGTTTCATTTTCTTTTATAAGTGAAAGCGTTGTTTCCATCCATTGTTGTACTTGATGACTATTCACTGCGAAACCTCCGTCCATTGAATGGTTGTTGCTTTTGACTGTAATAGTGAGTGAAGCTCTTCATCGATGGCAAATAACGTTAATGATATGCCAGCCATGTCTAAACTCGTCATATAATCGCCTACGAGCATTTTCTCAACGTGGACGTTGTTCTTTTTTAGAATCGATACTGTATCGTTCGCAAAGACGTATTGTTCTAATAATGGCGTACTGCCCATTCCATTGACAAGCACATATACCGGCTTCGTTACATCGACTTCTTTCTCTATATGCGACACGAGCAACTCGGCAATTTCATAAGAAGTGAGTACGTCTTCACGGCTCATCCCTTGCTCTCCATGAATACCAATTCCAACTTCCATTTGCGTATCTGATAACGAAAAACTTGGCTTCGATGCTGATGGTAATGTACATGCTTGGAGCGCAACGCTCATACTTCGCACGTTCGAAATAGCTCGTTCTGCAACCTCTTTAACTTCTTGTAATGATGCCAATTGCTCTGCTTTTGCCCCAGCAACTTTGTGGATTAATACAGTACCGGCGATGCCTCTACGGTTCTCGACATCATCAACAGCGATATCATCATTCACGACAACCATCGCCGTTTCAATGCCTTTTGCTTCTGCCATTTCCATCGCCATTTCTGCGTTCATGACATCACCGTTGTAGTTCTTGATGATGAGTAGCACGCCACTTCCTTGATCTGCTGCTTGGATTGCAGCTAAGAATTGATCTGCGCCTGGTGAAGTGAACACTTCTCCTGCAATCGCTGCATCAAGCATTCCTGTTCCTACATAACCGGCGTGTGCAGGTTCGTGACCACTACCACCACCACTTATGAGTCCGACTTTGTTTGGTATCATTTCTTTTCGAACGATGACTTCCGTTCCTTCAAGACGTTTGATAAGATTTCCATGTGATGCCACTAATCCATCTAGAAACTGACTAACAATTTTAGTAGAATCATTCATGAGCTTTTTCACTTTATCGCCACCTCACAAAGGTTTTGCTAAATTATCTCACTACTTTTTCATTACCTCAATTGAAACTTCTAAAACTTTATCGAGAATTTTCCGAAACTATAAATGATGCCTTTTTTTGGGGGAGAAACTATGAAAATTGCTACAGCAGTCGTGAAAAAGGCTGGTTATGAAACAGGGAAAAGTATTGTTGATGACGTCACCTTTGAAGTTCATGAAGGTGAACAAATCGGAGTTATTGGCCCAAACGGGGCGGGAAAGAGCACATCGATTAAAGCGATGATCGGCCTTCTTAAAGCGAAAGAGGGAGCGATTTATTGGGAAGATGGGCATTCACGTTACGCTTATGTACCCGAACAACCGATCTACTATAAAGAGCTTACATTTTATGAACATATTACCGTTGCATGCAGCTCATTTGAGCTCGATGAAAAAAAGACGAGGGAGTCCGCAGAACGTTATATCGAGCAATTTGAAATGAGTGAAGTGAAACACCATTATGTCGAAAGCTTTTCCAAAGGAATGCAGCAAAAGGCAATGATTATTATTGCGCTAACCATTCGTCCTAACTTATACATCTTTGATGAACCATTCATTGGGCTCGATCCAAGAGCAACACGTGTCTTACTCGAAATCTTACAAGAAGAGCGTCAACGAGGCGCCGGAGTGATTATGTCTACTCACGTTCTTGATACGGCAGAACGAGTGTGTGATCGATTTATCCTCATCCACAAAGGGAGTGTTCTCGCTCACGGGGACTTAACTGTGATTCAAGAGACCGCTAACCTTCCTGAAGCAACGCTATTTGATTGTTTTGATGCGTTAACGAGGACGAATCCTCATGACGCCTAAAACACTAGTAGCTGAACGTATAAAAACCGAATGGCAAGAAAAAAAACAACTGTGGAAGCTTGTCTATGATTGGACTGTCGTATTGTATATCGTTCTTCCAGGACTAGTCATCGGAGGATTCTTATATTACGATAACTTATTTGATCCTGTATCGTGGATGCACGCAATTCCTCCAGCGATATTAGCGTTCTTTATTTTCTTCGCAATTCTCCCTGGACAGTTACGTTATTATTACCGGGAAGCCGATCAATTGTTTTTGCATCAACAAACCGATTGGATGCGCTCAATAAGACGCTTTGGCTTAAACATCTCACTCTTTCGAGACAGCGTAAGAATTGCACTCGTATTCCTTCTGGCATTACCCTTTTTTATTGGAGCCTATAAATTTAATCTTGTCGAACTCTTGCTCTTATATGTACTTACGGTGTTGCTAAAACAAAGCTTACGGATTGCAGAACGAAGAACGTTCGAACTGTTTCGTCAGCCGCTTCGATCCATTCTTTGTTACGGAGTACTCATCATCGTAATCTTCAGTTATATGACGTTGTTTCAATTCATTACTTCACATACAGTGATGATTAGCTTGGTAGGGTTACTTCTATTTCACGTCTATGCTACCCTTCGACGTGAACGCATCACACGGAGCAGCCACTTTTCATTGCACGTCGCAAAAGAAAACGAAGCACGGTACATGGCACTCGATCAAGTAATGCGCATAGGTGGCCAAACGGATCCGAAGCCGTTGTTCGAACGCAAGAGACCTTGGATTTTGTTTCGTCGCTCTCAATTCATCTTCCGATCTGAAGGAGCTTCAAAGAGACTTGCAGAAGTATCAATCAAACGCTTTTTACGTACGCCCCATCAACGGAGACTGTACATCGGGATGACGATGCTTCCAGCTAATGCGATGCTACTGCTTCCGGGAGGTCCTCGTATTGCTATTACAATCGGTGTTTCGCTTATGGTGCTGTTTATGGTACGTAGTTGTATTGCTGATAGCTTAGAACATCGGTATTTATATCAATTTCGTTGGGATGAACTCGATGCATTTAAAAGTAAAAAGCGTTCAACGTTTATTCTACTTATTCCGTTTGCTATGATCTTTTACGGTTACTTAGGTGCTTCGTTCTTTGGACTTCTTGGAATTCTTCCATTTAGTTTAGGTGCGCTATTTGCTTTGTTTGCTTTCACACGTTAAACCAGCGGGGGACTGTCCCCGCTGGTTTTGTTATTTGAGTATTGATTTGTAGATCGCTTCAATTTCTGCGAATTCCACTTCTGTCTGAATCTGGTGAGATAGACCTGTTACTTTTGCAAAAACGATGATCGCTTCATCTTGCGTCTTTGAGTATGTCCCTGTCTTTAACTGTTGTTGCACGTGTTTGGCTTGGCTGTAAGCTTTTTGTCCTCGCTGTGTGAGGATATTTTGTTGGATGACATACGACCATGTGATGACTGCTATAATGATATACAGGACACCTACGCCAATAAACCAGTTGCTTTCAGCAAACATAAAGACAACACCACAGCTTGCTAACAACAGTAAGAAGATCGTATGAAACACGGTATAACCCGACTGCCGTCGAAAGTACCCGAGACGAAGAATCGCTTCTTGATACGCTTTTCCTTCTTGTAGCAACCGCTGTCGAAATTCACGCTTTACGCGGTCGTTATTGCGAAGTGATGCACCCTTTGTTTTCGGAGTGAACGATTCCCTGTCCTTAAACCATAATGATGCAAACGGAACTTCATACGATTCTAGTTGTTCTTCTGCAACGAGATGGTACGTGTCACCGTCCTTTTGCACCGTTCCTTTTCTACATAAATCAAACAACAAAGCATCTTGAACCGTCGCTGAAAACAACGGTTTCCGTTGAACGACAAGTCCATAAATATACGGATTCGTTATCGCCCCTTCTTGAGCGTCCACGTTCGGTGATTTACGCAACAAAATGAGCGTAACTAATAAGTAAATGAGATACGCAATTCCTGTGCCTAAAAACAACCACCCTATCACTTGATTTGAAAATCCATCAGCCGCCGATTGTGCCCCTGGTAGTGCACATCCAGTAAGTAGCATTAACGAACTGAGTAGTAATACAATTCCTCGCATGTCGGTTAATCTTCCTTTCTAACGGTTCGCACGTGAGAAACTTAGCGTAGCGAGAACAATTAAAACCGCCGTAAAACCGATAATAAACAGCACTTCACCTAATGGTGTTACCGGTATTCCAAAAAAGTCTAAATCGAGTCCCATTTCTACGTACACTTCTCGACTTAATTGATCAACATCAATCATAATATGTTTCATTAAATCAACGCCATAAGTAACTGGATTTAATGTGACGAGTACATCAATCCAAGCTGGCATATTGTTGAGCGGGAACAATGCCCCCGATAAGAAAATCATCGGCATAACAATGGCATTCACTACGAGTTGAAATGCCTGTGTAGATGAAATAACACTAGCAATTAATAACCCAAGCGAAGCGAATGCACATGCAAGTAAGAACATCACCGGTAACAACACGAAGAAGGAAACAAGATCAATTGTAACTCCTAAAACCGGCATTAATAAAAACAACAATAACCCTTGCATGACTGCGACCGTAGCTGAACCTAACATTTTCCCAAGTGCAATACTCACTCTTGAAACTGGAGAAACGAGAATCTCCCGCATATAACCAAAGTCACGATCTTGAATAATAGACAGTGACGAGAATACAGACGTCATTAAAAGCGTCATTGAAACGATACCAGGGAAAATAAACGCTACGTAGTTAAAATCTAAATCGCCACCTGCAACGTTCTGCATTAACGATTCCATCGATCCGCCCATACCGACGCCAAACACAATCAATAACAAGATCGGCATCGTCATTGAGCCGAATAAGCGAGCACGATCTTTAAAAAACTTCATGACATCTCGTTGCCAAATGGCAATCATGCCTTCCATCACGTTACCCCCTTAGTCACGGATTTCCCTTCCCGTCATCGAAAGGAACACATCATTTAATGTCGGTTTTCGAATATCAAGTCCTGTAACGGGGGTTTCTAACTGTTTCATAAACGTCGAAACAAACTCATCACTATTTTTGACTTTTAACGTAATTCCTTCTTCATGAAGTGTTGCTTCAATCACTGAGAACTTTTCATTGATTTCTTCTAATGCTGCTTGATTGTCTGTCGTTTGTAGCTCAATGACGTCACCGCCAAGTTGTGCCTTTAAACGTTTTGGTGTATCAAGAGCAATCATTTCTCCGTGGTCCATAATGGCGATTCTGTCACTAATTTCTGCTTCGTCTAAGTAATGCGTCGTCAAGAACATCGTCATATTTTCTTTCTCTTTAAGCTTCAAAATGTACTCCCAAATGTGCGCT
The DNA here is from genome assembly GCF_016908595.1 of Geomicrobium sediminis. Taxonomy (GTDB): domain Bacteria; phylum Bacillota; class Bacilli; order Bacillales; family Marinococcaceae; genus Geomicrobium_A; species Geomicrobium_A sediminis. The sequence continues at coordinate 160,720 of NZ_JAFBEC010000006.1, read as the reverse complement.
CTTGTCTGAGGGTCAAGACCAACAGACGGTTCATCAAGGAACAAGACTTTCGGATAATGAAGAAGCCCGCGTGCGATTTCTAAACGACGTTTCATTCCCCCTGAGAACTTCTCCACCGTCTGATTGAGATTGTCGGTCAAATCAACAATGGCAAGCACTTCATCAATCCGCGCTTTTCGTGATTTCTTCGGAACACGGTACAGTTTGCAATGCAGCATTAAGTTCTCTTTTGCCGTTAACTTTTCATCTAATGTGTTCTCTTGGAAAATAATACCGATACTCTCTCGCACTTTATTCTTTTGTTTCGTCACATCGTAGCCGTTAATTTTCACTTCTCCGCTCGTTGGTTTTAACATTGTTGAGAGGATATTAATCGTCGTGCTCTTTCCGGCCCCATTTGGTCCGAGAAACCCGAAGATCTCCCCTTCCTCCACTGTAAAACTACTGCCTTTCACGGCTTCAAAGGACTTAAATGACTTACGAAGTTCACTTACTTCAATCATGCTGATCAATCCTTTCGTTGAAACCAATCCGCACGCTCATCCATATGAACAAAAGGAAGCTCTGTATCTACGATTCCTTCAAGCTTTGCGAGATTAAGGTCATTCCCTTCCAACCAATCGTGAAAATCAAAGGTATACGGCTTTTGGTTTCCACCAATTCCGATGCTCGCTCTTAATTTTTCTGGTTCATACAATGACGTGTGAATGGTCCCTGACCAACTCGTATACTTGAGTGAGAATACATCTTCTTCTGGGTTATTTAAGAGCTGATACGCTTCTTCTGGCGAGTTAACACCTGAGTTTTTCATAAGATTTAACCTGCGCATGGAGTCGTCCAAGTTAAAGCGATTTTCTTTCGTTTGAATCTCGAAATGATTCGTACATGCGTCAGCTGCCCTTGCATTTACACCACGAGGAGAGCTTTCTACAACGACCATGCCATCGGTTTGGTCATAGACGATGTAACTAAATGAATGGCGATGTGGTATTTCCTTTAATAGCTCTACAGCTTCTGTCACATCTGCGCACGTCTCAAGCAATAACCTACCAATCATCGTGCAAATAAACCCATCTCCAGGCTTTCGCCGATTCGTTAAGTTGTAGCCAATCGCTAACCCTTTCTCATTTAACCCGTCCATACGACCGGTAATTCGTTGACTAGGTCCAATTGTCGCGTATCCTTTATCGTTTGGGGCAAATAACACATATCTTCCATCATACGTTTTCGGATGATAATCGTAGTTGCGCACAAGATATCCCTCACCTGACATGACAGAACAACCAGAGCGATCTCCGTTCACACGGAATCCCCCAAACTCTTGCAATACCTTATCGATTGACCATTGCAGAGAATCTTGTAACCCTCGTAACTCTTCCCATATTTGCGGTGCAAGTTGTTGAAACATCGCTTTGGCTTCGTCTACATCAATTTGAAAGCGAGGTTGACGCACCTTCCACTGATTCTCGCGATTTTTCAACGTTAACGATTCTCTTAAGCGCTCACCTTGTATCACGCCAAAGTCATAATGATTTCCTCGAAACTGAATGACGTCACTGTATACACGCTTCATTTACATAGCTCCTCTTTACACAACATCTTGTCTTTTATGAATAGCGATGCCCCCAACTGAAACTGCAAAAAAGACAATGGCACCTACAATAAATGTAATGACTGAAAGGAATAATGGAACGACTCCTACAACATCTTCTAAGAACATACTCGTAATAGCTGTCACAAACGTCATACTCGTAACCGCTAAGAAAAACACAATAAACAAAACAATCCACCGTAACATGCCTTGAGGCATTATTTTCGAAATAGAAACCATAAGTGAAGAAACAATCATAATCATGACAAGGGTAGATACTAAATAGAACACATAGGACCCATCAATCGTTATTCCTGTAATTAGTCTTGCCACATTTTCAAAGACTAGCCAGAGCGAACCATAGAAGGTCAATGATAAGACTCTCCCATAAAAGATTTCCGAGCGACGTAGTGGCAACGAGTACATAAACCGATTCACACGGTTCTTTTCTTCCATTTGGATAAGTGCAATCGTCATCACATACACAATAATCAACGGACTAACCGTATTGTTAACGACACTAAAAAAACCTAAAATAAACGGAATTATAATGATCAATGGTAAGCCTGATCTCATCAACCACACTTCTAGCTTAAAGACACTAATCAATCGAGCTCACCACCTAAGTAGTAGTCATGCAAGTCTTCAAGGCTAATCATTTCTCCGTTGCCCTCTTCTTTCGGTACGATGCGTCCATTCGCATTTTTAGAGAAGCGTTCCTTTAATTCTCCTACTCGACCGTGAGCAAGCACAGCTCCTTCATCCATTAACCAAACCGTCTCCGCAAGTTCTTCCATATCAGAGAGAATATGTGAAGAGAAAATGATCGTCGTTCCTTCTGATTGAGCTTCTTTTAACAACCGAACCATTTCTCGTCGAGATTTCGTATCGAGCCCTGCAGTCGGTTCATCCAAAAGGATTAACTTCGGTCGATGAGCAAGCGCCATCGCAAAGCCTGCTTTCATTTTCATTCCTCTAGACAATTTCTTTATCTTTTTATTCGGATCAACATTGTACAGCGCTAACATTTCAAGATAACGCTGTTGGTCCCAATGCTTATATTGCTCGTTTAAGAATTTACCGAGGCGTTTGAGTTTCATGTCATCATACATTAATAAGTCGTCAAAGACGAAGCCGGCCTCTTCTTTCCAAACGCCCACTTCATCAATGTGGACACCATCATGATAACGGCGGATTTCCCCTTCTGTTGTCGTAATAAGGCCGAGGACAAGTTGCATCATTGTTGACTTTCCAGCCCCATTATTTCCAATAACTCCGAGGATTTCTCCTTGTTTAATCGATACATCAGGAAGCGTGAGCGTAAAATCTCCCCGACTTTTTCTCACTGATACAAATTCCAAGTGAGTGGTCATTTGTATACCTCACTTTCGATTTTCTTACTCTATTGAACCGTATTCTCCATTGACAAACAAGCGTAAAGGTTTATGATCAACAGATTAGGGGATATGAAACACAATACATAAGAGAGAGGTTTTTTAATGAAAAAAAGCTATGCACTACTTACAGCAGGAATGGCGATTGCGCTCGTAAGCGCATGTGGAGATAATGATGGAAACGAAACAACAGAAAACTCTGAATCAGAAACGAGTAGCGAAGAGATTCTGATTGGGTTTAACAACTATGCAGAAAGTATCGCAAAAGCCGAGTTGTTCGACCGCTTACTGACTGAGCAAGGCTACGATGTTTCGACTTCACAAGTAGAGAAAGCTTTTTTATTCTCTGGACTTGAAAACGACGAGATCGACCTTGGAATTTCTGCTTGGTTACCATTTACGGATCAGCAATTTTTAAGTTTCGATTCTGACAACATCGACACTCATGAAGAAGGATTGCTTTATGAAGGTACTGAAATGGGGCTTGTTGTTCCAGAGTACATGACAGACATACATACCATTGAAGATTTGAACAACTACGTCGAGGAGTTAAATGGACAAATTATCGGCATCGACCCTGGTGCATCGCTCTCAGCAATTACAGAAGAAGAAGTACTTGATCACTACGGGCTTGATGATTTCACTCTTCAAACATCTGCAGAACAATCGATGATTACTGCACTTGATACAGCATATAACAACGAAGAACCGATCGTTGTAACGCTCTGGAGCCCTCATTGGACGTTCGGGGAATACGATCTGAAATATTTAGACGACCCAGATCAAGTCTATGGCGAAGGTGATGATATTTACTATATGACTCGTCCTGGATTGGAATCCGAGATGCCCGAACTAATTGAATTCCTAAACCAAATCTACTTTACAGACGAACAACTTTCTGACTTACTCGTCCTACAGAGTGAACTAGGAAATGAATCAGCAGCCGTTGATCAATGGATGGAAGATTATTCGGATGTTGTTGATGATTGGATGAATACTGAATCATAACACAGTACAAACGCTTGTTACGACGATCGTAGCAAGCGTTTTTCTATATTCGCTTCCTGCTACAAAAGTTACAAAAAATAAGTATGTTATACTTATTTTTAGGAGGAGAGACTACATATGAAAAAATTTCACGTATTAACAGCTTCGACTCTAGCAATCATGTTACTTACAGCATGTGGAGACGATTCAGTAGACCAAGAAGAAAATGAAAACGCTTCGAACGAAGAAGCTACTGATGAGAGTGCTAGTGGTGACATTTCAATCGGTTTTAGTAATTATGCAGAAAGCACTGTTATCTCAGCACTTTGGGGAATTCTCCTCGAAGAGCAAGGATATGATGTAACCTTAAATCAAGTTGAAAAAGCCTTCTTGTTTTCAGGTGTAGAGAATGGTGAACTTGACCTCGGTTTTGCTCCGTGGTTGCCTTTTACAGACCAAGCTTATGTGCAACTTGACTCAGAAGTCATTGATGTTCAAGAAGACGGTGTGCTCTACGAAGGAACTGAGATGGGACTTGTCGTCCCGGAATATATGGAAGACTTGAACACAATTGAAGATTTGCAAGATTACGTTGACGAGCTTGATGGGACGATTACCGGAATCGACGGTGGCGCTTCTCTTACACAAATTACCGAAGACGATGTGATGGACCATTACGGACTCGACGACTTTGAACTTCTCACTTCATCTGAGCAAGCGATGGTATCTGCACTTGATACAGCTTACAACAATGAAGAACCGATTGTTGTCACCTTGTGGAGTCCACACTGGACATTTGGAGAGTATGACTTGAAGTACCTTGAAGACCCCGATGTCGCTTACGGTGAAGACGATGACATCTACTATATCGCTCGGAACGGTCTTCAAGATGAACAGCCAGATGTAATTGATTGGATTAATAATAGCTATTTTGACGACGATCAATTATCCGAACTACTACTCTATCAAAGCGAAGAAGAAAATGACGAAGCCGCCGCTAAACGTTGGATTGAAAACAACCAAGACTATGTTGATAGCTGGTTTGAATAAGTAGACAGTACCCCGCTCAAAAGGAGTGGGGCTTTTTCATTAAAAACAAACTTGTAAATCAAGTAGTTTATTCTTACTAGATCATTTGCGATCAAGCCTTTGTCGTTAACTGTCGCTGAATAATTCTGAAAGGAGCTTTTCTCTATTATCTAAAAATGCTTTTGTAATTTGATAATGATCGGTCTCTTCATACTCAATCTTAGAAATGTGATTGTCATCAAATGATAGAATATCTGCATCAGGATACCCTAATAAAATTGGTGAATGTGTAGAGATGATGAATTGTGCATTGCCTTTTGAAACCAAGTCATGCATGATTCTTAAAAAGGATAGTTGCCTTGTCGGTGATAAAGCTGCCTCTGGCTCATCCAACAAGTAAATAGCTTTCCCCTTAAAACGATGGAGAAATAAAGATATAAAAGACTCCCCGTGGGATTGATGGTGAAGCGAACGTCCGCCATAATCTCTAAAATTGACTTCATCTACATCATCAATGTGGGAAGCAAAATGATAAAAAGATTCTGCGCGAAGAAAAAAGCCATTTGTCACTTTAGGCAACCACGAAAGTCTGATGTAGTCACCGAGTACTGCTTTTGAAGCATGAACCTCATAGTTATTGTTACGCCCGCCTCCTGCTGTATTAAATTCACATACATCTGCAATACCTTCTAACAATGTAGACTTCCCGGAACCGTTCTCCCCTACAAAAAAAGTTATATTTTTCTCTATATTTAACTCGTGAAGATTTTTGATGACTGGTATTGAAAAAGGAAACTCATTAAACGAAGAAATGTTTGTCCGTAATAAGCTGATTTTCTTTAAGAACATGTATGATCACCTATTGAAAGAGTATCATTTCTAACGATTCGTGTGAAATTCAATCGCACTCGCGCGAAAAAGATTTACAAACATTAAAACGTTTATATGCAGTCAACTAATCACTCATTGTTTTTGATGCTCTTTAATGTTGCGTTGTCCCCTAAGTTCCTAAAACATCAGTCACAATCTCTTCCTCAACATGATCATCACATCACCAGATTCGTTCGTGTGCGTGCCTGTAATGCAAAATCCTGATCGAATGTTGAGCAGTAGCATAGCACGCCATCGGTTCATCGTCTTCGTTTCAACGTATGTAAACCCTCGCTTCTTCAATTCACGGTGTTGTGCCAAAAGCAATTGTTCTCCAATTCCCTCTTTTCGTCTCTCAGGATGAACACCGCCTAACCAACTATAAAATGAAGACTCATTTTGAGCGTATCCAAGCTTATAGCCAATCAGCTCTTCACCGTCCCAAGCCATCGTTGCAACAATCTCTGGTTTGAAGCGAAACTTCTCTACGATGTTATCACTGTCAAAAATCCGTTTATGTAATCCGTTTAGCTTTCCACGATCAATCTCTGTGCTCGTTACAATGTTCATCGGTGTTATCCTCTCTAGTTCGTGATAAGAATACAAAAGAAGCCGACTAGCGGAGGTGCTCGTTACACTACATGTCCGCCAATCGCGCTTCATGATCTTGCTCTTAATGCTTTCGAATGAACAATACTTTTAAATAACTTCCTTCAACGTACGCATTGGTCGTTTTAAAATCATCGGGTAATCCAAACTCTTCTTCAATCGTAAACGTTGAGTTCTCTGCTTTAAAGGCCTGCTCTACAAAACGTTTAAACTTATTCATCGGAACATTCGCTGCGTTTGTTGACGCAACAATGGTTCCACCGCTTCTTGTAATGGCAATCGCTTCTTGCAAAAGCCCTTTATAATCATTCGCAACACTGAACGTCTTCTTCTTTGAACGCGCAAAACTTGGTGGATCGATGACAACAAGATCATACGATAAGTCTTTTTTAAGTGCATAAGAGAAGTATTTGAATACGTCCATTACGATGATTCGTTCGTTTTCAACTGGAAACCCATTGACGAGAAATTGTTCTTCCGTTTTCGCTCGACTACGGTTTGCTAAGTCAACACTCGTCGTCTGTTTCGCCCCTCCAAGTGCTGCTGCCACCGAAAATGCACCCGTATAGGAGAATAAATTTAGAACGTCCTTTTCATATGCGTACTCGTCGCGAATTTTCTTCCGAACGTCTCGTTGGTCAAGAAAAATCCCTGTCATCGGCCCGTCATTCAAATTCACTGCAAAGTGCATGCCATTTTCTTGTACGAGCATTGGAAACTCCCCGCGCTCTCCAATTACAAAGTCATCTTCTCCCTCATACTTACCGTCCGTTGCAAAACGTTTTTTCTCATAAATACCGACCGGCGCAACGACTTTTTGCAACGCATGTATGATCTCTGATTTAAACGCGTAAATGCCCTTGCTATAAAACGTAACTACGCAATACTCTGCATAAACGTCAATCGTTAATCCACCTATGCCATCCCCTTCGCCGTTAAACAGTCGGAAAGCAGACGTCTGTTCATCTTCGCGAATGACCTTACGGTCGTTGAAGGCTTCTTGAAGGGCATTTGTAAAAAACACTTCGTTAATTTGTGTCTGTACATCCTTCGTTAAAACCCAACCGTGACCGATGTTTTGTTGGCCATAGTAACCTCGACCGACAAACCGACCTTGTTCATCTTGAAACGTGAGAAGTTCCCCTTCATTCACGTGATACGTTTCAGGTCTGAAATACGTTTTATATATGAGAAAGTTGCCTTTGCGAATTGATTTTACCGCTTCTTCGTTAATCTGAATTGTTGTTCCCATAAGTCTATTCACCTCGAATTGACATTATAGCATAGCAGATCAGCGAACTTCACATCGCAAGAGATCGTTTTGTTTATTTCGTGCAGTAAGGACAGTATTCATACCCTTTATCAAGACATTGCTTTAGTTCATCTTCATGATACGCCCCTTCCCTACCTTCAATCGGGCTATTGTGAAACTGACACTTATCTCTTACTAAGATTGAGCGATGAATGCTCTTTTTTGAATGGTCGATTAAATACTTCAAATTCTCATCCCCTCTAAAATAAAAAAAGCCAAAAAGAGGAGACGATGTCTCCTTTTTTTGGCTTATGTCCGGCTTTCTTTCCGGCTCATTTCTACCTGTTATTTTTTTGTGGTGACAAAAACAATGTAGCTACGATCACTATCAAAATCCCAATCCACATAAATATCTTCAATGGGCTGACCGAGCCATTGTTTAAAATCTCTTTGATGCAAAAGCCCTTTCTCGAGCTTTCGCTTCGTTAGTTTTAATTGCTCAACATAGCCTTCTTTAATCAATTCTTGCTCAATTCGTACAAGAATTCCAGAACGAATGATCACGAGTGTGCGATCATTCATATAAAAAGAATCAATTCTGTCTGGCTGTCTTTCAGCAATCCGACTAATCGTAGCAATTTCTTCGTGGATTGCTTTTCTATGATCATAATCTTCATAAACGGTATCTTTCTGTTGGACATCTACCGTTCCAATAATGATGCCTGATCGGTTCTCCAATGACCAGTCATAAAAAATCTCTTGTACAGGAACACCACATTGAATCCGAATCATTGCTTTCATCTCTGGTAGGATCTCTTCCATAAGTATATCACGGGATTCTTCAACTTTAGATCCACGCTCTTGTTTCAACAGCACCCGTTCCATTGGTGCTAAAAACTCTCGTAAATGAATTGAAAACATCGAGCCTTTTAATGTGACATAGACAGAACTAGGCCCTTTTCCGAAATGGTCACGCAATAATTTACCGACATAACTAGACATCTCTGATTCAACAGCTTGGTTGTTCACACATACTCATCCTTTATCTAAGATCAGGACAATAAATCCTAATCCATCTGCGATTGTAGTCGTTAATCTTCTCTTTTGTCAACGTGTCCAACTTCTTCCCTAACCATACCTACTTAAAACATTACACTGTTCAACCCTTCATCCCTCATCTAAACTAAATACAGGAGTTGATTTTTCATGCATGACCAACAAACCGAAACGTATCATTTCGCGCTTAACACCCAACGTGAAATCTCTGAAACGCTTAACCAAAGTACCGATATTTATGAAACGTTACAAAGTTCTTTAGAAAAACTTTTGAAAATGATGAATTTAACGACAGGGTGGATTTTCCTCGTCTATGATGAGCATCAGTACGAACTTGCTGCTCACCATCAACTTCCACCTGCTTTAGATGAAGATGAACAAACAGTCATGAGAATGGATCAAGGCTGTAGTGATTGTTATTGTCTCAACCGCTACAATGAGGATCGTCTTACAGAAGCGGTGCAATCCATTCGCTGTGCACGACTAACAGATGCAAAGAAGCTGAACCCAAACGCTGATACATCAGGCCTGACTCATCATGCAAGTGTTCCCCTCACCATTCGCGGTGCAAAAGTTGGTTTATTAAATTTAGCAACGCCTGGCATGAGAGAATTCAGAGACGATGAACTACTTTTACTCGAATCGGTTGCCTATCAAATTGGAGCGACTGTTGAGCGAATTCGTCTCTACAATAAGCAAAGTGACATGCTCATTACGAAAGAACGAACTCGGTTAGCACGGGACTTACACGACTCCGTAAAACAAAAATTATTCGCTCTTTCCTTAACAGCAAAAGGAGTGGAATCACTCAGTAAAGACGTTCCTACTATTCAAGAAGCCGTCAGTGACATCAGCACGCTATCTCAAGAAGCACTCTTTGAAATGCAAAGTCTTATTTGGCAACTCCGGCCTGAACATGAAGAAGATTCCGTATGCGATGCACTGGAGAAACAGGCCTTGCGTCTTGGTCTAAACGCCCACGTTCAATGTGCTTGTATTTCTTTAAACGAAACGGTTCAACAAACCTTCATAAAAATCGGTCAAGAGGCGATTTTTAACACATACAAACATTCAAAGAGCAATACGGTTAAGATCGAATTGAAAACACACGATGACATTGTAGTATTAACGATTGAAGATGAGGGAGTTGGTGGTGCCCTTACGATCCCGGGACGGTTCGGAATGAAAAGCATGCAAGAACGTGCCGCGCAAATTGGTGCTACGTTGTCCGTAGATAGCCCAACAAATAAAGGTACAAAAGTTGAAGTCCAACTTCATAAGGAGGTTACTTGTATTGAAAACGACTGTTTTACTCGTGGATGATCATAATGTCGTATTAAAAGGAATGCGGTTCTTTCTCGAGACGAAGAGTGATATTGACGTGATTGGTGTCGCAAATGACGGCGAACAAGCCTGTTCACTCGCCCTTCAAACAAAGCCAGACGTCATTGTCATGGACGTGATGATGCCAAAGCTAAATGGAATCGAAGCGACAGAACAATTAAAACAACTACTCCCAGAAAGCAAAATCATCATCTTAACGAGTTCACTTGAAAAAGAACATGTTATTCCTGCTATTCGTGCAGGTGCAGATGGATACCAATTAAAAGACATCGACCCTGACGACCTGTATCAAATGATCCAAAACGTTGCTATAGGCAACACACATGACGCGCTGCACCCTCAAGTGGCTCGGCAACTTATGACACATGTTGCAAAAGACGATGACTCAACAAAGTTTGCACAATTAACCGTACGTGAAGCGGAAATCTTGCGGCATGTGACACTCGGTAAAAGCAACAAGGAGATCGCATCTGACTTATTTATTACTGAAAAAACCGTAAAAACACATATGACGAACATTTTCTCAAAGCTTGACGTTCACGACCGAACACAAGCCGCGATCCTCGCATTAAAAAACCAATGGTATACCGACATTCAGACTTAGGTCTTACATTCGTGTAAGACCTTTTTTGTAGCGTTCTTTTAGTCATCAGCACGATGCGACCTCGCTGCTTTCCTTAGATAATAAAAGAAGAACGTCAAGGAGGCGGATGACAAATGAACTGGCAAAGAGCTTGTACGATGACCGCGTTACAAAAAGATCGAGTGAAAGTTGTTAAAGGTGGGATTGCCGTCTTTTTACACGAAAATCACGTGTTTGCCATCGATAATCGTTGTCCTCATATGGGATTTCCTTTACATATGGGGAGTCTTAAAAATGGAATCTTAACGTGCCAATGGCATCACGCACGTTTCGACCTTTCGAGTGGTGGAACGCTCGATCCTTGGGCGGATGATTTAATCAAATACGATGTAAACGTTCAAGATGGAATTATTTATGTAGATGTTTCCAGGAAAACCGATGATGTAACGACTTATCATTTAAATCAGCTACAAAAAGGGTTAGAACAAAACCTCAGCTTATTAATCGGAAAAGGAATTGTTGGATTATTAACCCATGACACGAAACACGTTCAAGATATTTTACATGCCGGGATCCACTTCGGAACAACCTCTCGTCATGCAGGCTTCGGGCGCGGGTTAACGACACTCGTTGCGATGGTAAATATTCTTCCGAAGTTATCACTACGAGTGCAAGTTCAAGCATTATACCAAGCACTCGTTATGGTTGCAGAAGATGCGTCTAATGCTAAATCAAAGCGAAAACTTCCCCCATTAACAACAAAAACCGAGATGAACGACCGTTGGTATGACTGGTACACCGATTGTATTAACGTCCGAGATGCTGAAGGTGCAGAACGAATCTTGCTTTCCGCTGAAAACACATTATCCAAAGAAGCATTGTCACAACTCGTATTCCGAGCCGTGACTGAACATTATTATATGGATGACGGGCACGTACTTGATTTTCACAATAAAGCCTTTGAAGCCATAGAACTGTGTGACCCTGAGTATCATTCCGACATTTTAGCGTCATTACCAATCATTGCAACGAGCGCTGAACGAAGCGAAGAAAAATCCCGTTGGCGTGCACCCGTCGATTATTATGAGCACGTCGAAACCGCACTTAAAGAAATTAAAACAAGACCCTTAAACGAGAATTCAACCTTTGATGAAGCAGACTTTTTAGCTACCTTGCTACAGTCACAAGATGGTAGTTCCATTGATGCGCTTAAGAACCATTATATTCAAGGCGTCCCGTTAACCAAACTAGCACAGATTATTACGTTAGCAGCAGCAACGCGCATCGTTCATTTTAGTACACAAAATGACTTTGATGATTGGAACACCGTATTGCATACGTTCTCCCATGCCCATGCTGTTCACGCAGCGTCACTAAGGTTTGAAGATCCCACATTAATTCGCGCGTTAATGCATACCGTTGTAAGTCTCTCACTTGATTCTTTCTTAAACATTCCAGCTGCAAAACGTCCAAAAGAAGTACAGCTAGAAGACGACCAACTCCATCACTTCTTAGATCTTTTTGACACACAACAACCGGTCGAAACTGCAGCATCTTGGGCAATAAGTTATTCCCATCAACACCTTGATGTACGTCCGCTCTTCGCGGCAATTGGCGAAGCGATGCTCCGTGAAGACGCAAAGTTCCACACTTTACAAATGTACGAAGCTGCATGCTTTGAATACGACGAATGGAACAAACAAGACGTACCATTCGCGAAAGAAGCCAAAGACACTCTTCTCATCGCTTTAACCCGCTACGTTGCCGCCCATTCCCCAACGCCAAGAGAGCTGCCACGTTTTGCCGATATTGCATGGCGTTTGCACCGCGGAGAGAAGGTGTTTGAGCAGGAATAAACGGTGGAATAAGGGTCATCCTTATCCCACCGTTCACTTTCAGCAGCTACTGTGGCTATGTGTGCCACAGTAGCTGCTTACTAATTAGAAACCGTAGTTTCAAAGTTGATGTTTCATTCAATTAGAATTTGTTATTGAAACTAGTAACTTTACGATTGCAGATGCTAAACAAAATATTGGCGTCAACAACAAAAAGAGCAAAGGCGTATCGTTAGCGCTCATCATACTTATCGCAACGATGATAACGATGACTACAATGGATAAAACAATCGGTCCTTTAACATTACCTAATTTAGCTACATAAAAATTCGCAGGGGCGATTATAAACATCGTCACTAATGCAATGCTCAAAAAAGATAGGATTACATTTATAACCGATTCATCTTGTGTAACTAAATGAATATCGTCACTATAACCATGTAAGAACCTTACAAAAAATGCATACAACACACTAACAACAATAGAAGTAAATGCCATGTCTACATACAACTGGTTTCGTTTCATAAGAGTACCCTTTCTCAATTATAGGGCTTTCTCGTCAGTGGCATTACATGAACTTGCTTCGGATAAATCAGCTTCGAATTTAAGAATTGTATGCTTGATTTGTCTCCACTTCCGAAAAAATAAAATGAGTAGCTGTTTGTGCGATTGGGCTGACTTCATCAATAAATTGTTCTGCATGGGCAAACGTTTCAAATTGCATTTTAAGCATATAACAAGCTGCTCCAGCAATTCGGTAACAGAATTCTACGTTGGGGAGTTTTTCGACATAGCGTCTAAATGCTTTATAGTCACCATCTTTTATCGTTGCTTCAATTATGCATTGAATCGGCAAATTCAATTTTTCATACTCCACGTCTAACGTATACCTCTTGATCACTCCGAATGATTCCATTTGCCTCACTCGTTCCGTCACAGATGGGGAAGATAAGTTAACTTTTCTCCCTAACGCACTCATGGATAAGCGACTATTATTGTGTAATTCATCTAAGATTCTTCTGTCAATATCGTCAATTTTCATTTTAAACGTTTCTCTCCTATAATTATTAATTCTAGAAATCAAATAAACGAAATTCATTGTAAATTTAATTCATTCTAGCCATTTCATTCACTATAATTTAATTTGACTATACCAAGGGGGAATAATATATGGCAAGAATTGATGAATCCAAAATCGGAGAAACTCCTTTTCAAAAACTACTTGGACATAATTCAGAGATTATGGAACGTTGGAACCAATTAGATAAGGCATTCGAAGGGCTGTCATCTAAACTCAGAGAACAAGTACGAAGAACGTTAGCTCAAGGTAACGGCTGTGATTATTGCAAAGCTAAAGGCAAACCAGATCCCTTAGAATACGATGAAAAAACTTCTATTGCAGTGGGATTTGCAGAAGTCTTTTTGAAACAAAAGGGAGGCATTGCGAACTCAACATTTGACGTTTTAAAAGAATCTTTTTCCGAAAAGGAAATTAGTGAACTGTGTGCATTTATCGCTTTTACAACCGCTTCGCAACATTTTGGTGCAATGATGAAATTGGAGCCCAGCACTAGAACTTAACGTTGAAAAACCCCTACACATCGACGATGTAGGGGTTAAAAAACTAGTAATATTCCCCCAAAGACCGGTTTGAGGTTACTAAATTAGTTCAAATGACAGCGCTACAACTCCAACTACGAACATCACACTGAAAAATATCGCGATTGCCATGAAAATATATGACCTGACTTTCTTTACTAATAACTTGTTTCTGTACCACTTTATATACAAAATCGCAGACAGCACTAGGAAAAGGAGCGATTCCAAGAATAATTGAATGACTATATTCATCATTAAAAAGCCTGATAAACTAAGCATAGGTATGACAATTAACCCGAATGCGAACCATAAAAAACCTTCCATCCTAAACAGTTTTTCAAACCTTTCTTCGTATGCAGTCATATAATTCCCACCTTAGTTCAGTACGCTAGTTCCCTTTTAATACATATACCCCGATTAATTGACCATCAATCTTACAGACGTTTTATCCAATACCGCAATCTATCTTTTCTGAAATTCATGGTTGAGGTGTAAAAACCAAGGCAAGCGGGAATGCAACTTGGACAGGAGGTTTTTACACATGAAAGGCATTGGAATTAATCATTACGGAGATGAACGTGAACTGACTGTCGTTAATCTACCTGATGTTACATTAGGCGCAAATGACGTGCGCATCTCACTTCGAGCAAGCGGGGTAAACCCAATCGATTGGAAATTACGTGAAGGGTATTTGAAAGACGCTTTAAACTTCCAACCACCACTTATTCTCGGTTGGGATGGCGCAGGAGTCGTTACAGAAGTTGGTGCTTCTGTGGATACCTTTGCAGAAGGAGATGCGGTTTACTTCCGTCCTGAGCTCACTGAATACGGTACGTATGCGGAAGAAATCGTTGTCGATTCTTCACTCGTACAACCAAAGCCAGAAGAGCTGTCCTTTGAGCAAGCTGCATCTCTTCCACTCGTAGGTTTAACGAGTATAGAAGGGTTGATTGATGTCGCAAACGTACAAGCTGGTCAACGCGTGCTCATTTTAGGAGGCAGCGGTGGTGTAGGTACGGCCGCCATTCAAATGGCTAAAGCTCTTGGTGCATACGTCACAACGACATCAAGCTTTAAGAATCGTGAATTTGCGAGTGCTCGTGGTGCAGATGAAGTCGTTGCCTATGATGAAGATGAAGTCATTCAAGGAGAGTTCGACGTCTTGTTCGATGCGGTTGGTGGTGCTCCTTATCACAAAGCGATTACTCATGTTAAAAATGGCGGTATTGCTGTAAGCATTGCAGGAGGCGGTAGCCAAAACGATGAGGTTAAGAAGATTGAAACGGAGAAGTTAATCCAAGTTCATAACATCTTTATGAATCCGACTGCAAACAAAATGAAACGACTTCACGAATTTGTGATTAAGAAAGACGTTTATCCGGTTCTCTCTCACACATACCCAATGACTGTTGAAGGTGCCAAAAAAGCCCATGTTGATAGTGCGAGCGAACGTACAAAAGGGAAAATTGTACTCGTGCGAGATGTAGATACGAAGGAATTTTAATAACGATTTATATACACTCTGATTCTAGAGATTTGGATAAGTTTTTGCTCTTCAAAGCGAATACTTTATCCGGTCTCTTTTTTGATAGATACGACAGAATATTCAGTTTTAAAAAGAAAGGAAACCGACTTGCTACTCGCACTATAAATCCGAAACTTTGTCACAATTCTAGTAGAGCAGATCCCGTGTTGTTGAACATTGTTGCACTTAAGAACTTACAAATTATAACAAATGTGGAACCCAATTCATTATTCCAATATTACAATCGTTCGGTATGTAAATTCAGGTATTACTGGTCCACCTTAACAATGAAATTCTACTTTTATCAACTTATGTGAACTACAAATATATATGGTTATTTAAATAGGAAGAAACACGACTTTACTACACTAAAGTTTAATTGAGAATGAAATAATCTATACTTACTCTAATAGTTCTTTCTCTAGGTTTTTATTAATCACAAAAATCTCCATGCGCTCACCAGTTTCTGTACTCAGATCACTATGACTTGTTAAGACTTCACATCCAGTTTTTTGTTCCACAATTGCTTTTAGATCTTCAATGTACATATCACGAAGTAACATTCTCATTTGTTTTACAAGATTTACACCGACAGAATGGTTAATTAAATGTTTTTCTTCGACTGTTAATACACCTTTAAATCTCGCGATTACCATGTCTTTTACGATATAAATTCTTGCTTCTTGTGGACCTCTACCAATTAGTTCTCGTTGAAATTTGATAAATGCTTCACTTAATTCGGATTCGAGTTGTCGCTTAATTGATTTCATAGTCTCCCGCCTCAATACAATGATAAAATTTCAAGGCTTATCTTACGCATAAGTCCTACTAGTTGTCAATATGTCATGGTTTTTAAACAGCATAGTAAATCAATGAAAATAAAAGAAAACTGTAGCATTAACATTATAATCAATCAAAATGACCTATTAAAGGTTCAAATGCTCCTTAATTGCTATTTGATTTTGTTGAGTTGAAGGCGTATGATTCTTTTCTAAGAAGCTGTTTCAACCAGTTTTGTAAAGAAAACGATACCGTATTGGAGATTTCTAGTTCTCACTCATTAGGACTTGAAATAGCCAAATGATCTTATATGAAAAAGTAAATCAGGAAGACAGAATGCATGAGAGGCTATTATGGCTTGTCAGGCATTAGGTAGACCGATGTTCTTTTTCTACAACTGTGCATAAGAAGTGTATGTATTACTCAACTTCTTAAGCGGATTGTGGAGAGGTGACATTGGTTTTTTTTATGACTACCTTACGATAAGTGATCGATTGGAGGAGAAGTGATAAGAGTATTAGCAGTATTACTAATCATAGGTATAATCCGACTCTTTTTAGGTCTATGGTTATGGAATTTATTACATGATACCCGTGATCACTCATGTAGGACATTTGAATAAAAAAGTATTTTTATGGAGGAGCCTGTCACAAAGGGATACGTATACCCTTTTGACGGGCTTTCTTTTATTTGAACAAACACGAAGGAGTATAATTTATGAATTTCTACGAATGTCACTTCCCGTTCTATGCGCTAATTAAGGCTAAAACGTTAAGACAAGCGAAGCAATTATATAAAAAAGAAGTATGGATTCAAGGAGGAGAAGATTGGCAGCTCATTTCGAAAGACACTGCAATCCTAAAGTATGGCATGCTTCGACGTGAACGTCATGAAGCTCAATTTTTAGTTATGGACCTTGATGGGCCTGAAGCAAAGATCATTATGGTGAAATAGCTGTTGCGTGTAAACATTCTCTGAATGACTTGAAGGTGAGGCGTAGAAGGAACATGGATGTCATAAACCAAAAGTACGTTAAATCTGGGTTATTACTATTATGCGGATGCTTAGGCATGTTCATCCTGCTTCCTGTCTCACTGCCTATTCTGTTTGCATTGATTACCGCAGCGATGTTGTTACCACTTGTCACTCTTCTTACTAGAATGATCCGTAACCGCGAAATATCTGTGTGGATCATTTATCTTACATTTTGGGCAGCAATCTTCATAGCAATAATTTCATTAAGTAATACATTACTAGATCAATTGGGAAGATTATTAAAAGAATTACCTGCATTTGCAGAATTACTTAATCAATGGTGGATTCAGATTCTGACGTTTATCGATACGTATACACTGTTTTCGTTTGAATTGAATGAAGTAATCTCAGAAAGTTCTAGTTGGAATTTCCAGTCATCGATTGAGCAGTTACAAATTATGGAATGGATTCAAGGAGCAATGAACCATTTTCCTTTAATCGTTTTCAATCTGATTTTTTATGTGATACTTCTTTTATTATTTATGCTAGAACTTCCAAAACTTGTGAAACGCACTTACGATGCTCTTCCTCGTGATTATGAAGTAAAGATTAAGAGCATGCTAAACAAGTTAAAAAAAGTATTTGTTGGTTTTCTCATCGCACAGTTTTTAATAGGAATACCAATTGTCGTCGTTACTTTTATCGGTTTGCTGCTGATCGTGCCAGAAGTTGCCATCATCATGACGTTAATCATTTGGCTAATCGATTTCATCCCGTTTATTGGTTCTATTGTTATTTTAGCTCCTTGGGCAAGTTATTCGTTAGTAACCGGGAATCAGGAAATGGCAATTCAATTACTCGTTCTTGCAGCAATTTTATTAATCATCCGTAGGACGGTCGAACCAAAAGTGATGGGTACACAAATTGGACTCTCACCACTTCTTACTATTGTCTCAATGTATGTCGGATTTGTCATGATTGGAGCACTCGGTTTTCTGATCGGTCCATTGGTCGTTATTGTCGTGAAAACAGCAATTGAAGTAAACGTGTTTTCTCAATCCAATACAGACAAGAACAGTTAACCAAATTGAGGAGTTTATTTATTGTGAATCCTAAGTTGACTCAACCATTCAAAACAATATCGTTCAATCCACCACAATGGATTATCGTTGGTTTTTTATTCTTAATAATTGTTGGATCGTTCTTGTTAGCAATGCCCTTCTCTTCGATCGGGAATGATTCACTTCCTTATATTGACGCTTTATTTATGGCGGTATCAGCTGTATGCGTAGTCGGATTGGCAACGATTGATGTTGGAACACAGTTATCAACAACAGGTCAGATCATTATCATGAGTTTGGTTCAACTCGGTGGGC
This sequence comes from Geomicrobium sediminis, assembly GCF_016908595.1. GTDB lineage: Bacteria > Bacillota > Bacilli > Bacillales > Marinococcaceae > Geomicrobium_A > Geomicrobium_A sediminis. The sequence goes on along the minus strand of NZ_JAFBEC010000006.1, from coordinate 141,915 downwards.
TTGGATTTATGGTGTTCGGTGTTTCTGTTGCGATTATCTTAGGTAAAGTCATTGGCTTGAAGTATCGCTTGTTACTCCAACCATCGACTAAAACGTTTCAAACGAAGGGTATTCTTCGTTTGACACTTACAATCTTTCTAATGGCCATTACTTTAGAAGCGATTGCCGTCATTGTATTGACCTTGCATTGGCAAGACGAGCTAGGCTTTAGCAACGCTTTATATTATGGGATTTTTCATTCCATAACCGCCTTTAATAATGCGGGATTTAGTTTATTTACAGACTCAATGGAACGGTTCATCGGCGACCCCGTTGTGAATATCACCTTATCTGCATTGTTTATTATTGGCGGGCTAGGGTTCATGGTATTGGTTGATTTGTATAAGCAACGATCATGGCGAAAGCTTTCTCTTCATTCAAAAGTCGTGTTAGTAACATCTGCTTCTCTACTAATTGGTGGTTTTGTCTTTATATTAGGGATTGAATGGCTAAACCCTTCCACATCTGAACTTACCTTGCAAGAACGATTACTCGCCGCATATTTTCAAAGTGCAACACCACGAAGCGCAGGCTTTAATACGTTTGAAATAAGTTCGATGTTAGTCGCTTCGCAGTTCTTCATTATCGTACTCATGTTTATTGGGGCTTCATCTGGAGGTACTGGCGGAGGCATTAAAACGAATACATTTGTTGTTCTATTAATTGCAACTCTTAATACATTTAGAAGCGGTGATCAAGTTCATATTTTCAAACGAAGAATCGTTGTAGAAACCGTCATGAGAGCTCTTGCTGTTGTCATTAGCTCTTTACTATGGATTATTGCTGTAGCGTTGTTATTGTCCATTACAGAAGGGCTGCATGATTCTTATTTTATGATGATCTTGTTTGAAACCGTTTCTGCTTTTAGTACGACCGGGCTATCGATGGGACTCACTTCAGAGCTAAGTACTACAGGCAAAATCATTGTGATGATTACGATGTTTGTTGGCCGATTAGGTCCCTTAACAATGGCCTATGCATTAACGTATCGTCAAACAAAAAATCGAGTGAAATATCCTGAAGAAACGATTTTAATTGGGTAATTTAATAACAAGGAGTATGACAAATGAGGAAAGAATTTGTCGTTATTGGTTTAGGACGGTTCGGATTAAGTGTAGCTAGAACTTTAATTCAAAATGGGCATGACGTTTTGGCCATTGATCAAAATGAGCAAGTTGTTCAGGAAATCTCTTCAGACGCAACCTACGCTGTACAAATTGATGCCACTGATGAAGCGGCATTAGAACAATTAGGGATTCATAAATATACACATGCCATTGTAGGGATTGGTGAAGATTTAAAAGCGAGTATCCTCGTTACTTTGTTGTTAAAAGAACTTCAAGTTGGAACGATAACGGCAAAAGCAAAAGATGAGCATCACGGAAAAGTTTTATCCAAAATCGGTGCAGACCACGTTATCTTTCCAGAGATGGATATGGGTAAGCGGTTAGGCAATTTATTAAGTTCAAATAACCTTATTGACTACCTAGAATTGTCAAAGGAATATAATATTGAAGAAGTACGCGCTCCAAAAGGTTTAAACCAATGTTTAGTTAAGGATGTCAATCACAATAAGAAATACAATTGTACGATCATAGCAATAAAAAATCAGCAAGGAGAGGTAAACATATCTCCTAATGACACAACAATGATCAAAGAAAATGACGTTTTAATGATTGTAGGTAAACACGATGCTATTGAAAAAATCCATCATGATTTTGAAAAGCATGCAAGATGAGTGGACCTCAAATTGTAATAGACGTTCATCACTCAGCATTGATACGCATTATAGTCGGTAATAAATGAAACGAGAGTCTTCACTTCTCGTTTTTTACGTTCTTGACGAGGTCAAAACGCATTGCTATGATGACAATACATTAACTATACAAAAAACTACTAGGGGTGCCCTTATGTTATGGGCTGAGATGAGTGAAGACTCAAACTCTTGAACCTGATCTGGTTTATACCAGCGGAGGAAAGTAGATGATGCAGTGTTTTGTTTGAGTACGCAACAAGACGATTCTGCCGTCCTTTTCTCAAAGGGCGGCTTTTTTGTGTATTGAGGAGTTGAAATCACCATGAAATGGCATCTGATTACAGATGAACAAATCCCCTTCCATATTCAAGTACGTACGCTCAAACAATGCGCGAAAGAAGTTGAACTTCTTCACGTTCGCAATCAACATGCATCACTACAACGGTTACGCCAACAAATCGAACACTTATTACGTCTTGGATTTACGAAGCAACAACTGATCTTAAACTACCATACAGAAGCGGCAATCGCTTGGGGGTTAGGTGGCATACATCTTAAAGAAACACAGGTTGACCAGTTGCATGATTTAAAAAAAGCACACCCAACCATGACGATCGGTGCTTCAGTTCATGATTTAAATGCCGCACAATACTGCTCGGAACATGGAGCTGATTATGTATATGTGGGGCATGTTTTTGATACTCCTAGCAAACATGGCACACCTGGACGGGGATTAGATTTCTTACAAAACATCACATCCAATGTATCGGTGCCCATTTACGCAGTTGGAGGCGTGACGACTCATAGCGCCACTCAATGCCTTGAAGCAGGAGCACACGGGGTTGCGGTCATGTCTGCAATCTGGCAATCAGATTCCCCAAAAACAACTGCACGTCAATTTACGAAAGGTGATCAATAATGAATCAACGAATGTATGACGTCATCATTATTGGAGCTGGAATTGTCGGTCTTTGCACAGCATTTTACAGTGCCAAGGCTGGTTTACGCGTCGCACTTCTAGATCGCTCCACCCCAGGTAGTGGAACAACGTCGAAGGCAGCAGGCATGCTCGGGATACAAGCTGAATTTCGTTCACCGAATCCACTCTATCATTTGGCCAAAGAAAGCATCGCCCTTTATAAAATACTTACCGACGAGCTTCTAGAATATCAGACGACCTCTCTTGGTTGGACTTCTTCTGGTGCCATTAAACTTGCGTTCACACATTCTGAGCACAATCAGTTGTCTGACATTCAGTCTTGGCAAGTGCAACATGGTGATCCTGCTGAATTGCTAGACCAACAATCTCTGCAACTTCTTGCACCTGCCGTCAATAAAGAAGCTTGTGCAGGTTTGTATTTTCCAAATGAAGCTCACGTTCAGCCTAAACAGGTTGCAAGAGCCTTTGAGCACTCATTATATGAATTAGGCGTAGACGTATTTCCTTATACGACGGCTACTTCCGTCTCAACAAACCGAGTGACGACACGGACCGATACACTTTATGGCGAACAGATTGTCATTGCTACAGGTCACGAATCTTTCGCAAATATCCCTTGGCCTGTAACTCCCGTCAAAGGAGAAATCATCAAAGTACGACCTCGACGACAGTTAAGTAAACAAACGATCTTTTACAATGGCTGGTACGCTGTGCCAAAACAAGATGGTGAATGGCTACTCGGCGCAACGTCAACGCAGAGTGAAGATACGACGATTTCCGTAAATGGTGTCTTGGAATTACTCACGAACATTCAAGCTTTTTTACCTGATCTTAGAGATAGCGAGATCACAGCAATGTGGTCTGGAATACGCCCGAAAAGCATAGTAGATTCCCCTTTCATATCGCCCCACCCGACACTTCACAGCGTGTGGTTAGTAAGTGGACATAACCGTAATGGCATCTTACTCGGTCCAATCACTGGAAAACGTGTCACAGAACGCTTATTAGGCAATGAAGTAAATGATGCGTTCACTTCAATAAAGGTAGGTGAGCACAGTGAACATCATCATCAATCAGAAAAATCACAATTTACCTGATTCAATATCAAGCATTCAAGAATTGCGTCGTCATTTTAATTTGCTAGCGACGAACGTCATGATTGAACACAACGGCGTAGCACTTACCGCCGACCAACAAGGCCAAATTCAATTAGAATCTGGCGACAAAATTGAAATTGTTCGATTTGTAGGAGGAGGATAACAAGATGTTACACATTGGGAATTACTCATTTGAATCACGATTATTACTAGGCACAGGAAAATACGAAGACGCACAAACACAACGAGAAGCAGTGATTGCTTCAAAAACCAATGTCCTTACCTTTGCCTTAAGTCGCATTGACCTGGACAATATCGGCCCAGATCCGATTGAACACTTGCCTCGCGAGGAATTCACATTATTACCGAATACGGCAGGTGCAAAAACTGCCGATGAGGCTGTTCGGCTTGCTCGCCTTGCACGTTCATCAGGAATTTGCGACATGATCAAAGTCGAAGTAATTGGTGATCCACCTACATTACTCCCTAACCCTGTGGAAACGTTAAAAGCTACAGAAATTCTTTTAAATGAAGGGTTTACTGTGCTCCCTTATCTCTCTGATGACCCGATGCTCGCAAAGGAAGCAGAAGCACTTGGAGCGCATGCAATTATGCCTGGGGCTTCACCGATTGGAAGTGGTCTTGGCATTGTTAATCCGTACAACCTTCAACTCATCATTGAACAATCTAAAGTACCGGTCATCGTTGACGCTGGCATTGGCGCTCCGCACGACGCTTGTGAAGCGATGCAATACGGCGCAGACGGAATCCTTCTAAATAGCGCTGTGGCAAAAGCAACTGATCCTGTAAAAATGGCGAATGCGATGCGGTTAGCCATCCTTGCGGGTAGAGAAGGTTATGAAGCAGGGAGGATCCCCAAAAGTAACGTAGCAACCGCAAGCAGTCCTCAGGAGAACTGGGCAAACTCATGAACAAATATGTGAAACAAGAGCGATTCCACGGGATCGGGCAACTCGGACAAAAGCGGCTTAGAGAAAGCCGTGTTCTCATTGTGGGTGTCGGTGCCCTCGGTTCAATGAGCGCAGAGATGCTTGCTCGCGCTGGAATCGGACAGCTTACCCTCGTTGATGGGGACTTCGTAGAAGAGCATAACTTACAACGACAGCTTCTCTATACAGAACTTGATGCCAAAGCGCATCGAGCAAAAGTAAAAGCAGCATCAAAAAGGCTTCAAGAAATCAACTCTGAAGTTAAGGTCACCGAAGTTTTTCATTCACTTCACAACGAGAATGTTCAACAGTTACTGCAAGGTATTGATGTCATCATTGACGGCACAGATAACTTTGAAACACGTTTATTAATTAACGATGCTGCTTATAAATGGGGGATTCCCTGGGTGTATGGCGGATTGTCCGGAAGCTACGGTCTGAGCTTACCATTTATTCCGAACCGCTCAGGACCTTGCTTTCGATGTCTTGAGTCCTTTCTTACAGACAGTGAAGATTGTGATACTCATGGCGTGCTCGGGACGACTGTACAAATGGTTACCGCCCAGCAAGTGACAAGCACTTTAAAGATCCTCACTGGCAACAAAACTCAATCATCCATGTACAAATTTGATTTGTGGGAAAATGATACGGGGTATATTACTGTTCAACCGTTGAAACAGCCTTCTTGTCAGACGTGTGGTGCTGAACGAACGTACCCTTCATTACGTTCCGATCAATCCAAGCGACACATCCAGTGGTTATGTGCGTCATCTGGTGTTCATATTCGCCCTAAAGAAGCCCAGAATTTGCAACTTCCTCGAGATCCCTATAGCAATCATTCATGGACCTATTTTCCTTTTGCAGATGTCTGTATGCTTCGTAAAGCGAATTATCACGTGATGCTGTTCCAAGATGGGCGAGCGACAATTCGCGGTGTGACGACGACAAATGAAGCAGAATTACTTTACGATGAAGCACTTGCCTTTCTGGGTGAACAAGTCTAAATTAAAAAACGAAGGCAACAACAAGAATACGACTTGTTGTTGCCTTCGCTATGCTTTACGTTTAATTTTAAGAATGAGCAACTTCCCCATTTACGACAAGATCTAACTTGCCAGTTTCAGGGTGAATGACGAGACCGTGAACTGGAATATGATCTCCTAGTAGTGGATGGTTTTTAATGATATTAACGCTGTTTCGCACGCTATCTTCAACGTGTTCAAATCCAGTGAGCCACGTATCTAAATCAATACCAGCGTTTTTTAAGACGTCAATCTTCTCTTGAGAAACACCAGATTGTTCGATGAGCGTATCCGGATGCAATTGCGCCATTCCACAATCATGATGACCGACTACATAGACTTGCTCTGCACCTAAGCTATTAATAGCTACAAGTATGCTTCGCATAATACTTCCGAACGGATGAGAAATAACTGCGCCGGCGTTTTTGACGATCGCTGCATCCCCATGAGAAACATTCATTGCTTGTGGAACCATTTCTACAAGTCTCGTATCCATGCACGTTAAAATGACAATCTTTTTATCAGGGAACTTTGACGTATTAAACGTCTTAAAGTCTTCATTGATAACAAAGTTGCGATTATGTTCTAGTACATTTTCTAAGTGTGACATCGAGCACACGCCTCCCCACATAAACTCAAAATCGTTTCTATTAGGGTACACCTAAATGAAGCATTTGACTATGATTGATTGATAATTCATCACTCGTGGTTAGAAGAGCCTTTCGTTTTACTAAGTCGCTCGACAATTGGCAATACCACAGCCCAAGCTACAAATGTTCCAAGAAACGCAGAGAAGCTTGCTAGCACGTGAACGCTCCCTAATTGAAACTCTGTGAAGATTGCCGTCACGACGCCAACTACAATCGCAAACCCAATCGCCCTTATTAAACGTCTATTCATCGTCAATCACCTCGTTATTGGATGATTCTTATCGTACCTAAATCCAACAACGTATAGGCTAAACGATGTATAAGAAGCTCTTATTAACGTTTGAGAGACTGCATTTGCAACATGAAATACATAAAAGTCAAACGATCTCTGCTAATTAAGCAGCCATTCAAACCATCGACCATGCCCGTCCGTCTCTCCGACCACATGCGTTTCTTTTGTACCATCGATGTAGGAATCAATTCTCAACTTAGAATCTCGTATGTTGTTGTAGATGTGGAAGAGATTTCGAGTGGCGCCAAGGTCGTTTACGGTCTCTTCTAGTTGCTGTTTTAACGACTCATCAAACTGATTAGCCACATGAGTATGGAAAACACAGACCGTAGAACGTGAAGGACATTTTTCAACTAAAGATGCTAGAGACGACACACCGTCAGTTTCAATAAGTTGTGCCTTTTGAGATTGAACAACTTTGGCTGCTTGTTCAAACAGCTCTCTTCGCTCTTGATGTTCGGGCCAAATTAAAGCATCTAACCAAAGACGGTCCTCTTCTATACTTACGTCATTGATATGTAAATCAACACCAATTCGAGCAGCGACTGGTGGCGGTGTGCTTGGTAAGTACGCTGGGTTAATGTCTCCACCTTTTACGCTCGACGTAATGTGAACATCCGCAAATGGATTCCCATATACGAGATCTGTTTCATACGAATAGCGATACTGATCCCAGAACAGTTGTAACCCTGCGCTCGTGCCAATTTCAATGCATGACAGTGGTTCTTGAACTTTTTCATAAATATAAGAGAACAATGGATATAAGTAAGCACAACGACGAACTTCATTCGTTTGAACTAGCTTTTCATGTAACAGTGTTGTTAGTTCACTTTCATGTGTTTCACAAAAACTCTTAAACTCGGTAAACGTGTGCCCATCAATAGGCTTTGGCTCGTCGGTAACACTTGCATAATAATCACCCACAGGGTGTTTAATTCCCTTTAATAACAAGTAATGCACAGACGCAAAAAACAAATTCGCAACCGGTTGACCCTTTTGAGCTTCTGCACTTAACGCTAGCAAGGAATCATCCTTTGCAACAGCAAGCGCCAAATGTTTATACAATTCACTTGATTGCTCGCACTCATCGATGGCAAATCTTTCAAAGCGTTTTCTATATACCGTCACATCCATATGAAAGCCTCCTCGCAGATTCATAACTTAATTCTTCTCTAACGTCACGACCAAACCCTTTTATTCGTCTGCTCAGAACTGTCTTCGTATTACGCTTTCTTTTGGATGATGTAACAATTGTCGACCAACTCAAACCCTACTTTTGGATAGTAATCCATCGCTACGTTTGAAGCTCGAAGGATGAGCGTAACGTTGTTTCCGATTTGTTTTTTTGTCTCTTCAATTAAAGCACGTCCAATCCCTTTCGCTTGAACGTGTTGGTCAACGGCCAAATCCGATAGGTAACAACAATAGCTATAGTCCGTTAAGCTCCGGGCAACCCCTACAAGTTTCTCCCCGTCCCATGCGGTAATGAGCAAGTTGGCATGTTGGAGCATTTGTTCCATACGTTCAATGTCATCAACCGGTCGTTTAATTCCTGATGCTGTAAAGACCGTTGCAAGTTGCTCGGGCAAAATCTGTTCGTTCACTTTAATTTCAATCATACGTACACACTCCTCTTGTTCGATGTATTTAGGTTACTCATTACACTCTTAACTGGAAAGAGCCACATTGTTTGTAACGCTACGTACCAAGAGTGCCTTGACAACGGTTCTATACATTGAGATGATCAACCTAACGAACGGTAGGGAGGATAAAAATGACTGCAATAAAAATTCGCAATGTTGCTTTGCATCACTTTGCAAACCTTGACTATGACTCTGTTTCACTCCAACAAATTGCCGAGGATGTAGGAATTCGTAAAGCATCGTTGTATGCACATTATAAAAACAAAGAAGACATTTTCTTTCACGTATTAAATCATGCTATGAAACAAGGAAAGCGAGCGATTGTAGCGTTTTTTGTTCAACACAAAGACCAACCCTTACAAACAACCGTTCACTCTTTTTTCCACTGGTTTATGAAAGAAAGTGATCAAAGCTTAGAGTTAAAGCTCATGATTCGTGTGTTGTACTTTCCACCCAAAAACGTTTCTTGCGTTCACTATACGAAGCCTTTTCTAACTGATTTAGAACGGTGGTTTGCGCGATACATCTTAGTAAAGCAGCGAGACGAACAGCTTCACTTTTCGTTACCAGTAAAACACATCTCACTCGCGTTTTTAACCGTAGCAGAAGGTTGCCTTATTGAATTCTTCTTCGCTGAGAACCCGCGTTATGAGGAACGGGTTCGAGCCATCTTGCCGATCTTTTTTCAAGGCATTCACACGGGAGGTTCGACAATGAATGAACACAACAGTTCAATATAAAGGCGTCGTTACCGTTATTTTGGCATCGGCGTTTTTGTTTTCATTTAGTCAGTTTTTGTTGATCACGGCATATCCGACGATTATGGATGAATTTAATGTGAATGCTACACAAGTGCAGTGGCTAACGACCGCATTTCTACTAACAACAATCATCCTCATTCCGATGACTGGCTACTTATCAAATATTTTTCGAGCGAAAACGCTCGTAATCTTTTCTTTACTATGCTTGTTTATTGGCACACTTGTAGGGGGACTAGCCCCTAACTTTGGCACGCTGATCATCGCCCGGGTCGTACAAGCCGTCGGTGCCGGAATTGTCTTACCGCTCGTACAGACGATACTTTTAACCGTGTTCCCATACGAGCGCAGAGGGTTTGCGATGGGATTGTTAGGTGCAGTGGTAAATGTTGCTCCCGCAAGTGCACCGTCGATTTCTGGCATTGTGATCGATCTGTTCACTTGGCGGTCATTGCATTGGATTCTTCTTCCTCTCATTGCATGCACGTTAATCGTCGCCATAGTTCAGATGAAAAACGTCTTGCCGATGAAACCTGCGAAGTTAGACCTCTTTTCCATCGTTCTTTCGGCCATCGGATTCGGTTTGTTTATCTTTGGATTAAGCATGATTAGTGTTTATGGCTTTACAGATACGTTAGTCATCCTTCCGATTGTCATTGGGGTTGTCTCGCTAACCTTTTTTATTAAGCGACAGCTCACGCAATCATCACCTGTATTAAATTTGGCATTGTTTAAGCACTCAACGTTTCGCCTAGCGATGATTTTAGTATTCATTAACATGATGCTTCTATTATCTGCAGAAACGATCTTACCGATGTTTGCGCAAGATGTGTTAGGAACAAGTGCGTTTTTATCAGGATTCGTCCTCGTGCCCGGAACCATTCTTCTTTCCATCATTACGATTATAAGTGGGAATTTGTACGATCGTTATGGTGGGAAAACCATAGCACTCATTGGCTTTAGCTGTACGGCAGCATCGTTACTCTTACTTAACACCGTAACGATGGACAGTTCACCATACTGGATTATGCTTCATTTTTGCTTATTTATGGCAGGGTTTGGATTAACGTTAATGCCTCTTGTGACCGTTGGAATGAACGCCTTAAGCCAAGAAGACATCGCTCATGGTTCTGCAATTGTTAACACTGTACGTCAGTTTGGAATGACATTCGGAATTATATTGTTATCGACGATTATTAGTGTTACAGCGAGCAACATCAATGCACCATATGATGTTGGTGCGTATTGGGGAACAACGTTTGCGCTAGTCGTCATGGCATTGCTCTCGTTGCTTGCGCTCATGCTGACGTTCTTCTTAAAGGAGCGTCAATAGCCTCGTTAAACCTTCGTCTCCCATTTGAAAGGTGTCGTTCTTCGACACCTTTTTACGTAAATGACCCCCGAATATCGTAATCTGAATAGTTGAAATGTAACCGCTTTCATTATATGATAGAGATATTCCTTATTATTGGAATGTGTTGAGTTGCTTGCCGAAAGGATGTAGAAGGATGGATACACGTAAACTCCGCTACTTTAAGACGATTGCCGATGAGAAGCAAGTAACAAAAGCAGCGAAAAAATTGCATATGGCTCAGCCCCCGTTAAGCCAACAGTTGAAGTTACTTGAGAATGAACTGAACGTTTCACTGTTTGAGCGTCACGGTAGATATTTAGAGTTGACCAGTGCTGGCAAAGCTTTATACAAACATGCATGTAAGATCTTACAAACGATTGATGATGCTGTACTTGAAACGAAAGCCATAGAGAGTGGTAAGCTTGGCATGTTGAAAATTGGTGTCAATAAATCTTGCTTTTCTTATATGATCCATCCTATTCAAACGCTTCGTCAGATCTATCCAGATGTGCAGATTGCTTTACGTGAAGGGGATACGTATTCACTGACTGAGCAGTTACATCAACGGGAAATTGAGCTTGCAATTGTAAGATTACCTGTACAACTTGAGCAAATCTCTTCGGTTTCACTACCATCAGAACCTTATGTGTTAGCCATCGCCAAAGATTGGCCTGGATTAACTAGAACAAAGCAGATGAGCATGAAAGACCTTAAAGATTTACCACTCTTATTGCTTCATCGAATTAGTGGTACTGGTCAATATGAGAAAATCGTAAACGAATGCAAAAGACACGGTTTCGTGCCTAACGTTGTCTGTGAATGTCCAGATGCTTCTTTACTCATCGCTCTTGCTGCAGCAGGCACAGGCGGGACAATTATACCGAAATCCTCATTGTTTGCGTTTCATTCTGATGCCCTAGCGATGATTGAACTGACTGATATTGAGATTCAAGCGGATGCCGCTATGATTTGGTCTAGTGATCGTTACGTATCAAAGCAAGCCGAACACTTCATTACGATCGTTAAGGAAGGAATGGGGGAAATTGGACGTATTAGCCAAACTGAAAACAAGTGAGGCGTTCATTCGTTTCACTCGAAGCGAATACATTGACGTCGACTTGATTGATTTACCCATTGCTCAATCCATCTACCGAATTACACTTGATCCTAAAGATCATGACCGTCATAACAACCCTAAGGTCACGTTGCATGAAATACCAGGAGAACAATGTATCGCTCATCGTGAGAAAGTGACGATTCCAATGAATGAGACTGAATTGTTATCACGACCTGGCATCGGGATCGTTTTTGATCATGAACCTAAACATAGAAGCAAAAAAGCACTTCGAGAATCCCTGTTAGGGGCAACGATTGTGAACGAATTCCACCACCCAACACATTCACCCCAACAGTATTCAACGACCTTTCATGCGTGTTCAATCGGTCCGTGGATTTCGTTAGAACAGATGAATTTTAACCATTCAACAGTTTACACGTATCGTAACAAGCAGCATATGCTTACTTGGCACCCCGCTGAAATGATTGATGATATCTTAACTGTGCTTGGGCAAGTAACAAAGCAAACTCACATCAAGCATGGAGATCTCGTTATGTTAACCTCAGACAGTTATGCGTCGCCATGTGGGGTTCTTGATACGATTGATGTAACCATTGACGGGATTGGTACTCTTCAAAATTCATTTCAATTTCTTGCAAGAAGAACGAGTGAAAACCGTCATCGTACAGAGTACTCTGAGCAATAACACTGCCATCCCTCTATACTTTCGTTAACAATCCACGCTCTACACAGAATTGTTTTATGAATTCTTTTTCACCGTGATGCTCAAAATCGACAGTCATCGTGTCACTTTTTACATCAATAATTGTTCCGATCCCGAATTTTTCATGTTCAATTGTCGTATTTGGAAGTAAATCTTCATGTGCCACCGTTGTACCTGCTCGGTGTGGACTCGTCACTGTAGAAGGTGCGATTAGCTTCTTAATTTGTGGGAGGAACGGAGATTCCTTTTGGACGCCACCTGACGATAACAATTCAAGATGTTCCCGAGCGCGTGTCATCCCAACATAAAAGAGGCGAACAGCTTCTTCCATTAACTCCGGATCATCGTTGTCTTCTTTCGTCGGTAGGATATCACGGTTTAGATCAATCATATACACACGGTCAAACTCAAGACCTTTGGCGCGATGAAACGTTGATAAGGTCGGCACGTTCTCTCCTTTATTGAACTTTGACTGCTTCATTTTAGATTCTAGTCGTTTCAGGCGATCAGCAAACCCTTTTAACGTCTGTTCATCTTCAGCAATTTCCTTTAATGCATCAAGGATTTCTTTTGCACGATCGACATTCAGACCGAGACGCTCACAGCGTTGTTCCAACGCTTTACGATATCCAAGATCGTCTTCAATGACTGTAATTGCAGCACTTGGAGAAAGTTTGTTGATCTTATCAAATGCACGTTTTGCCTGCTTTAACTTACTCACTTGATACGCTTCTAGCTTCGTGTTTTGAAGTCTTGCAAAGGCACATTCTCCCCTACCTTCTTGTAACAACCACTTCATTTGGTCTTTTTTCATGTACGCATTAAACTTTGAATAGATGTGTTCTAATACGTCAACCCGGCCAGTGTGATACGAAAAGCGCATAAAGTTAAGAAGGTCGGTCGTTACCCAATGACGAAAGAATTTCGTATCGATTTCTTTCATATAGAAGTCAATGTTTAATCGATCCATTGCATTCACAACCGACACCGCTGAATTATTATTACGATAAAGTATTGCCACTTCTTTGCGATTGACTTGTTCTTTCACGGTATCCATGACATAACGGATTTTTGCTTCACGCTTTTTGAAGCTTTGCACTTCAATTGGTATTCCGATGTCATTGACGGTATACATCTCTTTTCGGTACCGCTCTTTATTACGTTTTATGAACGTATTGGCAACTTGTACTATCGTCTTTGAAGACCGATAATTCTCGGTCATTGTAAGCACTTGACCATTTGGATAGCGACTCTTGAATTCGAGCAAATGACCAACATCGGACCCTCTCCACTGGAAGATCGACTGGTCGTCATCTGCAACAACACAAAGGTTATTTTGAGGCGAGGCAATCTTCTCCACGATCTTATGCTGAACGAGCGAGTTATCTTGACTTTCATCGGTTAATACATAATCGTATTGCTTTTGAAGCTTTTTCAATATCATTTTATCGTGCAATAATGCCTCGTAAGCATAGGTAAGCATATCGTCGAAATCCAAAAGCAACGTCTGATCGTCATAGTTACGCTTCCACTCTTCGTAAGCGATATAAATGTCTTTTGCTTCCTTTAACGAACATTTCACTTTTTGTAACTGGTCAGGTTGAATCATACGGTTTTTCACATAACTAATGTACGTAATTAGAGACTCCAGCTCATCCTCGGTTATTTTCTTTCCTGTTTTGTTCGTGAATAGCTGTTGCAAAGCCATTCGCTTATGAAGCCAATGAGGCTCCACATCCCCTTCAATTAAGCGGTAATTGATACTCTTCTTTTGAAAGTATGATTTCACAATACGAAAAGCAAAGCTGTGAATGGTTGAGAATTGAACAGGTCGACTCACTTTATCGTGAAAAAATTGCCGAAAACGCTCTGCCATATCTTCTGCTGCTGCACGGCTGAAAGTAACTGCCATAATGGACTCAGGCTGCACCTTTTTCTCAAGAAGCAAATAACCGATCTTCATGTTCAGCGTCGTTGTTTTCCCTGAACCAGGTGAAGCGAGTAAGAGCAAGGGCCCGTCCGTCTTCAACACAGCTTGCTTCTGTATATCATTCAACAAAACACCTGTCGATTGTTCCATCTGTTTAAAGTAATCCACGACAATGACCCCTTCTTATATGTGCAATGCTCTAGATCAATAAAAATCAGCACAACCAAAAAAGATGACATCCGACTGTCATCTTTTGGAAAGCTTACTTACTGATCATTTTCTTCTCTTCAACTGCTGTCCTGAGATCCCGGTAGACTTTGCCCTCAACACGAATGCCAAGATTGACCATCGTTTGAGCGACTTCTGGGCGTACACCACTGAGGACTGCTTCGACACCAATTAAACGTAACGAATCCATCACTTTAAAGATCTGTCCGGCAACCATCGTATCAACGACACTTACACCAGATAAATCCAAGATCAACATTCGAAGTTGCAGCTCTGCACTCTTTTCTAGAGCGTTTGACATAAGGTATTGCGCACGCTTCGTGTCAACTTCTCCAATAATTGGAATGACTCCAATATCATTCGTCAATTGGACGACCGGTACCGATAGCTCATCAATTGCGTACTTAGCAGCTTCAATGCTGTTATGGAAGCTCTTCATATACGAACGACTAACAATTTGTACGGCTTCATCGACAACCGCATTGAATTGAGACACGATATGGTAAAAATCTGCGAAAGACATGTCTTGATTCTCTGCCTCATCACGGATAATCTCACCGATCGTATTGCGATAATACGCAATCTCGTGCAGCCCAACATCAAGAGGCAATTGCACTTTTACAAGCTGCTCCGATAATTCACTTCCCCATCGACGAATGTCATCGATTGAATGATCTAATGACGTTGTCAGTGACTTTGCGTAAACCTCAATTAATTGGACTCGCCAAGGTGTCAGTTGCATGACAATCGTATTATCACTCACGTTCTCATACTGAGGAGGCATACCAGCTAATTCTTCCTTGCGACGTAATACCTCATCCATAATTGGCTTTAGTTCTTTTATCTTGGACATCGCTTCGCACCTTATCCTTTATAGATTCCTATCACTACTTTACCAAAATCTTTAAGTAAGAAACAGGAATTCCTTTGGAAATTTTCTTATCTGGACGATTAAGTTGTCAAAACCTTGACTTACTCTTCTGCAGATTGAACGATTACAAATCCATTTCCTTCAAACTCCATCTGAAAACTTTCGCCACTTCCTCGCCCTAAGAACGTACGATAATTGATGTCGGTACGGATGTTAGGCTCTAAATTCCCTGACCAAGCAACTGTTGTCGTTGGGTCGGTCATCACTGGTAGATTTTCCTGAACTTTCAAGGTTAACGGTTCGTAATGTGACGTAATGGCAACTAGCCCCTTACCTTGTAACACGACATAAAACAACCCGTTTGACATCATCCCAGCTACACGGCGCATCATCTTAATATCCCATTCAATACTCGGCTCAAAGGCTAATAAATCATTGCTATTTACTGCAATAATATCATCATTGAGCTCAAGAATGGTCACTCGCTT
Organism: Geomicrobium sediminis; assembly: GCF_016908595.1. Taxonomy (GTDB): domain Bacteria; phylum Bacillota; class Bacilli; order Bacillales; family Marinococcaceae; genus Geomicrobium_A; species Geomicrobium_A sediminis. The sequence goes on along the minus strand of NZ_JAFBEC010000006.1, from coordinate 126,116 downwards.
CCCTTTATCTGCTAAATGCAATTGTCCCTCACCGGTCGCCTTCATAAGCGTTCCGCCTTCACTCGTAAACGCTTTTTTGAACATTCGACTCGTACCATGCTCCAAGAGACGTTCACGCTCAAACTTGATATCGCCTGTGTACGACACCATCGACCCAAGCTTTGCCCAGACCATCTCTTTTAAGTTTACTTCGAGTATACGGGGAGTCTCCAATTGAAAGTACTCATCTTTTTGTTCTTCGACTTCAGTCGCTTCTATGAATTCTTTGATCGAATATTTACTCATTTTTATTCCCCTTTCCGTTATGTATCTATATCCTTTACTTACCAATTAAAAACCAACTTCACGCTACAGAGACGAAATTTTAAAAGAAAATAGAGATTGAAAAATCAGATTACTTTTGGTAGAGTTTATCCTTGTCAACATTGACTCGTCATTCACCAAAGTACGAAAGCGCTTTATAACCTTATACTGAAAGGGGACATACTCTTGAAATCACTCATTCGTAGCATCGTATTTTTACTAACTTCAGTGCTTCTCACGAGCTGTGTATCAACAGAGGAACAGACTCATGCAGAGGAAGAATCATCAAGAACATTCGTACTCTCTTCACTTGCAAGCACCCAAAACGGAGCTTGGGAAGGCTTCTTTGTTCCGTGGATGAATGAAGTCGAAGAACGTTCTGATGGACGGATTACGTTTGAAATCTACACCGGTCAAGAACTCATTGCTGGTAGCGAAGAGCTTCTTGCACTCCGCAACGGAACGATTGATATTGCTGCCCCACTTTGGCCTCAATATGACCCAGCACGCTTTCCACTTACCGAAGTAACGATGTTGCCACTTCTAGATTCCGACACAGTGATTGCCGCCAGAGCTTATGCAGATCTTATTCACTCGACAGAGCCGGTTACTCACGATGGTGAAACATTTACAGAACTCGAATACGGCACGAAGGACTTAAAGGTCATGCCCCATGCACCAACACAACAATATGTCATGTCGACAAAAGATCACCCCCTTGAGAGCATAGACGATTTCCGAGATACTTCGCTTCGTTCACCTACGCGAATTCACGAGATTTTCGCAAGTAAAATAGGCATCAACTCCGTAAGCATGCCTTCAACCGACATGTTCGATGCGATCAATCGCGGTGCATTTGAAGGAGCTTTCTTTAGCGTTGCAGACTGGACTGGGTATGGCATGCAAGAAGTGTTCACGTATACGCTTGAAGGGATTAACCTCGGGCACTTCTCAACACTTTGGGCCATGACCGAAGAGAACTGGAACACCATTCCTGAAGACCTTCAACAAATCATGGAAGAATCAGCAGCTGATCTAATTGATCACGGTGGAGAAGTATGGGAAGCTCGTTCCGAAGTGATTCGTGAAGAAGCCTTAGCAAATGGAGCGGAATTTGTACACGTAGATGACATTGATGACGATGCAAAAGAATACATCGTCGATGGCATGATTGAAACATGGTACACATGGATTGATGAGCATGAACAAAACGGACTACCTGCGCGTGAAGTAGCCATCCTTTGGCGAGACCTTATTATCAAACATGGTGGAGATGTTCCTGATGAAATTAAAGAACTCTCCGTAGACTAATTGACGGTGCAAGAAGCAACAATAAAACCACATCTAATTCATTTTTGAATTTCGTTTGCATTTTTTCACCACCACATCGTGGCTCCTTCTCTATTTGATTACGTCGATGACTGAAAACATCACTCTTGTAATGTTGGTACAAAACTTGCAATCACTAGAGAGCAAAGAATGTAAGCGCTTTATTTACAGGGGAGGTACGATGATGCTTCAACGAAAAATGAGTGTCCTGCTCATTCCTTTAACCTTAATTCTAGCAAGCTGTGTGCAAGTTGACGAAGAAACGACAACAACGGACGGTGAAGAACCGATCGAGTTAACGATCTCTTCTCTAGTGAGTTCTCAAAACGGATGGTGGCAAGGATTCTTTTCACCATGGATGGAGGACGTGGAAGAGCGAACTGACGGAAAGGTCGTATTTGATTCATATACTAGCCGAGAACTAGTGCCAACGAACGAAGAGTTACAAGCGCTAAGAAATGGAACGATTGATATTGCCGCGCCACTTTGGCCGCTCTATGACCCAAAACGCTTCCCACTCACTGAAGTGACAGTGCTACCGTTACTTGAATCGGATACCGTTATTGCTGCACGAGCTTTCGCGGACCTCATTTACTCTGAGGAGCCCATTACTGATGACGGAAAAACGTTCACTGAACTTGAATACGGGGAGAAAGACTTGAAAGTAATTCCCTATTCGCCAACACAACAATATGTCATGTCAACGAAGGATTATCCTTTAGAAACGGTTGAAGACTTTAGGCAAGCGTCGCTTCGTTCTCCGACACGAATTCATGAAATTTTTGCAGGTAAAATTGGTGTGAACTCCGTTAGCATCCCTTCAGCGGATATGTTTGATGCCATTAACCGTGGCGCATTTGAAGGAGCTTTCTTCAGTGTTGCTGATTGGACAGGATACGGGATGCAAGAAGTGTTTAATTATACGTTAGAAGGGATTAATCTCGGTCATTTTTCAGGGGTCTGGGCCATGACTGAAGAAAACTGGAACTCATTACCCGAAGAAGTACAACAAATCATGGTGGAAACCGCTGAAGATCATCTCGATGGGAGTGGGCAAATTTGGGAAGATCGAGCGATTGAAATACGAGAAGAAGCATTAAACAACGGAGCCGAATTCGTTCATCTTGAAGACATTGATGAGGATGCACAGCAATATTTAATTAACGGTATGGTCGATACGTGGCACACATGGATTGATGAGCACGAACAAAACGGACTACCTGCTCGGGAAGTTGCAATCCTTTGGCGTGACTTAATTATAAAACACGGTGGTGACGTCCCAGACGAAATTAAAGCCATCGAATAATAGGGGGTGTACAAGATGTCGATTGAGATTTTCTATTTAGTGATCTTTGCTTTATTTTTAATTTTTCTACTTCTTGGCATGCACATTCATACGGTCCTACTCAGTATCGGTGTTCTAGGCATCATCATTCTTGAAGGACCTTCTTACATCACAACGTTCATGCAAGTCGAACCGTATCGAGTCATTGCAAGTTATACGTTAACGACAATTCCGTTGTTCGTTTTGATGGCGCAGTTTATCGTGCAATCGAGGATTGTTAGTGATTTGTATTTAATTGTGTACAAACTTTCAAAAGGAAAATCTGGCCTTCTAGGCGTCTTATCTGTCATAATCGGAGCCTTTTTAGGTGGGGTATCTGGTTCCACAACTGGATCGTCTGCAGCTCTTGGGCAAGTGGCTGTTCCTGAATTACGAAAACACGGTTTCCGTGACGATATTGCCGGCTCTACGATTGCCGCCGCTGGTTCACTTTCTGGAATTATTCCTCCAAGCATCGTCTTAATTCTATACGGTGTCGTAACAGAAACACCGATTGGCACGTTATTTATCGGTGCAATCATTCCAGGGCTTATTATGACAATCGTTATTATTCTCGTGATGCTTTTCTTGTACAACCGTGATATTAAAAAGCGTTCTGTCGACATTCTAAACGAACCCGCTAAAACAACAGAAGATTTATCGCTTTCTAGATCTTTAATAGTGATTGGAATCTTCCTTGCCATTATGGCTGTGATCTTCGGGGGAATTTACTCTGGTACGTTTACGCCGACGGAAGCTGGCGCAATTGGAGCGATACTCGGATTACTCACTGCCTTTTTCTTAGGAAAAGTAAACAAGCAATTTTTTATCAATTCATTTTCTGGAACAATCAAGATCTCATCCATGGTACTTCTTATCATGGTTACAGCACAAATCTTTGGTCGTTTTATTACGATTTCTCAATTGCCACGGGAATTGATCGGATTTTTAGGTCCGTTAATTGAATATCCCGTATTAATGCTCGTGTTCATTTGTTTCATATACTTTGTGCTGTTTATGTTCATTGAAGGTGGAGCTGTCATTATTATGGCGACCCCAATCCTGTTACCGATTATCCAAGAAATGAACGTTGATCTGCTATGGTTCGGTATTTTAGTTTCTGTTATTTGTACGATCGGTCTACTTACCCCACCTGTCGGCTTGAGCGTATTCGCCGTCTCAGGTGTAACCGGTATTTCAATAGAGAGGTTGTTTATTCAAACGAGCATATTTGCTGTTGTACTCGCCATCGTCGTTTGTGGACTCATGATTGCTTTTCCACCAATTGTCACATGGTTACCAAGCTTAATGTAGGAGGAGATTCTAAATGAATGCTGCATATAAAGGCATTGAAAAAATAAAGTTTGTCGGGCTCATCATTAGCGGCGCAGCGATCTCATTAATGATGATCCTCATTGCGCTTGATGTTCTATTACGTACCGTGTTTCAACTACCAACAGTCGGTAGTTACGAAATCGCACAATATTTCCTTATGCCACTCGCGTTTTTCCCAGGGCTCGCTTATGTGTACAGCTCAGGCATTATGCCAAGACTTGAAATGCTCGTTCAAAAATTCAAAGATCGTCAGCAATACATCATTTCCATTGCGCTCGTATCATTGGAATTGATCCTCTTTCTCATGTTAACAATCTTTGCCTTTCAGTATGCTTGGGTCGGCTTTGTTGAAGGGGTCGCGTTTAGTATGAAAGGAGCTGTCATCCCGTATTATCCGGTCTTATTCGTAATTCCTGCCGGTTTCTTATTGCTTACAATTGAGATTTTCTTCGTGTTACTCCGAAACATTCAAACGAAAACAGCTCAACTTCATATTTCTGTAAATAATGCGAAGGAACCCCCTTCCATGTAAAAAAAGCATCGGCACTTATGTGTCGATGCTTTCATTACGTAAAGACTGATTTAAAAGTAAAAATAAAATTGCCACAAAAAACATAAGCACAGCCATCACAACCCAAGAAGCCGAGTAACTACCAGTCACATCCGCGATCAATCCAAACAGTGGTGGCCCCAAAATAACACCCCAAGCACCAATGCTCGTTGAAAATCCACTTGAAAGTCCCGCTTGCTCTTTGGGTACGATCTCAGTTGCGGCGTTCATCCATAAGCCGTTATATCCCGCCAGACAAAACCCGAGTACGAAGATAATTAGAACGAGTACCACTAGATTTACACCTTCAGATAACGTAGCTAACGTCACAAACCCGAGTGTAGAAATGGTCGCAATCATGCAAAGAATAATCATCCGGTTGCCTTGAAACAATCGGTCACTGACCATGCCCCAAATGACACGCCCCAATGAACCTCCAACTTCTGAAATGACCAACAACATGCCTGCGAACACAATTGAGACGAGCAAATGATTGGTCGCATACAAAATGAGGTATGTATTCAACGACATTTGACTAGCACTTAACGTCATCGCCCCGATCGTTAATAAAAGCAACCGGCGATTTGAAAACATCGATAACAGCTGTCTTGAGATTCGGACATTCTTCGTCTTAGGCATAGAAACAACCGCGTCACGGTAATAGTAATAACAGATGAGTCCGCCGATGATTAAGACGAGTGAAGACACGAATAACACAGGTCGCCAATGAAACATTTCTGATAACGGCACGAGTAGAAATGCTGCCAGCGCTGATCCGACAGTCACACCCATTTGTTTAATGCCCATCGCCGTTCCCCGTTGCAAAGAATCGAACCAATATAAGATCCCCCGCGTAGACACAGGATGGTACGCCCCATAACCAACTCCGCCAATCGCCATCAAAACGAGTACGAGCCAAAACGGGGTTGCAAACGACACTAACGAAAAGCTAATCCCTAATACGAGTGTGAGGACGAGCAGTAGACGCCTCGTTCCAACACGATCAACAAATACACCAAACGGAATAGAGGCCACGAACTGGCCAAAGAACAATGCTGCAGGCAGCATTCCAATTTGTGCATTCGTCAACTGCAGTGACTCGCCAATGAATACCCCAAGCGGTGAAACACCACGCCCGATAAACGCAATTAAGATTTGAGCGATCAGCAACCAAATGAGCATTCGCCACGGATTCATCGGGTTATTCGATGCTGACTTACCATCTTCATCTCTTTTTCACCTCACGAATCGCCACCCGTCTCAAACGAGTGGTTTAATACTCCCGCTCACTTTGACTCGTCTCTTCTTCAAAACGTTCGTCACTAAGAAAAATAGTAAACAGAGAAGCAATAAAGCCTGCTAAAAGGGCAATTCCCCATAAGCGATGCTGAATAAAAGCTTCTAAATCGTCTACTCCGGCAATAATATACGGCAATATTAGAAGATACATGGTAAAAATTAATGACGCCATTACCGCAATCGGCACCATTTTAATAATAAAACTTCGGTTATATACCACTCGCCATACCGCAACAAAAAAAGGAGGATGATGAACCCATGCAAGTTGGAACACCATAAGTGGCGCAAGGAAGACCCAAATAAATAAGTAATAACCGATAATTTCATAGACCTCAATCCAAAATGGCAACAAATGGAGAAATACTAGAAGGACGAGACTGAACGCTAGGTCGAACTTTTTCTTTCGCACACGCTCTCCCCTTTCTTCGCCTACTAAACTACGATTTCTACATACACAATAAAGACATATTCATTCGCTTGAATCATCTCTTGCAATCCTTCTTCATACCAATTGCTATTCATCTGTGAGCTTGTAAAGTTCACAAATAACGGACTACGATCTCCAATGACAATTTCTTCTGCAACGGCTGCTCCAAGTCCTTCTTCTGTGCCTGTAAATGAGGCTGTTCCTTTATACGTTCCTCCAACTTTCTCTTCATCCATCGTGCGAATCATTAGTTCAATCTCACGTTCAATGCCTGTTTCTAAGTCATTAAAAGCAAGCATCACATCATCATAATCGCCAATTGAACGATCTTCACTAAGTACGATGGCAATAGATCTAGTCAGATCATCCACAATCGAGCCGTTCTCCCACACTTCATAACTTAAAGCGATTTCTTTCGTATCCGCAGGCAAATCTTCAGCAGAAAACAGTACATGTTGATCCAAAATCATTGGTAGATAATAGTTCTCTTCTGCCGTCTGTTCCCGAGGTGACACGGTTGCTTCTTCTTGCTCAACTGATTCGCTACTGCAAGCGGTCAATACAATAACAACAGCCAACAAAAACCAATAACGCATCGTACATTCTCCTCCACTAAGATAATTCATAATAGTATAAATTCAAAGACGATAACAGTATTCCCATTCATGCTACACCCTTTTATTAACAATTCATAGACCAAATCAACGTCGAGTCCTGTACATATCTTACATTTGCACAAACTAGCTGCTGATGTTACACTGAATTGACCAAATGAACAAAACGGTCAATTATGTAAGGAGAGGTTCATACGATGATTGCGAACAAGCGTCAGTCCATCATGGATGCTGCCAAACATGCTTTCTCCTTATTCGGATATAAAGGAACAACCGTTGCTCACGTTGCAAAGGTCGCACACGTTGGGAAAGGAACCATCTATACGGAATTTACGAATAAAGAGCAACTGTTTGAGGCTGTCATGGATGAATTAATACACGATGTAGAATTGCAGTTTCACAATATTATGGAGCGTGACGGCAAAACATTAGACTTACTTCACGAAGCTCTTTATGGTGTTTTACGTTACCGTAAAGAACACAAGTTGCTCGCCCAGCTTACTGAAGAAGTTAACGTCTTCGGAACACAAGAGGCACATATGGCAATCTCTCGGGTTGAAGAGCTCATTTTGAAACAAATTGAACGTGTCGTTGAACGGGGAGCAAATCGTCGCCGTTTACTCGTAACAAACCCGAAAGTGACCGCATTTACGATTTATAAATTGTACATGGCGTTTATCGTGGATTGGGAACAAAATGAACCGCCATTAAGTGAGCGAGAATTATACGACGTTTTCAAAAACCATATTTTTGACGGCATCGCTATTCGTCAACTGTAGTAGCGATGTTTTTTTTACAATAAAATGACCATTTTAACAAATTGGTCAAACAGTTTTGGGGTGAGGGTATGAAAGGATTTCTAAATGAGTGGAAAGCCATTCTTAAAAACAAAAAAATGAGCATCGGCATTCTTGGAATTATGGTCATTCCAGTCTTGTACGGTGGCTTATTACTTTGGGCATTTTGGGATCCATACGGAGAAATTGAAAATTTACCCGTTGCGATCGTTAATGAAGATACAGGAACAGAAGTTAATGACGAATTCATTCATGCAGGGGATGAATTTGTTGAGACACTATTCGATGATGAATCCTTCCAATTTGAACTAACAGATTATGAAACTGCCCAACAAGGGTTAACCGACTTTGAGTATTATTTTTTTGTTCATGTACCAGAAGACTTTTCTGAGCACGTCACCTCTTTACAGCACGAGGACCCTGAGCAAGGTGTGCTTTATTATGAAATTAACGAAGACATGAACTTTGTCAGCAGCCAACTTGGTTCACAAGCCATTACGCAAATGGAACATGAGTTATCCCAAACGCTTACGGAGTCTTATGTCGAAGTCGCTAATGATGCATACAGCACGTTACTTGAAGCCGTTGTAGACCTTCGTGACGGGGCTTTAGAAATTGCGGACGGCACTGAATCTGCTTATGAAAATATGCAATCGCTCGTGAACGGTCTTTCCGATTTAGAAATTGGTGCAAATACGCTTCACGACGGCATCCAAGAAGCAGCACAAGGCACAGGTCAACTTGAAGAAGAAATCGTTCAGTTTAACCACCGCTATGAAACGAGTGATGAGCGTAACCAACTCATTGAACGACTCGATACGTTAGAATATGAAGTCCAACAAGCGTTGCGTTATTTGGAGAGTGAAGACTTCGCAAATCTGAGGCAGTCTTTACAATCACTCGAAACAGAATGGCAAAACGTGCGCGACACACTTCATGACGCTCAATCTACGTGGAGCGAATGGGAACACACATTAAACGAAAATCAACAAGCAATCACAAACGCAAGCAATCTTCTTGAGCAAATTGAACGCATGAATGACGGATTACAACAAGCCAATTCAACGGTTACTGATCGACTGTACTTGTTAGATGAACAGATCGACCAGTGTGAGAGTGAAGAAGAAGTGTGTGCACACTTAGAAGAGCTCTCTCATTCACTTACGCAGTTATCCGCAGATCTAGAAGAACAGACTACGAATGTCGACACGGCTGTTGACTCCATTCGTTCAACGTACGACGAAGCTTCCACTACGCTTATCGCCGGGCAACAAGAAATTTCGGAGTGGGTCGATGATGTTAATGCGAGCTTTACACAGTTGAATAACAGCTTACCTCAAGAGCTTGGCACAGGTAACTTACAACAGATGGCGATTTTTGATGAGATTACAGCAACGCTTTATACGCTTGAACATGCGTTATCTCAGACTGATGCCATCATTGAAACCATTGAAACTACTTTAAATGAAGCAACTGAAGCCGTTTCCGAGCTTCATGCTGGTCTTGAACAACTCGACGAAGGTTCAGATGAGCTTTCCTATCAAATGCACCAAGCCAAAAGCGGTGGCGAAGAAATTAAAGAAGGAATCCAAGACTTAGATGACGGTGCACATGAGCTTCATGAACACTTGACGACCCTTTCTGATGTGTTACTTGACTATGAACTTAATGAAAATCAACAAGCGTTATTGAGTTCACCAGTACAATCCGCTTCTGAAGGCGTCCAACAGGACTACTCCTACGGTGAAGGACTTGCTCCTTACTTCTTGTCGTTAGCACTTTATGTAGGTGGTCTAACTTTATCCATTATTTATCCATTCCGAGATCCCCTCGCTGCACACGAGACCGGTTGGCAATGGTTCTCTGGAAAGCTCGGAGTCGTATGGACAGTAAGTACGGTGCAAGCAGCTGCTCTACTCGCCGTCGTATTCTGGGGCTTAGATTTGAGCATTTCAAATCCGATCTTATTTAGCTTATTTTTATGGTTCTCAAGTCTTGCGTTTATGGCATTAATTTTGATGCTCGTAGCGATTCTTGATAACCCTGGTCGTTTTATCGGTATTATACTTCTGATTATCCAGCTTGGAGGAAGTGGCGGTTCATTTCCAGTTGAACTCGTACCAGCACCTTTTCAGTGGGTACACGAATGGTTACCGATGACGTATACAGTCCTGGGTATGCGTGCAACAGTTCATATGGACCGACCTGAACTTTTGTATGAAACGTGGCCACTTGTCGTTATGATGGTCATAACACTAGTGCTTACGTTCTTGTATTTCCATCTTAAGATGAAGAAACAAAACAAAGAAGCCGATTCAAATTCCGTTGAAGAACAGCCCGCCTAACAGTGCGGGCTGTTTTTTTATTACTCACCAAATGTTTTTTACTGAAAATACGATGTTTTAATCCAATTTAAACAACACTACATTTTTCCCATTTATATTGAAACCTTCTTCCTGTATGATTGGGTTTTGTTATGGTCGTATTGGTCTATGACTGATACACACGTGAAGACGTAATCTTTTAGGAGGATTTTATGAAAAAGATGAAGCTTTGGTTATCGTTGTCCACATTCGTCGTAGTTCTAGCCGCATGTAATGATAGTGATGCTGACACGAGTACAGAAGGTGAAGACGTAGAAAACGAAGCAGAAACTGAAGTTGACACTGACGAAAATGCTACCGAAGAAGAAGCAACAGAGGCTGATGGTGAAGCCGAAGAAGTTATGCGACTTTCTTACGAGGCGATGGAATCACTTGAAAGTTATCGTGGTGTCATGGACATTGCCCAAACGATTTCATTCGACGGTGAAGAAATGCCTATGGACTCAAAAATTGAAATGGACGTCATGATGGACCCGATGATGTTCGCTCAAACGATTACGACTCCTGACCCGATGACGGGTGAAGAAGTAGAAATCGAACAATACATGGATGAAGACGGTATTCTTTACATGTTTGAACCAATGATTGATGAGTGGATGAAAATGGACCTCCTCGGTGATGACTTAATGAGCATCGAAGACTTAGAAATGTCACCACAAGAACAGCTTGAGATTCTTGAACAATTTACAGAAAACATTACCTTGTCTGATGAAGGCGATCAATACGCACTAAGTGTAGAAGGCTCAGGAGATGACTTGATTGAGTTTTCGAAAGAGATCGTCGCAACGCAACAAAACGATGAGATGATGGCTGAACAAATGGAGCAGTTATTTAATGAAATGACGATCAATACGTTTGACTACGTCATGTACATTAACAAAGATACGTACTATCAAGAAGGCATTGAAATGAACTTTGAGATGGAAATGACCGAAGAAGGTGAAACGATTTCCATTAATCAACAAATGAACGGAACGTTCTCTGACTTCGACGGAATTGATACTATTGACATTCCAGAAGAAGCCATCGAAAATGCCGTAGATATTGAAGAATTCCAAGCTGAGATGGAAGCACAAATGGAAGCTGAATTCGAAGATATGGAACCAGAAGAAGAAGCTGACGAAGAAGAAAGCGATGATTAATAACAAAGACTCTGTGCCCTGTGGTACAGAGTCTTTTTCTTTTAACCTTCTTTACTCTCCTTAGTAATCATCTTCATCCTCTTGGTTTATCACTTTACAAAGGCGAATCACTTCATAAATCGCATTCATCTGCAGTCGATTCCGTTCAGAGATGTATTCTCTTGCTTGCTCAGCTGATTGCTTTGCCTTTTGCACACTATGGTGCTCCACCGCCTGAACGATTTCTCTCATCTGATCAATAAAAAAGACTGTCTTTCTCATCGTTCGTAACAATAGAATTTGCCGCACGTGGGTAGACTGGTAAATCCGATACCCATTTTCAAGGTTACGTTTCGGTGTAATGAGCCCTTCTTTTTCCCAATGGCGAATCGACGATGGGAGGACATCGGTAATTTCCGCCACTTCCCCAATCGTCATCTCTTCTTTTATGGTACCTTTTAACGATAATGGAAGTTCAGGGTTTCGAAGCATTTCTAGCGTCTGATCCGTCGTCATTTTTTCATATTGAAGATCTGCTTGCGCTTTATTCATGCGCCAAAATGCTTGATCTTGATTGCCGTTCTTAATATCTAGTACCACTTCGCTCGTCAATGCATGACCGAATGCTGGGAACATCGCGCGCAAACAACGGAAATAGGCTAAATGAACATCGGTATATTTGCGATAGCCATTTTCAAACCGCTCAGGCTTCGGCACAATTCCCCACGATTCATAATGTCGCAAAGCACTCGTACTGACCCCAACGATTCTTGCAATCTCAATCGGTTTATACACTTTCATCTCTATATCCCTCACTTAGAACCTTTAAGTACCATGACAATGTTTTTATTATATAGCAAGGGATTAATCGACGAAAGTTCTCTACTTGCATTACTGTTATATGATTGGTCTTGCACATCAACTTCTAGGAGGTCTTAAATGAATAATTCAATCCGTATTGAAGGCGCACGAGAGAATAATCTAAAGAACATCACTCTCGACATCCCCAAAAATCAATTTGTTGTCGTAACCGGACCATCCGGATCAGGCAAATCAACGCTCGCCCTCGACTTGTTGCAACGTGAATGCCAACGACAATATTTAGAATCTAGTGGTTTGTCTGCAGAAGCCATCCAAAAACCTAAAGTCAATCGCATGATTGGGTTGTCACCATCGATTTCTATCGGGCAACACGTGACAAACCGCAATCCTCGTTCAACAGTAGGAACGGTCACGGACTTGTATACGTACCTACGTCAAATCTTCGCACAAAAAGGGGAAATGACTTGTTCAAGTTGCCATCAAATCCTACCTGCGCGTGCGAGTGGTGAACAAGCTCCAACGGTTACTTGCCCCCATTGCAACGCTTCGCTCCAAGCGTTGACAAAGGCAGATTTCTCATTTAACACAATGGACGGTGCTTGCCCGACATGTACGGGACTCGGCACCGTCGTCAACATCGACCTTTCACTCGTGTTTGAGCAAACGAAGAGCTTACAAGAAGGGGCTGTTACCTTTTGGCACCGGTCAATTATTGACCATTATGTACACTCCATTGTAAATGCAAGTAAACAGTACGATTTAACAATTACAGGGGATAAACTTCTTCAAGAGTATACCGAAGCCGAATGGCATCTGCTTTTATATGGCACAGACAGTGATTCGTTCATTCAACACTTCCCAAATGTGAAGCCACCAAAAACGGTTGCAAAAGGGAAATTCGAAGGAATCATCACCGGCATGTGGCGAAGATATCACGAAAAAGACGGAAAATCTGCAGAGGCAGCACTTTTTTATAGCCATACATGCTCTCGTTGTCACGGTGAGCGCCTTCGTGAAGATGTACGAAAAGTCACCGTACAAGGAAGGCGGTTACCAGAGTTATCACTTGCGCCTCTTCATGATGTACTCGACTGGATTCATCATGTAGAAGAGGTTTATGAGAAAGCTGAAGATGAACTTCTTTACACCGTCACAAATGATTTCCGCGTACGCTTACAACGAATCATTCATGTCGGACTTGGTTATCTAACCTTGGACCGCCAAGCGATCACTTTATCAGGTGGAGAATCTCAACGACTAAAGCTAGCTTCGATTTTAGGTTCTGGACTAACTGGTGTCCTTTATATTCTTGATGAACCGACCGCAGGCCTTCACCCAAAAGATACGAGCGGATTAATTTCGATAATGAAACAGTTACGAGATTTAGGAAATACTGTGCTCGTTATTGAACACGATGAACTCGTTATGCATGAAGCTGATCACCTCATTGACATCGGACCCGGCGCTGGAAGAAAAGGCGGAGAAGTCGTTGGACAAGGAACCGCCCAAGAACTCATGCAAAACCCTTCTTCCCCAACGGGAACGTTATTAAATCAAAAGCAATCACTTCCTGCAAGACGACGAAATGGAAATGGAAACTATGTCACCATTACAAAAGCGAATGCGAACAACTTGAAAAACATCACCGCAAACATCCCACTCGGAACGATCACAAGTGTTACCGGTGTGTCTGGTTCGGGAAAGTCTACGCTTGTGTTTGATGTACTTGCAAAAAACAAAGGCTGTGAAAAGATCGTTGGCCTAGATGCAGTCGACCATGTTATTCAAGTTGGGCAATCCCCGTTAACACGTATGCAGCGTTCGAATGTAGCAACCTTTATGGACTTATTCACTTTGTTACGTACTCAATTTGCTGCACAGCCAAAAGCAAAAGAACTTGGTCTGAAAACGAAGGATTTTTCGTTTAATACTGCTGGTGGCAGGTGTGAACAGTGCGAAGGACTCGGGCAAGTTGATGTGAACTTAAGCTTCTTGTCCGACATGAAAGTTACCTGCCCAAGTTGTAAAGGGCAACGTTTTCAAGAGCATGTCCTCTCTGTACAATTCAAAGAACATTCAATTGCTGACCTTCTGAACTTAAGTGTTGAACAATCGATTACGTTTTTTGAAACGAAAAGCAAGATGAACACATTACTTCAACTTCTCATCGATGTTGGCTTGGGCTACTTAAATTGGGGGCAAGCACTTACAACCTTATCAGGTGGTGAAGGACAGCGATTAAAGCTCGCCAAAGAATTGAGCCAAGCAAAAAAAGGTCATACTCTGTATTTGCTCGACGAACCGACAAGCGGTTTACACATGACAGATATTAAACACTTGCATACGTTACTTTCCAAACTCGTTGATGCGAATAACACTGTTGTTGTCGTTGAGCATCACACGATGATGATTGAAAGTAGCGACTGGGTCCTCGACCTTGGACCTTTTGGAGGTCATCAAGGAGGAGAACTCATCGCCTCAGGGAAACCAGACGAAATCGCAAAACACCCTGAATCAGTCACTGGACAATTTCTTTTTAGATAACCATAATAACCCCCTCTAGTCTTAGACTAGAGGGGGTTAACTTGAAGCGGGGCAGATATGCTCGTTACTGTAATTCATTTAGAATTGGATAGCCATCACCAGGAACATTGTTAATGATGATTTCACCGTCTTCCTTCACGATCACTGGAAAATCAGTTTGAATAGGAGCAAAACCTGCAGGTGGTATAGCTTCTCTGATTACGTATTGTCCAGGAAGTACATTGGAGAATCTAGCAACACCATCGAAATCGCTAACCTGAACATCTCGTACTTCTCCCAAATCATTTATTAATTCAAACAACGCATCTGATAGTCGTGTACCGTCAACACTCAATTTCCGCACGAAAAATTCAAATCTAGCCCTTTCATTCGTTGCTACAAATTCAGACAATTCCACTTGCCCGACGGTGATTGTTCCATCATTAGTCACGATTACCTCAAGTGGGACATTGTTGTCAACGTATCCTGGCGGGGAAGAGATTTCTACTAACACATAACGTCCTGGTGGTACGACACCGAAATCCACGAGCCCATCAGCATTTGAGGTCACGGTACGAACAGTACCGAGCGCATCAGTTAGTGTGTACGTCGCCCGACTTAACGGTTGCCTCGTCTCGTTGTCTACTTTTAAGAATGCCAGTTGAAAGACCGGGACATTTTCAAGCGTCAATTCGTTCGTAAGCACACCGTTCATATAAATCTCAACGGCAGACTGGATCGTAATTGTTACTAGATTCGTTGTCTCTTGATACCCTGGCAACCCGATTGTTTCTTCAAGTTGATACTCGCCAGGTGATAAATCACTAAAGCGCACTTCTCCATTTTCGTTCGTAACTTCTATTGCAATTTCGGTATTACCCTGGAACAACGTAAACGTTACACCTGCAAGCGGCAACCCTGTCGTTACGTCAATTTTCCGAATTAAAAACGATGCGAATTGTTCTTCAGGGGGACTGGACTCAACGAACCCGGGTCCATTAATCAAATTGTTGTTGATTTGAATCCTTCTTTCTCTACCTCCCATTGTTTCACCTCTTCATTGTTTACGATAGATTATGCAGAACCTTGTCTTCATGACTCGGCGTATAACAGAGATCGAATGACACAAGAAAAATTAACTTTGTTTCAACGCTTTTCATTTCGGGAACTTTATGTAAAAGTAGAAGAGGAAATCAACATCAAAGAAGGGGGGCGGATTCCGTGGATCTTATCACCATTATCGTCATCGCAATCATGGTCATTTTCGTTTTCCCACTCGTAATGAGAGGCGTTGGCTGTTTAATTCGTTCCATTGCTAGCTTCGTCTTAATCGCTGGTGCGATTGTTTTATTAACGACGTTCTTATAATCGGACGAACGTTGTTCGAACAAAGAATGCAATGCACAACCGACAATATATAAGAAAAAGAAAAGACTCTCCGTAACCAAAGTGGCGGAGAGTCTTTTTTCTTACTCTTGTGGATCCATATGAGTATGGCACCATCGCTTTTTACGACAACTTAGAATAGCTCTTGTATAGGTGTTTAAATCCGGCGGGACTCTGTTACATAAAACCCAAAAGTCACTACTTCGATGTTACAACGAAGGGGTTTTCTACTTGCCCGATCAACCTTGCACCATCCTGCTATCCTCTTGACACCCTTCGCTCCTCTTGCACCACACTCCACTCCTCTTGCTACACCATGCCCAGCTCTTGCACCACCACGCGCTCCTCTTGCTACACCACACCCAGCTCTTGCACCACCACGCGCTCCTCTTGCTACACCACGCCCAGCTCTTGCACCACACTCCACTCCTCTTGCTACACCATACCCAGCTCTTGCAACACCCCACACTCCTCTTGCTACACCACGCCCAGCTCTTGCACCACACTCCACTCCTCTTGCTACACCACGCCTAGCTCTTGCACCACACTCCACTCCTCTTGCTACACCACACCCAGCTCTTACACTCCGGCACTGTACATACCAAAAAAAGCGAGCCCGTCTACAGATAGATGGGCTCGCTTTGAATAGGCACGATTAATGGATCGTTTTTTTAAGTTCATATCCTAAATTTGAAAAGGCATCAGATAGATTCTGAACGTAGCCGACTTCTAATTCAAACAACCGATTGTTAATGTACGAGTGTTCAGCAAGGCTAATTGGTACGCCGGACAACATCACTTGGACACCCATTAGCTTTAATGCATTTACGAGTCTCTCAAGTAGATTTATAAACGATTGATCGGTCCGATTCATTTGCGACAAGTCGATGGCAATGTATTGAACCTTTTCGCGGGCAACGTAAGTAAGTGTTTCTTCAATAATCATCAGTTCGCGCTTTTCATTAATGTTCCCTTGTAATGCTAATACGGCTAATTGATTTGAAACAGGGATGATTGGTGCGCTAAGAAGTTTCATATCTTCATACGCTTCATCCAATTCAATCATATAACTTAGAACGCCTGCCACCATTTTCATAAACTCCACTTGTTCTTTAGAGAAAGCTTTCTCATTACGGTCCATCACACATAATGTACCGAATGGCTTACCGTTTTTCCGATGTAAAGAAACACCAAGGAATGCTTTCACTTGAAACTGCTCAGTTACCGTTCGATCCTTCGTTTCAACATCAGTGAACAAATTAGAAACTGAGCGTACTTGATCAGGGTTCTCTAACACGAGTTTACAATTCGAGTCTTCATAATTTACGACGACATCTGAAGGGACAATTTCTTCTGTCTTGTTATGAGAATTAAGCACCGTCATCACATTGTCATCTCTTCTAGCGACATAAGCTGTGTTTACTTCGAGCTCATCGACAATTAACTCAAACAATTGATTGGAAACATCTACAAGTGATTCATGTGGATTTGGGATCATACTACAGTCGAACTCCTTAGAATAAGTTACACACAGTATAACACTTTATACTTCAACTGCCTTTTTAAACGATTTGTTTTTTTCTTCATTCTTGAAAAATCATACCGAACTCTAGTCAAAATAAAGAAGGGCTAATGATCAACTTCCCATCACTAACCTCTTTTTTTACCCTTGTGCATCAACATTCGATTTCTTTTGCTTATCCCAATACGACTTTTTCCATTGTGGCTTTATAATCCGGTAAAAACCGATTGTGAGTAACGGCAAGCCAAAGATGGCAATCATTGCATAAGCCATGAACGTATAGCCGTAAGCAATGAGATCAATAATCCCAACTTGCGCTAGCAAAAAGGCAGACACGAGCGTTCCAACTGACACAATCGCACGCTTTTTCCCAGAGAGTGGTGCCTTCCCAAACTCCTCGAATTGCTGGTCGACTCTCGTAATAAAAGCATGAATCATTCCCGTCGCCGTTTCGATCAATGTCCATCCGACGATAAAACCAAAGAGTATCATGACCCATAACCCATATCCATCAAGCATCACGAGCCATGGGACAGAAGAACCGAGTACCGCTTCATCTGGGTAGAACCCGAGTAATGCAAAGTAAGTGAGAAACCACGGACTCGTCATTAAGAAACCTGCAATGAGCCCAGAAACAATCGTTTCTTTTACTGATTTTTGTCGTTTAATTGTAAAGAGCGCTGCTGGGTAAACGGCTAAATTGTACCCGACGTAAATGACTCCTGTCCACAACACCATCCAAATGCTAATTTCACCGGGGATAAAGCTCGTATCCCCTGTACGAAGAACTTCAGCTGCGTTTTCCCACGTCGAGGAAATCACGAGGATGCTAAAGAACACATAACCAACCATAAGCGAGATCGTTCCAATTGTTTTGAACTTCTCAATGAGGCGGTCACCATAGAAATTCAACCAACCGACGAGCACCATCATAATGACAATTCCAATCCAATTCGGAATTCCCATCGTCTGATTAAGAATTTCACCTGTTGCTGATGCGACAATTGAAATGATTAATACGGCAAGTAAGAGATAGACGATATCAAACAAAAACCAAAAGGGTCCAATCAATTGCTTTAGAAGCGACCGATAATCAAAGACTTGGAATTTTCTTGCCATTTCAAATGTAAGTATGGCCATCACAGAAAACCCGATAAAAATCATGATGCCCGTAATCCAACCGAGTGCCCCAAATCCTGCACCGTACTGCACAATTTCCCGACCGGTTGCGTAACCGCCACCGATCAATACACTTTGAAGTAAGATGGCCGGTAAAAAATAACGGCCAAATCCCCCATCCATAAATGAAGCTCTCTCTTTTTTCTGAGCCAACGGGCTCTCCCCCTTATGATGTCTACATACGTCCTGTTGTTAGTCTAGCTCAATGGTTGAACGATCCACCGTAAATTCTTCAAGTGCTTCTTCATTAATGTCATAACCAATTCCCGCTCCTGTCGGAACTTGAATAACCCCATTTTCGGCAACGACTTCTGGTGAAATGATGTCTTTATGCCAATAGTTTGCTGAACTAGCTGTATCACCAGGTAAAATAAATTGCGGCAATGTCGTCAATGCAATGTTGTGAGCACGCCCGATCCCAGACTCTAGCATTCCCCCGCACCAGACTGGAATATCTTGTTCTTTGCAGTAGTCATGAATTCGCTTCGCTTCAGTTAATCCGCCAACTCGACCAATTTTTATATTAATAATTTTGCAGCTTCCGAGTGCGATTGCCTTTTTCGCATCCGCTAAAGAGTGAATGCTTTCGTCTAAGCAAATCGGCGTTGTCATCGCTTCTTGCAGTAGACGATGATCGATAATATCATCGTGTTCAAGCGGCTGTTCAACCATCGTTAAGTTCAAATCATCCAGTTGTTTCAAATGATCCAGATCTTCAAGCGTGTACGCTGAGTTTGCATCTCCCATCATTTGAATGGTAGGAAATTGCTTCCTTACTTCACGAAGCACATCGATGTCCCAGCCTGGCTTGATTTTAATTTTTATTCGCTTATACCCTGCATCAACATGGGATTGGACCGTTTCAATTAAGTCCTCAACTGAATCTTTAATTCCGATACTCACGCCAACGTCGATTTGCTTCGCAACGCCTCCTAGTACTTCTGCTAACGGTTTATTTTGTTGCTTTGCATACAAGTCCCAAATGGCCCCTTCTACCGCTGACTTCGCCATGTTATTACGTCTAATAAACGCAAATCGCTCACTTACTTCTTCTGGATGAGTGATCGGTTTTTCTTGTAATGCTGGCACGAGAAATTTCTCGATCATATGAACGTTCGTATCAACGGTTTCTTCGTTGTACCACGGGCTTGCAAACGCAACCGACTCCCCGTAGCCAACCTTTCCATCGCCATCACGTACTTCTATAATTAGAAATTCACGATCCGTGAATGTTCCAAAGCTCGTCGTAAACGGAGCTTTTAAGGCCATGTTAAGTCGTCTAATTGTTACTTGTTTAAGATTCATTGTATCGCCTCTATTTCGTCAGTTTGTAGTAGGTCGTCTCGTTGTTAAGATCATTTTTAACACCGGTTGCAACGTAGCCCGCTTGAAACAATTCCACAAAGCGCTGTTGTGTTTCAAACCGCCACGCTTTTGCTAGCTCAAAGTTCTCTTCTTTGATTTGTTGGAAGTTACTCGGTACGGCGATGTAGTACGGTTCATTCGACTCTCTGTCAAAAGAGTTGTGCTCTTTTGGATGGCCATTGTTATTACGTAGTAGAAGATGAGTGTCACTGATCACGACTTCTTCAACAGCCGTTGACTTCGTTAAATCCCACTCAATTATCATTCGATCTGTCGGTAGACCTGTATTAAATTCATCTGCCATCTCACCATAATGATTGACCTTATAATGAGCACCGATTGCTCGTAGCTTTTGGATGTTTAAGTACGCATTTGGTGTTTCCAACGGGTCAAACGTCCACGTAATTTTTTGATAGTCTCGTTCTTTAGCAAGCTCGGCTTGTCTTTGCTTCATTAAGACGCCAATGCCACGCTTACGATAGTCCGGAAGAAAACCTAACATGTGAGAACATAAGTACACGTCCCCTTCGACAAACCCTGGAAAGCTATACAAAAACCCAATCATTTTCTCATCATCATAAGCACCGAGAATAATCCCACCATTTTTAAGTACCGTGAACGTTTGATGGACTTGTAACGGCTCCATTTGCCAGACCGCTTCTTCTACGTCCATCATCTCTTCTAATTCTTCCATCGTCGTAAGTTCTCGGATGGTAATCATGCTTGTTCCTCCTAAATATCTACCGTAGTCATCGCTTCTGTTAGGATTTTAATTGCTGGCTCCATTTGTTTATGATCGAATGTCATATGAGGGTGATGTAACCCTGGAGATAAATCGCAACCAACTCCTAACATCGTCGCTTTTAATTCGGGATTTTTTATCGTGTAAAAATGAAAATCATCGCCTCCAGTCGTCACAAGACGAGGCTTTAATGATTCTTGTCCAACAGTTGTAACAATTGCTTCTGATAATGCTTGCTCCGCTTGAGTAGAAATGACAGCTGCTGCGACATTTGCGCTCGTTGTTAATTCTATCTGTACGTTATGTAGCGTTTCAAGTGAAGATCTAAATCGTTCGATATGAGCGATCACTTCTTCCATCGTCTCATTCGTTTGTGCACGAACGTCAATCGAAAACGTTGCGCTTCCCGGAATAATGTTCGGGCTTTTCCCACCCGCGTGGAACGTCGTTAACTTCGCTGAATACGGGTGCATCGGATTAATCTGCATTGAATTTAGCTGTTGGAACAAATCCATGCCGACTTGAATACTGTTTGCCGTCAAGTGTGGTCTCGCACCGTGGGCGTCTTCTCCACGAATCGTGCCGTTTATAAAGCGAGCTGCTCCGTGCTGAATGGCTGGTGCGAACTCCCCTGCGCGTAACTCTTGTATCGGTCTAAGGTGCATACCGAACAAGATGTCTACGTCATCGACGACACCTTTCTCAATCAACGCTAATGCTCCTGTTCCCTTTTCTTCTGCTGGTTGGAAAATAAACCGGTACGTTCGATCAAGGGATTTTCGTTCAAGAAGCTTAAACAGCACACCTAACACCATTGTCATATGAGCATCGTGCCCACACGAATGATTTGGTCTCCACTCTCCATCAACTTCTTGATAAACCGCATCGATGTCAGCTCGCAGTGCGACAACGGGTCCGCCACTGCCTACATCGACAACAAGTCCTGTAAGATCATCAAACGTCTTCACCTTAATGCCCGATTCTTCAATAACTTTCTTCAGAAACGCTGTCGTATTTACTTCCTCATTACTCATTTCAGGATTTTGATGCAAATATTCAAACATCTCTTGCAGTCGAGGTTTACGTTGCTCACCCATGATTGATCGTCACATCCCCTTCTCAACTTTCGCTTTTTTCTGATAAAGATAATGTCTATCTTACCTCAATTATTAATTCTGGTAAATACAGTGCTATACTTTTGTTGAATAATAGTTTGCTGGGCATACTCTGATATGAATTCATAAGGAGGAAACATCACAATGACTAAATTAATGGATAACAAAGTTGGGATCGTCACTGCAGGAGGAAACGGCATCGGCCGTGCAAGTGCACTTCTTTTCGCAAAAGAAGGAGCAACTGTCGTCGTTTCGGACATTAACGAAGAGATGGGGAAAGAAACGGTACAGTTAATTAAAGACGCCGGTGGTGAAGCAACTTTCTTCCCATGCAATGTTGCAAATGAAGAAGAAGTAATTCAACTCGTCCAAACGACAATTGACACCTATGGAAGGTTAGATTTCGCTCACAACAATGCAGGTATTGGAGTGCCTCAAGCGAGAATTGTTGAATCAAAAGGCGAAGACTGGGATCGTGCGATGGACGTAACAGCAAAAGGCACGTATTACTCGATGAAACATGAGATTCCAGCCATGTTAAAGTCTGGAGGTGGTGCAATCGTAAACACCGCTTCTACTGCTGGCCTACTAGGCGTTGAAAACATGGGTGGCTATAGCGCGTCAAAATGGGCGGTCAATGGGCTTACGAAATCGATTGCACTAGAGTACGGCAAACAAGGCATTCGAGTGAACTCGATCTGTCCAGGGATGACGATGACCGCAAGTGTTAAACAATGGGAGGAAGCGGCTCCCGAACAAGCCGAGCACGTAAAGAACGCCATCCCACTCGGCAGAATTGGAGAGGCAGAAGACCAAGCTCAAGCTGCAGTCTGGCTCTGTTCAGACCGCGCTGCTTACATTACCGGCGTGAACTTAGCTGTTGATGGTGGACAAACTGCGCAATAAACAGACCAAAAAATCCCTTCTACGTAGAGCACAACTACGTTGGAGGGATTTATCATCTAACTTAAATCATATAACGAGTCCCTTCAACTTACGATTGAAGCGGCTTAGCATTTGTCACAGTAATGGATCGTGGATAAAAAACGATAAAAATCACAACGATCAGAAGCAAGTAAAGAATAAAAGACCAAAACGGCAAGGACATCCATAAATTTAATAGACCGTAAACGATTAACATGATGAGAGGGAAAAAGATCCACACCTTGTTGCGTTTGAGTGACTTCGCATCCAAAAATTGTAATTCATCACAATAAGGACAGTTCATTCCTAAATCCACATCAATGGCACTCGTTTTGACGATCGTTTGTTTAAGACGCCAACGCTTGTTGCACGATTCACAACGGGGCACACCGCTCACCACCTCTTTTTGTTGCCTCAAAACTTAGCGATTTGCTTTATGAATGATCTCTTCCACAACTTCAGATTTTGCATCCGCGTAATGTTGAACATGTCGCCATGTACGCGTTGATAATTCTTGCTTTTTCTCTTTATACTTTATGAAATCTTCTTCATTTGTCCGTAAATGATCACGAAAAGTGAGCATTCGTCCGGTTTCCTCACAACCCTCACTAAAGACATGAAGATTTACACCTTCGTCGTTTCGTTTTAACAGGCGATGTTCATACCAATCGGGTTCACGTATGACAAGTTTATAACCGATGGATTCGAGTGCCTGTACATAACGTGATTCATTCGCTGAGTCATGAACGACCAATAGGATATCAATAATCGGCTTGGCACTCATCCTTGGAATTGACGTTGAACCGACGTGTTCAAGCTGAACAACCGCGCTCTGTAGCGCACGATAAATCTTCTCTTCTTCTAGTTGATATTGTGCGGGCCATGTAGGATTGTATTCATGTAACTCAATCGTGTTATTGTGAGGCTTCCGCTCACCAACTGTGACCGCTTGTAACTCCTCATCGCTTCTTACTTGGTCTCTCATCACGAACCTCCGATTTTATGTTTTACGTTTCGCATTGTTCATAGGTTTCGCGTCGAAATTAAACTCAACTTTCCCTTCTTTTAACGTCAGCCCTGCTCGGAATGATTTACCTGCCTTGCTTTTAAATCCCCTCAGCTGACTCGTGCTTCCTTTTGTTAGTAATCGCTTGGCGCTCGCTTCACTTAATGTTTTCTTCGCAATCGTTTTTGGTAAAACGAACTTACACTTCGTTTCGCGATAGCCAGAACATCCGTACACACGACCTTTACTAATGACTGGTGAGCCACATAATGGACACGGTCCAATCCCTTCTGATTTCGCCTCTTGCATGAGTGATTCCTTTTTAAACGTCACTTCTTTTAATGACGCAGGGGCATTATGGATCAATTGATCGATGAATTGATGGATATTTGCGATGAACGTTGTGCCTTCTTTTTCTCCTTTTCCAATTTGTCGCAAGAACAACTCCCATTCCGCAGTCATATCAGCTTTACTTAATAAATTCCCCTCTACCGCTTGGCAAAGGATTTTTCCTTTTTCAGTGACGTTGACTTGGTTTTTAGAAACGGTAATGTACGTGCGACTTTTAAGCGTCTCAATAATACTTGCTCGTGTCGCACCTGTACCGATACCTGTTACTTCGTCGAGTATTGCTGTATTTTCTTCATCTTCAACATGCTTGCCCGCAGACTTCATTAACGGAATTAATTGACCCTCCGTGTACAGTGACGGTGGCTTTGTCTCGTCGGCTACGGTTTTCATGACTGTATCGACTCGTTCACCGACTTCCATCACTGGTAGAGATGGCTCTTCTTGTTTTTGTCGTGGTGAAAGTAACGCTTTCCAGCCCTTCTCGCGATCAACTTTTCCTTTTGCATGTAAACGAAGTCCAAATAGATCGACTTCAACATTCGTTTCTTCGAACTTATAAAGTGGTGCAAACATCGCAAGTGTCGTAAGAACAACTTCTTTATAAATGTTTAGTTCTTCTGTTCGTAAAGAAGCGAGTCTCTTTTCAGTAGGAATCGTCTTAGTTGGAATAATTGCGTAGTGTTCCTGCACCTTCTGATTGTCCACATACCGCTTGCGCGGTTGAGGAAAAGCCGGTTCAAAGTTGACACCGACCGCATTCATGTACGCAGACAACTTCGACTTTAAGTATGAGAATTCGGCAGTCGTAATATGATTACTTTCCGTCCGCGGGTATGACAATAACTTCTTTTCGTAAAGACTTTGCATCACCTTAAGCACCATAGACGGACTGTACTTCCATTTACGGTTAGCTGTTGCTTGAAGTGTCGCAAGGCTGTGTAAAACAGGCGAGGGTAGTTGCTTGTCCTTTTTATTTAGTACAGCAATACTTCCTTCATTCTCACGCTCAATGCCATGTTTTTCGTACAATGCCAACACTTCTTGTTTCGTCTTTAAGCGCTCTTTATATTTCGCTTTAAATGTTCCGTTTTTGGCGGTAACGTCCGCTGTAATCTCAAAGTACGGTTCTGGCTTAAAGTTCTCAATTTCACGTTGACGTAAGTAGATTAAATACAACGTTGGCGTTTGTACACGCCCAACAGAAAACGTGTCATGGACACCTTGTTCTTGCAGCAACAGTGAGTACAAAGGGCTGGCATTCATTCCGACGAGCCAATCACCAATCTGACGAGCTTTCGCTTCTTCGTACAATGACACGTACTTTTCGCCAAGTTGCAAGTTCTTAAATCCTTCTCGAACGACGTCATTTTCTTGAGAATTGATCCACAACCGTTTAATCGGTACCGAGCGTTTAACAGCTGCTTTGTCGATAATTAACCGCGCAATGTTTTCCCCTTCTCGGTCTGGGTCGGTCGCAATGACAATCTCAGACGCCTTCCTTAACCATTGTTTTACGATTTGAAACTGTTCTTGTTTGCTTCGTGGTACTTGAAACTCTATTTTCTCTGGTCGAATCGGTAAGCTTGCTAAACTCCAACGCTTCCATTCTTTCTTGTAATAGCCCGGCAAACAAAGTTCAACGAGGTGACCGACTCCCCACGTTAAAATCGCTTCTCCTTTAAAAAAACGATCATCTTCAATGATGATGTACCCTTTTTTCTTAGTTGTCTTTGAAAATACGGCCGCATAACTTCGTGCTTGGTCTGGTTTCTCTGCCAAAATTACCGTCGTCAAACGTATTCCTCCCTGACGTTATACTCTATGTTGTCATTATACTAGACAGCTAGACGTTGAAACATCTCAATTCAAAAACAAAACGGTGGTAACTCATGGGTCACCACCGCTTTAAACCTTTATGAAAAGTTCATAAACTGCGCAATCATTAGAAACACGATCGCCAACAAATACCAGACGAGTAGCAGTGGCCAAATGAACTTCACCCATTTGTCCCAACCAACTTTAGCAATCGCAAGGGTTGCCATAAAATACCCCGATGTTGGATAAAAAATATTAGCGAACCCATCTCCAAATTGAAAAGCAAGTACTGCGGTCTGGCGAGTAATACCGACAAGGTCTGAGAGTCCGCTCATAATCGGCATCGTAATCACTGCTTGTCCACTCCCTGACGGAACGAGGAAGTTAAATCCCCCTTGTACGATCATCATGAATACCGCAGTTAGTGCCCCTGGCATTGCACTCACAATTTGACTCGTTCCATTGACGATTGTATCTAGAATCTGACCGTCTTCTAAAATGACAGACACGGCTCTCGCAAAGCCAATAACCATCGCTCCGAGCAAAATCGTCTTAAATCCATCATTAAACGTCTCAGCAATTTTACTTACGTTTAGACCAGTAATTAAGCCAATCACGATACCAATCGTTAAGTACAACCCTCCAAGTTCACGGAAGTACCAACCCCATTGAATGAGTCCAAAGATCATAAGCAATATACCGGCGAACAATACAACAATCGCAGCCATTTGTCGCTTCGTCGCTTTCACTTCAGTAATATCATCACGACCGACAAATGTTTCATCAATTCCGTCACCGTATACAAGACTCTTAGTCTTATCTTGCTTAATTTTACGTGCATAACGACTTACGAAGATAATTCCAATTGTCGTAATGATAAGAAAAATGAGCGCACGATACTCATACCCAGAATACAAAGGCAACTCACTTACTTCATGGGCCACCCCGACTGTTGCTGGTCCAGTAACTGCTGCTGTAAATCCTGCTACGGTACTCACTAATACCGCAGCAAGTGCGGTTAATCGATCAAACCCTAATCGAACCATAAGAGGTATGACAGCTGGTGCAAATACAATCGA
Organism: Geomicrobium sediminis; assembly: GCF_016908595.1. Classification (GTDB taxonomy): domain Bacteria; phylum Bacillota; class Bacilli; order Bacillales; family Marinococcaceae; genus Geomicrobium_A; species Geomicrobium_A sediminis. The sequence continues at coordinate 98,804 of NZ_JAFBEC010000006.1, read as the reverse complement.
TAACTCAATTGCACTCGTGAATGTTGTTAAAAGCGCTAGTGGAAACATTAATACAGCGATAATCATAATCGGGCGATCATGAAATGTTCTGCCTAATTTACTAACCCCAATGTCAACGAGGCCACTACGTTCTAACACGGCAAACATTCCACCAATCATAAGAACACCAAAGATAATTTCACCAGCAGCGATCAATCCCGACGGAACAGCAAACATTAAATCAAAGAAAGATAAGTACGTTTTGTCTACTTCCGTAAACGTGCCGGGAATCAACACTTCTGTGCCGTTTTCATTCACTTCTCGGTCAAATAGACCTGACGGTACAATAAATGTCGCAACAAATGCCAATAGTAAAATCGTAAGTAAGATTACATAAATATGCGGGATCTTCAGTCTACCTTTTGACTTGTCTTCATTTTGCTCACTCATTGTCTCCTACCTCTTTTCTGTAAACGATCTTCTAGATGCTCATGCGCTTTATTGTAACTTTCTAAAAAAACATAGTATTTACTATACCAGTAAATTGAGTTTGTTAACATACGACAAAAAGAACTACTCGTATCAATTTTACGAGTAGTTCTTTAGAACACCTATGCTCTTTGGGTTGCAATTCCGTATACGTCTAGCGTTTCGCGAATTTCTTGTTGCAAAGCTTCTGTCGGTAAATCCATCGGCAACCGTAACACGGGCTCAATTTTGCCCATCATGCCAAGTGCCGCTTTTACTGGAGCTGGGTTTGTATCTTTAAATAGCACATCGTTTAATTGCATTAGCTCAAAGTGTAGATCTTGGGCACGCTTTAAATCTCCTTCTTCCCACGCATCGTGCATGTCTGCAACTTTACTTGGTAACACGTTTGCGGTTGCGCTAATTGATCCTGCTCCCCCGATCGCTAGCATCGGGTAACAGAGAAGCTCAATACCAGAGAAAAGTAAGAAATCACGTCCGCACCTTTGCAATACACGATTCACATGTTCAAAGTCTTTGTTCGACTCTTTTGCACCGATGATATTCGGACAGTCTTGCACAAGCCTTGCCATCGTATCAACTTCCATATTCACCGCGGTTCTTCCAGGAATGTTATAAATAATGATTGGAATTTGAACAGCGTCAGCAACTGTCTTGAAATGTTTGTATAGTGCATGTTGATTCGGTTTATTGTAATACGGTACGATGACCATCGCCGCGTCTGCACCCATCTCTTCCGCCCGCTTCGTTAAATACATCGTTTCATCGTGGTTCGTTGAACCTGTCCCTGGAGCAAATGGCACCCGGCCATTAATCGTACGCATGGCATTCTCCATCACTTGGACTCGCTCCTCAATTGTAAGAGAGCTCGGTTCACCAGACGTGCCTGTGACTGAAATGGCATGTGTGCCATTGTCGAGCTGGAATTCAATTAGTTCGGATTGCTTTTCGAAATCAATGTCATAGTTTTGCTTAAATGGCGTGACAACGGGAGTGATTGAACCTCTTAACCTTTGTTTAATGTCCGTATAATCCTTCATTTGATACGCCTCCTATGTCAGAAAAATTAAACTTTACAGTGATTATATATATAATCATATATGATTTCAATAGCTTTTCATCAGAAATGATTGAAATCATATATGATCTTCTATACAATTTAAGCTATGAAACGAGAAAAAAGCTCAAAGAGCACTCAAGCGTATGAAGTTATGAAAACGAGAATTCTAGACGGAACGTATGCTCCAAAAGAACGAATAATCATTGATCAAATCGCAAAGGAAATTGGTTCGAGTCACATCCCTGTAAGAGAAGCAATACGTCGCCTCGAAGCTGATCAATTGATTGAATACCGAGCGAATGTGGGCGCTGTCGTCCAATCATTAAACGATGATGCGTACAAAGAAACATTAGAATTCCTCTCTGTACTTGAAGGCTATGCAACCGCAATGAGTGCAACATCGCTAACAAGTGAAGACCTCTCACAGCTTCATGATTTGAACAGTCAAATGAAAGAAGCATTACACACGTTTGATTTGCAACTGTTTGGACAGTTGAACAAAGCCTTTCACTATGTCATTTATGATGCTTGTACGAATGAACTACTCGTCAAATCGATCAAAGATGCGTGGGACAAATTGGACACCGTTCGTACGAGAGGGTTTCATTCCTTCCCGTTACGCGCAAATGATTCTGTTCTTGAACACGATCAATTACTCGAAATGCTTGAACAGAAGCAACCCGTTGATCGTATTGAGAAATTCGCACGACAACACAAACAAAATACGTTACGTGCTTCTAAACAAACGTAGAGAACGGCTCTACGTTTGTTTGGAAACGTCGAACACAAAGGAGCGAGTCACTTTGGTTAACGCATACGGTCGTATTCAAGGAACAGCTCAAGTTCAAAATCTTTGGCTTCAATCGTCTTCGTACACGGGGATTTTTGCTACAACGACTGCGCCTCTTGATTGCCCTGTCGAAGGCTGTGTTTACGGAACAGCATTAAACTATCAAGGAGAACTAACTAAACTCGGTCCGAAGCTTCACGAAAAACCTTACCTTGCTCCACCGAACGCACCAATCCTGTACATTAAACCAAAAAATACATTCATCGCGCACGAAACACCAATACCGTTTCCAGAAGATTCGGACTACCTAGAAGTTGGTGCTGCACTTGGCGTTGTATTCAAAGAGCACGTCACAAATGTCTCTGTGGAAGAAGCTTGGGATACGATTCTCGGATTCACAATCGTAAATGACCTATGTATTCCCCACGACAATATCCATCGTCCTGCTGTGAAATACAATGCTCGTGACGGTTATTGTCCAGTCGGTCCATGGATTGTTGATCGTGACGATGCTCCAAATCCCGATCAAGTCGTCATTCGCGTCTATGTAAACGATGAGCTTCAACAGACAGGTCATACGAAACAGCTTGTTCGTAACGTCCGCCAACTCATTTCAGATGTGAGCGCCTTTCTCTCATTCAATCCTGGGGATGTATTGCTCGTCGGCACGCCTGAAAATCGACCACTCATTCAACACGGAGACACGGTTTCAATTGAAATTGAAGGAATCGGGAAGTTGACGAATACGACTGTCTCTTTGAAGGAGGGTGTACGATGAAACGAGCTAGAGTTGTCGTTGACGGTGCCATTCATGAAGCTGTTAAACACGGAGAACAATTGCAATTACCTAGCGGTCGAATTGTGGCAACAAAAGAGGTTCAGTGGCTTCCCCCAGTCGTTCCAGGAACGGTTTTTGCACTTGGTCTAAATTACGCAGATCATGCCAAAGAACTTGCATTTCAGGCACCTGAAGAACCACTCGTTTTCCTAAAAGGGCCGAATACGTTTATTGGACATCACGGGAAAACTGTACGACCTGATGAAGCGGAACATATGCATTATGAATGTGAACTTGCCGTTATCATCGGCAAACAAGGGAAGAACATCCCCCGCTCAAAAGCGTATGAGTATATCGCTGGTTATACAATTGCAAATGATTACGCCATTCGTGATTACCTAGAAAATTATTATCGTCCGAATTTACGTGTGAAGAGTCGAGATACGTGTACACCAATTGGACCGTATCTCGTTGATGCGTCCGACATTCCAGATCCAATGAACCTAACACTCAAGACGACTGTTAACGGAACCGTAACACAAACCGGTACGACCAAAGATATGGTCTTTTCAGTACCTGTGTTAATCGAGTATCTGAGTAGTTTCATGACCTTAAACAAAAACGACATCATCCTCACTGGAACACCAGAAGGACTCGCAAAAGTATATGAAGGCGATCATGTGATCACAGAAATTGAAGGTCTTGGACAGTTGCACAATACAATCATTAGCGATCATTTAGAAAGGTAAGGTGCAGATGCCACACTTTATCGTTGAGTATACGGATAACCTTAAAGAAACGGGTCAAATTCGCGAATTATTAATGAAAGTGAACCGCGTACTTCGCAACCGTTCAGATCTTTTCCCAATTGGAGGGATTCGCTGTCGAGCAACGATCGTTGAGGATTATGTGATTGCTGATGGTCTAGAAGACGATGCATTCGTGCATGCAACACTAAAGATTGGCAGTGGCCGGACGAACGAGGAGAAAACCGAAGTTAGCGAAGCGATTTTCAAACAACTAAGCGAACACTTTCAGCCGTTATTAGACACCCGTTACCTTGCCCTTTCTTTTGAACTACAAGAATTTACTGGTGAAGGCACGCATAAGCTGAACAATATTCATACTCGATTTAACCGCCCAGACTGAACACCACGTTCAGTCTTTTTTTATGGTTACATGTTGCAAATTCAATGCCACAATATTTAATTGTCGACTCTCTCCTAATTGAAAAACCCTTCTGGAACACTGGTTTACTACTATCTATATTCTTTTCGTATGTAACACGAAGTTTAATAATATTTAACCTATGTCTAATCCCATGCTATATTGAAAGCGTTTACAAGATATTGTAATTAAAGGAGGCCATTCATGTCTACGCTACGAAACAATGTGAGTGAAGACGGTAAGAAAGTCATCCAGAACATATCAACGATTCAACAGTATATAAACGGTGAATTTGTCGATTCATCTAGTCATCAAACGTTTACGAATTACAACCCTTATACGAATGAGCCGATTAACGAAGTCGCATCTGGAAATGATCGCGATATCGACATCGCCGTTGCTGCAGCAAAGAAAGCTTTCAACGGTGAATGGGGACGCTTACCGATTCAAAGACGAATGGTCTATTTAAATAAGATTGCCGACCTGATCGATGAGCATATTGAAGAAATTGCACCGCTAGAATCCTATGACACTGGCTTACCACTAAAGCAAACGAAAAAAATGGTCGCACGGGCGGCACAGAACTTCCGATTTTATGCAGAGATGGTGTCATCGAGGCTTGTCGGTGAAGTCTACCAAGTCGATGATGAGTTTCTAAATTATACGATTCATAAGCCTGTTGGTGTTGCTGGACTCATTACGCCGTGGAACGCGCCGTTCATGCTTGAGACGTGGAAGATCGCCCCTGCCCTTGCAACAGGCAATACCGTCGTATTAAAACCAGCAGAATGGTCACCACTTACTGCAAATCGTCTCGCTGAAATTATTCATAAAGCGGACCTTCCAAAAGGCGTCTTTAACGTCGTCCACGGTTACGGTGAAACCGCAGGTGCGGCACTCGTAAGACATCCCGACGCCCCACTGATTTCATTTACTGGTGAGACGAAGACGGGTGTAGAGATTCAAAAAAATGGTGCGGAAGCGATGAAACAATTCTCTATGGAACTTGGCGGTAAGTCACCGATCATCGTTTTCGAAGATGCAGACCTTGACCGCGCACTTGATGCGTGTACGTGGGGTATCTTTTCCTTTAATGGTGAGCGTTGCACAGCTAATTCACGTCTATATATCCATGAATCTGTTGCAGAAGAATTTATAGAGCGACTTAAAACACGCGTTGATCACATTCAAGTTGGCGATCCACTAGATCTTAAAACCGAAGTCGGTCCACTCATTCACCGTGAACACTACAACAATGTGAAACAGTATTTGAAAATCGCCACAGAAGAAGGAGCAGAACTCTACCAAACGACGGTTCCTGATGACCTACGACAAGGATGTTACGTTCCCCCAACACTTCTCTTAAATGTTGAGCAAGGTATGCGTGTCGTTCAAGAAGAAATCTTCGGCCCAGTTCTTTCTGTCATGACTTTTCGTGATGAAGCCGATGTGATCGAAAAAGCAAATGCCGTTCGGTACGGCTTAGCCGGTTATGTTTGGACGAAAGATTTACAACGGGGGCACCGAGTTGCTCATGCCGTTGATGCTGGAATGCTTTGGGTGAATTCACAAAATGTTCGGGATTTACGCACCCCATTTGGTGGGTCCAAGCATAGTGGAATCGGCAGAGAAGGCGGACATTACGCTTTTGAATTTTATACTGAAGTTCAAATCATACACGTTGCCATGGGCGACCACCACATTCCGCAATTCGGAAAACCAACGACAAGGAGCTGAATGAAATGCCAGCCAAAACTGGAGCACAATATAAAGAACGATTAAAGAAAGCTCGCAATAACGTATTTATCGATGGGGCACGTGTCGAAGATCCAACAACACATCCAGCGTTTAAGAATGTCATCCAATCGATGGCCAACTTATACGACCTCCAATATGACCAACAGGAGACACTTCTTTACACATCACCTACGTCTGGAACGCCGGTAGGCATGACATTCCTGCAGCCAACGTCGATCGATGACCTCATTCGCCGTCGTGAAGCAATTCAAGCTTGGGCGAGAACATCTGGAGGCATGATGGGGCGCTCGCCAGATTATTTGAATGCTGAAGTGATGGCGATGGGAATGAACAATGAGCTATTTAAAGAAGCGGACCCGATGTTTGCAGATAACGCTCGCGCTTATTATGAATACGCAAGAGAAAACGACATTAGCCTCACTCATACACTCATTCATCCACAAGTGAATCGAGAAAAGGCACAACACGAACAAAAGGATGCCAACATGGCCCTTCACCTCGTAGAAAAGAAATCTGACGGTATTATCGTGGACGGCGTACGATTGCTCGCAACTCAAGGGGGAATCACAGATGAAATTCTCGTTTTCCCTTCAACGGTTAAGCCAGCAGGCGAGTTAGATGATCCGTATTCACTCGCATTCGTCGTTCCAAACAATACCGAAGGGCTATCATTCATAAGCCGAGAATCGTTCGACCAAAACAAATCGACGTACGACCATCCATTAAGCAGTCGCTTTGAAGAAGGTGACGCGATTGTTCATTTTGACAACGTGTTTGTTCCTTGGGAAAAAGTGTTTGTATGTGGCAATTCGTCCATTTGCAACCGTACGTTTAAAGAGACGAATGCAGTCGTCCATATGTCTCATCAAGTCGTCGCCAAAAATGTTATTAAAACCGAATTCCTTCTCGGAACAGTGTTAAACATTATGGATTCGATTGGCATTGATGGCTTCCAACACGTGAAAGACAAAGGGACCGAAATTATGCTCACACTTGAGACGATGAAGTCTCACTTGTACCGCTCTGAACAAAATGCAACTCTCGATCGTTCAGGTACGATGACACCCGACTTTGAGGCTTTAAACGCTGCAAGAAACTACTATCCAAGAGTGTACCCTCGTCTCGTAGAAATCCTACGTATTCTTGGGGCCTCTGGATTAATGGGAATTCCGAGCGAAGCCGATTTTCAAAGCCCTGAAATCGGTATGATTGTGAATCGGGCACTCCAATCAAAGAACCTTCAAGGTTACGAGCGTGTGCAATTGTTCCGTCTCGCTTGGGATATGACATTAAGTGCATTCGGCAGTCGTCAAATGCATTATGAATACTATTTCTTTGGAGATCCAATAAAGATGGGCATGGCTTACTTCGATCAATATGACAAGGAACCTTACAAACAGTACGTTCAAGACTTTTTGCAGCAAACGACCGCTGTGAAGCCTAACTTTTCTTAACGGGGAGTGATCTGATGACGAATCCAAACATTATCCGTGCGAGCCGTGCCGTGTTGCACGTCACAGACTTAGAGCAATCCTTTGCGTTTTACGATGCACTTGGATTTATTGAAACCGCTCGAGATGAAAACCACCTCTACTTGCGGGGACTTGAAGAACACAACCATCATAGCCTATGTCTAAAAAAGGGCACTGAGCCCGTGGTTGAAGCGATTAGTTACAAAGTAGAAGCTGAAAATGATTTAGAAACACTCGCAAAGCTTTTTAAAAAGCATAACCAGGACGTCCGCTGGCTGCAAAAAGGAGAGCAAACCGCAATGGGGCGCGCCCTTCGTGTGACTGATCCTAGTGGACTAACCGTTGAATTCTATCATGAAATGGAAACGGTGGATCGACTATTGCAGCGATATGACCTTTATAAAGGGGCAAAGGTACAACGAATTGATCATTTCAACTGCATGGTTGAAGACGTAGAGGCTGCTCACAACTTCTACCTTCGTGAGCTCGGTTTCCGTTGTTCTGAATACACCGCAACTGAAAACGACAACATCTGGGCCGCATGGTTACATCGTAAACCGAGTGTACACGACGTGGCGTTTATGAACGGATTAGGACCTAGGCTTCATCACGTTGGTTACTGGTTGAAAGATCCGATGAGCCTCATTGATGCGTGTGACGTACTTGCTTCGATCGGCTATGGTCCGAACATCGAACGTGGTCCTGGTCGTCACGGACTATCTAATGCCTTTTTCTTGTACTTGCGCGACCCTGATGGTCACCGAATTGAACTGTATAACGGCGATTATTTAACGTCTGACCCTGATTTTAAACCGATTCGCTGGGACCTTGACGACCCAAGACGTGCCACGTTTTGGGGGCATGAAGCCCCGGATAGTTGGTTTGAAGAAGCGTCTCACTTCCTTACGTTACAAGGAGAGCAAACGGTATCCCTTACGGAGCCTAAATTAGAAAAGAAGAAACCGACATTTATCATCTAACCCTTAGCCACCCACTTAGAAAGGAGCGCTTGCTATGATGGACGATCATCAATTTCGAACAGCAATGAGCAAGTTCGCGACAGGCGTGACCGTCATCGCTGCTGAACATGACGGTCACATTCATGGCATGACGGCGAACGCCTTTATGTCAGTGTCACTCGATCCGAAGCTTATTCTCATTTCGATCGGTCACCACGCAAAGATGCGTAAAATGATTGAGTCGTCAGGAACATTTTCAGTAAATGTATTATCTCGAGAACAAAAAGATACATCCATGCTTTTCGCCGGCCAAAAGCAAGCGACACACCCTTACTCGTTTAATACGTTTGCAAATTTGCCCATTGTACAAGAATCACTCGTTTCGTTAGCATGTACCGTTCATAACACCCACCGTGAAGGTGATCATACGCTCTTTGTCGGGAATGTCTACAACTTACTCATTAATGATCATGCAGAACCTCTTACATTCTACAACGGTCATTATAAGAATCTACAGTTTGAAGGAGTATAAGATCAGCATTTAACTTTTTTTGGGAAATAAGGAGGAAATAAAGCATCTTTATAGAACGAGAAGAAGTAGACGTTGTCATCACAGCGTCTATTTTTAATGAGGTGATCGATAGTGAATGTTATTCAGGCTTACTACATATTAAACATGAAGATTTTACTTAAAGAAAAGCTGCCATTACTTTGGTCAACGGCACTTCCTGTCATCTTTCTTTTCATCAATGGTCAGTACGTTCAAGATACGATGTTTTTAAATTACTTTTGGGCAATCATTATTTTTGCCTGTTACATCTTTGGAGTAGGACTTCAAGCGGTACGACTCCGAGAAGCTGGGCTACTGAAAACGTATTTTTCAATGAATCCTTCACGGATGCTGTTCTTTATTTCGCTCGTGCTCACACAAATGACGTCAGCTTTTATTAGCATGGTCATTTTGAACAGCATTGCTGCTTTATTTTTTCCAGTAAGCTTTGTAGAAGCAATGTTGTATTCAACCTTACTCATTTTCCTTGCTTTGCCTGTTGCATTTTTATCAGCGAATTTGACGATGCTTCACAAGAGTAGCTATCAAACACTTAGCACAGTCATTGCAATCATTTTTTTCATCTCATTGTTTACGCTAACGTTTGAGCACATGATTAACTATGTAAATCCGCTCGTATACCTTTCTCAAATTTTATTTATGCAAGGCGCGTTCGAATATCTCGTTTATGTCATTGGATCGGCGCTTTGTATTATTACAGGAGTGTATAGCTTACGAAACTACCGAGTAAATTCTATCATGAGAAGGTGAACCGGATGATTACCATTCAGAATTTATCCTATGCATCGATGATCGAGAATACGAACGTTAGCTTTCAAATTGGATTGAACTATATCTATGGGAAAAATGGATCTGGGAAGTCGACCTTCCTCGATTGCCTATCTGGAATTATTCACAATTATTCTGGAACGATTACCGGTAATGATGATCTGATTTATATGAACCAAAACTTATATTTCTCGATGAAACTTAAAGTAAAGGACTACGTACAATTTGTTTTAACTCTTGATCGTGTAAAACATACGTACAATGATTATTTCGCTTATATTGAAAGCATCGGCCTGAAAACGTTTCTTGATGAAGCGTGGAACAGCGAAGTCTCCATGTTGTCTGGCGGGGAACGCCGCAAACTGTTTTTCGTTACTATGTGTTATCTTGATCGTGAATGGTACGTCTTTGATGAACCGTTCGCAGGTGTTGATGATGAAGGGAAACAGCTACTAACTACAATCTTAGAGCGTTTAGTCGACTCTAAGAAAGGTGTACTCTTTACTTCTCATGAGCGAATCCAGTTTGAAAACATGAACTCGACCATGTATACGCTTGAGAACAAACAGATTTATGCACCGTTTGAGCAGAAACAAACCGCTATTTCCAATCACTAAAAAGAAGCGTGGACACATTGAACTCGTATTCTCTTAGTTAGTAAACCTTCCCAAGTTGACATCGTTCGTTTCAGTCCATACAATTTAAAGTAATTGAAATGGAGGTTTTTGTTTGTATAACTTATGTTCATTACTGGGGTGTAAACGTTCTTAATACGCTTTTTTATTAAGAACGGATGTTATCACATTTCCACTCAACGTAAAGGAGAATCATTGTGACGATTTCCATACGAGAGGAACGCCCTTCTGACTATAAAGACATTGGATATGTCATTGAACAAGCTTTTCGACACGCAGAGCATACGGATCACCAGGAGCATACGCTCGTCGCGAAGATTCGTGAGACTGATGCGTATCAACCTGATTTAACGTTTGTTGCAGTTGATGGCGAGCGTATTGTAGGACACATTGTGCTCTCTAAAATTACGATTAAAAACAACAATGATCATGCTGACTCCTTAGCACTTGCACCTGTATCTGTCTTACCTGATTCTCAAGGTAGGGGTATTGGTAGCCTGTTAATTCAGCATGCATTATCAAAAGCAACTGAAACTGGTCATGAATCGGTGATTGTTCTCGGGCACGAAGCGTACTACCCAAAGTTTGGGTTTACACGTGCAAGTGAATGGAAGATTACAGCACCGTTTGACGTGCCTGATGAATCATTTATGGCGCTTGAATTACGACCAAACGTACTACAACAAGTGCACGGTACGGTTCATTACTCACGTGCATTTAATGAATAGAAACGATAAGGGGAATATTTATGTTACTGGCGGTTCTTAACTAATCCAGCAATTGGATACGTTGCATACGTTTCAAAAATGCGTCTCGTTGACGCTTCTTTGTCGTGCGTATGTTTCCTTGTTAAGAACTCGTTCTAAAACTAGCGTACCCATCATCAGACTGCGGGAAGATCCGTCTGTCTATTTGATCGCTGTGAACGATTGTTCATGGCGATTTTTGTGTATGCTGTGAACAAATCGTTCCAACGGTCTCCAACAAGATCCTAGGAGGAAATCACATGAACGAACAAACATTAGACGTACTCGGCTATAACAAAGTCATTCAAGATATTATGGACTATGCAAGAACCGACCGCGGGAAAGAAACGATTCACCAATTAAAGCCAATGGTTAATGAACGGCGCATTTCTCAGTTGCTCACCGAGATCGAAGAAGCCATTGAGATCTTAAAAATCAGCAGTAGCGTCCCGATTCACACGGTTGATGACATTGAACAACTCATCACTCAAGGAAAGAAAGGCTTATTCATACGAGCAGATCAGTTCTCACGTGTCCTTTCTTTTCTTGATCATTGTACGAAGTTAAAACGATTTATGAAGGATAAAGAATATGCAGCACCAACAGTAAGTGCATATGCCTTTTCAATCGAGGATGTCTCACAACTTGAAGAGACCCTTTCGTCTGCACTTCGAAATGGGCGTGTCGATGATTACGCATCGAAATCATTAACGGACTTAAGAAGACAAATCAGTGAACTTGAAGACCGCATGAAAGCACGAGTACAAGACCTTGCCCGCGGAAAGAAATACGCCACCTATTTGCAAGACACCGTCGTGTCTGAACGTCAAGGGCGATTTGTTTTGCAAGTTAAAAAGGAATACAAAAGCAAAGTTCCAGGGAGCGTCATGGACACATCTGCTTCTGGTTCTACCGTCTTCGTTGAGCCTGCTGAAATTTCTTCTATTCAAGAAGAACTCAATTTATACAAAATGATGGAAGAAGCTGAAGTTGAGCGAATTTTATTTGAGCTTACTGCTGAGTTTTTAGATTATGAGCATACTCTCATGCTTGCACTAGACGTGATGCACAACTATGATGTTCTCTTCGCGAAAGCAAAGTATTGCCAAGCGATTCATGGAACAAGGCCAAGTCTCACGGACGACAAAACAATGAACCTCATTGAAGCTCGTCATCCTGAACTAAAAGACAACGCAGTCCCTCTTTCGATTGAATTTGGCGAGGAAGAACGGGCACTCGTCATTACAGGGCCAAACACAGGCGGGAAAACGGTGACGCTAAAGACTGTAGGTCTGCTCACGTTAATGGCTCAAGCAGGGTTATTAATCCCAGCAAAGAGCGGTAGTAAAACAGGGATCTTTCAACAAGTGTTCATCGACATCGGTGATGGACAGAGCATCGAAGACAATTTAAGTACGTTCAGCTCAAGGCTCGTCTCGATTATTCAAATTCTCGAGCAAGCAAACGACCACTCTCTCGTCTTCCTTGACGAGCTCGGTTCAGGAACAGATCCAGCAGAAGGAATGGGCCTTGCGATCGCCATCCTTGAGCAGCTGTACAAAAAAGGTGCGACGCTATTCGCAACGACTCATTATAATGAAATGAAGTCTTTCGCAGAGGAGTCTGAGGGCTTTCTAAACGGCTCAATGGAGTTTGATTTAGAAACCTTAAAACCGACGTACCGCTTACTTCTTGGCGAAAGTGGCAAAAGCCAAGCGTTTGAGATTGCCCTAAAGCTCGGTTTGCATCCACAAATCGTTGAACAAGCACATGAACGAGCTTACAAAGAAAGTGGAGACTATAAAGAGCGATTCTCTTCTGAGACATTAAATCAAGACGCTTTAAAACGGCAAGTTACGATCAATCGTTACGCCGATTACAAGAAAAAGAAAGCCGTCGGTGAAGTAAAACAATTCGATCAAGGTGATAATGTAAAAATCCAAGCGTCAGATGAGATTGGAATTGTCTACACAGGTCCTGACGAACGTGGCAATTACGTCATTCAAGTGAAAGGTGAAAAGAAAACGTACAATCATAAACGGTTAACACTTTATATTCAAGCTGAAGATTTGTATCCTGAAGACTACGATTTTGATATTATCTTCAAAAGTAAATCGTATCGGAAAATCAAAAATGACTTGTCACGTAAACATGTGGACGGATTAATTCTAGAAGACGAAGAATAATCATTTAAAAAGACGAAACGGCTCAGTTAATGCCGCTTCGTCTTTTTTCGTTTAGTCTTTATCGGTTGCGGAAGGATCGTCTTCGTCGTTCTTTGTGGACTGTTTACGAACAACTAGTTGTGGCTGGTTCTTAGAAAACTGACTGCGTTCTGATCTGAGTGACTTAATGAGTGAAAAGACCATCATGAGTAAGATAATCGAGAATGGAAAAGCCGCGATGATCATCACATTTTGTACAGCTTGTAGCCCCCCACTATAAAGGAGAGCAATCGCTGTAACCGAGAGCACCGCACCCCAAACGAACTTAATGCCATTCGGCGGATTGTTCGAACCGTTCGTTGAATGCATCCCGAGTACGAACGTTGCCGAGTCTGCAGATGTAATAAAGAACACGGCAACCAGCACAATCGTAACAATCGATGTTATCGTACTGATTGGCATCGTACTTAACATCCCAAACATCATTTCTTCATTTGTTAATGCACTCAAATTGATGACTTCATTTAGCTCTAATGACATTGCCGTTCCCCCGACGAATGAAAACCAGATAAACCCTACAATCGACGGAACAATTAACACTGCAATAGTAAATTCTCGTAACGTACGTCCCCGTGACACCCTGGCGATGAATGTACCAACATAAGGTGACCATGCAATCCACCACGCCCAATAGAAGATCGTCCAATCATTAATCCACTCCCTTGCATCTGGGCTACCTGGAGCAATTCTAAAACTAAGCTCTGGCAACGTTTGCAAGTAAGTTCCTAACGTATTCGTAAACAAGTTCAATGAAAACATCGTTGAACCAAACGTTGCAATAAAAATAAGCAAAATTAATGCTAGAATCATGTTGAAATTACTAAGGATTCGAATCCCTTTGTTTAGCCCGGTCATCGCAGACGTTAAGAACAAGACCGTTACAATGACAATAATAATGGTTTGAATCGAGAAATTGATTGGTAGATCAAATAAAAAGGAAATCCCACCATTCATCTGAACAGCACCAAACCCAAGGCTCGTCACAATACCTGTTACGGTCGCCACTAGCCCGAACCCGTCAATGAACTTTCCTTTTAAGCCATCGGTATTCATAAGTGGTGACAATGTCGCACTAATCAGTCCAGGTTTCCCTTTACGGAAGTTAAAATAAGCTAAACAGACAGCGATAATCGCATAAATTCCCCAAGCGTGAATGCCATAATGAAAAAACACAAACCGCATCGATTCGCGTGCTGCTTCAATCGTTCCTTCTTCTACCGTCGGTGAATTAATTGCAAAGTGTGACATCGGTTCTGCTGCACCGAAGAACACAAGTCCAATCCCCATCCCTGCACTAAACAACATCGCAAACCATGTTAAGTACCCGTACTCTGGTTTGTCATCATCTTTACCGAGCTTAATTTTCCCGTACGGACTAATGATAATAAACAAACAGACGAGTGCGAAAAGTGTTACGGCAATCAGGTAGTACCAACCAAATGTGCTTGAAATAAACTGCTGAACCGTTGCAGTAATTTGTTCAAGTTGGGTCGGTAAAAGAACTGCGGCTAAAATGACAACAAGTAACGCCCCTACAGCCCAATAAAACACTGGTTGTATTCGACCATGTGCTGTTTTCATAACAATCCCTGCTCCTTTATGTTCCATTCCTTTTGCTAGTGTGGTCGTTCTCTCCTTGGAACATGTAAACGAACCATTATGTAACATTTACCTATCTTTACTAAGATGTGGCTTAGGTATCTTAGTAGGTGATGTACAACCATTGACCTTATGCCCTTCGTATAATAGGCTGTATAGTGCGTTTCCTTTTGTGCAACACTAAAATGGAAACTTGTCCCACCTACTACACGATTCCATACGGAGTGAACAAATGCTTACCTACAAAGATGCTTGGAAAGTCATTAACTTTTGCGAAGAGCAAGGGTACGTTACCAATAAAGAGACATTAAGACTTGAAGTCGTGCGCTCAAAGAAAGAAATTAAGAACCACCCAGATCATATTCAAGAAGACCTTCAAAGGGTAGGTGGTGTAAGCACCATCGATCCTCGAAGCTTAATTAGCACAATCTACTTATATCCTCAACAAGTGGCTGAAAATGTAAAAGCTCACGGCCACAACTCTAACGTTGGGACCGCTGTAACCGTTCAATTATTGCTTCATGAAATGCGCCATCACGTCCAACGTACGGAACTACGCGATTATGGATGGGAATTGCAACAAGATTATCAGCTTTATCACGAACACGATCGAGCCAATGATCATTGGACTGAAAAAGATGCGGATGCTTTTTCGACGAACCTTCTCTACGACCATGCAACTGAACTTGCGAAATTGCTAAAAGTCCAAGAAGAGCGCATGCAGATTTATGAAAATCGTGCGCACGATGCATTCCCTGACTTTGACCGCTTTAAAGAACAGTACCAACAAATTCGCGAAAAGATCATTGAGTTAAACAAACAGGAAAACGCCTAAAGCTAGGCGTTTTCCTGTTTTATATTTCTGCAATTGTTGCCACGTAAAAGGCACAAGCTTCATGAATTTTCTTTACTTCACAACTTTCATTGTTCATATGCGCAAGTTTGTATTCGCCAGGGCCAAAACCGATTGTCGGAATACCCTCTGAAACTGGAGTCACCGCGTTTGTCCCAAAATCCCAAAAATCAAACGCTGGCGGTTTCGAGAATACTTTTTCATAAGCGTTTACTAAGTACTTTGTGAGCGGATGGTCCTCAGCAATCTTCCACGGTTCATGTAAAGGTTCATAGTGAATGTTCGCGCCTTTCCAACTCGTGCGATGCAAAGAACCGATTTCCCACGTTGCATCCAACCCGTTCACGATGTGATCCATCTCCTTTTTGACTGTCTCTTCATCTTCTCCGAGCACTAGTCGGCGATCGAGATAAATCTCACACTCCGAAGGAACGGCATTTAGCGATGCACTCGTGCTTGATATGTTCGATAAGACGAGCGTCCCTGACGCAACTCCACGATGCATCAATTGATGATTTTGCTCTTCTACTCTGCGAATGACTTCTGCCATTTTATAAACGGCGTTATCTCCTTTTTCAGGAGCAGAACCGTGGGCAGACGTCCCGAACGTTTTCACTCGTAATTGTGCTTTTCCACGATGACCAAGGACAATTTTGTTGTCTGAAGGTTCGCAAATAATCATATAGTTCGGTTTCGTTTGCGGAAATTCTTTAAATAATTGTTTTAAGTTCTCACCATCACAAAATTCTTCATCAACAGTACATGTAATGTAGACAGCCTTTCCATTTAGCTGCTGTAAATCTTTCGCTATCTTTGCGGCGTATATCGATGCCACAATTGATGATTTCATGTCAACAGACCCTCGTCCGTAAATTCTGCCCTCTTTAATTTCCCCAGCAAAAGGTGGCAACTCCCATTCGTCTTCTTCATGCACTTCTACTGTATCCATGTGTGAATCAAACATCAGAACGTTTTCACCATTTCCGACTCGACCAACGACGTTCCCAAGTGAATCGATCCATACTTTATCAAAATCTAGCGATTCCATCTTAGCTTTGATCGTATGTGCAATTTCCTTTTCATCGCCTGAAAAGCTCTTAATCCGAACGAGCTGTTGCACAAATTCTACAATCTCTTGTTCATATTCACGTAGTGCTTCATACAATTTCTCCATGTAATACTCTACCCTTTCCTTCATTAATCGTAAGCATCCACCATACAATCACGACGCTTACGTTGGTCGGTTATGAATGTTTCCCTTCCCAAACGACTTCGCGATACGTTTGAACATCCGTGTCACCTTCCGTATTAATGAGCAGTACCCGTGAAGTTTCATTAAGACCCATTTGATCTTTGAACGATTCCAACTCTTTGTTGTGCAGAAGTCGATAAACTAACCCTAACGTCACTGCGCCTGATTCTCCTGACGTAATTCGTTCATCCTCTTTAATCGGATTAGCGTACATTCTCATCCCGAGCGCCGCCACATCGTCTGTACACGAAAAGGCACCTTCTGCAAGCTCTTGAAGCAATTCAAACGCAATTGTGCTCGGCTCACCACACGCGAGTCCTGCCATAATCGTTTCCATATCACCATCTACGATAGTTCGCTCGCTTTGATTCTTAAACGATAAATAATAGCAATGCGCTTGATCCGGTTCAACGAGTATAACTTTCGGTGACTGTTCACCATAAGCATGATACAAAAATGTAGCAATCGCAGCAGCAAACGATCCGACACCAGCTTGTAAAAACACGTGAGTTGGAGGGTTCTGGCCACTTCGTGCCAATTCTTCAACGATTTCATATGCAATCGTCGCATAGCCTTGCATAACCCTTAGTGGAATTTCTTCATACCCTTGCCACGCAGTATCTTGTACGAGCGCATAGTTGAACTTCTCTGCAGTATAGGATGCCATTCTTACTGCCTCGTCATAATTAACGTCAGTAATCTCTGCGCTTGCGCCTTCCGCTTGGATCGCTTTTAGTCGCTCCTCCGAGGAGCCTTTGGGCATATAGACGATTGATTTTTGACCGAGTTGACTTGCTGCAAAGGCAACGCCACGCCCGTGATTCCCATCGGTAGCTGTAATAAACGTCAGTGGTTCCTGCTCATTTGCCATCACACGTAGGTCGCTAAATGTGATCTCACTCAAGCTTACATCGAGCGTATTGGCCAACTCTGCGCTGACCGCATACAACCCACCAGTCGCCTTAAATGCATTTAAACGAAAGCGTTTGGACTCATCTTTTACGTGTATTGACTCCACACCTAGTTCTGTTGCGAGTCGTTGCAATGAACAAAGCGGTGTCGGCTTGTGATTAGGAAAACTAGCAAGAAAGTGAGTTACTTCTTCGATCGCTTCTTTCTCAAAATGTTTGCTGAATGAAGATTGTATCTCTCTTTTTTTATGATTTCGTTCATAATGAATACCCATCGGTCTCCCTCCTTTTATTAATATGTAATATATTACTTTATTCGTTATTCGTCAATGACTTGACGAATAACGGCAATTACAACGTAACAATCCCTCTGAATCCTCTTGAACCATAATAAGAAGAAGCACCGTTATGATAAACAAACACTTGACCGTAGCGATAATCGCAGAACAATGCGCCACCGAGTTCACGTACTGAAGACGGCGTTTCAATCCAACTCGACGTCTTCTGATCAAACGGTCCATATTTCTGGAGGTTTCGGTACTCTGATTCAGTTAGCAATGTAACGCCCAACTCCGCCGCTAAATCTTGTGCAGTATTCTCTGGTTGATGCTTCTTACGCGCTTCAAGACCAGCGCGATCAAAACATACACTTCTGCGACCTTTAGGGCTCTCTTTTGAACAATCGATAAAGTGAAGCACTTCTGGTTCCTCTTCAAACGTCACCAAATCAGGTTCGCCTTCAGTTCGTTCCATCTCATGTAAGACGTGGAGTTTTTCAGGTTGTGCTTCTAACTTTGAGACAACTTCTGACCATTGACGTTCAGGATGACGGTGCATGTTTTTTTCAAAGCGACTTTTCAAACGTTCTAAAAGCTGTACTTGTTGTTCTTCAGTTAACTGCTTCATTGACACAATCATTCCTCCTTTTTTCTACTTATCAATATTATCTTCTATTCTTATATATAAGGCTAGTTCACTTTTGGCATAGTATGAGACAAATCCCGTTTTGCATTCTTGCGCTTATAGCCGAGAAAGTAGACCGTACAAAACACATGTACTATGATAATAGTGAACTGAAAGAGTGGGGATGTGGTTGTTTTGGAAAAACGGGTAAGCGATGAGCAATGGCAAGCGATTAACACGTGTGATCAGACGTATGATACGATTTTTTACTACGGGGTAACTTCTACGAAGATTTTCTGCCGGCCATCTTGTCATTCTAGAACGCCACAACGGGAAAACATTCGCATTTTCACAAGTATAGTAACTGCAGAAAGAGGCGGTTTTCGCCCTTGTAAACGTTGTAAACCTGACTTATCCGAACGTCCAGAATCGACCTTGATCAATAAGGTTACTCAACACTTGGACCGTCATTATATGAATTCAATGACGCTTGAACAATTAGGTGAGCAATTTCATGTAAGCCCGTTTCACTTGCAGCGAACCTTTCAAAAACGAGTCGGTCTAAGTCCAAATGAATACATCACGAAACGTCGCTTAGAAGAGGCGTGCCAACTATTAACGAATACCGACCGGCCCGTGAACAGTATTGCTAAGACGGTCGGGATGCCTAACGCAGCACATTTTATTACTCGTTTTCGTGACTATTACGGACTTACCCCGAAACAATACCGAGAAAAGCAAAGGTAAAGGAGCGATCCAAGTTGGAGACTTACACACATCAGATTCACACACCATTCGGACAAGTCACTGTATCAAGTGACGGTCATGCACTTACAGGATTGTGGTTTGACGGACAAAAGTATTACGGCAAGACATTAGGAGATCACACGATTGAAAACCGTAGCTTACCACTGTTTACTCAAGTTGAAGCTTGGTTAAACGACTACTTCTCAGGTCAACAACCGACACTGGATTTCAAAGTTAAACCTGCGGGTACTGAATTTCGTAAAACGGTTTGGAACGAACTTCTTTCCATTCCTTACGGAAATCTCATAACATACGGCGAAATCGCACAACGTTTTTATAAGACTCAAGGCAAAAACATGTCCGCCCAAGCAGTTGGCGGTGCTGTTGGACACAACCCCATATCTATTATTATCCCTTGTCATCGTGTTGTAGGTTCAAATGGTAGTCTCACAGGCTACGCTGGTGGAATTGGCGTCAAAAAGAAGCTGTTACAACTTGAAGACATCGACCTCACTCATTTACACGAACCAACCAAGGGTACAGCACTTTAATGGATCAATTCGACGATTTACGTTTCTTTAACGTCAACGAATAAAGAAGTAACGAACTCCAAATCAAACCGAACGCAATCCACTCCACAACGGCAACAGTACTCTGAAAAACAAAAACACCCATTAAAAATACGATGGTCGGTGTAATGTATTGAAAAAAACCGACCGTTGTTAGCGAAACTGTTTGTACACCTTTTGAAAACCATAACAACGGCAAAACTGTAAGTAAACCCGCCAATACAAGCTTCATAGACACTTGAATCGATGATCCGAACACCAATGAATGTTGTGTATAAAAAAATAAAAGAATTCCTATTGCCACAGGAGTAGCGATCATCGTCTCCACCGCCATCCCAACGACCGCATCGAGCTTGACCTTTTTCTTGGCTAGCCCATATACTCCGGATGTTAATGCCAGCAGCAATGCGATAAAAGGAAAAGTCCCTAGACCATATGTCACTAAGATCACCCCTGTGAATGCCAAAGCGATCGCCGTAACTAAACGTCGATCCACTCGGTCATGAAACACAATCACTCCGATCAAAATACTGACGAGTGGTGTGATATAAAGACCCAGGCTTGCTTCGATTGCCGCACCATTCATCATTGCGTAGATAAAGACAAACCAATTCGTGCTAATCGCTATTGAAGCGACACATAATCGAACAAACTCCCCTTTGTTTGTATGCATTCCCCTAATGAAATGAATCAGTTTCACTCGCTTACTCGGAATCACACATGCAATGGCTATGATGACAACAAAACCCCAAAGAATACGATGCGCCATCACTTCAAATTCATTGACAGGGTGCAACAGATTCCAATAAACTCCGAGCATTCCCCACAATAGATAAGCGGCTAGAACGTATACGTAACCTGACAAAATGGATTGATCTAAGTTTACACACCAACGCCTCGATTGTGATTCACTCACACGCTTCTTGTACCTTTCCTACCTGGGATTGATCTATCATGTATTGATAAAATGCCAAATCAAGCCAGCGCTCAAACTTATAACCAACGTTTTTCATTGTTCCTGTATGTGTAAAGTTGAACTTTTGATGCAATCGAATACTTCCTTTATTTGTTGCATCAATGCCTGCAATGATCGTTTTATAGTTTTCATTTGTTGCATACTCAATAATTGCTTGTAGTAAGTTTGTTGCGACGCCCTTTTGTCGATGATTTACATCCGTGTATATCGAGTGTTCAATGGTGTATTGATACGCTGGCCAGTCGCGAAATGCTCCATACGTCGCAAAGCCAGCAATTTCTCCACTTCGTTCACAAACAAAAATTGGATAACCAGATTCAAGTTTTTGGTTATACCACTTTTCTCTCTCTAAGATCGTCTCCGGTTGATAATTATAAACCGCTGTTGTCTGTAGAATTGCATCGTTATATATCGCTAAAATCTTCTGTAAATCGTCTTTTCTAGCTTTTCGAATCACCTGGAACACTCCTTTACGCTTTTCATCATTTTGCTATATCAAGTGTAACGCCTGCATTTGTCATCGTAAAATTGAAAAAACTCATCACCTGATATAGTATAAAGTTATAACAAACTCCTTCTCACAATAGGTGATCACGTTGACGTTACAACAATGCCGTTATCTTATATCAATTGCAAAATATCAATCACTTAACAAAGCCGCCACTTCGCTTTATGTTACTCAACCTAGTCTTAGTAAAGCGATCCGTAACCTTGAAGAAGAACTATCTATTACGATCTTTGAGCGAACGAATAGAGGCGTTTTATTCACAGAAGAAGGACGAGAACTTCTCTTTCATGCCCAAAAGTTAGTTGCACAAGCAGAATCAATCTTCTACCAATTCACCCAAAAACCAGAGACTAAATTAAAATACGCGATCTCTTCGCAGCACTATAGCTTTGCAATTGCAGCGTTCACTCACTTCATGAACCTGTTTCATCAAGACTACGAACTTTCGCTTCACGAAGGGAAAACGACAGATGTCATTGACGACGTTTACGCGAGTCGCAGTATTCTTGGTGTAATTTCCATTACGGACTTGAACGAACACTTTTTCGCCCGTTACTTTTCGTCCAAATCGTTAACCTTCCAGCAACTCGGAACCGTAAAGCAACATGTTTTCTTGCGTAAAGAACATCCCTTAGCAACACAACCGATCATTCATTTAAAAGACTTGGAACCTTATCCTTACCTCACGTATCAACAAAACGATATGATGCTACATTTTGCTGAAGAAACCTTGAACTTACATAACCGAAAACAACTCATCTATGTAAACGATCGTGGAACGATGAATAACTTACTTGCACACACAAATAGCTTTAACCTTGGCACAGGATGTATTGTAAAAGGGTATATGAATTCAAACATTACGTCTCGCTCTTTACTAGATGGATCTACGATACGTATTGGCTATATTAAGCGCGACGACACTGTCTTCCCAGACGAAATTATTCAGTTTGTAGAGGAGCTTAACAAGTCTTTACACTTTTCTCTTCCTAAATAAACTAAAGCAACTGCCATAGACGCAGTCGCTTTAATCGAGCATTATTTACTATTCATTAAGAAACATTTATTACTCTTTCGCCGGGGCATCACATGGACAACAACGCACCCTAACGCGGTTCGTAATCATTTGTCCTTCGCCAAATGCACCACCCGTTTCCCTGTACCGTGCATAGAGAACGATGTCTCCAACTGTTCCTTGTGGGATGATGCTCACTTGATTGCCGAGCTCATCGAACCAACCGATAAATTCATATCCTTCGACTGGATTAGGATCTTGTAGCACAATCGGGAGGTCCTCAGGTCGATAACTCGTTGGATTCGGGTTGATTGTACTTAATACGCCAACATACGTGATCGTATATTGAAGTGGTGAAGGGTTAAAAACGAGGACAACTTGATTGTTGAGAAGTTGAATCTCCCAATCTTCAAAACCAGTGACAGGTTTCAAGAATGCATTTGCATCGGATTGAGATAACACTGGATACTGTGGTGTAGGAATTGCAACAACAATAGGGCTTCGCTCAGGATCTGGAAAAACGTATTCAGAAGTATCTAGTTGAAACACTGAACCTGCAAACAAAGGGTTAATGATTCGAATCACGTTCTCGGCATCTACAATATAAACACCATTGATATCCGTTGTTAAATCTTCAACATTCATCTCTCCAGCATTAAAGATTCCAGGTGCAATAGGCGCTTCATTAGAGCCAATTGGTCCAAAATCAACGCGATTAATTAACGTTAATGCTCCAAAATTATTAATGGCACCTGCACGTACGCTAGCGTTATTATCAATAATTCTACTGTTTGTAATCATCATGCTACCATTTGTGTTAATTGACACTGCTCCACCGATTACCGCTTCATTACCGTTAATTTCTGCATTTGAAACAGTTGCATTCGCAGTAGAATTAACATAGATTCCTCCAGCTTCATTTCCCGCTATATTTGAATCAATAAGACTGTTTTCCAACTGCAAGATCGCCCCAATGTTCGCATACATTGCCCCTCCATTATTCACTGCTACATTTGCACGAGATGTACACGCTGTAATCGTCGACTGCGTATTTGTATTCATAAACAGGGCTCCTGCATTATTTGATGCAACATTATTCGTAAATGACGTGTTGTCGAGATTCATCGTTGCAGCATTATTAACAAACAGTCCAGCCCCATTTATTGCTTCGTTTCGCTCAAACGAGTTTCTTGATAGTAAAGAGTTGCTATCATTGTTCAAATAAACAGCTCCACCATTGGCTCTGGCAATGTTCTCCGTGAATACGGTATCAACGATTTCTGGTGTTGTACTCGCATTAGCAAAGATCGCTCCCCCGTTACTCGCTACATTCATCATACATTGACAGTTCGAGATGGTCGTTGTTGTATTTATATTGGCAAAAAGCACTCCTCCATTTGTGGATGCTTCATTTTCTATAAACGTAACCGTCGTACAACTTAACGTCGCGGTTTGATTCGTGTAGATCGCTCCACCATTACTACCAGAGAAGCTACCACTAATCGTGGAGTTCGTAATCACTACTCGTTTATTTGTCCCCCCAACATAAATCGCTCCACCGATTCCTACAGCGCTACAATTCGAAATGATGGTGTTATTCATAACAGTTACAGTGCTAGCTCCTCCGACCATTAATGCACCACCACGAAAAGTTGAAGATGAATTTTGCAATGTCACATTGTTGGTATTCAACGTTCCTGCCGAATTAATTAAAGAAGATCCATCTTCTAAACCAATCGTACTACCACCATCAACAATTAAATCTTGTAACAATAACTGACCGTTTGCCGTGATATTAAAGACGTATCCTGAGTAAGTTGTTGAACGTTGAAGTAGCGTCGTTCTTTCAATCCCTTGAATAGCTACAGCATAATTTATCGTAATTTGTCCTTCTATAACAATATCGTTCGTAACAATGATTATAGGTGCATTCATCGCTAAAGCGATTAACAGCTCTTGATAACTAGAAACATTCATCACATGCGCCCTCCTTTTTCTGTGCTGTCTACCTTATAGTTAAATTATGTAGTCGTGGAGGAGCGCTATTGTGTGCATGTCTACTCCTTATGAAAATGTGCTCTTTAGCCAGATTAATTGACTACGCGTACACAAAAAAAGTGACTGCACATTGCAGTCACTTTCTCAAAAACATTCTAAGCCCAACTCTTACGCCCCAAGCGATGCCGTCTTCTGAGAGATAAAACGTTAACGGCTTCCCCGTCTCTTCGATCACTAATGTGGTCGCGTTCTCCGCTCGTAACTTAAGCTTACGACCATCCATTGTTATAGCGAGCCTACCACTCTCTTCCGAAATTTGCACCTCACCGTTTCCTTCTCTAACAAAATAAGCACCTAACAACCGCTTCTTTTCTTTATCTGCCATCGTATACTCATTGTCTTCAACCATTGACTGTTCAAGCGGCAAATCTAACGTTACATTCGCTACCGCTCGCCAAAGATCTTCTGCTGGTGCATCTGAACAATTCAGCAATACGACAATGACCGTATCTTCTTCAGGGATAAACCCGAAGTACGATGAGACACCTGGTTGACTTCCACCATGACCAACAAGTGTTTTTCCTTCATAATTCGAGACAGCTTGTAGGGCATAGCCATATGAAGAAACGTAATTCGCTTCAATCAACGGACGCCACATGCTCTTAAGCACACGTTCACGAATCGGAAACCGAGCACTTCGAAATGACGGGTCTGTATATAAACGACCATAAGCTATTAAATCAATGGCTGTTGAACGAATGCCTCCACCAACTTCATAGTTTCCAAGCTTTGGCCAAGCAACGGCCTCCTGACGATTTTTCTCTTTGTTGTATACATACGGAATCGACACATTTTCTAACCGTTCCAGACGATCTACATCATAGGTTGAGCGCGTAAGACCTAACGGTTTTAGTAGCTTTTCTGTCATGTACGCGCGGTATGACTGACCACTGACCTTCTCAATAATCGCTCCGAGAACCAAAAACGTATCATTGCAATAACTGAAATAGTTTCCCGGCTCAGCAAATGATTCATAATCTCCATTTCGCAAATAATTCAGGTGTTCATTAAAGCCATCTAGTTGAACACAACGTCGCAATGGCGGAACACCCGTCGTATGAGATAGCAGATGGGCAATTGTTACTTTATCGGTATTTCCTCCACGTAAGGAAAACTGGGGCAAATACTGAACAACAGGGTCCTCAATAGATAACTGCTTTTGATCATGCATGTGCATAATTGCTAGAGCTGTAAACGATTTGGTTATTGAAGCGACACCAAAGATTGTATCTTTCGTAACGGGTAGCTTCTGATCAAGATCACGATAACCGAACCCTTGTGAATAGACTAGCTGACTGTTCTTACTTACAGCAATTGAAGCACCTGGAATTGCATAGGCGTGCATTTGTGACTGAATGTAGGCTTCAAGTTCGTTCCACTTCCTACGCTCTTGCAAAGAGCTTGCCATACACATTCCCCTTTTTATTTTACGTCTTTAAAGATTTGCTTTTGGATGTTTTGACGCTTCTCGTAAATGTTAATGACGATCACTTTAAGAACGGCATACGTCGGGATCGCTACAATCATCCCAATAAACCCAGCAATATTTCCTGCAGCTAGTACGAGTGTGATTACAGTTAGTGGATGAACGCTAAGCTTCTTACCCATAATGTTCGGCGTAATGAGGTTGCTCTCAGCTTGCTGTACGGCAAGTGTAATGAGCGACACCCAAATGGTTAACACCGGATCTTGAATGAGCGCAATGACAAACGCAGGGAAGAACGCAAGCCACGGTCCAAGGAACGGAATCATATTTAGTAAAAACGCAAGTAATGCGAGTAACAGTGCGTATTCAAGTCCAATGAGAGAATAACCGGTAAACAGCAAAACAGCGAGTATAAAAGCTGCTAATACTTGACCTTGAACATAGCTTTTCAGCGCAAAGTCAACTTCACTTAAAAGCTTCTTGACCCATTCTCTTCGTTCTCCTTGAAACAAATTATAAAGAGCAGGAGCAAACCTCTCATGATCTTTTAACATAAAGAAGAAGAAAAATGGTACGAGGATCAAGGTTAATGCCGCTGAGACGGCCCCACTTAGAAAGGATACGAGATAGCTAGAACCAACGATAATGATATCTTCAATCGAATCCAAAACCGATCCGAAGGTTTGTTCTAGATCAATAGGAAACGATCCGTCATCATTCAGAAATTGTACGATCATTGCCTCAAACTGTTGGAAAATCATCGGTACATTTTGAACAAACTTATTGGCTTCTTCAATAAGTGGATCGAGAATTAGGCTTGCCATGATGGCGATAAATACCGCAACAATCCCCAAAATTGCTAGAGCACTTGCCCATTTCGGCATATATCGAACGAGACGACGTTGCAAAGGCTCCGTAATGTAAAATAACAAACCGGCTAACAGAACTGGAATCATGATCGTCGTCAAAATAATAATTACTGGTTCGAATAAACCACTGATCTCCATAAAGTTCTTTACGATCAGAATGAGCAATAGCAAGCCAATTCCTAATTGAAACCATACTTTATTTAACATGAATCTTAACCCCTACCTTTATGTATCAACCATCTAAATCAATCATTGATGCCTACTCTATCTTTCACACATCTAATTAAAAAGATCAATAGAACAAAAGCCTTCGTAACGATTTGTTCACGTGTGCAAAATCTAAAATTAAGTATTTACTACATATTATTTCCCGGAAAATAATTCGCATAATAATGTATTCTAGTAGGCAGTTCTAACCTTTAGGTCTCCACCGACCAAACCCACCTTCTGTGTTAATGATTTGCCCGGTAATCCAGCAGGCTTCTCTTGTAAGTAACCAAGCAATTAATCTTGCTGGGTCTTCAGGTTGTCCGTAACGACCAAATGGAAACATCGGTTGCAGTTGCTTCCACGTTGTCTCATCCATATAGCCTGTGTCAACGGGCCCTGGGTTAACCGTATTCACTCGGATTTGTTGATCTGCGAGCTGGTCGGCAATCGTTAACGTACTATCTGCTAGTGCTCCTTTTGCCGATGCATATGCAACCTCTCCTGGCATTGGACCTAGTCGTTGACCTGACGTCATGAACACAATAGACCCTTCACGATCTTTGGGAATTTGATTTGCAAACGCTTGGGCAAGGAGAATAGAAGAGCGCGTATTGACTGCCCAATGGTTATCAAGCATTTCTGCAGTTAGTTCCCCAATAGCGCCGTCAGATCCACTCATGGCATGATTACACACCAAGCCATCAATCTGACCAAATGCATCAACAGCTACGTTCATTACGTGGTCTGGAGTTTCTGCCTTTTGAAAATCACCAGAAACTTCAAGAAAGCGCGCATCATCAATAAGTTCTGACTGAATTCCTTTAAAAACCTCATCCAGCTTGTCACTTCCCCATTCTTGTTCTTCGTCATGAGGTTGATAATGATGGGCAATAATTGATGCCCCGAATGCCGCGCATTTCTTTGCGACAGCATATCCTATTCCTTGACGGCGACTAACCCCAGTAATCAAAATCACATGACCTTTTAACGGATATTGGTCTCTTAACAACTGACTCATCGTTTCACCTCGTCTAGTCAACATTACGTTGATATGAGAAAAAGCGGGGCGCTCCCCGCTTTTCGCTACTTCAATTATAATCAACACGCATCCATCATTCAAAAGCGAACCGTTGCATTTGGTTTAACAGCAACCCAAATTTCAATTTTCTCCTCAATACTTCGAATCATTTCAGGAGCTTCATCCAATTCATACTCAGTCATTGGAACCCACTCAGAATACACCCGTTCCCACGTCTTTAACATCGCTTCAGGCATCGGTCCTTGGGCATGAAAGACTGCCCACGTTTTAGCAGGAATTGTGAAAGACTCAAACTCTCCTGTAGTTTGCTGATCTGTTGCTGTTGCAATCATATACGTAACGTCATTTGATTGTTTCGCGTTAGAGATGTGCAAAATCCCAGGGAATGATGAGTGATCATACGGTTTAAGTTGATCTTCAATCGTCTCAAGTTGTTCCCAAAGCTTCGGCGCAAACTCTCCTCCTTCTCCCATCACAACGTTCTCTTTTTTCCCGACGACCGTAAACGCTTCTTTCTCAACAATCCGATATTCCATTTCAACCGCTCCCTTAATCATAAATTGGAAGGTCATTGGCGGAAAAGCCCTTAATGAAGCATCTGAATAATAAACTTCACTAGGGGTTATACCGTGTAAAGATTGAAACGCCCTTGAAAACGCATCTGGAGAATCATACCCGTACTTCATTGCCACATCGATGACGCGCACATGAGGATGCTTTAAATCAAATGCCGCTAACGTCAAACGTCTTCTGCGAACGTATTCCGCAATCGAAACACCTGTAATAAATGAAAACATTCTCCTGAAATGATGATCGGAAAACTGAGCGATGCTTGCGACCTCTTTGTAATTCACTTTTTGGTCCAAGTTTTTTTCAATATAATCAATGGCATCATTCATTCGTTTTAACACGTCCATCAGATGACCTCCCTTCTACATTAAGAATAACAACCTTAAATGAGCCACTCCCGCTTGAAATCGTTCCGTTTAGTCGGAATGACGCTATCGCAAATTACAACATTGACCTACGACAAAACTAGCGCTCCACTAAAGATCATGCTAAAATGAGAACAAATGTTCTGGAGGGCGTGCAATGAATAAGCTTACACCCGGTGGCAACATGCGATGGGAATCGATGCGGATGATTTTACCTGAACACCGCGAAGCATGGCTTAAACACCAAGAAGAGAACAAAAAGGTTCAACAACCTACTCTGGATGAACAACATTGGCAAGAATTCGAGTATATTCTTTCAGAAGCGATGGAGTATCACCAGTTGTTAACGTTTATCTTCTGGTATGATGGTCACTTTTACGAAATCATCGGTCATTGCCATTTTATAAATAACACCCAGAAGCAATTTCACATCCTTACCGTCGATGAAGAGATCCATTACTTAAAGTTTGACGTCTTGATCAGCCTTTCTTTGCACTAAACGTTAAGCTCCACGGTTATGTTGTTTTTTTATGAATTGCATTCGATTATTAAAGAGGGTTGGATAAGAGAAGTAACCGAGCATAATGCTTGTAATTACGGCGGTCGTTAACAATAAGAATAAGATGAGTAATTGGAACATCACTGCCTGAACCGGATCCGCACCGGCAATGATTTGCCCGCTCATCATGCCTGGCAATTGCACAAGACCGATCGTCTTCTGAGCTTCAATCGTCGGAATAATGCTTGCTTTAATCGACGTTACTAAAGGACGATGCACCGCTTGCTTTGGTGTCCCCCCAAGCGATAAGATTAATTCCGTCTCGTCATGCCTTGACGCTACCTCAGCTGTAAAACGATTAAGAAAGAGTATTCCAAGCACCATGGAATTCCCTATTACCATACCGCTAATTGGGATGATGTACTGAGCAGTCGCTGGAATAATATTGAGGCTTAAGAGAATGGCTTGTGTTAGCACTTGCACGAATAGAAATGTAACAATTAACTTCCATGTAATTCCTGGAATACTAGACCCTTTTTTCCTTGCGTTCTCCGTAGCAGCACCGATCATTAAAACAATCATTAAGACAATATACAATATGCTTTCTGAATCAAATACAAACTGCAACAAGTACCCGACGGCAAGTAATTGAACAATCGAACGAACGGTTGCGACGATCGTATCTCTCTCAAGACCAAGATTTAACGTCTTTGAAAGCACGAGTGGAATTGCAACAAAAACGAGGGCAATCACAAGTGTTAGGAAGCTCATTCGACTTCCCCCTTCACAAAACGTCGAACGTCTTCATTTTCCGGGTTACGAAGGAGATTACTCGGTCCTGACTCTACCAACTTGCCATCCATCATGACCCACGTGTACGTCCCGATCTGTAATGCTTGGTCGAGATGATGCGTAATCCAAATAACCGTCGTTTTGTAGTGTTGATTAATATGTACGATAAGCTCTTCAATCTCTTGCGTCGACACACGATCCAATGACGATGTAATCTCATCTAATAACAAGATTTTAGGGCGATTTACGAGCGTCCGCGCAATCGACACCCGTTGCTTTTGTCCACCAGACAAATCGTGACTATTCCGTGTTAGAAACTCTTTTCCTAACCCAACCACTTTAATATACTCCTCGGCTTCGTTGTCAGTCAGTGATTCTCCTTGTAGCGCTCTTGGTAGCTCCAAATTATCCCTTACCGTTCCTGCTATCATCGTTGCGCTTTGCAACACAATACCGATCTCTCGTCGTAACTGCACCGGTTCATAGTCATCGATTGCAATCCCATCGATCCATATGCCACCTGAACTCGCCGATAAGAGACCATTACATAAACGAAACAATGTCGATTTCCCAGCACCAGAAGGGCCAACTAACGTTGTAATCCCACCTCGTACAAATGAGCCTGTAATTGACTTGAGTATCGTCAATTCCTTTGTTGCAAAGTTCACTTCATGAAACTGAATTGCAGCTTCGTCTTCCTTCATGCTGTCACTTCCTTTTGCATTTAACCCGCTACCTACCATTCACTTTATTCTCTCGTTCAAAGTAAAATTTATCCACTATCTTCCTGAATCTATTCTACTCTTAAAGTTAAAAAAAAACGCCATGTTGGCGTAAATAATATCAAGCTAACAACTGGTAAACGTAATATCCAGCTACACCGCCACCAATTAATGAGATTGTCGTAACGATATAAAACGCTTTTGGGCTCATCTAACTCCTCCTATTATTAAGCTTCTTCACTGTTCCCGCTTCCTTCATTCGGAAAAACGTCTTCAACTGAAACATTAAAATAGTTTGCAATCGTATATGCTAACTCAAGCGTTAGCTTGTATTTCTTCTTCTCTATTGAAATAATCGTTTGACGGCTGACCCCAATATGTTCTGCTAATTGTGCTTGTGATAGATCATGCATCGCACGAAATACTTTAAGTTTATTGTTCATTATTTTCTCCTTAGACGACATAACGATGAAAGACAAAAACGAGCATAGCATGTAGCATAACGATACTTGCTAAAGCGAGTAACGCAGTATCTGTAAAGTTAGCGAACTGTCCTGTTTCATACATCACCAAAAACAATGCCGAAGCAACGAGACCGACAAAAAAGGAAATGCTGCTCGCTTTACCTACAACAGCTCTTGAACGTTCATCTCGCCAATCATTATAGTAAGCTATAAAAAGTAGTGAACCAATCACTATAGCCAATGCAACCCCATTAAACACTGTCATTCTATCCCTCCCTTGATTCAACACCAGTGTACTAATCTTCAAACATTATGTAAAGTATACTTAACATAATGTAGCGATTATTCGACAAACAAAAAAATAGATTCACACGTTTGATTGTGTGAATCTATTTCAAAAGAAACCTTTATTATGTTTAAATGATTCCCATAAGAATTCCAAGAATGATCATAATAATGCTGAATCCCCACATCCAGAAGAATGAGTAGCGGATGTGTTGTCCCATATTCGCTCCAGCTAAACCGACACCTAACCATAGCGCAGGAGAGAACGGGCTGACAAATGTACCGATAATATTTCCAGTAAGCATCGCGTAAGCCGTTGACGTTGACTCGATTCCCTGTGTACTTGCGATTGAATCCACAATTGGAAGCAAAGCGAAGTAATACGCATCTGTACTTGTCAGAAGATCCATCGGTACCCCAAACATCGCAACAATAATATGAATATAAGGAACGACGAACTCTGGCATTACACTAATAGTTGCAAGTGCAATGTTCTCTAGCATACCTGAATTGTCTAAGATTCCTAAGAATACACCCGCTGCCAAAATAACAGCTGCCATCATTAATGCACTTGGTGCGTGCGCTTTCACTCTTCCCATTTGATCATTCACCGTTGCATAGTTAATTGGAAGAGCAATCGCTACCCCTAACATAAATGCGTACTGTGGTGGTAAAAGCGACGAGATCATCGTTGCTAACACTGCGATCGTTAACAATAAGTTGATCCAAATAATCGCTGGATGCTTGCGTGGTTGTTCACTTGCAGCCGCCATTTCTTCATTTTGGCGTTTCACAAACTCATCAGCAATTCCTTTTACGTTGACATTTTCATTCAACGTAATTTCGCCTGCTTTAACCCGCTTTTCAATTCTTCTTTTCTCTCTAATTCCTAATAACGTTGCAAGTCCTAGTATTAATACAAGACCAGCAATTTGTAATGGAATAAGTGGCAAATAGAAAGAAACTGGATCGGTTCCAATAACAGAAGCCGCTCTTGCTGCTGGACCACCCCAAGGAATCATGTTTACGACTCCAGCACTGAGTGCAATTAGTAAAAGCAACAAGTATCGACTCATATGTAGCTCTTTATATAGTGGCAATAATGCCGGAATTGAGATTAAAAATGTTGATGCACCCGCGCCATCAATTTGAGCAACCATTCCAATGATAGCGGTTGCAATGGCGACAACAACAACGTTACCTCTAGTTACAAGAATCATTGACCGCACAAACGGATTAAACAATCCACTATCTTGCATAATACCAAAGAAAATAATCGCAAAGATGAACATAACAACTACGCCCATCACTTGACTTGTACCCGCTTCTAAAAACTCTGTAATCTCTGCAAAATTAAAGCCAGCAA
Source organism: Geomicrobium sediminis (assembly GCF_016908595.1). Classification (GTDB taxonomy): domain Bacteria; phylum Bacillota; class Bacilli; order Bacillales; family Marinococcaceae; genus Geomicrobium_A; species Geomicrobium_A sediminis. Next base: position 65,409 of record NZ_JAFBEC010000006.1, on the reverse strand, counting down.
TCAAAGCACCGAGAATTGGGATTAATGTCATCCCTACAATCGGGCTGATTTTCCCCCAAATTAATAGACCGACAATTAGAAAGATAATCGCTAAACCGACAACAGTTAGCCAAATCGAAACATCTGGTTGCATTTGAAATCCCCCTACATTGGTTACATTCCGACATTCTAGTAAAACGCTTTCAATACTAGTCACTATAAGGGAATAGAAATATAGCGTCAATATAATCTGAATAAAATGATTGTTGAAACCATTGATTGTAATTATGTAGGGTTTTATAGAGTTTTGTTCATTTTGTTCACAGAATCTTGTTTTTCGGATATAACAATAGCCGTTGTAGAATCTACAACGGCTATTTCAAGAAATATTTGCGTTCTGGTCTACCTACAACACCATATACCGGCATAGCCACAGCACGTTCTAACTGAATTAAGTATTCCAAATATCTTCTCGCTGTGGTGCGAGATGCACCAAGCTTTTCACCCATTTCCTCTGCTGTGATTCCTTCTACCATTGATTTTAATAATTGTTGAACATGGTGTAAGGTCATCCCATCAATTCCTTTAGGTAAGTCGCTAAAATCACTGCTCTCTGGCTTTAATGACCTTTCGAGCAACTGATCAATATGTTCTTGATCAAAAGGAGCCAATCGATTCATCACGTTAAAGTACGTAATGTAATTTGCTAACGACTTTTCCAATCGCTCAAACGAATGGCTTTTAATGATATAGTCATACACCCCGTATCGAATTGCCTTTTGCACATGATCTCGTTCATCTGAAGCTGTAATCACAATGATATCAACATTTGGTGCCGCAGACTTCACGTCCAAGATTTGTTCAACGCCAAGCCCATCTGGCAAGTATAAGTCTAATAAAATTAAGTCAATCGTTTGCTCTCTTATTTGACTCATCATCGCTTGCACGTTCGACGCTTTACCAACACACTCAAATGATGAGAACTGACTGACAAGTGATTCATGGACATTTGCGACACGAAAATCATCCTCACAGATGAGCACTCGAATCATCGTTTTGACCTCCTCTTAACTGTTTAGGTAAATAGATAGTAACTACCGTCGTTTCGCCTTGGAAGCGATGATACTCCAAGAAACCTCCGTATTCCCCAACCAATGCTTGTACGATGGCAAGGCCATATCCTCTTTTTTGACCTTTCGTTGAATAGCCCTTTTCAATCACACGATCCAAGTCATCTGATAGCCCTTGTCCATTGTCCGTAACTTCAAGAATAATATCTTTACCATAGTCTGAAATAGAGACAGATACAGCAGGTTGATGATGAGTAAGCGAAGCTTCTAATGCGTTATTAATTACATTACCGATAATGGAGATGATTTGTGACTCACCGATATGAGTTGGTAATTTCTCTAATCGACTTTCTCGATCTATTGAAAAATCTACCTTCAACTCAGAAGCACGCCCATATTTGCCAACAAGAATGGCTTGGATTGTCGTATCCTTAATGTAATTCGTGACAAGGTCATTCTGCTTATCTTTAGAGGATGTTTCGTGTGCGATAAACGATTTGGCCTCCTGAATAAGTCCAAGGTGCATGTATCCAGAAAGTGTGTACAACTTATTCGTAAACTCGTGGTTTTGCGCCCTTAAGTCCTCTGAATAACTTTTAATGTCGGACAAAGTATTCGCCATCTCGATCATTTCGGTTTTATCTCGGAAACTGCTTACAACCCCTTGAATGTCATTACCGTGCATAATCGGTTGACGGTTGACAATAATCGTATGGCCGTTTATGAACAATTCATCGTTGTATTCTGCTTTCTTTGTATGAAGAACTCGCGGAATCTTCGTCTCTAATACAATCTCTTGGACAGGTCTACCGACAATTTCACCTGAAACATTTAGAATTTTACGCGCTGATGCATTGATCGACGTAATCAATCCACTAGAATCAACAGATATAATCCCTTCTCGAATTGCCGCAAATGTCGCCTCACGCTCATGATAGAGCGCACCAATTTCTTTAGGCTCGAGTCCGTACATGTCTTTTCGAATACTTCTTGATAAAAGCATACTTCCTAACGCCCCAATGACAACAATCACCGTTGTAATTAATACAATAACTCCGATACGCTGCCACATTTCAGCATGGATATCTTGAACGAGAAACCCAACAGAGACAACACCAATAATTTCACCCTCAGAACTATGTACCGGTGTTTTTCCACGCAAGGACATCCCCCTGGTTCCTTCTGCAACTGATACATACGATCTTCCTGCAATTAATGCCAAATCATTATCCCCACCAACCATGGCTTCACCAATTTTCCATTCATCGGGATGGGCGTAACGCTCGCCTTCATTGTTTCCAATAACAATAAACTCTGCATCCATATCTCTTTGATAATGATCGGCATACTGTTGTAATAATTCCGAAGGATTATCTTCTGAAAATGCGTCAACAACCTCAGGAGAATTAGCGATATGAACTGCTGAACTTAACGCTTGATCTCCAAGACGCTCATAAATGTTATGATATTCTATATAAGCTAAAAACGCTGCCATTGAGAGCGCAACAATAGCTATCAACCCTACCATTAATCCGAATATCTTCGTATGCATCTTCACTGCATACCAAGCCACCTTTTCGCTTGCGATTAAAATCATTCAGTCTTTTGTCAAAAATGATAACACGTTTGATTTTACCTTATTTTTTGTCATTATGACGAAAAAACATGCGCACATAAAAAAACCAAATCAATAGATTTGGTTTTCAAAGTATCACTCATTCGTAGCTTTCAGTCTTTCATATGCATCGCGAAGCCAAGGGTGAATAATTTTAAGCGATGGACTGTGATACAACTGGTCGATAAAATAAAATGACCCATACTCTAATGACTGTTGCATCGCTCTGCGCAACTCATCTCCATACGGAGGCTCTCCACCTTGATCCCATTTTAGTTTATCAGCAAGGAATACAATATGATCAAGCGCACTCGGCTTTTTATGCAATGTTGTGTGTGTTTCAATGGCGGTTAATACGTTTTGATCTTCAATGTGAAAAATTTCTTTAGCAATGACCTTACTAATCTTTTGATGAATGATCATAGGAACGGTGTGTTCTTCTTCATAAAGATCAATTTCTAATTTTGTTGCAACGCTCACTCTGTTTTCGTTCGGGATGATCCCACCAATATCGTGTAGCAACCCCGCACGAAACGCTCCATATGCATCTTCACCATAGGTTTTAGCCAATGCTTTTGCTTCACGAGCAACTTCCAAACTATGATCAAAGATCGGCACGCAATGATAAGCAACAAAGATCTTCTGTACTTGCGTTTCAAATGAATCTTCATCGTTTATGAGCCTACGAATCTCCTCAATGAGTGAAATGGTGATCACACCTCCCCTTGAATATTACAGACTATTCCTATAATAAAGATGGTAACGATTTACTTCACTGAATCCTAACCTTTTTGCAAGTTGCATCGAAGCTTCATTCCCCTCATCACAATCCCACATAGGTGTGATGTTCTGCTTTCTACATTCTTTTACAAACGCAAGTACAAGTGTAGATGCAAGCCCTTTACCTCTAGCACATTCTCGCGTGTAGATGTCGATATTGGCTTTTTCCCTACTTCGAAAAATGAACGTGCATTCCGCTAAAATCTCACCTTGCAAATCTTCAACGTAATAGCCAATCCCATACTTCTTATAAGCGTCTACACTTCCCCAGTGTTCAACGTAATAGTTCTCATTAAAACGCGGACTCTTTTCAATCGAATGCTCATCAATCGTACGAATTGATAAAGACAGTGAATCCCAAAGCTTGTCTCGATGATCCAGATGATACACGACCCTCGACATTTTCATTGTATCCTTTGATTGTATCTTTTCAAAACATGTGTCCCAGCGTATATTCGGTGAAAATAGTGTAAAACGCTGCTTACTTTTCTTCATATAAAACGAAGAAAATCCAAGAACAAAATGAGCGCCCGGTTCTCCATGTACGGTATACGTCCCGCTTTTAGTAGCAATAAGAACCGCCCGAGGTCGCTGGACCCGATCTGAGTACACAGCACCCTCAATGAACCCTTCAACAATTCCGAACGATTGTGTTGGGCACAAATCGTCGAGCAGATCCCTCGCTAATTTAGAGTCAATTTGTTCTAACATGAACCTACACCGGCCACATTTCAACTGGATTAAGTTCATAAATCCCATTGTCTCGGTACATAAAATGAGCCATCACAAACTCTCGTCTAACCGTTGCGTAATCTTCATAATACGTTTGAATATACTCATTAATCTCTTTTTCTTCATATGATTTCCCGTGCTCTAATCCACGAAGGATATGCTCTAAAAGAATGAGCTTTTTCTTCCGCTGTGCAGGCAACCGCTTAAATCGCCCAGTTTGGTCGGTGAAGTTCTGTATAATTTTTGCCTTTTCTTCTTGCGATACGGCGTATTGCTCATTCATTGCATTCCCTCCAACTTCAATAATAGCGTGTGTAAGACGCTCTAACTTACTTTCATTCAAATAATAATAGATCGTATTTTTATCGCGACGTTGATAGACAACATCAATGTCCTTAAGCTTCTTCAAATGGTGTGAGATCGTTGGTGCTTTTAAGCCTAACTTCCCAGCAATGGCTTGACCGTGAAGAGGTCCCGAACGCAACAAGCTAATGATTCGAATTCGCGTTTTGTCTCCGACGGTTTTATGAAAATTAACGATTTTATCAAGTTGCATCCTTCCACCCCTATCTAATTAGATTATAATCTAATTAGATAGTTATTTAAATAGTAATAAAAAAACTCTGAAGAACCTGCTTCAGAGTGCCCGCTATTTATCGTTTTTGTTTATTACAAATTGAAGATCACTAATCGTATCGATCAACGTAACATTCGGTTGCTCATTGGTTATACGAATGCCGTAACCTCGAACCCCTAGCCTTGTCGCTAAATCAACATCAGCCTTAGAATCACCTACAATAAAGGAGTGATCCAAACGAATCTCTGGATAGCTCGTTAACGCCTGTTCAATCATTCCGATGTTAGGTTTTATACACCTACAGCCTTCATCCCTTCTATGGGGACAATAAAAGACTTCTTGAATCGAGATGTTATGCTCTTTTAAGACATGAAGCATGCTACTATTTATTGCTTCGTATTGTTCATATGAAATGTACCCTTCATTAATCAAATACTGATTCGTAATGATCATAATACTATAACCTTGCTTTTGTATATGATCTAACGTTTCAATCGCTCCCTTAATAAATACAGGCTCCTTAACACCGGTCCACACATGATCCTCATAATCTTCAATAATCGTACCATCACGATCAAAGAATGCCACGTTCATAGAAACCAACTCCAATGATTGATATGTTATAATAATCACACAAATTAGGAGGGATACGTTGACATTATTCAAGTACCGACCTGTACGCCTCATCTGTTTATTTTTTGCATCTTACGGGTCATTAGTTTTGTTCCAATTACTATTTGGGGAGATTCGTTGGTTGAATAACCTGGGGTTATCCTTAACCGCGACTGCGTTTTACACACTCGTTGAATACCACGACCAGATTTTCAAAAAGTATGCTGCACAAAAGCAAGCGGAGAACAACCAAGACTAGCGATTAACTTGGCATCTTTCGTTGGAATACAAAAGAGCGGACAACTTATTTGCCCGCCCTCCAAATCGATCGTTACACTTTTTGCCTTTGACTAATCAAATACGAGAACAAGAACCCGATGATCAGAAGTAGCACACTCGCTATCATTTGGCCTATCGTCTCTGGTAAACCGATGTAAAGCACGATCACCGACCCCGCTAAAAGGCCAACAATCCCTGCGTACGTGCTTTGTCGGAAATGGATAATTAAGAAACGCACAAGCTTCCCTGTGATTAGAACACCAATCACTACACCAGCGCCTACTGCAATAATGACATCAATGTTCAACGACGTAATGGCATCGATCGCTGTGTAGTAAGCGCCCAGGATCATAAGAATTAACGCACCGCTAATCCCCGGTAAGACAAGTGCCGTACTCGCCAGCCAGCCCGAAAAGAATAAGAACAGGTAATCTGTAAATACCAAATCCGTCATTACCGATTCATCATAGCCTAAGAAATTGTTCAAGAAGACGAGTAGTACAAAAAACAACACCATAATTACATAGTGTTTCACTTGATAAGGAACACTTTTCAGCTGATCAGTGTGACGCTTACCGCTATACCATATAAACGGTAGCATCCCGATGACAAGTCCTATAAATAAAAAGTGTGTCGGAACCGTGTAGTTTATTAAAAAGAACTCTACAACTTGTATTGACAATAAAAAACCAATGACAATCCCGATTCCAACAGGGATTAAGTATAGAACACCGCGTCTAATATACTTAGACGTAAGGTCGCTAATTGAACCAATCACATTTTCATAAATGCCTACTAGCATTGCAATCGTACTGCTACTTACACCTGGCACCGTCTCTACCATACCCATTGCGATGCCTTTCCATATGTTTTTCCAGTTCATCCGATTCTCCTTCGTGAATGTGCGAGACTTTATGCCATAGAAAATTCTTACGTATACAAGAGTTTTGACATGATATATTCATTGTAAAACACATCGTCGATGCATAGCGACTTTCTTTTTTCACCTTCGATTGTAAATCCACATTTTCTATAAAGTCGTAGTGCTGCTTCATTTGTTGTGACGACACTTAACTCCAATCGCGCGATCCCCTGCAGTTTCGCCCAACTGTCTATAAAGTTGAACAATCTATGTCCAATGCCCTGTCCTCTGTAAGAGTCCAATACACCAATTACTAAACGAACAGAGTGCTTTGTTCTCTGAACTTCTCCACCAATAGCAATTACATAACCAACGAGTTCATCTGCATCTTCAGCTAGCACAATCGTTGAATAATTATTAACTAGGAAATGTTGAACCATCGCTCTTTGTTTTTCAATCGTTAGGTTTCGTTCACCTGGTTCCATAAGCATAAATGATGCTTCTGATTCAACAGCTGAGATGAGTGTATGTAGTCGCTCAGCATCCTCAAGTAGAACTTCTCTTATTTGCATACGCTCCTCCCAATCCTGTCTTTGTAAGAACTAGCTCACATCTTGAGTTCATACATAAAGAAAAACGACGTTATCATTCTACTAAACTTTCTTATTTTATTATACGTCACCTAATTACATTCGTTTCATCTGTTCTCAAACTCTTTACAATTACTTCATAATAGAAGACACGTTAACTTAAGTCTCTTTGTCCCTAAGTTAATGTGTATACACTTTCGATTGTGTGACGTTCACTTCACCATGTCTACATCAAATGATTCCTCGACAACTTATAAGGACATTTGAATTCCAGCGGAAGTAATGACATTCCATAAGTTGTAAATATCAATGATTTCATTACTAATATGTATGACTAACTACCACACTTTATCTAATTGAGGCGCATAAAAATCAATTGCTCTTTTATAACGCAAAACCTCAGCGTCGTCCGTCGTGTCAGTGATGCACTTTAATAGTAATTGTGTTGAAGCTTCATAGTTTCCGAGATTGTACAATGTTAATGCGTGGAATACCTTTAATGCATAGTCATTAGGAAACGTTTCAATGCCTTTTCTTAACGTTTTATCAGATTCCTTATACATCCCAAGTGTGCGATATGTACTTCCTAATCCCAAGTACGCTCCTTGTAAGTCTTCGCTTGATAAGCCCTCTTGTATCGCTTTTTCATAATAGCCGACCGCTTCTCGCTCGTTCCCTTGTGAGTCACAATTCGAAGCATAATGATAATAAACGTCACCTTGGCAATTCGTGTGACTCATAATGTCTCTAAGAATATCGTTTGATTCCGCAAACTTTCCTTGCTTTTGAAGTTCTAGTGCTGCTTCTAGTTGCTTTTCGCTCATTGTTATCTCTCCTATGTTTTATATCGTAAAGCACCACTCACCGTTTTTCATAATAAGAACCTTCTTATTGTTACGCACGCCATACACATCCATAACTTCATCACCAATCATCACGTCTTGATGAATTGCCGACTCGTTCATTCCAATAGCATCTCGCTCACTTGCGTTCATCGACACTCCTCGTACCACATTGCTAGCGTACGCTTGGCCAAACGCGATGTGAGAAGCTGCATTTTCATCTAAAAGTGTACTGTTAAATACCACTCCCGCCTTGGCAACAGATGAGTGCTTACTAACGAGTGCAACTTCGCCAAGCCTCGATCCGCCATCATCGATTCCAATGAGATTCGCAAACTCTTCATTGTATGGGTCGAGTTTCACAACTTTGCCTTCCTGAAAGTAGAGCGTAACTCCTTCGATCAATTGACCGTTTAAGTTAAATGGCTTTGTTATCCGTACGTGACCAGAGACTCCCCATTTATCAGGCATTGTCCACACTTCTTCCACAGGAATATTTGATAAAAACATACGACCGTCGCTTGTTTTTTCAGTACCCCCAGTCCATACATGTTGCCTGACAAGACGTACGTATAGCTCTGTATAATCACTTTTAAATTCCAACGCATCAAATTGATAGGCATTTAACCGACTAGCAATTGATTTTAAAGTCACATCTTGACGATACCAAGATTTTACTGGATCTTTTTCATGCAATTTTACAATTTCATCTAGAAGGTCATTTAAACGTTGAAACGCCTGATCACTTTCTAAATTTGGAAAAAGTGAATTTGCCCACGCAATTGTCGGCGCGTTAACGACGACCCATTTGTTTCGATTTTCCATTCCAACTTTGCGAATCGGTGCCATCGCTTTTTCTTTAACTTCTTTAAGTGTGGCAACTTTTTTTCTCAACAAATTAGACTCTAGCTTTTCAAACGATGGTGCAGTTATTGAGATCGTGGAGTAACCAGCTTCTAGATCAGCCCACTCGGTTTGTACAAGCGAATCAGGATAATGATGCGTATACAGACTACATATGTAACGAGCTCGAGCAAGCTCAACTTCTGGATCACGCAAGTCTAGCTTTACATACACAGCACCTGACAAGTAAGCTTCTTTTGTTACTTCACGAACCAATGGCAAATGTTCAGGGTTGAAGTTCACTTTAACAAGATCACCAGACTGCACAGCAATTCCATTTTGAACAATCACCTTTGCATACTTAGATAATTGCATTGAACACCCCACAAAAGAATATGGCTTCCTTCCACTTTCGCTAGACAGCACTTAATTCCTCTTATTCCATAACAAAGTAAGCTCGGCACAACACCGAGCTTACTTGTTATTGAATTCTTTGCACTGTCGTAACAGGAATTTCGTCTTTTTGTTCTGCTTCAATGTCATCGCTCTGATCCACACCAACCCAACCTTGTAGTGTGTCTCCTATTTGGAGTTCTCCTATTGAAATGATCTCCTCTTCTTCATCTAAGATAATCCCTGATTCAGGGTGAAGTTGAAGGATGATTTCTTCATTTGAATTCTGGGATAATGCTAGATGATGAAGAGCTTTATTGTCGTCTTCATTGCTCAAATGAAGATCCACAACCGCACCCTCTACTATTGGCTCGTCTGTGGGAGCAGGGCTCCCGAATGCACCACAAGCAGATAGAAAGACTGTTGTACTTATTAAGAATAGAATTGATTTACTTCGAATTGGTCGTCACCTGCCATCGTCGTCTTTTCTATTCGTCTCTACCCGCCTTAATGAATGATTAACCTTCTTCTGAAGGATACAATGGTTGCAACTGGAAATGATGAGTGACAATCTGTGGTACCTCAGCCAAGTCCTCGATAACGAAATCTGCAAACTTTAACTCTTCTTCTTGAGCAAAATCAAAACGGCAACCAATAGAAAGAAGATTATTGTCCTTAGCCGCTTGAATATCTGACATCCGATCACCAATCATGATTGCCTCTGTTACGAAATGCTCATTTAGAATGGTTTTCACTAAGTCACTTTTACTCAAAGTTTCAATTTGTTCAATGCTGTATGTACCTGCAACAAAACGATCCAATGCATAGTGGGAAACGATTGATTTTAAGTACTTTGTCAAACCATTACTTGCAATGAATATCTGAATATCATTTGCCTTTAATTTTTCAAGTACGTCTAACGCATGTGGATACAATGCTCCTAAGCCTTCTCCAATATTAAAAATAAGTCGTTCTAAAAAATACTGATCACTATACATTCTTGTCTATCCAGAGCAGTCAGGAAGCAGTGTTTCCCATACTTTAGGTAGAGGAACCCCCATAATATCCCGGTACAATTGAAGTGGGGTTTCACCTTCCCATTCACCTTGTAGACGTAACTGTTCGAACGTATCTTCTAATGATGTTTCTAAAACTCGGTCTGTTTGAAACAAGGTTCCATCCATATCAAAAATAACTGCTTTCATTCTCACACATCCCATATGGTAAGTTATTCATTTTCTGAATTACAAGACTTATACTTCCTTTGCAATTACATTTTCATTAGCATTGTGATCATTACGATTTCTTTGTAGTATGCTACTACTAGGAGGTGATCATCATCAAACGACTCCCAGAGTTTCTTTTGCTTGGCGTAGGGCTTTCGTTACAACTACTTATCGCAACGGTTCTAATCGTCAACTTATCAGTTGCAACGGTTTCAACACAACTCCCATTGCCCGGTGTCGGCACACAAGCATTCGCCTGGTTCGTATTCGCCGTTCATTTAATCGGACTCATACTCTTAATTATAACTACATTTCACATTAAGAAATCGGCGCGTAAAGCAGGACTTCGCTTGTTAATAATTGGCGCTATCATGCTCATTGCGACCCTTGGCGCAACGCTCATTCAATCTGTGTTGTTTATTATTGCTGGCGTATTATTTATAGTGCGGCTTCAAGAGCGCGTACCTTCAACAGCTGCAGGATCAACCTAATTTTCTCAATCAAACATACTAAAAACGCTCATGAAGATGCTCATGAGCGTTTTAACGTCCGTCACTCTTTAATACTGGCATTCCAAACGACTGGGGCTTCAAACAATTCAAAGCCTTCAACATCCTCATGGACAGCGACAAATGCATCGTAGTGCCCGAGTACAGTTGAAGAGCCTATTTCATATAAGTACTGCTGCACGTTCGCCCACTCCTCGGCTGCTTCTTCTTGTGATGCTGCTTCGCGAACAGCCATTAATCCTGATCTTACGTTTTCATCATCCAACCCCGCCCATTCTGGTGTAACAGCTAAAAGCTGTGGTGGCGTTAATTGGTAACCCGTACTCGCCAAAAACAAATCCCAGCGACTACGATCATCCTTCGTTTCTAAAAACGTCGCAAAATCAAACGTATCTACAGACACGTTCATACCGATGTTACGCAATTGTTCTTGAATAACGAGGGAGCCATTGTACATTTCATTGTAGTCAGGTGTTGTAAGAATCGTAATTTCTTCTCCATCATAACTCGATTCTTCTAAGAGTTGCTTCGCTAAATCAGGATCCGCTTGATTGTAATAGTCGGCCCCTGCATCCGTTGCCCACTGCTCTTGATTTTCGTTTAAATACCCAGGAGCAAGGGAGAACAATTCGGGTAGCGGATAACTTGCAAGCATAATCTCCTCGTTGTCGAGCGCCGCAAGCACGACATGGCGAAGCTCTTCATCTGATAAAACGCCTTCGTTCGTATTGAAAAACGCCGTTAACGTCCCTCCCGGTACCGATTCAATCTCAATACTTTCATCTTCTTCAAGTAAATCATAGTTTTCTAACGGAATGCTGTCCGCGATGTCATAAAGGCCCGTTTGCAAGCCCGAAATTCTCGTAAAATGATCCGACACGAAATGATACGTTAACGTCTCTGTTGGTGCCTTAATTTCTCCTGTGAAACCACTAGGCTCCCCTTCTAAAGACTGAAAATCATCATTTCGAACGAGACGGATGTATTGATCTTGTTGCCAATCCTCGAATTGATACGGTCCGGTACCCACGTATTCTTCAAAACCATCTGCGGATGCGGATTCAACAATCTCTTTTGGCATAATCGATGGGAATTGTGCTTGCGAAGCTAACAGAATAAGAACGTCTGACGTGGCTTGTTCTACTGTTAATTCCACTGTATAGGAATCTACTTCAGTGAACGACGCTCCGTCCAACAATTCTTTCGCTCTAGAGGAGACCGTTAGCCAGCGATTCATCGACGCAACCACATCTTCCGCTGTCATTTCCTCTCCATTATGAAACTGAACGCCTTCACGAAGCGCGATCGTGTAAGTCTTGCCATCATCGCTTAACTCATACGACTCTGCCAACACGGGCTGCGGCTCATAGTTTCCATCTAATTGAAACAATTGTTGATAAATGTTTCCAGCAATGTCGAGTGCAACCGCTGAAACCGTTTGAGCAGTATCGAGCGTAGGCGGTTGAGCCGTTTGAGCAATGTTCAATTCATCTCGAACACTTTGCTCTTGCTCGACTTCGTTGTTTTCACTTGCACTTTCCTCAACTTCACTCGGTGAACTACAAGCGACAAGCGCGCCTAAAACGACCGCTGTTCCAAAAGTTGTCATGCTCCGTCTTTTCATTCAATCTCCTCTAATCTATATGTATTCTTACCCATTTAGTAGGCTTAATACGTTCAGTCTAGACAGAAAAGTGAAATAAGTCAATAAGCAACGAACATCTAGAAGGGAGTTGCCCATGAACGAACAACTCCCTCGTATAGCACTATTAATAATAAAGCACTTCTACTTTATTACACATTAAACAGCGTCTCATTAACTCATCTCCACTAAAATGATGCGAACACTGCTGTTGGATATGTTCAAGCGTTGCTTCAAGTTGCTCAACTTCAACCTTCTTCTCTTCAATGAGGTGCTCGATTTGCTTCACTCTACCATCCATCGATTTCCCTCCGATTATCGGTACAACTTCGCACCAGCATCAACAAACTCATTTGCCTTTTCTTTTAAGCCGGTCTGGATCTCTTCAGACTGTGACGCGGTAAGCTTGCGAATATCATGTGAAATTCGCATACTGCAAAATTTCGGACCACACATTGAACAAAAGTGAGCTGTCTTTGCTCCTTCAGCTGGTAACGTTTCATCATGATACGCCATCGCCCGATCTGGATCTAACGAAAGGTGGAATTGATCGCGCCAGCGAAATTCAAACCGTGCTCTCGATAAGGCATCATCTCGTTTCCTAGCTCCCGGATGACCTTTAGCAAGGTCTGCGGCATGTGCGGCAATTTTATACGTAATCACACCTTCTCGAACGTCGTCTCGATTAGGTAGCCCTAAATGCTCTTTAGGCGTAACATAGCAAAGCATCGCTGTACCATACCACCCAATCATCGCTGCACCGATCGCAGACGTAATGTGGTCGTATCCTGGGGCAACATCTGTCGTTAACGGACCTAACGTGTAGAATGGGGCTTCGTCACACACCTCTAACTGCTTATCCATATTTTCTTTAATCAGATGCATCGGCACGTGACCAGGTCCTTCAACCATCACTTGTACATCGTATTGCCATGCTCGCTTCGTTAATTCACCTAACGTATCAAGTTCAGCGAACTGCGCTTCGTCATTCGCATCTGCAATCGATCCTGGACGCAAGCCATCACCAAGGGAAATGCAAATGTCGTAGGCACGTAATATCTCACAAATCTCATCAAAGTGTGTATACAAGAAACTTTCCTCATGATGAGCAAGGCACCATTGCGCCATAATCGATCCACCTCTAGAAACAATGCCTGTTAATCGATTCGCCGTTAACGGAACATACCGCAATAAAACGCCCGCATGAATCGTAAAATAATCAACCCCTTGCTCCGCTTGCTCAATGAGCGTATCCCGATAAACGTCCCAAGTCAGATCTTGAGCGACACCGTTTACTTTCTCAAGTGCCTGATAAATCGGAACCGTTCCAACGGGAACAACGGAGTTACGAATAATCCACTCCCGCGTTCGATGAATGTTCTTTCCGGTTGAAAGGTCCATAATGTTATCTGCACCAAAACGGGTTGCCCACGTCATCTTCTCTACTTCATGTTCGATCGAAGACGAAACTGCCGAGTTACCAATGTTCGCATTGATTTTGACGTGAAAGTTACGACCAATAATCATCGGCTCACTTTCCACATGATTAATGTTCAACGGAATAATCGCCCGCCCCTTGGCAACTTCTTCTCGGACAAACTCCGGTTCCATCTGTTCACGAATGGCAATGAACTCCATCTCAGGCGTGATGATACCTTTTTTGGCATAATGAAGTTGGGTCACACATTGACCTGGTAGTGCTTTACGAACAGTATGTCGGAACTCTACTTGTTGTTGATCATGCGTCGATGATTCACTACGAGCGCCATTGTCTTCAGGCTTTACTTGGCGTCCCTCATACTCTTGTGTATCCTTTCTTTCTACGATCCAATTTTCCCGAATAGCTGGCAGCCCTTCTGTTAACTGAATATGAGCGTTTTCGTCCGTATATGGTCCACTCGTATCGTAGACAAGAAGCGGTTCATTGTGCGTTTCCCTGCCGTCTTCATGAATGGTTGGACTTAACGAAATTTGTCTCATCGGCACTTGAATGTCAGGACGGGAACCTTGAATATACACCTTCTTACTTCCTTCAAAACTAGACAACATTTCAATGTTTTCTTGCTGCACACTTTTTGTCATTTAAGCCTCTCCTTCAAACTAATTCCTAAAGGACGAGATCAAGAGCATACAAAAAACCAGGCCACAATAAATCGACCTGGTTTATCCATACAAGAAGTAATGACTCATAGATAACTTCCCTACGCTGGCATGATCCAGATCAGGTCCGAAGAGTCAAGAAGCTTCATTGCGCTTCCCTCTCAGCCCAGCTCATTGGGCTCCCCTAGTTAAGGTTATTTAATTCTGGCACAAGTATAGAATGGATTGAATAATAAGTCAAATCGGAATTTATCTGAAGAGGTGCAACTTCTTATTGATTATTGTGGATAAGGTGTGAATAGTTGCTGGAACATCTGTTCATCAACGTCTTCGTTTTCCAATTCAATGACCATAAAGCTCCATTGATCTTCCGTTGGTTGTTGAATGAAGAACGGAACTTCCTTACCTACAACGTGACTCCTAACTTCTAAGGCTTGACTCATCTTATCATTGTTAAAGCCAAAGTTATCAAACGTGTACACGTCTCCTGATTGCTCCACAACATGGATGGCAAATAATGCTGTTCTCGAAGGGGGCACATTAGTCGTACCTGGATTCCTCCGGATAAAGGTTCAACAACGACATGATCCACTTCTTCCCAAGTTGCTTCTTGCCGTTCCCCGAATGATACGATCGACACGCCATCATGATCAATCACGCGAACATGATCCCATGATATCAAAATCAGCACAGGCAACATCATTAAGCTCGTAAAGAAGGGAATAAGCACACGTTTTTGTTTTAGACCTTCACCAGACAGAAGTGGCGCTACTAAAAGAATAAAGACGATAAACAGAATAACGATCAGCCACATGAATGAGTCATTCGCATACAACATCATATAAAGCTCATCACCGACTTAACGCATTCTCTTGAGAATCAAATAGCCACCTGAACCCACCCATAGAAAACGGTATACATAGAGCAAAATAAAAGAAAATCCGAGTATGATACCGCAATCGTTGCTTAAGATTACGAAATCCATTTCGCACGCCTGTTCCTAAAAACCATACCGGAATTACAAACGCGAATTGTATAAACAGATAAAAAAGATTTCATATTCCTCAAACAAAGGATCGATCATGATGAAGGCCATCACCACGGCAAACGCTTGTAAGCTAAAGCCAACAATTACACGCCAAGACGGGATCTTTGTTCTTCATTATTGAATGCAAAGATATTCAAATGGTCATCCAGCTAGTAAGCCAAGAAGTGGGTGTCTCTGTTATTCCAATCGACTCCCTATCAACACCACATGACTCCATTACACTTAGACCGATTAGGGATTTTGATGATGTTATGGAACCTGCCATTATTAAATTGAAAGACTCACATCGCTCTGTCGCCGCACGACAATTTTGGCAATTGATAACCACGACATAACGACAAAAAAATCAGCAAGGGAATCACCCCTACGCTGATTTTTGTTTTCCAAAATAGAATACACCTAGTATCCAAAATAGAATCATTAAGACAGTTACACCAATAAGCGCCGGCATTAATCCGAACTGGATAATAAACGGCATCGCCGCTGCCGTTACGAGACCTCCACCGACCATCGGTTCAAAGAAGACCTGTTTATACCCAAACGCTTTCATTGCTGGTGTTTCTTGTTTCGGGTCGACGATTTTCATAAGCATAATTCCAGTCGCCGCAACCCCCATCGATTGTCCATAATCACCAATACCACGCTCAAACCAATGGTTAGGAATCATCTTAGGAGCAAGATACAAGAACAAGACGACGTTAATCAAAATACCAGCAACCGCGAGAATAACAAACTCCCAAATGTTTGCACCAATCACAGACAAGCTAAGTGTCGCTAATGCACTAATGATTAAAAAGTCGAGTGCTGTGTTTTGAATTCGCAACACAGTCTCACGATCGATCATCGATCGCTTATCAAAACGAGACATGAACAATTGCAAAATAATACCGCCGATCATGGCAAATGGGAACAATGGAACGTGGGCAATCAGTTCAATACCAGACGCTGCGTACCAAGTGACTTGCTCAATCCAGAGAAGCCCTTCCAAAATCCAATAACCGATGAAAATTGCAATTGCAACGAGACCTAAGTGAAAAGCCAATGGCTCAATTGATACACTTGAAGTCGTCTGCTTTCCAGAAGATTGACGGTTTTCTTCATCAATGATTCCAGATTGCTGTTCAAACGACAGTTCATCTGGGTGTGATAGCGTTGACAATTTCCCGCGACGAGCAGCAATATTAAGCATGATAATCCCGATAATTACACCACTTAAGAGACCAACAGTCGCAAGACCTAATGCTAAATCATACCCTTCTTCAAACCCTAAGGAGATGAAACTATCTTGTAAACCAGCAGCCGTACCATGTCCTCCGACAAAACTAATCTCAATCAAAGCACCTGCTGCAGGACTCATACCAAACACCGGTACGAGAATTGTCATCGCAAGCAACATACCCACTGCATATTGCGCCCACGTCATCACATAACCAAGTGAAATTTGCGGTCCACCGACTCTCCAAATTTCAGATAGTTTTGGAAGTACGAAGCCTATAAATAACGTTGCAAATACGACATTAATTAACAAACCCGGAAGCTGAGACCAAACGTCCATCATATCTTCCGTAAATAACCCGTAAGAAGTTGAACCTTCTGAAGAGAAAAATCTCCCTAATACCTCTGGTCCTAAGAATAGAGCTAAAAAACCACCAATCAACGAACTTGGCAAGAAAAGTCTTTGCAGCAATGGCGATTTGACGCGAATCCACTTACCAAGCATTAAAACCATGCTAAGCACTACGAGCGCAAAGCCGATAACCTGTAATGACATAACATCCAATCCTTCATTAACCGAGTTTCATATGTAGCTACGTTTAACCAAATACTAATTAATATTTTTATATAATAATATATGGGACAACGCCCTATATTCTATGTGATAAATTATAGAAAATCAATGCAAAAAATAATTTATTAATTTATAATAAAAGTTTTCGAATAAAATTTTTAGAATGACAATTTTCTGCAAAATGAATTATAATTTTGTTCCCTCTTTTTAGAATTTAAATGATCACCTAATATAAGATTTGTCCGCTTTAGACGATCGTACTATCTCTTTAAAGGTCTATAGTGGGATACTTAATTCACAAGGTTCTTTAGCTTTATGCCGCATAGTTCTCTGCTCTTGTTCCGCGCTCGCTCCCTCTCTCTTGATCCACGCTACTTGACCTAAAAAAGCGAAACGGCTCTATAGCCGTTTCGCTTTTTTAGTCTCATATTGTTCAATCATTTTCATAGCTTGATCGTAGACAGGATAGTCTACCATTTTTCCACTTACTTGAATGGAGGCAATGCCTTGTTGTTGGGCGTCTTCGAAGGCTTCTTTGATTGTTTTAGCTGTTGTGTATTCTTCGTTCGTTATTGAATAAATGCTATGAAGATGTTCAATTTGATTCGGGTGAATTAATAGTTTCCCTCGAAAGCCGAGCGCTTTATGATACGTGCTTTCTTTTTTGAAGCCACCTGAATCTTTGAAATCCGTATAAACAGAGTCGATCGGTGACTCTAGTCCTGCGGCTCTTGATGCAAGTACGACCTGTGATCTGGCATGAAGTAATGAAGTCCCATCTTCTGTTTTCTGAATGCTCAAATCTAGACAATAATCTTCCGCACCAAACGCTAATTGACGAATAGTTGGAGAAGCCTTTGCGATCTCCATCACATTCCACATACCTTCAGCACTTTCAATAATTGGTACGATCTCATTGCACCTCGACGTGCGAGCCTCAATCTTCTGAATGTCGATGACACTTGTCACTTTTGGAACCATTAACGAATAACTGACGAGTTCTTCAACTGCTCGTAAATCGTCTTGCCAATACTCCGTTTCTAAATCATTGATTCGTATAAACAGTTGTCGTGGCGATTGTTGGTGCAACGCGTGAATGAGCATTGCTCTGGCATCAGCTTTACGCTCTTTTGCCACCGCGTCTTCTAAGTCAAAAATCACAGCATCGGCGTCCGATTCGATTCCTTTTGCAATCAACTTCTCTGAACTTGCCGGGGCGAACAACCAAGAGAGTGGTCGAATCATTGTTGTTTCAACACTTTATTCAAAAGTTCGTGCTTTTCTTTTGGTGCGTAATCTTTCTTATAAACCATCATTGTGCGTAGGAAATGAATGACAATGTTACCGTCTTGGTTATAGCCATACGTCTTAATTCGCACGATCCCAACGTTATCTCGAGACTTTGATTCTCGCTTCTCTAGTATTTCACTGTAGGAATAAATCGTATCGCCTTCAAAAACCGGATTAGGAAGTTTCACCTCGTCCCAACCTAAGTTTGCCATGACGTTTTGTGAGACGTCTGACACTGATTGACCTGTGACGAGCGCAATCGTAAACGCCGAATTGACTAACACTCGGTCGAAATCCGTTTGCTCTGCGTAAACCTTATCAAAGTGGATGGGATTTGTATTTTGTGTGAGTAATGTGAACCATTGATTGTCTGTTTCCGTTACGGTTTTGCCTAACGGATGAGGGTATACATCTCCGATTTCAAAATCCTCATAGAACCTTCCATTCCACCCTTGCTTGATCGCATTAACTGTCAATTTCAACACCCTTCCTATTTATTATTCATAAACGTTGCAGTAGTATAAAAATAACGAATGTTTATACATCATTGGAGTGAGCGCTATGGATATGTCTCAACTAAAAAACTTCATTATTACTGCTGAACAAGGTAGCATGACAAAAGCTGCTGATCTGCTTATGCTCTCACAACCTGCATTGAGTCGTTCGATCACATCACTAGAGACTGAATTAGGCGTTCCATTGTTCGACCGTAGAAACCGAAAAATCGTTCTTAACCGTTTCGGCAAAACATTTCTTACTGAAGCGAAACATATTCTTCAGCGCTGGGATCACACACGAACGTCAATCTCAAACATGGTCGATCCTGAATCTGGCAGTGTATCGATTGCATTTGTGCACAGTTTGGGCATCGCCTACGTCCCAAAACTGTTAAAAAACGTTAAAGAACAAGAACCGAAATTTTCTCTTTCCTTACAAGAAGTGAACGCCAATGCAATCATCAAAAGTTTATTAACGAATGATATCGACTTTGGCTTTGCTACACAGTTCCAAACATTCGCCGAGCTAGAATATCAACAACTGTTCAAAGATAATCTCGTACTCGTCGTTTCCATTGATCATGCATTTGCGAAAAGAGACGAAGCCATTACGATTGATGAATTAATCGAAGAGCCACTTATTCAATATAGCCCTGGAACCGAACTTAAGAAATTACTCGACGCAGCCTTCGCGGACAAAAACAAGGCAATGAACATCGCTTACGAAGGGCTCGAGATTAACAGCATTATCGGAATGGTTAAAGCGAACTTAGGTGTAGCGTTTATGGCCGAGTCGATTGTCGATTCCTTATCAATGACCGGTCTTAAAAAAGTTGCTGTTGAGAACTTCAAAGTGGAACGCCCGATCTACTTCATCCACAAAAAACAAGGCTTTCTTTCCAATGCCGCGACTCATTTTAAACAAATCGTTTTAGACTTTCATCATCTACCCCATCGTTAGTATGATCGAGGCATTTTTAAGACATGTTGTCCGAGGTATGAAAGAATCATGTTGTTATTCACCGGGGCAACTTGATACATTCTCGTTTCACGGAACTTCCGCTCTACATCGTACTCATCAACAAAACCGTTGCCGCCGAATGTGTTAATACACGCATTTGCGGCTTCCCAGCTTGACTCGCTCGCCAAGTACTTTGCCATATTTGCTTCTTCTCCGCACTTCTCGTTTTGGTCAAACTTCGTTGCGGCTCTGTCTCGAATCGCTTCTGCTGCCTTAACATTGGCATACGCCTTTGCAATTGGAAATTGAATGCCTTGGTTAGAACCAATTTTCCGATTGAATACCTCACGTTCGTTTGCATAGTTCGTCGCTTGATCGATAAAGAAATAACCGTCGCCAATCGCTTCAGAGGCGAGCAAAATTCGTTCTGCATTCATCCCATCTAGAACGTATTTAAAGCCTTTTCCTTCTTCACCGATTAGTGCCTTTTTCGGAATCTGCATATCTTTATACCAGATTTTATTCGTCGCATAATTGAACATCGCTCGCACCGGCTCAATGGCGAGTGAGTCTGGTTGATTTGCGCGCACTTCTCTTAAATCAATCAAAAATAAGCTAATGCCGTCTGTTTTCTTTTCGACTTGTTCAAGCGGTGTTGTTCGCGCAAGTAGCATTAATAAGTCTGACTGCTCGATTCGACTCGTCCAGTTCTTATGTCCATTTACAACGTACCCATCGCTCGTCTTTACAGCTTCCGTTTCAATTGCGGATGTGTTCGAACCCGCTTGGGGCTCTGTGATCGAAAACGACTGAAAACGAATGTCGCCTTTTGCAATGCCTGGTAAGTATTCTTTTTTCTGTGCTTCACTACCGTGCTTTAAAAGCGCACCCATCGTATACATCTGAGCATGACAACCAGCTGCATGCCCGCCGTTTCGATGAATTTCTTCAAGAACAACGTTAGCTTCAGTAATGCCATACCCTTTTCCACCGTACTTTTCTGGGATTAATACCGATAAATATCCTTTTTCCGTTAACGTGTTCACAAACTCATATGGATACTCACGGATTAGATCTAAATCTCTCCAATATTTATTTGGAAACTCACGAAGCAACTCACGAACTTCGCTTCGTAGTGTCTCAACATCCACCTCATCATGTTTGACTACCATGCGACACCCTCCTTTTGTTTCTTATATTGTAATCGCTTTAAATGTCAGAAAACAATCGCAACTGTGCATAGAATGCATAACAAAAACGCATCGATGCAAATTCTGAATCTAACTAATGCAAGATTGCGATTGTTCTTCATAAAAGGGATCGATAGACTATGACTAACTTAAATGAAGGAGGCGCAGCGTATGCAACCACTACAAGGCATTACCGTCGTATCAATTGAACAAGCAGTCGCCGCCCCATTTGCAAGTCGCCATTTAGCGGATCTGGGTGCTCGTGTCATAAAAATCGAACGCCCTGAAGGTGACTTTGCTCGAGGTTACGATGATACTGTACATGGCATGTCGAGTTTTTTCACCTGGCTTAATCGTTCTAAAGAATCTGTCGTCCTTGATCTAAAGGATAAAGAAAATAAAGAACTACTAGATTCGATCTTGAGTCAAGCCGATGTTTTCCTACACAACCTTGCACCCGGGGCGATCGACCGACTCGGGTTTAGTAGCAAACCACTTCGTGAACAGTATCCGAACTTAATTACTTGCAGCATTTCTGGATACGGGGAAACAGGTTCTTACACGAATAAGAAAGCGTATGATTTACTCATCCAATGTGAAACAGGCGCTGTTTCAGTAACAGGTACTGAGGACACACCTTCCAAAACAGGCATCTCCATCGCTGACATCGCTGCTGGCATGTACGCATTTAGTGGCATTCTTTCGGCAGTTATCGCAAGGGGCCAAACCGGGAAAGGGACTCATTTAGAAATATCAATGCTTGAAGCGCTAGGTGAATGGATGGGATTCCCGATGTACTACGAAGGAATTGGTGGCAAGAAGCTAAACCGTACCGGTGCAGCCCATGCATCTATTTACCCATACGGGCCTTTCAAAACCTCTGACAAGACAATTTTTATCGGAGTACAGAACAATCGGGAATGGGCAATGTTCTGTGAAGAAATCCTCGAGGATAAAACGTTAGCGACCGATGATCGCTTTGTTGATAACGCGAGCCGCCTCACCAACAAAGATCTCTTAGGTACAATGATTCAAGAGAAGTTACAAAACCTACTTTCAACCGATGTGATCGAGCGTCTCGATACAGCAAAGATTGCCAATGCCAACCTTAATGACATGACTGCATTCCGACATCACCCACAATTAGCAGAACGTTCACGATGGACGAAGGTCGATAGTCCCGTTGGATTCGTTGACGCGCTGCTTCCACCGATCAATAGTGAAGACTTTGATATTGTTATGCAACCAATCCCTGATATTGGAGAGCACACCGAACGTGTGAGAGAGGAATTTCAACAGAAACGTAGTGAACGATCGTAATGCTCTAAACCTTCTTTAGTTATATAGGTGGTATGCCAGGAATGATGTAATATGAAATCAAAAAAGCTGTTGAAACTATCGTCAACAGCTTTTCAATTAACCTTATGCAAATATGTAGCTAAAGCTAGCAGTGCGACAGCTATTCCTGTCGTCCAATTCAAAAACGGAACATGAAACAGTGTCTTATATAAAAGATTTAAGCCGATAATGACAACACTACAAATAATAATGAATGGTACAACAAACCGTTCAAACCGAATGGACCTTCCGAATAATTGAATCATATGATTCCTCCTATTGATCAAACCAATCGTCTTCTTAAAAACTGGCGTATCGATCTCATTCGCTCCATAACCCAAGTTGCTACCAAGCCAAGAAGAACAGGCAATAGCGAACGAGTCGCTTGCAACACCTCTTCATAGTTGCTTCATAGGAGGAATAAATGACGAGTTACGTTCTGATCTATAATTGACAAACCCACATAACAAATCCCTGCAAATAGTAACAGTTGGAAAGGCATCACTTAAACTACTCCTCTCATCTAGAATACGTTCATTTCTAATTCACATCACCCAAATAGATAACCGTTTCATCTGTTTGTAAGACTTGGGTTACAAGTGCTTTCGGATATAAACGAATCGATGGTAGTTGGTCTTTATGAATCCACTCCATCCCGACCTGGTGTGAGTCTGGATTGCTTGGCTTCACTCCATCACCAATGACCGAGCACGCAAAATAAAACTCAATTTGATGCACATCCCCATCGAAAGACGCGTGTTCATGATGTTTACCAATGTATTCACGAAGGTGAAGTAACTCTCGTACGTCAACTTTCTTCCCAACTTCTTCTCTACATTCGCGGATGAGCGTTTGTTGGAGTGTTTCACTGTGCTCTTGACCGCCTCCCGGAAACAAATAGAAGTAACGTCACGATCCTCGTTCTTCGTTAATAATACGTAATTGTCTTCAATGATGATGGCTTTTGCTGAGTTGCGGATCTTCATGATTCTCTCCTTCTTGCACTTCAATGAATGATTAATACTGTTTTAACGCATCTGATTTCCCTTGAATGAGATCCGTAAATGCTTGATAAATGTTCGGAGGGTACTCGGCAATACGGTGAACAAGGTAAAGGTACCATTCACTTCCATAGGTAAGATAGATTCTTACAGCAGCTCCGTCTGCTTTTAGGCTTTCGCTTAATTCAGGGCGAATTCCATATAGAAATTCTGCCTCAATCCATTCATAGCTAAAATACTCTTTTTCTTGAATGTGACTAAGAATGTTTTCATCATGCGAAGCGATCGATACAGCCTTTCTTTCTTTCACACACATTCTAACCAATTCAACATATCGCTCATTAAGTACGTCAGAACGAGCAATATGGATATCTTCAGGTTCTTCATATGCACCTTTTACAATTCGTACAGGCCCTTCAAAATGAAGTATTGCTTCTAGATCTGATTTCGAGCGATGCAAATGGGCTTGAATGGTCACACCGACGTTCGTGTAATCGAACGCAACGTTTTTGTATACAGCTAGTATATCATCGGTTTTCGAAGATTCTTCCATACTAATCATAAGATGAATGCCTTGTTGCTCAGCAGCTTGCGCTAATTCCCTCAAGTTCTCTTCTGCAAATTCAAGGTCAACGAGCAAACCGATATGAGACAAGTCAAAAGAAATTCTCGTTTCAAATTTGTTTTCGCGACATGCAGCAATGAGTGCTAAAAACTCTTCTTTCGCTCGTACACACGCTTCATGTGATGTCGTATTTTCACCAATAAATTCGAGCGAAATTCGATAGCCTTTACTTCGTAGCTCTTCACCAACCATCAACGCATCGTCTCTCGTATCCCCGGTCACAAAGCGCTTTGCCGCTCGTTGAAACAACGAAAATAATAGATCTGAGTGCTGGATATATTCTTTCACTTCCAAATTTCTCGCTACTGATTTCATAGATTTTGCGAATTCTAATTCTACGACACTCATCTCTCTTTTCATGTAGCTTCTCACTCCTATTCACCTAGCTATTGGTAGTCTCATCGTTTCTTTAACGGTTGTCTTTTCCCGTATGTAGTCGTACGCCATAGCCATTCCATCGGACCGTAGTGGAAAGCCTTTAGCCAGTAGAAACTAAACAGCACTTGAATTGGAAATACAACGATGACCACGAGCAACCCTAATGATAGATTCAAAGACCCGAATAACCCGAATCCTGTAATGAACCCCAATCCAATAATTGATTGCAACAAATAATTGGTCAAAGCCATTCTGCCGACAACCTGAAACGGCCTTAGAATCTTTTGCCAACGACTCGCTTTCAACAACCATAATAATGAAGAAAAGTAAAATAGTTAATGACTGGTTGCGCTAAACTTTATGAAAACTTGCTTATAGACATCACTCGAACTCAAAAGTCAAACACACCTAATTAAAGTGATGCTCAACACCATATAAAGATTAAATGAAGCAAACCGATAAAGACTAATATGAGCATCCGTCTTATGTAAAACTTGCGATACGTGCTCCTTTTTTCTTGTATACGACTTAAAAATAATACGAACCAAGACCAAACATAGTCGCAACAATGATAAAAATTTATTCTAAATAAAAATATCAATGAACGGTGGAATTCTCTAATTATTGCCTTCGTTCACTGGCGTATCTGAAATGAACAAATGAGGAATTTGAAAAAGCGAGATGTTCGCAATGAAAATTCCAAGTAGTGCGATGCCCCGAATGGTATCAATGGAATGTCAGCGATTTTCGGGTGCAAGCGGAGATAATCCTGAAGGCGTTGCTATTTTGATTTCCTCCCTCGCTCAATTTTATCAGTTAATTCTAACATTGATTGTTTTCAATCCGGAAAACTTAATAATTTTGTCGCAAAAAAACCTGTAAAACGGAATTTCTTCCTTATTTTACAGGCATCACTCTTGAACATTTTCCTCTAGAAACAAATAGAGCTGTTCATCGCTATGCGCTTTCGCTTCTTCATTGGCTTCTTCGGTGCCACCCATTGCCATTCCCGCAAGATACGGTGGCCCTCCAAATAGATGACCCGCGTCTTCATAAATAATCGCTTCCGCACGATCACCGATCTCTGCTGCGATTTGTTCAGCCGCTTCATCCCCTTGCCACATCGCATCATCATGCGCTCCAAAAAGCAAGGCATTGCCATTAAATAACGATGAATCGATTCGAGCTTCCTCTGCATTTTCTGAGTTCTTAACAGCAGATTCATACGTCTCTCGGTATGCAATTGGGGTAGCAACGAGCATATTTACCATCATTCGCATCGTCGGTCCAAAATCCGCTTGATTAAAACTAATCTATGGCAATTCTTCTCCATCATACGTCCACGATGAACCCGCGGCTTCGCTAAAGTCTAAGCCCATGTACGTATACTGGCTAGGCGTGTACAACACCAAATGGTTAATTTCTTCATAATAGTTTGTCAAATTAAGTCCGAGTTCCGCACCTTTTGAATAACCGATGACAGTGATCGGTTCACCTTCCAACTCTGAATAACTTAGAAAATCACCAAAGAATTCTAATGGCACTTTGTTTAAGGCTGCTGTCTGATTCGGTGCACCGAAGAAAAACAATGAATACGTTTCATACCCTTTTGACGCAAGATCTTCTGCTACTTCGAAATTACTACTCCCTTCAGACCCGCCGAATACGATAATCGGTTCTGCTGCAATTGGATCATCTGGAATAAAGTGAAATCCATTCGCCATCCCACTTTCAAAATGCTCCACAACTCCGCCAGCAAATGAATCTGGGTAGGCTTCATAACGATGATATTCAGGCTCTTCCTCATCACTCCAACCGTAACGCTCCGCATTGTAAAATCGCAATCCAAAAACCCCAACAACAATAATCGCAACTACAATACCGAGCGATAACAAAATACGTAGAACGATTTTCATGCCAACACCCCCTCCTATGTACATTATGTGAAACGAACTTGCTTCATAACTTCAGAGGAATCTTATCTCCATTTAAGAAGACACGTTCATATATAAATGATAGTGATTGGCACACCTTTCGTTGAACAGTGACTGGCAATTGATACAAGCATCCGCTTTTAGATACTCATGAATCGTATGTTCTTTTTTGCACAGACCACACAGTATGGCTCGTTGATCAAATTCTTCAGACTCCCACGTTTTACGAGCATGGCTTTCACAAGCATCATGACACTGATAACAAGGATAATATTTACCACAGCACTTAAACTTGATCGCAACAATGTCCTTAATTGTATGATAATGGGTGCATCGTGTTTGATCATCAATGGTGTGTCCATATACTTTGACCATCAGCTGTTCACATCCTTTCACGAGAATTCTTGTAAGGCAGGTAAGATCTCTTCAATTTCATTAAGTCTTCTTTGGTAATAAAAAGCACCAGCGATCAAAACCGTAAGTGTGAACGTTGCAGCAACGTAATTCAATACATTTAAGATTTGAATGCTTTTTCACGATCAACAGCAGCGCCGAGATAACGCTTAAAACTAAGAATGCAATTAAATGAAGACTCATAATCACATTCACGATAAATAACACAAGCAACAAATGGGAAAGTACTAGTGCACTTTTATGATCGTTCGTAGCAACGATCACATCACCATGAAACGGAGGGATGATCTTCATAATCGATTGTTCATTATCGATCTGAATGACGTATCCGCCAGAGCAATCACTAAAAGAATCCACGCATATTTTTCTTTCGCAACGTATCACGTCCTTTGACTCGAGCAAGAGAGCTGTCTCATTTGTAGACATTCTCTTCTAACATACATACTCCTTTTCTATTCATTAAGTTTCACTATTTAATGTTTTTAGTTGATCCTCCAACACTTGATCTGTTCGACTTTGATTTCGTAAGAACAAGTAAATGCCTACAATGATAAGGATCCCACCGCTTAATTCCACGGGCGTTAACATTTCTCCGAGAACAACAATCGCAAGTAACGATGCCCCAATCGGTTCTCCTAGCGTGCTCATGGAAACTGTTGTCGTACTCACATAATTAAGCAACATGTTGTAGATAATGTGTGCCCCTGTCGGAAAAATCGCAAGCAAAATAAAGATTAACCAATCGTGAGTTGTATAACCCGTCAAAGGCACATTGCCCACAACGTTAAGCACCGCCATCGTTGCGCCAGCAATAAAGAAGACGATAAAGCTGTACACCCAATGATTAATTGATGTCACATTGCGCTGACCGATTAGCAAATAGAAAACGACCGAGAATACCGATAGCAACGAAAGGAAGTTCCCTAACAACGCCCCCTGCCCTAAACCTACGTTCCCACCACCAACGATGACAACTCCTATAAACGCAATGCTCAACGTGAATACAGTGCTAAGTTTTATCTTTTCCTTGAAAAAGATTAGTCCCCCGATTAACGCGATGGCAGGTTGAAGCGCTAGGATGAGCGTTGAGCTTGCCACTGTCGTGTGGTTCAACGATTCAAACCAAAGACCAAAGTGTGCGGACAAAAAGAATCCCGCGAAAAATAGCGCAAGCCATTCTTTTCTTGTTATCCTAAAGATAGATTGATGATGCTTAATTAAAAATGGCACTAAGATGAGACATCCTAAAAACATCCGATACATGACCATGATCGTTGACGGAGCATCCGACAACTTCACAAAAATAGCCGATAAAGAAATACAGACAATTGTAATGACGAGTAATCCATTAATTGTGCTCGCTCTCATAAAACCCACCTCCAACGGGGACAATCCCCCATCACGTTAATACGTTACTATGCCGGGGGACTGTCCCCGTGAGCTGGTAATTATAATTGATATATTACATATCAATCATCCTAAAGTAAACAGGTGATTTCATGAATCTGAACAATAAAAAAATCAATAAAATTTCCATGCGCGATCATGCATATCAGATTATTAAAGATGCCATCATCACAGGAGAGCTTGAACCACAAAGAAAACTTAAAGATGTAGAACTTTCAGATGAACTTGGAATTAGTCGGACACCTGTCCGAGAAGCCATGTTGAAGTTAGAAGACGAAGGGTTTATCGTCAGCAAACGAAATAGCTATACGATGGTTGCGCCAATTGATGTTGAAGAGGCAAAAGACGTGTATCACATCGTCATTGCGCTTGAAAGTCTCGCTCTTTCAGATGCCCTTCACGCGAGCCCTACAGAAATTGCTAAGTTAGAAGAGGTGAATGACAACTATAAACAGGCGATCAATGCCAACGACGCAAAACAATGTTTACACTATGACATCCAATTTCACAGTGAACTCGTCAGCCTGACTACAAACCAAGAGTTAATAAAGATGCTTGGCACGATCAAAGATAAAATCTTACGCATTGAATCCTCTTACTTTCACGAAGCTTCATCAAAAGACAAGTCGTTAAACCAACACTATGCTTTAATCGAAAGCATAAAAGAGAAAGATTTAGAACGTGCAAAACAGCTATTAGCAGACAATTGGATGAACAGTTTACAACACATTCTTGCACTGAATGAAAAGGAAAAATAAAAAAACAATGAAGAGCGTCTCAACACATGTAGACACCTCTTCATTGCTATCAATTTTTCTCGTTAGATTCGAATCGTACACGACAACACCATTTCACTGTTGCACAGGTTGAAAGCTCGTACGGATAAAGTCAGGAACCGTTGCTGAAACAATTGTCACAGGATCAACGTATACATACACAATTTCTGCAGTCAAAATTGGCTCGACTCCGCCATCTTTCGTGATTACAAAGCTCACCGTCATACTTTTCGTTCCGATTCTTTCCATACGGCACTGTATCTCAAGCCAATCATTGTACCTCGCAGACTGATGGTAGTTTAGCGTAGACTTCACTAACATGTAATCAAATTGAGCTACTTCTTTCTCTGTTAATCGTTCTGCGAAATACTCAGACACAGCAATATCAAGATACATTAAATAATGAGAATTGTAGACGACTTTTTGGCCATCTACTTCTGAATAACGAACCTTCAATCGATGCGAAAATTCAAAATCATTCACTTGTTACCCCTCCTGCCATCTTAATCTTTTTATCTTCAACGAAATTCGTTATATTCCTTTTTTCGCATAAACGTGTTGAGCCTTATGCAACAAGCTCTTCATGATGCAAATCTTTCTGTTTACGAATCATTAATACGAATAGACTTGCTAACAAACAAAAAACACCCGCAAGGAAAAACGCATACGTATACGAATTAAATACGCTATAAATTAATCCTCCGCCGTAAGCCGCAGAAGCTGCACCCGCTTGATGAAAAGCAAAAATCCAACCATAGACAATTCCAGTCTGCTTCACTCCAAATCGCTCTCTCGTTAAATTAATGGTCGGCGGAACGGTCGCAATCCAATCCAGCCCATAAAAGATTGTAAAAAGAGCAATAAGCACAACGTTTCCTTCCATCAATGCGAAAGGAAGAATGGCTAATGACACCCCGCGCAAGCTGTAATACCAAAACAACAACCAACGGTTATCAAAACGATCGGATAGCCAACCTGATAAGGTCGTACCGATGAGATTAAATACCCCCATAAACGACAAGATCGACGTCGCCGTCACTAAAGGAATCCCAAAACTAAGACAATAGGAAATAAAGTGCGTACCAATTAACCCGTTCGTAGAGAACCCACATATAAAGAAACTTAACGACAATAGCCAAAACACTCTCGATTTAACTGCTAACCTTAACCCTCGAAACGCATCTGATATGACTGGTTTTTTACCTATACCCTTCTCTTCACTGGCTCCTTGATCCGCTCCATAAGGAAGAAGCCCAACATCTTCTGGTTTGTTTTTCATAAATAACAAGATGAGCAACAACATGATGCTGCAAATGCCAATCATTAAGCCCATCGCAATCCGCCACGAATAATTACTAATGAGTACAGCGAGAAGTGGCAATAAGATTAATTGACCGGTAGCAGTGCTTGCCGTTAAGATCCCAACAACAAGTCCTCTTCGCTTTTTAAACCAATAATTTGCGACAAAGGGGCTGATGACGGTTAAGAATAGACTCGCCCCTAACCCAATAATCACACCCCAAATGATAATTAAGTGCCAAGGCTCTGTCATAACGAGCGTAAGTATACTACCTGTTAACAACGTCAGCATAGAACCGATCATCATTCGCCTTAAACCGACACTTTCCAATAACGCTGCAATAAAAGGACCTGCAATTCCATATAAAAATAAGCTAACCCCAAACGCCAAGGCAATGGCGGAGCGATCCCAACCGAAGTCACGTTGGAACGGTGTCATTAACACACCCGATGACGCAATCGTGACACCCGCTGCAATAATTG
Source organism: Geomicrobium sediminis (assembly GCF_016908595.1). Classification (GTDB taxonomy): domain Bacteria; phylum Bacillota; class Bacilli; order Bacillales; family Marinococcaceae; genus Geomicrobium_A; species Geomicrobium_A sediminis. Next base: position 34,328 of record NZ_JAFBEC010000006.1, on the reverse strand, counting down.
AAAAGAACGTGATGCCGAGTATCACCCATCCGTAATGAAGGTTTCTCATACGATACAAATCCGTTCACCATTTTTGAGCGATAGAACCGAAGTTTTCATCATGCACCCCTCCTGCTCCAATCATACCCGGCTCTCATCAATTCGTTAAATTAAAGTTTATGATGGTTATGATCATTTTTTCTGATACTATGAAACGTAAAGAGGTGAGCAAATGGATATCAAGCATTTAGTAACCTTTCTAAAAGTGATCGAAACTGGAAGTTTCACTAGAGCCGCAGAACTGTTAGGGTACACACAATCGAGTGTCACAGCACACATTCAAACAATTGAAGAACATTTAAATGCCCCACTCTTTGATCGATTGGGCCGGAAAATTCATTTGACCGACGCTGGGAAAGAAGCACTTCCCCATATTAAAAACGTGATCGAACACTATAAGCGCCTTGAGAGTATCGGAAGTGACAAAGCCACCGTTAAAGGTGAATTAAAAATTACAGCTACAGAATCGATTACTTTATACCGTCTCGAACCGATTCTTCGTACATTTAAAGAGCAACATCCAGAAGTAAAACTGACGCTAAGCAATGCAACCTGTAGCACGAATAAATCTGCCGTTCTAAACGGTGATACAGATCTAGCTTTCGTTTTACTCCCCCTCGTTGAAGAAGTCGACCTCGTCACGCACGCCTTGACGGAAGAGGACATTATTGTTGTCGGTAACCAACGAATTCAAGATCATGTGCTACAACCTGATCAACCGCTTCAGGAAAGTATTCTATTAAATGAATATGCCTGCAGCTACCGAAGCATTTTCGAACAAGCATTAAAAGAACAGAACATCTCCGCTGTTCAATCTATGGAATTATGGAGTGTGGAAGCACTTAAACGTTGTGCAGTGAGTGGCTTAGGCATTACTTGTTTACCAAGAATGACGGTTGAAACGGAGCTTGAAACTGGCACATTAAAAAGGATTCCCTTCCACATGGAACCTACATTGTATTCCCAGTTAATCTACAGAAAAGATAAATGGCTCTCCCCCGCGATCACGGCCTTTATTGATATTGTGTTAGAGCAACCATTCGTCCAAAAAACAAAAATAAGCTTCGATTGATTAGCTCAATCGAAGCTTATTCCTATACTTCTACAACGTGATGAACGTTGCAACTGCGGACCCTGCAACAACGATCACAAGCAACGTCAACACAATCGGTTTACCAATTGAAAACTTGTTATAGATATAGACACTTGGACAAATAAGAATAAGAACTGCTAAAGCAAACCCTATACCTTCAACCATATAGTGAGTGTCATAATGATTGCTGTGAATTAGAAAGTACAACCCTGCTCCGATGAGTAGCAGCAAGCCGTAAGAATAGACAACCATTGTATTCATTTTTGCTTCTTGATTCATGTAATCATCCTTTATATATTCTCTTTAATTTATTGTACAACGTCGCAACAGAGATTTCTAATTTCTGGGCTGCTTGTTGTTTACCAGAATAAGAGTCTTCAAACTGATTTAACACTTGTTCAATATACTGTTGTTCTGCAATCTGAACGTAATCAGCTAAAGACGAGTCAGTGTGTGTCTGAGAAGAGTGGCTAATAGGTTGCTTTTGTGTACGAACAGCTTCAGGAAGATGACTTACTTCAAGCTCATGAGTTGTCATCATACTTAGTGCATAATATAACGCATTCTTCAATTCTCGAACATTTCCAGGCCAAGCATTAGAAGCGAGTGTCCTCATTGCTTCTCTGGATACCACCACTTTACGATCATTTACTGTATAGTTTTTGGAGATATGTTCAACTAGCTCTGGCAAATCTTCCTTACGATCTCTTAATGAAGGAACTTTTAAATGTATTACACATAGCCGATAATATAGATCTTCACGAAACAGTCCTTTTTGCACACGCTCATATAAATTCTGGTTAGTCGCAGCAATAATTCTTACATCGACTTCTTTTTCTTTTACTCCTCCTATCTTGCGGATCTTTCCTTCTTGTAGCACTCGAAGTAACTTTACTTGTAGCTCTAAAGGCATTTCTCCAACTTCATCAAGAAACAAAGTTCCTTCATGTGCTGCCTGAAATAATCCTGATTTCCCCATTTTGTTCGCATGAGTAAATGCCCCTGTTTCGTAACCAAATAGTTCACTTTCCATTAATTCTTTAGGAAAAGCCGCACAATTTACTGGTATGAACGCACGATTTGTGCGCTGACTCGCTTGATGAATCGCCTGTGCAAACATTTCTTTCCCTGAACCGCTTTCACCAGTTAGTAGTACTGGAAATGTCACGTTTGCAGCTTTTTTTGCGACTGCAATTGTCCCTTTTAATCCTCCTTGGTTACCAATGATATTTTCAAACGTATAGTTGCTACGGTAGTTCGAGTGAAGCACTTCTTCAAGGTGCTGTATTCGTTTTTGTTGGACATTAAGTAGATCTAATAATTCAACAACTTCATCCTTTCCTTTACACACAGACACAGCTCCAATAATTTTTCCTTCTTCATAGATTGGTGCCATATCTACGACATACTCTCTCCCTTGTAATTTCCGAAACACACCTGTACGTTTTTTTCCGTCAGTTAATGTTTGTACAAGCTGTGCATTCGGCCTGACATCACTAAGTGGTCGACCTAGAATCTCTTCTCGTTCAACCCCAGTTATCAGAGTATATTCAGTATTTATTTTAACGACAATTCCTTCTTCATTAATAACAAGAACGCCATCTTGAATTGATTCAATTATGTGATCTTCTAGCAACGGTACGCCTCCTCGATTTTAGGATAGTGTATCAGCAATTATCACTTCCTACCACTCCTCTAATTTCTTAGAAATTAAATCTAATAAATTAGAAATATACGTACAAACGTGTATTGTTTTCATCCTTTTTCATTGGCACAGTAATTGCAATTTCATACATTGACATTCATTGAGAGGTGAACATAATGAAATCGATCCGCATTGGAACTGGTGCTGGGTTTGCAGGAGACAGAATTGATAACGCTGTCAACTTAGCTCTTCACGGAAATATTGATTACTTAGTTTTAGAAGGACTCGCAGAACGAACAACAATTCAAGCACACTTAGACCGATTAGCAGATCCACAAAAAGGATATGGTCAATTCCTAGAAGAACGAATGAGAACCTTATTACCTATTTGCAAGGAAAAGAACATTACCATTATTACAAACCTAGGTGCCGCTAACCCAGAGCAAGCAGCAAAAATTACTAAAGCAATCGCAGAAACATTAAATCTACACATCTCAATATCTGTCGTTACGCAACCATCCCTAAGAAATGTTGTTCAGAACTACAATCCTACCCTTTGGGAAACGAATGAACCACTATCTTTGAGTCGCAATGCGTTTATTTCGGCTGATGCGTATTTAGGTGCTGAAGAGATGCTCCCAGCACTACAGGGTCAACCAGATGTTGTCATTACAGGAAGAGTCGCGGACCCGTCCCTTTTTCTAGCACCTATGATTCATGAGTTTAATTGGAAACTAGATGACTGGGAACTTCTCGGTAAGGGTACGGTAGTCGGTCATTTACTAGAATGTGGTGCTCAAGTGACTGGTGGCTACTTTGCAGATGGGGTGACAAAACAAGTCAACCAACTAGTTACTGTAGGGATGCCCATTGCAGAGATTTTTAGTAATGGCGAAGCAACAATTAGCAAAACCCCTAATTCAGGTGGTGAAGTATCCATTCACACATGCAAAGAACAATTGCTTTATGAAGTCATGGACCCATCTGCCTACCTTACTCCCGATGTATGTGCTGACTTTAGTCAAGTCACCTTTACAGAAGTTGCAAAAGACCTCATAAAAGTGAACCGTGCAACAGGAAGAAAACGCCCAGATGATTTTAAGCTAACCATTGGCATTGACCAAGGGTTCATTGGAGAAGCGATGATCAATTATGTTGGTTATGCTGCCTTAGAACGAGCGAAACTTGCAAAATCAATTGTTGTTGAACGGTTATTAGCTCATGGCTTAGAAGCAAATGCAATCCATACAGAATTACTTGGTGCTTATCAAACGACTCACCCCTCTGAAGTTCTACTGCGTGTAGCTGTAAAGAGTTCCAAATATGACACTGTAGGTCTTGTCGGTTATGAGGTGGAGGCACTCTGGTTAAACGGTCCAGGAGGACCAGGGGGAGTTAGAAAATCTACCAGAAGAGTCTTATCTGCTTATTCAGCAACAATTCCTAGGTCAATAATTACTAATCTAAGAAAGGAAGATGACTATGACACCACTTTATAAACTTGCTCATGCACGAGCTGGGGACAAAGGAGAACATACAACAATTAGCATTTTTGCTTATGATGATCAAGATTATCCTATTTTAGTAGAACAATTAACTACGCAAGCCGTTTCAACTTTTTTCGCAGATTTACATGTTCAAGATGTTGAACGCTATACACTTCCAAATTTATCTTGCATCCACTTTGTCTTGTATGGCACCCGACCAGGAGGTGTCTCATCAGCACTAACTTTTGATGCTCATGGAAAGTCGTTGTCTTGGAGAATGTTAGATTTTGAACTAAAGAACTAGCCACCAAATGAAAGCGCTTCAATTAAGTTAGAGGGGGAATACTATGCTAGCCATTCTAGGCTTTTTAACGATTGCAATTTTCTTATACTCCATCTTATCTAAACGTTTATCTGTGATCGTCGCTTTAGTACTTGTACCGATCATCTTTGGTATCATCGGTGGGTTTGGGCTCGAACTTGGGGAATTTATGTTGGAAGGACTACAATTGGTTGCTCCTACTGGCGTTATGCTTGGATTTGCGATTCTATATTTTGGGGTATTAAGCAATGCTGGAATGTTTGATCCAATACTCTCTCGCATCTTAAAAATAGTAAAAGGCGACCCCTTGAAAGTTGTTATCGGGACGTTACTTTTTGCAATGATTGCCCAATTAGACGGATCTGGAGCTTCTACTTTCCTTATCGTAATCCCTGCACTTTTGCCTCTGTATGATCGATTAGGGATGAGTAGGATTGTACTGGCAGGTATGGTCGGTCTTGGAGCGGGACTTATGAATATTATGCCTTGGGGAGGTCCAACAGCTAGGGCAGGAACTGCTATAGGAATTGACCCAGGAGAAGTGTTTATTCCTTTATTGCCTTCAATGGGGATTGGATTTCTATGGTTATTATTTGTCGCTTACTGGGTTGGAAAAAAGGAACAAAAACGATTAGGTATTCAAGACTATGAGTACGACCTACAAACTGAAATGAGCGAAGAAGAACGTGGGATGCGACGTCCGAAATTATTCATTCCAAATGTTCTTCTTACTATACTCACACTCACGACGCTCGTCATGCAATGGCTTCCCTTACCGGTTGTTTTTATCGTTGCGTTTGTTATCGCTTTGATGCTAAATTACCCAAAACCAGATCAACAAATGGACCAAATTCAGCGACAAGCAAAGGGAGCTATTCCCGTGCTTGCGATCATCTTCGCAGCTGGCATATTCACTGGTATTCTTACCGGTACAGGCATGATTGACGCCATGGCCCTAGCTCTAGTTAGTGTAGTTCCAGATGGCATTGGCGGTTCGATGCCTGCTTTAGTCGCATTAATCAGCGTCCCTCTCAGCTTAGTCTTCAATCCGGATGCTTACTACTTTGGGGTTATGCCCATTTTAGCTCAATCTGCTGAAATGTATGGCGTACCCGCTATTGAAATTGCACAAGCATCCGTACTCGGTCAGATGACTGTCGGCTTTCCTTTAAGCCCGTTAACCGCTTCTACGTTTTTACTAATCGGTTTAGCACAAGTAGAACTCGCCGATCATCAAAGATTCATGTTTAAATGGGCGTTTCTGACAACCATTGTAATGGCTATCTTTGCAATTCTAACTGGAGTTATTTCTGCTTGGTAAACAAGTCGCTCGGAACAGCACTCCTGCATTCACTCTAGGAATGCTGTTTCTACTTTCATTATCTCTATAAGAACACTTCATGATTGTACTTTCAGTAACTTTACAGTTCTACCACTACAACTATACCATCTTTATTCGTACCCGATATCTCGTAAGGTTGCTCGTTTGGAATGACAACACGATCGAGCTGTTCTTTTGGGTAATAGTTAATGGCATATGCTTCGTCTGAATCAAGTTCTACGACTAACGACTTTTCTTCTTCGAGGAAATCGATATATTCTTCAAGCACGAACCCTTTCTCATGCATAATGACACTGTGAGGGATGCCGACATAGCGTAAATGCCACGGCTCATATTGAATGCCTGTTACCTCTTCTTTTCCTTTAGGGTAGCGGATGACAAATCCATGCTTCCAACTATGTTCCTCTACCCATCTTCCTTCCGTGGAAGATTCGATCGGCCCCTCTATACTACTAATGTCGAGCGCTAGCCCCGTGTTATGTTCACTAAACCCTGGGGGCATTGCATAATCAGATCCTCTCTCATCATACTGTCTTGCTTGCGCCTCGTTGTCCCGGTAACCACTCGTTAACAGAAACTGCTCTACACCATCTTCATGTGCGTCGTTCACCATTTGGTTAAATTTCTCTGCAATTGGAAGAGGCAATTGAATTTTTTCATTTAATAACGAATAGAAAGTTGTTACCTGTTGTTGTTCAAACAACGTTACGAGGTCACCTTCTATTGTGAAAGCATCATTCATCGGATATTCTTGATTAACTAAGACGAGACTGCCTTGATTCACCTCGTCTGGATCAATCGTAATTTCACGTCCATCAAACTCATGGGACGCTGTACGGACGTTCACGTCTGCATGGTCTGTGATTGCTTGAAATAAAATCATGCTCACAATAACTGTAATTACTAAAAAAAAGCCATATAAAACCCACGTTCTCATGTTCAAAAACTCCCTCAATTACGATCTACTATGATCATAAAAGAGTGTTCTTAACGAAAACGTGGGTAGAATCTTAAAGATTTCTTAAATGTCTTGATTATGAACTCGGTAATTGAACTCGAAAGATCGTTTTTATCGCATCACTTTCTACGTCAATTTTTCCTTCATGTTGTCCTGCAATGTTCTGAGCAATAAAAAGGCCTAACCCACTACGTTGACTCGCTTCATGATTCCTTGCTTTATCGCCGGTATAGAACATATCAAAAACGTGAGGTAAATCTTCGGGGATGATTTGATTCCCGTAATTGGTAACGCGAACCTCAATGACCTCTTCATCGACCATTACTCCTTCAACATCGATGTACAACCCTTCCGTGCCATACTTCGCTGCATTTGATAATAAATTCTCAAATAACCTTGCTAATAAGCTCCCATCACCTGTAATCATTAATGGTGCAGGAAGGTTAGGCCTTATTTCAACATGCTCTGCTTGAAAAATCGGATACATCTCTTCTGTTAACTGCTGAAGTAATTCACTAAGGTCGATCGTTTCTTTACGTAACGGTGCTTTTCCGTAGTTCAACTTTGTCATTTCGAATAACTCATCAATAAGCCGCTCTAGTCGTTGAGACTTTGTATGGACAATTTTGAGGAAGTGTTGCTTTTGTTGTTCAGTGAGTGACTCATCTTGCATGACGATTTCTAAATACCCAATTAATGACGTCAACGGCGTGCGTAAGTCATGCGCTAAGTTCCCGACCAAGTAATCTTTACTCGACTCTTGGAACTCTCCCTTTTCAATCGCAATTTTTAATTGCTTTTTCGCCGTATTAATATCGGTAGCTACTGATTCGAACTCATCGTTCGATTGAATGTTCACTTCTTTCGTAAAGTCTCCATTCGCTAGATCATGAATACCACTCGAGATTTTTGAGAAGTAAACCGAGTATTTTTTCGTCAAAATAAAGAAAAACAAAATAGCGATTGGGATAAATAAAAGCAAGAAGAAATACAAATCCCCCACCATATTCATAAACAACCGAACCCGAAAAAGCACACCACCATAATCCGCATTATCATAATAATAGTTTTGTAAAAAGCGATAAATCACATACGTACTAAGCCCAGATAGTAAGAGACTTAGACCGAATGTATACACCATCTTCAAGCGGAATCCGCTTTTATATCTAGCCATTGAATGTGTACCCCACGCCCCATACCGTCTTAATTAGTTTATGACGACGTTCAGGTTCCTTAATTTTCTTTCGTAACGTTCGAATATGTACCATCACCGTGTTCGTCCCATACGCCTCGTCAATTCCCCAAACCCGGTTTAAAATGTGCTCGGCACTAAATACTTTTTTCGGATGCGTTGCCAATAAGACGAGAATCGCGAACTCTTTCGGGGTAAGAACAACGTCTTCACCCGCGACAATAACACGATGTTCATCAACAAGGATTTCTAAATCACCGAAGTTAAGAGAATGATCTTCAGTAGCCGATTGCTGATGAAACGTTTTGTACCTTCTTAAATGAGCGTTTACTCGCGCGATCAATTCCATCTGCTTATACGGCTTCGTCATGTAATCATCCGCTCCGATTACGAGACCTTGGACTTTATCAAAATCACTCGTTTTCGCACTCAAGAAAATAATCGGCACGATCATTTTCTTTTCACGAATCGTTTTTGCGACCTGAAATCCATCCACTTCAGGCATCATCACATCCAAAATGATTAAATCGACAGCATGCTTCATGATTAGTTGTAATGCCTCTTTCCCATCACCTGCTATGAGAACTGAATAACCTTCTTGACGCAACTGATACGAAACGAGTTCAGAAATCTCTCGGTCATCATCAACAATTAAAATCGTTCCTTCCACACAAGTCACCTCAACCCTACCATTCATTAACCTACTAACTGTAAGATAAAAATATCCGCTTCACAACCGCTCTCTTATCTTTCCTCTTTTTCCCAACTTTATTTGATTGCATGAAAAAGAGACACAACGAGAACTACCTACGCTGTGCCTTTTCTCCCTTATTATTCTTGTAGATTATAAAACGAATGGATCGCCACCAAAGAAGCAAATGCGAGCAAACGGCGATCTTCTGATAAACCGTGGGCAATGTCGATGATATGTCCCCCGTTCGGAAATAACGCTAATGATTCTTGCGGCACACCACCAACCCGAATCTTCATCCAGTCTTCGTCATGGATATCTCGCAAGGTAACCGTATCACCGTGGAATCCACCGTTTAAAAGTGCTAAATATATACCATCTGGATCTTTCAAATGAATCTTTAAGAAAATCAACTCATGCCACTTGTATGTAAATTTGGCAATCACATTTCCCTGTGAGTCCTTTAAGTAAAAAGGGCGTAAACCGAATTTTTTCTCAATCGTATACGTGTCGTCCTCAGAGAGATGGAACTCAAACGTCATGTTCATCCAAATTCTTAAATTGATGATTCTAAGAATCGCAATTAAAATCATATTCGATGCATTCACTTCTTCCGCATAAGCCATTCGCTTACCTTTAACCGTAAAAAAATGAATGCCATATCGCCAGTGAGTTTCTCGCATCGCCATGACCCGCGAGCTTTCAAGTAGTGGTTTCATAGATCCTTCAAGCTCATCTTGCGAAACACTCATGACCCCTTCAGTTGTTAAATGCTTAAGCCAAAATGCGCCTGCGTACGATGACACAGCCATCACAAATATCGTGATAAACCACGAAATTAACGTTGAGAAAAGAAGGGCATTATCATGATACTGATACAATAGCCACCCTGATATCACTGTCAGCACAGATAAAATGTGTCCGATAATAAATGCACGGCGTATCCGCCTTTTCTGTAAATCTTCAAAATTCATCCAATGCCTCCCTTAACTAAAAGCTATGATCTTGCTCTTTTGTATAGTGTAATAAAAACGGTTGGAACAGCACGTGGTTAACAAAGACAAATGCAACGATAAATATCCCATTAAAATAACCAGGTAGGCTCGTGAAAAAACCGAGATAAATCATTATGAAAAACGCAACAACATACGGCAACACGATGAACATCTTAGACTTCTTACTTAATGTGTTCACACCTAAACACGCTGTACACTGATTTCGATCGACCCGTCCAATACATTAGTTTCCACGTGAAAGAGGCTTGGCAATACGTACAGATCGGTAATGTCATACTCTCACACCTTTCTTTCTATTATGAATGGTTCATATATGTAACGTTGGCTCGCTCGTCGAGTAAAAATAAGATTTCATCTAGCTCCATCATTTGTTCCAAATAATGCACCCCTGCTTGTTTCTTACCACTCTGTAGGTAATCTACAACAACAGCAGCCACTTCTCCTGTTATCTTCGTGTTATTATTTCCTGTAATACTCGCTTCATATTGAACGCCTTTTCCTTGTTTCTCGCCGCTCACCTCTACTTTAACGGTATACAAATCCGTACCAATGCGTAACTTCTCAAACAGTTTCAGTGATAACGAAAGAAACATGCGGTACGCTCGTTTTATTACTGCTACACGTAACAAATAGGATAGTCCAAGCTTCTTGGCTACGACAACTCCAATCGTCGCCAACTTTGAGTCATAGAAAAAACGTGAAGATGTCTTCGTTACGTCGGCTGTCTGTTGCAAGATGTATTGGTCGGCAAGGTTAAATCGATATGCCGTTCGTTTGCCAATACTATGATGAAATGCAGATCTCTTACCATCACTAAATGGCTTTACTTGTTTTTCCAAACCATTCTCCATCAAAGTATAGTTTTTTTGTATGTGATTTAATAACCAATTCACACCATCGTGGCCATGAACTTCACCAATGCCTAACATTAAATACGTATCAATCTGTTCTACTTGATCCATTTCATTAGACAATTGGCTAGCTAACAGATTCGATAGACCTGGGGATAGCCCTACTCCTATGACTGCGCTAGACTGGGATTTTTTTGCTAGCTCATCAAATACCATTACTTGTGATAGCGATTCGTACGATGGAGAGATATCAATGTAATGAATGTGGTGTTGAAAACAAAACTTGATAAAATTCGGGTGTTTCTGCTCGATGCACATGACACAGATATCAACCTCTTTTAACCAGTCTGGGTATTGATCATTACTCATTACATCGATCAACTGAGGGACTACTTTGTTTTCTACCTCCTCTGAGAAGGCTTTTGCTTTTTTAAAACTTCTGCCGGCTGCAATCACTTTATTCGAATGATGCATCATCAGTCGCTTACAAATGACTCTTCCTACTTGGCCATATCCCCCTATGACTGCAATTGTTCCTGTTTTCATTCCATCCGTACCTCTTCTTGTTTTTTATATTTTTCTATTCGATTGGCAACAACAGTTCACATACGTGTCGCTCAACGTACTCCCATTTATAACGCTCCACTATTGGTGCAGTTCGGAGCGTGAACTGCCCTGATTGAGCAATCTCAGGTAGGCGATTCCAAAATTGTTTAAGTGGTTCTTCTGTATGCTCAATTAAAAAAACCGCAAAACGTCCTCCATTAAAGATTCCGAGTTGGGCTGACTTTATGATCTGTTCTTGTCCACTAATCATTATCCCTACATCGTATCGGCACTTTTCTTTCGCTGTACTACTCGGGTTGTCTTGTGGAATTCCGTACACAGCTGTCCGTAAATTCATTTTTTCCACCCACACTTTAAATGACTCCATCAGCTCCACTTGCTGCAAAGAACCGTACTCCCCAATATGTCGATCATAAGCAAATCTCGATGCTGGAATTTCTTCTACGGTATAGTTCAAGATTCCCATCCCCTCTCTAAGAAAAAGGTATAGGTAGTTAAAATGATTTGCTAGAATTTTTTAAAAATAAAGAAGTTCCTTTTCTTAAGACTTAGAAAAGGAACTTCTTTATCATCTTATGCGGGTAGTGCCATCGATCCAATACGCTTTGAACGGCCCTTTTGAACAGCAAACGTGACAATTGCGCTCGCTAAACAAATAAGCGTACAAACAATCGAGACCATCATCAGAAGAATTCCATCCGTTGCGATGACCATTGAAAGTACAACGAATAAGTAGACGAATACTAAAAACAACTGATAGACACCCGAAATGATCCGAATGGCAAGGTTATGAAAAAACGCCAAGATCACAGGAATAACAAAGACTACACTAATAAAGCCAAGCGTTTGAATAAGATGCAAAGGATTGGTATACGATACACCATTTGGACCAAGTTGTTCTGATGCAATCACTAAAATCAATCCGATGGCAGCAAGCCAACTAACTGTTGCAACGCCTACTCTAGAAACCATAACACGCCTCCACGTTAGTCATGATATAACTTGTCGGTAACACCCAAGTCCACTATTCATTTGGAATAATGGTTGAGCAAAATAAAACCCTACTACTGCGATGATAAAGCTAAGCATTTCAACGGATGTCCAATAGTTGAAGTAATTGAGGAATATAACAATACCAATGAGAACATACAGCATTTTCCTAAGATCTTTTCGATTCACCTTCATATGTTCAACCCACCATCAATTAAATTGGAATTCTCACATTTACGTAACTAGGTCATTTTACCATATTGTAATTTGAAATTTTAGACTTTAATGGAGTTGTAACATCCGAATACGATCTAACAGAAAAAAAGAAGATCTTTACGTTTGAACGTCTGCACCCTTCTTCTTTTTCTTTAACACAACCATAACCATTAACCAACCGATTTGAATAAGCAACGGTAAAATAAAGATGGATGCGAAAACGAGAATATTGAGCAAGATAATCTCCGGTGTCTGCACAGCTCCTGTACCATCGACTTCTCTTTGTGCCAAAAAGTAACTTCCAATGGCAAAGGCAACGATCCAAAAACCAGTAACAATCCACCAAAAGATCCATGAAATCTTCATCAAGACACCTCAGATTCTTTTTTTGAACTTCCAAATACTGATGATACTTTACATCCGAATTTTGATTACAAAGGCGCTACAATTTCAACTTTAATTCGATCAGGATCTTCAAAATACACCGCATAATGACTCTCTCCACCGGCATATGGGTGGTGCTCTTCATATAACACCGTGACTCCTTGATCTTTTAATTGTAGTGTTAGCTGATCGACATGCTCTTTGGAGTCTGCATAAAAGGCTAAGTGATTCAACCCTGTTCGTTTACGATGATACGCTACATCCAAATAACGCTCTTCTGTTTGCACAAAAACGAGGTACGTGTCACCAAGCTTCCAACTTACACCTAACTCCCACTGTTGATCCTTGAAATAACCCAGACTTTCTAACAATGACTCCCAAAACATCGTAGACATCTCTAAATTAGAGACATAAATTTCAATGTGATGAATCAACCCACGTTTCATTTTCACACTCCCTCTGTTACGATCGTTTACCAATCCAATGAAACAGTACAAGTTTAAAAAAATATATAAGTAAACTTTTAGTTAAAAGGATCGAAGCGACGTTCAAGATTGTTCCTTCAATCTAATTGTATTAGGTTGATCATGCAAACAAGGACGTTTCCCAGAAGACAAACACACTAAATCACGCTTTTTGTAACACTGACCTTCGTACATTACTCTTCTGAGATTGAATCATCCTCAACTTTTGTAGTCCATTCGCGGCTTTTAAGGTGCATGATAATTGCTTCATTCACGTCAGTAGCATTATCTAAGTTCGTAGCATGATGTGCATCCTTAATCGTAATGAGCCTAGCGTTTGCTAATTGATGTGCTAAATCGGCTTGTTGCCGTTTAATCATATGATCATGATCTCCTTGTAAGATCAGAGTCGGACACTTTACTTCTGCTAATTGATCGCCACTTTCCATTCTTGAGATTGCTGCCCATAAGCGAACCCAATCGTTTAATGACATCGCTGACACAACACTTTGAATGTAAACTTTATTGTCTTTATTAAACGTGGATAATGTACGAGCTTGAATTCTAGCTAACAAACTCATCGGAATAAACCGGCTAGAAAAGCGATTGATGGGGACGAACAGTTTTTCATACCAATTGTATGTATTCGTATAAGGTGTTCCAATAAGAATTAAGGACTTTACACGTTCAGGATTATGAATGGCTGCTTGCAAAGAAATATGTCCACCCATTGATAATCCACAGAGATGAACTCGACCGATATCTAAATATTCAATAAGGTCAACAAGGTCTTTGACCAAATCTTCGGAATCTACTTTCCCAGCAGGCAAAGATGATTTGCCATGCCCTCGAACATCCCAGACGATCACCTTATACCATTGTGATAAATGCCCAACTTGTGGTCTCCATTGTTGATGATCCCATGACGCACCGTGTGTGAAAATAATCGGCTCCCCTTCTCCATATACCTCATAATAAAGCTGAACATCCTTCATGTTTGCATAAGGCACCACATTCCCTCAATTCGCACTACGACTTAAGATTATTGTAACACGCGTTTATTTGACGTATGACGAAAAAGCGTAAATCCTAAGCAGGATGTACGCTAAAGCTTTCCGTGTCGTCAACGTTACTTTGTGGTTTACGGTTTCTCAATAAACACTTCTCCGTTTTCATCAAGCAAAGGGGTGAGTCCGACCCCTTGTGGCTGCCACGTTTGCAGATAATGGACGCCCGTGACGTTGTCGACAATAACCATCGTTAGACCGTATTGATAATTTTGAACTTCCTTTTCTGTAAACCGTTTCGCTTTAGACATTGAAGAACCCTCCGTAATTGAATGAACTAAGAAAATATGAAACGCATAACGTTATGAAATCACCGTAATCCCTGAAATAAATAGCACGCCAATGATCACTGCCCAAAGTACAATTCCAATTGTCATCCAAAGACTAACGTACGCTCGGTTCGCTCCTGCTGCAAGTGCAATTCCAGCAGCAAGATGAAATGCGATTAGAATGCCGGCTAATGCCACACCTGGAACTCCGTATTTCTCAAAATAGTGTTTCGCACGAATCGCTCGTTTACTCGGTTCTTTTTCTTTTTTCTTCTTTTTACTTTTTATTTTTGAACGGAGTTTATCGATTCCCCAAATAAATGCCATAACAGAAACCCAGTTTCCAATGATCGCTACGATCATCACCGGGATCGTTGGAAAGCCTAACATCAGTCCAAATGGAATCGCCCCGTATGATTCAAAAAATGGAATGAGAGATAAAACAAAAATAAAGATCAATTGCAAAAGTACGTTTCCTTCAAGAAATGGCAACAGCGAGAAATACGTTTCTTGAATTTGTTCAAGTACCATTAAAAAAACTCCTTTCGTCGATGTCTGCCTTTAGTATCCTCGATTAAACGAGTATTAGCAGTACATTGTGCATGAAAGGAGGGAGATTCGGGTTAAACGGAGGCATATGAGCAACCATTTTCACTACATATTCTGTTGATCAGAGGCATTCCACTTCTTTTTGAGTAACAAATAGAACAAAACGGCCCATAAAATTGGTACAACCATATATAGGCTGGCTGTTGTCCAATCATCACGCAGAATATAGTCGAAGCCCCGAGCTACATGAAAGTTCGGAAACACTGTAATTAAGATCGTATTTAAATTCGAATTCACGACGCCTTCTAGCATAAAATAAACAATTATAATCGGCCACCCATACAGACTCACTTCAATTGTGTTCTTGGAGTACTCCGCAAGAAATGTACCTAAAAAAAGAAACATCATCAACAGCGGTAAGGAAAACAATAACCCACCGACTACATGTAAGACCTCATAACGGAAAACAATCATCGCAACAATTAATAGTCCCGTCGCAATCACGAGTGTAATCGTCGACTTCGCGACTAAGAGCTCAGTTCGGCTCACTTTATATAATTGCAACACCTTTAACGTCCGATGCTCCCGTTCCTCAACGAGGATGTTCCCTTGAATGTACATGACGACAAATGCTGATATAAACCCTAAAACAGAAGGAATTGCATTAAAGAAAACAATTTCGTATTGGTCTACATTAAAGCCGAATTGATTCAATATATACACCGTTGAAACCATAATGAGTGCACTAAACAGCACAATCATGATTTGGCCATTCCAAATTATATCTTCAAATTCTCGCTGAATTAATATCCGAATTCGTCTAAAATCCATGCGCTTCCCTCATCTTTTTACCAATTTAGTAACGCCTTTAACTCTCCGTACTTCGATTTCGATAACGGTACGACTTGTTCATTTCGATTATCGAGCGTGAGACTATAACTGTTCTTACTCCATACGATGACTTCCCTTACTCGTTGCAAATTTACTAAGTACGACCGGTGGCAACGATAAAAACCATACGGTAAAAGCTTAGTCTCTAGATCTTTCATTGTAACGGTTGAATAGAATTCTTCATTATTAACGTGTAAAACGGTCTGACGTTCTCTCGTTTCAATGTAATCAATTTCTAGAGGATCAAAGAGAATGTACTTGTCTTCAGTCTTCGCTGAAATCTTTTCAAATCGTTGTTGAAACAGTTCTTCATCGTTCGGGATCTCGTCTCTTACTTCTTCTTGTTCGATGATTTCCTCATCAAGTTCAACTTCTTGCATTCCCCGGTCATTCAATCTGTAGACTTTTGATCCTAAGCGAATGCCTTCTTCTAATGATGAGGTTAGTAAAATGACAACACCATGCATCTTCTTAATTTCTTCCAAAACATGGTTAAATACCTTTTTGGATTGCAAATCCAACTGGTATGTTGGCTCTTTAAATACGTAGATCCTCGTTTTTTGAATGAGGCTTCGAGCAAACTGTAGCCTTTTTTGTTCATAATACGTGAGTAGCTTAATTTTCTTCGTTCTTACGTGAGTGAGTTCGGTTAACGTTAAGATTTTTGAGGTATCAAAGTCAACGTTATACAATTGCCCCCAAAAGCGCACCATTTTCTCTGGTGTTAGACGAGGGTATTCTCCCATATCTGGAGAATAGATAAACAACTCATTCTGTCCAGCAACCGCGTTCCCGTCATACATAATTTCATTCGCAAGGTAGCTTTTATCCTGTTCGAAAAGGGACAAAAAAGCGTCCATATGTTCAATATCAGCTTGAATTGCTGCAACTTCACCATTCTGGACAGTCAAATCAATTGGAGGAAGCAGCTCTTTATTGCCGATTATTTTGCCTGAGCCTTTGAGTGTAAGTGCCATCCACATCGTTCTCCTTTAAACTTCTTAGTATGACAATCGCTCACGAAAACGTCTTATGTATTGCATAGAAAGAGGTATTTCCCGTCTAAACGGTGGCAGAATCCGTTCGAAAAAAGATCGGAGTCTTCCTTTAGTGTGGGGTATTTTAATCATTTCTATGATTTGTCGTTTTTATAGAGTTGGATTACTTCATTCTTTATGAATGCAATTAGATTTCTTATAGATTCACTAAAGAAACCATTAGGAATACTACATAAAAGCAAATAATCGTACAACTCGATTAACTACCAACACATGATACCACATCAAAGCTCGTATCTTTACTGACAAGCAACCATTCATAAAAACCAGCTAATAAAACAAAAAAAGACTGCACGGAGTAAAGCGAACACTTACGTTTCTACTCTACCCGCACAATCTTCCTGTAACGTTCATTTATTAAACGATTTTAACCAAACAAACGTTTAAGCTTTAGAATCAGTTTGCTCATCTGCAGCAATTTTTTGTGTCTCTTTAGGATCAACGTCATCATCCATGAGCTTGCTTGTCGACTTTTTGAATTCAGAAATGGTTTTCCCAAACGCGCCGCCAATCTCTGGCAATTTCTTGGGTCCAAAAATAAGCAATGCCAATAAAAGAATTAGAATAAGACTAGGAATTCCAATGTTAAGTGGACTCATTTCATTTCCCCTCCTTTAAATCAATTAATCTTCGTCTTCAACGAGGATACCAGGGTTTTCAAAGTACTCAAGCATTCCTTCAGCTGCTCGATACGCTAAAGCACCAACTGTCGGTGTTGGGTTGTTTCCACCGTTGTGTGTAAATGTAGAAGCACCAACTACGAAGAGGTTTTCACAATCCCATACTTGAGAGTAGTTGTTTACAACAGATGTTTCACTTGAAGCACCCATGATCGTTCCACCTGTGTTATGTGTCGTTTGATATGGAACGATGTTGTAATCGCCTGTTGCTTGGTTCGTTTGTGTAACGATATCTGCACCCATTTGCTTCATGATTTCTTCAGAACGCTCCGCTTGGTGTGCAGCAAGCTTACGATCTTGATCTGTAAAGTTATATGTCATACGAAGTAGTGGATCGCCATTCTCATCTGTATACGTTGGATCAAGGTCTAAATAGTTGTAGCGATACGGCATACTCGCTCCTTGACTTCCGATTGATAATGTACGGTAGAAATAGTGAGTCGATGCTTTCTTGAACTCACTTCCCCAAGACTTCGTGTCTGGTGGTACTGGGTTCGTTTCAATTGGACGAATTCCTGTTTGGTTGAGAGACAATACGCCACCGTGGATAAAGTCAAGATCACTATGGTCAAAGTTATCTCCATTATAATCTTCCACTCCACCACCGAGAGCTCCCGCACCAGCGTACAAGTTGAACTGCTTGTCTTCAAACATTCCTTGAGCACCAGACATGATTTGGTAGCAGTAGTGCTTTCCTACAACACCTTCTTCTGTTTCTGGATCATATGGCTGACCGATCCCTGATTGGAGCATAAGACGAGTGTTGTTTAACACGTACGTCGTAAGAATGACCATATCTGCTGGTTGATAATACTGTTGTCCATCATTACCATCAATATAATAAACGCCGACTGCTTTACCGTCTTCATGCGCAACTTCACGGACGTTCGCATGGGTTTTGATCTCGAAGTTGCCCGTATCAACCGCTGTAGGAATTACAGTAATTAATGGGTCTGACTTTGCTTGATAGTCACAACCGAAACGCTCACAGAATGAACAGAACTGACATTGGTAAATCGTTTTACCGTCAGGGTTCGTATAATTCTCTGAAAGGTTTGCAGATGGACGTTGATGTGGGTGTAACCCCAATTCAGCTGAAGCATCTTTGAATAGACGAATTGCTGGTGTTTCTTTCATTGGCGGCGTTGGATACTCTTCTGACATCCAAGGCGTCATTTCATTTTGCTCACCAGAGATTCCAGCTGTTTTTTCCCACTTTGTATAATAAGGCTCGAGCTCATCGTATGTAATGCCCCAGTCTTGTAACGTAATGCCTTCTTCAATTTTGTCTTCACCGTAACGATCAATCGTATGTGTACGGATTTCGAAGTCATAAGGGAAGAAACGAGGAGCTTGACCGTTCCAGTGGATTCCTGCTCCACCAAGGTCAGTACCAAGTACGAATGAACCTGTTTGACGCATTGGAAGTGCAGTCATATCTTTATCATTACGGAAACTAACGGTTTCCTTTGAAAGATCTTGCATTAAATCATGATCTAATGCATATTTCATTTCGTCTTTTTGCATGATGAAGTCTGCAGGAGTTCGATCCGCACCGCGTTCTAGTCCGAGTACTTCAATACCTGCTTTTGCAAGTTCAGCTGCAACAATCCCGCCTGCCCAACCGACACCGACGACAACGGCTTGCTTTTTCGGTAATTCAATTGCCATAAGTTATTCAATCCTTTTTTAGTTGTGATGTTCGTGTAAGCTAATTGGTTCCATATCGTGGAATTCTTCGTCTTCAATAATGTCCATATATGCCATTTGGCCACCTGGGTACTTCTTCATTCTCCAGCCGTCCATATTTTTGTTTCCACCGTATACTGGATCTGAGTACACACCACGAAGTGTTGCCACACGTAGTAAGCTAAAGAACTGTGATGAAGACATGCCGTTCATTTCAACGTCACCAGCTTCGAACTTCTCTAAGATTGCATCTTGTTGTTCTTCAGTAAGGTCGAAGTAGTTTTCACCATCATGACTCGCTTTTGCTTCTTTTTGAATAAGGCGTACACCTTGTAAGAATGCATCACGACGTAGTAACGCCGACTGCGTTCCCTGAGTATCTTCACCTTCTTCAAACGGACCGTCCATATACTCACGTGCGTTAAATCCCCATGATCCTGCGAGTTGACGATCAATAAAGTAAGGTACAGAAAGTGCAATTGCCCCTGGTCCTACTTCGTCTTCTGGGAAGATTCGCTCGACTGCTGCGCTTAATACACGAAAATCTTCTTGGCGCTTAAAGAACATACGCGCTTCCATGTAATCATTGCTGCCATTCCCGTGGTTATGGTCTCCATTGCTCGTTGATGTTGACGTATCTGAAGAGCTGTTGAATAGCATCCCGCCAATCAAACCACCACCAATTAATCCACCGACTGCAAAGCTACCGTTCTTAATAAACTCTCTTCGGGTAAGACCTGAAGGTTTTTTCTCATCTGCCATAGCCGTTGACTCCTTTTTGTTTTCATAACAAATTGACCGGTCACGATCGACCCGCCTCGTTAATCTCTGTTGTTAAGCCCCCTGCTTACAACATGCTTAGCCCCGTAACTCCCCCTATTCATAGACATTCACAAGTGTACAATCCTATGTACTAATGGTGTATCTTGCACCTTGCATCCAGAAATTGTTAATAGTATCTATTTAGAATCTGAATACATCCTATGCATGCAATCACTTCGACTCCCGAAACATCGAACAACTGTTAATCTTATATGTGTATACCTAAGGAAGAAACTAAACATATGTAAATCATGAACTTATATGGAAAGGTCCACCTCCGATTTCCATATTATATATTAACATATAAAACCTAACAATTGCAGTGTCTTATTAAAAACAGTTATAACCGATTCTTATAATAATTCGCTTCACGATTACGTTACTTTTGATCTCTAGTAACTGACTTATCCAAGGATATAAAAAATCCCCCATACAGAAAATGTATGGAGGAGCTAAAAATGGTTACCAACCGTTAATAATTGTATCATGTATATTCATTATTACGTAGGGGTTTTTATACATCCAAAAGACTGATTATCTTCTAACTACAACTACAGTTTTTTTATTTCTGTATATTTATGACTTTTTCTTCAGTCTCTCTTTTGGCATTTGCATATTTCGTGAATCGAAATTCATAGGAAAAGGAAATTTCTGTGTCCTATGAACCCCTACTAGATTCCCCGAAACTAAAACGTGGTTTTTTATCGAATTTCATGTAAAATTATCTATTTTACTATTATGACACCTATTTATTTGTAGTTACGACTCATGACAGCTTGTTATAGTAAATGTAGAACTCATTTTTAAGGCGGGTCTTCGTTATGAATGTTATTGAAAAATACCAATCACTTCTCATCATACTTGCAATCGGTCTTGGACTACTGCTCGGTCAAATTGCGATGGTCGAACGTCATGCAGAACTGTTCATCTTGCCTCTTTTGATTGCCATGCTTTATGGGCTGTTCTTATCCCTTCCAATTAAAGGATTTCTGAGTGCTTTTCAACACCGAAAGTTTTTAGGATCAAGTGTGTTTCTTAATTTCGTATGGACACCTATTCTTGCCTGGTCGTTAGGTGCGTTATTTTTAGCAGATCATCCTGCTCTTTGGCTAGGGTTTATTTTGTTACTCGTCACACCATGTACAGACTGGTATCTCATTTTCACATCGATTGCAAAAGGTAACGTGCAGTTGTCTACATCTGTGTTACCCATTAACCTCCTACTGCAAGTCATCTTATTGCCACTTTATTTAGTGATCTTTGCTGGCACGATGGAAATGGTACACCTACCGACATTATTTGAAAGTGTATTTTTCGTCCTGTTTCTTCCATTCATTCTAGCTATATTTACGCGGTTCATCTTTCGTAACAAAACCAATCTCTTACAATCAAAAATCCTACCTTTCTTTAGCACTGCTCAACTCGTCTTTCTATGCTTGGCGATTGTAGCAATGTTCGCTTCACAAGGCACCTATTTAATGAACAACTTGGAAGTACTATGGTTATTGCTTCTTCCGCTGTTGCTGTTCTTTCTGATTAACTTTTTTATTTCCTTACTTACTGGGAAGATCCTTCGTTTTCGCTACGAGGACACCGCAAGTTTAAACTTGACGATCATTGCAAGAAACTCTCCAGTGGCACTTGCGATTGTGTTAGCCGCATTTCCAGAGCAGCCCCTCATTGCTCTTGCACTGATTATTGGTCCACTCATTGAACTGCCCGTACTCGCAATCATTTCTCAAGCATTATTAAAACGAAGGAAGAACCACTTAGGTCTTTAAGATCTATAATTACCAAAATATAGATTGTTCTTCGCAATTTCCGGGTACATATACAAAGTAATAGATAAAGAGAAAAGGGAGCGGTCAGCTTGAAGAAAATGTATCCACTAGTTGGAATGACGAGTGCTGCGATGATTCTCGCGGCATGTGCGACAGACGAAGGAACTAACGACGAGCAACTAGACGATCCGATTACTGAGAGCGATGAAGAAGTCGCAGACGCAGATGAACCAGAAGACAGTTCGGATCATCACCAAACAGCAGAAGAAATTATCAAAGCCGCAATTGCTGCAGAAGAAGAGCGTCAAAGTTTTTCCATGCACTCAGTTATGACGATGGGGATTGACGCAAGTGTCGATGAAGACATTCCCGAAGAAGAAGACGGTGAAGCTGAAGAACGGGAATTCATTGAGTACTCCTACAGTCATGAAGACGGAACCGTTAGCACTCGAAATGAAACAATTGTCGACGGAGAACCGACTGAATATACAGCTGGAGACAGTGAACATACGTTGTTCTACACAGAAGGTGATGACGTCGCTTACCGCGTTGAACAATTTGAGATTGAAGAGGACCCTGCAGACGTAAATCCAATGGCAAATCAATTTGAGCAATTTCTTGAAGAATATGAAGTAGAACTAGTCGGTGAAGAAGAAGTGAATGGTTTCATGAGTTATCACATTACATTTAGCGATGACGTCGAAGTTCGCCATTATTGGATTGAACAGGAGACGTACGAAATTGTGAAGATGGATAATGAACATGAAGACAATCCGTTCCGCATCGGATTAGACGTATTGGAATTTGAAGAGAGCATTGACTATGATGAAGCTTTCTTCAAACTTGAAGATGTACTACCAGAAGACGTTGAAATTGAAGACCGAGATCAAGATGAGCACCTAGAACAAGAACTTGAAGATTCACTAGATGATCTAGACGAAGATCAATAACATTACAAAGTTAAAATCAAATGAGCACAACCCTGTGGGTTGTGCTGATTTTTTGCCATCAACTAACGGTTTGTAACTGAATGTACAGTATGAATCAGCTCATTTGTCCAATAGTTGGTAGGCTCAATCACTTGACCAATCTTTCCTGACTTCTTCAACCACGTTTGCAAATCATCATAATACGCTTCTGTCATCGAAAAGTCGTACGTAAAACACGGAAGGGTTGCGTTCATAATTGACTGGTTAAGTGGATCGCTTTCATCAGCTTGTGTGAATGCATAATAAATGGTTTTCGCTTCATCTGAGTTCTCATAAAGATAATCAATTGACTTTCTAATTACTTTCATAAATGACGCGAGCACATGTTTTTGTCGTTCGAACACCTCTGGGGATGTAATAAAGATAAGCTGGCAAAAGTCAGGAACTCCAAAGTCCTTTAAAGCAAAATAATCTACATCCAGTCCTCGATGCTTCGCTTCTGCCACTTCAAAGTTTCTAAAAACTAAGGTTGCAGCATCAGCCTTATCTTCTGCTAATGCATCCGTATGGTAAAAGCCGTTATTCACGGGCTTAAACTGTTCCAACTCACACGATCCGCCGTCGTGTTCAACCATCGTTTTAACAATCGCAAGCCCACCTAACCCTGGTGCACCTGGGTATTGAATTCTCTTTCCAATCAGCTCGACTGGGCGATTAATCCCTTTTGCTTTGTTATACATCACACCGCCATTGGTATGTAGAAATCGTGCAAAACCTACCACCGGTTCGCCAGCTGCACGGTCTTCGACAAGATGTAATGGTTCTGTAATTGCAATATCCATCTTACCTGCTTTAATTTCATCAATCGCATCGAAATGATCTTCTGGTTCAATCATCGTCACCTCAATGCCTTCGTTCGCAAACCATCCTTTTTCCATTCCAATCATTAACGGAATGTGATCTGGGTTCATGAACCATTCAAGCCCTACTGAAATCTTTTGCATTTTTCATTACTCCCTTATTAAATAATAAAAAAATCCACTTCTTGTCGTAAGAAAGAAGTGGGTTTACGTAAACGGGTTATGTAAAAACAACTCACTTCCCTACGCTGGGATCAACCAGATCAGGTTCTAAGGGTCAAAGCTTTGCTTTTCTCAGCCTACAGTTGGCTCCCCTAGTGAAAGATATGAACTTTTCTAACTTTATTAAAACACAACCGTTTGCCGTGTACAAACTGATTGCATAAAAAAGAAAGGCACACTAGTGCCTTTCTTACACCGTATACGATTCAAGATTACCAATCTATTGATCGGTTCGTGAAGATGACTTTGATGCTTTTTTGTTCTTTTGATCTTTCTCTTCACGGTACACTTCATCTACCGGAACAGGGTCTTCAAACTCGCTATCTTCAACATCGCTTTCTTTAGGACGATTTTTCTGGAATTGAATAGGATCGTTTTGTTTACGATTTTTCATTCAAATCACCTCTTAATACTTGTTTTCCACGAAACGACAGTTACGAAACATGCCCAAGTTAATTAAACTTTGAATGTTTTTAGCAACTCAACAACTCCGTGAACGAGAGGTGTTTGCGTATGTTTATGCCATGTTAGGACGGTTTCTTTATAGTGGGTAACGTCAATTTCTTTATACACAACGTTATGATGTTGGATATGTGATGTTGATTCGGGTACAAACGAAATGCCGAACTCCGCGGCGACAAGAGAAACCATCGTTTGCTGTTCAGTTGAGTATTGTGCAATATTCATCACCGTATTCGATTTGACATATAAAGATCGCACCGCTTCAAAGTACCCTTCCCCCGCTTCTCTTGGACTAATGATTAAAGGCTCATTAGATACATCTTCCATAGCGATTGGTCCAGTCGACGAGGCTAGTGGATGACTTTTAGGTAAGCAGACGATAAACTTCTCTTCATAAAACGGATGGGTAGATAGCTCTTTTTCACCTACAGGCGGTACAAGTAACGCTAAATCAATGTCTCCCGTTAATAACGCTTGTATTTGCTGCTTTGTCGTTAATTGTGACACGTGAATCTCGAGCTTCGGGTATTGCTTTTTTATTAACGTTAAGACCCGTGGCAAAATTTGAAAAACAACCGAACCTCCAAAACCAATCGCTATTTTCCCTCGTTCGCCTCGGTCAATTTCTTGTAAAATTGCAGTCTCCTTCTCAAGACGAGCAAGCATCTGTACGGAGAGCTCATACAAATACTCACCCGCTTCCGTTAAGGCAACAGAACGATTCGTTCGTTCCAATAATTGGACATTTAAGTTCTGTTCAAGCTCTTTGATTTGCGCACTTAATGGCGGTTGTGAAATGTTCAAACGTTGTGCAGCATTACCAAAGTGCAGCTCTTCAGCGACAGCAATAAAGTAACGCAAATGACGCAGTTCCATCTTTAATCCTTCTTTCCATACGTAATACGTATCAACCTCATAGTAAAGAGTATCATTATTTTGTACAAGGTTTGTTAGGATAGATTAAACACTGAATTGCTAAAATTTTTAATCAGAGGAGATCACATGGTTTTACAAATACCAAAGACAGAGATCTTGGCACGTCAACAATCCTTCAAAGAAAAATTCAGAAAAGAAGGAATAGATGGTGCCATTGTATACGCATCGATTGATATATTTTATTTAACAGCGTTTCATTTCAGGCCATCAGAACGACCAATTGCACTCATTTTTGATCCTCAAGGAGAGAGTCACCTCTTCGTACCACTTATGGAGAAGGGACATGCCGAAGCTTATGCGCATGTTGACCATCTTCACGATTATCCTGAGTATCCAGGAATCCAGCATCCAATGAATATTTTAAAAGACTATTTAACCTCGATTGGCATGGCTAACATTCATGTTGGAATCGATGGAGACGGGTATTCCTCTCCAAAAGGTTATCGGGGACCGAAGCTAAGTGATATTCTCGTTAATCAGTATACGTCGATCTACGGACTCATTGAATCGATGAGAATGGTAAAGTCTGAAAACGAACTGGCACTTATTAAAACGTCTGTACGTTGGGCCAACTATGCACATGAGCTTCTCGTTAACTATTCAAAGGTAGGTCGTTCAGAGATTGAGATTGAAACGAAGGCAACATCTGAAGCAACCATCGCCATGGTTGAGACACTCGGCCCAGATTACATCCCTAACGGATCACCTGCTCATGCCTTTTACCGAGGACAGATTGGACCACACTCTGCATTTCCACACTCACAAACGCAAAACTTACGACTTGAAACAGGATATAATGTCGTTTCTCAAGCAGCTGCTCACGTGTACGGCTATATTAGCGAACTAGAGCGAACGATGTTTATCGAAGAAGTAAGTAAAGAACAAGAGAAGTATTTTCATCACATAAAGACCGCCCAAGACATTGCATTTGAACATATTAAGCCTGGTGCAAAAGCTTCTTCTGTGGATGCTGCTGTGCAAGCTTATTTCAAAGAAGAAGGCGTACATCATTTAACGCTTCATCATACGGGTCATGCACTTGGACTTGTTCATACGCACGAAGCTCCGTTCTTCGACTTAGGAGACGATACGACGCTTGAAGCTGGAATGGTTTTTTCCGTTGAACCGGGTCTATTCGTAGAAGGACTTGGTGGGTTTCGTCATTCCGATACGATTGTCGTGACCAAAGACGGAATGGAACAACTAACCTATTACCCACGAGATCTTGAATCATTAATCATTACATAAAGGGGACAAAACAACATGAAAAAGCAGATGATCTTTTTACCTATCTTTTCTGCAATTGCACTTGCAGCATGCTCATCTGATCCAGGGGACAGCACAAATGCGACCGATCCTTCAACAACTAGCGATTCGTCAGACGAGACGATCACGATGGCAATCACGGCAGATATTCCTGACTTAAACCCACAAGGGGCGAGTGAGCGAATGTCTGGTTCAATTAAGTTCCATGTTTTTGAAACACTTGTCGCACCTGATGAGAATATGGAGTTACAACCTTTACTCGCTGAAAGTTATGAACAATTAGATGATTTGACGTGGGAGTTCAAACTCAAAGAAGGTATTTCGTTCCATGACGATGAGCCATTCAACGCTGAAGCGGTTAAAACCAATTTCGACCGAGTTCTCGATCCTGAAATTGCCTCTCCGATGTTCGCTCAATTCAATGTAATTGACGAAGTCGAAGTCATCGATGATTATACGGTGCACTTTATTACTGAGGAACCTTTTCAATCACTACCGAACAACTTATCACACTTTGGCGGAGCCATCATTAGCCCGAAAGCAATAGAAGACGCTGAAAACGGAGACCACAACTTAGACCTTGATCCTGTCGGTACCGGCCCATTTGTATTCGACTCTTGGACTCAAGGAGAAAGCATTAACTTTGAGAAGAATGAAGACTATTGGGGAGATGCTGTAGATTTTGATGCGTTAACGTATTTAATCGTTCCTGAACAATCGACACGTATTGCAATGCTCGACACAGGTGAAGTAGACATTATTGACGACATCGAGCCTGTTAACACTGGACAAATTGACGCGATGGACGGTGCTAATCTAGTAGCTGTTGAAAGCATGCGTTCCAACTATATTGGCTTTAACTTGGATGTTGAGCCGTTGGATGACGAACGAGTACGCCAAGCATTCGCCCATGCGATTGACCGTGATACACTCGTCACCGGCTTCTATGGTGAGTATGGCTCAAAAGCAACCGGCCCAATTAGCGATTATATCTTCGGTTATAATCCTGATTCTGACTTTCCTGAATACGACATTGAACGAGCCAGAGAACTTCTTGCCGAAGCAGGGCTTGAAGATGGATTTACAACGTCGATCTGGTTAGAAGAAAGTGATTCGGTGGCAGTTCAAGTCGCCCAGCATGTTCAAGATCAAGTGGCTGAAATCGGCATTAATCTTGAAATTCAACAACTAGAATGGACGACGCTTATTACCGAGACGACAGAAGGTAACCACGATCTCTTCTTACTCGGATGGTCGAACAACTTAGGGGATCCTAATGACGCCATTTACCGCCAGTTCCACTCTGATAACATCGGTGCAGCGGGTAACCGTATGTGGTACAGCAATGATGAAGTGGATGAATTGTTAATTGATGCACGTAAAGAAAGTGACGACGCTGTACGTGAAAGCATGTACCAAGAAGTACAAGCGATCCTCGCTGAAGAAGTTCCACGAATCGATTACGTTCACCCGTACTATATTCTAGGTGTAGGTGACCACATCGAAGGATTTGAACAATTCGTAAGCGAGCACCATTCCTTTAGAAACGCCTCCATCATCGAAAACTAACTGGGGACAGTCCCCCATCGCTTTAGAGAGTGAAAGTGAATAGACCAAAAAGGCACTTCTGCGAGTTATGCAGAAGTGCCTTTTTCATGAACTACCACTCACGATAGAAAGTCACGGTTAATTTTTCATTACATCACTTTTTCTTCTTAATCGAAACAAATGACCAGTACGTACCCATTCTCCACAACCACTCAAATGGTCCGTAGCGAAACGGTTTGAGCCACAAGTAACTAAATAGCATCTGGCTAATGAATAGAAGGATACCAATACTAAGCGCAAAAATGTAACTCGGTTCTGTCCAGATTCCTACGTCTTCAAAAAACGTTCTTCCGCTTCCCCGGAATAAGCAAACGAACACGAGCGATTGCAAGAGATAGTTCGTAAACGCCATCTTCCCAATTGAATTGAAAGGAATAAGTGCTTTCGACATTGCTGTCTCACTCGTCCCCCACAAAACAATGAACAAGATCATACCAATCGTCACAACGAATGGGAAAAATCCATTTAACACTTGAATTGATTCATTATAATAAAGCACCGTCTTTCCAGCTAAACCGATCGCTAGACTGAGGAAAGTGAGTACCCACATTTGTTTTCTACGATTTGAGATAGCGGTGAATATTCCCTTATAAAAGGCAAACATCCCAAAAAGGAAGTAACCTAAATGCTCGACCATCGAAGCAAACTCTATAATGAGATATTCCGTCCCTTTAAACGGTTCTTCAGAACTAACAAGAACGCTTTTCAAACCTTCTTCAAGGGAAAGCTCACCAGAGAAGAAGTAGCTAATGACTTCAACTCCAACTGTATACCCTAACCAGAGGATTAACGCAGCGAACAACAAGCCTCTTGCAGGCAACGTTGTAAATAACAGCAGAACAAATCCTGCCATTGCATACATTAATAAAATGTCCCCTGCCCAAATTGCATAACCGTGTACAGCACCGACAATCGCTAACAAGAAAAACCTTCTTAACAAAATAGGATAGGGATTCATACCCTTTTCTTTTAATCGGTTATAGATGAGCATTACACTCATCCCGAACATAAATGCAAATAATGGCCTTGCGCTATCCGTCAAAATGATGGATAGAACATCATTTAATCCTTCATTAAGTGCCGATGGATGTTCCTTGTTGATCTCAGCAAGACCAGGTATATTGGCTAAAAAAATGGCGAGTAATGCAACTCCACGCATTTGGTCTAATATCGCAATTCTTTGATGTTTATTGATATCATTACTCTTTGTCATAGAAACCTCTTCAGTCATTAAGCTTGGAAAGAGTCAAGCAAACGATCGATGTACTCGAAAACAAAACTACTTATACCTACTCTGTCGTCTCCTTACGCCAAGCACCTTCACGTCTATGGTCGGTTGCTCCTTCTAATTCACCAGTTTCTCGGTCGATGGCTAATGCTTGGATCGATCCAAAATATAGCGGTGTCGGAGGTTCACGAACATCTTGATAACCTTTTTGAAGAAGTGCTTCACGTTGGTTGGAGTCAACGTCTCCTTCCATAATTAGCTCATCTTCAGTCAAATGAAAACGTTCCGTTTCTACTGCTTGTTCTAGATCGGCTTCTCCACCAACCCAATCAGCAATCACTTGCGTAAGCATAATAGGAATTCGCTCTCCCCCGGGGCTACCGATCCCCATCACCGGACCTTTTTCATCAGCTAAAATAAGCGGAGAAGACCACGTAATGGAACGCTTCCCTGGTTCCGGTTCATTATTCCCCTCACTACCTATGCTAAACCTCGACATCTGATTGTTAAGAAAGAAGCCCTGGGTATAGTCTCCTGAGCCAAAAAAATCAGTCAATGTATTTGTCATTGATACGACGGTGCCTTCATCATCTATCACGGTAATATGAGTCGTATTCGGGTCTGAGTCATGAGCAACCAGCTCATCTCCAGACAACAAACGGTCAGAAGAGATCTTTTCTGCCAATGCTTTGTTTTGTTCTGCGTTTGTAAGGTGATCAATTGGAACATCAACGAAAGAAGGATCATCAAATTCTGTTTGAATCGTGTGGTGTGCAATTCTCCAAGACATCGCAATGTCATGAATAAAATCTGTGCTATTGCGACTCTCATTGAGAGTCCCTCGTTCTTCAATGATTTGCAACATTTGGATGACGCTTGCGCCAGGAAGAGGTAATGGAGCACCAATCACGTCATATCCAGCAAACTCTCCAGTGACCGGTTGATGACGTCCAACACGATAGTCTGAAAGTGAGTTCATGTTTAAGCCTTCGATTTCAGATACAAGACCTTCAGCAATTTCTGCCTCGTAAAACGATTCTCCCCCACGATCGCGGATGAGACGTAACGTATCCGCTAGTTCTGATTGTTCGATGTCGTCTCCCGCAGAAAGGGGGGTGCCACCAGGGTAAAAGTGCTCTAATCGTTCAACTGGCAATCGACCTTGAGCGGACTGAAGTTGCTCAGCGAACGTTTCTGAAACTGTCGCATGTTCAGCTAATTCAATGGCTGGATTAAGCACCTCTTGCCAATCTGATCTTCCATAGTCATCGTGCATCGTCATCATGCCAGCAACAAAACCTGGGACACCACTATTGGATGAGGGAATGCCGTCTTCTGGTACCACTTCACGATAATCGTAGGCTTCAGCGTCTTCTCCTTGCTCTTGCACGAGCGTCACTCCGCCACCACCAATTCCAGAAGCAAAGGGCTCAACGACCGAAATCGCATACGCTGCGGCGATGGCAGCATCTACTGCATTCCCGCCACTTTCAAGCACCTTCATTCCAGCTTCTACAGCATCTGGGTGACCAGCACTCACACCATGTGAAGTTAGGCGTTCAGCCTCATCTACAGAACGCTCAGTAGCACCTTCATCTTCTGCATTTGGCTTCTTAGAAAGTTCGATTTCGTTCTCCTCCTCTCCACTTGATGCACAACCGCCAAGTAAAAACACCACCATTGACGCTTGAATAAAGAGAACGTGGTAGTTGACCTTGATTCTCTTCATTTTTAGTTGCAATCCATCCACCTCATCATCGCTACAGATTCTATCAACATCGAATTGCTTAGACTTTGTCATTTAACTTGCTGTCATTTTACAAGTCGTGATCAACATGTCAATAGAATAACTTTTAAAGAATACGAATGATCTACTTTTAAAAGTTTAAAAATCAACGTCTCTAGTCTAATACGTCTACCTTTTACTTCTAGTGATAAAAAGGGGCTATAAGCGTTATCCTCATATAAAAAAATTAAGCCATAGCGATTTGCTATGGCTTAGTCCTCATATTATTTCTCTACTTGGATGTCTTGATACGATGGATTGCGCTCGAACTCCGCTTTCGCAAATGGACATAAAGGAAGAATGACCTTCCCCTCGCTTCTCATTCTTTCAACAACCGAATGCACCAACTCTTCAGCGATCCCTTTTCCTCGATGTGCTTCCTTTACGATCGTGTGATCAATGATGATTTTCTTAGAACCGATTGGCTTAAACGTGATTTTACCCATTTCTTCTCCGTGCTGATCTTGATATACATGTTGTTTCTCATCCTTACTAATCATATTATCCTTCACCTCACATGTACGTTTATTTAAAATGCAACATCCATTCCTCAAAGGCACCGAGGAACTTTTCGACACGTTTAATTGTGGCTTCATCCGCAATTTCAGACTGATCTTCACTTAGTTTATTATGAACAGAGCCGACCATAATTTTTGGACCTGGCATAATATAGGCGTCTAGCGTGAGTAACGTTTGACGCGTTTGCCCTTGGGATTGCACTGTTCCTGCCCCTCCTGGACTTGCACCTGCTAACGCAAATGGTTTGTGTTTTAGGACTGTGCCTTTGGCAGGGCGTGATGCCCAATCTAAAGCGTTTTTCAGAACAGCTGGACTGCCAGAATTGTACTCTGGTGAAACGACAATTACACCATCCGCTTCATCAATCGCTTCTTTCAACTGTTGTACACTTTCTGGATCCCCTTCTGCTTCAACATCTTGATTAAAAAAAGGAATCGTATCAATTTCGATCTCTTTCATTTGCCAATGGTTCGGTTTCTTTTCAATCATGACTTCCATTAACTTCCGATTGTATGATTGCTTTCGTAGACTTCCACAAATCATTGCAATCTTAAGATTTCTATCCGCCATAACAACCTCCTAAATGATTATAAGTTACGCTTCTACTAGATTGGTTAAATCATAGCACAGTTCGCCCACAACTCGTATAAGCTGCACAATTGCCGCGTCCAGTGCTACGAGCATTACGCTTTCACCTCAGTGTTCCACCAACTTGTCGCCTGTTTTATCTCTTCATCTGTTAATTCGTGCCCGTAATCAGTCAGTTTCACCGTCACTTGCGCACCGTTATCACTTAATTGCTTCTTCACAGCCATTACATCCCCTGGCGTTGTGATCACATCCCTTGCTCCAGATGTAATGAATACAGGAATATTATCGAGTGACTTCGCTTCAACATGTGAAAATAAGTGACTCGGATGAAGTATAATCGCAGAATCAAACAAGCCGCGATGTGAGAGCAATAAATTAATCGCTAGATTTGCTCCATTAGAATATCCAACGAGGTGAATGGGTCGACCCGTTCCTACTTGTTCTTTAATAAAGGAAGCGATTCTGTCTGTATTCTCTTGGATCTCTGCATAATCAAACCGTCCGTCTACCGGTCTGTTAAAGTACCGAAAGCCTTTGTTATTGTTCGATACATCACCGCGAATTCCTAACACAGAAAGGGAATCATCGATTTCACCAATGACATGTAGTAAGTCTGTTTCTCTTCCTCCGCTACCGTGTAAAACGATGAAGACATCTTGACTCGTTTGGCTATGATGATAGAACGATTTCATTGTTGTATCCCTCTCTTTCATAATATTGACTTACTATCAGTTTAACTGTAAACTGATAGTAAGTCAATGTAGACGAAGGAGGAAGCTTCATGAGATTAAAAGGGTTGCACCACATCTCTTCACTGTCCGCCAATGCTGAGAAGAATCTCGCGTTTTACAGAAACATCCTCGGTATGAATCTTGTTAAAAAAACAGTAAATCAAGAAAACACATCGAACTATCACCTGTTTTATGCTGATCAACAAGGATCACCAGGTACAGAGCTCACATTCTTTGAAATTCCTAACCTTGCTGCAAAACGAGACGGCACGAACCGTGTGTCTTCCATTTCATTACTCGTACCTTCTATAGAATCACTCACATTTTGGAAAGACCGCTTTACACGATTTCAAGTGAATCATGAAAACATTCAAGAGATAAATGGCATACCGTCACTGCCATTCGAAGATCCTGAAGGTCACCGGATGGTTCTTACTCCAGATGTTCACGCAACATTAGACGTTACTAATCAGACCGATGACATTCCACAGGAACAAGCTATTCTAGGTTTAGGACCTGTAACGTTAGTCGTTCAATATTTAGAAGCGACAAGTCAAGTATTAACGAATGTTTTAGGTTTAACACAAGTCCGCTCTTATGAAAAAAACAACACGTCTGTCCATGTCTTTGAAATGAGCGACTCCGGGTTAAATGGCCAAGTACATGTGGAACAACAAAAAGACACTGCGAAATCTCGAGAAGGACGGGGAAGTGTTCACCATATCGCTTTTCGGGTAGAAACTGAAGAAGAATTAAAACAGTGGGTAGAGCGACTCGAAAATGAAGGATTTCAAACGTCTGGATTCGTCGACCGCTACTACTTTAGATCGCTGTATTTCAGAGAACCGAACGGGATCCTCTATGAACTAGCAACGGATGGTCCAGGGTTTGATATTGATGAAGACTTAGCGTCTTTAGGAAAGAAGCTCTCTCTTCCTTCATTTTTAGAGCCGGACAGAAAAGAAATCGAAGCTAAATTAAAGCCGCTTAGAACGTAATAAAAAAGGAAGCGAAGTAACGATACTTCGCTTCCTCAGATTGTCGAGAAAGCCTTGGTTCTGTGAACCAAGGCTTTCTCTTATGGTCTTTGAATTGGTTCCAATGACGATTTTTTTGGTGAAAAGTAT
>NZ_JAFBEC010000005.1 GCF_016908595.1 Geomicrobium sediminis | reverse complement strand
ATTAGATTAGACATAAACTAAGTTAGAAGTCATTAATCGTGCTTAGTTATATGTCTACTTATAATTAAAAGAAAATCCTATAATATATGGATTTTTAGAGTTATTATTTATTAGTGGTAATGTTAATTAAGTCATTGATCTTCAGCAATCGGGCGCAATCCTGCAATAAGGATTGCGCTTTTTGTGAATGGGAAGATTGTGATTTAAATCGGCTACTGAGAGGATATGATTGAGGAAGGTCGAAAGGTTTATAAGGTCATAAATGCTATAGGGGATGAAATGTTATGGTTGATGCGAAAGCAGTCCTATTAAATCAGTTATTAGCAAATGCAAATGATCGAAGCTGGTATGTTTCTTTTAAAGAAGTTGTAGAAGGGATCAATGACGACGATGCATTTTGGAAGCCTGACACTGAAAGTCATAGTATTGCAGAAATCATCCAGCATCTTATTTATTGGAATGAGGTGTGGCAAAAACGATATATTCAGTCTAACTTCAATGCTATACAGTCATTAGAGGATAATGCAGACAGTTTTATCGTCTCTAAAGAGAAAAAATTTGGAGAACTTAAAGATCAGCTATTAGATGTGCTGTTGCAATGGCAAGCACTAATCACAAAAGAAGATACGTTAGAATCAACCGTGGCTGGATTTCCTGTAGAAGCTGAGTGGTGGGCCCTGATTGGTAATGCTGCGACCCATAATGCGTATCATATTGGCCAAATTGCTTATATAAGAAAAATGAAAAAGCATTCTTATACATGAAATAAAGTGGTCGCGTTAATCTAAGCACTTTATGCCATTATCGGGTGTGCGCTTTAATTTATGAAGAAATAAGTTTGCGTGTAGTTACCTCTAGTACTTTCAAGGAAACGTAGAATGATAATCCCGCAAAAAAGTAGAGAAAAATTCCCCAGTCTATAGGGGAGTTATTGAAGAAAAAGCATTAAGCCACTAGACCGCTAGCAATGGAGTAATTCACCCATCGAATTCCTTTATTTATATGTTCGATAACGAATGAAGCAGGTACAGCTAGAAAGTATGGGGGTGCAACAATGAAGCTGAAATTGTCATCAATCATTGTTTTTTCAATTTTGTCTTCTATTACTCTGGTATTTCTTTTTAACGCCTCAAATTTGAGGGATATTACATGGAGAAGCTTTATTGTTGCCTCTATAATCATGGCAATTACTCCTGGCCCAAATCAAATTTTATCATTAAGGAATAGCTATACTCACGGTATAAAAGTGGCAATAAGTGCTGTGAGTGGTCGATTTAGTGCTTTTCTGATAATGGTTACAGCTGTGGCTTTAGGTTTAGGAACAGTATTAACAGCATCATCAGCCTTCTTTCAGATTGTAAAATGGATCGGTGTTGTATACTTAATTTATCTAGGAATACAAATGCTTTGCAAAAGTGATCCGATAAAATATGATGAGGAAATTACATCCGTAAAAAAGGCGATTAAACAAGAATTTATTGTGGCAATGTCTAACCCTAAGGCCTATATATTGTTTGCAGTATTTTTACCTCAGTTTATTAGTGTTCAAGCTAACAATATTCCTGTATTGATTTTCATTACAGGTATTGCTTATATCTTTATTGAATTTGTCTGTGCCTGGATTTATGCTCTTTCTGGCTGGTTACTCTCAAAGAATAGAAGCTCTTTCAATAAAGATAAACGAGTGAATCAATTATCAGGATTGACGATGATCGGATTAGGAACTTGGCTTGCGACAGAAAGACCACCAAAATGATTAATTTCGTAAAAGAGCGCTAACTCGTAATAATAAGGATTGCACCCATCTTCGTGAATTGGATCATGATTCTTAATAAGAGCTTTTTAAATTGTAGAGGCAAATTAGAGTAAATGTGAATGGTTAAATATTTTCCTGAAAGATAATCTTCCAGATAATATGGCTTAACTTCAACTCCTTTATATAGAATGAAAAATGAATTTCTTGATTCGGAGAAGATACAATTACGACCTGCATGAATAATTGAGTTCTTAAAACGAACATCAATGTTGGAACGTAAGTCGGTGACGCCTGCGTAAGAAGGAGCGAGTCGAGACCCCGCAAGGCGAAAAGCCTGAGAAGGTTCGGCCGCTACTACGCGGCATAGAAGACACGGTGACTGTGAAGCAGGAGCCGATGTTGCCCTTGTGCCAGGGGTGCAAGCATCCGTCTGCAGTGAAAATCATGGGATAAGGGGATAATCTTTAGTTCAACTTATTTAGATGAGCATACATTCAACGATCGACCGAGATGAAGGCATAATTATTTGTTTTTACTCTTATTGGTCCATCTTGCAATTGACTGAATAACTAGAATAACTGCTATGTACAAATGTTGTATACAAAGTAGGTTCTCATTTTCATCATGAAGTAACTTAACAGAAAAGCGTCTTCTATTAACCACATCAAACCCACCAAAGAAGCAGGTACTTGGAGGGTACCTGCTTCTTTGGTGGGTTTATTATTACATATGTTGATGGTGTCTTCCAATCGGAACGACGAGTGGGGTCTTTGATACTGGATCTAGAATCACTTCGCTTTTCATATCAAAGATCTCTTCCACACGTGTACTCGTAATCACATCGGTTGGTGTCCCTTCTGCTATAAGCTGACCAGAGCGTAATGCGAATATATAATCCGCATAACGAGCAGTTAGGTTAATGTCATGTAACACCATCACGATCGTTGTTCCGTACTTTTTATTCAGGTCGGTCAAGAGATCAAGGATCTCGACTTGATACGTAATGTCGAGATACGTTGTTGGTTCATCGAGAAAGAGGATGTCCGTTTGTTGAGTAAGTGCCATAGCAATCCAGACTCGTTGACGTTGCCCGCCAGACAACTCATCAATATTTCGATTTGCAAGTTCTGTAATTTGCATCATATCCATCGCTTCAGCAACTGCGGCATAATCTTCTTTTGACCACCCTTTAAAAAACGATTGATGAGGGTAACGTCCTCTGCCGACAAGGTCTGTTACCGTAATCCCTTCGGGGACAATCGGAGATTGCGGCAGTAAGCCTAACAATTTCGCGAGTTTTTTAGATGGCATTTGGTGAATGGACTTCCCATCTAATGTAACCGCTCCTGTGTCTGGTTTTAACAGTCTGGCCATCGTTTTTAACAAAGTGGATTTCCCACACGCATTTGCACCGATAATTACGTTGATCTTATGACTCGGAATTGCAATACTTACGTTGTTTAGAATCGTCTTCTGATCGTAGCCTGCGACAATTTCTTCTGCTTGAAAATCATGCTTCGGTTTTATCATAAACTTCCCCTTCGGTTCATGCGAATCAATAAATATAGCAAGAATGGCGCACCAAGAATTCCCGTAATAATCCCAACTGGAAAGCGTACGTCAAATGCAAATTGACCAATCAAGTCAGCGGCAAGAACTAAATTCGCACCCACAAGTCCAGCGGGCAGAACATTTGAATACCCGACGCCAGCGATCCGTTTCGCAATTGGACCTGCCAAGAAAGCAACGAAAGCAATTGGTCCTGTAACAGATGTGGCAAACGCAATCATGCATACGGAACTAACGATAAGTAGAACGCGCGTTAGGTCCGTTCGAAGCCCTAGTGAAATTGCTGCTTGTTCACCGAGTTCTAACAATTGAAGGTGTCGTCCTAAGAAGATAATGATCGGCAAGAAAATCACGACTACAAGGACGAGTGGAGCAAGACTATTCATCTGTACACCGTTAAGGCTTCCGCTTAGCCAGCGAAGAGCAGAAGGAAGATCTTGATGACCCCCAACCATAAGTAAATAAGAGATAACCGCACTTAACATCGCTTGAATCCCAATTCCGACTAGAATGAGTCGACCGATGGAAAACGAGCCACTTCGTGAAAGAAAATAAATAACAATAACGGTAAGTAATCCTGCGATTACAGCACTAAACGATGTAACGGTTTGGCTCGTTTGCAAGATTAAAATACAAAATAGTGCAGCAACACTTGATCCCGCTGTAATACCAAGGATTTCAGGGTTCGCCAGCGGGTTACGTAACATCGTTTGGAACGTGTTACCGGCAATGCCAAATGCAATTCCAGCAAGTAACCCAGCGAGCATTCGTGGTAAACGAATGTTGTTTACAGCGAATGATACGCCTTCAACAGTTTCACCAGTAAGAGCCCGAAATACATCAGCAGGATGGTGAAACGTATTCCCGAGCAACAACATGGCAACACAAAGAATCATAGCTGTAATGATTAATAAAAGGTTAACGAGTAACCAGCGACGTTGTCTTTTTTGACGACCGCGTTTAATTGTAATAAGAGAATTTGTAGTCATAGTGAACGCACTTTCAATTTAATCGCTAAGTAGATTAGTAATGGAGCTCCAATTAGAGCGGTAACGACGCCAACTTCAAGCTCGCCAGGACTTCCGATTACACGACCAACAACGTCAGCAAACGTTAAAACCACCGCACCAGCAATGGCGGCCATCGGGATGACAATACGTAAATCGGGGCCGAGCAATAAACGAACAAGGTGGGTGGCAAGTAACCCAATAAAGCCAATGGGACCGGCTAGGGCCGTTGCGACTGCGCATAACACAACACCTGCAAACGCAGAGAAAATGCGCAACGTTGTGAGCTGAACACCTTGACTCTTTGCCACGTCATCACCGAGTGCAAGCGCATTTAACGCAGGTGCAGTACAGATTGCTAGTATGACGCCAACTATAAGAAACGGCAAAAACGTAAGAATTGCATTCCAGCTTGCGGATCCTAGGCTTCCTACTTGCCAGAAACGGAATTGATCCATTACATCGGTTCGAGGAATTAATACGGCGCTTACGAGCGATGACAGAGCGGCACTTGTGGCTGCACCGGCTAAGACAAGCTTTAAAGGTGTTGCACCAGTCCGTCCAAGAGATCCAATCGCATAAACGAAGATGGCAGTTAGCATCGCTCCTACAATCGCAAACCAAATGTATTCACTGGCAGTGCTTATATTAAAAAAGGCTAAGCCACTAACAACAAATAGTGCAGCACCCGTATTGACGCCTAAAATACTAGGATCAGCAATTGGATTGCGAGTGATCGCCTGCATAAGTGCACCAGACACGCCGAGTGCAGCACCACAAAAGAGAGCAAAAACCGTACGGGGAATGCGTTCGCGAACGACGCTTGCCCCGTACGAATCTTGTTTAGGATAAAAGAGCCCAGTCATCAGTTCATTCCAAGTCACGAAACGAGAACCAAAGGCAAGGGAGAGAGCACTGACGATGATCAGCAATACAACGGAAATTACAATCGTTTTCGTTAACCTTTTTGGAACAAATACGTGATTTTCTTGCGATGAA
The DNA here is from genome assembly GCF_016908595.1 of Geomicrobium sediminis. Classification (GTDB taxonomy): domain Bacteria; phylum Bacillota; class Bacilli; order Bacillales; family Marinococcaceae; genus Geomicrobium_A; species Geomicrobium_A sediminis. The sequence continues at coordinate 276,017 of NZ_JAFBEC010000005.1, read as the reverse complement.
ATACGGGAATTACTCATCAACTTTTTCGACTGCGTCTCCAAGAAGTTCTACATATTCTTCAATCGTGTATTCAATTGAAAGTGGATTCGGAGTACCAGCGGCAGCGAGTGGTGTTGCATTGCCGACCATCACGACAGACCCTCGTTCAATGGCAGGAATTTGACCGAGTCTTGAATCGGCTTTTACAGCTTCATACAAGTCTTCATCGCCATAACCGATAATAATGTCAGCATCATTTAGCACGTCGGCATTTTCTGCACTTAAACTAAGGTAAAATTCATCTTTATTTTCAATCATCGCTTCAACTTCGTCAGGTGTATTTAAGCCTAATTCCTCTTTTAAGAATGAAACACGCGTATCAGCAGGTGTATATAAGTGTAGGTTCGATAGATCATCTGCAGAGAAGTTTACCCAAACGACACTTTTTCCCTTAATTTCTGGATAATCTTCAAGAGCGTCATCAATGGTTGCTTCTGTATCTTCAATCAATTGCTCGCCTTCGGCTTTCATTCCCATTCCTTCAGCGTTCATGAGCACTTGCTCTCGCCAAGGTGTTGTCCAAGGCGTGGTAGGGTAAGCAACGACCGGAGCAATTTGCGTAAGTAAGTCATAATCCTCCTGTGTAATACCAGAATAACTTGCAAGAATTACATCAGGGTTGGAGTCAGAGATCGCTTCAAAGTCTAAGCCATCCGTATCTTGATAAATATTCGGATCGGTAACACCGAGTTCATCGAGCTGGTCTTTCGTCCACGGCAGAAGACCACTGTCGTCTTGAACGCCATAGTTTGCGGCTGAGAAGCCAACTGGCTCAACCCCTAATGCGAGGGCAATGTCTTGATTTCCCCATTGAACTGTAGCAACTCGTTCAGGTTTTTCGTCCAAAACCGTTTCTCCAAAGGCATGCTCAATGACAATTTGTTCATCAGAGCTTTCTTCAGGTGTAGCAGCTTCTTCTCCTTCATCATCAGATGTTGTTGCAGAAGTCGTATCGCTCGATTCATCGGAACATGCGACTAAAGCAAGTGAGAGTAAAGCGGATGAAAATAAAAGATGAGAACGTTTCATACTAATCGAAACCCCTTTGTGTATGTAATTGCGAATGACAGCAATGAATTCGAAAATGATAATCATTCTCAGCCAGTGTATAGCGACTGATAACGATTGTCAATTAAATTTTTTCACTATTGTTAAAAGGTTGTCATGGTTAATAAGGTTGTAAGTTAGCAATTGAAATCCTGGATACCATATCACTGAAGCACTCTAGGAGGAAGTGAGCGATAAAACATTCGTTATTAAAAAGCATGAAAAAAAAAGAAAAGAAATAAATTGAACGGTTATGAAAATGCAAATTAAAAACGCCAAATTGTGCTTTGGCGTTAAGTAAAGGTCATTTGAGAAATGGCGATGCCGATCAGTGCACCGATGAATGCGAGTCCGAAGTAAAGCATGTATTTTTTCTTAATGAATACCACCACCATCTAGCAATCGTAAGAGGCGTTCAGCCTTTAGAGTCTGCAGATTGCTTACCGTTAAATGAAACGAAGAAGACGATTAAACCAACGATGAACGCAGCGAGGGCTAACCAAGCTAGCGTATTGGAGACTGGTATGACATCAAGGAAACCTAAAACAGCAATCACTGGCATTGCCGTAATACTTAAGAGCACAGTGCGATATCTTGAATGCCTCATTCCTTTTTTAAAATTACTCATCTGTACACCTCCGAAATGTAGATGAAACGTAAGAGAAAATCCCATTAATCAAGGGTGAACGATTCTTCGAATTCTTCACCTTCAACAGTTAACCAATGAATATCGACCTCAATCGGTTGATCAGGGGTTTGCATACACCTTGAGCATTCGCTTCCGGATGTAAACGTCTCGCTTCCATGTAAGGAGGCGCCACTAACCGTAACACCCGTATTTGAGTCAAAACTAAATTCTTCAACTTCTTCGGGATCCTCTAAATACTTGAAAGTAATGGTACTGGTTTCTTCCGCATCAACCGTTTGATCCGCTTGAAATTCCACTTCCCAAGACTACCCTTCATCACTCTTCTGTAAAATTTGAGAACAGCCAGCCAAAAGTGCAACGACGACGAATGAACAGACAAAACGTTTTTGCAAGTACGATCCTCCCGATTAGGACCTCTTATATTGAATAATAAGAATTGTTAAAAGGCGTTCCTGCTTTATAGTTCGTAGTACCCTTATTCCATTAATTGGAGAAAAATAAACGTAGAAACGTAACAGAGTAAAGACCTCTATGTGAATCTTTTTTTATCAATGACTAGTCAGAAAGTGCAAGGTCATGAAGCAGATGGGTGCTGATATTGTTGAAGAAGTAAACCATGCGACTGGAGATTATGATATTGTTCCGTATCAAACGACTCATAATACCGGTGGTACGATTATAGGGGCATCTAGTGATACATCCGTTGTTTGTTGCAGGAGCGTCTACGTTTTCACATAATGGCGGAAATAACCCGACGGTTGCAGCGCTTGCTTACCGAGCAGCAGAAGGCATTCTTGATTATATTGATGACCCTAGACTATTAGTTGAAGACGATCACTAAGGAGGGAATGAGTATGAGTCCATTAAACATCGGAATTCCGAGTTTGATTCTTATTCTACTATTAGCATTGTTGATCTTTGGGCCGAAGAAGTTACCAGAAATCGGTGGAGCGTTTGGGCAAACGATTTCAAAATTTAAGAAGACGACGAACAAGTTAATGGATGATGAAGAGCCTAAGTCTGAACAGAACGTTCCGAAAGATGCTCAAGTTACGACGATTGCTCATGATGATCAAAAGAAAGATTAATTGCTGAGAACTTTGTTCTCAGCTTTTCCTCGTATTTAGCATGAAATTAAAGAAGATAAGTATAGACAGATGGATGGAGTATCGCTATATTTAATAGTTGGGGTTCCTGTTCAATCTATTATATTTTCATAGCATGTAAACGATATTAACTTTTTTCGTTTGAACGAATACATACAACTAATTTAAGGGGCAAGTCACAATAGTCTACTTAAGAAACGATACGAGTCGAACATAAGCATCGGTCATAAACACGGTTGATTAAATGAAAGTGGATTGAACCTTAATGGATGCTCATGCTGAAGGGAATCTATCAAAAAACGCTCGTAATGATTAACATAGGAAAGCGAGGTGAAACTGTTACTAGTAACAGTTTCAAAGCGAAGAATGTCTCTCGGAGTTACGAAAGAGGCTTTTTACGCGTTATTAGTAACAGGTCTGTTGCCATGAGTGGAACTACAACTGAGGAAATGGATCGACAGCCAACATTGGATCATATCTCCGTGTTACGAGGAGCTGTCATTCGAACACTCATCATTTTTTCATTACTTTTTATTACCATGTTTATATTGTTGAGATTTTACATGGATATCTTAGTCGGTGACTTTGAGCTCGTTATGCTCGGTCCGCTAGATGCCATTAAATTGTATTTTTATTTGTCTGGAATACTTAGTGTTGGTTTATCACTGCCATACATCGTTTTTGAAGCATGGCGATTTGTTAAACCTGCGTTAAGTGACCGTGAGTCTAAACTGATGTTCAACTACATACCTGCTGTATTTCTTTGCTTCGTCTTAGGACTCTCGTTTGGTTATTTTGTCATCCATCCGATTGCGTTTATGTTCTTTATTGAGCTAGGTGAAATGCATTTTAACATGATGATCACAGCGTCTGAGTACTTTTCATTTCTCATGATGACGACGATCCCAATAGGTTTTGTTTTTCAATTGCCGTTAATCATTATGGCTTTAACGTCTTTAGGTATTGTTGAACCAGAGACCTTTGCAAAATCAAGAAAATATGCGTACTTCTTTCTCTTAGTCATTTCAACGTTAATTACACCACCAGATTTCTTTACACCATTTCTTGTGGTAATTCCGTTTATTATCTTGTACGAAGTCGGAATATACGTATCGAAAAAGGTAATTAAGAGAAAAGCAAGCAAAGAAGCAAACAAGGAAGAAAGCACAGAGGCATAAGCGAAAAAGCCAGAATCGACAAACCATCGATTCTGGCTTTTTTAATAAGACTTACTGCCCTGTTTGGCATACACTAACTACGCTAGATATAAAATCGTGAGATGTTGAGAAATACTCGCTTTACTTATCGTTAATTGATCTTTCATCATCACATGAGCTCTTTGAAATAAATGATGAACAGATGTACCGTATACGTGACGGTAACAACAAAGACGATCGTAGGAAAAGCAAGTGAGTACTGAACTTTTTTCTGAAGAACATAACGGACGAGAAGAAGGCAGACAAACGTTAGGAGAAAAGGGGTTAGATAAAAGATCCATACGTGATAGGGTGTAACGAACAACGAAGAGAGCAAGGTGCTACATGTTGCTAACCAAAGGCTTATGAAGAGCAACATAACATGGAAGTTGCGAGTCCTCAGCTCTTCAAGCACATCGGATTCTGGCATGTGCCGACGGAAATAAGAGTTGAACGTTAAAAAGGACATGATGAGTGCAACGCTTAAGGCGATGACGAGTTGAAATGGCGTTAACGAACCTGCAAACCCTAAGGCGAGGAGAAACACGCCGGATACAACACTAAGTAACAATAAGACGATGAGGTAAGAAGCAATAAGTAACATAAATTCTCCTTATTGAGCAAGGTTGGTAAGGCCAGTCGACGAATAAACGGTGCAGACTACGTTCATTTATGTCTGCACCCCTATTGAAGGCAACGCGTTTATTTTGGTTAAAACGCTGATAAACCAGTGCTTTCTTGAACACGATATAGCCAATATTTCCATTGGGATTGTTCACCGTAATGAGCGTACGGTAAAGTGTATTGCTGATCTTCTTCGTTATTCCATAAGCGAACGAAGTACTTATCTAGTTGTTGCATCATCTCATGGTCAGTAGATCCTGCAAACATCACGTTTGTTTCTAAGTTGTAGTCATCTAAGTTTCGTCTCGTAAAGTTAGCTGAACCACCAGTAACGACGGCTTGATTACCATTTGTAATGTACATCATTTTTGTATGGTATTGTTCACCGTCCGTATTGTACCAACGAACTTGAATGTTCGAATGGGCTCGCTCAAGTTCATCTGCAACAGGACGGTTGGGTACCCCGTTTTTCTCATGCCCAAACGCTTCGCTATTCCCATCTAAAATCAATCGAACGATGGCGCCTCTTTCTGCAACATCCTTCAATTCATTAATCACATCACGATCGGAGAGATAGAACAAGCCAAGCCAGACTTCGCTTCCTTCACCACTTTCTTGAAGGGTGCGCAAAATTTCCGCTTTAATGGCATACTCTGTGACGACTTTGCCTTGAATGTTTTCGTCTGCTCCCTGATTTGTTGGGTTGGCTTCTAACGTTTCTAGCACGTCTTCTGCTCCAGAGAAACGAGCGACTGCTTTTTCTGTTTCTAATAAATGATGAACAAGTTCCCCTTCTACATAAAAGGCAACGTTTGAATGGTAAGCACTCGCATCGTGAGCGTTTGCGGATGTGACGAGCCCGCTTTGTTCAGTTAGCACGACTTTACGGTGGTTTGCTTTTGAATTAAGCAAATCAAGGTATCCTCGTAGTGTAACGGGCTCGGCTTCCGAGCTAAATGGACTCGGCAAATACCCACCCGCTGGTGTCCCAAACCATTGCATAAACGCACGCCAAGCTCCGGAGTAAATCGGGTTAGAGTCAGGAGCTTTTGACATGTCCGTCCAGACAATATGAATACCCACACTTCTCATAAACTCTATATGTGCTGGTTCACGACTATCATAGAAGCTATTTATGCGATCTGTCGTAACAACAATGGTCATATCAGGGTTTTCTTGTTTCTTTAAAGCTAGTTGAGCACTAAGCCAATTGGAAAGTGTAGGGAAGTCCAGGTCAGCTGGGTATTCATCATTAAAAAGGAACATATCAACGAGAATGAAAGACTCTGCTTCATTGATCATTTCTTCGACTTTCTCAAAAATCACATGGTCATGAACGGTCGCCCCGTTATCCGTAAACGTTTCATCAAGCAAAAGTTGTGCCGAGGATACATCGTGCCACCCACTATCGTAGCTTAATGATTCATCAGGAAAAGGTTTGTAAATGCCATAAATCATAAACACAATGTAAAACGGAAGCAAAAGCAATAGGAATTTGCCAACAGTATATCGTTTAAGGGGTCGCTGTTTTAAGGATCTCAAAACAAAAGCACCTCGTTTCATGGTCTTCAGATCAACTCTTGTGAATTATCTAATAATGTGAAATGCTTGTAGCTAAAAAGGAGTATTAGTGATGACGAAACCAGTAATTGGAGTTACGCCACTTTATGATTATGAAAAGAATAGCTATTGGATGCTTCCAGGATACATGGAAGCCATTGAACTTGCAGGTGGAATCCCTGTCGTCTTACCTTTTATGAATGATCAGGCTTCGATTCAGCAGCTAACGAGTATGTATGACGGTTTTCTATTTACGGGTGGTCACGATGTGAACCCGGCGTTATATGGAGAAGTGAAAAGCAATCTGTGTGGTGAAGTATGTAAAGAGAAAGATGAATTAGAGTATGCGCTATTCCATGAAGTGTTAAACATGAATAAGCCTGCCTTCGGTATTTGTCGTGGTCTACAACTTATGAATGTTGCTTTAGGGGGGAGCCTTTATCAAGATCTACCAACGGACATTGCGCAAGATGAACCCATCCTACATAAGCAAGAGCCACCGTATGATCGTCCAATCCATCAAGTGTCTATTCATCCTAATTCTTCCCTGTATCATATCGTTCAAACGACCACATTGAAGGTTAATAGTTATCATCATCAAGGCATTAAGGACTTAGCAGAAGGCTTTGAACCTTATGCGGTCGCAGATGATGGACTTGTTGAAGCGATTGGTCATCGAGATCACGAATTTGTGCTAGCGGTGCAATGGCATCCTGAATTTCATGTGCAAAGTCCTTCCAGCCAAGCGTTATTCCGTGCTTTTGTGGATCATGCGAAAGTGAACATGCCGGTTTAAAACTTTTCTACACAAAGGTGGAAGCGATCGATGACCGTCTCAGTTTCTAAGCTATCATTCGTGAACGTTATTGGTGTCGTTTGTACATCGATTATTTTCACCGATTGATCTTGAAAGAAAGCGAGATCCCATGCAGGTCGCTCAACTGAACTTAGAGGCTGTTGCCGTGCAATTTCTTCAATGGTATTCGTATTAATTCCTTTAAGGTGTACCGTTTGATGAGGGTCTTCGTACACGTTTGATTTACGAAAATTCGCATAGCGATCATCAAAAAGGTGCAAATAATGGTTGCCATCAAAGTTAAGAAAGCGACCGCCAGGTTTTAATACACGTAACCATTCATCGTATGCTTGTTCCGGTGAAGAAAGGTTCCACGTCACGTTTCTAGTGACAATGAAGTCAAACGTGTCCGAGTCAAATTGCAACGACTGTGCGTCCATAACAGAGAAATCAATTGTTAATCCTTTTGTCACCGCATTTGCGTTGGCATGTTCAATCATCGATTCAGACGTGTCAACACCATAAACCGTATGGCCCATCTCTTGAAGTAAGAGGGCAAGAAAACCAGGTCCACAACCGAGATCGAGACATTTCAACTGCTGACCGGCAGGGATGTAGTGTAGTAAATACTGTTGCCATTTGTGTTTCGTTTCATCGGATAGTTCTTCAACACTCGATTTAGAGTAGCCAAGTGCTCGTTCATCCCAATACGCTGTGATGTTATTCATCGGTGGTCATCCTTTTCTACTATGTAAAATTACTTTGCAGGTTTTGCGCCAAACAAGACAGCAAGCCCTACAATGATGGCAAGAAGTAGCCAATGTTCGAGGGTTGTAAGCTCAATTGAGAAATAACGCAGAATTATAAATGTGAGTAGTGTACTCACTCCAGCTAAAAGTGCAACGACAATTCGTCTAGACATAAAATCACCTAATCCAATCGTTCAGTCAAGCGTATCGTATCATGTACACGTTGAAAAGAGAACGTTCTTAGTTGATCGAGGAATCCCTTGGTCTGAGAAACAGAATAGTCCAGGTGGTTTATGTGGGGATTTTAATAAATTTTGGTCAATTTAAGCGTGAAATTCTACCATAAAACCAGTTATGTGATGATTTTCATGTTTTATGATGGAATCTTTCTTGTTTTAGTTCGATTAACAGTAAAAGAACGTTGTCGAGGGAGACAACGTTCTTTTTGAGTACTTACTTTGCCGTTACGCCGCCATCTACGGGCAGTTCAATACCGGTGATGTGATTCGCTTCATCAGAAGCGAGGAAGAGGACGGCATTTGCGACTTCTTCAGCATTTCCAAGTTGCGGTAATGCGACTTGCGTTAAGAAATAATCTTTATATTGTTCCATAGAAGGGGCGCTCATCGGTGTAACGATGTACCCTGGATGAACGGAATTAACCCGAATGTTCTTCTTTCCATAATCAACAGCTGCAGCCTTTGTAATTGAGCGAACAGCCCCTTTGGATGCTGTGTACGCTCCAGCGCCAGCCATTCCGGTTAATGCAGAGATGGATGAAATGTTCACGATTGAACCACCATCCTCTTCCATTAGTGGAAGGGCTTGTTGCATTCCGAACATGACGCCGTTGATGTTAATTCCGTACGTTCTTGACCAATCTTCTTCCGTTTGTTGCTCAAAAGGAGTTGGTAATGAAATTCCTGCGTTATTAACGAGAATATCAAGTCGTCCAAATTGATCCTTAACATCAGCCATGATCTGCTTCCAATCTTCATGTGAAGCGACGTTATGTTTATAAGCAGTAGCTTGTCCACCTGCTGCAGTGATTGTTTTTACAACTTGTTGTACAGCTTCTTCATTAATGTCTGTGGCAATGACTGTTGCACCTTCTTTAGCAAAACGAAGGGCTTCTGCTTCACCCATTCCGCTACCGGCACCTGTAATCAAAGCAATTTTATTTTGAAGTCTCATTTGAAACAGCCTCCCTATTTACAATTGTGATAGCCCGACTATCATTTTTAATTATACCCTTTGCTTTCCCTGCAGGCAATAATTTTGTACTCTACAATAAGGTATCGTTTGTAGTAAAGGAGATTATTATGACCACTAACGGAAAACGCATGCAAAATAAAACGAGACGTTATGAAAGCATCGTTCAAGCGGCTGAGCAGCTTTTTCTTGAGCGAGGGTTTGATCGAGTGCAAATGCAAGAAGTTGCCGATAAAGCAGATATAGGCGTTGCAACGTTATTTCGTTACTTTCCGAAGAAAGATCGCTTAATTGTTGCTGTTGCAAGTTACAACCTTGAAAAGCACATTCACTCGTTTGAGTTCGTTGTGAACCAACAGACGACAGCTTTCGAGCGACTCGTAAAGATTTTTGACTTATTAACGATTCGAGAAGATGATACACTCACTCAGAGTGCAACGTTTCGTGAAGCATTTGAAAGCTATGCCTCGTTCTCAGACGAGCCTCTCGACACGATTGAGGAGTATATAGAGACGCAAAAACGCATCGCCGACCTCGTTATGCATCTTGTTGACGACGGGACAGAAGACGGTTCTTTTCGCCGTGACATTCCGATAAAAGAGGCGATAATCACTGCGGTTAATAGTTATGGAACGTTCGGAAGCAACATTACATTAAAGTCACCCATTACGTTTTCAGAAGAAGACATTGCCCCACACAAGCAACAAGAAATGCTCAAAGAGATGATACTTTCTTATGTATGTAGCGATTCATCCCCAATTTAGCCGACAGGATCAGGTTCCTGTCGGTTTTTTACGTGTTTTTCTCTGGCAAAACGGGAATCATAAACTGTGCTTGTGTTGATTTTGTGAAAGTAGGTTGTTTTATGCTTAAAAACTATGTATTTCTCGTTACCGGAATTTTATTTTTCTCTTTATCTGTCACGTTGTTTGCGATGCCGAACAATCTTGCTGAGGGGGGAGTTCCAGGGTTGGCGCTTTTGCTTTATCATGGTTTCGGTCTCTCACCAGCGCTCGTAACGCTCGTTGCAAATGGAGTCACGCTATTAATTGGCTATCGCTATTTACCAAGGGATATGATTATTAAATCGCTTGTCACAATCCCGCTTTTCTCTTTATTCATTTACATATTTGAAGGTACAGGTCAGAGCATTCCGGATCCTATGCTTGCGGCGTTGTTCACAGGTCTCTTTTCTGGAATCGGTTTTGGATTTATCTTTCGATCTGGAAGTACGACTGGAGGCACCTCCACGATTGCTCGTATGCTCAATTACAAGTTCGGCTGGGAACTAACGGGGACGAATTTCGTATTAGATGCGCTCATTGTACTTTCAGGGGTATTTATTATCGGACCGTTAATGACGATGTATACGGTACTTGCATTGTTCGTCGGAAAAAAAGTGACAGACTATGTGCTTGAAGGCTTTGAGTCAAAGAAGGTTGTTCACATTTTCACGCCGAAAACGGTGGAAGTTGCGGAAGCGATACGGACAAGCCTCGGATCGCATACGACAATTTTGAAAGGGACGAACGACCATGATAATTCAGAAGAAAACTTAATCTATGTTGCCATTCCTAAGCAACGTCTGTTTTACTTAAAGAAAATCGTTCGACAAGTGGATGAGAACGCGTTTACCGTCGTGCACACGGTTAAAGATGTGAGTGGGGGGAGTTTTAATGAAGCGCATGACCCTTCACAGAAAACGTTTCAAACGGATCAAAAAGAACAACGATATTATGAAAAACAAGCGGGTCGAACGAACGTCTTTAAAGGGCGCTAGAGTTTCACTTGTTTTAGGTGGAGGTGCAATATGAAACAAGCCATATTCGTATTATTCGGGACGGCGCTTTGTGCGCTCTCTGTCACGGTGTTTGCCATGCCAAACCAAATCGCCGATGGCGGGATTTTGGGGATTGCTTTACTTTTGTTTTACGCATTTGGATGGTCCCCAGGTGTGATCACATTTATTTCATTTATCTTGCTACAACTGGTGAGCTATAAGTTTTTACCGCGTAACATGTTCATGAAGACGATGATTAACGTTCCGCTGCTATCATTATTTATTTTTATAACAGAGGGAATGGTAACAACCCCACTTGGTGATCCTTTAGTTGCTGCGATATTTGCCGGGCTCACGATGGGGATCGGATTCGGATTTATCATTCAAGCAGGAAGCTCAATTGGCGGTACGTCAACGATTGCCAGGTTACTCGCCCAACGTTACGAGTGGAATGTAATTTTAACGACGTTTATTATGGATGCAGTCATTGTGTTTGCCGGTGTGTTCATTATTGGACCGTTGTATACACTCTACACGATCATTGCTTTGTTTATCGGTAAAGTTGCAAGTGACTACGTGATTGGTGGTTTTGATGCGAAGAAAGCTGTCACGATTGTTTCACCAGAGTATCGTGAAATTGCAAAGCGTGTTACCGTCAATATGACTTCAAGTGCGACGTATTTCAACGGTTCAGGGACGTTTACAGAAAAGGAACATTACATTTTGTATGTCGTTGTACCGAGTTACCGATTGCTCATGTTAAAGCGCCTGATCCGAGAAGTGGATCCGAATTCATTTGTTGTCGTTCACAACGTGAAAGACGTGTCAGGCGGAACTTTCTTCGCCCCACCCGTCGAGACGACAGAGGAAGAAATCGAGGAAGAAGTCGAAGCACTAAGCGAAGACGAGAACAACGAAGAAAACCGAACAACTCAAGGGGACAGTCCCCCAGTAGTGTAAAGCGTTACCGAGTTGGACAGTCCCCCGGTAGTGTAACGCATCACCGCGCTGGGGGTCTGTCCCCGCGCGAATGTAAATTGTTTCAATTTTTTGTTTAGTGTTCGTTAATTCTATTGTATCTAGGGGGGAATTTTTGTACTGTGAAGAAGACCCCTTTAGATCTATATAAAAATCCCACATGCCCTTTGGGTAAAGGAAGACAGCCTCTTTGGTACGAGAGGCTGTTTTTCTTTGTGTTTACATGATGCGTCATCTATAATTGAATGACACGTCATGTAAAAGGGAGCGAGACCAATTGAACGTACATCTTATGCACACAGGTAAAGTGCAAATTGACCAAGCGTTAGCACTCAAAGAAAAGGGGTGGCATCCAGCACCGTATACCGGTTGGTTGAGAAGTTCAAAGAGGAAGATATGGGTACCTGTTTCTACATACTTAATTGAACATCAAAAAGGCCTATTACTACTTGATACGGGGTGGCATGAAGAAATCCGAACGAATCAGCGAAAACATTTAGGCACGTTAGCACATTCTATGTTTAAGGGTTTCTTGCCAGAAGGTGAGTCAATTCGAGAGTTACTGCAAACTCGAGGATACCGTGCGGAAGACCTCGACTACGTACTGCTTAGTCATCTTGATGCAGACCATGTTAGCGGTCTAAACCATGTGCAGGGCGCATCGTCCATCCTCGTTAGTAGAGAAGAGTGGGCGGCTGCGAATCGAGGAATGCGTTATAATAAAACGATGTGGAAAGGCGCATCGCTCATTACGTTTGATTTTGAAGAGAGTGGTCTAGGACCTGTCGATAGAAGTTATGATCTGTTTGGTGACGGCAGTGTTACACTCATCCATACGCCGGGTCATAGCCGAGGCATGTTCAGCGTTTTACTGAAAACGAGTCGTGCATCGATGCTGCTCGTGAATGATACAGGCTATTGTCCTCAGTCGTGGGAAGAATTAGTCGTACCGGGGATTACGGTCGATGATCAGCAAGCAAAACAGTCATTGCGCTGGGTTCAACAACAAGCAAGTCAAGTCGATTATGTATTTGCAAATCACGACCCTACTATAAAGCCGATGACGATAACGTTGTAACGAAAGTGAGGGATTCGGTGTATTATCAACAAGAAGAACAATTTCGTTATCATATTTTAGCGATGCAACGGGCGGGCAATCGTGAACTAACTGTTCAATTGAAAGAATTAGATTTAACACCATCTCAAGCAGAAGTACTGACCGTGTTAAATGAACGCTCAATGCTCACACTAAAAGAAATTGGACAACATTTAATTTGTGAAACGGGCAGTCCTTCACGATTGGTAAACACGTTAGTGAAAAACGGGCTCGTTGAAGGCAAGACCGATGAACAAGATCAAAGGGCAAGAAGATATCGTCTTAGCAATCAAGGAAAACAAAAATGCACAGCGGTAAAACAGATTGAAGACCGGTTGTATAAACACATTCAATCAATTTACACAGAAGAAGAGTTGAAGATCTTGAATCAATTATTTACAAAATACATTGAGCAGACCGATTTTCATTCTGTCTTTAGAAAACGTTCGTTATATGAGGGTGACCCCGATTCGGGGGAATTATGATTTTAGCTACACTGTTACAAATCATTAGTTGGTGTTGTCTTTTATTAAGTGTGTATTTTTTCTTTCTGTTGTTGGCATATCCAGACGTAGCACTTTTACCATTCATCGCATTTTTTATGCTCGGCTTACTATCTCGCATCATCGTAAAGATCATTAAAAACGCAAAACATCGAGAGAGGCCTTAATGGGGGTCTCTCTCGATTTGAATTGTACTTTTAGCAATGTGTAGGGAATCATGAACGTACGTTTTTGCTTTATGGAGGACGTCGTCGTGAGTTGAGGGTTGATCTGAGTTGATTTTTAAATGGACGGTTAGTTTCTCGATTCCAGAAGTAATTGTCCAAATGTGCAAATCACTAACCGTTGCAACCCCTTCAATCGAAAGCAATTCATTCTTAATCTCGCCGACATCAAGGTGAGCTGGCGTTCCTTCAAGCAGAACGTGGACGGTATCTTTTAATAATCGAAATGCTGATAGAGAAATCATCAGAGCTATAACAATACTTAAGATTGGGTCTGCGAAGTACCACCCTGTCGTTAAAATAATAATTCCAGCTACGACCGCAGCGACCGAACCGAGTGTGTCTGACAATACATGCAAATAAGCTCCGCGCATATTTAAGTTGTTTTTCACATCGCCACGCATTAAAACAAACAATGCAACAACGTTTGCAATGAGACCGATAAAAGCAATAACGATCATTGCACCACCCATTACGGCTTGTGGTTCAATAAAACGTTGTATTGCTTCACGGATAATGAAAAATGCAATTACGAGGAGCATGACACTATTTAAAAGTGATGAGAGCACTTCATAACGATGGTTACCAAACGTTCGTGTTGCCGTTGCCGCTTTACTGGCAAGTACGATCGCAAAGAAGCTGATAAGTAAATTGGAGAAATCGTTGAACATGTGCACGGCATCAGCAAGTAAAGCCAAGCTTCCCGTCCAAAGTCCTCCGAAAAGTTGAATGATCATCCAACTACCAATTATGATCATGGCATAGACTAAGTTTTTCTTATTTGCCTCACCGGTGGCATGATGATGGTGGTGATGTCCGTGATGATGATGGTGTCCCATGAGTGTACTCCTTTCTATCTGTCTTATATGATCATGTGTGCATATAATGTGTGTTAAGAAACGACGCAGATGGGAAAGTTCTTAATCGTGCGTCGCGTGTTGAATCGTTTTTTCTAGAATTTTTAACACATGTTCATCTTCGGGTGAGTAATAAATCGACGTCCCTGCCCGTCGTGATTTTACGAGACGGAGGTTTTTTAGAAAGCGTAGTTGATGCGAAACCGTTGATTGGCCAAGTGATAAATGCTCCACAATTTCTCCGACCGAACATTCCTTTTCCGCTAACAAATGCAAGATTCTTATTCTCGTCGGGTCGCCGAGTGCTTTAAATGTTTGAGATACGATAAATAGTGTTTCCTCATCGAGGTCTATGTATGAATGTTCCATGAACCCACTCCCTTTATATGAGCATATGCTCATATTATCATTATAAGAATAGAGGTTCAAGAGCAAATTCAGGGGACAGTCCCCCGGCGCTTTAAACGCAGTGGGGGGCTGTCCCCGGAGGTTATGAGGGCATTGCTTGAATGAGTTGCTTGGCAGAGGTTGTCCAACCGAAAATGCCACCTTGTTGTGTAATCATATGCAATGCAGAGTGATGATCTTGGAGGTCGAATGCAGCTGTACCATCAGTAATAATAAGACAATTAAACCCTCGATCATTGGCTTCTCTAACGGTAGAATGTACGCATACATGGGTTGTCACTCCGGTTACTATAAGGTGAGTTATGTTATTGTCTCTTAGGGTTTCTTTAAGGTTTGTATTATAGAAGGCACCTTTCCCAGGCTTTTGTATCACCCATTCAGATTCAATAGGTTTGAGTTTGTCGATGATCTCGTTCCCATATTCCCCAGCGATGAGAAGACGACCTAAAGGACCCTCACTCCCTATTTCGGCACCTTGTAAACGACTACGCTCTAATTTAGATTGGTTACAGTCAGAAAGATCAGGAGAATGTCCTTCTTTGGTGTGGATTACCATTCCATTTAGTCTTCTGTAGCTTTGTAAGATTGCTTGAATGGGTTCGATACAAGACTGGATATTTGCTAGAGAGTTTCCCAACCTTTCTCCAAAACCTCCGGGCAACAAAAAATCATTTTGCATATCGATGATTAGTAGTGCAGACTTTTCAAACTCAAACTGGATTGAGTGGGGCTCGCTTTTCTTTACAACAATTTCAGACACTCGTTTCAGACTCTACAAGTACGGTATCAAAGAAAGAGTTATCTGTTGTGGTGTCTTCTACAGGCAGAAAAACGCTTATTTGTTCTGATGGTTTATTTCCAACGTTTCTAACTGAGTGAACGACTTCTTTTGGAATAATAAAGGTGTCTCCTGCTTGATAAGGCACCCATTCACCATTTTTTAAAAGCTCAACTTCACCTGTTGTAATATGAATCACTTCTGCAACACTGTGATAATGTGGAACAACTTGCCCGCCGGGCTTTAAATGTTCTCGTAAAATAGAACTAACATTGACTTGAATGTTGTTAGCTTCTTCTGCAGAAAAAATTTCTTGATTGTACACGTCGATATGTTCTGTGAATTTGTTCCACTCTAGTGATTCATAAGTGTTTACTGATGCTTGTTTCATAGACTTATTGCCTCCTGTTTATTGGAATTTAATGCTTTTAAGACATGATCAGAATGACTTATACTGCCAAAAACCCCACCTTGCATTTTGACCATATCAATAGCCGCATCATGATTGGATTTTTTGGTAGCACCTGTGCAATCTTCTAAAATGAGACACTCAAATCCTCGATCATTGGCTTCGCGCATCGTTGTGTGGACACAAACATCTGTCGTAATTCCTGTTAATATTAAATTTTTTATGCCACGGGTACGTAACACTAAATCAAGGTCTGTAGCATAAAAGCTTCCTTTACCAGGTTTATCGATAATTATTTCGCCTTGTAGAGGTTCAAGTTCTGGGATAATTCCCCAGCCTTTCTCACCTCGAACGAGAATTTTTCCTGCCGGTCCATGACTTCCGATTTCTGCTCCAATGTTTTTGCTTCTCCAACGTTTATTGTCGGGTAAGTCAGATAAATCTGGGCGGTGACCTTCACGAGTGTGAATAATCGTTAAGTCTTGTTCTCGATAAGCAGATAGCAAGCTTTTAATTGGTTGAATTGCTTTTCTTGTAAGAGAAAGATCATAGCCCATACGGTCAACATAACCACCTTCTCCACAAAAATCAATTTGCATATCAATAATAATGAGAGCCGTTTCTTCGAATGATAATTGACCATGATACGGCCAATTGTAGGGTTGAGCGTCGATGGTCATGTTCACCCTCCTAATTGCTTTAGTTCTTGTAAAATAACTTGCTTTGTATTCATTAAATGTCGGTATAACAAGTCAACAGATTGCGCTGCTTCTTTACGGTAGACTAAATAAATTAACTCAAGATGTTCCTTGTGAGAAATATCCAGAGTATGGTCAGTAGAACGTGAAACAACATAAAGGTGCATGTAGGCTTCAACTGATGACCATAAATTCTCTAAAGTTGACTGTAAGATTTTCGAATTTGCATATCGATATAATTGTAAGTGAAATTGTTTGTTAAGCTTTTGCCATTCTGCAGGTTGGTGACGCATACGATCCATGGCTGCAACAGTATTTAGCAATTCATCTTTCTCCTGATCACCAATATTGAACATGGCTTTTTCTACAGCCATAGCTTCAAGCTTGAATCGCATTTGAAAAATGTCCTCAACTTCTGAAGCTGTCAATTTTTTAATACGGATTGTTTTTTTATTGATAGTGATAAGGTCTTGAACGTGTAAGCGTGTCATCGCTTCACGTACAGGCATCATACTTACATTGTAATTCTGCGCGACTTTTCGAAATGATAGTTTCTCTCCAGGTGTTAAGACACCGGTAATAATATCTTCTTTAAGTTTCGAGTAGATTTCATCGGATTTTCTTTTACTTATCTTTTCCATGCCCACTCCTTTTTGTGATCACATTTTAGTTAGTTTATAGTCAGTTTTATAGGTTCTCAATTGATTTGTGACATTCTCTAACATGGTTTTTGGTAATAGCTTGTAGTCTAATCAGTAGTAAAATAAAAAAACTGTTAGACAAACTTACACAATTAAACAGAAGAATTAATGAAGGTGCTATAGTCAGTCTCATAAATTTTGTGATCACAAAATAGGAGGCTACAATGGCTGCAAAAGTAGAAGAAAGACATGATCAAGCAGTTCCGAAAGACCAACGTGAACCGCTGTACAAACCGTCACTCATATGGCTTGGCTTTGCTGTAAGTTTCATGAGTTTTTGGGTTGGAGGAGAAATTGAACAAGCCCTAGGGATGCCGAATGCACTTTTTGCTATTCTTGCAGGAAGCATTGTGCTAGTCATTTTTTCAAGTTTTATTGCAGTTATTGCAGCCCGGACAGGTTTTTCTTTTCCTATGATGGTAAAAGCAACTTTCGGGGTTAAAGGGGCATGGATTCCAATATTAATTATGGCGCTCATCGTAAACGGCTGGTTTGCATATCAACCTTGGTTAATGGCAGATCTTATTGGAGTGCTTTGGAATGGCAATACTTTTATATGGGGGCTTTTATTTGGATTGTTATTCTTATTATCAGCCTTGTCTTATCGACTTATGTTGTATCTGCGTTATTTAGCTTTACCGGCAATCGCATTGCTTGCGCTTTACTTAATTTTTGTCATTGTTGTACCTGCCGGAGCGGATGCTTGGACGAGTACACCAGCAGTAGAACAACCATTTAGTGTTGGGATGAGTATAGCGCTAGGGTTGTTTATTGTTAGTGGTACGATGACAGGTGATATAGTTCGTTATGCCAAAAATAGTCGACATGCAATTATAGTTACATGCATTGCGTTTTTCTTAGGAAATTGTGGTGCTTTATCTTTAGGAGCGCTCGCAAGTTCGGCAGCCCCTGGAATTGATACGTATTTCGGTATGACAGCGATACTTGGTGGAGTTCCAGTTGTAATTGCAGTTTGTCTGAGTAACTGGTCGACGTCGGATAGTTGTCTGTATAATGCAACAATGGGTTATGCGAATTTGAGTAGCAAAATAAAATGGAAGCATGCTGTGGTTTTCGGTGGAGTGCTCGGGGCGTTTGTTGCTGCTACGGGTGTTATATCTAATTTACAAGCATGGATGGATTTATTAGGAATCATCGTACCGCCGATTGGTGCTGTTATTATTGCAGAGTATTATCTAAATGCTCGAGTAACAGCTTCATACGATCCAATGCGTTCGGGAGTTAATGTCGCAGCATTAAGTTCTGCAGGTGCAGGAGCAGTATTGTCATTTCTTTCACTTCAGTTTTATCCATTTATACCAAATGCGGTTGTAGGGATCGTTTCTGCGTTCTTCATTTACGCATTATATTCTAAGGTAACGTTAACAAAAGCAATTCCAGACGGGGACAGTCCCCCGGCGCTTTAACGCAGTGGGGGACTGTCCCCGGAGACTTCCTCCGCAAGTATTTGAAGCCCTGCTCGTAGTTGCTCGTTAGTACAGTAAGCGAATGAAATTCGTAGACTATAGAGGTCTCGAGGATTGTACACATAACCAGGGTTGATTAAGACGTTACGTTTGAGCAATCGAAGAAAGAGCGATTTGGTCACGATTGGCTCTTTAAATGTTACCCAGATGTAGAATCCTCCTTTTGGACTTTGCCAATGTGCAATGTGGGATAAGTAGGTCATCAATACATGTTCTGTGTAATCGGCTCGCTTTTTAAGCTCTCTGCGTAGTTGTTGAATATGATCGTCATAGTCATCCGATGAAAGCAGCCTTGTTACGATGTGTTGTGAAAGTGCGTTACTACCATAATCAAGCTGCATCTTCACATCAGCGAGACGCTCGATAACTGGTGTTGGTGCAACTACCCAGCCGATGCGTAATCCTGGGCTTACAGTCTTTGAAACACTACTTATATAGATAACTTGGCCAGTAGTGTCCATGGATTTTAATGCTTTTGGAGACGATTCAAATGAAAGGTCATGATACACATCGTCTTCAATGATCGGAATTCCTCGTTTGCTTGCATCTTGAAGAAGTTGTATGCGTTCATGTTCATTCATCGTTTGCCCAGTAGGATTATTTAACGTTGGAACTGTGTATAAAATCCCTTTCTTTAACCGATTTATAGGGGTTTCTAAAGGTGTCGCCTGCAACGACGGAATTGAAGGAATGTAAGAAGGGGCATCAAAATAAAGATGAGAGCCTTGCTCTAACAATCCTAATGAAATGAGCTGTAATGCTTGCAGCGCTCCAGAAACAATTAAAATCCCGTCTTTAGACGTTTCAATCCCACGCTTTTTTAATCTCTGAACGATTGCTTCACGCAATGCTTCATTTCCTTTTGGTTCTGAATAGCCCAAGTCAATGTTTGTTAAGTAAGAGGTATGCATCAGTCGTTGTAATTGTGCTGTGGGAATTAGTTCAGGTGACAATTCCCCTGTTCCAAGACGGATGACATGTTTCTTTGTTTCATACTCGTTAATGAGTTGAATCGTATGTACATTGGCTTCTACATGTGAATTTGTCATGCGACCACGCCAATCCACTGGTCGATTGTGATAAATGGTTGAAAACGGTTGCTTAACAAAAACACCACTTCCTTGACGACTTTCTAATACGTCTTCAGCTTTCAATTCATCAAGAGCTTCGACTACGGTCGATCGGTTAACATGAAGCAATTCTGCGAGTGCCCGTTGTGAGGGCAGTTTTGTACCTGCTGGCCATTCATTCTGATCTATTTTTCTTAGAATCCAAGCCATCAATTGTTCAACAAGAGTTTTACTTGAATGTTTTGATATCTTCTCGCTCATCGTTATCTCCTCAAAAGAATTGGTTGGCTAAATACACTTGGAATTGGTCCTACAGTTCATGGTAGGAACAAGTTACTGTTAAGTCAAAAGGGGGTGGCATGAGTTGCTACAAGCGTTTCTGCACGGACTTATATTATCAATTGGATTGATCTTGCCAATGGGTCCACAAAATTTATTTATATTTAGCCAAGGTGCAAATCAACCTCGATTTAAACAAGCCATACCTGTCGTTGTAACCGCTGGGATTTGTGACTTGATTTTAATTAGTCTAGCGATCATAGGAATATCTGTGATGATTATGGCTATTCCGATTTTACAAGGATTATTGTATCTCGTAGGGTTTGTCTTTCTACTTCTAATTGGAAGATCGATCTGGCGTACTCCACGTGTGAAAGATCAAGAAGTGAAGGCGTTATCCAAGCGTAAACAAATCACCTTTGCCATTTCAGTATCGTTATTAAATCCTCACGCCATTATGGACACGGTAGGTGTGATTGGAACGAATGCGGTTGTTTATGAATTATCATCTGAGCGATGGGCATTTTGGTTTTCTTGCGTACTCGTCTCTTGGGTTGCATTTTTTGCCTTAGCTGTTGCCGGACGGTTGCTAAGACGACTCGATCGAAGCGGGAATGCATTACATATCATTCATAAGCTGTCTGCACTGTTCATTTGGGGTGTAGCAATTTACTTGCTCGTTAATGGCTTTCGTGCACTATCGTAACGGGGGACTGTCCCCGACGAGGCCGTGGTTCGTGAATTGGTGGATGAGGGCGGCGATTTGTTCGGGTGTTTCTTGTCTGCCGTTCTCAAGCCAGCGTTCAATGACAGCGATACTTCCGCTAATAACAAGCAAAGGGATGTACTCAGATAGTTTCCCTTTTAGGTGAAGTTCTGCATTGAATTTCTTTAAAATCACGGGCAATAGTAAATCCATGACGCGTTTTTTAAAGTTCATATCTCCATGTGAGCTCAGTAGCACTTCGCATACATCGTACTTCTCTGCAATGTACTGTAGTGCACGTTCTGTCATTTGAAGTGACTCCCGCTCAGTTCCGAAATTAAACTCCGCAAGTGCCTGCTCCATATCAAAGATTACATCTTCACCGATCTTCTCAAGTAAGTCGAAGTGGTTGTCATAATGGCTATAAAACGTCGACCGATTCACATCCGCTGCTTCACAAAGTTCTTTGACAGTAATCGATGTAATCGGTTTTTGTTTGAGTAAATCAACTAAACATTCCTTTAGCGTCGATTGCGTATATTTCTTTCGTCGATCCATTTTCCATCCCCTTATTCAAGAGTTAACCAACAATATAGCATTAATTGTTGGAAAACTAACAAATGTTAAGCAACTGTGTGTTGTTTTCCCAACACTGTGTTTATATAATGATAAAGATATTTTTTGTAACGTCAACAAAAGTAAGGTGGATGGGATGTTTAACGAGAAGATTATACAACATCGTCGGGCGATCGTAATTGTGTTTGCGATTCTAACTGTATTGTCAGTAATCGCACAATTTTTTGTGTCGGTCAATTACAATATGGCAGATTACATGCCAGACGAAGCGCCATCAACGAAGAGCCAAGAAGTAATGGAAGATGAATTCACGGCCTCAATCCCTAATACGAACGTACTCGTGCAAGATGTAACGTTACAAGAAGCGCTTCACTACAATGAACGTTTACATACCATTGAAGGGGTTACCGACGTCATGTGGTTAGATGACGTTTTAGACGTTGTCATCCCCCTTGAATTTATCGATGACAGTATTGTGGAGACGTATTATAAAGATCACGATGCGCTTTACTCACTAACGATTGAGCTTGGTTATGAAGTCGATGCAATCGAAGAGATTTATGAGGTGATTGGAGAGGAAAACGCCGTGTCAGGTGAGGCGGCGAACACCGCAACATCTCAAACGATGGCAACGACTGAAACGGTGTTTGCTGCGTCATTTCTAATCCCAATTATATTGTTGTTTCTTATTGTGTCGACGAAGTCATGGATCGAGCCTGTCTTTTTCTTAACTGCGATTGGTGTCTCAGTCTTAATGAATCTTGGTACGAACATTTTTATCGGCGAAATCTCGTACGTAACCCAGTCCGTAGCACCGATTTTGCAACTAGCGGTGTCTCTAGATTATGCAATCTTTTTACTTCACAATTTCTCTGACGAACTAAGACGAGGTCATAAGCCAGAAACCGCGATGTCAAAAGCGATGAAATCATCGTTTCCGGTCATTACGATGAGCGCACTAACGACGTTTTTCGGGTTTATGACGTTAATGCTGATGGACTTTGAAATTGGTTCAGACCTTGGCTTTAATCTAGTAAAAGGAATTGCCTTTAGCTACCTAGCAGTCATTGTGTTCTTACCGGCATTAACGTTAATCGGTTACCGGTGGATGAAGAAGACTGAGCATCGCAACTTCGTGCCGAGCTTTGAAGGAATCGGCGCTAAAATTCTGAAGCTTAGAATTCCTGCTCTCATTCTCGTTTTAGCGTTAATCGTACCGAGCTTCCTTGCACAAAGCAGTACATCGTTTACGTATGGATTAGGCGAACTGCCACTTGATACTCGTGCAGGTGCCGATGCAAAACAGATTGAAGAAACGTTTGGAGAGTCGACACCGATGGTTGTGCTCGTACCAAACGATGATATTGCAAAAGAAGAAGCCCTTGCCAAGTCATTGGAACAGTTGCCCCATGTGGATTCCGTCATGTCGTATGCAACCGCCGTTGGAAGCTTAATCCCGTCTGAATTTCTTAGTGAACAGGTGACAAGTGATTTCTTCTCGGATAATTACAGTCGGATCATGGTGTTCACCAATGCAGGCGTCGAAGGGGAAGCGGCATTTGAGCTCGTTGAACAAACGAGAGAACTTGCTACTGCCTACTACGGTGACAATGTGTATACGCTTGGGGAAAGTGTCGCGCTCTACGACATGAGAGATGTTGTCACCGACGACAACACGATTGTAATGACGATGACAGTGGCGACGATCGCAATAATTTTAATGATCGCCTTTCGATCTTTTTCAATCCCGATCGTACTTCTCGTAACGATTCAAGCATCGGTATGGATCAATTTATCGATTCCGTATTTTACGAACGATTCGCTCGTATTTATCGGATATTTGATTGTAAGTACGGTTCAACTTGCGGTAACGATTGACTATGCGATCTTAATTATGGAGACGTACAAACATCATCGAACGACAATGCCGAAAGTGCCAGCGATGAAGAAGTCATTAGATGAAAAAGTGTTTCCAGTCACCATTTCAGCAGGGATTTTATCAAGTGTTGGTTTTGTTCTGTGGTTTGTTTCCTCAAATCCAACGGTTGCTTCAATTGGCTTATTACTCGGACGCGGGGCTGCCATTGCCTTTTTACTCGTGATTTTCTTCTTGCCAGCGATCACATTGTTAAGTGATCGCTTTATAAAAAAGACAACGTACCGAGCGAACTTTTATAAGGGGGAAAAAGAATGAAACGAATGCTAGCAGCGTCACTTGCAACAGTGCTTGTTATGCATCCAGCTATCATTATGTCAGCAAGTAGTATTGACGAAGGTGTTACGTCAACGGTTTCTAGCGAAGGTGTTATTGAGCAAAAAGATGAAGTTGTCTATGCGAACCTTCGAGCAGACGGTGTGGCAGAAGAACTTTATATCGTAAATGCCTTACATCTAGAATCACAGGGTAAGGTAACAGATTATGGGGCGTATGATGAAGTAATTAACTTAACGGATACGAGTGCGATTCAACAATCTGCAAACGAAACGATCCAGATTGAAGCAACAGAAGAGACGTTTTATTATCAAGGCAATTTAAAGCAAGACGTTGCGTTACCTTGGGAGTTTGAGATTAGCTATTCATTGAACGGTCAACCCATTGACGGTCAATCGCTCATTGGTGAGAGTGGAGACGTCGAAATACAAATCGATGTAAAACAAAATAAAGATGTAGAACCTGAGTTCTTTGAAAACTATATGATGCAAATTACCGTCCCGTTTTCCAATGCCCAGTTTAGCGACATTCAAGCAGAAGGGGCGACCATTGCTAACGCAGGGCAAGATAAACAAGTGGTGTTTACCGTAATGCCTGAAACAGAAGAAACAGTCACGGTTCAAGCATCAACGTCACAATTTGAATTAGAAGGCATTCAAATGAGTGGTATGCCTTCGTCTGTTGCCATTGATCCGCCTGATACAGAGGAGCTAACCGGTGAGTTCGAATCGTTAACGGGTGCATTAGTGCAGTTGAACGACGGACTCGGTGATGTGCATGCTGGTCTAGTCGAATTTACTGACGGATTACATCAACTGGAATCGGGTTCAAGTGAGTACGCTTCGGGAATTCAAGAAACAGCAAATGCTGGCTCAGAGTTACGAACGGCGTCTTCAGAAATTAACGAAGGGCTTCAAGCTCTTCAAAACGGACTCTCGGGACAATCAGATCTAGAAATCGATATTGATGGGAATATGTTCGGAGCGTTAGAAGAACTAGCTGACGGATTGTCAGAAATTAATGGGGCGCTTTCAACTGTACGTACGGGTTATGATGGCATGAATGATGCACTTAACGCCGCAGTTCAGTCGATTCCAGACGAGGCAATTCTAGAAGAGGAGCTTGGTCAATTAATGCAAGAGAATCCTGATTCACAAGCACTTGGGCAATTGGTTCAATTCTACGAAGGTGCCCAACGTGTAAAGGGAACTTATGCGGAAATTGAAGCTGGACTTTCTTCGACCTCACAAGCGCTTCAAGAACTTGAAGGATCTGTTGAAGACGTGGAGTCAGGACTGCGACAATTCGCAAAGGCTGCTTCAAGTGAGCTTGGAAACATCGATGTAGGAGACGGGCTACAATCGCTAACTGGCGGGATTGATCAATTGGCAAATCAGTATGGAATGTTCCACGAAGGGCTTCGTGATTATACGAGTGGTGTTGAACAATTATCGAGTGCGTATGGTGAGGTGGACAGCGGAATAGCCGAATCTTCTTCGGGTGCCAATGAACTTGCAGCAGGTACGGAAAGCTTATCAAACGGCATGACAGAGTTAACGAATGCGACTGAAGAAATTCCTGAGCAAATGCAAGAAGAAATCGATGAGATGATCTCTCAATATGATAAATCGGATTACGAGGCCATTTCTTTTAGTTCAGAGCAGAACAATGAGTACATCAATAGCGTTCAATTTGTTGTTCATACAGAGAGTTTACACATGCCTGATGATGAACAAGAAGAGGATATTGAAGAAGAGCCGAGCATGTGGCAACGCTTTTTACAATTGTTCGGATTGTAAGGACGAATTCTTTGAATTCGTCTTTTTGACTTGTAAATAAAAGAATAATGAATGACAAGATGCAAGAACGGGAATAGAACTAATGAAAGGAATGATTCATATGTTTCGTAGAATTTTTGCCTCAGTCGTCACAACGGTTGTCATCGCGGTCGTCAACCGTTTAGTGAACAAATTCATTCTTAAAAAGATGTAATAAAAGCCCATGAGAATGGGCTTTTATTATTACTCAATAATAAATAGTGAGACACCGGTGTCAGTTACTGAACGATGAGAGTTCTGTTCATCACTCACATGAAGCGTCTGACCAGCTTCTACTTCTCGGCGTTCGCCGTCTTTTGTTTCCATAATATAAGTTCCTTCAAGAACGTGTATGATGTGACCTTTTTCACACCAATGGTCAGCAATGTAGCCTTTAGAATAAGTAACTTTGGCTAAGGTAATTTTGTTCAATTGAACGGCTTTTCGTGTGCCGTGTCCTTCTGTACCTTGAATGGTCTCTTCGGTAATCGAATCCCAGTCTACGACATCGAAGGGAATTTCTTGAATAATCATTGCGTCACCCCGTCTGAATTTTTTGTTAATAATACAAGTATAAGTTGAACTCGCGCCATTGTCCAAATATAGATGCTAGATAGGCATTCATTCCTAGTTCAAACTGAGGTATTCCTCTACTTTCATCGGTGTCGAATTGTGTTGTGTGAATGCGTACGCTATGGTTGAGTTGGTGATGAAAAAGGGGGCACGTATGCTTCAAGAACGAGACATCAAGAATGTAAAAGAAACGGCTTTTGTATTTAAAGAGTATGGAAGAGAAATTGGTGAGCGTTTCTATGAAACGCTGTTTGAACAACATCCAGAACTGCATAACCTTTTTAATGAAGCGAATCAAAAACGAGGCATTCAACAAAGAGCACTTGTGGATAGTGTGTACAAAGCAGGTATTCACATCGATGAATTAGAATCACTAGGACCAATGATTACACACGTCGCAGAGAAGCACCGAGCGCTAGGTGTGCAACCTGAACATTATGAAGTTGTCGGTACTATTCTTTTGCAAACGGTTCGTGATGTACTCGGTACGAATGTGACAGACGACGTACTCGAGAGCTGGGGGAAAGCCTATGCGGTCATTTCCGCCCAATTCATCGAAGTTGAGCGACAATCGTATGAACAAGTTGCAAATGTTAGAGGTGGTTGGACAGGGAATCGTACATTTTACGTAACCAATCGAGTTCAAGAGACAGCTGAAGTGATCTCTCTTTATATGAAGCCAGTGGATCACGAACCGCTTCCGCCATTTTTACCTGGTCAATATGTGACACTTGAAATGGATTTTGGTGAACAGTCATATGTTCATAAACGCCATTACAGTCTATCTAAAATTTCTGATGGAAATGAATTTCGACTAACAATTCAACACGAACCAGGTGTCGTATCTTCTCAGATCCATAACAATATCGTTATTGGAAGTGAATTGAAGTTAGCAGCGCCAGCTGGCGCATTTACGGTGGTGGACTCACAAAGACCGGCTGTGTTTATAAGCGAAGGGATTGGAGTAACGCCGCTAATTAGTATGCTTCAATCACAAATTGATAAGGATCAAGCGGTCACGTGGATTCATGTGACGAAGAGTCATGATACTCATATTCTAAAAGAGGAAGTAGATGCGATCCTTTCCAAGTCAGGTCAGGCAACCAGGCACATCTTCTACACCGAAACGTCTGTTCAAGATGCCGAACCGTTTGTGAACGAAGGAATGATTGATGCTAGTAGGCTTACGAGTATTGTTCAAAACCTAAACAGCGATGTGTACGTCTGCGGATCAACACCATTTTTACGTGCGATCTCGCAAGCTTTGGAAGAAATCGGCATCCCTAAAGACCAACGTTATTATGAAGGGTTTCGCCCACAAGCGATGTCACTTTAACTATGAGACACAGAAGACATTCTGTGTCTTTTCTATTACACTAAATGAAGTGATTGAAGAGGGGGAATTTAACAATGATCCAGTCGTTAGCGGTATTCTGTGGTTCAAGTAATGGCAAAACGGATGTCTACGCCGAGGCAGCCAGAAATTTCGGCTACGTGCTAGCATCTCAACATAAAACGCTCATTTATGGTGGCGCACAAGTAGGATGTATGGGGGCCATTGCTAATGAAGTGAAAGCCTGTGGTGGAAAGGCAATTGGCGTGATCCCTGAAAAGTTAATATCTGTAGAAATTGCTCATCGTGGATTAGATGAACTACATGTCGTAGAGACGATGCACGAACGTAAAGCAAAGATGGCGGCGTTATCTGACGGATTTGTTGCGTTGCCAGGAGGAGCAGGAACACTTGAAGAGTGGTTTGAAGTGTTTACATGGGCGCAAATCGGCTACCATGAGAAGCCTTTCGGTCTCTTGAATGTTAACCATTTTTATGATCCGTTGCTAGAGATGATTGATCATACAGTAGAGCAAGAGTTTATGAGACAAGAATACAAAGAGATGATTCTCGTTTCTTCCGATGCTGAGGAACTGCTTTATAAGATGGATCGTTATAAAGGTGGTCACGTTTCAAAATGGTAAGAAGTAAACGATGAAAACGAAGAAGATTACGTTACTTGCTGTACTTATGGCTTTGTGTGTTGTCGGCCGCCTCGTTTTTGTTTACATTCCAAACGTTCAACCTGTCAGTGCCATCATTATTATTAGTTCATTTTTTATGGGGCCAGTGTTTGGCATTATTTTGGCAACTGGAAGCGCGATCTTAACGAATCTTTTTTTAGGGACAGGCATTTGGACGGTGTTCCAAATACTAGCGTGGGCGTTCATTGGGATTGTAAGTGGCTTGTTAGGAAAAGCCTTTCCGAATATGAAAATCATTGTGATTGCAATTTTTGGCGCGTTGTTCGGTTATTTGTACGGCCTAATCGTCTCATTGAATATCTTGGTCGTGACCGACTATTTTTGGGCGTACTACCTTGCAGGGTTGCCTTTTGATACGTATCACGCCATCGGAAATGTAGCGTTTATCTTATTGCTATATCCTTTCTTAAAAAAGCTATTATTAGATTATAAAAAACAGAATTATGACTAGTGCATGTATGATAGAATTTCCTAGAGGAGAGGAAAATTATGGGGCAATTTGACGTTATGAAACAAAGTAAGATGCCACAAACGAAAACATCACTCGTTCGTGATTTACGATCACTCGGTGTGTCGAGTGGGATGACAATCATCGTCCATTCATCTCTAAAATCAATTGGATGGGTCGTTGGGGGCGCAGTTACAGTTGTAGCAGCGTTGCAAGAAGTGCTCACAGAAGAAGGCACGTTGATTATGCCAGCTCATAGTGCTGACGTATCAGATCCTCGTGATTGGCAAAATCCTTCTATTCCAAAAGAGTGGATTGAAGAAGTGATGATCGAAATGCCAGCGTTCGATCCTTTACGTACACCTACGTTTATGATGGGTGCAATTCCGGAGGCGTTTCGAACATCACCACACGTAGTGCGAAGCCATCATCCGATGCATTCCTTTTCAGTGTGGGGCAAGAACAGCGCAGAGGTCATTAAACACCACGCTTTGAATCACGGTTTAGGTGAGGTATCACCTTTGTCTTACATTTATGATCAAGACGGATTTGTGCTGATGATTGGGACGGACTATGGAACGAACACATCGATGCATTTAGGAGAGCACCGAGCAGACACACAACAAAGAATCATTGAACGAATGAGTCCAATGATGGAAGACGGTCAAAAAGTCTGGAAAGACTTTCAAGAGCTTGATTATGATGAGGAACGATTCTCAGAGATCGGTGTGAAATTCGAAGAGACACATGTTGTACATACTGGAAACGTTGGTGACGCCGCTTCTAAGCTTTTTTCGCAACGAGCAATCGTTGACTTTACAGCCATAGAATTAGCTAGGTTCGAGGGTTCTGATCAGAATTAATAAATTGACCGCGAATCGGCGCAATGGCAGTTTGAAACTGAATGCGTAATGAGGTGCTTGATTGAAAGTCTGGTCCATCACTCACTTGAAAGTGAATATGTGCCTCACTTGAATTCCCTGAATTACCACAATTTCCGATTTTTTGACCTGCTTTAACAGATTCGCCAACGCGCACGAGAACAGAAAATTGTTGCAAATGGGCAGTGAAACTATATTCGCCATGCTCATGCTCAATCACAACGTAATTACCTAAGGGTTGCTTCTCATTCATCTTACCGACAGGTTTATTATCAGGAACGTGAGTAATCGCCTCAACGACGCGCCCAGGTGCAGAAGCGATCACCGGCTTTCCAAATGCAAGATAGGAGCGGTTTTTAGTTGCAGGTCCATCGTGCGACTTGCGACCATTGTGTTTGATAAAGTCATAGGCGTGACGTTGATGTGGGGAAGTGTAGTGATAATTGACGAGTTCATTATCTCCACCCCAATAGGTAAACCATTTGTCAGTAAAAGGAAGGTAATAGTTGTTTTTTGTCCAAGCGTGATTAGGTTCGACTTTATTCGTTAAGGGAAGGACGTACATGCCTGAGATTGTACCTTCATCTTGGAATAATGCGACGACACCTCGAGTTTTTGATTCATCGATCCAAGAATACTCCGTTTCTTGATCATGAATGAAACGCGATTGTAGTGTAAGCGTCGGTTGTTTTTCGAAAAACGTAGATAAGATCGTATGGAATTCTTGATTTGACACTTTCTTTTTAAAACGGTTACTCGTTTTTTGATAGAGTTGCTCATAGTCTCCTTTTTGAAGACAGTCACGAAAAAAATCAGGGGTCATTCATGCTCATCTCCATTCATCTTTATTAGTCTAGATTATGATCGTAGGATTGTTTTTCGTCAATTTTCGCGGTTCGTTGACAGAGTTGTTCTCAAATCGATCGATTTATACATATTTTTCAATATTATTACAAAACGATGACATGGATTTGCATTTTATAGTAAATATGTTAATTTCAGGACAGAGAGTACATCATTTATGTGCTTTTTTTCATGGGAAATTTTAGCTAAGTACATTTTTTTGCTGAAATTTCACACAATCTAGCAGGAAGGAGTGACGATCGTTATCCGCAACAAAGACAAGTTCATCGTTAACCAAGGTTTACGCAAAACCATAATCAAGCCCGCAATCGCAGCATTTGCGATGGTATTGAGCGTCGGGATCGTAGATCAGAATGTGCAAGCTGCTGAAGAGGAGCGCGAGGGAATCGTGGAATCTTCGGGCAATTTGAATGTTCGAACAGGCCCTGATACGACATATGATGCAATCGGTCAGCTTGAAGAAGGTCATAGCGTAACTGTAGTCAATGAACACGAAGATGAATGGTATGAAATTACTTATGACGAAGAAACAGGGTTTGTACATAACTCTTATATTTCACTAATAGACGAAGCAAATGAAGAAGCAGTAGACGACGCAGCAAATGAAAAACTAGAAGTTATTGAGACACTCGTTGTAAATCACCATTCTTTAGCGGTACGTGCTGAAGCATCAGGCACGTCTGAACGATTAGGGACATTGCATGATGGCGACGAAGTTGACATCTACAACCTTGATCATGCTCCTTGGGTTCTCATTAAGTATGAGGAACAATTTGCGTATACGCATACGGATTACTTAACGGAAGCAACTCAAGAAGAGGAAGAAGAGCAGGAAGAAACTGAACCTTCTCAAGAAGAGACCGTCGAAACAAAATCGGCAAGTAACGCCTCAGTTTCTGCGATTGGGATTGTCACTCACCACAACTTGGCAATCCGTGAGCGAGCAAGTGGTTCAAGCGCTCGTGTTGGTGGCGCCACTGAGGGTGATGCGCTCGAAATTATTGAAACAGTGAACGGTGGCCCGTGGGTTAGTATTCGTTATGATGGAAACATTGCGTATACACATAGTGATTACTTTGTAGAGATCGAACCGGCATCAGCTGACTTACCTGTCGTTGACGAGGGAACAGTCACTCATCGTGCGTTAGCGGTTCGCCAGAATCCTAGCGGTTCAGCTGAACGAATTGGTACGCTTACGGAAGGTACGGACATTCACATTCACGACTATGTGAACGGGGGTCCATGGGTTTCATTTACATTTAAAGGTGGGATTGCATATACGCATATTGACCATATCGATGTCGTAGACAATACACCTCCTGAACCAACTCCAGAGCCTCCTTCTGATGGGGAGCTTGGTGACGTGATTGCGACGGGGATTGTTGACCATCATGGTCGATTGGCAGTCCGTACAACACCAAGCGGCTCTAGTGAATCTCTTGGTCATTTACAAAACGGCGATATTGTTCAGATCTATGAATATATGAACGGTGGACCGTGGGTTAAAATTGATTATGAAGGACAAGTAGCCTACACACATAGTGATTATATGAATGTGACACAGATGGGCGAAGTGATTGATACGGCAACCGTTACACATCATCGACTGTCTGTACGTAGTGGTCCAGGTGCAAGCCATGACACCATTGATCGACTCACAACAGGAGATCGCGTTGAGATTATCAAATTTGTTAATGGCGGTCCATGGGTAGAAGTAAACTACAACGGTAAGAGTGGCTACACTCATCTTGATCATTTGAATCTTCACTCTGGCAATACAGGTCTTCTTGCTGGTCGACTCATCGTAGTTGACGCTGGTCACGGTGCTCATGATTCGGGGGCACAAGGAAATGGACTAGTAGAAAAAACGGTGAATTTGGAAGTCTCTCGTGAACTTGCTCAGCGCCTTGAAGGTAGTGGGGCAGAAGTAATCATGACACGTACGAACGATACGTTCCTTAGCTTGTCAGAACGAGCGAACATTGCAAACCGTGCCAATGCAGATCTTTTTATTAGCGTTCACGCCAATGCATTTAACTCTTCTGCTAGGGGAGCAGAGACGTTCTACCATACTTCGGCAAACCCTGATAGTGTACGCTTAGCAAATGTTATGCAAGATCGCCTCGTAAGCGATACGGGTATGAGTTACCGACGTGTAGCTCCAGCGAACTTTGCTGTACTACGACAAACGACAATGCCAGCAACGCTCGTTGAATTAGGTTTTCTTACAAACAGCGGTGACGCTGCAATTATGAGACAACCTGGATATGCAGCAAGAGCAGGTGAGGCACTACATCAAGGATTTTTAGATTATTATCGTTAAGCAAAACCGCGCCTAATTGGTGCGGTTTTTTAATTAGTATTGAAAAAAACTCCCATACGTCTAGATGAGAGTTTATAGGTAGCCGATAACATTAATATAGATGCTTAGCATGGTTGCTAACAACACGAGGATATTGAATACGATGGCTACAATTCCAAAGGCAAGCATTTTTCCTTTCGGTTTTGTTTTCATAAATGCAAACATCAAATATAAACTGAGTGACAGTAAGATGAGATTTAGTACATTCATGACAAGATAATCTACATAGCCAAGGACGGCAAAAATTCCTGTAAGGAATACAACAAAAATCAACGATAATAGTGGCGTGCGGATTCGTTTAAGACGTTGAACGTATTGTTCATTCCGAATCATTTTTAAGAGCTCTTTTTTAGATTGTTCTTGCTCTCGCTTAATCTCGTCATTTTGAGAGTCTTTCTTTTGCATACAAGTTCCTCCAAAGATATCGGTCTTAAGAAATTCCGTCATTCCAATATACCAAGATTTTGAGTATGTACCAAACAAAATCCATTTAAATAGGATGTAACCTAATATCAGTAGCAATAGTATATGAATTTATACTGATATTTTTTCAATTAATTCAAAAAATAACTATAAATTACTAGTTTAATATTCTCAATAGAGTTATAATTTAAATAGAGACGATGGATTGGGGATATGCATATGGCAGAACACATTCAGCAATTGAAAAGTTTAATAGGCCAGTGGTATCACTCCATATTAAAGCACGATACAGAAGAAGCATTTGCATACAAAGAAGAAGTTGATATGTTGCTTCGTAACATTAGTGCAGATGACGAACAGCTTTCTAAATACTATCGATTAGTCGATTTTAGACATAGTATCCTTACCGAAGATTTTATGAAGAATCCTAAGATTGGTCAACAGATTAAACATGACTCTCTAAAGAAAACCGATCAAATGCTAAATTACCTTCACTACTTTATGGAGGGACAATTTGAGTTTGTTAATTCACGTTTTAGTTATGCGCTAGATTATTACCGCAAAGCAGAAGAATATGCGTTTTCAATTAGAAATGAAGATAAAGCAGAATTATTTCACAATCTAGGTGAGACGTTATATCGAATGAATGAGTATACGTTTGCACTCTGGTATTTAAAAAAGGCAGTACTGTTATTTGAAGAAGCCAACCTAGAAATGCGGAAGTTGAATAGCCTTTCATTTATTGGTGCCATTCATACAGAGTTGCACTTTTATGACGAGGCAGAAGAGATTTATCAAGAGATATTCCCGAAAGTAAGGGACCCTTATCAACTCTCGTTGCTAAATCGAGCCATTGGGTTAAATCGGTTGCGTCAACGCAATTACCCAGAAGCGAAATCTTATTTTTTGGATGCCTTACGAGATCACGGAAATCGTATGGTTCACATTAAGACGATGACGAATCTTGCTCACGTATGTTTCAAGATGAATAACAATAATGAAGGTGTCTACTACTTAGAAGAAGCTCAAACGTTAGCGTGTGAGCATGGACTCGAGGAATATATTGCAAGGTGTATGGTTCTTAGGGGTCTTTACACGATGGACGATCTTGCTCTTGTAGAGATGGCAATTCAGCATCTTGAAACGAATAACTTGAACTTTGAAATAAAAGAAATCTGTGAGCACGTGTCAGAGCATTATCAAGCAAAGGGTGACTATAAGATTGCATACGAGTATTTAATTAAAGCCAATCAATCGGAAACGATGGAACGTAGAAAGGGGGTGACGATATCATGAAGAAGTTTCTAGTGCTTTCATTCCTTACTCTTCTTATTTTTACAGGCTTTGAGAACAGTGCAGCTGCATATGATCTCATCACCGTACTCGACAAAATCGATGGCCTAAGATAATTGTAGCCATCACTAAATTGTGAATACGAGTTATCACTTAGAACCCTAGACGTTAGGAGTCACTAACGCCTAGGGTTTTTTGTATTGATAAAATTGAAATCAACGATTGAAACGAACGTAACGTATGGATTTATGATTAAGATACAAAAGGAGGATGAACAAAAATGATAAGTATACTCGTTAGTACAATGACGGTTGTGTTGCTATTGGTGGCTATGTTTCAACTATTACTTGCAATAGGAAAGCCTTTAGGAGTGTACACGTTAGGTGGATATTATACCGTTTTGCCATTGCCACTCCGCTTCGTCAGCGCTTTGAGTAGTGTCGTACTACTTCTAATTATTGTGGTGTACTTGAGCCATGTACAATGGATTTCATTTCTTTGGCTACCTACAACACCGTTGTTATGGGGGATCGCAATCTTTTTCATACTCAATACGATTGCAAACCTGCTGTCAAAAAGTACAAAAGAAAGAAGGGTGATGACACCGATCGCTGCTTTTCTCGTCATCGGTACCTTCAGCCTTCTAATCCTCACTTAAGAATGAAATTGTTCATTTGCACGATCAAATACGATCATGGAAGCTGTCGTTGCTCCTTCTGTACTTGCTACGAGAAGGGATGATGATGCGTTTTTGACCATCTCTCCAGCGACGTAGATGCGTGGATGACTCGTCCGTCCAAAACCGTCCGTTGAAATTTCATTATCATCAACTTCCAAACGAAGTTGCTCAATGAACGTATTGCTACGAACATAATCAGGGACAACGAAGCCGCCGTTACGGGAAACGAACGAACCATCTGCTAATTCAACTGCTGAGAGTTGCCCGGAATCTCCGTGAAGGTTCTTAATGGCGTCGCTATAGATCGATATATTCTTGTCTAAGATGGGCTGTAATAACTCTTGATCTAGCGTGACGCCATTCGTAAAGATGGCAAGATCCGTTGACCAATTGTACAGCAATTTCGTTACGTGTAAGATGGCTTGTTCATTAGAAGCAAAGATGGCAAGCGCGGCGTCACGTAATTCATAGCCATCACAAAATGGACAATGGAATATGCTTTTACCGTAATAGTTACGTATAGGTTCATAAGAGAAACGTTCTTGAATTCCAGTTGCTAACAGAATGCGACGACTCGTGTGTGTGGCGCCACTTTTTGTTGTCACAGTAAAATATTCTCCAGTCTCTTCAATTGTTGCAACGGTCTCTGCTTTTCTCGTGACATGCGGATAACGAGAGAGGTCTTCGTTTGCGATTGCTCTAAATTCAGTCGGTGAAGTTCCGTCTTGTGTAATGAAATTGTGAGATTCCTCAGTCACGCGATTTCGATTCGTGTCATTATCAAACAAAGCAACGTGTTGGCGGGAACGGGCTAGTGTAAGGGTTGCTTGCAACCCTGCAGCTCCTCCACCAATAACAACCACATCAAAATTCATCGTATCGTCTCCTTTTATCTCTATCATGGATTCTTTATATCTATAATAGGTGTGAAGAAAAGCACCACAATTAATGATGTGGTACGTTTCTTGCGTCCTCTGCAAGATCAGCAATCTTCATCGTGCCTAATTCTTCAAGAAAATTCTTTTCAGCTTTTTGGATGGACTGTTGAATAATGCAACTTGGGTTATGGTCTTCGCAGTAATCAAAGATTGGCGGAAGACCTTCTACCGCTTGAATTACATCAAGCAATGTCGTCTCTTTCCAATTTGCCTTCAACTTGTAACCACCGTTTGCGCCAGGAACGGACACGATTAATCCAGCTTTAACTAACTTCGTTAAGATTTTGGATAAGTATGTCGTTGACACTTGTTGATGACCTGCAAGTTTTGAAACACTCGTGTGTCCCTCGGCATGACTTAATGTTAAATGGAGCATCGTGTGAAGTGCATAATGTGTAGATTTCGATAGTTTCATAACGAATCACCTATTATAGATAATGTGTGTCTATAATAGCAACGTTGATCAAGAGAGTCAAGCATTCTCTTTTTCTAGATTTTCACTGATATGCTAAACTAAGAGAGAAATAAAATGTTCGTAAATTCCCTCTTTTTAGAAAGGTGGAGGTGACGTGGAGAAAAGAAACCCAGAGCTTGTTCATCAACCGGTCGCACCTTATGTCCATCAAATTGAAGTGAATGAACCTGGACGGCGATTAATTCTTTCGGGACAACTCGGTATGCAACAAAACGGAGAAGTTCCAGAACAGCCGATGGAGCAATTGAAGTTGGCCTTGCAAAACATCGATTATAATTTACAAGAAGCGAATATGAATCGCTCTCACCTTACCAAGTTAACGTTCTATCTTGTTGGTGAATTTCCATTGTCAGAACGTCGCGATGTGATTCAAGGTTATGTAGGAGATGGTTTGCCGTGTACGACATTACTCTATGTTGCTGCACTTGCGGCACCACAATTTAAAGTGGAAATCGACGCTGAAGCATTTGCCCCTAACGAATGAATCAACCGACAATTGCTATTATTGGGGCAACTGGAACACTCGGTCAACTCGTTTGTCACCATGTGATGTCTACGTATAATGAAACGTTCAATTATATTGTTACAGACTATAAAGTAGGACGGGGGGAACGGGTTGCTGAGCGATGGAAGAGTCAAGGATTTCATTGCGAATTTATGAAACTAGATGTTACGAGTGAAGATGACATTGCCAATGTTGTATCACATGCTGATCTTGTAATCATTGCTGTTTCACAACGCGAACCCTAAATACAGTACATCTGTATGAAAGTCAATGTTCCGACCATTGACGTGAATGCATTTAATACTTTTGCCGAGCGAGTGAAGGAATTAGACAATCAACAGGGTACGACGAATGTAATGATGGCAGGATTACTTCCTGGTTTATCTGTCATCTTGGCAATTGAAGCCGCTAAGGAATTAAGCATCGTAGACGAAGTACACGTAGGGTTTTTACAAAGCGCGAATGCTTTGGCAGGTGCACAAGGTGCAGCGGACATGCTCGAGATAGCTTCTTCGAAACTTCCGAATGGGCATAGGGGATTTAAAGAAAAACGAGTATTCACTAACGGAAGAAAGTCTTTAACTCTACGAAAGATTAATCATTCGGAGCAAGCCGTTATGAAAAACGTATTTAATAAGGCGACGAGTCACTATTGGACGTCTTGGGATATAGCACCATTTAATAAGCTCGTTTCGACGTTAATTGCTCTTCGGGCTTTGCCGAAGTACCGTCATTTATTTGCGCGATTTGCAAAGCATCGCCCCGACCAATCAGAAGAAGCGACACTCTTTGTAGAACTAACAGGATTGCGCAATCAAAAACGGACCAAGTCAGAACGGCAACTGACTGTTACATCAGATTATGAAGCGACGTCGCTCGTTGTAACAGGGCTAATTCCTCTCGTTTTAATAAACAAAGTGAACGGTGTCGTCGAGCCCTGGCAAATGGCAACGGTTCAAGATTTGCCTGTTCAGAAGATGAAAGCAAAGTAAGGAGTGGATCAGTTGGACATCTACATAAGTGGTTACGGTGTTGTCGCAAAAGAATTTGTGCAACTAATCCACGATAAAGCAGAAACGATTGCATCTCGGTATACGATCAAACCGAAAATCAAAGGAATTATCATCCGAGAAGGGATCGTTCAAAGTGAAGATGGCTTAGATCTTCCGCGATTACTTGACTATGGTGTTGGGACGATGGCGATTAAAGATTATGCGAAAGATTCACATTACCCAATTCAACCAATTGATCAGATGAGCGGTCATGTGCTTGTTGAAGCGACATCTACGAATGGCAATGACGGAGAGCCTGCTTACTCGTATATCAAGCAAGCGTTAACGTCGCACATGGATGTCGTTTCAATCTCAAAAGGTGCGCTCGTTCATCATTACGAGGAACTTATGCAGTTAAGTAAATCTGTTAATCGAAGAATTAAATTTAGTGGAGCGACAGCTGCGGCGTTACCAACACTGGATGTTGGAGAATATAGCCTTGCAGGTATGACACTTACTCGTTTTGAAGGGGTATTAAATGGAACAACGAGTTATATCCTTGACGATATGCATGAACAGGACACGGACCTTTCGATGTCTTTGCAACGTGCTCAAGAAGCTGGTATTGCAGAAAAAGACCCAGAGATGGACGTTAGTGGGAAAGATAGTGCGAATAAACTCCTCTTACTAGCGTATCGTTTTTTTAGCCTGAATAACCACATTCAAGACGTTGATGTGACAGGAATTATGGCTGTCACAAAAGAACAAATCGCAGATGCCAAAGCGTCTGATCATAAAATTGTTCTTTTAGCATCTGCCGTTTTGGACAAGCAAACGATTCATATGAACGTTCAACCGACATCAATACCGACGGCTCATCCGCTCGCAAATCTTGCTCCAAAAGAAAAAGGGATTTGCTTTTACACAGAAGAAATGGGAAGAGTAGCGGTCATAGGCGGTGCATCAAGCCCCGTTGGAGCAGCGGGAGCTGCTCTGAAAGACATGATTAATCTAGTACAAGCGAACTTCTAAATTCGTAAAAGAGGTGATTGTCATGCGTTTATCAACCATTGCATTGAATGAGAAGGAAACACTCGCCATCATAACAGAGAAAGGTCTAGTGCTCGTCGAAGAAGTGAATGAAAAAGTCGGGGGAGCTTATGCAACAGAATTGCTCGAACTTCTGCGAAGTGGTAAGCTCGAAGCGTTAACGACTTGGTACAATGAGACGGGCTTATCAGCGATTGAAAATGGAGAGTATGCGTTTGTTACGGATTATGTCGTAAAGCCACTATACCGTCATCCGAGCAAGATTTGGGGCATTGGTCTAAACTATGTGGAACATGCAGCTGATTTAAGTGAAGTAGCTCCGAATACAGAACCTGCGAGTTTTATGAAGCCTGATACGACAATCATCGGCAGTGGGGATACGATTCAGATCCCTTTGCAATCAGAACGTACGACAGCTGAAGCTGAGCTAGGTGTGATTATTGGAAAGCCGTGTAAAGATGTCGAAGAAGCGGATGTGCTTGATTATATTGCAGGATACACAACGATTATTGATATGACCGCAGAAGATATTTTGGAAAAGAACCCACGGTACTTAACACGTTCTAAAAGCTTTGATACGTTCTTTAGCTTCGGACCTCAGTTTGTTACGAAAGATGAAGTGGAAGACGTGATGAAACTAGAAGTTAGCACAGTGATCAACGGGAAGCTACACCGTAAGAACACCGTCGATCATATGACATTTACACCGTTTAACCTCGTGTCGTTTCACTCCAAAGTCATGTCTCTTTTACCTGGAGATCTGATTTCAACAGGTACGCCAGGTGCGGTACACATTCATGAAGGTGACGAAGTCGAATGCCAGATTAACGGTTTCGCATCGTTGAAAAATAAGTGTCAAGATTTGAAAATTAAAACTCATGCATAAGAGGTGGAACCAATGGATTTGAATTTAACAAACAAAACAGTGATCGTTATGGCTGCAAGCCAAGGATTAGGTAAAGCAACAGCCTTAGAATTCGCAAAAGAAGGGGCTAACGTTGTCATTTCAAGTCGCAACGAAGAAGAATTGCAACGTGCCGTTGAACACATCCAAGAAGCAGCACCATCTGCAAGTGTCATGTATAAAGTATGTGACATCACCAAAGGCGACGACATTAAAAACCTCGTCCAGTCAGCGGCCGATCAGTACGGCACGGTTGACGTGCTCATTAATAATGCTGGCGGACCTCCAGCCGGCGGGTTCGATAAATTTTCAGATGAACAATGGCAGAATGCATTTGAACTGAACTTATTAAGTTTCGTTCGAGCAATACGTGAAGTGTTACCGCACATGCGTAAACAAGGCGGTGGACATATTCTTAATTTCGCATCTTCTTCCATCAAACAAACGCTCGATAATTTGCTGCTGTCCAACACATTCAGAGCAGGCATCGTCGGACTTGCGAAAAGTCTCTCTCAAGAATTAGCGGAAGACAATATTTTAATTAATACACTTGGCCCAGGACGGATCGCTACAGGCAGAGTTGAAAGTCTAGACAAGATTAAAGCCGACAAAGTTGGTCTCTCATATGATCAAGTGAAAGAGAACTCCGAGAAGAGCATCCCGATGGGACGCTACGGCCAACCAGAAGAATTCGCAAAACAAGCGGTATTCCTATGCTCAGGTGCCAATACGTATGTTACCGGACAATCATTGCTCGTTGATGGTGGCTTAGTTAAAGCCCTTTAATGTCGAAACCCCCTCTAATCAAATTGGACCGCTGAAATAGTCTTTGACTAAAGAACGTACCCTTGAATTTTCGAGCGTACGTTCTTTTTTGATAAACTATACTAGAGTCATGATTTCCACTGCAGGCGGATGCTTGCACCCCTGGCATAAGGGCAACATCGGCTCCTGCTTCGCAGTCACCGTGTTTTCTATGCCGCGGAGGAACGGCCGAGCCTCCTCAGGCTTCGCCATTCGGGTCTCGTCTCGCCCCCTTTCCGCAGGCGTCACCGCCTTCCGTTCCAATCAAGGGTGTTTGTTAGAAGAAGAGCTCGGTGACGCACAGAGGTCATAAAATAAATAACCGAAAAAAGCGGTGTTCGTCATGAACGTATAGCTTGATTTATGGGCGTTCAGTCATCGCCCCCCATACGAATGTTCAAATACTTATCTATCCGTTGTCTGACGTTAACCTTGTCAATTGAAATATGACATGTCGTTTAAGTACTTTCTAGGGATGGCACCATACGAAGCGGTATTCCATCGGCAAGTACCTTGAACTCAAGCACCAATACGGGTATGAAATCGCTTCATTCTCGGGACTCTTAAGTATGGAGTTGAAGGATGCTTTTGCCATATTGACGGTGAACATTAAACGAATTCTCAAGTTAATGTGGTTATAAATTTCAAAGAAATTCTAAAATCATATGGAGATGTGCATCTGTTTTTTTATATGCTCTGGTCTTTTAGGAGCAAAAAGCTGTTTTTCAGTGGTAGAACGTCTTAGTGCAAATGGCAGATAAGTTTGAAGTTTCAATATGATATAGTGAAACGAACAGAATAAGTTTCAGGGGTGGTTGTTCACCTTTATTCCTCTCGTCACGTCTAAGGTTTATTCGTCGGTGCTGACGACTGGGAGGGGGTGAGGCGTTTATGTATCTCACTTACGAAGCTGCTACGTTAATCGTACTTGTGGCAACCTTCGTATATATGATCGCAAAAGACGCGAACAACACAAAAAAGTGACCACCCCTGGCTTCCAAACTAGCGGGTAGTCACCGTCACTGGTGAACATCGCCCCAAAAGGGACTTGTTCTGTAGCGCTCTTGGATGTATCAGCATCCAGGAGTGCTTTTAAATTATGCGAATTCTCGATTCATTATACGTGTAGTGTAGCAGATGGAGCAGATTGTAGCAAATTAGGTAAGGCAGTAAATCATGTAATTTGATAAAGAGAAAAACGCAAATGCAGTTGTCAACAGATGAGCGAAAGGAGCTTAGGAAAACGTGCGAATCGTATCCGCGTATCAAATGCCTAGTGGTAAAGTTGAGGTGATTTCTGTCTCATTCTCTGTATGGAAATTAAACCTCCAAAGGCGTTCCTTGTTAACCAGGGTACGCCTTTTTTTGGTGAAGGGCGTATCTTTATAAACGTTTCTTTCGTTATAGCAAATAGCAAAGGCTAAATAATTGAAGGAGATGATTTGTCATGAACGTATTAGTGCTCGGAGGATCAAGGTTTATAGGAAAGCACATCGTTGATCACTTACTTCATCATGGTCATACCGTTACCGTCTTGAATCGCGGAAATCATTCGTATACATCTTCAAATGTTGAGCAATTAATTGGTGATCGAGACGGTGATTTAGACGCTCTAAAAGGTAGAACGTGGGATGCCGCGATTGATGTTTCTGGTTATATTCCGAGGACGGTTGATAAAGCAAGTGCACGTTTAGCTCAGGTTGTTGCTCATTACACGTACATTTCTAGCATTTCCGTTTATGAGGACTTCTCGAAGGTGGGCTTAACAGAAGAAGATGCGACAAAGCAACTTTTGGAGGGTGAAATCACAGAGTTAACAAAAGGAACGGCAGGGCCTATTTACGGACCGCACTATGGGGGATTAAAAGCAGCGGGTGAGATCGTTGCAGAAAGAAATATACCAGGCCGTACACTAATCATTCGAGCTGGCTTAGTCGTTGGACCGAATGATTATAGCGACCGATTGCCTTATTGGCTTCTGAGAATAAAACAAGGTGGCGATGTGATTGCGCCTGGAAATCCAAAGCAACAAGTCCAGTTTATCGACGTGCGAGACTTGGCAAGGTGGATCGTCAGTAGTGTAGAGCAGCAAGTTACTGGGATCTATAATGTTACCGGTCCATCGCACGTGATGACGATGGAAGACGTATTAAAGGCATGCAACCGTGTCTGCAACAACAACGCAAATTTTGTCTGGATCGATGATGGATTTCTGATTGATAAACACGTATTGCCGTGGGAAGAGCTCCCTTTTTGGTTGCCATCGTCATTAAGCGGCGCAGCTTCAGCGAATAATGAAAAAGCGATCAACAAAGGGTTGTCATTTTCACCTTTAAATAAGACCATTCAAGACACACATGATTGGTTAAGTACCGTTGAAAATTTGACACTTTCCAATCTTAAGGCAGGAATGAGTAAAGAAAGGGAACTAGAGGTCATTTCAGCGTGGAATGCGAAGTAGTTGTTAATAAATAGGTGATCGCTGTTTAGCGCTGCTCACAAATCCGTCAGTTTGTGAGCAGCGTAGCACAAAAAGTGAACGCAATGAGGGCTTCTACTCACATAATGAAGCGTTCTGCACACAAAACGTTAGTTATGGTGGCAGAACAGGCTGACATGTTAGTAATTTGTACCGGTTTGCTCACAAAACTTAGCAGTTTGTGAGTGCCTTAGTCTATGATTGTTGAAGTGATTAGGAGGGTAACCAAATGAAAATTGCTGCGATCTATGATATTCATGGGAACTTTCGGGCGCTAGAGGCTGTCTTACACGTAATCGAGAAAGAGAAGGTCGATAAAGTGATTGTGGGAGGAGACATAGCTTGGGGACCGCAGCCGAGGCAAGTAGTGGAACGACTTTATGCTAAGAAAGATGAGTATCATTTTGTTATGGGAAATAGTGATCGAGAGATTTATGAGCAATACAAAATACCTCCTCGAGCTATTCATACGATGGCAGAAGAAGTAAATCAATGGTGTATTGAGCAATTATCGGATGAGCAATTGGAGTGGTTAGGTTCGTTTGGATTTTCTCATGGTGAAGAAGACGTCCTGTTTGTACATGGTTCGCCGAGAAGCGATGTTGAAGCGATAAGAATCGACACACCTGCTAACGAAGTGGAACAGATGATAAGTAAAACGAAGCAATCGACGATTGTGTGTGGTCATACGCACATTCAATTTAAGCGAATGATTGCTTCGAAAAAC
The DNA here is from genome assembly GCF_016908595.1 of Geomicrobium sediminis. Classification (GTDB taxonomy): domain Bacteria; phylum Bacillota; class Bacilli; order Bacillales; family Marinococcaceae; genus Geomicrobium_A; species Geomicrobium_A sediminis. The sequence goes on along the minus strand of NZ_JAFBEC010000005.1, from coordinate 232,026 downwards.
ATCATTAATGCAGGAAGTGTAGGCCTTCAGAGTCGATTACGAGGCGCTTGCTGGTTATGTATGAATTCAAAGGAGATCGAATTGCGAATGACAGAATATGATGTGGAACTTGCAGCTAAAGAGATTCTTCAGGAGAACGCACCGCACAAAGAAGAGTTTGCAGCCCATGTCAGAAACCCTCCATTTCAGGGACCATAAAAAGTTAAGCGCCTACTATTATCTAGATAGAATTACTTTATGAATCTACGTATTCCATTGCAAAACAAGTCAGTCTGTTAATCGAGAGAAATTAATAAAAAATAAAGGATTTCGCATCGTAGTAAAGAAAGAAATCAAGTGAGTTGATTAGCTACTGAGGAGGTTTTACGATGCACGATCTATGGTTTTCCGTTCAAGAACTTCATCCGAATACATATGCCATAAGTGAATACGGACATTGGGAAAAGGTGCATTCTTTTTTACTAATTGGAGAGAGGCGAGCATCATTAATTGATACGGGTCTTGGCATTGATTCAATTAAGCGAATGACGGATCAATTAACAGATTTGCCAATCGATGTGATCACTACGCATGTTCACGTTGATCACATTGGGGGTCATGGGGAGTTCGAACGATTGTACGTCCATTCAGAAGAAGCAGATTGGTTGGAAGAAGGAATTAAAGGCTTAACACTCGATCAAATTCGAAAAGATATTGGACGAGATTTAACAAAGAGCCCACCACCATCTTTCAATCCAGACACGTATACGCCCTTTACTGGCAAACCGACAGGACTTCTAGAACACAAAGATCGACTTGATCTTGGCGGTCGCACGCTTGTCGTTCATCATACGCCTGGCCATTCACCAGGTCACCTAGTTGTTGAAGATCTGACAAATGGCTTGTTATTCACAGGCGACTTATTGTATATCGAATCTCCGATATATGCGTTTTATCCGACGACGGATCCAGTGAAACTGCTCGATTCGCTGGCGTACGTCTCTCGTATTCCGAACATTAACAACGTATATGGTTCACACAACACTTTGAGCATACCAAATAACATTTGGACCGACGTAACCGAAGCTGTTCGCGATTTGCGTGAAAAAGACTTGGCGCATTTTGGGACAGGTGTACATACATATGGTTTGGTAGAAATTCGGTTTTAGGATTATTAGTTTTAGCAAAAAAAAGACAACCCCTATCAATCAAACATAAAGGTTGTCACTTAAGAACGTTGCTCATAATAGTGCGTGTTCCTTAACCAGCTCAGAGGGATCCTGCATGACTCTCTAATAATCCAATTCTGTCACAGATGTATAAATCAAGTCGCCGACCATTTTAAGTTTCTCGGTGCTGATTTTATCGATGGTATCCTCTGGCGTGTGGTACCATGGCTCTAAGCTATGTGTGCCTGGTTCTCTCCAAATAAAGTTGGCTGCATCGATGCCGACTTGGTGGAAGGCAACGTGATCGGACGCGCCACGTTGGAATAGGAACAAGATGTCATTGTTTAACGTGTTTGAGGCAGCGTGTGCCTGATGCCACACGTTATTTGCTTGTCCATCGACGACATTTACATACAGTGTGTCTGCAGGTTCCCAATTGGTTGCGACCATATCCATATTAAAGTTTCCGAAGCTGCGGTTGATTTCTTCTTCAGTGAGTGTCTCTGCATAACGATAGGCCCCAACGAGACCGATTTCCTCAGCGCCAAGAGCGACAAATCGGACTTCCTTATCAACAGGAATGTCTTGCATGACACGTGCCAGTTCTAGTAATGCTGCCGTGCCGGAACCGTTGTCATTTGCACCAGGGGCATTTGGAACACTATCATAATGAGCCGTCAAATAGACAATCTCTGGGTCCTCAACGCCCTCAGCTTCTTTAATGGCAATGACATTTTGTGATTCTTCAGTACCGTTTCTGATATCGAAGTATTCGATGGCCGTTTCGTAGCCAAGGTCAATAAAAATATCTTCAATGTATTCTGCGGCCTCAACTTCTTCTAAGCTACCAGCGACACGCGGACCGATTTCTACACTTAAGTGTTCGATATGTTCCAGCGCAAGATCTTCATCAAATGGTAAGTATGCTGCTCTTAACGATTCACCGTGATGAAATAGCAGTTCGAAAGCATGATCAGAGATCGCATCTTTTTGGTGATGGAGCAAGTTATGGAACCCACCAGTGTGACGAACGAGCTTTTCATTACTCCCTTGGTTTTCATAATGTGAGAGTGTTGTCGCATGCACAGAGAGCTGACGGTATACGTGACTAGAATCAAAATGACCCTCAGCTTCTAAATCAGTAATCAACGATTGGAGCTCTGAAGCGGTATACGGAGAATCTTCAGCTGCATAACTAGGAGTGGTCGTCATCAAGCCCCCGGCTAAGACAATCATTGCTAAACGTGAAAACATTTTCATGTAAAGAACAACTCCCTCTTTTATAATTATTAGAATTTTGAGTAATTAAATCGTACCATATCAATCATTTGGCACTTGAGAAAGGAGGGGTTGAATGACAAAAGTATGAGTAAGAGACTATGTCAAAATATCTTAAAAAGACTAAAGGTAGAACATTCAATAGGGTCATAGGATCTGTAGGAGAAGGTCTAAAATCATGTTGAGAAAATCCTTTCTAGGGATATGTTGCTGTTATTGCGTACTTTATGACTATCTATGAAACGAGTACTCTATTCAATGTGTTGTTATTGCTAAAGATCCAAGAACAAAAAAGAGCTAACCCGAGGTAGGAATTAGCTCTATCTATTCATAGTTTAGTGATTTGCTCTGACACACGATTTCCTAATGATGTTGAAGCTGAACACAAGTAGTTAATGACAGTTTGTTGGACTGAGCGATCAATCCCTGCAAGGGCGACGGCGATATTCATGACAAGGTTTGTTTTTTCAATGGAGTTAAGAGAATGATAGTACTCTCCTGCTTGTGAGAAGTCATCGGTTTTCTTAATCGTGGATCGCGTGAGGTGACCTTCAACAAACCGTCCCTCACCACTTGTCACAAGGTTGTCAGGTGTCCAATTTTTTTGAGCATTAACGGGAACTTTCCGGAATTCTGGGCCGAGGCGTCTACGTTGTGAGTCGAAATAGATGTTCGCTCTGCCTTGTAACATTTTATCGTCTGATAGTTCCGCACCATCAAGTAAATTTGTCGGTGAAAAAGTTAGCTTTTCAATTTGTTCCATGTAGTTTGTTGGGTTTTCATTTAATGTGAGCTTTCCGACGGGATGGAGTGGAATGTGTTCCTCATCCCAAACTTTCGTGTCATCTAAAGGGTCAAACGGTAACAAATGAGCATCTTCAGGATCAAGAATTTGCACGTATAATCCGTATTCTACGGGTTGACCAGAGGCGATTGTATCGTATAAATCTTGGCCAGAGTAATCAGGGTTTCTCAAAGCTAATTTTTCGGCTTCTTCACTTGTGATGTAATCTTCTCCTGCAAATGGAATCCATCTGTATTTAATGTAATGCCGTTGTCCGCGAGTGTTTCGCCATACATACGTATTAACGCTATGCCCTGGAATTTTTCGTAAGCTTTTTACTGTACCCGCATCTGAATAGAGGCGAACGACAAAATGAATCGACTCAGGTGCGCGGGCGACAAATGCCCAAAAGCGTGTCGGGTCAATAAGGTTGTTTGTTGGAGAAGGAAGGAGAGCACGAATGGCTTCTGGAAAGCGGATGGCGTCTCTAACCGAAAAGACTGGAATATGGTTAAAGACTAGATCAAATATTCCCTCTTTCGTATAGAACTTCGTTGCAAAACCTCGAACATTTCTGGACGTATCAGGTGTTCCTTTCGTACTAACAGCGAGTGAAAACCTCACCGCAATTGGAACGATTGTTCCTGATGTTTGCAAAAACGGGATCTTCGTGTAGTTGCTCATAGAACTCATCGTTTCAAATTTCCCAAAAGCTCCAAAGCCTTTTACATGAACAGGTCGTTCAAGAATTTTTTCATATACAAGGTCTTGGTTTGTTTCGTGTGCAATGCTATCTTGTTCTAGAGTTGGACCATTTCTGCCTACAGTTTGAGAATGAAACTTTGCAGGGGCATCGCTGTCCCACTTCGTATGTGTAGAAGGAGATTTATGATGACTATGATCGGGGTTACGAACCGGTATTTTCTTAAGGGGATGCTTTTTCAATTGATCGCTCATGAAACCCTCCCGTAATCGTTGACGTTATGAACATCATATTGAAAAGGTCGGAAGGTTATGATTGAGTGGAGTAAGCATCGTAGAAGCAAAGAGGTTTTTATATTAGTGGAGGGCAGCCAATCGTCTATAGCCTGATTAGGTAGTAAACAACTACCCTCCAAATCGATAAATACCCGATTTGTGAAAAACAAAACGTGAAATGTAGTGGAGGTAGAAAAAAATGATTCGTTCTTATTGCACCTCAGATGTTCCGTATGTCATTGAAGCTCATCGTAAGATTTACAAAGAAGAATATGACTATGATGAATCCTTCGTTATGTTTATCACGCAAAGTATAACATCGCTTCATAAGCGGAATTATCACCGAGAGAACGTATGGATCGTTGACGAACAAGGGCAACAACGAGGTTCAATTGCGATACAAGAAGCCTCGGGAAAGATTGCAAAGCTTGGATTATTCTTAGTAGAGCCTGTCGCTCGGGGCAAAGGATACGCAGAGCAGTTGTTGCAAACTGCTATACGCTTTTGTATCAATCAAGGGTACGAACAGATTGAACTTATTACAAATGCGAACTTATTAGCTGCCAGAAAATTGTATCGTAAAAACGGATTTACTCTTATCGCGTCATGGTCAGAAGTGAAGTCGGGCAAAGTGCTTGAGGAAGAGCAGTGGCGTTTGGAACTCTCACCTATTGCTCTGGGTCATTCATTGCCTTTACAGCAACCTTTGTAACGAAGTATGTGAATGAAAGAATAGCCGTACAGATTACTAAAGCAGTTGGTAATGTCATTATGATGACCTCCTGAGTGGTTGTTAACTACAGTTTGCCATCGTTTTTTTTACACTTGTGAGCGAGTTTATCGGCGAAACGCTTTTTCTAATGACTAAGGTGTCGTTTTTAGTACATAAGATGCGTAGAACGTATATCGCTTAAAATAGGGGATCTTTGAGTTTACAAATTTCTTAATTTTACCAACTGGACAAACAGATATGGTAAATTAATGGCGTAGGAGATCTTGTTATTCTCCATCCTATTAAACCCTCGTTAGTAGTTTACCAGCAAAAAACCACGCGCCCTGCACGCGTGGTTTTTTGTGTTTATAAATTCCTAAGGTGAAATCGTTACTGACGTACCATTTGGAACGAGTCTTGCAAGTTCTTCTACATCTGCGTTGTGCATGCGAATGCATCCGTGGGAAACAGCATGACCGATAGATGAAGGGTCATTTGTCCCGTGGATGCCGTAATGTAGTTTTGATAAAGAAAGCCACATCGTTCCGAACGGTCCACCGGGATTGGGTTCACGATCGACAATGACGAAGCTTCCAATGGGTGTTGCAGTAACCATTCGACCGACCGCAATCGGGAAGGTTCTCATTACACGACCGTTGTAGTACAGCGTTAATGTACGAGAATTGACGGAGATGTGGATTGAGTAAGGGACATTTGCAGGATCAGGTAAGTTAGGGATGATTATCATTTGACCTGGGTAAATCCGATTAGGATCAATATTTGGATTTGCTTGCAAGATTGAGGGAAGGGAACGTCTGTAATTGGCGGCGATTGTAGTAAGTGTTTCCCCAGGAAGAACGGTATGACGGTACAAACAATCACACCCTTTCAGTTTTTACTAGTATATGTATCACTTGAGTAATGAGTCTAATATAACAAAATCTAGGACTATATTTTTAATCTTTGTAACTAAAATGTAAATCGTCAAACGAACTTTTTTACAGTACAATTTTACCCAATGGAGTTTATGGACAAGGGTGGTTCAATGAAACGTGTTGGGTTAATGGGAGTACTTGCTTTCATATGCATAGGTGGGGTTCAACAAGTAGAAGCGAGTGAACAACCACAATTAGTTAGTGAATCAGCAATATTAATGGACGCCAAATCAGGGGAAGTCCTTTACGATAAACAAGGGAATGCGCCGATGTATCCGGCGAGCCTTACGAAGATCGCTACGACGATTATGGCTTTAGAACGAGGCGATTTAGATACAAACGTGACGATTACAGAAGAAGCAATTGATGTAGTCGGGACGACGGTTTTTTTAATGGAAGATGAGGAATTACCTTTAGAACAGTTGGTAAAAGGAATGCTCATTAATTCTGGTAATGATGCAAGTAGTGCAGTTGCCTTGGAACTTTCAGGTTCTAAAGAAGCATTTATTGAAGAGTTTAATGAGTATTTACAAACCACGGTCGGTTTAGAAGATACATATTTTACGAATCCACATGGGTTATTTCATGAGAATCATGTAACGACGGCGTATGATCTTGCGACGCTCACTCAATATGCGATGCAAAATGAAGAATTCCGGGAAATGGCAGCAATTGAAACGCTTGATTGGCAGAGTGAAAGTTGGGAAACGACGATCATCAACCATCATCAATTGGTGCGCGACCATGAAGAAATTCTCGGGGTGAAAAACGGTTTTGTCTCGCAGTCAGGCTTTACGTTATCCACATTTGCAGAAGTGGACGACACAGAGTTGGTGGCGATTACGCTAAACGCACCAACAGCTGATGATACGTATCGTGACACACTTGAGTTGTTTCGTTATGGATTTGAAAATTACGCCACTGAAACATTACCAGAAGGGGAGCAGTTCCAAGGCTCAGATGGGTTAACCTACGAGGCAGCAGATGAGATGTTTTATACGACTGCTCGTGCCAATGACGTAACGAAAGAAGTGCAAGACGGAGGCTTACTCGTTGTAAAAAATGATGACCAAGTAGTCTTAGAAGAGTTGTTAACCCCATTTGAAGAACAAACGGTTCAAGCTAAAAGTGAGAATAAGGAAAGTGAAGACACATCGTTTTCTCTTTTTAATTGGATCAAAGATTTATGGCCATGGTAAAGGTGAGTACTGAATCAGAAGTTTATTTACAGTGTCGAATAAGTGCTAACGGTTAAATTGAGGGGATTTCCGTGTTAACCCCCTCAATTTAGATATAAAATCACCACATACAAGCGTTTATGTGGTGACTTTTAAGTTTTATGTTGGGGTTTTAAAGATTTATCTTCAATTTGAGGACAACATTCCAACATATATGAAGTCATTTGAATATTCATAGCTGTTGTGGTAGAGACGCCTACACCTAGTAAGTGAATGATGAGTATCTAGACCTCCCTAAGGGGAGGTTTTTTATATGATTTACATTGTTAACAGAAAATTTATACAATTATTGGTTTATTTATCACAAATTCAAATGACCTCAACATTCAACCGTTACACTAACGTTGATCATATTGATGGAGGGATCATATATGTTGACGTTGGCGTTAATAGGGGATTTGCATTATCCAGTTTTAGAAAATGAAAGTATCGAGTTTCAGACGACAAGAGAACGATTCTTCAGTAAGTTTATGAATGAATTCTTACGTATCCCTGCTGATTATCATTTGTCCATCGGTGATTTGACGCACCATGGGAAACAGGATGAATTTAAGCAAATCTATAACGAAATTACCTCAACAGAAGCAAATTGGAAGCATGTGCTTGGCAATCACGACCTGTATTCACTACGTAAGAAAGAAGTTGAAGTGTTAATCAATCAACCTCGTTACCAAGCCTTTACGACGGAAGAAGGGTTGATTGTACTTCTTGATACGACAAGGGAAAGGCGACCTGATGATTGGAGTGGAATTATTGATCTTGAGCAGTATGAGTGGCTTGAGAAATTGGTCCATGAACATACTGACCTTCCGATCTTCGTGTTTGCCCATCATCCGTTATACAATACGACGACTCGTTCTGCTGAATGGAATGGATCGATTGTTCGTGAGGATGCTGTTCACCAACTGCTTACGTCACATAAACGTGGAGGCTATTATTTCTGTGGTCATTGTCACGTACATTCCATCTTCAAACAAAATCAATGGAGCTATATCCAGACAGCAGCGGTGTATGATCATCCAGTTGCAAGGTTGGTAACGATTCATAATGGAAGGCTCGATACGAGTCTTTATGAAATTGGGGATGATCAACTCCTTAAGGATGCTCAATTTATTCACCACAACGTGTACAAACAAGAAACGCCATTCCATACACTCGGACGTTATGAAGATCAAAAACGAACGCTCAGTTTATCTTAGGAGGTGAGCAGATGGCAGAGATTCGTTTTGAAAACGTAAAGAAGACGTATGGTGAAGATACAATTATCCCAGATATGAACATGACGATTAAAGACGGTTCTTTTACGGTCATTGTAGGTCCATCGGGTTGTGGGAAATCCACGACGCTTCGGATGATTGCAGGACTTGAAACACAAACGGAAGGAAACATTTACATCGGTGATCGACTCGTTAATGATGTGAGTCCTGGGAAACGAAACGTATCGATGGTATTCCAAAATTACGCACTATATCCAACGATGAGCGTGAAAGGCAATATTGAGTTTGGATTGAAAAACCGTAAAGTTCCGAAAGCAGAACGACAGAAGCTAATTGAAGAAGTCGCAGAGATCGTTGGTCTAACTCCTTACTTAAATAAGAAGCCTCAAAAATTGTCAGGAGGGCAACGTCAACGTGTGGCACTCGCTAGAGCCATGGTGAAAAAACCAGATGTCTTTATCCTTGATGAGCCGTTGTCGAATCTTGATGCGAAATTAAGGCAACAAATGCGTTCCGAGCTCGTTCAACTCCATGCCAAGCTTGGAACAACGTTCGTGTATGTCACCCATGATCAAGTAGAAGCAATGTCTATGGGGGATGAAATTGTGTTATTAGATCAAGGGGAAATTATGCAGATGGCACCGCCACTTGATTTATACAATTATCCAGCAAATCGCTTTACAGCACAGTTCATCGGTACACCACCAATGAATCTTGTGTCCGTCGATCAGTTGCCATCTGCGGGTTTTAGTGAAAAAGCTGTCGAACAGATTGGTTTTCGACCAGAAAAAGCAAAATTACGACATTTCCCGGGAAATGATCAGTTTTCAATGCCGTGTACGATTTTAAATCGGGAGACCCTCGGTTCAGAAATCATTTATCAACTGGATACGTTCGCAGGGAAGTTGTATGCGAAGACGTTTAATGAACCGGTCGTTGACGATGAGCAACTAGTTGTATCGGTTAATAATGAAGATATTTATTACTTTAAAGAAAACGGTCGTTGCATCGCGCCATACCTCAATCGGGAGACTCCAATTAAAGTGAGGAGTACAGTGTAATGAGTCGTTGGTTGGAACGTTTTCGACCGTATCTAATGGTCGCTCCTGCGATCATCGTATTCGTTTTGTTTTTTATCTATCCGATTGGCTATATGATTTATTTAAGTTTTCATGAATGGGACTTTATTAGCCCGGACAAACAATTTGTCGGGCTAGATAATTTCGCTGGATTAAGCGAGCATCCCGAATTCCTGAAATCACTAGAGAATACGTTTGTGTTTACGTTTTTTAGTGTGGGGATTACGACAGTCTTAGCACTTCTACTGGCCCTTTGGATTAATCGTCCGACAAGGTTCTATGGATTTGTTCAAGGTGCGGTTTTTAGTCCACATATTATATCACTCGTATCGATCGCCATGCTTTGGATGTGGTTAATGGACCCTCAATACGGACTTCTAAACTGGGGCCTAGAAATGTTTGGTCTGCCTCAATCAGAATGGCTTGCTTCACCTGAAACCGCGTTGTACTCCATTATTCTTGTCGCAATTTGGAAAAGCATTGGGTTCAATACACTGATCATTATTGCAGGGTTACAGAGCATTCCGCCTCATTTGTATGAAGCAGCAGCATTAGATCAGAGTAGTCGGTTTACGTCATTTGCGAAGATTACATTTCCGATGATTTCACCGACGTTGTTTTTCTTAATTATTATGAATCTAATTGGGAGCTTTCAAGTATTTGAAACGATCGACATCATGACGCAAGGTGGACCACTTCAATCAACCAATACGCTCGTCTATTACATTTATGAATACGGGTTTCGCTTCTTCCAACTCGGTTATGCGTCATCAGCAGGTGTCATCTTACTAATCGTTCTATCGATATTAACGGTTCTTTATTTCTTCCTCATGAGTAGGAGGGTGCATTATCAATGAAAACGAGTCGCTTTGCTTTAAAAGGATTAAATGTACTCGGTTTGCTCATCGTCATTGCGATCTTTGCCACACCATTTGTGTGGATGGCAGTGACCTCGGTTAAATCGTTAAGTGAAACGATTACGTTTCCGCCTGTATGGATTCCTGAGACGATTCGTTTTGAGAACTTTGCGCTCGCATGGGATTCTGGTCCGTTTCTTAGGTATTTTGTGAACAGCCTTATCGTTACCTTGTCGATTCTCGTGTTGCAATTGTTCACGATTGTGCCTGCTGCTTACGCGTTTGCAAGGTATCGTTTTTTTGCAGATCGGGTGTTGTTTGCACTCACGATGATTACATTAATGATCCCTACTCAGCTAATCTTTCTTCCAGTGTATTTGCAATTTAGCTCTTGGGGTCTTTTGGATACACATCTAGCGTTGATTTTACCGTTTGCTGCCAATGCGTTTGCGATTTTTATGCTTCGACAGACGTTCAAACAAGTCCCAGAAGAGTTGTTGGAAGCCGCTCGCTTAGACCAAGCGAGTGAATGGAAAATTATGTATATGGTTATGGTGCCGATGGCAAAGCCGACGATTATTACATTGTTGTTATTTAGTTTTATTACGCATTGGAATGATTATTTTTGGCCGCTCGTTATGACGACAACGGACGCTAGCCGGACGTTGCCGGTAGGAATTTCTGCGCTTACTAACGTTGAAGGTGGTGTTGCGTGGCACATTATGATGGCCGGCAACATGATTCTCGTTGTACCGATTCTGATTATCTTTTTTATCGCACAACGTCATATTATTCGTGCATTTGTGTACACCGGTGTGAAATAACGTAAAAGGAGGCATCATCTGATGCGAAATTATCCACTAGCATTTGCAATTGCTTCATCAGCAGCACTTATTCTTGGAGGTTGTACAAATGAGTCAGAGGAGAGTGCTGCACAGTCAACGCCATCTGGAGACGGTCCGGTAGAGATTGAATTTTGGTATGCGTTTGGTGACAAAATTGGTGAGAACAACGAGGCGCTTGTTGAAGAGTTTAATGCTTCTCAAGATGAGATCGTCGTTAATGCCCATTATCAAGGGGATTATGCTGATCTTCACTCACAGACACAAGCAAGTGTTGCTGCAGGGAATGCGCCTCACGTCACGTTAAATGAAATTGCATCGATGGGGGCGTTTGCTGAGGCAGGAATGACCGAGGATTTGACACCTTACATTGAAAATGATGATGTAGACTTAGATGACTTTGTCGAAGGGTTGATGGGCAATTCCTACGTCAATGATGGCATTTACGGATTACCATATTTAAGAAGTACACCGATTCTTTACTTAAACAAGACGTTATTAGAAGAGGAAGGGTTGGACCCTGAAGGTCCACAAACGTGGGAAGAATTTGAGCAATACTCAGAAACGCTATCTAATGATGAAGGTCGAGTGGGGATCACACTGCCAGTTAACGTCTGGTTCTACGAGGCTTTTGTTAAGCAAAGCGGTGGATCGGTCTTAAATGAAGATGAGACAGAAGCTAGCTTTAATGAAGCACCTGGCGTTGAAGCAGTCGACTACATTAAAGGGATGTATGACAGTGGGAGCATTAAAGTACCAACAGGTGATGAAGCAGGTCAAATCGCATTGCAAGACTTCTCAAATCAACAATCTGCAATGGCGTTTAGTTCAACAGCAGATCTAACGAATTACATGTCCATTGCCGAAGAAAATGGCTTTGAATTAAATACTGCATTTATGCCGAAGAACGAACAATTTGGCACGCCTACAGGTGGCGCGAATCTCGTTATGATCTCGAGTCATCCTGAAGAAGAAAAAACAGCTGCTTGGGAATTTATCAAATGGATGACTGAGCCAGAGCAAACGATCACAGCTAGCCAAAACACGGGGTATTTACCAATGAGACAATCTGCCATTGAAAGTGATGAGATGCAAGCTTTGTATGAGGAAGTTCCACAATTTAAAGTTGCTGTAGACCAATTAGAATATGCTGGACCAAGACCATTAAACGCTAACTATTCAGAAGCACAAAACATTCTAAGAGACGCAATTACCTCTGCACTCATTCAAGAAGACGTTACTACTCAAGAAGCTCTTGATGAAGCGACAGAACGAATTAATGGGTTATTGAACTAAAGGCAGAAGGAAGGAGAGACAGTCTACATGTCCCTCCTTCTTTTGTGTGTAAAAATATTTTTCATACGGTTTTTCGATCATTTAGTTGATCGGACTTGTTCAGGAGCAATCTAGAACCCTTTGATACATAAGGAGTTTCTACTGACCAACATTGTTTACGATGCAACATAGGTTTGCTTTTGGAGAAAAAGGTTTCTGTAGACCCACTTGATTTGGCTTTGCTAAGCTTCGATTACAAGATTGTGAGGGTGGGGAGTAGCGATGGAACAAAAGCGTTATTCTGATTTGAAGCGCGGTGAGCGAGGGGCATATTTAAGTTTAGTCACCTATATTTTACTAGCTGTTGTAAAGATTTGGGTTGCTTACATCACAAGTTCAGCCGCTTTACGAGCAGATGGTCTAAACAATGCAACGGATATTATCGTTTCAATCGCAGTTTTAATCGGATTACGTATTGCGCAAAGACCACCAGATCACAATCATCCGTACGGTCATTTTCGCGCAGAAACAGTCGCATCACTTGTCGCATCATTTATTATCATGCTGATCGGTTTGCACGTACTATTTGAAGCAATGATGAACTTGTTTTCAGGAGAAGTGGTCAAGCCTGATCCAACAGCGGCTTGGGTCGGGACCGTGAGTTTCATTGTAATGATGGGTGTGTATCGCTACAACGCCAAGTTAGGAAAACAAATCAAAAGCCAAGCAATCCAATCTGTTGCAAAAGACAACCTATCTGATGCGCTCGTTAGTGCTGCAGCAACGTTAGGAATTTTAGGTGCACAGTTTGGATTGCCATGGTTAGATGTTGTGTTGGCGGTCATTTTCGGTGGAATTATTTGTAAGACGGCCTTTGACATTTTTCGTAAAGCAACGTATCACTTAACCGATGGTTTTCAGGAGCAGGAGTTACAAGCTTTTCGAAATACGATCTTGTCAATCAGTGAAGTTGAACAAGTCAAAGAAGTGAAAGCGCGTTATTATGGAAGTAGTAGTGCAGTGGAAGTCGTCATTGCAGTTGATCGTAGACTTGATATTGTCGATGCGCATAACATTTCAACAGCTGTCGAAAAACGAATGATTGAAGAACATGAAGCGATAGGTGTCCTCGTTCACGTTGAGCCGTCTTGAGTCTTTTCCAATATACGTTTTCGTTTATGCGCTTCAAAATCCCATTTTGACAGGAATTTCTTAGCGGAATCGTAGCCCGATTGGTAAAGGAAGGCAAGCATGTCTTCTGATAGATCAAAGTCAGTAGCAGTAATATCGCCGGTTGGAATTTTAATCGTACGATCTGAAGTGGATGCGGTAAAGTACTTCATATCATGAGCTTGCATCATCGTTTTGAAGATGCTTTTGGCAAGGTGAATGGGAGTTGCAATCGTTGCTTGTACATGAACTTCATCTTTGACGAAATGGAAACCGAACGTTGGAAATTCAGGATTTTCACGGTCAAATAACCAAATTGGAAAATTACTCAAAATCCCTCCATCAATAATATAGGATTTTTTAGCGTTGTTTGTACGCCAAACGACAGGACGATAAAAGAATGGAAGTGACGTACTCATCGCAACCGCTTTTGAAATGTTGAACTGCTCGATATCAATGCCATAACGGTCCAGGTCATCAGGAAATACAATCATTTGACCGTTTGTAATATCTGAGGCAATGATTTTTAGTCGTTCTTCTGGTAAGTCTGCAAAGGTTTGCACACCTTTAGATAAAAGACGTTCATGAATCCATCGCTCCAAGTAATCGTTGTTATAGAATCCTAAATGAACAAATAAATGAATTACGTTTCCAATAATCGGAATGCGATTGAGCCATGTGCGTCCTTTAAGTTGGTGGTAGTCAAAGTCGAGTAATAGCTTACGAATTTCTTGACTTGAGTATCCAGCAGCAAGGAGCGCAGCGATAATTGAGCCGACTGAAGTGCCTGCTAACCGGACCCATTCAACATCATGTTCTTCCATTGCTTGAAGGGCACCTGCAAACGCAATCCCACGAATGCCTCCACCTTCAAAAACGCCATCAGCTTTCATAGAGTTCACCTCATTTTTTTTAGCATATGCTCATCCCATAAAGGTAAATGCAGAAAGGATATGCAACATTTTATCGAGAAATGGGTGAAAAGGTTGTCAAATTACATGAAGAATGAATAAGAATCCACATTTGAATTATTAATTCAAATGTGGGTTATAAATCCAACGGTAACGCCTTTATCGTAAGCGCTTTCATTTGGTATGGATTTTGCATCTACTGTAATGCAGATAGAAAGGAGGAGGATGAAGTGAGTAGGATAAAGCTTGGAGTTGGATTACTTACATGTAGTTTATTGTTAAGTTCTTGCCAGTTAGGCGGTGAACGTAGCGATTATCAACATGCACACATTTCAGGACCGACAGGATCTGGCTGGTACCCTCTGTCGACATTATTCTCTGATATATGGCTTGATGAAATTGATGAACTGCAGGTGACTGTTGTTGAGGGCGGAGCAATTGGGAACATTCGTGAAGTTAACACAGCACGAGACGTACAATCAGGGTTTGCATTTGCTTCAGATTTTATTGACGCACTGAATGGTCGAGGTGCTTTTGAAGGGGAACCTCAGGAAAATGTACGAGCACTTGGCGCTTTTTACCCGACGATGTGGAATTTCGCGGTACTTGAGAATAGTCCGTATGAGTCACTTGATGATGTGCTCTTGCATGGGGCAGATGCGATCAATGGTAACCCTGGTGATGCAAGTGAGGCGACATTTCGTAGGGTGTTTGAAGCGATGGGGTAT
The DNA here is from genome assembly GCF_016908595.1 of Geomicrobium sediminis. GTDB lineage: Bacteria > Bacillota > Bacilli > Bacillales > Marinococcaceae > Geomicrobium_A > Geomicrobium_A sediminis. Next base: position 216,874 of record NZ_JAFBEC010000005.1, on the reverse strand, counting down.
GACCATGAAGTTTTAGAAGAAGAACATGATGTAGGCATTAGTTATGGGGGTTACGGAGATGCAGCGAATCAGCTCCGAGACGGTTTGATTGATCTTACGGTACAGGGTGGTGGGCCAGGAGTGCCCGCGTTAACAGAAGTTGACGCAATGCGTCCGCTCAGGTTGTTAGAGATTCCAGATGAAGCGCTTGAAGCACTCGAAGAAGGTGGTTACGGCTATTCTACCGATTTAAGCATTCCAGCTGGAACGTACTCGAACCAGACGGAAGATGTGAATACAGTCGCAAGTTGGGCGATGATGGTCGTTAATAAAGATATGAACGAAGATCTCGTTTATGAGATGACGAAACAAATCTGGGAACACGTTGAACGAGTTCAAGAAGAACAACCGAGTCGTGGTGCATGGTTTGATCCTGAGATGGCAGTAAGTGTAATTGATGACCCAGAGGAAAATTTCCACCCTGGTGCACTTCGTTATTACGAGGAGGTCGGTGCATTTGAAAGGGGGAATGAGTCGTGACGAATAAACTAAAGCTAACGCCAGACGGCAAGATTGATTTAAAAGTAGCTGAAGAAAAGAACAACACCGATATTGAACGCGCGTTTAAGAATCCCGACGGAGAAGTTGGTTGGAGACGAATTCGCCGCTTTATTATCGCTGCGATTGCCATCGGTCTTGCTATATACGTTCTTTATTATGCAGCGTATGGTGGATTCCCTGCATGGCAACATCGCGCCATCTTCACCTCAATCGGATTAATTCTCTGCTTTGCTTGTTTTCCGTATAAAAAGGGAAAGCCTCAAGGGCATTTGCTTTTTGATGTGTTGCCGTTACTGTTATCAATCTTCTTACTGTTTCATGCATACTTTGCTTATCCAGATATTGCATTGCGTCAAGGAGCGTCTTCGACATTTGACCAGATCGTTGCAACATTAATGGTCTTTTTAATTATCGAAGGTGTTCGCCGTACAATCGGTCACGCAATGGCGGTTTTAGCCCTCTTCTTTTGGGCTTACATCTTCATTGGTCCGCTTTTTCCGGGTATTCTAGGCCACCAAGGCTTTAGCTATGGAAGAATGACGGATGCATTGTTTATTACGACCAATGGTATTTTTAGTGACCCTATTTATGTTGCTTCTACTGTACTTATTATCTTCTTGATTTTCGCAGCGTTTATGATGCGTACAGGAGTTGGGCAGTTTTTTATTGAGTTTGCCTTTGCGTTAACAGGTCGTATTCGTGGGGGCCCGGCATTGGCATCAGTTCTTTCCAGTGGATTGCTTGCGACCATTACTGGGAATGGGGCAGCAAATGCTTCGATGACAGGCCCATTTACAATCCCGCTCATGAAGCAAGTAGGCTATAATCGTACATTTGCTGCTGGTGTAGAAGCTGTATCTTCTCAAGGTGGACAAATTATGCCACCAATTATGGGGGCAGCAGCCTTTGTTATGGCAGAGTTTACAGGAATTCCTTACATTGAGATTGCGGCTTACGCATTAATACCAGCGTTGTTGTTTTTCACTGTAGTAGGTGCTGTAATCTATTTCCAAGCAAGAAGACTCGGATTAGAAGGTATACCAAGAAAGCAACTACCGAATTTGAAACATATTCTACTAACAAAAGGGTATTTAATTATTCCACTCGTGCTAATCATCGTGTTAATGGTGTTAGGAACGAGCCCGATGAGAGCAGGGCTTTGGGCATTAGGTTCAGTTATTGTACTTAGTCTATTCAGAAAAGAAAGTCGATTGAATTTACTCTCTGTTTTAGCTGCACTTGAGGCAGGAATAAAAAATGCAATTCCAACTGTGATGGCTTGTGCAGGTGCAGGGATAATTGCAGGCTCGGTTATTATGACCGGACTAGGAATGAGTTTCTCTAGATTCGCCATTGACTTGTCAGGTGGTCAGCTTCTTCCTATGCTTCTTATGATTATGATTGCCTGTATCATCCTTGGAATGGGTATGCCAACGGTGTCTGCATACGTCATTTTAGCAACAGTAGCAGCAGGTGCACTCGTACAACTCGATGTTCCAGTAATTGTTGCACATTTCTTTGTGTTCTATTTTGGGATCTTTTCTGGAATTACGCCACCGGTTGCGATTACGTCCTTTATTACGGCCGGGATTGCGGGTAGTAATCCACTTAAAACGTCTGTTTACTCGTTACGAATTGGGATGGCAGGATTTATTTTACCGTATATGCTTGTCTACAATCCTGCACTTTCGTTAGAAGGAAGTACGTTTGATATCGTGTTCGGTATTTTCACAGCAACGTTAGGACTTGTTGCCTTTGCTGCCTTTGTTGAAGGTTGTGTGTTAAAACGAGTGAACGTCGTCGAACGCTTAATTCTTCTTGTGTCAGCGATCTTGCTCGTATACCAAGAGATTTATACTGATTTGATTGGAATTGCACTCGTTATTGGAATCTTTGTCTATCAATGGAAGAAAGGCAATTCGACAGATCTTAAGGCGGGTAAGCAAGCACTTAACCAATAACTCAATTTTGACTTGACTGACGTTTTCTATTTGCAGAGCGATGGCTATCTTAGGGTGGCATCGTTTTTGCATTATGTTTAATTAGATTCAGATTATTTGAGGAGGAATTTTTGATGGACTTTAAATTAACAGAAGAAAACTTACAAATGAAAACGATGATTCGTAATTTCGTAGATAAAGAGGTTGATCCTTACGCGAATGAAATCGAAGAAAGTGAAGAAATCCCCGCTCATCTTCTTGAAAAGGCTAAAGAGCTCGGATTATTCGGTTTAAGCATTCCTGAAGAGTACGGTGGAATCGGCTTAAACACTGTCGGGAAATGTACGGTCTTAGAGCAGCTAGGCAGAACACATAACGCTTATGTATCATTAATTGGAGCACATACTGGAATCGGAAGTATGGGAATCGTGCGCCTTGCAAACGAACACCTCAAGGAAAAGTACTTACCAGACCTAGCATCAGGCAATAAAATCGCTTGTTTTGCTTTGAGTGAGCCAGGGGCTGGTTCTGATGCGACGAACCTTTCAACGACAGCTGAAAAAAGAGGCGATCACTGGATTTTAAATGGGACAAAGCATTTCATTACGAATGCCCCGTTTGCGGATGTTTTCACTGTCTTTGCATTGACTGATCGTGAAAAAGGCGCCAAAGGAGGCATTACAGCGTTTGTTGTTGAACGAGACTTCCCGGGAATTACAATCGGTAAGCCGGATAAGAAAATGGGACTTAGAGGTTCAAAAACAGCACAAGTTGTCTTTGAAAACTGTGAAGTTCCAGTTGAAAATGTAATTGGTGAAGTAGGCATGGGGTATGTTAGTGCTTTGACAATTCTCGGTGAAGGTCGAGTTGGTCTTGGTGCTCGTTCCGTTGGGTCATGTGACAAACTTATTGAGTTATCTACAGAGTATGCGCTCGAGCGTAAGCAGTTCGGAAAGCCGATTGCTGACCAACAAGCGGTGCAATTTATGCTCGCTGATATGAAAACGGAAACAGAAGCTGCTCGTTCTTTAACCTATCGTGGTGCTTGGTTACTCGACCAAGGAGAAAAAGCGATTCAAGAGTGTTCAATGGCGAAACTATTCGCAACAGATGTGTACAACCGTGTTGCTGATAAAGCAGTTCAAATCCATGGTGGTATGGGTTATATGGCAGAGTATCCTGCTGAACGTTACTATCGTGACGCAAGAATTACGAAGATTTATGAAGGGACGAATGAAATTCAACGAGTAATCATTGCAAAGCAGTTACTTAAACAACAAGCAAAGGTTACGAACTAAATGAATCCATCCGTAACGAAACAGAAAAGCGTCATCGATCAAATACCAGAAGGTTCTTTGTTTCAGTTTTTAGAAGAGAGTGCCGTAACGTATGGGGATCGCATTGCGGTCATTGATGATGGCAGAGAGTTCACGTATGATACGCTCTACAAACAGACACTACACTTGTCGTCACTCCTTGCATCTAAAGGAGTGACCCAAGGTGATCGTGTCATGCTCATGCTCCCAAACTGCGTCGAATATGTCCTTTCTTATTATGCAGTTCTTCGACTCGGTGCCATTGTCGTACAAGTGAACCCAGGTTATCAGCGCGAAGAGTTAAGTCATATGTATTCGATTGCTGAGCCTTGTTTATGGATTGGGGAGTCGATTCATAAAGAGAAGGTTGAACCGTTGAAGCTACAGTGTTTATTCGTTGACGAAGAACTAAGCACAGGTACAAATGAAGATCTTGAACGTGTCAGCCTACCAGAAGTGGCAGTTAATGCAAGTGAAGATGTTGCTGTCATTCAATTTACTGGTGGGACGACGGGCATTCCGAAGGGGGCGATGTTAACGCATCGCAACTTAATGGCCAATGTTGTTCAGACGTTTGCCTTTGCACATGGCACGTACGAACGGGGCGAAGAAGTGTTTTTAGGTGTATCGCCGTTTTATCACGTACTCGGTATGTCGAGCGTGATGAATCAAGGTTTGTACGCGGGTGCTACAATTGTAACAATGAGAAAATGGAATGTGGAACAAGGCTTACGTTTAATTGAAACGTATGAGCCGACGTACTTTCCAGCCGTTCCGACGATCTATATTAGTATTTTAGACTATGCAAAAGAGCATCCCGTCAATTTAAAGAGTTTCAAAGTGATGACGAGTGGCAGTGCGCCTATGCCTGTAGAAATCATTCGTCAAATGGAGAGATTAAGTGATGGTGGTGTTATTTCAGAAGGCTATGGATTATCAGAGTCGTCTCCAACGACACATCGTAATCCTTTTATCGGTCTAAGAAAAATCGGTAGCATCGGTATTCCACTACCAGATACTGAGTGTCGCATTATTCATGTCGATCATGGCGTGGACCTTGGAATAAATGAAGCAGGGGAACTACTTATCAAAGGTCCTCAAGTGATGAAGGGCTACTTTCGAGACGTAGAGTCAACCGCGATGCAATTGCAAGATGGATGGCTCGCAACCGGTGATATTGCAACCGTCGATGAAGATGGTTATTACTACATTGTCGGACGAAAGAAAGAAATGGTCATTGGTAGTGGTTATAACATTTATCCAAATGAAGTCGAAGATGTTCTGTATACGCATGAGTCCATTCTCGAAGTTAGTGTGTACGGTGTACCTGACCGTTACCGCGGTGAAACGTTAGCAGCATCTGTCGTCTTGAAAAAAGGAACAGCACTCACAGTAGACGAGTTAAGAGCATGGTGTAAAGAACGCCTTGCCGCCTACAAAGTCCCCAAAATGATTGAGTTTCGTAAAGAATTGCCGAAAACAAACGTTGGTAAAGTATTACGACGCAAGTTAGCTGAAGAACACCGTGAACGCCTTAAAGCGAATGGTAATTAAAAAGCTTTAGCGCGAAAATATGGAGTCACCAATGATAAAGTACGTTGGTTGATTGTAATAAATAAAAAAGCCCAGTTATGGGCTTTCAGGCTGTTGAGAGTCTTAAATGTACCAAATGAGTACTCGTAAATGAGTAAGCGGCTTCTGTGGCTACGCTTGCCGCGGGCGTTGCCTCAGCTATCGTGCTTCGCACGATGATCTTCGGCTAACGCTACTCCCGCAGGCGTCTTCGCCACGACAGCCGCTTTTATACGGCATGTTGAGTTTACAAAAGCAAAAGTAAAATGTATAACTTCAATACTTTGAAATCTATAAGTTCATTAACTCTTCACTTCATTTATACAAGAACAGCACTTTTTTCGACACTCTGAAAGCCCAGTTATGGGCTTTTTTATTTATTACGGGGGTATACTTTGTTAGATACAAATACTCCAATGAAAACACCAAGTGTAGTAATTATGACGGTTATAATTGTATGGTACGGTGACGGGAGGTCAACTAAATAAAAGAAAGGAAACCCTAGCACTAGAAACACAAACCCTGCTGTTAGTGCTGACACTCCTGCTGGGGTTTGAAATGCGCCACCCCGTTTATTCGTCATAAGTATCGCTCCTTACTCCTACATTAAGTATCGTTTCTGAAGTTAGTAATCAGCATACCATAAGAATGAGAGTTGCGATATTTCATAATTGTTAAGGATAGGAACTTCTTATGAAGCCATGTAGTGAAGATCCTGGTGGTTAATATGCTCTCTCATATGGGAAATTAAAAGCCCCTGCAAGTAAATACATGTTTTTGCAGGGGACTTAATGGTTGTTACGATTTAAAAATATAGTTTCCGATAATGACACGCTGGATTTGATTTGTTCCTTCGTAAATCTGAGTGATTTTAGCGTCACGCATCATTCGTTCTACTGGATATTCTTTAATGAACCCGTAGCCACCAAGGAGTTGAACCGCATCTGTCGTGACACTCATGGCCATATCAGAGGCAAAGCATTTGGCCATGGAAGAGTGTAGAGCAACGTCTTGTTCACCTTGATCGAGCTTTGTAGCTGCTTGATAGACGAGAAGCCTCGCCGCTTCAATCTTCATACGCATATCTGCCGCCATCGCTTGGATCATTTGGAAGTTGTCCAACGTTTTCCCGAACTGTTTGCGATTTTTAACGTAATCAATCGCATAATCATACGCGCCTTGCGCGATTCCAACCGCTTGTGCACCAACGACAGGGCGGGTTTCATTAAAGACATTCATGAGTATTTTGAAGCCTTTACCTTCGTCTCCAAGCATATTCTCCTTCGGAACACGAACATTGTCTAGAAACACTTCACGAGTCACAGAGCCGCGAATGCCCATCTTATCTTCTTTATTTCCAAACGTGAGTCCCTCCATTCCTTTTTCGGCAATGAACAGTGTGATGCCATTTGTACGGTCCTCGGATGTTCTCGTTACGAACACATAGATTTCTGATTCACCGGCATTCGTAATAAACACTTTCTGCCCATTTAAAAGATAATCATCGCCATCTTTCGTTGCTGTTGTCGTTAAACTTGAAACATCTGAGCCAGAAGAAGGTTCTGTAATTCCAAATGATCCGAGAACTTCTCCCTTTGCAAGACGTGGAATGTATTTCTGTTTTTGCTCTTCGGTTCCTGCAAGTAAGAATGGAGCCATCGTTAATGCTTGTGTAGACAGTGCAACGCTCGTTGACGCACAAGCACTAGCAATTTCTTCGATAACGGCAACGTGGCTTAACATGTCGCTACCTGCTCCACCGTATTCTTCAGGCACATGAACACCAAATAGCCCATTTTCAGCGAGGACTCGGATGTTTTCCCACGGTATTTCACCAAGTCGGTCGACTTCTTCAGCGTGTTTTGCAACGACGTCACGAGCGATTTTTTTCGCAACGTCTTTCATCATTTTTTGTTCTTCAAGTAACATCAGTTAGCGAACTCCTTTGTTGTAAGTTTGAGATTATAAAATGCAAAAAGCATGCCACCTCATGATGTGAATGAATCAGCATAAATCGATGAAGTGGTGAAAAAAAGCACCAAAACCCGGTGTGATAATGCACCGGGTTTTGTTACAACTCGTACCGCTGAATCTTTCTAACTAATGTCGAGTGATCAACTCGAAGAACTTTGGCGGCTTCACGAATTGAAGTGCTGTGATGAAGCACTTTTTGAATATGCTCTTTTTCTGCCTGTTCTTTGACATGCTTTAATGAATGAATCGGGCCGTCTAACGTAGAGGGTTCAGGGTTTTGACGAATCTCACTCGGTAGCGAATCAACGTCAATTTCAGGACGTTCAGTTAAGATGACTAAATGTTCAAGAAGGTTTTCCAGTTGCCGTATATTACCCGGCCAACTGTAATGATAAAAGGCTTCAATAACGTCTTCAGTCACAACACTCTTTTTATGATATTTACGATTATATTTCGCTAAAAAGTAGTCGACGAGTGGACGTATATCTTTTTTTCGTTCCCGTAGCGGCGGAATCGAAATCGGAATTACTTGTAAGCGATAATAAAGATCTACGCGAAACTGGCCTGCTTGTACAAGGTCATCTAAATTTTTGTTCGTTGCGGCTATGAACCGTACGTCTAACTTTCTCGGCTTCGTTCCACCGACGCGGGTGACTTCATTGGTTTGTAAGACACGTAGTAATTTAACTTGCAAATGTAATGGCATTTCTCCGATTTCATCTAGCAATAATGTTCCACCATTTGCGGCTTCAAGTAGTCCTTCACGTGACGATTGGGCGCCTGTAAATGCACCTTTTTCATACCCAAAGAGTTCAGATTCAATTAAATTCTCAGGAATTGCTCCGCAGTTAATTTGAATGTAAGCCGCGTGGTGGCGGTTACTTTGCTTGTGAATGTTTTTAGCAATAATCTCTTTACCGACACCAGATTCACCAATAATTGTAATGACAGCATCTGTGTTCGCGACTTTTGTAACGAGATCTTGTAGGTGCTTTGTACTTTGTGATTCACCAATCCAATCATCCGTATGTAAAAACTGTGAGCGTAGTTGCTTTAGTTCGGTATATTTCATTTCCATATTTCGCATGTGTTCGGTATACAAGTGATTTAAAGAAGAGAGATCATAATAGTTTGCAATGAAACATTGAATCTCACCGTTACTTCCGTAAACCGGCTTACTCGTAATGAACACTTTCGCATCGTTATGTAGTTTTTGAAAGATTGTGAGCGGATTTTTTTGGAGTACTTCCATCGATTGTTTAATAATGATTCCTGCTTCTTCCATTTCCTTTGGTGTTTTACCAACAATCTCTTCAAGGGGGGCACCAGAAATTTCTGAAACCCGTTCATTTGCATAAAAAATACGTCCTTCTAGATCAGAAAGTAGAATGCCTACATACGATTGGTCGATGCTTCTTATGAAATCTACTTCATTAAGCATGGTAAGGTGGTGCATACAGTCACCTCTACGTTTTCATAATGGTATTAGTTTATCACGAAAGGAATTGGTATGTTCAGAAATATTTAAAAACATCAGGGAACCGTGGGTGATGGTTTAGTAAATCTGATTGAGGGAACATTCTAATAATAAGACTTTTTGTGGAGGGATTAACGATTCGATATCCGACTTGGGTCATTGTTCCAATAAGCGTGGTGGCACTTAGTGGGTGCAATCAGGCGGAGCAACAAGTGCAACAATTGGGTGAAGAATACGCGATCACAATGGCTACAGAGGAAGCCACAGAAGAAGAACAAGAAGAGTTATTGGAATTAGACCTTGAACAAGTGGAACATATGCTGATGTACATTCGAGAATCCCTCGATGAAGAAAAAGCGGAATCTGTCTCTCTATCTAATCCACCATACCGATTAAGAGCTGGCGGTACAACTTCTGTAGAATTGGAAACCCAATATGACCCTGATGATAATGATCATCCGTTTCACATTAAGCGACATTTTTCGTTTGCTTATGAGCTAAAGGAAAGTGACGTTGACCTAGCTCTCGCAGAGGATGAGGAGTTGCCAAGTTTTGTAGAGATTGATCAAGAAGCGTCTTTTATCACGGGAATGGTACCAGGTCTTGAGTGGCATGAATTAACCGCGCAAGTTAGTCCAGTCGGTCATGAAGATTCACAGGAGTTGTCGTTCTCAACGATTGGAGAGTGGCGCGGAGAGTTCATCTATGAAGATCAAAAGGTCGTTTTTTCTACTGAAGATGAATGGACAGGAATAATGAGCGTTGAAGAGTGGACACAAGATTAACTTTCTCAGTTTTAGAGAAAAGCCAGAAGGGTAAAGCCAACTACAATCAAGTTTATTCTATGAAACGGAGGGTCAACTCATGGCATTTGCAGATGTGACATTAACTCCAATCGGAGAAGGAACAGCGAGTTTTTCACAAGAAATCGCTCATTTTCATGAAGTGTTAGATCGTTACGATGGTATTAAGTATGAAAAAACATCAATGAGTACGATCATTGAAGGTGAGATGAACGATTTATGGGTTGTTTTGCAAGAGCTTCATAGGACAGCTGTCAATCGAGAGTGGGAACGGATTTCGATGAACGTCCGGATCGATGATCGCAGAGACGGAAAAGAGCATAGCATCGAAGGTAAAAAGCAATCTGTAAAATCTCAGAAAGCGTAGATTTAGACAGAATAGTAAAGGTGACGTATCGAATAAATGAGCAACGATAGAAATTAGTTTGAAAATGTCTATTGATTTTTCTGAATGCGAGTCGTATAGTGTTTGTATACAATTTTATAGATCTACAACTTCGGGGCAGGGTGAAATTCCCTACCGGCGGTGATAAGGCGATAGCCTTTCAGTCCGTGACCCGGGTCGAATGTTTTCGATTCGGTGGATCTGGTGAAACTCCAGAGCCGACAGTTAAAGTCTGGATGGGAGAAGTGAGGAAAACGGTACAACTGAGCGAGTATGCTTAGCTTATTTGTTATACCGTACGAATGGCACACGTGTATACGTAGGTGCTCACTTTAAAGATTTCTTAAACTTCCTGAAGTTCTCTTCAGGAAGTTTTTTTGATGCCAATTTAGAGGTGTAGAGGAAAGGGAGAACATGTCTAACCAGAATGAGTATATGAAATTTGCTTTAGAGCAAGCCAAAATGGTACGTGGGCAAACGTCTCCAAATCCGACGGTCGGTGCAGTCATTGTGAACGAAGGTGAAGTTATTGGTGTCGGTGCACATTTACGAGCGGGAGAAGCCCACGCTGAGATCCATGCTCTTCAAATGGCTGGTGAACGAGCGAGAGGATCAACGCTATATGTCACGTTAGAACCGTGTCAACATCGGGGACGAACGGGACCGTGTACAACAGCAATTATTCAAGCAAATGTATCCCAAGTCGTCATCGCCATGCTTGATCCAAATCCTGAAATGCAAGGAAAGAGTGTGAAAGTGCTTCAACGTTCAGGCATTCACGTTGAAGTTGGTGTGCTTGAAGAAGAGGCAAGACATATGAATCGTGTATATATTCACTGGATGAAAACGAAAAAGCCTTACGTCACATTGAAGATGGCAGGTTCGTTGGATGGCAAGACGGCAACCTCACAAGGGGAAAGTCAGTGGATTACAAGCCCAGCTTCAAGAAGTGATGGCCATGTGGAAAGAAAGAATCATGATGCCATTCTCGTTGGGGTTGAAACGGTGATTCAAGACAATCCAGCACTTACATCTAGAGATCCTTACGTGCAACCAATTCGAGTCGTTTTGGATCGCAATTTACGCATTCCAAGGAGCTCAAAGTTATTAACCGATGATTATCCAACGATTATTTATACGGAACAACCGTCAGCTTTTGAAACAACGAAACAAATCGTTACGCTTTCAAAAGTAACGCCCGATTCTGTTTTACAAGACTTAGGGAATCGCAACATTACATCGTTATTGGTGGAAGGTGGAGCAACGATCCATGGTGCTTTCTTTACGGATCGTGTTGTACAAAGAACGATTACTTATCTAGCTCCGAAGCTAATTGGTGGAGTGGGTGCTCATGGTTTTATAGCAGGCAGTGGTGCTTTACAGCTTAAGGATGCACTTCAAGTGACGTATGAGTGTATTGAACACATTGATGGAGATATAAAAATAACAGCGATTGTAGGTGAAGAGGATGTTTACAGGCATTGTTGAAGAGGTCGGCACGGTTGAAGAACTTGAGACGTTTCATGATTCGATAACGGTTATTATCAGGGCAAGCGTCGTGTTAGAGGATGTTCAAATTGGTGACAGCATCTCTGTTTCTGGCGTCTGTTTGACCGTTCGTACGCACACGAAGACGACATTTACAGCAGACATTATGCAAGAAACGTTACTTCATTCAACACTGAACCATTTGAAAAAAGGTAATACTGTGAATCTTGAAAGATCAATGCGTATGAATGATCGCATCGGTGGACATTTTGTTGCAGGTCATGTAGATGGCACGGGAACGATTCAACAGATGACGGAGTTAGAAGGTTCAACCCTTTATGAAGTCGCTGTTCCTGAGCAATTGACGAAGTACATGATAAAAAAAGGTTCGGTTGCAATCAACGGTACAAGTTTAACAATTGCAGATATTAAAGAGAACGTGATGACTGTATCCATCATTCCCCATACAAAAGACGTGACGCAATTCCAAACAGTAATGGTTGGAGACCCGGTCAATCTTGAGGTCGACCAACTCGGAAAATACGTGGAGAAGTTACTCGAAGGGAGAGCTATATGACTTTCCATACAATTGACGAAGCAATTGATACGTTACGAGCTGGAGGAATGGTCATCGTCTGTGATCGTGAAGACCGTGAAAATGAAGGCGATTTAGTCGCACTTGGTGATCGAATTACGACCGAGACCGTCAATTTTATGGCGACACATGCTCGTGGACTCATTTGTGCCCCGATTACAAAAGCGATTGCGAGGCGCTTGCACTTGCCACTCATGACGGATGAATCAACCGACCCACACGAAACAGCTTTTACGATTAGTGTGGATCATGCATCAAGCACGACAGGAATCTCGGCTGAAGAACGGGCAACGACAATTCAAGCACTCGCAAACGATTATACTTCCGAGTTTGATATGCAGCGTCCAGGCCATATCTTCCCACTCATTGCAAAGAACAATGGTGTACTAGAACGAGCAGGTCACACCGAAGCAACGGTTGATCTCGCCAGGCTTGCGGGTGCAAAAGAAGTGGGTGTGATTTGCGAAATTATGAATGAAGACGGAACGATGGCGAGAGTTCCAGAGCTCTTGGAATTCTCTCAAAAACACGAAATTCCAATCATATCAATTGAACGGTTAATCGAATACCGCCAACGGCAAGCAGCAGCCATTGCTGAGACGACAGAAACGGAACTTGATACCGAATATGGCACGTTTCAAATTTACATTTTTAAAACAGACGACCATAAAGAACATATGGCGTTAGTGAAAGGGTCGTTGTCGGATGCAGGGCCGATTACGACACGCATTCATTCTGAGTGCCTCACGGGTGATTTGTTTCATTCCAAACATTGCGACTGCGGAGAGCAACTTCATCAAACGCTCGACGCGATGCAGCGTGAGGAAACGGCAATTCTGCTCTACTTACGTCAAGAAGGCAGGGGCATTGGATTATTCGAGAAAATTAAAGCGTATGAGTTGCAACGGAGCGGCTTAGATACGGTGGAAGCCAATGAAAAGCTTGGGTTCAAAGCTGATGAACGCGATTTCTCCATAGCAGGGAATATCTTACATCAGCTTGGGGTCGATGCGATCTCACTTATTACGAACAATCCAGAGAAAGTGGAAAGTATAAAGTCACAAGGCATTTACGTCCACCAAGTCATTCATACGAAACCGACGATTTACCCGGCAAATGAACGCTATGTGATGACAAAACAAGAAAAGCTTGGGCATTTAATTCCCTAAGTAAAGGAGAGACTGAAATGACAACGATTCAAAGTTCAGTAGTTGGGACAAATAAGAAGGTGGCGATTATTAAAGCAAGGTTTAACGAGTTTATAACGAATCAGCTGCACGAAGGTGCACTCGCGACCCTTGGACAACATGACGTTCAAGATGATCACATCGATACGATTGTCGTTCCTGGTGCAGTCGAAATCGTTTATGCTGCAAAGCAAGCGGTAGAAAGCGGGCACTATGACGGGGTAATTACGATCGGTGCCGTTATCCGCGGAGAGACACCACACTTTGATTATGTGTGTAACATCGTTTCAAGTGGGATTACTCAGCTTAATACACGGGAGAATAGTAACTGTCCAGTGGTATTTGGCGTCATCACGACCAATACGAATGAAGAAGCGATCGCACGAACGGGAATAAAACACGATAATCAAGGAAGTGCTGCAGCACGGGCAGTACTTGAGATGATGAACCTTGATGTAAAGCAGCACACAACAGCATTAATCTAGCGTATACGCCTATCTTTTTTCAAAAAGGTAGGCGTGTTTTCATGTTATGATGAACAGCATAGAAAGGAGTGAAGATGTGAAACGACTAGATGTTGTTTATGCTCTAATACGAAATCAAAACGATGAAGTCCTCGTCGTAGAAAACGAAAACAGTCGCTGGAGTTTACCCGGAGGTGCGGTAGAAGAGGGGGAGACGTTAGAACAAGCTCTCATTCGAGAAGTGTATGAAGAAACGGCTCTTCACGTCGAACGAAAAGGACTAGCAGCAGTGCATGAAACGAAGTTTCATGAAAGTGGTCATCATTGCGTGTTTTTTACCTTTCAGGTGGAGGTTGTCGGGGGGACAATTGAACGTCTTTACCCGGAAGAAATTACGAAAATTGAATGGGTTCCAACTGAGGTTGCGAGCGAACGGATGCCTTATCTTACAAATGGCATAGAGCCATTGTTCGACCACCAAGTAACGTATACATACCAGAAGTAGAGTGAAGTTAGCGCACTTGTTGATCAAGTGACGCTTTTTTGTATTCGGAATACGACAAAAGGAGACAAAAAAATACATTGGGGGTTTCTTCTATCTGAACTATACTAATAATTAAGATAATTAAAGGGGTGAATGAATGAACACAACAACGTCTATGGACCAAATGGTAAAGCGAGTGAGAAGACAAACGCTAGGTGATTTACTCAAAAGAACGAGTGCACGTATGCCTAACAAACTAGCTATTGTGTACGAAGATGAACGGTTAACGTACGAGCAATTAGCAAAGTTAGTCAATCAAACCGCGCATACGTTTACGTCTAGAGGGATGAAAAAGGGAGATCGTGTAGCACTCCTTTCGAAAAACAGTCTAGACTTTGTCGTTGTTCAATTTGCCTTGGCAAACATCGGGGCGATTATGGTACCGATCAATTATATGTTAACAGCATCCGACATTCGCTACATCTTGAATCATGCAAAAATAGAAACGTTGGTCGGATCAACGGAGTATGCGCCATTATTAGAAGAATCATCAATGGAGATGACCATGGCTAACCGCTACCTGATCGACACAGACTCACAGCGAGAAGGTTGGGGAACGCTTCGTGACCAAAGAACGTCACAACCAGACACGGATAGTGAAGTTGAACTTGATGACGATGATTTGGCACAAGTGCTTTATACAAGTGGAACAGAGTCTCGACCGAAAGGTGTTATGCTCACCCATAAAAGTTTAATTAGCGAATATGTAAGCACTATTATTGATGGCAAGATGGAAACGCGCGATGTAATGATTCATGCATTGCCACTGTATCATTGCGCCCAACTTCATGTTTTCTTAGGCCCGAGTGTCTATCTTGGTTGCACGAATATCATATTAAGTGCTCCAAAGCCAGAAGCGATGTTTGATGCGATTGAAAAGGACGGGGCTACCCAGTTATTTTGTCCACCTACCGTGTGGATAGCGTTGTTACGTCATCCCTCTTTCGATGAACGCGATTTATCGAATTTAGAAAAGTGCTATTACGGAGCTGCGATTATGCCGCGGGAAGTATTAAAAGAGTTATCTACTCGTCTACCAAATGCTCGTTTTTGGAATTTCTACGGTCAGACGGAAATCGCACCACTAGCGACGGCATTGCAACCTGAAGATCAGCTTCGAAAACTTGGCTCAGCTGGCGTGGCATCGTTAAATGTTGAGACGCGCATTGTTGATGATCATAATCAAGAAGTGCCACGAGGGCAAATGGGCGAAATCGTACACCGAACGCCACATGCGATGAAAGGGTACTTGGATGATCCGAAGAAAACGGCAGAAACGTTTAGAGGCGGATGGTTCCATAGCGGAGATTTAGGGGTTATGGATGAAGAAGGGTACGTAACGATCGTTGACCGTAAGAAAGACATGATCAATACCGGAGGCGTGAATGTCTCGAGTCGAGAAGTAGAAGAGACATTATATGAATTGGACGGCGTGTCAGAGGTTGCAGTGATTGGTACGCCTGACCCATACTGGATTGAGGCGGTGACTGCACTCGTCGTCACGAAGGCTGGAAGTGAACTACAAGAAGAGACCGTATTGAAGTTCTGTGAAGAGCGATTATCGAAATTTAAAATACCAAAGCAGATTAAAATCGTCCCTTCTTTACCGAAAAACCCAAGTGGAAAGATCTTAAAACGTTCAC
Source organism: Geomicrobium sediminis (assembly GCF_016908595.1). Lineage (GTDB taxonomy): Bacteria > Bacillota > Bacilli > Bacillales > Marinococcaceae > Geomicrobium_A > Geomicrobium_A sediminis. The sequence goes on along the minus strand of NZ_JAFBEC010000005.1, from coordinate 200,946 downwards.
TGCGTGAAGAATACAGTCAATCATAAAAAAACAGTGGGGTTCATGAACCCCACTGTTTTTCTTAGTCTTCTCGTAAATCTTCAATGGAATCAATGTCCATGTATGATGGAACAGCTAGTCCGATTCGAGCACCTTCTAGGTTAGGTCCAAGATCAAGAACATCATCTTGGAACGATTCATATTGAGCAGCGTGGGTATGTGGAAGCCATGCTGCGACATGTGCATGGGCATCACCTTGTGCGACTGCTTGCCACATAATCGTTACTTCAAGATTATTGACGCTGACTTCATAACCGATTTCTTCTAGAACGTGCTTAACGACGGCAGTTGAAGATCGCTCTGAATCCCAAGCACCAGAAGCGAGTAGAAACTCATCTCCATCTACAGGCTCTACATCTTCAATCCACTCATCAACAACGTCACGGTTGTCAGCAATCCAATCGATGGCAGCTTCATCATCGTCAGTGCCTTCATAGAGTAATCCTTGGACATACCCCATATCCTCTTCTGTCCAATAAAAGCGATCCAACACTTCAAATGCACTCGGATGTTCTTCTTCAACACTTGGATGAACAACCGTATGAATATCTTCAGATTCACCAAAAGCAAGCTCTGGGTCATCGAGAAACTTCAAATCATATTCAATGAATTTCCAGTGGGGAGTCCAAGCCGTCACGACAATTGGTTCCTCTTCTGCATAACGGGATCCAAGTTCAGACGTCATCGCCGCGTCTGAGCTAGAAAGCACATTGAAGTCTAAATCGTACGTTTCAATAGCAACATCAGTAGATGCCATAACGCCGGTTCCCGCATCAATACCGATAATTTCATAATCTAATTGTTCTTGAATTGTTTGGTTGGATGTGTCTTCATCTCCGCAAGCAGCGAGTGTAAACGCTAGCGACGAAGTCACACCTAGCATTGTGAACTTCTTTGTATTCATAGTGATGTACCCCTTGTATGTAATTTATTTTAAATGACTATTACATATTAAAGAGAATATTAAACTACGTCAAAGTGCTCTGTACAGCTTTTAGCATGAAAAATCATGCTCATTCCACGGATTCAGTATCCACAACTTGCAGACGCCTTTTTTAAACAGAATACGCTGTCTGAAGTATAAATGATCTTTTCAAATGATCACTTGACGGAGTAGAAGGTTTATTTTACTCTGAGTGTATTAGTTAATGTAGTACACATAGTTCACTTAAGGAGCGAAGCTATGATTAATATTGATCCATCAAGCAAAGAGCCGATTTATCGTCAAATTGTAACGGCATTTAAGGAGCAAGTGGCACGGGGGATCTTGGAGTCAAATGAGAAGGTTCCATCGGTGAGGGAGTTATCTTCACAGATTGTCGTGAACCCGAACACGATCAGCAAAGCTTATCAAGAATTAGAAAGAGAAGGGATTATTATCACAGTTCGAGGACGGGGAACGTTCATCGCAGAGCAGGTGGTTAAAGAGATCGTTTCTAAAGACATAGAAGAAGTAAAAGAAAAGGTAAAACAACTCGTACTAGAAGGGTATTACGCTGGAATTGAAAAAGAAGTGATGCAAGATTGGGTAGCTTGTTATTACAACCAGTTTGGAGGGAAATCATGATCGAAGTACGTGGACTTTCAAAGAAATTCGGGAATAAAACTGCACTAAACAACGTATCGTTTTCCGTCGGTAAAGGATCGATTACGGGAATCGTTGGACGTAATGGTGCCGGGAAAACCACACTATTAAAAGCACTTGTTACGATTGTTGATCCTGACGAAGGGACTGTCATGATTAACGACCAAGACATCTTCCGTGAACCAAAAGCAAAAAACAAAGTGATGTACGTATCAGATAGTGTTGAGGCTCTGAAGAACTACTCCATTCAACAAATTACGTCATTGTACCGCGACGTCTACGATCAATTCGATGAAGCTTACTTCCAAGAACTATTGGAGCGCTTTAAAATGCCGAAAGTAAAGAAGATCAAAAACTACTCTAAAGGACGAAAAGCACTTTTTTCACTCATTCTAGCATTTGCTTCTAAACCAGAATACGTCCTGCTTGATGAACCGACAGATGGATTAGATGTCATCGTCAAAAAAGAATTGATGCGATTTTTAGTTGATGAAGTCTCCAAAGAAGAGATGACGATTATTATCGCCACTCATCGACTGGATGAACTTGAAACGCTTGCAGATCAAATTCTCGTTATGAAAGATGGCACAATGAAAGAGACATTCCAATTGCATTCATTACAAGAAGACTATCAAAAATGGCAAGTCGTTTATCAGGAGTCGATGCCGGAAGCGCTAAAAGCGGATGTACACATCTTGAATCAGACAGGTCGAGTCTACAGTCTCTTGTTCGAAGGCGAACAAGAAGAAGGAAAAGCAAAGATTGAAGCAACGGAACCACTTTTATACGAAGCGTTACCACTATCACTAGAAGATATCTTCGTGGCGAAATTAGGAGGTGAACAAATTGCTGAATAAAGGATTACTTAAAATAGACATACGTTCAACGTCGATGGTTTTAGGGATTCTTGCTATTCTCTTATTCTTGCAATATCCACTTCGAGCATTACTTGAATTAGAATGGCTTCGTTCAATTGCAGAAGATCCGTTGAATAATCAACAAATGATCAACAGTCAATATGGTTACTTTATTGGAGATTTATTCGGCCCAAGTGCATTTTCTCTTTTTGTGATTGCAGCAATTTTAATTATAGCGGGTATGCTCATTGGATTAGAGCGGAATACGAGACGACATGATTTTAATTTGTCGCTTCCATTTTCTCGCAAAGAGATTTTTCTTACGAAAGCAACGCTAGGTGTAGGGATGATTACACTTTTGTTCTGGTTAAATATTGGATTGACACTTATCATCATTCAGTTCTCTGAGTTTAGCCAAACACTTTCTCACTTGAATGTGCTTGAAATGATGATCGTCCCGTGGATGAGTTTACTTGCCATTTATATGTTCACGTTATTTATGGGGACAATTTCAGGAGAGATGATTTCACAAATCGTGTTGAGTATAATCTTTCTTATTTTCCCGTATGGCTTTACGATGCTAATCGGAATTGCTATTACGGTTCATATGGGGAATATGGGTCGCTTTTGGATTGGAATGGATGATTTTATATTAGCGTTCACAATTCCATTTCACTTATTTAACGTCTATCACGCTATTGACCACATATCAATTGTTTATATCGCTGTTTCCTTAGCGGTGTTCGTATTAAGCTTAGTAGTAGGTACGTTCTTATATGAAAAAGGAAAAAGTGAGAAAAACGGTGAATTTCTGCTTTTCCAATCTCTTGAACCGATCTTTTTAATTGGAATCGTCGCTTGTTTCGGAATGCTTGGAGGAACAATCTTCACATTCTTTATCTGGCATTCAGCCGGGGCGATTTTAATCTATTGGTTTGGGGCACTAGTTGTTGGAGGCATTGCCTTTTTGATTACGAGGCGATTGCTACAAATGAATGTTACGTTAAAGACAAATAGGTAAAGGTTTGGGGTGCACTTGGTGAACGAGTGCACCTTTTATGTTTAATGATGAAAGCGAAGCGTATACAATAGTAGCAAGAGACGACGAATTCGATGATGAAAGAGGATCGTATGAATTATAAATATGAAACTGAGAATAAAGATTATCGTGATCTTGCAAGTGGAAGGGTTTTATTGAACGCTAAGAAGACGACAGCTTTCCCCATTCGGATGGCGAGTGAAATTATGCAACATTGTATCGCATCACTAGAGAAAAAGGAGAGTCTAACCCTCTATGATCCTTGTTGTGGCGGAGCACATTTATTGACGGCAATGGGGTTTATACACGGTAAAGCGATCAAATCAATTTATGGTTCAGATTTTGATCGAGACGTGATTGAGGTTGCAACAACAAACTTGTCTTTACTTACCGACGACGGGTTAATAAAGAGGGAGAATCAGTTATCCTCTCTGTTCGATGCGTACGCGAAGGAATCTCATAAGGAAGCTCTAGAAAGTGTGGAACGATTACGAAGCATGTCTGCACAAATGACTTCACCGACTATCTCGAGTTTTACTTGGGATATTACGAGTGGGCCACCACCTGTAAACGAGAAGGCAGATATTGTCATTACCGATATCCCTTATGGGAACACAGTAGGTTGGCAGACAATGTCAAGCGCTCCAGTACAAGATCTACTCGGTCACTTAGAGCTGATCATGAATAAGGAAGATTCAATCATTGCCATTGTAAGTGAGAAAAAAGAAACGATCACTCATGATCGTTTTGAAAAAGTGAAAACGATGAAACACGGAAAACGGAAAGTAACCATGTTGAAGCCGAAGTAAAGAATAGGGGTGAGCGATGAACGCAGACATTTATCGTGAAGTTCAAGAGGCTTATGGTCTTAAATCAGCTCAGTTTGACTGCCTAGGAGGCTACGAAGACAACGTATTCGTTAGTGAAGAAGATGACGTTGTCATTAAGTTCCTTGATGCTTCAAGACATTCGCTAGAACAATTGCAACAAGAAGTAGATTGGATGCAATTGATGGACCGAAATGGAGTTCACGTTCCCCGTTCAGTTCTGTCTAAGAATGATAAGGCGATCGAACGAATAACCGGCATTGAACCGTGTTTTTATGTGACCGTTACAGAGCGAATTAAGGCGACTGCGTCAAAGTCGTTCCTTAACGATTCTGTTCTAATTGAACGGTGGGGAAGGACACTCGGAAAGATGCACGCGATTTCAAAGCAACATGCTGATTGGCACTCGTCGTATGCACCGTGGGATTATGATCATTGTCATCGTAATTTTATTCTGACGGCTGACCAAGACGTGCAAAGCATTTGGATCTCGTATCAAGATCAGCTCCAAGCGTTGCCTAAGACGAAAGATACATTCGGCGTCGTTCACCATGATTTACATCATGAGAATCTGCTTCTTCAAAACGATGATCTTTATGTTCTTGATTTTGGTGATCTTCGAAACAGTTGGTATGTATATGACATCGCGATCGCAGTGCATACAGCCCTTGAAAACAATCGTTTTCGCCAATTTGAAGAGGAACATTCCTACAAATTGCGTTTTACAGAAACGTTTCTGCGTGGTTATGAGCGGGAAACGTTGTTAATAGAAGAAAGCCGGGCATTGTTACCTTTCTTTTTAAAATATCGACTCGTGTATTCGTATATGTATTTCCAGCACACACTTACCGATGCGAAAAAATTAGAAGTTGCTCAGATCCTAAATGATATGAAGAACAGAATCGTAACAGGTGGAACGACCGATTCATGACAAGGAATGTGATTTGTTTATGATAAATCCGAATCTGAAGGGAAAAGCCATTCTCATTACTGGAGGTAATTCAGGAATTGGAAGTGCAATGACTGAACAGTTTGCAGAGATGGGAAGTAAAATTATCATCCACTATTATGATAAGGAAGAGAAAGCGACACAACTCGTACGCACAATTCAAGAAAGTGGCGGAGAAGCAGTTGCTATTTATGCGGATTTACGTCAAGAACAAGACATCGATCAGTTAATGGAGAAGTCCATTAAAGCATTCGGAACCGTAGATGCGCTCATCAATAATGCTGCTGCTTGTGTATTGGATACAATCTTTGATACAACAGGCGAAACGATTGATGAACATTTTGAAATGAATGCTCGTGTGCCTGTGCAACTTATGAATCGCTTTGTGCTTCTGCATAAAGAACAAGGAAAAAAGGAAGGAAGCATCGTTAACATTTCAACTGATGCATCCCAAAAGTTTGCGAGGCAAATTTCTTATGGAGCAAGTAAAGCAGCATTAGAAGCTTACACTAGAAGTGTTGCAATCGAGGCAGGTCCACATGGAATCACCGTCAATTGTATTTCCCCAGGACCGACCCAGACAGGATACATTGATGACCAACTTGAAAGAATGGTGATGCCAGATATTCCGATGCGCCGACTAGGCGAGCCGAAAGATATCGCTGAAGCAGCCGTCTTTTTTGCATCAAAACAAGCAAGATGGATTACTGGACAAGTGTTACTCGTATCTGGTGGTCATTACATTTAAGCCACCGACCATGAAAAGGAATCTTTTCATGGCCGGTTCTTTTATTCAGAGCGTTTCATACGCGCATAGTTAAAGGGTCCCTCATAACGAGTTAATTGGCCGTCTTCAAGCCAAAGAGTCGTTGATAAAGACTTGTTAAGAAAATACCGGTCGTGCGAGACAGCAATTAGGGTACCTTGGAAACTTTCAAGCGCTTCTTCGAGCATTTCCTTCGAGTCAATATCAAGGTGATTTGTCGGCTCATCGAAAACCAATACATTATGATGCTGTTGCATCAGCTGGGCAAGCCTAAGGCGCATAGATTCACCACCACTTAAATCAGAAACTGACGTAAACACATCGTACCCATAAAATAGAAACTTCGCGAGAGTGTGCCGTGCTTCTGCCTCGGTAACCGTCGCTGCACTTCGAAATGCTGAAAGTACGGTATCTGTACTCGTACCAAACTCTAAGTGTTGGGATAAGTAGCCGATCGAAATGTTATGACCAACTGTCACTTCACCGGAATCAACGTCATGTTGTCGTAACAACGTCTTTAAAAGCGTTGATTTACCAGCACCGTTTGGACCGACTATTGCCACTCGTTCCCCGTGTCGTATATGAAGAGACACACCATTAAAAATGGGAGTCTTATCAAAGTGTTTGACGATGTTTTCGCACGTAAACACATCGTTTCCACTACGTTGTTCGGTGTCAAAAGCTAAAGCAACTTGCTTTGTTTCAACGGGGCGCTGCAAGCGTTTGATGCGCTGCAAAGCTTTCTCCATGCTTTTTGCCTGACGATGCATACTTGCATTAGGTGGCTTTGCACGATTCGCCCATTCTTTTAAACGTTTAATCGTTTCTGTCATTTTCTTAATCTTTTTTTGTTGATCTTCATAATGTTGAAATTGACGTAGAATTCTAGCTTCTCGTTCCATCACATAGTCCGTATAGTTCGTGTGATAAATGAATAGCTCACCGTGTTCAAGTTCCCATATCTTCGTCACTGTATCATCAAGAAACGCCCGATCGTGGGAGATGATGAACACACTCCCTGTGTAATCTTTAATCCATTTAGATAACCAATCCAACGCATAAATGTCGAGATGATTGGTCGGTTCATCAAGAATTAATAGATCAGGCTTTTGTAAAAGGAGTTCAGCGAGTTCGACCTTGGTTCGCTCACCCCCGCTTAAGGTCGACCAAGTTTTTTCTAACAGGTCTGCAATACCTAACCCTGCAGCAACGCGTCGAATATTCGCCTCAGTCTCATAACCTCCTGCTTTTTCAAATTGATCCAGTAACGAGCCGTACGTGTTGAGAGTTGCTTCTAGATCCGAGGTGTTCGGGTTAGAAAGTTGGGATTCATAGTGTCGTAATTGCTGTTGCAATTGATTTATTTCGCTAAAGCCACGTTGAAGTAAATCATAGATAGTGATGTCCTCACGTGCAGGGGTTTGGGCGAGCATTCCTTTCGTTGATTCTTTTTTCCAGCCAATCGTTCCTGTAGTAGGGTTTTCAAGACCAGCAATCAACCTTGCAAGCGTAGATTTACCTTCACCATTTCGGCCAACAAGACCAATAATTTCACCTGATTGAATTTGAAAAGATAACCCTGTGAAGATTGTAGTTCCTCCGTATATTTGCTCTACATTTTTTCCGTGACATACAATCATGTTCGTTCCTCCTAAAGTAGAGGAGACGTGAACATAAAAAAGACGACGGAGAATCGCTCCGTCGCCTTCAAATCATCATGATGTGATGAATAGACACGTCTCTTCTCAGTGAATTTCCGGTATCGTTTTGTAAAAAAGGACAGACTGATCCAATTTCAAAACGATTGCCGAAAATATCGTCCGACACCGCGACAAAAACGCACCTATTTGTGCCAGACTTCCACTAAAAAGACTCATGCCTACTCACCTCCCGAACGTTTAATTACTTCTAATGTAGCGAATGTATTCAGAAAAGTAAAGAATCTATTTCGGGCAAGGTCATTAAAGTGTGGCGTAAAGAGCAACGTGTCAAATGTCGCTAAAACCGTTGTGAAAAGTGAACAGAGCTGATAAATTATTTTGGGCGCGTGTTCGAGGAGTAGAGACCGGTAAAGAACTCGGAGAACGTGTGCAAGCGTCGGTGTCGGTGTAACAAGCGTCGGTGTCGATGTAGCAAGCGGTGGTGTCGATGTAGCAAGCGTTGGTGTCGGTGTAGCAAGCGACAGTGTTGGTGTAGCAAGCGTTGGTGTCGGTGTAGCAAGAGACGGTGTCAGTGTAGCAAGCGAGGGTGTTGGTGTAGCAAGCGAGGGTATCGGTGTAGCAAGCGTCGGTGTTGGTGTAGCAAGCGAGGATGAGGGTGTAGCAAGCGAGGGTGTTGGTGTAGCAAGCGAGGGTGAGGGTGTAGCAAGCGAGGGTGTTGGTGTAGCAAGCGAGGGTGTTGGTGTAGCAAGCGAGGGTGTTGGTGTAGCAAGCGAGGGTGTTGGTGTAGCAAGCGACAGTGTTGGTGTAGCAAGCGTCGGTGTCGGTGTTGCTATCCCCGATCTTAATACTCAACAGTTCTAAACAAAAGAGGTGAAGAAATTGGTATTAAACATTATTGTAACGTGTGTATTAGGCATGTTTGGAACAACGCTATTGCTAGCCGTGATGTCATTTCTAGGGATCAGTATTGAGTTGTTTTTCTTTTTGATACATGGAATGATCTTTGCGATGTGTGTACTTATCTACATAAATTTGAAAGGAAAGTAGTTGTGATTTGGGAATCAATATCAAAATGATAATTTACTTAATTACGAATTGTATATAGCATAGAAGTTACTAAGTAAAAAGGAAGGGGAGAACGATGAACATTCAGCTTATTTTGTTTATAACATCTGTGCATGAGGATGCTAATCAAGAGAATTCTAAGATGATGATGAAGGCGTTTGAATCCGATTTCCGTCCAGCCTTAGGAGACATTATTGAAGATCCAGGGTTTGATCCACGATTCCATAATGGTTATGAAGTAGCAAAAGTTACGGTGAATTATAGTGCGAATGAATGTCTCGTTTCGTTATCCCCGATTGCAATCGAAAAGGAAGAAATCGCTGTCACAGAATACGTCGATAAACTTCTGCAAAATGGTTGGAAGGTCTGTAGTTTGGCACATTAAAAGTAATGAAGTACTAAGGGGTTTTATTTTGAAGAAAACAAAGCATACAGAAAAAGATACATGGAGTGTTGGTGGAATTATCGGTTTGGCTGTGTTGATCGTATTTATGATTTCTACACTCCTATTAAAAGCCATCGATCCAAACAGAGGTGGCGGCGCCAGGCATCTTATTGATTTATTTTCGTAAGGAGCGAGATCATGAATGACTTTTATGAGGCGTTTGTATATGTAAATAAACTGGTTTATGAGCCAAATCAGTTTACAGTAAAAGCAATTCAAGAAGAAGTGCACAATAAAAAGTACGGGGCAGGCACGTTTCACTTAATGTCTAAAACCGTGCGATTTAGAGTCGCACATCAGACACCGACTAAGATTGGTCAGTTTGTATCCCTTTGGGAAAAAGATACGGATGGTAAAAATCGGCCGTATTCTTATGACGCATCTCCTGATCTAATTGTGATCACGACCTTTCGCAATGAGCGACAGTTTGGGCAGTTTATCTTTCCGAAAGAGGTTCTTTTCAAAAGAGGTATTCTTCGATCATCCTCAACAAAAGGGAAAATGGCAATGAGAGTGTACCCTTCCTGGGACGAACCGAATAATAAACAAGCGATCTCTACTCAGAAATGGCAATTGCCTTACTTTACAGACATGAGCAATCCAAGTCGTTTACCGTTAGATCGATTAAAGAAACTCTATAGTGTGTAGTCCCCTCTTGTCATTAAAAGAGGGAATTTTCTGTTTACCTCGTAGAATATCTATAATCAAAAGGAGGTTCTTTGCAATGTCAATCATCCATAAAGGGTACGGGTTAGACGAGCAAGGGTACATCGAAAGTGATGTTGTGACGACTCAAATTAGTTTGTACAACACGTGTATTCAAGACTGCGTCGCTCAATTAAAGCAGGCTTTTCCTAAACAAGTGCATGGCGTTTACGTTTATGGCAGTGTAGCCAGGGGAGAAGCTGTGAAGAAAAAGTCGGACTTGGACTTGCTCGTCCTGTTTAGGGAGGATTTGTCAGCGCAAGAGAAACGTCGATTAAACGTGCTGGGGCAATCATTATCGAAAACGTATGTTGATGATTTTCGTGAGGTTGGCATAGCTTTTAAGAATTATGACTATACGATGGATCCTAAGAACTACGATGAACAAGCGTTTTTGAAAGAGTTATCAATCTGTGTGGAGGGTAACGATTTACGTTCATACTTCGGTCCATATCGCTTAACTTCTGAGATTGCAATTCGTTTTAATGGAGATATTAATGAAGTATATGATCGTGCGATGAAGCGACTGTATCATAGGGACGATGAGGAGTTTAGGCAGACGACGATAGCGTTTGCGAGAAAGCTCATTCGTACGTATTATTCAATGGTCATGTTTCGCTCTCAAATTTGGACAACAAGGCTTCATGAGCAAGCACAAGTGATTGTCCAGAGTCTTCCTGAGAAAAGCAGTGTCATCAAAACCTTACTAAACTGGATTGATGAACCTCCGACAAACCCATTCGTTGTTCTCAATTTGTATGAGCAAGAAGGGAATTGGTTAAGTGAACACTTCCACCGTGAAGCGAAGAAAGGATGAGCCGTGTGAACGTACTTGATACGCTAAAAATCTATCCGCTAAAAGATGAGAAGCTTGAGTTGGTAACGTTTCTGCAACGTGAGCACTGGCCTTACCATAGCAATCATGAATCGAGTGAAGCGATGTATGAACATGCTTTTGATGAAGGAAAATATCACGGTAAAAATCTAGCGTTTTGGGTGGAGCAGTTTGATAAAAAGATCGGTTTGGTTGTCATAGAAGACATTGATGATCTCAATCCAATGCTAGACATACGCTTAGCTTCAAATGTACGTGGAAGAGGCATCGGCAAGCACATGTTGCAATGGGTAACCGATTATACGTTTACGAATTACGAGAAGGTTATTCGATTAGAGGGCTGCACTCGTGTAGACAATATGGCGATGCGAAAAACGTTCCATGCCGCAGGCTTTGTGAAAGAAGCATATTATAGAAGTGGTTGGATTGATGAAGATGGGACAGTCTATGATTGTCTTAGTTATGCGAAAACGAGGAGCGATTGGCTCCATGGAACTATAACACCGATTCAAATGGACAACGAACCGTTTTAATTGAGCTCGTCATGGAAGTTTTCATTTTGCAATTCATGCTATAATGCAAGTAAATTCGACAAGTTTTGGCTAGAAGGAGGACAATGATCTTGAAGGCTACTGTAGGAACGTGTGAATTATGTGGCAGACAAGATGTGAAGCGAACGATTCATCATCTTGTACCTAAAGAAGAGGGTGGTGTATTAGAGCCGACATCCTTTTTGTGCATACCTTGCCATAAACAAATTCATGCTCTCTACACGAACCAAGAAATTGCCCTGCGATTAACGACGGTGGAGTCGCTTCAGCAAGATCCGAAGTTGCAATCATTTATTAAGTGGATTCGTAAGCAACATTCTTCCACAATTCCAAAGACGACAAAGTCGAATGCCAAACGGCAAAAAGGGAAATAAAGCGAAGGGAGGATGTTTTGTTATGGACTTAAATGAATACGAACGAACTGTTTCTTTACGAGTCTCTTTTGCGCTCGTCTTTATCGGACTACTTATTACGTCATCTGTACTCATTTATAATGGTTTTACGATTGTGGACACCTTCTTGTATTTAATTGGCCTCCCTTTACTTGGGGCAGGCATTGCCACATTTCTTACGATAACATTTGTCAGTCGAGGACATAAAGAGCAACGTTTTTTAAAGTACGGCTTTATTATTGGGATCATCGCCCCGATCAGCGCGGTCATTTACCATATGAATCAAGGTGTAACACTTGCGACGTACACGATTGTTCTTGCGATTTGTCTCTCGTTAATATGGATTGGGATGTTTGTGCTTTGGCATTTGCATTTAAGGAGAGTTGCTGAATCGTAAAAGATTGGCAAACGTACATTCTAGAATCCATTCATTTGTTTATGATAAACTAGTCCTATGTCTACAAAAAAAAGCTTTTTCCTCAATTTCTCGGTAACTTTTTTTACAATACTTAATGTGTCTGTTTGTCTCGTCGTTTTTGTACTTGCGCTCATTGGCATCGTAACAGGGGTTAATGAGATTAGAGATACGGCAATTGTATTGATGCCGCTCATTCTAGTTACGAGTTTTCTATCTAGACGTAGAAAGCGACTCGAAGAAGAGCAAAGTAAAGACAAAGAAAGCAAGTGAATCGGCGTTAATGATTCACTTGCTTTTTTTGCAGATGAGAATTTCTAGTATAATAGAACGAATAAGGGGGAGTGAATGGATGAAGGAAGAAGATTTTGAAGTTGTTCAACCTAAAGATATTGCTCTCGACGATCAAGTTCGTGTGAAATATTCGAGTGAGAACTTAAAGAATACGGAGTTTGCACACATCTCAAATGTAAACGGAAAGTTCTCATCATGCACGTTGACTGGATCAGAGTTTCTTCATTCTGATTTCAAAAATAGCAAGTTTTCTTCGTCTACATTGCATGATGCAATTTTTCTTGAGACGAATTTGACCGGTGTGAAGTTTACGAATTCTACGATGAAAAAAGCGTCGTTTGAAGGATGTACGCTCGTAAGTACGACATTTAAACATTCAACATTAAATGATTGTGATTTTAGTCATGAGACGTTAAAAGGCGTTAAGTTCAGTTATTGTTCACTTAAGAACACGTCATTTTATGGAGCGACGTTGCAAAATGTCAATTTCCAACATTGCAATTTAAGTCGTGTCGATTTTCGAGATGCAATGATTGATCGCGCAACGCAATCATACATGAGAGGGACCAACGCGGATCTTTCGGAAGCAAAGATTGCTTCTAGACGTGACGAGGATTAGAAATGAGGAGACCCATTTATGGATAAAAGCATACAACTATCGTTATTAGATTTAGCAACGATGTACAACGGTGAATCAGCAACAGAGACGCTGAATAATTCCACTGAACTCGCACAACATGTGGAATCATTAGGGTTTACACGGTATTGGTTTGCGGAGCATCACAATACGAAATATCAAATGAGTACATCACCTGACTTACTTAGTGCACATGTAGCGGCGAAGACGAACCGTATACGAATCGGTTCAGGGGGGATTATGCTTCCAAATCATAGTCCATTAAAAGTGGCAGAGAACTTCGCATTACTTGAAGCTTTGAACCCAGGTCGAATTGATTTAGGAATTGGACGTGCTCCTGGAACAGATGGGTTAACGGCGCTCGCGCTTAGACGCTCCCGTGAAGCAGTTGTGCGCGATGATTTCCCAAGTCAACTTGATGAACTGCTGAGTTACTTTAAAGGGGAGTTTAAAGACGATCACCCATTTGCATCTATATCACACGCTCCTGAACCATTAACACCTGCGCCATTTATGCTCGGTTCAAGTGATGGCGGCATGCGCTTTGCTTCCAACAACGGTTTAGGCTTTGTTTTTGCTGCACATATCTCTCCGCAACTTGCCGTACCGATGTTGCGGGCGTATCGTGAGAACTTTAAACCATCCGTGTTTATGGAGCAACCGAAGAGCATTTTAGCGATTATGGTCATTGCTGCAGAAACCGATGAAGAAGCTGAATACTTAGCAGGACCAGCTGAGTTGCAGTGGGTTCGATGGGGAACGGGACAGTTTACGAATCCACCACCAACACTTGAGGAAGCAGCAAATCATACGTATACGATGCAAGAACAACTAGTGAAAGAGGAGAATAAGGGCAAGTTCATTATTGGAAGCATTGAACGAGTCAAAGAAGAGATTCGAACTTTAGCAGATGAAGCGCAAGTGGATGAAGTGATGATTTTAAATATGTTAACAGAGAAAACATCTCGTCATCGTTCTTATGAATTACTTGCTAAAGCCTTTTCACTTTAACAAAAAAGCAAGCCGTTGAGACCATTCTCAGCGGCTTGCTTTATGCTTTGCGCTGAACGAAGTATTCAGCAATTAATCCGATGCCCGCTCCAATGAGGAGACCGGCTGTGACGTAATCGAGAAACAGTCCAATCCCAAGCCCAATGAGAACCCCACCAGCAATAAGAATAGCAATCACCTCAGTTAACGTGTTTTCTGAATTGTATCATTACTATGAGAAGGTAAGGGTTAATAGGACTTCTTTTTGCGTCTCTTCTGAGCTTCTTTTTCAGTAATGTAGCGAAAAGTAAGACCAAATAATAACAGAAATAGTGGGAGCCAAGTGAGGATTAACCAATCGAATAGAAAGGAAAGTCCAAAAACAATTGGTGCTGCAATCATAAAGATGAGTCCAGTTTGTTTTTCAAGTTGCTCTGTGTGGTGAAACGTCTTCAGTCGAAGCAGCAGGTTTGCAACGATGAGAAAGGCAAGTTCCATTAATAAGTAGGTGAAGATCGCAAACGCGATTAAGTTTAATGGAATCGTTAGCCAAAGCGTCTCACTAAGAGATGCGCCATAATGAATCAGTCCTGCAGTTAGTGCCGTGACGATTGTCCAAAGAATTGTAGACGTTGGATGACTTCGATAAGACTTCCACTCTTTCTTTTGTTGACCATTCAATGATGGGTACTGACTCGTTGCAATCAGTCCATTGAGTACATACATGCTAATCATAAATAATAGGATGACGAAACTAGTGATTACCCACGAACCTTCCATAGGATAGACAGACATCATTGGACGTCACCCCTTTGTGAACGTTTTTTATCAATACCCTTTTTATTGCGATTGTAATGGTACACGCCGAGAAGTAGATAAAGCAGTGTGAGCGTTCCAAAAATCACAATTGGGGGAATTGGATTGGCAAGTAAAAGAATCGATCCGACCATCACAATGAAGGAAAGCGGAGCAGCAAAAGTTAAGAAAAAGAGATGTTTTGGTCGTTTTTTCATGGTGAAACTCCTTTCTTGTTACATATTCTAGCAAAAGTAATAAAAAAGCACCAATCTAGATGAAAGGTATGATACTTACTTATTGAATTGTAGAAGCATGTAAGAAAATCTCGTTAAAATTCGATCAAACGTGATATTTTCTTATAAACTGTAAGAATAGGGAGATCTGCACAATGAAACGGGATTTGATGAGGAAGGAGGATCACTTGCGACTCAAAGCTTAAAAATCAATCATTTTGGAGGTGAATCTGCTACTAATCAAGGACCTGCAAGAAGTAAGCAGAGAGTAGTAGCAGCGATATGAAGCGAGTACATAATTCGATGAGACCGTTACTAATAGCTGTAATATTTTTATTATTCACACCAATTGTAAGTGAGGCTAATGCTTACGAACCGATTCCATATGAGAAAATTCTACCGATTCTAGTAGAATACAATGAAAGTGAACGTATGGAGTTTGAGGTCATTGGGCAAAGCGTTCAAGGTAGGGACTTGTATGAAGTTGTGATTTCAAACCCGGATGTTGATGTTGACGAAGTAAAAGAATTTCGAGAAACGATGCAAGTTGAACCAACAGCGTCGTTACAAACGATTAAAGATGAACCTGACTTTCACGTGCCAATCTTGATTATTGGTGGTATTCATGGAAACGAATTCCCTGGTACTGACGCAATTTTAGAGCTCATTGAGCGTTTCGCTTTTGAAGAAGATGAGGAGACGCTGGCGATCTTGGACGAGCATGTGCTTGTGTTTAATGTCGTCAACAATCCAGATGGAAGGGAGCTTGGAACAAGACAAAATGCGAATGGGTTTGACTTGAACCGTGACCATGTAACGTTATCGCAACCAGAGACGATGGTGAATATTGAAATGATTCGTGATTGGAATCCGATGGTGTTGTTAGACCTTCATGGATTTGTCATCTATGATGATGACAATCCGGGGCTTATTGAACCTACGACACACCCTCACAACCCCAACTATGAACATGACCTCTATTTGAAGTGGGCATTGCCGAATGCTGAGGCGATGGAAGCGGAACTCGTGACAAATCGCGATTTGTATGAAACGGATCGTTACCGCAACATGCAAGGCACCTACATTCCATATCGTGATATGGAAGACGGTTGGGATGATTATCCACCGATTTTTACACCGATGTATGCAAATCACCACGGAGTATATGGTCATACGTTAGAGACACCAGATAACAGTTTAGACGGTGTACGTTGGATGGTTGATGCAGTGATGGGATCGCTGAAGTTCTCGAGCGAGAATAAACTCGAAATGACAAAAGATCAACTCGAGATCTTCAAGCGTGGTGTGGAATTTGAACATGTTGATCATCCGGAAGGGTATTTTCCAAATGCCTACGTTTTACCTGTAGATAAGCAGAACGCATCTGCAACGATCAAAGGGGTAAATGAGCTATTGCGACACGGGCTCATTGTTGAGAAAACGACAGAAACACTTGAGACGAACGGCCAATCGTATGAAGAAGGTTCGTATGTAGTAAGACTTAATCAAGCAAAACGGAGTTTGGCGAATGTTCTTTTATGGGACGGCGAAGATATTAGTGATCAAGCAAGCGCTATGTACGATGTATCCGCTTGGAATATTCCTGAACTGTGGGGATTTGAAGCAACACCACTTTATGAGGAAGTAGATGCAACACTTGAACCGGTTACTGAGCCTGTGGAAAACGTAGGTCAATTGATTGGAGATGGACCTTATGTTCTGCAAAATAACGCGGTTGAATCTGTTCAATTCGTTAATGAATTGATTAATGAAGGTGTTGAAGTGATTCGCAGTGAAGAAGGTCATTTTCACATTGATGCTACACGAAATGAGCAGTTAGAATCAGCAGTTTCGGACTCTAATTTATATCTAAAAACGACTGATATTCCTCGTGATGGCTCAATGATTCACTCGCCTAAGGTTGCCATTTTGAACGATCGAAGCAATCACGGAACGAGGGCAGCGCTCCTCAAGATGGGGTATCAAGTGACTGAGATTTCAACGAACGATGTTCTTGATGACAAACTAGCAGACTTTGATCTTGTGATTGCGAACGGCAATGGCTTTGACGAGTCAGAAGAATACAAGAAACGTGTTCATGAATTTATCGATGCAGGAGGTCATTACTTTGCCATTGGTCAAAGTGCATCTTCTGTAGCGGTCAATCAGTTGAAGTTAAGCGATGCAACGACGCATACAGGACCAAGAAATAGTAACGGTGTCGTGCACGTAGAGTACACTCCTTCAAGTGTTACCCACGGTTACGATGAAGAAGATCTAGGCTTTGTCTATAATCCTATTTGGTTTTCTGACGTAACAGACGAAGAGGTAGTCGCACGATTTGCAGATGAAGACTTTTTTAAGGCAGGTTTTTGGAAAGATGCAAAGGAAGCTTCTAGTCAACCAATCGTTATTGAAGGAACTAAACCGAATGTAACGATTATGGGCTTAGAACCAGGGTTTAGAGATCATCCAGAGTATTTGTATCGGTTGCTTTCAAACGTCATCTTTACGTCGAGCCAAGTTGAACTCGTGACCCCAGAACGGGCGCTGATGACAATTGAGGACTTAGTCGATGCAGAACAAATTTATTACGCATCAACGATTGATCGTTTGACGGCTGCTGCTGAACGAGTGATTGAGGAGGACAATTATGATGCAGCACGAAACTATTGGAACATCGTCATTTGGCAGTGGAACTTAAATTCATTTTCTCGGGAAGCCTATACAGAACTTCGTTATGATGCAGAAGAATTACTTGCTTACTATGAATCATAGAAATAGACCTGCTCCGATGTGGAGCAGGTTTTATAGTTTTGTTAGTTCTGAGTTAAATTACCTTTTGCATGATTATTGAAGATCTGACAAAAAATAAATCCACACTTATATAAAAGATAAATTATGTGAGTGATTCTTGGGGTGGGAATGTTGTATTAAGTTTATTCTTACTGGAAAGAAAGATGAGTATGTAGTTATCAATACCATTAATAGAAAGAATATTTCACTGCTGATTTTGAGCAAATGCAACTGGAGAGAATATCTTGTTGTCTATGATAACCAGGAAAAGTTACTGCGATGTAAGAACTAATTGATGGGATCAATAAATGTTTTCTAATTTGAGCAATTCGATATATTAGTATTGCTACGATGGAGAAATCTGCTTAAGTACAGCCCTTATCGCTTTTATATATTCACTTTCTATATAATCTCCATGTTCATCAATCTTTACATTTATACCTATAACATGAATGTTTTTTTAGCAAGTTCTCTAGCGTCTTTATATTCGACATTTGGTGCTATCAAAAAATGTATTCCCTTTATTTTCGAGATGACATCTATGTATATTTTTTCGAAAAACTCATCAGAGAAAGAGAATCCAAGAAATAAAAAAGATTTACTGCTCATGATGGACTGTAAATTTATTTGGAATTTCTGATCATTGTAAAGGTTGTTGTAGTCATCTTCAGTAACTATCATAGTATCTGGTTTATCAATATTACCATGCAAATGAATAACTCGTTGTCTATTTTCGCGATGCAATTTTTGGTGATCAGAAATGTCGTTTCCCATTAAAGGGATGGCAAGTCTGTTTAATTTTGTAGCTAGTTCGGTAAAGCTATTATCGTAATTAGTAGTCATATAAAAATTAGATCTCAATGAATACAAATCATTATAATTGTTATCTTTTGTGCTTGGAGTTTTTGAAGACATTTCTATTAATACTTCTACAATTTTTTTCTTGACCATGTCTTCTGTAGATAAAGTGGAATGGTCTTTTAGATAATTTAATGCTTTTAAAAGGTCCCCGTCTTTAATGTACTGTCTATAAGGAGGCTGAAACTCAGGTTGAATATAATCAATTAATTGTAATAAAAGGTTACTCCAAGAGGGAAAACCTAAAGGTATTGAAAGACCGGCACCAAAAAATGGAATTATATGATCTTTATTTTTTACAAGTTCTTTTAAGTTGTACATAAATGGACTATCTATATACTGTTCACTTTCCATATTTAAATTAACCTTACGTATTAAATGTGTTAAATCTTTTCTTATCAGGTAAGTATCTTCATATTCATGATAGTTGTTATTTACACTCTCTCCGCAAAGTTCGCATTGAAAAATAAGATCCGATAGTACACTTTCGTCTTCTTTTTCGCAATAGTATTCTTTTTTATGTATAATAATTTTGGAGTTGATTAATTCTTGCACCAAAAACTTATTTATGTCTTGATTCTTATCACAATGATCATAGAAAGATGAAAGTTTTCTTTGAGTGAATTTCCTTCCTGTATATTCTATAAGCTTGTAAGTGAAATTTATCAATTGAGTATCATTAAAATCTAACTTTGATCTAGCGGAATTTAGAAATACTATTAACGACATGATGTATCAGCTCCTTATTTAGATAATTCTTGTTTTTAAATGTGATTCTGAAGAATCTTTGGTTCACTTCAATACTAGTTTGTACTACTTCATTGTTCGAAGAAGATTTATGATGAATATCTGCAAACCATGAGATAGACCACATTGGTAATTCTAAAGCATCTTTGAAATCAATGTATAAACTATGGAACATTTCCATCCCAGAAATAGGTGAATCTTTCCCCGACGATCCTGTGGATCCCTGTCCCGACGAACTTGATTTAAAAGATATTCTAGTAGGAAACCCTATCATTTTTTTTGATTTAGCCAAATTAACAATATCCTCATCATCTGCTGAAACAGATATTAATGTTGAAAGTAATAAAGCATCAAGGCGTTGTTTGAAATCATCTTTTAACTTTGAGTTATTATAATGATTGAATCTATCTATCTTTTTGATTAACTCGTTAGTTACCTCTTCTGAGCTATTACCTAACCTTCTGTTTAACTCGTCACGGTAATCTGATAATAACTGTTCATCTAATAGTTGAAACATGTTGTACATTGATTCTCTATCTTTTTTATAATGAAAATCACTTGATGGAATATCTCTATCTTCTAAAGACTCAACTTGATCTTTTAAACCTAGATTGGATAAAATGATGTTTTTAATCGTTAAATAAAAATTTTCTAAATTCTCTTCCCAATTTTTTTTGAATCCTTCTTCACCACTGTTATAATCTCTTTTAATGTCATTTGTGTTATTTCTAATTGAAGTCAATATTACTTGAGATTTGAAGTCAAATTCTACCCCAGCAACTAAATACCCAGTAGTTCCTTCTTTTTTCATTGGGACTACTTGAAAGAATAAGTATCTTGCAGTTTTTACCTTGTGATCAGCAGTCTCTTCATAATCATAACCAGCTAAGAAGGTTAATCCAATCTCTGTAATATTTAAGGCATCCATGAGATAAAAGCCATCGACTGACATATATTTTTCCAGCTCTACTCTTTTACCACCATTTATATTATATATAAGGGAATGCATCCTCTTTTTAAAAATAGGTACTTCTATATTTACGGTATTCATCCTATCGAGGTAAACATTTTTAAGTCTACTGTACATAATACTCTCAAAAAATAATTTATCTAAGATCTTTTTATCTCGAGGAAATTCGTCACTAAATTTCTTATAATAATCCCCTAGTGGTAAATTTGCTGAAAACCCTAATGCTTCTTGTAATTTGTCTCTAACTATCGTGTCATTTGAGAAATCTAGAAATTTTTGACCTTCAAAAAAATAAGCAGATGACATGTGTATTTTCTCCTTTAAAAATTATAATGGATAATATAATTATTATAAATTAAACTATGGTAAAAAACATTACTAAAGATGCAGTGTTTTAAATCTCTTTACAAGAAATATGAAGTGGAAAGTTTCTGCTTATTCAGTGTTAGAAACGATTACGATGGTGAAAGCGATGTACATTCGCTCCTATTCACAGCCTTCCGCAAAAGACGAAGCCGCGGCAATGGAAGCATTGGAATCGATTGGAATTGCACATCTTGCATATCAATCGTGCAATTCAATTAGTGGAGGAGAGTTGCAACTTGCTTTAATTGCACGCACGCTCGTTGCAGACCCTAAACTATTAATACTAGATGAACCAGAATCACACTTAGACATTCAAAAACAAAAAATAATCTTACAAACGATTAAAAAGCTAGTAAAAGAACAAAACATCACTTGTATTATTAATACACATTACCCTAATCATGCATTCTACTTCGGGGATCAAGTCATGATGGTATCAAAACAACAACCTGTGATTGTCGGTAAAACTGAGGAAATTATGACTGAAGAGAATATGGAAAAGTATTTTAATATTCGCGTGAAGAAAGTTGAGACAGAAATAGAAGATCGAACGTTTAAATCAATGATTCCTCACTATCTAAGTGAAGCAACGCAAGACTCGCAGTTCAATCTTTAGAATTTGTCTTATTATGAGATGGCTGGTTGATGTTCGGAATGTACCGAGCTTTGACCAGCCTTTTTTTTCTGGGCTGACGTAAATAATCAATGAAACAATGAATCTTAGGTGGTTAAAACGACTTTCCGTCTTTGTGCTATCATTTGTAGTGAAGGGAAGTGCACCATCATGAATAATCAGGCATACGTGTATAAACGAACACTCATCGTCGTCGTCATTGCACAACTTTTCGGTGGAGCAGGGCTTGCAGCAGGACTTACAGTTGGTGCATTACTTGCACAAAGTATGGTGCAAGGGGAAGCACTTGCAGGTTTACCGGTGGCTCTAATTACGTTAGGGTCAGCACTTGCAGCATTTTTAATTGGACGTATGTCACAACGTCTTGGGCGCCGAGTAGGGTTATCGCTCGGTTTTTTAGCGGGGTTTGTTGGGGCAATCGGGATATTAGTTGCAGCCGTTTTACATAGCATTTGGCTTTTATGGATGATGCTCTTTCTTTACGGGGCAGGTACAGCTTCAAATCTACAAGCACGCTATGCGGGAACGGATTTAGCGACGGAAAAACAACGGGCTACTGCGGTGAGCATCGCACTCGTCTCAACAACGTTTGGAGCTGTGCTCGGACCAAACCTTGTTGATGTGATGGGAGACTTTGCTGCTAGCTTAGGAATCCCACCGCTTGCTGGACCGTTTATCCTTGCAGCACTAGCTTATGGACTTGCTGGTTTAACGTTGTTTATCTTTTTACGACCTGATCCATTTCTACTCGCTCAATCTTTGCTAGATTCAAAGGAACAACAGAATGAGATGAATGAAGCAAAACCAATGCAAAAAGGTGTTGTTGTCGGGGCAATGGTAATGATCTTAACGCAGATTATTATGGTGGCCATTATGACGATGACGCCTGTCCATATGGAACATCATGGGCATAGTTTAAGAGAAATCGGACTTGTCATTAGTATCCATGTCGGTGCAATGTATTTGCCATCATTATTTACTGGAATTCTTATAGATCGTTTAGGACGAACTGTGATGGTCGTCAGCTCTGCAATCACGTTGCTCGGAGCAGGCTTGATTGCGGCATTTACGCCTCCAGATTCGTTGTTTGGATTAATTGTGGCACTTGGGTTGTTAGGGCTTGGCTGGAATTTAGGATTGATCAGTGGAACCGCACTACTTGTAGATGGAACACATCCGAGCGTTCGTGCGAAAGTACAAGGCTCTGTCGATGTTTTTGTTGCACTTGCTGGTGCATCAGGGGGAGCAATGAGTGGAATGGTTGCGTCGGGTATGAGTTTTTCTTGGTTATCGCTTTTAGGAGGATTCTTGGCATTGAGCCTCGTACCCATTGTGTTTTGGGCGAAACATTCTCGAGAGGTAGAAAAAGGATAAAGAAACGGAGAGTGATGACTCTCCGTTTCTTTATCGTTAATTAGGGCGTCTACGGCAAATCGTTACGTCAATGCCCTGATCTTGTAGGCGTCGAACAATATCTTCAATCGTATCTTCCGAACAGTGTTGTGGCTCGTCTATGCAGTTCACATCATTTTCTTGACTGTAGCTTACGTGGTCATTCATCGAACAACACCCCTTATAAATGATGACTGACTGGTCATAAATATAGTTTAGCACAACTTTGGAACGTTGAATGTGTGTTTTAGGTGAAGATTAATCTTTTGAGTGGATGGTCAGTCAATGGTAAGATAATCATGAGGTGTAGTTGATGAATCAGAAAAAGACCGAGATAATAAAAAAAGCAATTCATCTTTTTGCGACAGAAGGTTTTCATCCGACGTCGATTCAAGACATCTGTACCGTTAGTGGAATTTCAAAAGGAGCATTTTACCTCCATTTTGATTCCAAAGATCAATTACTTGTGGAGATTTATGAATATTATTATGACAGCCTTCACGAACAAGTTCAGCAAGTAAAAGAACAAGCTGAAACTCCTTACGAATCATTTTTGTTACAGCTTGAAGCACATTATGAAACGATTTTTAAGCATCGGGATTTCATTATTATGCAGTTGCAAGAACAAGAGTTATCAACAAATCCAGCAATACGAAGCTTTGTTACGGAGATGAAAGAAGTTCGTTACGAATGGATTAAGAAAAACTTCACCCTCCTATATGGAGATGAAATTGAGCCTTATGTGTATGACTTGAGCATTCTCTTAGAAGGTATGAACAAGGCGTATTTACAAACGATTCTTCATTTAGAATTAGAGATTAACCCGAAAGATTTGGCGGTGTGGATTCTCGATCGCTTAAATGATCATAAAGAATCTCTTCTTATAAAACGCGTCCCTCCTTTTATTACATCCGATATTTTGCAAGAAAAGCATGAAGAGAAGCATAACCAAGAACTTGAACATGTGATTGAAAGTGTCGCCGAAGTTATAAGTGGACTGAAGGCTTCGGAAGAGAAGGTGGCGGAGTGGTTAGAAGCACTTGATGTGCTAAAGGCTGAAGCGAAAAAAGACGAGCCTCGAGCAATTATTATTCAAGGAATGCTAAAAACACTTGAAGATGCACCAGACTTAGAGTTTTATTGCAAACGACTAGAGCAATTAACCATTCGTTAATTGCCTCTTTTCGTTCGTGACCAGATTGTGATATGATAAATTTATTCAGATTATTTCGACATGAATTGTTTTGTATGCAAAAAGCGCGATTTGCGCAAGTCATATGGTTTCAACAGAACCTTTCGTTTATGCAATGCACCTTATGAGCGTCTGTCATCTTCTTTTTGAGAAAGGAACTTCCGCATGCTGAACCTTGTGGCGCTAATCATTAGCCTATTTGTCTTTTTTTGCGCCTTTATGATTCATTCTAAGAGGCGGATTACTTTACTGAATAAAGCCTTAATCGGATGGCCAATAAGCCGACTTGAACGTCATAAAGAAGAGATGTCCAGAGTTGCCAGCTTCTATGTATTTCTTGCAGGCATTTTCGTTTTACTAATACCGATATTTATTCTACTGTTTGGAATCACAATCGGACTGTTATTATTTATTATCACTTGGATCCTACTGTATGCCCAGTTTCGAAGGAAGCTGCAAACGATCGGGCGCCATTACGAGTAAGTGGAACTCATAGTTATGGGTTCTTTTTTTCAATCAATTATAAGTATAAAAAATCGCCGATTTAGGCGATTTTTTGTTTGCAGAAGGAAGTTCAGCTTTTGCTACTTAATTTACGTTATTATTATCAACAGAAACAGAGATATTTCCCACCTCAGAGCGCAGATTCAAGTGAGGTGCGTGACTCTCACTTGTCACATCTTCTAAATCATTGATTTGGGTCAGACCAATTGTAGTTGAAATTGATGGTTGTATTGCACCAGACAGTTCAGTAAAGGTTACGTTTACGTTGCCTACTTCAGTCTGTATAGACAAGTCGTCGTTTAAGTCGGGCAAATGAAATTCAAAATTCCCAACTTCTGACTTCGCATCAATCGTATTTGTAATCATTGAAGCATGAACATTCCCAACCTCAGTTGCAATGGACCAGTATTCAGCTTGAACGTTATCTAGCTGGATGTCTGCAACACTACTTGTAATTGTTATCGATTCGAACAGAACATCAGGAAGAAAAACATCAATGTCGTAATCCGCATTGAAAAATCCAAAAAGTTGGACGCTAGGCTTATGTTTGTGCGTAATATGAAGTGTGTTTTCCTCCAATTGTGTAGAGAGATCATACTCTGTCTGTTGGATGTTCATAATACTTCCTTCATATCCAACAAGAATGTCGTCTTGTTCGTGTGAATGAATGGAGATAGATGCAACGTCTGCATCAATTTTTACATGATCAACGAGAGAAGAATCATACGTTTCATAGTGTTCTTCCCAAGTAGAATGAAACGGGCTCGTTCCGAAAAGAAAAAGTGCTATATTTCCAATAATTCCGATTGTAAGTAGACCGACCCCTGAAAACAAAATAGTGCGTAAATTCATTCTTGACCACCTCTTACAATGTTTAAGTTAAAGTTTAAATAACGAATGATAAGACCGTAACAAAGCTGAAGCAATTTCCAACTACCAACAGCGAGAATCATTCCAAGACCTACATAACCGATGAGCAAAAAGCCTTGAATCCAAAATGCCGAAGAAAAACCTTCTTGAATCAGTAAAAGTAATGGAGATAAAATCAGTGCGATTGATACCATGGCGAGTGTAATCGGAATGACCATGATTGCAACAAACGGTCCTAAAACAAAGATCAAGTTAAACATACTTAGTGAGATAGCAGCGAACGATGCTCGTAAAATGGTTTTCATTGAAGGATGGTTATGAGCAACTTCAAGGTTGTACTGCGCAACAATTTCTTTCGCTACTTTTTCAGGCTTACCAAGCGATTCAGCAATTTCATCCTCCGTTCGACCGTTAGTTAAACCGATCGTGAAGTGCTCCTCATAATCAGCAATAAACTCTAAACGTTCCTCCTTTGGAAGGTTAGCAAGCTTTGATTCTAAAGACGCCATATAGTCAGTTTTTCTCAATTTGATCGACCTCCTCTTGGATAAATTGATTTACACCGTGTTTCAAATCATTCCAGTCATGCAGCAATTTTTCTTTCATTTCTTCACCTTTTTCGGTTATGGCATAATACTTGCGAGGAGGCCCTTCTTTTGATTCCGCAAGGTAAGTCGAAAATAGCTCATCTTTTGTCATCCGTCTTAACAGCGGGTATAACCCACCTTCTGAAATGGTGAATTTTTTTGAAATCTCTTCAACGAGTTCATAGCCATACCGATCTTTATTTGAAATAAGAAGTAACACACACAATTCTAGAATCCCTTTTTTCCATTGTGCGTTCATCTGCGTTCACCACCATCGCTTTAATCGGTACTGTTCATTGAACAGTAGTCGATGTATTGAGTCTAGAATATAGGTAAATTATCCTGAAGTCAACACAGATTAACGAATTTTAGAGGATTTAATGCACACATTCGTTCAATTATTCATATAATTCATACTTGACAAATAGGTATTATAAGATTAGCATACAAGGTAATAACTTGACGGCTCATGTATGTTAGAGGGCATGAGCGTATGCGACGTATTAGAAAGATAGAAAAATCGCAAAAGGTCTGTAATGAAGCGATCTGAACGTTCATTCGGATGCACGTGCGATGCACAAACTTTATACGAGTGGGAGTGGATGTTGTATGAATCATGTTGTCGTTATTTCAGGAAGTCCAAGTGAACCATCAAAAACGAGTCATGTTTTACATGAAGTTGCTGGCAGGTTAAAAGCAGATTGCTCTGTAGATTTTATCAACGTCCGAGACTTACCTGCGGAGGATTTATTGCATGCAAAATTCGGTTCACCAAGTATTAAAGAAGCATCAGCTTTGGTGGAAAGAGCAGAAGTTATCATTATCGGAAGTCCAATTTATAAAGCGTCAATTACCGGAGGTTTAAAAGCATTCCTCGATCTACTGCCAGAAGGGGCGTTACGAGGAAAAACGGTTTTACCTCTCGCTACGGGTGGGAGTATTGCCCATTACCTTTCCTTAGATTTTTCATTATTACCTGTTTTGCATACGCTTGGCAGCACACACTTGTTAAAACCCGTCTATGTGTTAAGTAGTGATATTCACATTGATGATGATCACCTATTCATCCAAGACGTTGATACGGCAGCGAGAGTCGATCAAGCGGTTGAACAAATTTTGCAAGGGTTTCAAAGCTACGAAAAAGTGAATTAGCTCGTAAAAGAAGACACTTCACTATGGAGTGTCTTCTTTTATTTTTATAGTAATTCTAAATGGTTTCTTTTTGGAAGCGGAAAAACATATAAGTATAGGTTAAAAGCAGTAGATTGAGCGTTTAATCTGTGAAGGAAGTCGGGAATTGATAAGAATAACCATTATTTTGAAGGGGTGAATGTATGGAAGATGCTAAAAAGTATATCGAAGATGTATTAGAAACGGTTAAAGAACGTGATCCACATGAAGAAGAGTTTTACCAAGCGGTAAAAGAGATCTTTGATTCACTAGCGCCATACTTAGCTGAACATCCAAAGTATCAACAATTTGGCATTTTAGAAAGGCTCGTTGAGCCTGATCGTTTCATATCATTCCGCGTTCCGTGGGTCGATGATCAAGGTGCTGTCCAAGTAAATCGAGGGTACCGAGTTCAATTTAATGCGGCCATTGGTCCGTACAAGGGCGGGCTTCGGTTTCATCCAACTGTCAATTCAAGTATCGTAAAGTTTCTTGCATTTGAACAGATTTTCAAAAATGCATTAACGGGACAACCAATCGGTGGAGGTAAGGGTGGCGCAGACTTTGATCCGAAAAATAAGTCAAACGCTGAAATCATGCGCTTTACACAAAGCTTTATGACTGAGCTATCTAAACATATCGGACCGAACGTTGATGTACCTGCTGGAGATATTGGTGTAGGTGGGCGTGAAATCAACTACATGGTTGGGCAATATCGAAAATTAAGAGGTTCATCTGAAGCGGGAGTGTTCACTGGGAAAGGTGTAGATATCGGCGGGAGTTTAACGAGAGCTGAATCAACGGGTTATGGTGTCATTTATTTTGTTGAGAACATGTTGAAAGAGTTTAATGAAAGTTTAACTGGGAAAAAGATTATTGTTTCAGGGTCAGGTAAAGTATCCATTTATGCGATGGAAAAAGCGATTGAACTTGGCGCTCGAGTGGTTGCATGCAGCGATTCTTCAGGCTACATTTACGATGAAAAGGGCATTGACCTTGAAACGGTTAAACGCTTAAAAGAAGTTGAAGGCAAACGAATTTCTGCGTATGCAGAGGAGCATGATCATTCATCGTTTTACGGTGGGGAGAAAATATGGCAAGTAGCTTGTGACATTGCACTTCCTTGCGCCACTCAAAATGAGCTTGATGAAAATGATGCAAGTACGCTCATTCATAACGGTGTTAGCATTGTCGCTGAAGGTGCAAATATGCCATGCACACTTAAAGCTGTGGAGCAGTTTCGAGAAAACCACGTTGGTTTTGCGCCAAGTAAAGCCGCAAACGCTGGTGGGGTGGCGGTGTCTGCCTTAGAGATGGCTCAAAATAGCGCGAGAGTTTCATGGACATTTGAAGAAGTTGATCGTCAGCTAAAAGAAATTATGCAAAATATTTTCGACCAAAGCTTATCGGCGGGAAGGCAATACAAATGTGAGGACAATTTGATTGATGGTGCGAATATTGCTGGTTTTAAACGGGTCGCAGATGCGATGATTGCACAAGGCGTATTGTAAAGACTTGTATTACAATAAATGTACAAGGAGTTACCTAGTGGTAGCTCCTTTTGCATTGTATAATAGAGAAAAGATAGTATTGGAAGGGTGAGATTATGGAAGAAGCAAACGTATTTAATGTGAAATATCCGATTATTCAAGCAGGTATGGCTGGTGGGGCAACGTCTCCACAACTTGTTGCAGCTGTGTCTAATTATGGAGGGTTAGGAACCATTGGGGGTGGATACATGTCACCCGAGAACTTACGAAAGGCAATTCAAAAAGTGAAAACGTTAACCGATCAGCCATTTGCGGTAAATCTTTTTATTCCTGAGCAATCGTTTACGGCTGAAGAAGTTGCAGTACATAGTAAGAGAGGTATGGAGCTCACACAACCGTTTCGAAATCGCTTCGGTTTAATGACTAAAAAGGTCGAGAAAGTCCAAGAATCGTTTGAGCAACAATTCGAAGTAGTACTTGAAGAACAAGTACCAGTATTTAGCTTTACGTTTGGGGTTCCAACTGACAATCAAGTGGCTGCGTTGAAGGCTGCGGGTATTGTAACGTGTGGGACGGCCACTACGGTAGAGGAAGCCAAACAGATCGAGCAAGTTGGCATTGATGCGGTTGTTGCTCAAGGTAGTGAAGCAGGTGGTCATCGTGGTAGTTTCATACAAAGTGAGTATTTGCCGTTAATTGGAACAATGGCCCTTGTCCCGCAAATTGTTGACCACGTCACGATTCCAGTCATTGCTGCAGGTGGAATTATGGATGAACGCGGGGTTGCTGCATCCTTTGCATTAGGAGCAACAGGTGTGCAGTTGGGAACGGCGTTTTTAACGACGATTGAGAGTGCTGCGCATCCACTCCATAAAGAGCAATTGTTGCAACATAATGAAGCGGATACAGACGTAACGTATGCTTTTTCTGGCAAAGCTGCGAGAGGAATTCGAAACGCCTTTATTGAAGCTCATACTAGCACACGTTTAGAAGAAATCCCGCCTTATCCAATTCAAAATGCAGTTACGCAAGATTTGCGAAAGGCATCTTCAGAAGAGGGAGATTGGAATACGATGTCTTTATGGGCAGGTCAAGGTTTGCGATTAGCTGAACAATTGTCAGTAGAGCAATTGATGCAGCGACTAACCAAAGCTATTCCTCATCAATAGGAAGTGTTTCATACGCTAGTAAACGAATGATCGCTTCATGGTCAGGGTATTCGCCGATTAACTCATCTTGTGTGAACAATTCAAAGTCTTCATAATCGAAGCCTGGTGCAACAGCACAACTAACAAGTGAATAGTCTGATGAAACGGTGGAGCCAAAAATAGTTCCCGCGCGTACGACGGTGCTCAGTTGTTGACCGTGTTCGATTTGCGGACCGACGTTGACTTGCTCATAGGAACCGTCCGGATGTAGCATGTGGACTGTAAGTGGCGCACCGTAATGATAATACCAAACTTCATCACTTTTAAGACGGTGGAAATGAGAAGGGCTTTTTGTAGTTAATAAAAAATAAATGCTCGTATATAATGGTCTGCGGTCTCCAGTTTGACTTTTGATCTGCTCATTGGCTTTGAAACTTTCAGTGAAGTAGCCACCTTCTTGATGGGGCTGTAGTCCGAGCTGGTCGATCCAATAGTTAGGATGGATCATAGGATGCCTCCTTTGTAAGTGTTGAATATCATAGAACGAATAACATTGCTCTCAAATGATTTTTTCTTAACATTCACATAAAAATATGCAAGGTTTGAATAAGATAAACCAAACGAAGTCGTAACGGGGGGTGAATCGTAATGGATTGTAACCATTTGCAAGACGTGCGTGCAAAGGTTGTTCGTGAAATTACTGGTCTTACAGAGCAACAACTTAATGCGAAACAACGTCATGATGTTTGGAGTATCGGTCAAATCTGTCATCATTTAATCTTGTCTGAAGGAGCGTTTGCTGATGCAATTGAACAAGGTCTAAAAAACGATCAAGAGTCAGTGGTACGCGAAAAGCCGATCGAACGTGCCCTGGATCGTTCTGTGAAAACGGATGCTCCAAAAAACATTCTACCAAACGAAGGTCCGTTTCAAGTTAGTCAGATTTTAGAAGGGTTTGAGCATTCAAGACGCCATTTTTTACGAGTGATAGAGCGTGTCTCGCCAGAAGAAGATTATACACATAAATCAGTAAGGCATCCTAAATTCGGACAGCTGTCGATTAAACAATGGATCGAATTATTACCTTACCACGAAACACGGCATATTGAACAAATTCAAGAGTTGAAAGCTGATCTATCGATTAATGTGTAAAAGAGCCGTAGTTCGGCTCTTTGTTCATTTTAACCTTGTAACGTTCTCCACAAATAAAACACAGCGTACGCTTCAAATCCGCGCCAATGCTTCGCATAACCCATGATCGTTTCCTTTGATGGTTTATCCTGCGAATGTAGCACATGTTTCATCGCATTTTGAAAGCCAACATCGTCAATTGGAAAGGCACGTGCATATCGTAAGCAACGCATTAGCACATAATTTGCAGTCCACGGACCAATGCCACGAATGTTCGTAAGTTGTTTTTCAGCAGATTCTAGTTCAGAGGACAGCAGTGTTTTGGAAAGTGAACCTTCCGCAATGTGTCTTGCAACATGAATTAGGTATTCACTTTTTCTACGGCTCAGCTGTAAAGGTAGTAAGTCATCAATAGAAAGTTCGGCAATAGTAGTTGGTTGTGGGAAAAGAGAGAGTGAATGATTGTTGAAAGGTACGGTGTGACCATAGGTCTCAACAAGTCGTTTCTTTAATGTATAGGCAAAGGTTAAGTTCACTTGTTGACCGATAATTCCCCAAGTAAGTGCCTCAAACAAATCAGGAATTCCGATGAGACGTAGCCCTCTATAATCATTAATAGCATTGGAAAGCAAAGGATCGTCTGTCGCCATTTCATAGAACGAAGATAGTGGATAGTGAAGATCAAGCCATTCAGTAACAAAATCGTGTACGACTTGAGAGTTTCCTTCAAATGTATCAATCCGTAATTTGTCTTCATGATTAGAGAGTTGGAAGATGTGGGTGTGATCGTCAACTTCAATTGCTCGTGTGATCTTGTTGCCTTCAATTGCATACATTGGTTCAAGAGGAGAGCGCATTAAATAGGCGAGATTCTGTTCAAATGAAAATGAATAGATAAGAACACCTCCAGTATGTAACGTAATCATATCTCTTAAATTACCTTCTAGTGTAACAAACCTAGAGAGAGAACGACTGTGTTATTGAAAAATAGGTTACGCGAATCGTCAAAGACGTGAGTGAGGAGGAGTCATGGATAGTATTATATTTGATTTAGATGGAACACTTTGGGATTCTAGCGATGTTGTAGTCAATACTTGGCAATCGAAGCTCTCGTATGATTCACGAATTAAGCAGACGATTACTAAAGAAGACCTTCAAGGTGTAATGGGCTTACAAATGGAGGAGATTGGGGAACGATTATTCCCAAGCTTAACAAGCGAAGAGCGAGAGACGTTACTCAAGCAAGTAAGTAACGCGGAAAACGAGGCGTTGCGTCAACAGGGTGGAAAGCTATATGAACATGTGGAGTCTACGCTCAAACAATTGGCGTCTCGTTACCAATTGTACATCGTCAGTAATTGTCAAGATGGGTATATTGAGGCATTCTACCATTATCACAACTTAGGGAAATACTTTCGTGACTATGAGAACCCTGGAAGAACAGGCCTATCTAAAGCTGAGAACATACAGCTGGTAATAAGTCGTAACCAATTAAACGCTTCTGTCTATGTTGGTGATACGTTGGGTGATCAAGAAGCAGCCAAAAAAGCAGGCATTCCGTTTATCTATGCGAGTTATGGATTTGGTGACGTAAAAACGTATGACAAGATGATAAACCAACCGAAGGAACTTCTTCAAATTTTATAGAAAAACACCCTTCACTTATGAAGGGTGTTACATAGAATAAAGTTCGAGCTCAACTTCAATTCGAAATTGCAATTTCTCCAAACACTCTTCAGGGCTATCACCAAAAATTCGATTGCCATTCACGAGTGCAAACGGTCGAAGTGCACAAAGTCCACAAGTAGACAGACATTCTGACTCAATCACGTCAACTTCGGGATACTTCTCTTCAAGAATTGATTCGATCTCAAGCTTTGTAATGGCGTTGCTTTGGCATAATTCAACGATGATAATTCCCACTGAACAATCATCCTTTCTTGCATCGCTATCTTAGCGTGTAAAGGGGATGAAAGTCAACGAGCAGACTTGCGCTTCGGATAGATGAACACAACACGAATTAATATCACTGTGAGATAAACAATACTAATCCCAATCCAGATCGTTTCAAGTAAAGCAGAACCAATCAATATTGTAATTCCAAGTCCAATTACAGGTAGAATAGCCGCAAACGCAGCAATTTTATACAACATAAAAAAGTTCATTTTGCGGTGTGCAAATTTCGCGACAAGCAGTGCAAGCAATGTAATCGCGGCAAGCGGGATGAGTACAGATAAGACGAAAAACGGATAATAAACAAAGAAAAAGAAAACGAGAAAGATCGGCAAAGCGACCTCTGCAGCCATATTTTCGCCGGATAATGCCATTTGGACACCTAAGGGAAGGCTAACTAGCAATAAGATAAAACAGAGGAAAACAATCGGTAAGCCAAAACCTTCACGGTTTAACGTAAACACGGCCTCTTTTTGAGGGAGGCGAATACTATTTCTTAAAAAGTCGAGCATCGTTTTCATAGGGACTGCCTTTCTAAACATGTAGTTAACAAGACTAGTATACTAAATCTTACTTTGAGATACGAGGCTATTCATCGTATTGTCATCGTTCAATGAAGCACATGATTTAAGGCTTGTCTACGCCAATTTACAAAGTTTGAATCATCATAAATTAAAAGCAACTCGTATGTAAGTGACGATCATACATCAATAGTGCCTCTTGAATAAACTACATATAGACAAAAAGAGACGAATCAACAATTATTTCCAGGGAAATCGACAATAAAAAATGTAGCTAGGGGAAGATCCCCTGCTACATTCGTCGACCACTTACAAGTTGAACGATGAGAACGACGAGGGCAACAACGAGTAAAAGGTGAATAAGTCCTCCTCCAACTCCGCCGATTAGCCCTAACGCCCATAAAACAACAATAATTAATAGCAATGTCCAAAGCATGTATGTTCCTCCTAATTCGTTTGGAATCACTGTCTCACTCAAGTTTATGATTGTTCGTCTAAGGGAATGCATACATTATCTGTTGGAGGTGGGCTTGTGGGAATAAAGAAGCGTATGTATCACGGGATCATGTCTGCAGTTGTTCTTGGAATAATTTCCCTAGTTATTAGCTTTTCAAAGGGTCAAATGGATTGGGCAAGTTTATGTTTTCTCTCTGTTTCTGGCGTTATATTTGGTGCTGGCATCTTGCCAATTTTAGTACGTGGTCGAAGAAACCGATCAAAAGTCTAATGTGTTATTCTCATAAGCAAAGCCATTCGAGGATGAAAGTAACCGAACGTACATCTATACTTATGAACGTGCTATAGTTAACGTAATACCTGCAAGAAATTCATTGGAGGGAAAAAGGTGCAGCCAAAAATTACGAGTATAACGATAACGGTTCATAATTTAGATCGTGCGTATCGCTTTTATAAGGACGTGTTCGATTTACCTTTCGAGCAAATTTTAATTGAAAGTGATCATGTTGCCTTTTTCTTTGAACAAGGCATATCCGTCGTTTTAATGGAAGGCGTAATAGAAGAGCCTTCTCTAATATTCACTCAAGAGGCCACATCAACGTTGGAAGTCGACCAACTTATTAGAAGAGCCAGGGAAGCTGGAGCTGAAATCGTTGAAGTGCCATTGGTGGAACAAAGTACGTACGCGGGGATGTTCCAAGATCTTGATGGGTACCTTTGGGAAGTCATTTCTTGGAACACGTGAGTCATATATAGTCTGAAAAAGAGACAAGGATGAATGCTAACGTTCGCCTTGTTTCTTTTTTTTTTAAGCGTGATAGGTGAATGTAGTATTTCACTGGAAAAATTCCTTATTTTGTAATTTTTCCTCAATTTAGGTTTGGGGAAAAGACTGTTTTGGGTATAGTACATCACACAAAGATGGGGGGAGGCGTTCGTACTGAGGTGGAAGTATATAATTTTTCTAGTTGTCTATGTTTTACTCGTAGCGTGTAGCTCAGAGGCAAGAGCTTTTAGAGATTTTCAAGAGCGCCTTCCGATGGAATTTACAATGAAGGAAGTAGAACTAGAAGAAGTAGCGAGTTATTCGTGGGAAGACGTTGAAGATCGAATCAACTACTTGTCATCAATTATAGAAGAAAATGAGTCTACCTATACATTTCAGACAAAGGAACTCGACGATACGATAACAGAAGTAACCTTAATTCTAGATCATCTTGATGATCCAGCTAATTACTATAATAGAAGTATTCAATTATTCATTGATACAGAGGATGACGAACGTGTTGAGATTGTTGACCTTAAATCGACAAGTGAAGGAGAAGCAAATGTTCGTTGGCTCGAACATGATATGTATATGACGTACGATGAGGAATGGACGGTCATTCACGCTAGAGGAGAGTGGCAAGGAGCCTATTTGATTGATGATCAAGAGCTTTCTTTTACAGAGCTCGATCATTGGAAAGTGCTGATTAATCCAGAAACGATGGCAGTAAGGTTAGGAGAATAGAAAAGCGATGCGGTATTTCGTTGTCGAAGTGCCGATTTTTTTATGCTTACATGTCGGTTCAAGACAGATAAGTTTTTATTTTATGATATATACTGTTAATATTCTAAAAACTATGACATAATTAACCCACAGTTAAAGGCTGTAAGAATTTAGGAGGTGCCCTAATGTTCACAATCGTAAGAGTTCGAAATGGGGTTACAGAAACCCTAAAGGACTCTAGCAGCCACTTGGAGAAAATCTTTGTCGATTCGATTACTGCAAGTCATTTAGCGTTTGCATTAAATCGTCATTTATTACCAAATGCAGCAAGGTGGGAAATTAGATCAATCTAACATAGAAGTGATATGAAGTGAGCGGTGCTCACTCTTTTTTTATGAGTTTTTGTGATTCCGACGTTTATGTCGAGAACTGTTAGTGGAATAGAAAGGAAAAGGTTCTAGATATAAAGGAGGAATCTAGTTGAAAGTAGCGTTTAGACTTGCGATTGTGCATATCATTACATTTATTATTATGATCATCTTAAATTATAGCTCTGCAACGAATGTTGGAGATGTAGCTAATCAAGATCAGCCACTGATTCAACCAGCAGGTTTTGCGTTTTCAATTTGGGGAGTTATTTACGTACTATTATTCATCTGGATTTTACGAACGTTTGTAAGTGGGCGTTCTACGAGAGGGGTCTATGAAAGAGTAGGCATTCTACCATCAATTAACTTTTTATTAAATGGTGCATGGATTATTGCTTTTACTCAACAATGGCTCGTCGTATCGACGATTATTATTTTCTTGTTGTTAATTACACTTGTTGTGATGTATTTACGAATTACGAATTCACGAGACGCTAAGTTCTTTGATCGCTTGCCTTTCTCTATGTACTTAGGTTGGATCACTGTGGCAAGCATCGCGAATGTATTTGTTACATTCGTTCAAAATGATGTACCAACGTTTCTCGGTTTAAATGAAATGGCTTGGTCAGTCATTATGTTGTTGATTGGAGCTGCATTAGCAGTTGGTATTACGCTCTATTTCAAAGATGTGACTTATCCACTCGTGATCGTATGGTCATATGTAGCAATCTTTGCTGAAACACCATCTACTTTCATACAAGTTATAACGGTCGTAAGTGTGATTGTTATTCTAGCAATTTTTTTACTTGTCGTACGACAAAAAGCACGTCAACGCTCTCGTTAAGGAGTGTTGACGCTACTCGTAATCATCGTGTGAATGTGCGTGTTGAGTGTTGACGCGCTTGCATGTTCTTCAGGATTTACTAAAGGATGGACGGTGACAACGACATGTGCTGGTTTAATCTTACCCTCATTTGCTTCCATGACGCGATATGAGCCACTAATGCTCACAGGTAAGATTTGCACACCTGCTTTTTTAGCCATTCTAGCGCCAGCGTTGCTAAACGATTGCACTGAATGGTCTTTACTTCGATGGCCTTCTGGGAAAATACAAAGTGGCGTACCGTGCTTCACTTGCTCGCCGCCTTTAGAGAGTTGGCGCACAGATTGCCTAGGGTCGGATTGATCAATAAAGATGCATCGTTTTAACGTCATCCAAGTACCAAAGAGTGGAACCTTTTGTAATGAGGTTTTTGCTATAAAAGCAAGGTTTGGATTGATGTGAGATAAAAGAATTGGAATGTCGAAGTTTCCTTGATGATTAGAAACGAGCACGTAACGATTGTCATCAGGAATATTTTCTTTTCCGTTTACGACAACTTCAGTTTTTGCAATGCGCAACGTACGATCAGATAAAATTTTGGCAAATTGATTCGTTTTATTATACGCGTGCTCGTTTTGCTTGCGTCTAAGTATTACCATCGATGGGAGAATACGTAGCAAGTAGAGTGCAGCATGTGTATAGGCTAAAAAAGTCCTCATGATATGTCTCACCTCTTAAAATCAGTACGAGAGTACTATACCGCGTCAGTTATTCGTTATCAACTACTTTGAATGACAGGAAATCAACAATTAATAAGGAGTGAACGATTTTGAAAAAACCATTCGAATCATTTACACAAACCATTGTAGAAATTGAACGACTACAAGAAGTTCCTGAACAAGATCTCGTAGATCCAATTGAGGAAGGAAAATGGTCAATTCGAGAAATCGTTGCTCATTTGAACGTTTGGGACGAACAATGCTTACACAACTGGTTACCTGATATGAAAGAAGGCGCTGTCTTGGAAGCATTTCCAGAAGTAGAGCAGTTTAACAAAGAACAGTTGCAAGTACGAGAAGAACTAGGGGTAAAAGAGATTATCACGGCATTCACAACAGACCGTCGAAAACTTGTGCATCAATTATCGACGGTAGATCCTGAGGTTCGATTTACAATTGGAGAAGGGAAACGTGAATTTTCTGCGGAAAGCTTTGCGAAAATGTTTGCCATACACGATCAACATCACCTTGAACAAATTCATACGAAATTAAATGAACAATGAGCAATGTTTTCTGCTAATTTTCATATGAAAAGCCTTACAATTACACATGCAAAAATTGACGATTATTTTTTGCATTAAAGGTGTTGACAGTCCTTCAGAATAGGAGTACTCTAGTCTCCGGCTACCATAAATAACATTGTTGGCAAATTGTCACATTTATCATTTTTGGAGCCTAATTTTCCGTGCTGTAGGTAAATGAAATGGATTTTCTTATCTTACGTGCATAAGCTGTATAGATTCACAGCACGAGACTGCAATGTTGGAGGATTAGGGGATGAAGTACTACGAGTTCTTTGCGCCATTTTATGCGTTAGTAAAGGCACCGACGAAGCAGAAGGCAATGAGTATCTATAAAAAAAGAGTTTGGGAGAATGGGCCAGATGACTGGAGAGAATGTTCTAGAGATTACGCCCTTATGCGTTTTGCAATGGACCATCATCCAGCAACGACCGACATTCCAGTCACACTCAATGAATTTACAGATACTGATGCCGATGTTTTAATCGTCACATGCCAACCTGGTGGGTTACAAAACGCAAACTAATAGGAATGAACATACGCTGCGAGCGATTGCAGCGTTTTATTTTTGTCTGAATTTGGGAAGCTTAGACAACGTTATGATTAATGATGAAAAGATTTACGCAGCTTATCCGTTAAAAACTTGTCACGTTTTAGTTCCGACTTAATAGAAGAAAGCATGTAGGATAGAAGAGAAGAAAGGGGAATTATTTTATGAAATATCTAGTTTCAGTGACGATTGCGGTGGCAGTACTTGTTATTGCAGGCTTCTACTTTTTCTACCCTGGCAGTCAAGATACAATGGAACAAATTGAAGTAGCAACACAACCTACCCTTGGTGAAGAAGAGGCTGAAGTGACGATTATTGAGTTTGGTGATTATAAGTGCCCAGCTTGTAAAGTTTGGGATGAGACGGTTTTTCAACAACTAAAAGACGATTACATAGAGAATGGACAAGCGAATTTCGCGTTTATTAATGCTCCTTTCCACGGTGCAGAATCAATGCTTGCAGCTCTTGCTAGTGAATCGGTTTGGCATAATCATCCTGAGGCGTTTTGGGAATACCATGAGGCACTTTACCATGCACAACCTGAAGCAGCAGGGCACGACGCCCAGTGGGTGACCGTTGATGAGTTACTGCGTGTTGCTGCTGAAGACGTCGACCAAGAGATCGACCTTGAGGTTCTGACGAATGATCTGTTAGATCAAACGTATAGCGAGCAGGTTGAGGAAGATATTGAACATGTTCAAGAACATGACATTCAATTAACGCCAACTATTGTTATCAACGGTCATGTAATAGAAGACCCTTTTGATTACGAAGAAATCGTTGAGACGATTGAGGCAGAATTGTAATAAATAAAGTGCTGAGGCAGTGATCGTTGTAAGACGTCATTGCCTTTTATATGTAGAAATAACGCTAACGCATTCAACGGATTTATAGATATACATAATAATGAATAAAGAGAATTTGAATTTTTAGGTGTTAAGATAGGCAGTTGCATGATTTCATTCGTTGTTTCCCATGCTATACTAATACGTAGTGTAAAAGGGGTTTGATACATCATGTCACAACAAAAAGTGACGGCGTATATTACTCGAGAATACGCTGGCGAAACACAGTTACTAACGTTAACTTCTGAGGATACGAATTGGGCAGGTGTAGAAGTACCTGGTGGCACCGTTGATCCTGGAGAAACGTTAGAACAAGCATTGTACAGAGAGATTGCTGAAGAATCTGGAATTTCTAAAAAACAATTGATGATGGTTCAATATTTGGGTCACAATACCTATCAATCACGCACAACGCAAGAAATCATGACAAGACACAATTACCATTTGATCTTTACGGGTGATAGTAAACATGCGTTTACTCATAGTGTAGAAAGCAATGACATTGATCATGGATGGCTCTATCACTATGAATGGAAGACGATGAATAACAATCAAGTAATAAAACTCGCGGACAAATTGCAACCTGGTTTAGTTGAACTGTACAAATTCCTTTAAAAGGCGAGCAACGTGTTCGTCTTTTTTGAATCAAAAAATAGCTGTATGAGCCTGTTATTATTTGAGCATATTAAGCAAAGGAAAATCGAAATGCGCGAAAAATGCACATTTCCGTTCATATCCAATATGAGAGCAAAGGCTTGATAGTACTGAATTTTTTAGTGGAAAAGCAGATGAATAAACATTCATCTAAAAAAAAATATAGACAAATAGCAAACATACATAATATGATGTATCTACTGTTTGAGAAAGAAGTCGACGAAACTTTCCAATCACATCTCAAAAGGAAATTAACGATATTATTTAACGATTGTGAAATATTAGATTATATTGTTTGCAATGTGGTTTAGGGGAGGAATTTTAATGAGTTTAACAAAAAAGATTATTATTGCATTGATTGCCGGCCTAATTGTCGGTCTTTCTTTAAATGCATTTCTACCTACAGAAACGTTTAATCAGATTGATTACTACCTACTTAGCCCAGTAGGAGACATTTTCTTAAGAGCAATCTCCATGCTCGTTGTCCCGCTCGTATTCTTCTCGTTAGTGCTTGGAGCTGCGAGCATGAGTGATGTAAAACGACTTGGACGTATCGGTGGTTTCACCATGGGTTTTTATTTATTAACGACACCGATAGCGCTTACAATTGGTATTGCTGTTGCGTACCTTCTACAACCAGGTACAGAGGGCTTAATGAACCAAGACATGGATGGTTATGAGCCAAATGAAGCACCACCGATCATGGAAACGCTCGTAAATATTATCCCGAATAACCCTGTTGAATCATTAGCAACAGGTGAAATGCTTCAAATTATCGTTTTTGCTCTTCTCATCGGTTTCGGTATTGCAATGCTAGGTGAGAAGACAAAAGGTCTATTAAGCCTCGTAGAACAAGCAAATGAAGTCATGATTTGGCTCGTTAAGCTTGTCATGAAGCTCGCGCCATTCGGTGCTTTTGCATTAATCGCATCGGCGATTGGAGAACTTGGCTGGGGCGCATTACAATCAATGTTTATGTATATGCTTGCAATTATTCTTGCATTAGGAATTCAAATGATGCTCGTTTATGGTGGACTAGTATCGGTATGGGGAAGAATGAACCCAATAGCATTCTTTAAAGGCTTTGTACCAGCGATGGCAGTTGCCTTTAGTACGTCAAGTAGTTCTGCAACGCTTCCGGTAACGATGCGTTCAGTTGAAGAAAACTTAGGCGTTCCAAAATCAATTAGTTCTTTTACTTTACCGCTAGGTGCAACGATTAATATGGATGGTACGGCGATTATGCAAGCCGTTGCTACGATTTTCTTAGCCCAAGTTTATGCAGTTGACTTAGGAGTAACAGAGTTACTAACGATTATTCTTACAGCAACACTCGCAAGCTTAGGTACGGCAAGTGTTCCAGGTGCCGGTATCATTATGCTTGCAATGGTATTACAATCAGTAGGAATTCCGCTCGACGGTATTGCATTAATTCTAGCCGTTGACCGTATTCTAGACATGTCTCGTACCGCTGTTAACATCACAGGTGATGCTGCTGCATCCGTTATTGTTGCTCGAATGGAAAAGAAGCGTGATTACAAGAATGCAGAGGAATTATAATAAGGATGAGTGCTTAGGCACTCGTCTTTTTTTTGTTTATTCACATGGAATAGTAACACATTCGCAATTCTCTTATTTTTATAGAGTCATTATTTTACAATTGCATACTTATTATTATTAATGTATATTAATGAATATAGAAATGAGGGAATGTCATGAAGACAGCAATTCAATCAACAAATACTAAAATGACTAATCATAAATTAAAGTTTTTAATACCGACGATCATCGGCGCATTTTTATTTCTTATTCCACTTCCTATTGATGGACAATGGCTCGTACTTATTGCCGTCTTGGCGAATAGTGTTCAAAGCTTGCTTGAGCCCATTATTGTTGAACTGCTCGTAGCAGTGCTGTTTTTTTCTGGTTTTGGGTCACTATTAGCAACGATGACAAAGCCAGAATGGCTTATGAAATCAAATCTTCATCCACTTGTTGTTGTTCATCCAATCTGGCTATCCATTCGTGTTGTTGGTGCCTTGTTCGCTGTGATGGTTTATTTTCAGATCGGACCAACAGTTGTCTTGCATGAAACAACCGGTGGAGAGGTTTTAACAGGACTTTTACCGACTCTCGCTGTTTGGACGTTTGTGATGGGGATGCTACTCCCACTTCTCGTTAACTATGGTTTGATGGAATGGCTTGGAACGATGGCACGTAAAGTAATGCGTCCGTTCTTTCAACTTCCAGGTAGATCTGCAGTTGATGCGATGGCATCATGGATGGGTAACAACATGGTAAGTATTTTAATTACAATTGATCAATATGAAAATGGCTATTATTCAAAGAAAGAATCAGCGGTCATTGTAACGAACTTTACAATTACGAGCATCGGCTTTGCATTAATTATTGCTTCAATGTTAGAGCTTGAAGGCATGTTCTTGCCGTTTTATGGAGCTGTACTTGTAGGTGTGTTTGTCGCAGCGATTATCTGCCCGAGAATTCCACCACTTTCTAAAATGAAAAATGAGTATTACGGTCCTGTTGGGAAACAAATAAAAGAAGAAGTCCCAAACAATCAATCAACGTTTTCATTTGCGTTTGAACGAGCGGTTCAAAAAGCGGCTCAATCAGACAAGCCTGTACAAATCGTTAAAAAAGGATTGTTCAATGCAACGGATATTTGGCTAGGGATGCTTCCGATTGTTATGGCGATTGGTACACTGGCACTAATCATTGCTGAGTTCACGAGCTTTTTCCAAATCATTTCGTATCCGTTAATTCCAATCCTTGAATGGATGCAAATTCCTGAAGCGCACGCAGCAGCTCCTGCACTACTTGTAGGTTTTGCAGACATGTTCTTGCCAGCGATCCTCGCAAGTGGCATAGAGAGCGAACTGACTCGTTTCGTAGTTGGTGCTGTTTCTCTCACGCAGCTCATTTATTTATCTGAAATTGGAGTTATGCTAATCCGCTCGAAGATTCCTGTGAACTTCTGGCAACTGCTCGCACTTTTCTTAATCCGTACAGCGATTACACTACCGATCGTTGTTCTCATTGCTCATTTCATTATTTTTTAAGTATAATAAAGCAAACGATGTTGAGGCTCCCGAGCGGGCCTCTTTTCTATAGAAGGAGACGTTTTCGTGTCACATAATAATTGGAATCACCTTATTGAGAAATTACCAGAGCGTTTAGCGCCGAGTATGGCAAAAGATCACCCGAATTTACCGGTCGTTAAAGAAGAAGGCGTTTATTATTACGGTCTTGATGGCAAGGAATACCTTGATTTCACGTCAGGCATCGCCGTAACAAACGTCGGTCATCGTCACCCGAAAGTTGTTCAAGCAATCAAAGATGCTGCGGACGAGTTAACTCACGGACCGATTGGCGTGATCCAATATGAATCAATTTTGAAATACGCAGATGAATTGGCAAACGTCATGCCTGGGGATTTAGACTGCTTCTTCTTTGGCAATAGCGGGACAGAAGCGATCGAAGGCGCGTTAAAGCTGGCGCGTCATGTTACGAAAAAGTCGTACGTGATTTCTTTTGTCGGAGGATTTCACGGCCGAACTCTCGGGTCGTTAGCGGTAAGTACATCAAAAGCGAAATACCGTAAACATCAACCAGTTAGTGGAACATACCAAATTCCATATTATGATCCGAGCGATGATGAGCAGGTGGCGATTCATAAACTTAATGACCAGTTTGATAAACTCTTCGCGCATCAAGTGGAAGCAGAAGAAGTCGCAGCGGTCATTATGGAACCAGTGCTCGGTGAAGGTGGTTATGTGATCCCACCAAAAGGATGGGTACAACGCATC
This sequence comes from Geomicrobium sediminis, assembly GCF_016908595.1. Classification (GTDB taxonomy): domain Bacteria; phylum Bacillota; class Bacilli; order Bacillales; family Marinococcaceae; genus Geomicrobium_A; species Geomicrobium_A sediminis. The sequence continues at coordinate 157,222 of NZ_JAFBEC010000005.1, read as the reverse complement.
CGAGAAATTTGTGATGAAAAAGGACTTCTCTTGATTTTTGATGAAGTACAAACCGGCTTTGGTCGCACGGGAGAATGGTTCGCATCAGACGTATTCGACGTTGTGCCTGACATTATGGCGATTGCTAAAGCCATGGCTTCAGGACAACCGATCAGTGCAACCGTTGCCAATCATCAATTAATGCAACAATGGCCACTCGGAAGCCATGCTACAACATACGGTGGCAATCCGATCGGCTGTCGCGTCGGACTCGCAACCCTAGAAGTTCTAAAAGAAGAAGAGTTGCTAACGAATGCAAAGAACGTCGGTGCATACGCGCACGAACAATTAGAAAAGCTTAAGGACAAACATCCAATGATCGGTAGCATTCGCTCACTCGGTCTCATGATCGGCATTGAAATTATAGACCCAGAAACAGGAAAACCTGACGGAGAGCGTTCCATGCGTATACTCGATCTTGCCCTTGAAGAAGGCGTTCTTTTTTACTTCTGTGGCAACAAAGGCGAAGTGATCCGCATGATCCCACCTCTCACCGTTACTAAAGAGCAAATTGACGATGGATTGCGGATGTTGGATATCGCACTAGGACGCCTTTAAAATTGTGAAGGGTTGGACTAGTGCCGGGATGTTGTTAGCAGCGTGTGAGGTGTAGCAAGCGCCGAGCGTGGTGTAGCAAGCGCCGAGCGCAGTGTAGCAAGCGCCGAGCGTGGTGTAGCAAGAGCCGAGCGCAGTGTAGCAAGAGCCGAGCGCAGTGTAGCAAGAGCCGAGCGCAGTGTAGCAAGAGCTGTGCGCAGTGTAGCAAGCGCCGAGCGTGGTGTAGCAAGCGCCGAGCGCAGTGTAGCAAGAGCTGTGCGCAGTGTAGCAAGAGCCAGGCGCAGTGTAGCAAGCGCCGAGCGCAGTGTAGCAAGAGCCGAGCGTGGTGTAGCAAGAGCCGAGCGCAGTGTAGCAAGAGCCGAGCGCAGTGTAGCAAGCGCCGAGCGTGGTGTAGCAAGAGCCGAGCGCAGTGTAGCAAGAGCTGTGCGCAGTGTAGCAAGAGCCAGGCGGGGTGTAGTAAGAGCTAGACCTGGTGTAGTGATCCAAGCGATATAGACAAAACCCCCAGGACAAAAACTATGTCCTGGGGGTTTTCACATATTAAACTCCAGCTTCGATTTTGGCTGCCCGGTGTTGGCGCAGTGCGAGAAATCCTGCAATGGTAATTGGGGTAAACATGAATAACGAGCTAATGAAAAAAACAAAGTCGAATTCAGGACCAAAGCTAATTAGCAAGGATAAAGCGAATAGAACAATCCCCGTTGTTAGTAATTGTTTGGCTGCTCGACCTTTTTTCTTATGTAAGTTAATGGTTCCTAAAATACCAAGTGTTAAGAGTAGAAGGGGGATTCCTACAATTACGGCTACAATGAGGAGTAACATCCAAATTCCTTCTTCTGGTAGAAAAAATGATACAAATCCAGTGACAAACAAGATACTAATCATATAACTAACCAACTGTACGAGACTGACGATGGAAAGAATAAGTTGAGCAACATACATCTGTGACACCTCCTTTACTAAGATTTACGACTAAATTGGATTGTCTATTCATACGTTGTGAGTGAGGTGTTGTACATGTCTACGTTCGGGATGTTGGTTATGTTTCAATTCGTTGCAATTGTGCTTTTACTTGGGGTGCTCAGCTTTATTGCTCTTCATATATCTGAGCGTACACCTGTGAATAGTAAACGAGTCATTTTATGGATTGTTATTGTCACGATGGTCGGTGTGATGGTCGTGGACATACTGAATCAAGGGAATTTTCAAGTAACAGCATTTGTGGTTCCAACAATTGTGATTGTAATTGCAGCTTCAATGCTTGCGAGAACAAAAAAATAAAGAGGCGGTTAAGGCCCCTTTATTCCATTCCTTTCATGCGTTGACCGATTGCTTTGTCCATTTGACGCTTAGCATCTTTCTTTTTGAGGGAATCGCGTTTGTCGTAGTGCTTTTTCCCTTTTCCGAGGCCGAGGAGTACTTTTGCAAAGCCGTTTTTAATATACACCTTTAATGGGACGAGTGCGTAGCCTTGTTGTTGTGACTTGCCAGTGAGCTTCTTGATTTCTTGTTTGTGTAAAAGAAGTTTCCTCGTACGTACAGGATCGTGGTTATGGCGGTTTCCTTGTTCATAAGGGTTGATGTGTGCTTGATAAAGAAGTATTTCGCCATTTTCAATGCGAGCGAAGCTTTCTTTAATGTTCATCTGGCCTGCTCGAATTGATTTAATTTCTGTTCCTTTTAGCACGATCCCTGCTTCATACGTTTCTTCAATGAAAAATTCATGATTGGCTTTTCGGTTTTGCGCCAAAATTCGATTGTCATTTTTCTTCGCCATAGTCGTGCATCCTTTGTTCGATTGTCGTTATCTTATCGTAGCAAAAAAGGCCAAGCCCTGCAATTGAGACGTCATGGCTGAACCGAAGAAAAAAGCCACCAATGGTTTGATTGGTGGCTTCTCGCTTATAAAACAGTCGTCCAGCCGAATGGATCTTCTAGACGTCCAGTTTGAATACCAGTAATTGCGTTATGAAGACGGTTTGAAATATCGCCCGTTTTATTGTTGTTAATCGTGTACTCCGTACCTTTGTAATCAAGGATACCGATTGGTGAGATGACAGCTGCTGTTCCTGTACCGAATGCTTCTTCAAGTGTGCCGTTTTGATGGGCTTGGATTAAATCATCCATCGCAATTCGGCGCTCATGAACAGGAAGATCCCAACTACGTAGAAGTTCAATAACGCTCTTTCGAGTCACCCCTTCAAGAATGGTACCGTTTATTTCTGGGGTATGAATTTCACCGTCGATTTTAAAGAAAACATTCATGCTTCCTACTTCTTCAACGTACTTCTTCTCAAGACCATCTAACCACAGAACTTGGGAGCGTTGGTGTTCAACGGCACGTTCTTGCGCTTTGTAAGCCGCACTGTAGTTCCCTGCCGTCTTCGCATAGCCTGTTCCTCCTGGAGCTGCACGCGTATAAAAATCTTCAACAAAGATGCTAACAGGATCGATCCCTTCTGAGTAGTAAGAACCGACTGGAGACAAGATGACGAGAAACGTATACGTCTTTGAAGGTGCAACAGAAAGGCTTGCTTCTGTATTGATGACAAATGGACGAATATAAAGTGACTTGCCAGCGGCAGTTGGAATCCAATCTTTCTCAAGACGGACGAGCTCTTTAATATAAGACAAGGTTTCCTTCTCATCGAGGGTCGGAATGCTTAAACGCTCATTCGAACGGTTAAGGCGCTTCATATTCTCCTCGGGGCGGAACAATCGTACATTTTCATCATGGTCTTTATACGCCTTTAATCCTTCAAATACAGTCTGACCGTAATGAAAAACCATGGCTGCCGGATCAAGAGTTAATGGCTCATAAGGTACGATGCGAGGGTGGTACCACCCTTTGTCACTATGATAATCAATCAATAACATATGGTCAGTGAAATACTTGCCAAAACCTAACGCTTCTGGATCAGGCTTTGGCTTATGAGTGGTCGTTTTGATGACTTCTAGTGTTTGTGATGTCATAACTAAAGCCTCCGCTACTTGGATAAGTGTTATTTTATAAAACTATATCATGAATTCTAACCATTGTGCGGGAATTGCTAGAATTCATAGACAAAAGAATAAAAACATCATAAAAAAAACTCGCCCAATCAATTTGGGCGAGAACACACGTTAAGATTTAGCGAAAAACTCTTCTTTTACATGTGCAACTACTTTCGTAACGAGATAAATGGCAAAAATCGAGATTGCAATGCTAATTGCTATGAAAATGAGATCTGTCACGATGCTAAATGGTCCTGATAACGGTGGAAAAGCAGTTGGTTCAGTCGAATAGCGATTGATAAGCATGATCGCAAATAGACCGACCCATACGCCACCAAGAACAATAATGTCTTTATTTGAATCGACGGTTTCTTTGTTGGCAAACATCGCTTTACACTCGTTGGACATGAGTGACTGCCCGTCGGTACGGTCGATGAGACTAATACCGATGTAAAGCGTAAAGGCGAGTAGTAGACCCCATAATATCACAGGAATATCAAGAAAACCGCTACCTGCAAATGCTTCCCACACACCACCGACTTGAATAATCATACCAATTGTGGCAGTTGACGTAATGAGACAGCCCCAAAAGGCAGCTTTCTCCGTCATCTTCTTCCAGTACAAAGCGAGGAAGACGAGCGGGACAATCGTTGAAATCAAGATAATTTGGATTCCAACAGCGGCAATCACAATACCGTTAGAAGAAATAAATGGACCGAAACCGATCGCAACGATGCCGATGACCGCTGTAAACACACGTGTGTACTTTAACTGCTGACGGTCGGTCATGGCTGGTTTGATCTTTTTTAAGATGTTATGAACGATAATACCGCTACCTGCATTCAAATACGTTGAAATGGTCGACATGGCAGCGGCTGCAACAGCTGTCACGACGAGTGCAGCACCAATAAGTGGCAATGTGTCTTGGACGAGTCGAATGACAACTTCATCGGTGTTCACAAGTCCAGGTAACAATACGGCACCGTAGGCTCCGATTAATACGAGAATCCAAGCATTAAACCAATCTAACGCGAAGAAGCTGTACACGCCACTACGACTGTCTTTGACTGATTTTGCAGCGAGCGACCGTTGTACGAAGCCGAGGTCGACTGGAATCCAAAAAGACGTCGCTATAATATAGGCGATTAACGCAAACAGCGTCATCTCAGGAGGTAACGTAAATAAATCCGTAAATCCAGGGAATAACGTCAGCTCTTCAGCAGTTGAGGACAGTGTAAACCCATCGCCACCTACATAATCGCTCATAAAATTCGTAAAGAACCCGTGCTGGAATGTAAGCATTAAGAACAATGCTGTAATCCCAAGTACGATAATGAGCATTTGCAATGCGTCAGTTAATACAACGGCTTTTAGTCCACCGGTCATCGTATAAAGAATCGTTACGATGGCGATTGGACCGATGCTGTACGCCCAAGAGATGCCGGTAATGACCTCGATGATCAGTGAGACCCCAAAGAGGGACATCCCGATAATGAAAATCCCCCAACTCACTTGCCAGACACTCATTAACACTTCGACTCGGCGACTGTTCCCAAAGCGAGCGGTTGCAAGGTCACTAATGGTCGTTAAGTTCATTGCACGTAACCGTGCACCGAAACGACTCAGTAAAATAATTCCGATTGTCGTTGCAGAGAGTGCCGCCCAGAATACGTATGTAAATCCGCTTGAGTAGGCAAAGCCGGGTTGCCCCATGACTGTTGCTGTATTGGCGACTGTTGCAGCAAACGTTAGAGTTAGGACGAACCAAGGCAAGTTACGTCCGCCCAAAATATAATCATCAAGCGAGTGCATCGTCTTCGAGAGTTTAAATCCAACGTATAAGAGACCACCGAAGTATATGGCGGCGACGAGCAAAATGACGAGGATTTCAGCGCTCATGCTCAATCCTCCTTCGTTACGAAGCGACGAATATCAGATAGAAACTGTTCTTGTTCTTCGATAAACGGGTTATGACCACTTTTTTCATAGACGTAAAGCGTTGCGTTTGGGATGAGTTGGTTCATGACTTCTGATTGAGACGTTGGTGTAATCCAATCATGACGTCCAGATGCGATAAATACAGGCGCTTTAATTGCAGTGATCTCGTCACGGTAATCGTAATGAGGCATGATATGTTTAAACGTATAATTACTAATGCCTAGGGATTCAATTGGGCGGTGTCCTGTTTCGTACATGATCTTTTCATCTTGATGATAGAAATAGAGACCGTAGTTTTCTGCCCACCACTCGATTTGAGCTTCTTCACTTTCAAGGTTGCCTTCGAACAGTTTTGGTATTAGCTCCAACTGTCTAGGGGTTGCTACTTGCTTTGCAAATGCTAACGCATCTTCATAAAAGTGATGACTTGGAGCAGTATTAATAAGGAATAATTTCTCAATCGCATGTGGATGACGGACAGCGAGAATTTGGGCGATCATTCCACCGAAAGAATGACCGAGTACGAAGACTTTGTCCAACCCTAAGTACTTACGAAGAGCTTCAATGTCATCAGCCATCGTCTCCATCGTGCACGTTTCTAAGTCAACGCGTTCAGATTGGCCATTGTTTCGTAAATCAACGTAAATGATTTGCATTGTATCTTGAAGTGGACTTAACCACGGTTTGAAATCGGAATGATCACTTCCAGGTCCCCCGTGGATCGCGATGCAGACGGGTCTTTTTTTCATCGTTGGACCTTCGGGTACGTAACTTGATCCTTCAACATCAAAGAATAATCGTGTTCCATTAACTTGTGCGAACATCTAGATCTGAGCTCCTTTTTCTACAAACTTAATCTATTATTCCACAAAAGCGATCGTTTTACTATGAAAAAAAGAAAGAAGCGAATTTTTCGCTTCTTCCTACATTTGCATTAACCGTTCAATTCGTTCTTTCGGGTCTGGGTGAGTTGAAAACAACCCCGTTACTTTTTTCTTTAAGGGGTCTGCGAAATAAAGAGATGCTGAGCTACTTGACGCTTCTCGTACCGGTGTGTCAACACCAGTAATCTTTTGCAGTGCTGAGGCGAGTGCTTCAGGGTTTCTCGTGAGTTCTGCTGCACTAGCATCGGCAAGATATTCACGGTTTCTTGAAATTGCCATTTGAATGAGCACAGCAATGAGCGGTGATAAAATTACTAATGCAAGCGCTAATATCAAAACGAACGGATGCTGCTTATTATTGCCACCACGTGAGAAGAACATCATTCGCATACCAAGATCAGATAATATGGCAACAGCTGAAACGAGCGCCACTGCAATCGTTGATAATCGAATGTCGTAATTTTTAATGTGGGCAACTTCGTGTGCAATAACACCTTCAAGTTCATCGTGGTTTAAGTGGTCCATTAAACCTGTTGTTACCGCAACGGCACCGTTCTTGGGTGAAGTTCCGGTTGCGAAAGCATTTGGACTATTATCTTTAATAATGAATAGTCGTGGCTTTTCGATGCGAGCAACCATCGCCATGTTATCAACCATCTCCCAAAGTTGAATGTTTTGGGAGCGCTCGGTAATTTCTTGTGCATGGTTCATCCGCATAACGACGTTCGTGCTACTAAAGATCATCATTGCGCTATAACCGCCACCAATAACAAGTGCCATCAGTAAGCCTGTGAAGATCTCACCGTACAAGCTGTACGTAAGAGCCGCCCCTACAAATAACACGAATAAAATAAAGCCAGTAACGATAACAACGGTTTTTCTTTTATTATGTTGAATTTGTTTTAATCGATTCATGGCGTCCCGCCTTAAAATTCTACTTTTACGTTTTGGCGTTCTTCTTCCGGCGTTTCAAGCATTTCATATTGCAGGAAGTTGTGTACATTTGCAACGAAGTTCGTCGGAATCGATTGTACGGCGATGTTATAGTCGCGAACCGTTGAATTGTACGTTTGCCTAGCATAGGCGAGCTTACGTTCCATTGAAGTCAGTTCTTGTTGCAAGTGCATAAAGTTCTCATTCGCTTTTAAGTCAGGATAATCCTCACGTAAAGCAAATAAACGACCGAGCAATTGTTCCGCTTCATTGTTGGCGTGCATTTGTTCATTTCGTGACACGTTAGAATCTTGCATTTGATTTCGTTTTTCGATGACTTGTGTTAGTGTCTCTTGTTCGTGTTTGGCGTATCCTTTAACGGTGTTAACGAGGTTAGGAATCATGTCATAGCGTTGTTTGAGCATGTTTTCAATTTGAGCCCAGCTTTCCTCCGCCCACATTCGATATTTGACAAGACGGTTGTACGAGCTGAACCAGAATATACCGATCGCTGTGGCAGCTCCAATTACGATTAAAAGTAAAACGATGAGTACGACTGTCATTCATAACGCTCCCTTCTTCTACTATATTGATACGATTTAATATCTAGGTACGTTTCACTATTTTATCATGAACTTCTAAATCACTGTAGGTGCATTATTCTGATGGATTTAGTATTATTTACAGAAAGGAGTTGAGAAAGTGATGTCGGACATGTTCGCTTTAAGCAACCAAGAAGAACGGAAAGTGTTTTTAGCAAAAACGGTAGAAGCGTTCGCAGAACGTGCGCATCAACACGACGCTGAAGGTAGCTTTCCCCACGAGAACTTTACTACCCTGAAAGCAATTCGCTACCCAGGATTAAGTGTACCAAAAGAATATGGGGGTAAGGGAATTTCGCTTACCGAATTGCTGGAGCTTCAAGAAATTATCGCGAAGGCTGACGGCTCAACGGCATTATCAATCGGTTGGCACATGGGAATTATTATGACTCTCGGTGAAAAAGGAACGTGGGACGATGAAGTGTACCGAGAAGTGGTCAACGATGTCATAGAAAATGGAGCGCTTCTTAACAATGCTGCGAGCGAACCAGCAACAGGTAGCCCAACAAGAGGAGGCAAACCTTTGACAACTGCAGTGAAAGTGGACGGTGGTTACGAAATTACAGGACGGAAAACGTTTACGACACTGGCGCCGACGCTCGATTATTTTGTTGTGAGTGCTGCGATTGAAGGTCGTGATGAGGTAGGGAACTTCCTCATTCGCCGTGATCTCGACGGAGTTGTGGTTAAGAATACGTGGGATACGCTCGGGATGCGAGCAACTGGTAGTGATGATTTAATCTTAAACCGTGTGATTGTCCGTGACAAAGATTACGTTGAAACGTTAACCCCAGGCTTTAAAGATGCTGCAGGGTGGCTTTTGCATATTCCAGTCACGTATTTAGGAATCGCAACGGCGGCTTTATCGTATAGCGCAAGTGCCGCGAACAATTACTCCCCAAATAGCATTGACGGTACAATTGCCGACTTGCCCAACGTGCAACAAAAGATCGGTGAAGCTGAATTGTTGCGTGTAAGAAATCGGCATTTTCTCTATGCAGTATCAAAAAAATGGGATGAGAGCTCCGATGAAGAGCGAAACAATATGAAGCTTGAACTTGGTGCTGTAAAGCATAGTGTCGTAAATGACGTGCAAACGATTGTCGATCTTTCAATGCGTGTTGTTGGTGCGAAAAGTCTTGCAACAGGTAATCCGTTAGGGCGGTATTATCGGGACGTACGTGCCGGATTACACAATCCACCGATGGATGATATGACGATTACCCAATTGGCGAAAGAGACATTTGAGCGAAACCATTAAGTAAAAGACAAGTTGCCTGTTTGGCGACTTGTCTTTTTTGAATCTCCTATACATCTGAATAGTAAGGTTCGTATCGTGCTTCTGTGTAGTAAGGTGGACGAAAAGAGCTCGAAGGTACTAGGAACTCATGGTCCGTATAGTTCATCACGAGCGGCTCAGGGCTCGTTTCAAAAAGGCGAGTAACTTCTGGGAAAAATTCAATGGAATTCATCGAAACACCTCCATATCGTACGTTACGCTTTAACACGTAACTTGAGCTTGACTTCTTTCACATCCGCATCTGCCCAGCATAAGCTGTTGAAGAAGGAGTTGGTCGTTTGTGAGTGATAAATTATCTCAGGAGCAAATGGAAGAAATCCGTGAGTATCAACGCTGGTACGAAGAAAATTTAGTTATTGATCCATATCCCCAGTATCCGAACCTTGGTACAATTAAGCGCTATGAAGAAATTCCTTTAGCTCAACCTGAGCAACGACAATTACGCCAACCTGGTATTGAAGATGTGATGGTGCCAAGACCCATTGTGGAGAATCCAAATGATAAAGGTAGTGGAAAACTACGAGGTAGGGTTGCGCTCATTACCGGTGGAGATAGTGGGATTGGAGCTGCAACGGCGATTAGCTATGCAAAAGAAGGCGCAGATGTTGCGATCTCTTATTTAGATGAACATGATGATGCCAATCGTACGAAGCACCGAATAGAACAATTAGGGCAACAATGCCTTTTGTTGCCGGGCGATCTTAGTGATAAAGAACAGTGTAAAAGAATTGTACAAGAAACGATCCAAACCTTTGGTAGATTAAACATACTCGTCAATAACGTTGGCATTCAATTTCATCAAAATGAAATCATGGATATTAGTGACGAACAATTTGATGAGACGTTCAAGATTAATATATACTCTCATTTTTATACGACTCGGGAGGCAGTACCTCATTTACAAGCAGGAGATGCAATTATTAATACAGCATCGGTCGTTACGTATGTCGGTGAAGCAAGACTGATGGATTATACCGCAACGAAAGGCGCGATTGTCGGTTTTACACGGGCGTTAGCTCGAAATGTTGCCCCGAAAAAGATTCGTGTTAATGCAGTTGCGCCAGGCAAGATTTGGACGCCACTCATTCCTGCAAGTTTTTCTTCAGATGAAAATGCGTTGCACGGTTTAAATCTTTTTGATCGAATGGCACAGCCTTTTGAATTAGCGCCAACGTATGTGTATTTAGCTTCGGATGACTCAAGACACGTAACAGGTCAAGTGCTACACGTTGATGGTGGAGAATCGATGAGCTCATAACAAAAACCCACGGACAATTTGCCCGTGGGTTTTTGTTATCCATTCGTTGTTGTAGGTGCTGTTGGAAATGTAGGAACTGTCGGCGGTGTTGGGGTAGTAGGAACTGTAGGGGTTTGACCTCCACCAACAACTCCGGGACCGTTAATTAAATTGTTGTTGATTTCTACTCGATATCCGTGACGCTTTTTTCCGTGACGTTGACGTGTGTTGCTACGACTGTTTCGCCATAGATGATAACTTTCACGAGGCATCATTGCACTCCCTTTCTAACTAGGTAATAGTCTATTGTATGTCATGGTCGTTGAGTCGGTTCATGGAAATGTAGCAGGAAAATTGTAATCGATGTGGAATAGGTATTCTTTAAAGCGATATGGAAGGGGTACAGTGGCGCATGGGAGCACAGCAGGTTTTTCTCAGACAATTGTCGGCATGTCATGATGAGAACCATTGGTTTGCGTGTTTGCAACAAGCATTAGCTGGGGTGAACGAGGCACAAGCAAATTGGAAAGAGCGTGTTGATCTTCATAGCATCCATGAGATTGTGAATCACTTAATTACCTACAATGGTCGATGTCTGGACCGTTTTCAAGGTGAACCTGTACCACCGATTGAAGAACGGAATGAAGATACATTTGTTTCTGGGACAGAGATGGATTGGGAAGTCACGGTTGCGACAATCACGACAATTATGGACGATTGGATGCAAGTCATTCAAGAAACAGAAGAATGGGAATGGGAACAACAGATTAGTGAATATACAGATGAAACGTGGGCGATGATGGTCGCGAATATGGTCATTCATACGGGTTATCATATCGGACAAATTGTGATGTTACGAAAACAACAAAACGTTTGGGATGTTGAAGCTGAAATGTATGAGTAAGCGTGCATATGAGAATTCCCTTCTAATATAGATATAGGAGGGAGGTGTGTACGTTGGCGAAAGATCAAGACCGTTATTGGAATGACAAAGACCATCAGTTAGATAAATTTACACAAGATAATAAAGGAAAGGAAATGTCTTCAAATGAAGGAACGAAGATTTCTAACGACGAAAATACATTAAAAGCAGGTCTACGTGGACCGACTTTACACGAAGACTTTTTGTTTCAAGAGAAACTCGCTCACTTTGATCGGGAACGGATCCCAGAACGAGTCGTGCATGCAAGAGGTTACGGAGCGCACGGAGAATTCCAAGTGTATAAATCGTTAGCTCATTTAACGAAAGCGTCGTTTTTACAAGATCCAAACAAAATTACACCGGTGTTTGTTCGATTTTCGCAAGTCGCAGGATCAAGAGGGGCAAATGAAACGAATCGAGACGTACGAGGATTTGCGACGAAGTTCTATACAGATGAAGGGAATTTTGACCTTGTAGGCAACAATATACCTGTTTTCTTTATACAAGATAGCATCAAGTTCCCAGACTTGATCCATGCTGTAAAGCCTGAGCCACACACTGAATTTCCTCAAGGTCAAACCGCTCATGATACGTTTTGGGATTTTATAGGTAGCAATACTGAATCGGCTCATATGATGATGTGGATTATGTCTGACAGGACAATCCCACGAAGCTTTCGGATGATGGAAGGGTTTGGCGTTCATACGTTTCGACTCGTCAACCGTGAAGGGACTTCGCATTTTGTGAAGTTTCATTGGAAACCAGTGCTTGGCGCCCATTCGTTCATTTGGGATGAAGCGCAAAAACTCGGAGGCGCAGACCCGGACTTTCATCGACGGGATTTGTACAACAATATTGAAATGGGTAACTTCGTTGAATATGAGCTCGGTTTGCAAATTATATCCGAAGATGATGAGTTCATGTTTGATTTCGATATTTTAGATGCGACGAAATTATGGCCAGAAGAAGAAATTCCTGTTCAAATCGTCGGTAAAATGACGTTGAATCGCAATGTTAATAACGTATTTGCTGAAACGGAACAAAGTGCACTGCATCCAGGGCAGATCGTGCCGGGCATCGATTTCTCAAATGACCCGTTACTTCATGGCAGAATCTTTTCATATTCTGATACTCAGTTGTATCGCGTCGGTACAAATTATCAAGAACTTCCGATCAACCGCCCTGTCTGTCCGATTCATAACAATCAACGAGACGGTCAAGGCCGTATTACGATTAATAAAGGTCAAGTCGCCTACCATAAAAATTATTTGGCGGGTAATACACCGAAAGAAGTGCCACCACGAGAAGGTGGCTTTAGTACGTATCCATCAACCGTTGAAGGTATTAAAGTTCGAAAGACGGCTCCTAGTTTTGAAGATCACTATTCTCAAGCACGGCTTTTCTGGAACAGTATGAGTCCTGTTGAGAAAGATCATATCATTCAAGCTTTTTCATTTGAGCTTGGAAAAGTCGAAACGGTTGAAGTTCGCCAACGTGTCGTGAATATGCTCGGTAAAATCGACCATGAGCTTGCCGCACTTGTGGCGAAAGAAGTAGGGGTGAAGCGACCGAATGTTTCTCAAGTTTCGGTGCAACAATCATCTGCTGCTTTAAGCTTAATGAACCAGCCACGCTATCCGAACACATTAAGAGTGGGTGTGCTCATTGCTGATGGATTTGACGGAGATGAAACGAAATACGTTTTAAGTGAGTTAGAAGAAGCTGGACTGGAACTCGTTTTTGTCGGGGAGCGACTTGGGGATGTCGAAGGATCAGATGGCGTTAAGTACTCCATTGATGAGACATTTTTAACAGGATCACCTCTTCTATACGATGGGTTGTACGTCATTGGGGGAAGTGATCCTAGTCGTTATTTCATGAGGAAAACGAGAAACTTTGTGCGCGACACATACAATCATTTCAAACCAATCGGTGCAACGGAAGAAGGCGCGGTGATCATTGAGCAAATGAACATTATCGGTAAGCCCGGTGTGATTGTCGAGCGAGAAGCAAGTGCATTTGTTAATGAGTTTGTAACAGCGATGGCTGAGATGCGCTTTTACAGTCGGGTATATCGGAATGTTTAAGAAAAGCAATGGGAGACCGCTCCCATTGCTTTTCTTTGGATTATGAAAGATAATGCGTTTACAAACGTCCAGCTTTTTCTAAGGCAACAAGAGAGATCATTTCGAACGCTACAGCTGAAGCAAGCGCTGCGGTAACGTCTCCGTTGTCGTATGCAGGGAGCACTTCTACAAGGTCAAAGCCTAAGATGTTCAAGCCTTTCAAACCACGAACGTATTGAAGTGCCTCATGGCTTGTAGGGCCGCCAACTTCGGGTGTTCCTGTCCCTGGCGCATACGCAGGATCAACAAAATCGATATCAAAAGAAACGAAAACAGGTGCACCAGCAGCACGCTTGTGGATGCGTTTTAATACGTTTTCAACACCAAGTTCATGAACTTCATCCATTAAAATCGTTTCAAATCCGAGGTCACGAGGGTCAGTCACATCTTCTGGTCCGTAAAGCGGACCGCGCAAACCGACTTGAATGGAATGATCAACGTCAATCAACCCTTCTTCAACCGCTCGGCGGAACGGGGTACCGTGCATGTATTTTTCGCCAAAGTAGTTGTCCCACGTATCACTATGTGAATCAAAGTGAACGAGTGCGACAGGACCGTATTTTTCTTTAAATGCACGTAGCGTACCGAGTGATGTTGAATGATCGCCACCGAGAATAATCGGACGAATTTCTTTATCGAGCAAAGGTTTTAGCCCTTCTTGAATCCGTTCGTATGTACGGTGAATGTTACCTGGGATAATATCAATGTCACCATAATCTACGCCAGAACAATGATCGAAGATGTTAATATCTTGGGACGCGTTGTATGGTCGCAACAAAACGCTAAAATCGCGAATATGTGCAGGGCCGTAACGGGCTCCTGTTCGATTCGATACAGCTGTGTCGAATGGAACACCGAGTACAGCGAAATCAATATCTTCGGTCGTTTTAATATTAGGTAAACGCATGAATGTTCTTACGCCACTAAAGCGCGGGGATGTTGAAGAATCTTTTGGTTTATACATCTGTAACACTCCTTATCACAATCTAACTCTCTTTAAATGCAATATTTATACCAACTTCGTAGTGAGGTGAAATGCGAATGGCGAACAACTTAGATTTAGAACTAGATGCGGTGCTCAATCATTCAACCGATAATATCGTGATTACAGATGGAAGAGGGTATGTGCTACGAGCAAGCCCCAGTTGTGCGGAAATCTACGGAGTCACTCACAACGCATTAATAGGAAGAAACGTCGAACAGTTGGAACTTGAAGGAGTCTTCAAACCTTCAATTACGAAGCTTGTGATGCAAACGGGGAAACAACAACAAGTAATGCAAGCAACTGTAACCGGGCGTACGGTTATGGCAACCGCTTTTCCCGTTCGCAATGAGAAAAAAGAAATCGTTCGAGTCATTAGCGTTTCGCATGACCTCACTGAGATTCAAGAAATGAAAAAGGAATACGAGTCCTTGCAAGTGCAAAGCGAACGTTATCAAAATGAACTGGATGTGTTGCGAACGAGAGAGCAGACATTTCATTCGATCGTTCATGAGAGTAAGGCGATTAGTCGCATTAAGACATTGATTAGTCGTACAGCCCCGTCAGACGCTTCTGTCATCTTTTACGGGGAATCTGGAGTTGGAAAAAGTATGTTTGCCCGTGAGCTTCATAAAGAAAGCAAGCGACTTGATGGGCCATTTATCGAGATTAACTGTAGCGCGATTCCTGATACGCTGTTCGAGGCTGAGTTGTTCGGGTATGAAAAAGGGGCATTTACCGGCGCGGATCGTCAAGGCAGGATCGGCCTTGTTGAGTTATCAGACGAGGGAACGCTTTTTCTTGATGAAATTGGGGATATTCCTCTTCAAATGCAAGGAAAGTTGCTGCAGGTGTTACAAGAAAAGAAAGTCACGCCAATTGGTGGACGAGTCGAGAAACATGTGGATTTCCGCCTTGTAGCCGCAACGAACCGCAACTTAGAACAACTCGTCGAGAAAGGGTTGTTCCGTGAAGATTTGTATTACCGCATTAATGTAATTCCAATCACCGTCCCATCATTACGCGAACGTAGTGAAGACGTTCCAGGGTTAATCTTTAAAAAGGTTGAAGAAATAAATGAGCGTTATGATTTGAAGAGAAAGCTCCATCCTCAAGTGTTAGAACGTCTTTACCATTATCACTGGCCTGGGAACGTGCGAGAACTCGAGAACTTTTTATCACGCTTATTGTTAACGAGCTCAGAAGAACTAGTAACGGTGGAAGATTTGAAAGGAATCTTTGAATCAAAAGAACGTCGCTCGCTACCGGCTTCAGAAGGTAAACCTTTATTAAGTGAAGGGTTTCAATTAAAAGAAGAGTTGAAAAAGGTAGAACAACATTGGTTACAACTTGCATTTGATGAGTGCAATACGACGTACGAAATGAGTAAGCTTCTTGGATTGAGCCAACCTTCTGTCGTTCGAAAGTTAAAAGAGTACAAAATCGATTCAAAAACAAATCACGATCCAAAAATAAATCAAAATTAACTTAATTTGATTTATTTTTGGATCAAATTGTAGCGTTCATCGTTTTATTATTTGGCACGTTTCTTGCGTTTTAGTATGACATAGAAAAATTACACATCTTGGAGGACATATGAATACGCAAGTAAAAGAAGCGAGCCATTGGCGTTTTATCATTTTTGCTATTTTAGGAATCGGTATGTTCTTAATTCCAATCCCAGTTGGTGATGAAGTTACGATCGGTGTTGGAATTATGGCCTCGTACGTACAAGGGTTAATGGGTGGAAGCATCCCGATGATTGTAACAATTTTACTCGTTATCTCTGCAGTCGGTTCAATCATCGTCTCAAAGGTCCAACCGACAGGCTTGATGAATAATGGGTTTATTCGAGATTTGTTTTATGTAAGTAATGTATGGTTAGTATGGAGAATTCTCGGTGCAATCTTTGCGATTATCGTTATTTTTCAAATTGGACCAAGTTGGATTTGGGATAGTGCCACAGGAGGAGAAGTTCTTGGATCTCTCGTTCCAGTATTGTTTACGTGGTTTTTGTTTGCTGGTCTGTTCTTACCGATTCTAACGGAATACGGTTTAATGGAATTTTTCGGTACGTTGTTACGTAGAATTGTGCGTCCGTTATTTACCGCTCCTGGTCGGTCATCGGTCGACATGATCGTTTCATGGCTTGGTAGTGGTACGGTAGGAGTTCTCGTTACGATGCAACAATATGAACGGGGATTTTATACTGGACGTGAAGCTGCGGTCATTGCGACAAACTTTAACATTGCTTCAATTGCGTTTAGTATTCTAATTGTGCAGTTTTTGGATATTAGTCACATGTTCATACAGTTTTATATTACGGTTTGTGTTGCAGGATTTATAGCAGCAGTGATCACACCTAGAATTCCTCCTCTTTCATGGAAGAAAGACAAGTATTATGAACGTGCAGAACAGATCACAACAGAAGATCCTGTCCCTGAAAACACTTCAGTCTTTAAATGGGGGTATCATAAAGCAGTAACGAAAGCATCCGATACACCTAGTGCAGGTGTGATGCTTAAGCAAGGAACGAAAAATGTATTAGACATTTGGTTCGGACTACTACCACTCGTTATGAGTTTAGGGACACTTGCGTTAATCATTGCGGAATACACGCAAATTTTCTATATCATTTCGTATCCGTTCGTACCATTGTTGCAATTGCTACAAATTCCAGAAGCCTCTGACGCAGCTGTTGCAGTAGTAGTTGGGTTTGCTGATATGTTCTTACCAGCTATTGTCGGTTCAGGCATTGATAGTGAACTGACGAGATTCGTCATCGCTTGTTTATCGATGACACAGTTGGTTTACATGTCTGAAGTGGGTGTACTTATTTTACGCTCTAACTTACCGCTTAACTTGTTAGATTTGGTGTTGGTATTTATTATTCGTACATTAATTACACTACCGATTATCGCCTTCATGGCACATTTCTTATTCTTCTAAAAAACAAACCTTCGGCCTTAATCGGACGAAGGTTTGTTTTTGCGCGATTGTTCCTCTACAACGGCAGCTAAATCAGTATTTCCGAATAGTTGTAGAACGGATAATACGCTAGCTGTGTCAATGTCTTCAGCTTCTTCTTTTGGAACAGTGACATCGTCAATCGTTTTCCGGTGTTCTGGATGCATCGGTTGCGATGGATACGCGCTTTCATATAACTCGACTGGGTCTAAGTCATGATTCACACACCACTGAGCAAACACCATAATCATCATGTTCTCATCTTGCTGGAACTGCTCGACAACTTTTTTCTCAATCTCTTTATTGTTCAAGTTGATCCCTCTTTTCATGTTTAGCGTAGGAGTTCAGTCCTCCCTTGTCAATGACTTTAAATGATACAGAGGAGACCTAGTGAAGTGAGAGAGTAACGGTGTTATAATGAGGAATACGAAGGTGGTTAGAAAATGACAACAATTGAATGGAATCAAGAACAAGCTTTAGCACTAAAACTATTCGTTGTAATGACACGCTCACTTGAATCAGTGAAAAGAAATGTTGAACACGATATTCGCTCGCACGGGCTAAACCCAACAGAGTTCGCGGTGATTGAACTTCTTTACAATAAAGGAGATCAGCCTGTCCAGAAAATCGGAGAAAAAGTATTGATTGCAAGTAGTTCCATTACGTATGTCGTAGACAAATTGGAAAAAAGAGGCTACACGCAGCGAAAACCGTGTCCAAATGATCGACGAATTACGTTCGTTTCTATAACGGAAGAAGGCCGTTCGTTTATGGATGAGATTTTCCCTAGTCATGTAGAAGCGATTGAGTCCATTATGGAAGGTCTTGATTCAGAAGAGAAGGAACAAGCCATTGATCTTCTAAAGAAATTGGGCAAATCAACAAAGTTGTGATAGAAAGTCTTGACATATCGCAAGGCTTTTTGTTACTATTATCTCAAATTAGAGATAAATCAATTCCATATTTTTTGCCCAATTATCTCGAATTAGAGATAATATAATTGGTTGTAATCAATATCCTTTCTAACTCTGGACATCCTAAACAAAGGGAGGCTTAAGTATGAAAACAAAAGGAATACATCATATTACGGCGATTGTTGGTGATCCTCAGGAAAATGTTGATTTTTATGCAGGTTTTCTAGGGATGCGGCTCGTGAAGAAAACCATTAATTTCGATGATCCAGGGACGTATCATTTGTATTTTGGAGATGACAATGGCAGTCCAGGCACGATTATGACGTTCTTCCCTTGGCCAGGTGCTCATAAAGGCGCAATCGGTGGAGGGCAAGTCGGTCGGACGGACTTTGCGATTCCACCGAGAACGATGGATTTTTGGAAGAAGCGATTTGAGAAGTTTAGCGTCTCGTATGAAGAAACAACTCGCTTTGGTCAAACATACCTTCAATTCGAAGATCCACATGGACTTCAGCTATCGTTTGTTGAACAAGAATCAGGAAGAAACAGTCAGTGGCCGTTTAACGGCATAAGCGAAATTGAAGCCATTAAAGGATTTAGTGGTGCGACACTTCTCTCGATTAACTTTAAAGAAACCGCAACACTATTAGAAGAGACGATGGGCTTCGAAAAAATAGGAGAACAAGATGGGTTTATCCGTTTTTCATCGAATGCGACTATTGGCGGAACGATTGATTTGTATGCTGACAATGTGGGTACAGGTCGTCTAGGTGCAGGAACGGTACATCATATTGCTTATCGCGCGAAAGATGATGATGAGCAAGTGGAGTGGCAAAAGCATGTGGCCAATGCTGGTTATCAAGTGACTCCAGTTCAAGATCGTCAGTATTTTAACGCGATTTATTTCCGTGAGCGTGGCCAACTGTTGTTTGAAATTGCGACAGATCCTCCAGGATTTGCATATGACGAGACATACAAGACGATGGGTGAGCAGTTGAAGCTTCCAGAGTGGTATGAATCAGACCGGGACAAAATCGAAGCAAACCTTCGTCCGGCTAAAGTTCGGACGATTAACCATCTTTAATTTTACGTAGGAGGTGGAGAGGGAGAGAAGAATTATGGGATTTTTAGCTAGATTATTCGGGAAAGACCATACTGAAGAACCAACAAAGGAGAAGGATATCATGGTTAAAGTAGCAATTATCTATTACAGTTCAACAGGAACAAACTACAAAATGGCAAACTGGGCAAAAGACGCTGCAGAAAAAGAAGGCGCAGAAGTCAAGCTAGTTAAAGTTCCAGAACTTGCACCAATGGCAGCGATTGAATCTAATCCAGCATGGAAAGCGCACTATGAAGCAACACAAGATGTACCAGAAGCAACAATGGACGATCTTGACTGGGCGGATGCCATCATTTGGAGCATACCAACTCGCTTTGGTAACGTACCAGGTCAAGTAAAACAATACATCGACCAAGCAGGCGGTCTTTGGGCTCAAGGAAAGCTTGTTAATAAAGTCGTGAGTGCGATGAGTTCAGCGCAAAACCCACACGGTGGTCAAGAAGCAACAGTTCTCGCTCTTTACAAAACCATGTTCCACTGGGGAGCCATTGTTGCAGCTCCAGGGTATACAGACCCAGTTACATTTGAATCAGGCGGTAACCCATACGGAACGAGCGCAACCGTTGACGGTGAAGGGAACATTCAAGAAAACAAACTTGATGAAGCCATTGCAAACCAAGCAAAGCGTACAGTAACAATTGCAAAAGCAATTACAGCTAGCAACTAAATGAAGTATGGAAACGGTCCCGACGACGGGGCCGTTTTTTTATGAGCTAACCTCAAAGAACGTCGATACTAGATGACAGATTAGATTCCCATCAGGTACCTCCTTCGGTTTCCCCTTTCGCGCTTACTTAGCACAGGCCAAGTCCGACATTCTTCCGGGTTCTAAATTCGTTGTACATCAATGACCGAAACACTATAGTCATACTAATTGCGACTTCAATCAAATTTGTTTGTGCGTTTACTCTTACACTAAAAGGGGAAAATCCTACTGGGATTGTAGCCATTTCCGTACCCCGCGTTCGTTCGGGGATATGGTCAGAACTATTAATTACCGTACTATTGATTACATTTTGTTTATTTTTGGGACAATAATTCAATTGATCCTTTCATTCTATTCGTGATCTAGCATATGAATGAGAAGAGGACTCGTATAAATCGGTCAATTCGATGAAAAAGAAATGTACAAGTGAACGTAGTGGAAAGCTGCTCGTTCGACAAAGTGTTCAGTGTTCGAGTAGCAGTTTGGTATACTAAAATCAAACAGCGTAGAGGAGGCGGCAGATGGAAAGTGCAGGGAGTCGAATGTTCAAATTCATGTTAAAAGTGACGAGGCGAAAGCAGTTTTGGCAACAGACAGGTGAGTCGTTGCGAAAAGGGATTGAAACGAGACGGCACCTAGATTATACGCCGCCGTTGAAGGTGTTAACGAACTTGGATGTAGAACGATTAGATTATGGGAATGTTCCTGTCTATGTATTGCGTCCAAAGGACGAGACCCCAAAAAGTCATCTATTTTATTTGCATGGCGGGGCGTATGTTCACCATATTACGGTCACTCATTGGTATTTCTTACAACGCATCATTGAACATTTCCCGTGTACAATCACTGTTCCTTTATATCCGTTAGCACCTGAACATACGTATGAAGAAACGATCGCTGCTACCGAAAAGATTCTTCACGATCGCTTTCCAGATGTCATTATGGGGGATTCAGCAGGGGCAGGGCTTGCTTTATCGCTCGTCCAAAAGTTAAAAGAAAACGATCAAGAGCAGCCTGACAAAACCATACTGATTTCACCGTGGTTAGACGTGTCCATGACGAATGCTGCCATAAAAAAAATAGAGAGCAAAGATGTATTTTTAGCGACACCTGGTGTTAAAGAGGCGGGACGCTGGTACGCCGGTGACTTGGAACTCGATAACCCATTGATCAGCCCAGCATATGGTACATCTAATTTTGATTCAAAACTTACGATTTTTATGGGGACACATGATATTTTACAGCCAGATGTGAAGAAGTTCGTAGAGAAGGCAGAAGGTGAAGGGAAGAAAGTTACATACATCGAAGCGAAAAGCATGATGCACATGTACCCGATGTTTACGTTTAAAGAAGCTAAAAAAGGGTTCCAGCAGCTGATGGAAGTGTTAGAAAAACAATAAAAAGGAACACTGCAAGCAGCGTTCCTTTTTACAACTTTCGAACGTGAATCCGTTCGACTTTATGACCCTCACCTTTTTGTAAGATAAGATCGGCGCGGTTTCTCGTCGGAAGAATATTCTCAACGAGATTTACACGGTTGGTTTCTTTCCAAATACGATCTGAGACGGCTCGCGCTTCGTCTTCAGTTAAGTCTTTAAACTTCTGGAAGTATGATTCCGGCTGTTGGAACGATGTTTTTCTAAGTAAGTTGAACCGGTTTTTGTACCATTGTTCAATCATCGGTTCTTCGGCGTCGATGTACATTGAAACGTCAAAGAAGTCTGACACGAACGTTCTCGCTTGGTGTTTTTCAAGCTTTGGTGGTTGCAAAACGTTAATACCTTCCACAATAACGACGTCTGGTCGCATTAACACTTGTTCTTCATCTTGTAGAACGTTGTATTTCATATGAGAATAAAGGGGAGCAGTGACCCGTTCTTCTCCAGACTTCAATTCAGATAAAAATCTGAACAGACGAGATACATCGAAGCTTTCTGGGAAGCCTTTTTTCTTCATGAGGCCGAGTTCTTCAAGTTGTTCATTTGAGTATAAGAAACCATCGGTTGTGACAAGTTCAACTCGTGGTTTACCAGGCCATTGGGATACTAAATGTTCGATAATCCGGGCGGTGGTGCTTTTTCCGACCGCGACACTTCCTGCGATCCCGATAATAAAAGGAACTGTAAGCGTATCCAATTGCAAGAATCGGTTTGTATCCTGATGTAATTCTTTTGCTTTGGTATAATGTAAATGTAAAAGACGAGAGAGTGGGACGTAAATGTCAGCCACTTCCGTCATCGACAATCGCTCATTTAATCCTTGTAATTCGCGTAAATCGACATCGGTTAGTGACCAGTCGCTCATTTGTCTAAAATCTGCCCACTGGGTTCTTTCGAACGTGATATATGGCGAAAATTGCTGTGAATTCACGTGCAAGACCTCACTTTACCTATGTATAAAAAACTATAAAATAAATGCCTCCACTAAGACTTAAACATATTTTTGCGAGAATTGGAAGGAGTAAATGTGATGAACATACAACTTAAATCCATTGATTCGTCGGATTATGACAGCATTTTTTTAAGTATGAGTGATTCAGAAAGTTTAGATTTAACGGGTACGAGACACACATTTACGAAAGAGCAGATTAAAGAAGCGTATGAGAGATTTGCTCAAGATTCAACAAGATATGACTTTGCAATTTATCACCAAGGTCAGAAAGAAACGATCGGCGATGCGGCAATTATAGATATTGACGAACATCATTCTGTTTGTGGATTTCGAATTGCCCTTCACCAACGCAAAGATTGGAACAAAGGGTACGGGAGTGAAGCGGTGCGTTTGTTGCAAGCGTACGTGTTTGAAACATTGCAATTGAATCGACTTGAACTTGAGGTGTTGTCCCACAATGTGAGGGCAATCCGGTCATATGAAAAAACCGGGTTTGTTCGCGAAGGCGCTCGTCGGCAAGCCGTTCATGTGAACGGCATTAGACGTGATGAAGTACTGATGAGCATGTTAAAGGAAGAGTATGAACTTCGAAAGCAGGGCGAGTTGGCGTGAACATGGATGTGACGTACAAAACGTTTACGTGCGGTGAGAAAAGCGAGCGAGCGACAATCGTGGCATTTGAAAATCAGGATATGCAAACGTGGTTAACGATCGTTGTACAAACGCATTATCCAATTGTTGTCATTGACCAATACGACCAACCGATCGGTACACTCACACTTGAATTCATTGCAAAGCGTCTGGTGGAAAGCTCGAGTGAATACATTCTTCAAAAACACGAGTTGTTACCGATTCAATGTGTTAAGAAAAGCGACCCATTCCCTGTTGAACAGCGCAAGTTATCAGTTGTGATTGACGGCGAGCAAATCGTTGGTGTCATCACCCAACGTACGCTCCAAGCGGTCCAAGATCAAGACGGTGCCACATTATCGTTAATCTTTGACTCTGCGTACGAAGGCATCGTCATCATCGACCGTAATCAAACAATTACGTCGATGAATCAATCGTATCGAGATTTTCTCGGTGGACTGAAAGAACGTGATGTGATTGGGCGTGACGTGACGTCGGTTATTGATAACACAGAACTTCATCAAGTTGTAAAGACAGGCATTCCAGAGCGAGGCAAAGTCCAAACAATCCAAGGTCAGAAGATGGTCGTTCATCGCTTGCCAATCTGGCAAGAGGGCGAAATTGTCGGAGCAGTTGGGATGCTAATCTTTGAGGGAATGACCGAGTTGCATCGCATTTTGCAACATGAAGCCACGTCAAAGGCGAAGGCTGTACAGATGGAGCGTCAAGGTGCAGTGCAAACGTTTGAAACGATGATTGGCAAAAGCGCAAGCATCCAACGAGTGAAAAGTCTTGCAAGAAAAGCGTCGCGAACGAAAGCATCTGTTGTCATTCAAGGTGAAAGCGGAACAGGGAAAGAGTTGTTTGCACAAGGCATTCATCATATGAGTTCGCGGGCAGAAGGACCGTTTGTGGCCATCAATTGCTCAGCATTTCCAGAGAACTTACTCGAGTCTGAGTTATTTGGGTATGAGGGTGGGGCGTTTACTGATGCTCGTAAAGGAGGAAGACGTGGGAAGTTTGAACAAGCTCACGGTGGAACCTTGTTTCTTGACGAAGTATCAGAAATGTCACCGTCAATGCAAGCGAAGATTCTCCGTATACTTGAAACGAAAGAAATTGTAAGAATCGGTAGTGAACAAGTCATTCATAGCGACTTCCGAATTGTCGCTGCGACGAACAAAGATTTAAAATCACTCGTTCAAGAAGGTCAATTCCGACAAGATTTATTTTATCGTCTCCATGTTATTCGTTTAACAGTACCGCCTTTGCGAGAGCGAAAAGAAGACATTCCTAACTTGCTCGGCTTTCATATGGAGCGCCTTGCTCAAGAGTATGGAATCGAGAAAAAAGCAATTAGTGAAGAAGCAATGCGGTTATTTTTGCAGTATCACTGGCCAGGTAATGTCAGAGAGCTCGTTAACGCGGTGGATTATGTTGTTACAATGACAGATGGACAACCTGTCTTAGCGGACCACCTACCAGAGCCGTTTACAAGCCCTGCGTTAAAGATTGATGATGAGTGTTCGGAACTTGAACGTGTACTTCAAGAAGTAGGAGGGAATAAAACGAAGGCAGCCGAGAAACTAGGCATCCATCGTGCGACACTGTATAGGAAGTTGCAACAGTGAGTGTCGCTTTTTGCGACAGTTTAAAAACCTACGTCTTAGAACAACAACGGTTTCACTCTGGCATCGCTTTTGCAATAAAGCGTAGTAAGGAGGGATTCCATTGGTAAAACGTATTGTACATCTTCCTCAAATCATTCATTACGGTAAGGACAGCTTTTTAGGCGTCGGTGAAGAAGCGAACAAGTTAGGATCGAAAGCTTTAATCGTAAGTGATCGAATAATGGAACAGCTCGGAAATGTCCAGCAACTTCATGATCATTTACATTCGGCAGACGTTTCTTATGTAGATTACTTAGGCGTGGAGACTGAACCGAAAGATACATACGTCGACGAGGCGTTGCAGTTGTTGAGAGCAGAACAATGTGATCATGTGATTGCTTTAGGAGGTGGTAGCTGCATTGATACAGCTAAAGCCGTTGCGGTGCTTGCGACCAACACGGGGCGAATTCATGACTATATGAATCAAAAAAAACTAGCGACAGTAAAGCCATTGCCGCTCATTACCGTCCCGACGACAGGTGGTACAGGGTCTGAAGCGACAGATGTTACGGTCATTACAGATACGAAAGAAGACATTAAAATGATGATCAAACAACAAGCCTTTATGCCGCTTGTTGCGATCGTTGATCCGGTATTAACTGTCTCAACCCCGAAGTCAGTAACTGCAGCGACCGGTGTTGACGCACTCACACATGCTATTGAATCACTCATAAGTCGAAAAGCTCAACCATTCACACGCACGTTGAGTCTTCAAGCGATTGAGTTGCTTTATGCAAACATTCGCGAAGCTTATCACAATGGCGATAATTTGGAAGCTCGGGACCAAATGATTTACGGTTCGATGCTTGCAGGGATGGCGTTCTCTAACGCATCGACATGTCTCGTCCACGGAATGTCGCGTCCATTAGGAGCTGTTTTTCACGTTCCCCACGGCGTATCGAATGCAATGTTGCTTCCGATCATATTGGAATATACGAAAGTAGACTGCCAAGAAGACCTCGCAACAATTGCGAGAATGATCAATAAAGATGTTAAAGATGAATCCGATGAAGAGCTTAGTAACTGGCTCGTCGAAGAGATTGAGCACTTATGTGAAGAGCTTGAGATTCCAACCCTTTCAGGATGGGGAATTGACCGAGAAGCGTTTGAGCTAGTAAAAGAAAAGATGGCTGAAGACGCGCTCATTAGTGGAAGCCCTGCAACAAATCCGAAAGTGCCGACAAAAGAAGAAATTGTAGAACTTTACGATCAACTGATGAACTACTCATACACAAAAAGGAGCGAGACACATGCTAACTAATTATATTAACGGTGAATGGGTCAAAGCGAAAACGTCAGAATACGAATCTGTTCCAAACCCAGCAACAGGTGAAGAAATTGCTAGAACGCCATTATCAACGAAAGAAGACGTGGATGATGCTGTACAAGCTGCAAAAGCGGCCTTTAAATCATGGAAAAAAGTTCCTGTGCCAAAGCGCGCGCGCTACTTATTTAATTATCAACAACTCCTCATTGGAAAGCATGATGAGCTTGCTGAATTGATTACGAAAGAGAACGGCAAAACGTTTGATGATGCATATGGAGAAGTACAGCGTGGAATTGAGTGCGTGGAGTTTGCAGCTGGCGCTCCAACATTAATGATGGGTGAGAGCTTGCCAGAGATTGCAACGGGGATTGAATCGGGAATGTATCGCTATCCAGTTGGGGTCGTTGGCGGAATTACACCGTTTAACTTCCCAATGATGGTGCCATGTTGGATGTTCCCACTTGCGATTGCTACAGGGAATACGTTCGTTCTAAAACCTTCGGAGCGTACACCACTTCTTGCAGAACGACTCGTTGAGTTGGCAACTGAAGCAGGTATTCCAAAAGGGGTGTTGAACCTTGTACACGGTGCGCATGACGTTGTGAATGGATTGTTGGAACATGAAGATGTCCCAGCGATTAGTTTCGTCGGTTCTCAACCTGTCGCTGAGTACGTATATAAAACGGGTGCTAGCTATGGAAAAAGAGTACAAGCACTAGCTGGAGCAAAAAACCATTCGATCGTATTGGCAGATGCCGATCTTGATAAAACAATTGAAGGAATTACGAGCGGGGCATTTGGAAGTGCAGGTCAACGTTGTATGGCAACCGCTGTCGTCGTTGCTGTTGAAGAAATCGCTGATGAACTCGTTGAGCGTTTGAAGAAGTCAGCAGATGAATTGTTAATGGGTGATGGCAGTGATCGCTCGATTACATTAGGACCTGTTATTCGCCAAAGTCATTTAGACAAAGTGAAAGGACAAATGGAAGAAGCAATCAGTGAAGGCGCGAAGCTCGTAAGAGATGGACGAGATGTGCCAACTGAAGCTGGTAATGGTTATTTCTTAGGGGCGAGTATTTTTGATCAC
Organism: Geomicrobium sediminis; assembly: GCF_016908595.1. Lineage (GTDB taxonomy): Bacteria > Bacillota > Bacilli > Bacillales > Marinococcaceae > Geomicrobium_A > Geomicrobium_A sediminis. The sequence continues at coordinate 129,955 of NZ_JAFBEC010000005.1, read as the reverse complement.
GTCACGCCAGAAATGAAAATTTGGCAAGAAGAAATCTTTGCGCCAGTCCTTTCAATTGTTCGCGTCAAAGACCTCACAGAAGCGATTGAACTCACGAACAAATCCAAGTTCGGTAACGGTTCAGTTCTTTATACGAACAGCGGAAAAGCGGTACGAGAATACCGAGAAGACATTGAAGTAGGTATGCTCGGTGTAAACGTAAACGTTCCAGCTCCTATGGCATTCTTCCCATTCTCAGGTTGGAAAGACTCGTTCTACGGTGACCTTCATGCAAACGGAAAAGACGGTATTAACTTCTATACGAAACGCAAAATGCTTACGCAACGTTGGCACTAAACGAACGTACTCCCCACATGCTGGGGAGTTTTTTTGTGGCGAGTTCTGGCTTACACTAGTAAAAAAGCAAGTAACCTGAACAGGAGTTGACTGTAGATGGCAGAAGCGATTAAAAACATGTTTAATCAAGAATATTTACGAACAGTCGGTCTGAAAGTTCAAAGTGTGCATCAAGATTTTCACATTGATGCTTTTGCCGAAGACGTCCAGCGTGAACCGTGGACAGACCTCGAGATGATGAATCGAATCGACAAAATTACGGAAACCCTCCGAATGCATTTACCGGCTGATTACGAAGAGGCGGTCACTATTTTAGCGGAAGCAGCAGATGCAAAAGGTGCCTCAGGCTACATGTTCTTTCCTCATTTTGTTGCAAAATATGGAATTGATCATTGGGAGACGTCTATGATAATGCTCCGGCGCTTCACACCCCATGCTAGTTCAGAATTTGCCGTTCGCCCGTTTATCGAAAAAGACCCATCTGAAATGGTGAAGGTCATGAAGGAATGGGCGTCGAGTGAGGACGAGCACGTGAGAAGACTCGCAAGTGAAGGATCTAGACCGAGATTGCCGTGGGGCAAGACGCTGTCAAGATTCATTAAAGATCCAACGAAAACGACAGCGATTTTGGAACTACTAAAGGAAGATCCGTCCAAATACGTGCGAAAAAGCGTCGCCAATCATCTTAACGATTTTTCGAAAGACCACCCAAACTACGTCCTAAAACTGGCGAAATCATGGCAAGGGAAATCTGAACAAACGGATTGGATCATTCGTCACGGATGCCGAACGTTAATTCGAAAAAGCCTGCCTGAAGCGTACGAACTGTTCGGATACAGTGGACAAGTCCGAGACGGGGTGTTGAACATCGAACCACCCTCGATAGTAATCGGTGAAAGCATTACGATGCATTACGGTTTTACGATAGAACAGGCAGGATTAATGCGGGTCGAGTACGGCATTCAATTCGTCAAAGCGAACGGGAAGCAATCAGAGAAGAAGTTCCTTCTTGTGGAACGAACGTATCGCACTGGTGAAATCGTTGAACGAGAACGAACGCATTCATTCGCTGATTTATCAACTAGAAAGCACTATCCAGGTACTCACATCGTGACGATTTATGTGAATGGAATCGCAGTGTCTGAATCATCAATTAACGTAATGAAAAAGTAGTGAGAATTATTTTCAATTAGTTATTGACACTCGTATGAAAACCATCTAATATAGTAAGTGACATTGATATTCATTATCAATTACTTATTTGAGAAGACGTTGTCGAGGTTCTCGCCACGTTTTGCTCTCAAACATCCCCCTTTATGTAATACCTATTGGCAATATGCCCTCCCAAGGCATATTGCGCTTTTTTTTGGGTAAATTACAGTGGGGTGATATTGATGAGTTACAAAGAAAGCAATGAGAACAATGGAGATCGAATCGAACGAATCATAAATGATACGATTGAGAACATAAATGAAGCGGAAAATTTTCAACAAGCCCATCTTGGTGAAATGAGCGAAAAAGACCAGCACGACATAGATGAGAAAAACCGTCGAAGAAGAGACAGTGTTGATGCATTGCGGCACGAAATTGAAGATGAGCGATAGACTTGCGATCCATTTGCAAGTCTTTTTTTATTGCATAGAAAAAGGGCCTGGAACAGAAGCTAGCTATGCTAGGGGGAATCAGTATGGCTCTTTATGATTGTGTCATTATTGGAGGAGGAATTGCTGGAATTCAAGCCTCTATCCAGCTAGGACGTTATAAGCGAAATGTGCTCGTCCTCGATAAAGGCAAAGGAAGATCTACACTCTGTCAAAAGTATCGAAACATCCTCGGCTGGCCAGACGGAGTAAGTGGTGAGGAACTCAGAAGGATAGGCAAACAGCAAGGAAAAATGCTCGGGGTGCTCTATCAAACAGAAGAAGTCGTAGCCATCGAACGAACAGACCATTTTCAATTATTAACACGAACCGGTCAATCGTATGAAGCGAAGCGACTTTTATTTGCTACCGGTGTGACGGACCCCAACCCGTTCCCGCAATTAGAATCGTGTCTCGGAAGTACCGTATACATTTGTCCAGATTGTGATGGATATGAAGTCCAAGGAAAAAAAGCCCTCATTTTAGGCTCAGGGAAATCGGGCGTTCATATGGCAAAACGATTGCATCATTGGGCTAGCGAACTCATTTATATTAATCATACGAGTGAAGCAATACGTGAGAAAGATAAAGCACTACTACGTGACATGAATGTTCAATACATTGAAGAGCGCATCCAATCCCCACTCGTCACCGACCGGCAATTTAACGGAGTAACATTGCATTCGGGCGAAGTGATTGAGGCAAAACACGCATTTATCGCTTTCGGGAAAATAACGCCGCAGTCAGATCTTGCCCGCAAACTAGGCTGCGAACGAATGGAAAACGGTCACCTCATTACTGAAGCAAGAACGAAGAAAACGAACGTTCAGCACATCTACGCCGCCGGCGACGTCGGCGTACACGCCGAACAAGTGACGATCGCAATGGGAGAAGGAACACTCGCCGCCGTCTGGATCGAGAAGTCATTGGCGGAGGGTACGGTGTAGCAAGAGAGTGGTGAGGTGTAGCAAGAGGGGTGTGAGGTGTAGCAAGAGGGGTGTGAGGTGTAGCAAGCGCGGGACATGGTGTAGCAAGCGCAAGGCGCGGTGTAGCAAGCGCGGTGTGAGGTGTAGCAAGCGCGGGGCATGGTGTAGCAAGAGCGTGGTGCGATGTAGCAAGCGCCACGTCTGGTGTACCATGCCCGACCTGCCTAAAAAAGAAGGGCTCACACTGAACGTGCCCCACTTTCAAGTACACATCAACAAAAAAACCGCCCAGTAACTGGGCGGCATCCACAAGCTATGACCGGAAGCGGTTTTTGAACTCTTCAAATGTGGGGGCATTGTCTTCGTTGAATGTTTGGATAATTTCTGTCAGTTTCAAGTATAGAACTTGTCTTAAATCGTCGCGCTCTTCAGGGGTTGTCTCAAGCAAACACTTTCGGATTTTTGGTTCGAATTGTTGGATGATTTCTTCAATTTTTTTTGGATGATTCATCGTCATTTCTCTCACTTACCTTCTCTATAAAAAGTCGTTCGAGGCGTTCTAACCTTCGCTCAAAGCGGAACAATAAATAAAGAGTAATGGCAATCGGGAACCCGTACTTGGACATGATCTCAATGAGTGACGATATCTCAATCATAGCCTGTTCCTTCTTTCATAACGTTTTGTAAAAAACGAATGGTTGCTAGGCGCATACGTGAGACCGCTTGTTGACTAACATTCAATTGATCCGCGATTTCTTGATTAGTCAGTTCGAACTTGTAATAACCGATGAGTATTTTTTTCTGTTGCGGTGTTAACTTTGTTAAGGCGTGACTGAGTCTTGGGTTGGAAGACCATGATTGAACGTCGAGTGTTTCGCATATGATTGAATAGTCGGGTTCAACAGCAATCGCATAGTCATTGACCGATGGGTTGTCCACGATGAGTGGATTCCTCGTTCGTTGTTTTCGGCGTTTTTGATCGTATTGAATGGCAGTCCAGTAAAGTGTCTTCGAAACATAATGGGTAAATTGTGCATCAAGATAAAACGATTTGAAATGGTCATCTAATCGCTGTTGGTTGGCGTCAGTTGGCTCACGAATACTTTGAATGAAGACATTCCTAGCTTGTGGACTAGATAAAAAATGCTGCATGATAGGTTGTTCAAACAGTTTACTATGATTTCGAATAAATGATTCTAGTTCGGGGCACTCGTCCATTAGTTGCTTAACGATCCACTGCATTTTTATCACCCCTCTTTAACGGTATATGCCAAAAAGAACATTTGTGTGTGGGTTGTACAACAGAAAGGGGAACATTCGTTCTTTAATCATAAAGGTTGGGACCAAGTCTGTAAATATTTAAAATAACGCTTGACATTCGATTCGTCCTTAAGTATAGTATTAAGAATAACATTAAAAGCGCGAAGTTCTTTAGCATAATTGAGAGAATTTGAAATTTGGAGTAAAGATTGAATATTCCGACGAATCTATACGTTTAGCATACTAGAAAGCAGGGTATATACAATATGTTAATAAGAGGGTGCGCGCAGATAAGTTAAATATAGAGATAAGAGGTGAGAGATGATGAGGTTAAATGTACTATTATTAATTCTTCTCGGCATGGTAGTATCTATAACAGCACTAGTATTTGGAATTATTGCACCTACAGCAATTGCAAGTACATTGGCACAAATCATTGGTTTTTCCGGACTTGTATTTACATTTCTTTATGGATTGCTAATGAATCGTTCAACAGCTAAAGTGTAATGAAATCCCGCACCGTTTGCGGGATTTGTTCATGTTATGAGTAACAATAAATGTCCACGAGCTTCCCCCATTTTTCCATTTGTTGTTCGTACGTCATCCCAATTCGTTTTGCAACCCGCACAGAAGGTTCATTTGCAGGATCGATAATTGAGATGAGGCGCGTAATTCCGAGTTGCTCATTGGCATACTCACAACAAGCGGAAGCGGCTTCAGTCGCATAACCATTTCCCCAAGCTTCTCGTTTGAATAAATAACCGATTTCCATTTCAATTTTTTTGTTCACTTTCTGAGGGACAATTCCACACTGACCTAAGAAAATTCCAGTTTCTAAATCTTCAACAACCCAAAGCCCTAGATTAAATTTACGATAATTTTCAAGCGTCCATTCAATCCATTCTTTCGTTTCGGATTTTGATTTTGTTGCTGGATAGTATTTCATAGCAACGGGATCACTAAAGATTGTGAGCAGTTGCACAACATCTTCATGGTTCATTTCCCGAAGACGTAAGCGTTCGGTCTCTTGAATGATGTTCATCGTTGACCCTCCTTGCTACTATTAGTATACAAGTTAAACCATTACTAGAAAATAGAGAAAAAATCTAAGACTTATGTCATACTTAGAAGAAAGTGTGTAGCGAGGAGACAGATTATGAAAAAGTTAACGAGCGTAATGGTCGCAATGGCTGCTATGGCATTAGTCCCGAGCGTCATCCAAGCGAATGAAGGCCCATCATTCTTCGACGTTGATACTACGAATACTCATTATGAAGCGATTGAACGTATGACCGATCGAGGGATTATTCAAGGGTATCAAGAGGTACATATCGTCCGAGTGCTAACATTAGTCGTGGTCAAGTCGCAACATTGATTGCTCGTGCTCTTGAACTACATTTGCCAGATGAAGAGGAGTTGCCAGCGTCAATTTATAGCGATGTGCGTCGTGATCATACACAAGCGGCTGCAATTTATGCTGTGCAAGAAGCAGGTGTTATGACGGGCAGCAATGAGTAATTTAATCCAAGCTCACAGATTAGTCGTGAACAAATGGCAACCGTACTCGTTCGAGCATTTGATCTTGAAAGAGTTGTTGAAGGTGGGAATCAAGACCCGGTGGCGGATTTAACGAAAGCGAGTGCAACGCACCGTGCAAATATTAGCATTCTTTCTCAACATGAAATAACGAGAACGTCTGACGGTTCGTTTCGCCCACGTAATCAAGTAACCCGAGGCCAGTTTGCATCGTTTATGGATCGTGCGTTAAGTGTCGTCTATACGAAGGAGCTTGGAATTACACGCGTACAACAAGTCGATGATTATACATTTGACGTCCATTTTACAGAAGGCATCGAAAGGTTGTCGCCAGAGAACTTTTCGTTTGATGGTGATGTAGACATTCTTGATGCGTATCGTTTAGATGGGTTAGAAACGATCCGCCTGATCACTACTGAAGCTACGTTTGGCGTTCGTTCAACGTTATTATACCAAGAAGGACGCACAAGTTATTCTTTTGTCGGGACGGGTGGAAGTGACATTGAGGGCATGCTACCGATGGGAACCTTGCAAGATGAAGTTATAAAAACAAAAGGAACGCCAAAGGATGAAGGCTTTTTCTTAGGTGGTCCATACGTGTTGTATGATAAGAATGGTTATTTTTATGATTATTATGATGACACTCATCCGATTACAGGATACTGGATTAGCAATCCAACAACGAACATATTTGGAGCAAGAGTCGGAATGACGTTAGAAGAGCTGAACAGTCATTTCGGGACGAACGTAAGTGCGTCGTTTTCCGAGGGTGAAGGGATGTATACGTTTGATTTTAACGTGAACGGTTACGATCTTTGGTTTTCTGCAGATCGCCCAACAGGCAAGTCAACGGACGTCATTATACAGAAGCGATGATATTTGAGGAGAGCCGCTACGACGATTTTAAGTCGTAGCGGTTTTTTGTTTAGCTTGTTATTTAGAGTTTTAAAAAGTGTTAGTTTTATAATAGATTGTGCTAAGTCAAACTATGATAGATAAAATATCTATTCTCATTTTTCTTTCTCTTAGTGTTGTTTTATACTTTAAGAATGATTGCACTTGATACGGTTGCAATATCAAAGATTACTAGAGATTATACTTAGATAATGAAGTATTTAACTTTTCATCCAAGAGATTCAGATGAAGATGATTGAACAAACTGGTAAATTCACAACAATTATGATGAGGTGAAATCATGATCAATCGCACACGTTTAGAAGGTTGGATTGAAGAATTAGCCCAATTTGGTCAAGACCCTTTAGGGGGATTAACTAGAACAACGTTTACAGCACCTGAACTTCAAGCACGTGAATGGCTCATACGTAAATTAAAGGAAATCGACCTTGACGTTACTGTGGACCCAGCTGCGAATATTTGGGGAAGGAAAGAAGGACTGAAGAATGGTTTGCCGAGCATTGCATTTGGTTCTCATATTGATACAGTCCCAAATGGAGGCAAGTATGATGGTGCACTTGGGGTCTTAACGGCACTCGAAGTGCTAACGACATTGCATGAACAGGGAGTCAAGATCAACCACCCTCTCGAACTTGTCTCATTTAGTGCAGAAGAACCCAACCCCTTTGGATTATCAACATTCGGAAGTCGAGCGTTAACAGGGAAGCTGACAAGGAAACATATTGAATCAGTAACGGATGCCGCCGGCAATGTCTTAACTGAACGTTTAGAAATAGCAGGAGGAAGCTTTGAGCAATTTGAACAGACAGTGAGACCTCCATCAGATTTTGTTCATTATTTAGAAGTACATATTGAACAAGGGAAACGTCTTCTTACTAAGAACATTCCTATAGGGATCGTTCGAGGTATTACAGGCATCTATCGAGAAAAAATTACTGTAAAAGGACAACCGAACCATGCGGGTACGACGATGATGGGAGCAGATCGACAAGATGCATTAACTGCAGCCGCCCGGCTTGTTTTGAAAATTGAACAAGCTGCTACTGACTATCCAATTGAGGAGCTTGTTGCAACAGTCGGTGAATTCCATGTTAGACCGAATGCGGCGAATATCGTTCCAGGTGAAGTGACATTTACGATGGAAATACGCGGAGAATCAGATGAGCAGTTGTCAGAAGTGCATAATCAGATTGAAGAAACAATTGCTCACATTGAAAATGATCGTAACGTTGTCATTTCACGTGAAGTGGTCCTTAATCAAGCAGGAGTGCCCATGAATCAGGAAGTCATGAACACAATGAAGACCATTGCGACTAACCGTGGACATGAAACGTTGACTCTTGGAAGTATGGCGGGGCACGACGCTGCACACCTTGCTGAATTAACATCGTCTGGTATGCTTTTTGTGCCAAGCTTAGAAGGGAAAAGCCATTGTCCTGAAGAGGAAAGCCGTATGGACGATATTGAAATTGTTGCTAACGTTTTGTATGAAACGATTTTAAAGCTTGATGAGAAGAGTGTATAGATTGTGATAAGCAGTTAAGAAGAAAGTGCCCTTAGAACTCAAGGTTGGATTACCTCTATGAAATATTCAAATGACCATTCACGAACGCATAGCCGATAACATAGGCTATGCGTCTTTATGTGGCACTCCGCAAAGTTAATTCATATCTGATTCAGTAATTCATACATGGTTGCACAATAAAATGTAAGCGCATACATAAATGTTGATTTAACGGTGTTTATTAATTTTTCAGAATTGGCATGATAATTGCTTATTTAGTTGAATACAACAAGGACGAGGAGAGTGACCGTATGAGTTGGCACGCAGAAATTGAAGAATTACAGCGATTAAAAAAGTTAGCCGAGAACATGGGGGGAGAGGCGAGCGTTCAGAAACAAAAGTCGAGGGGGAAATTAACGGTTCGAGAACGCATTCATCACATTCTTGATGACAATACTTTTCATGAATCAGGGGCTCTAGCAGGCAAAGCAACGTATGACGAAGAAGGCAACGTAAAAACATTTATGCCAGCGAACTTTCTACTCGGAACAGGGAAGATCGACGGTCGCAAAGTTGTCGTTGGTGCGGATGATTTTACCGTTCGTGGCGGTGCTTCCGACGGCGGAATTAAAGCTAAGCAAGAGTATGCCGAATTAATGGCACATGAGTTGCAATTACCGATGGTCCGCCTCGTTGATGGGACGGGTGGAGGAGGCAGTGTGAAGAGCCTAGACTCTAGCGGCTCAACGTATGTTCCAATTAACCCTGCATGGGACCATGTTGTCAAAAACATGGGCAGAGTTCCAGTCGTTGCAGCAGCACTAGGGGCGACTGCAGGGCTCGGTGCAGCACGTGTTGCTGCGTCTCACTTTTCAGTAATGGTTGAAGAGCTTTCACAAATTTTCGTTGCGGGACCACAAGTCGTGAAGTTCGGCATGGGTCAAGATTTAACGAAAGAAGAACTCGGTGGAGCGGCGGTTCACCGTGCAAGCGGCGCGGTCGATAACATTGCTTCCTCTGAAGAAGATGCATTTATGCAAATGCGAACGTTCCTTTCTTATATGCCGAGCAACATCTTTGAATTACCTCCTGTTGAGGAGTCAGAGGATGCCCGAGACCGTCGCGAAGAATCACTCATTGAAGCAATTCCGAGAAACCGTCGTCGTCCATACAAAGTACGTGAATTACTTGAGAAAGTGCTAGATGAAAATAGCATCTTTGAGATCGGCAAACACTTTGGTTCGAGCACAGTTACCGGCCTTGCTCGATTGAATGGTCATCCAGTCGGTTACTTAGCGAACGATCCGTACGTGCTTGGTGGCGGAATGACGAGGGAAAGTAGTGAAAAAATCGAACGGTTCGTTGATTTATGCCAAACGTTCCACCTTCCAATCGTAAACTTCGTTGATCAACCAGGGCTTGTGATCGGTGTTGATGCGGAGAGAAAAGGAACAATTCGTAAAGGTGTTCGTGCCATTTCAGCGATTTATCAAGCGCAAGTACCGATGATTGAAATTATCTTACGTAAAGTGTTCGGAGTCGGTGGCGCAGGGATGATTAACGGTCATGGCTTACATCAGCGCTATGCTTGGCCGTCTGGCGATTGGGGATCGCTTCCGGTTGAGGGAGGCGTTCAAGTCGCTTATCGACGAGAGCTTGAAGAAAGTGACAACCCTGAAGAACTGCTACAAACATTAATGGAAAAAATGGAGTCGATCCGTTCACCATTTCGAACGGCTGAAGCGTTTGGGATTGAAGAGATTATTGATCCCCGTGATACGAGACCGCTTTTGTGTGATTGGGTTGAAGATGCATATAAACGTTTACCACAATTGCTCGGTCCATCAAGCTTTACGATGAGACCGTAAGAAAGGGAGATCGTGTATGCGTGCAGCACATCAGATGCTATTCGGAACTGTAATTTTGTCAGCGCTTTCATTGGCAGGTTGTTCTAACGATGAACGTGTCGGTGCCACAAGCGAAGTAAAGGAGCATGAAAAAGTAATCGTCGCATACAGCACCGATTTAAACACATTTGACCCTGTGTTTGGAAGTGCAGGAAGTGATCATTCGCTTCTTTATCCACTCTATGACACGCTCGTTTCCTTTGATGAAGATTTATTGCCACAACCAGGGTTAGCAGAAGAGTGGGAGTATTTGAATGATACGACACTCGAGCTTCGTCTCCGAGACGGGGTAACCTTCCATGATGGTTCGGTGATGGACGGGGAAGCGGTTGCTTTTAATCTCGAACGAGCCACTTCAGAAGAATCATACATTAGTGACTTGAACGCTGTTGAGTCCGTTGAAGTTGTTAATGACCTGACTGTTCGTCTTCACTTGCAATACCCAGACTCATCGATTGTACTTGCGTTAGCTGACAGGGCGGGGATGATGGTATCCCAAGAAGCGATTGAACAAAATCCTGATCAAATTCAACGAGCGGGAGTTGGGGCTGGACCGTATGAACTCGTCGCTTGGGAAACAGGTGAAAAACTGACGTATCGGAAGTTTGATGATTATTGGAATGAAGGCGAACCGAAAGCCGAGATACTAGAAATCCAAGTGATGCCGAATCAAATGACGAGAATGAATGCATTGCAAACCGGTGAAATTGACTTTGCGACGAGTTTACCCGCTGGTGAAATTACGAGCTTGTCTGACGAAGAGAAGTTTACGATCGTTGAAGGCTCGGCCGTTCCAGTGAATATGCTCTATTTAAACATAGCAAGTGCTCCACTTGATCAGAAGGCCGTGCGACTTGCATTGCAACACGGCATTGATCGTGCAGCTCTAAATGAAGCCATCCACTACGGGCAAGGAGAAGGTGCATACCAGCCGTTTCCAAGTAGTTACTGGGTGTACAATGATGAGCTGAACAATTTGTATGATCCTGACTATGCTCGAGCGGTACTAGAAGAAGCGGACTTAGTTGGGACCGTGGTGACGATTGCCCATTACCCAGAAGCGTATGATGAGCGAGTGATTGATATTCTTCGTCATCAACTAGCGGAAATTGGCATTGTCGTGAACGGTCAAGCGATGGAAATACAAGCAGGAATCTCCGCCTATTTTGATGAAAAGTCCGTACCTTCTTTCATGTCTCGGTGGACGGGGAGACCGGATCCACAAATGACGATGACGATGCTTTATCACTCGACGAGTTATTACAATACGGGAAGTTATTCGACTGAGGAAATTGAAAGTTTATTAGCTGAAGCTGCAGGTACGATTGATAATCCAGAACGCCGTGCAGAGATTTATGATGAGATTAATCGAATTGGATTAACAGAAGAAGCCATTTTTATTCCGTTAACGTTTCAGCCGGATATCGTTGCAATGAGTACTGACGTGAAAGGATACGAACCGAACATGCTCGGTAAGCCGAAATTTCAAATGCTTTATAAAGAACCGTAAGGAGAGGGGGAAAACACGATGTTTTTGCGGTTTCTCACGAAACGCTTGCTCTACGTAATTCCAATGCTTTTCATTACGACGTTTATTGTGTTTTCGTTTATTCTTCTCATCCCAGGGGATCCGGCTCTCGCGATACTTGGAGAGAATGCTTCTGATGAGAATTTGGCGCAACTACGTGCACAGCTTGGGTTAGATCAATCGTTACTCGTTCAATATTGGAACTGGTTGACGAGCGCACTCGTTGGAGATTTAGGCGAATCGTTCTTTACTGGGGAATCCGTTCAAGAGGCTGTTTTCTCAAGGATGGGTATTACATTCCAGCTCGTAACGACAGCGATTGTAATTGCCTTTGTGTTCGGTACAACATTGGCGATCGTTTCGATGATGAAGCCAGGTAGTTGGATTGATGAATTCGCTCGACTTGTAAGTACGATGGGGACAGCAATCCCGAACTTTCTCCTTGCGATGCTGTTACTTGCAGTCTTTAGTTTATCACTCGGTTGGTTACCGGCGACAGGCTTTATCAGTTTGTTTGATGATCCAATCGGCTTCGTACGCTCTGTGTTGCTACCATCTATCGCACTTGGTGCCGTTGGGATGGCGCAGATTACTAGACACATGAGGTCTGCATTAATCGAAGTTTTTGAAACCGATTACATTCGGACGGCATTCTCCAAAGGGTTGTCCGTTCGGCAGACGATTTTTCATCACGGGATCCGTAACGCGATCTTACCCGTCGTCACGACAGTCGGTATATTATATGGCAATCTTATGGGCGCAACGGTCGTCGTGGAGACGATCTTCTCAATTCCTGGCATTGGTCAGCTTGCTGTAGATTCAATCATGCAACGAGACTTTGCGATGCTACAAGGCGTTGTACTCGTCATGGTTGTAATCATTATTGTCATTAACTTTGCGACGGATATTATTTATTCGCTTCTCGATCCAAGAATTAAGTATGAATAACTAGGGGGGTTCTACGTGACGGGTAAAGAAATGCTCCGCCGTTTTATGAGGCAACGAGCAGCTTTTATTAGTGGTATTTTTGTTGTTCTACTCATTGTCGTTGCATTGTTCGCGCCATGGTTGGCACCGTATCCACCCGATTTACCGAACTATGATCGCGTCATGGCTGGTCCTAGCCTCGCTCATTGGCTCGGAACGGATGAACTCGGTCGCGACGTGTTAAGTCGATTGATGTACGGCGCACAAGCGGGTATTCAGGCGGCACTGATTGCGATCATTATCCCTCTCGTCATCGGCGTACCTTTAGGGATTCTATCTGGATATCTTGGTGGTGTCTTTGACGAAGTCTTTATGCGAATTGTAGACGGAATTTTAGCGATTCCAGCAATCCTTTTAGCCCTAGGCATCACGGCAGCACTTGGGGTGAACTTGTGGAATGCGATGATTGCAATCGGAATTGTTTTTACACCGCAATTTGCACGCTTGGCAAGAAGCCAAACGCTACAAATTCGCAGTGAAGCGTACGTGTACGCGGCAAAAGTGTCAGGTGCTGGGGCGTTCTGGACGATGGGGAGACATATCATACCGAACATATCACCGCCGATTATCGTGCAATCATCGTTTAACATGAGTTTTGCAATTTTAGTCGAGGCTTCGTTAAGTTTCTTAGGGCTTGGTGCACAATCTCCGCAGATTAGTTGGGGTGGCATGATTCAGCAAGCGTACAGCTTAATGTACATGAACCCATGGCTCATTTTAGCACCGGGGGTAGCGATTATGTTGACGATGCTTGCTGGCAACATTATGGGCGACGGCCTTCGTGTTGCGCTTGATCCGAAGTTAAAGAAAGTGTAGAGAGGAGGATGGGTAATGTCAAAGCGAGAAACGTTACTTGAAATCAACAATTTAAGAGCGTTTGCTGAAAAAACTGGAGAGCCAAGAAGTCAGCTCGTGAACAGTGTGAATTTTCGGATTGATAAAGGTGAAATTGTTGCTCTCGTAGGGGAGTCAGGTTGTGGGAAAAGTGTTACTGCACTTTCAATCTTAGGATTAAATGCGGCATCAATTGAGTATGAAAGCGAGAGTGAAATACGTTTTCACGACGAAAATTTGTTGCAGTTGTCGGACCGTAAACTTCGTAAATTGCGAGGGAATGACATCTCAATGATTTTCCAAGATCCGATGTTTTCGTTGAATCCTTTAAAGAAGATTGGCAAACAAATGACCGAAGCGTTGCTTCAACATAAAGCAGCAGACGTCCGAACGGCTCGGCAAGATGCAGAGAAGATGATTGAACGTGTTGGAATTACGGATCCGAAACGCCAGCTTGATAACTATCCGTATCAACTGTCTGGTGGAATGCGCCAACGAGTCATGATTGCGATGGCTCTCCTCTGTAAACCTGAACTGTTAATTGCTGACGAACCAACTACCGCTTTGGATGTAACGATTCAAGCGCAAATCTTAGAAATTATGAAAGACTTACAACAAGAGCTTGACGTGAGTATTCTCCTCATTACGCACGATTTAGGAGTTGTTGCCGAAATGGCGGATCGGGTCGTGGTCATGTATAGCGGGCAAGTCGTTGAAGAAGCCGACGTGTATGCTTTGTTTGAACAGCCTTTGCACCCGTACACGAACGGACTGTTAACGAGCGTTCCAACGCTTGAAGGTGAAAGTGATGAGCGCATTTCAGCAATTCGGGGGACAGTCCCTAGCCCACAGGAGTTGCCTAAGGGATGTAACTTCTATGATCGTTGCACCCGTCGGACAGACCGTTGTAAAAAAGAGGAGCCCCTGCTCACCAATCATGGTGGGCGAAACGTTGCGTGTTGGCATCCTGTCGTGGAAGGGGTGAAGGATGATGAACGAACCGCTATTAGAAATTAGTGGACTAAAAAAATACTATCCGAAGAAAGACGGACTCTTTCAAGGAAAGAAAAGCTGGATTAAAGCGGTAGACGGTATGGATTTAACGATTGGAAAAGGTGAAACACTCGGGCTTGTTGGTGAGTCCGGATGCGGAAAATCAACGACCGGACGAATGATTGTCGGCCTAGAAGACCCAACGGAAGGCACCGTTTCTTTTAAAGGAAACGATTTAAGTCGCGTGGATAAACGAGAGCTTGGTAAGCAAATGCAAATGATCTTCCAAGACCCGTTTTCTTCTTTGAATCCGAGAATGAAAGTGTCGGATGTTATCGCAGAACCTCTTCGTTTACACAAGGACGGTTCAAGAGCTGAACAACAAAGACGAGTCGATGAGTTGCTTGAACGCGTCGGTTTACGTTCAGAACATGGAAGGCGATATCCTTCAGAATTCTCAGGAGGACAACGACAACGAATTGGAATAGCCCGGGCAATTGCATTATCGCCGTCGCTGATCGTCTGCGATGAACCGGTCTCTGCGCTCGACGTCTCGATTCAAGCGCAAGTGTTGAACTTACTAAAAGACTTACAAAAAGAACTCGGCGTATCGTACCTATTCATCGCCCACGGCATTCAAGCGGTGAAATACATTAGTGATCGAATCGCAGTCATGTATCTCGGTAAGGTCGTTGAAGTGGCTAGTAAGGATGAGTTATTCAGAAACCCTAAACATCCGTACACAGAGTCGTTGCTGTCAGCGGTGCCGCGTCCAGATCCGAAGCTTCGTGGGCGAGATCGGATTATCTTAAAAGGCGATTTACCGAGTCCGGAAAATCCACCGAGTGGTTGTCGATTTCATACGAGGTGTCCGAAAGTGATGGACGTGTGTAAGCAAGTTGAACCTTCACTTCAAGTTACTAGAGACGGCACGTACGCTGCTTGTCACTTAGTAAGCGAAGCCGAAATGAAACAACCGCAGGAAGCGTAAGGAGGAGTGGATATGAACGAGCAAGATTACGAAGAAGAAATGCAAAAGCGCGTGCTAGATTCCTGGCCTGAAGGCTTATCAAAAGCGGCGACGTATCCATTTGGTGAAGTTCCACTCACCGAATATTTAAGAAGACGTGCTGTGGAGACGCCAAGGAAAACGTGCATTAATTATTACGGCTATGAACTTTCATTTGCGGAGCTTTATGATCGTAGCCAACGTGTAGCAGCGTACCTTCGGAGTAAAGGCGTAAGCACGGGGGACCGGGTAGCTGTCTATTTGCCAAATTGTCCTCAGTTTATTATTGCGTTCTACGGCATTCTTGCTGCTGGTGCGGTTCATGTTCCTGTAAATCCGATGTTCAAAGAACATGAGCTTCGCCACGAACTAGAAGATAGCGGAGCCGTCGCTGTGATTACGCTTGAAACGCTTTATGATTCCATGAGCCAAGTGTTAGCAGGAGTTGAAACGATTGTGACGACATCTTTGTCCGATTACATCGTAGAACATCCGACACTTCCGCTACATCCTGATTTGAAGACCGCAAAGTTACACGCACTGCCGACGGATGATTGGGTTACAGAAGTGCAGACCGTTGCACCGCTACACGATGACTACAGTTCACTCGATACGTTAGCTGCCCTCAACTATACGGGCGGTACGACAGGAATGCCTAAAGGGTGCATGCATACACAAAGGAACATGCTTTATACGATGGCGAACAGTTACGTGTACAACTACAACTTGAGTGAAGATGACGTACGCCTTGGCTATATGCCCGTCTTTTGGATCGCAGGAGAAAATGCAGGTGTTCTTATGCCTGTTTTTAGCGGAGCAACGCTGATTTTGTTGTACCGATGGGATAAAGAAGCTGTGTTTCAAGCAATCGAAACGTATAAGGTCACCTCATTTGGCGGCGTGACTGATAACATCGTGCAGTTGATGGAAGACGAAGCGTTTCATAATCGTGATTTATCGTCACTCACAATGACGACCGTCAGTTCCTTCATAAAAAAAGTAACGAAAGACTACCGAGAACGATGGTTCAAAGCAACGGGTACGATCATGCGCGAGACGTCATTTGGCATGACCGAAACCCATACGAGTGATACGTTCACGCAAGGCATGCAAACGAGACATTTCGATTTAGAAAGTCGACCGATTTTCGTCGGTTTACCAATGCCTGGAACGAAAGTAAAGATTGTAGATTTCGAAACAAAGAATCGTTTACCACTCGAACAAGAAGGGGAAATTGCCATCTCAACACCGTCGCTGATGAAAGGGTATTGGGGCAAAGACGAGACGTTCGGAGAGTGGTTTTACACCGGTGACATCGGTGTAATGAGTGAAGCGGGTTATCTACACTACATTGGTCGCAAGAAAGACATGTTAAAAGTAAACGGAATGAGCGTGTTCCCGGCAGAGCTGGAGCACATCATTAGTCGCCACGAACATGTTAACGCCTGTGCTGTCGTCGGAAAAGTCGATGATGAAAAAGGACAGATTCCGGTTGCGTTTATTCAACTTCGTTCACGAACAACACAGACACAAATGAAGAAGTTTCTAATAGAAAACCTTTCAGGCTACAAAGTACCAGAAGTTATTCTCGTCGACGAAATGCCCTTAACGACGACAGGAAAAATAAAAAAAGAAGTCTTGCGTAAAAGACTTGAGAAGGAGAATAACCATGCCAGACATTAAAGCATCAATGAGCGGGAGTGCTTGGAAAGTGCTCGTTAAACCAGGAGATGTCGTTAACAAGAAAGATGAAATCGCTATCTTGGAATCAATGAAAATGGAAATTCCGATTGAAGCAGAGATTGAAGGGATCGTTTCAGAAGTATTGAAACAAGAAGGGGACTTCGTTCAAGAAGGCGATGTTATCGTCAAACTCAAAGGATGATAGGAGGAATTGGATGAATAGCTTTGGTACACAAGAAGAGTTAGTTCATCGACAAGTAGAGCAATGGGCAGTGATTCAACCGAACCATCCGTTTGTCTATTACGGAGAACAACGAAAAACGTTGACGTATAAAGCATTTAATGACCGTGTGAACCAAGTGGCGAACGGTTTGTTAGAAGAAGGCATTGCCAAAGGGGATCGCATTTCAGTGTTTATGAAAAACCCGTTAATGACGACAGTGGCGATGTTTGCGATTTGGAAGTGCGGTGCAGTGTTCTGCCCAATCAATTTCAATTTCAAAGGAAAGCTTCTTAGCTATCCGCTGAATGATACGAATCCGATTATATTAATGACTGAGCGTTCTATGGTCGGGCGACTTAATGACATTGCGTACGATGTGCCATGCGTCAATGCAATTGTATACAGTCCATCATTTCGCGACCATGATTATGAGGAATCTTCTGCAAAGGAGCGCCTTCATTCAATTTATAATGAGAAAGATTGGAGCTTAGTCGTTTCTGAAAACCGTAATAATCCGAACGTTGAGTTGAACTATTTTGATATGGCGAACATCATTTATACGTCAGGGACGACAGGTCCAGCGAAAGGGGTTGTCCAATCGCACCGTTGGGTGTACGGGTACACACGTGGGCTTCGTAGACTTGTGACGAGAGAAGACGTTGTATACAATGATTTACCGTTGTATCATGTTGGCGGAGCATTTGCGAACATTGCGAGAGCTGCTTTTGTAGGAGCTGGAATTGCCCTGTATGATAAATTCAGCCCGACGCAATTTTGGAAACGGATCAAAGATAGTCAAGCGACCTGTGCAATCTTACTAGATGTTATGATTCCATGGCTCATGAATGCGGAGACGAAAAACACTGACCGTGAAAACACGTTAAACAAAGTGCACATGCAACCCCTTCCGAAGTATCATCAAGAAGTTGCTCATCGCTTCGGATTTGATGTGATCACGTCTGGATTCGGGCAAACGGAAGTGGGTAATCCACTGTCTTCGGCAATCGTACATGGACTTGATGGCAAAGGCACACCTGACTTTTTACGAAGGGGCTATACCTTAGATGAGATGACGGCGTTGTTAAAAGACGACGGCGTGCCGATCATGCGGGGGGATGAAGTCAACGTAAAAGGATTTATGGGAAAGCCAAATGCCCACTTTGAACTGGCAATCTTAAATGAATACGATGAGGAGCAACCGCCAGGCGTCATTGGTCAGATCGGCTTTCGTCCTCAATTACCGTCACTGATTTTGACGGAATATTTTAATAAACCAGAATCAACGACAAAAGCATTTAAAAACCTCTGGTTCCACTCTGGAGACGCAGGATACCTTGGGGTAGATGGTTACTACTATTACGTCGATCGTTTAGGAAGCGTCATTCGTTGTCGAGGTGAGAAGATCTCCTCATATCAGCTCGAAGATATTATTAATGGCCATGATGACATTAACTTAACCGCAGCGTTCCCAATCCCCGCAAAGCAAGGGGATGAAGACGACGTTGCTGTCTATTGTGAACGAAAACCAGGCGCAACGATTACAGAAGATGAATTACAATCATGGTGCATAAAGCAGATGCCGAAATACATGGTGCCTACGTATATTCGGTTCATCGAGGAGATCCCTCGCACCCCGACAAATAAGATTGAGAAATACAAATTAAGGGAAATGCTTCTTAGTGAGGCGCCAGTTCAAAAAAATTAACCTCTCCAGAGTTGGAGAGGTTTTTGATATGCTTCGTATGAGTAGAAATAGTGAGCTAAGAAAAAATCTATACGTTCATTATCGCAACTTAAACCGCTGAATCTTCCCACTCGTCGTTTTCGGCAATTCATCCAAGAATTCTACTTTTCTTGGGTATTGGTGCTTGGATAGGTTCGTTTTCACGTGTAGACTTAGTTCTTCCCCAAGTTCATCGCTAGGGCTAGAGTGTTTACTTAAGACGACATAAGCTTTGACGATTTCACCTTTTTGTTCGTCTGGTTCACCAACAACGGCTGCTTCTGTGACGGCGGGGTGTTCGAGTAAAGAGCTTTCAACCTCGAATGGACCGATTCGGTAGCCGGAACTTGTAATAATGTCGTCGGATCGACCTTGGAACCAGTAATATCCTTCTTCATCTTTTAAAGCGAGATCTCCGGTTAGAAACCACTTTCCGCTCATTTTTTCTGCGGTTTTCTCTTCATTGTTCCAATATCCTTTGAAGTAATAGCCATCGTTCGTTGTGTCGATCGCGATTTCACCAACTTCACCGTCAGGTGTTGGATTCCCTTGTGCGTCAAGAAGGGAAATGGTGAATCCGGGCGTTGGAAATCCCATCGAGCCGTTTTTAATCTCCATCGTAATCGCATGGTAGTTGTTGATGACCATACCGACCTCGGTTGCGCCGTAATGATCATGGATATTTATTCCAAGATGCTTTTTGAAAAATCGAATGACCTCGGCATTCAGTGGTTCTCCAGCGCTGCTTAATTTCTTCACTGATAGCGAATGTTTAGTGATAAGCTCAGGACCATCTTGCACCATCATTCGATAGGCAGTAGGCGCATAGGCGAAGTTCGTCACATTGTATTTCTCCATTAAGCGATAATAAGTTTCGCTACTTGGACGACCTTTGTACATGACAATCGGAATTCCAAAACTTAATGGGTTGAAGATCGAATTCTGCAAGCCATATGCCCATCCAGGGTCGGCGCCGCCCATAAAGATATCGCCTTCTTCATAGGCAATTCCATATTTCGAATAAGGGTAAGTGCTGAGTAAGATTTTGTGAGCGTATACGGCTCCTTTTGGCATGCCTGTTGATCCTGATGTGAATTGAATGACAGAAGGGTCGGTTAACGATGTTTCTTCAACATCGTAGTCTACAGGAAATTCATTAACGAGCGAGTGAAAGTCGAGTGAGGGAGTGTCTGGGTTGTCGATGACGATGACTTTACTTGAGTGATCAATCGTTGATAGTTTTTGAGATTGTTCATGGTTTGTAATGAGAACTTTGCTCTCAACGTTTTCCAATCGATAAGAGATCGCGGAGGAGTTGAAAGCTGTAAATAAAGGAACATAGATGGCACCAATTTTCCATGTCGCTAAAACGGTAATAACAAGCTCAATATCTTTACCTAGAAGACATGCCACCCGGTCACCTTTCTTTACGTTTAGGGACTTTAAGGCATGTGCTAATTGGTTCGATTTGTCACGTAACTGTTTGAACGTATATTCGATTTGTTCACCGGACTCGTCTTCCCAATAAACCGCGATAAGTTGAATATGACCGTTGATCGAAAGCATAAAAAAGAGGAAGGCATCAAACCTTCCTAGTTAATGTCTATACGTGTTCACCTTCAGTATTATCTAACAACTGGACATTCCTTTTCTTAAAGATCCAGCGTAAATAACTGAGTACAGCTAGTATAATAAGAAGCCCAATAAGGTCAAGCATAAAACCAGGGGTAATCATGAGTAACGAACCAATTATTAAGATACTTCTTGGAATAATTCTGATGGGTTCGTAAAGATATCCTTCAATGGCAATGGCAAGCCCTACTATACCGATTATGGCAGATAAGCTTCCTATTAAAATAGTTTCAACAGAACCGAGCATGAGAAGACCAGTGTTGAAGACAAACATATACGGGATTATGAATGCAGCGAGACCGATTTTAAGCGCCCACATCGCGGTTCCCATTGGAGAAGTGTTGGCTATCCCTGATGCAATAAATGGTGCGACGGCAACAGGTGGTGTTATCGCTGAAACAATTCCGAAATAGAAGACGAAAAAGTGTGCTGCAAGAGGCTCGACACCCATTGAAACGAGAGCTGGAGCAACGAGCACAGCCAAGATCACATATGCTGCAGTTGTAGGTAAGCCCATACCGAGTATGATTGATGTAATCATCGTTAGGATTAAAAGAAGGATTAAGCTTCCACCTGCTAACGCAACAAGTAAGTTCGAGATGTTTAGACCTAGCCCTGTTAAGTTAATAATTCCAATGACAATACCTGAGACTGCTGTTACGATGACGACAATCATAGAGTTTTTTGCTGATTGGACAAAGCCATCAATTAGTGCTTTTACACTTACTCGTGTCGTCCCACGTAGTTGGGCAACTACGATCAGTGAGAGAAACGACCAGAAAATTGCAAGTGCTGGTGGTAAGTACACTACTGCTAATAAGAATACGAGAATGAGAAGTGGAATGGCTAAATGAATACCGTTTTTAAGTGTTGCTTTTAAATCGGGCATTTCTTTGGCTGGAACACCAATTAACCCTTGCCGTTTTGACTGTAAATGAACGACGACCATTGTCGATAAATAATAGAGAACGGCAGGGATGATCGCAGCAAGAATGATCGTCGTATAAGGTAGGCGTAAAATATCGACCATAATAAAAGCGGCTGCACCCATAATAGGTGGCACGAGCTGTCCACCTGCGGAAGCAACCGACTCTACTGCGCCCGCAAACTTCGGGTTATAACCGAGTCGCTTCATCAATGGAATGGTAACAGGCCCAGTTCCAGATACGTTAGCAGCAGCACTTCCAGATACGGTGCCAAAAAGCGAGCTTCCAATTACGGCTGCCTTTGCAGGTCCGCCTGTCATCCTGCCGAAGAAAGCAATTGAAAGATTTAAAAAGAATTTTCCGGCCCCCGTAACTTCTAAAAATGTCCCGAACATAATAAAGAGAAATACATAACTCGCAGATACTCCGAGTGTGATTCCAAAGATCCCTTCATTCGTTAAAAACATTTGGTTAACAATCCGCTCGAAACCATAGCCACGATGTGATAATAAGCCTGGAAGATACGGTCCGACAAATGCGTATATGAGAAACAATCCTGCAATAAGAGTTAAGGCTTTTCCTGCCATTCTTCTTGTAGCTTCTAGTAGGAGAAAGATCAGCAGTGTTCCGAGTATAAGATCCATTGTATTCGGATTTCCAACTCTTCCAACTAGTTCATAATAGGAAAAGTATGCATAAACGCCAATTCCAAGACTAAGAGCTGCAAAAATCACATCCGTTCCGAGGAGGGTGCGATTTTGTGTCGTAGTCTTCGTAGGAGCAACGCATAGGAATAATAATGTCATACCAAAAGCCAAGTGTACGCTTCGCTGTTGGTATGCAACGAGCATTTCAAAGCCAGCAGTATAGAGATGAAAGAAACAAAAGGCTAGTGATAAGATGATAATGGCGTAACGATGGACACCAACTTCTTTACGATAAGGCGTAGAAAGTAATTGCTCTTTTTTCTCACGTTTCTTCACAAGCCACCACCTCATTTCTAAAATTGAATTACAATCGGTGTTCCTGAATGTGTGTAGTGTTGAATGGTTAGTCGCTCATCATGATAGCCGATGACTAGTGGGTATAAATAAGGGACACGAAAGCGAATAGTGTCAAGTGATTGATTACGTGTAATCTGCCAGTTTCCAAACTGAAAATCATCTTGAAACTTAGCCGTATCTCGTTTATTTCCGTAGTAATTAGCCGCATCAAATGATTCGAATTCAACGTGTTCAAGGAGAAAGCCGTCTTCTTCGACAACGTACATTTCCCATTGTTTTGTTTCGTACATGGAGTGTGTGTATTCAATGTAAAATCTTTCGCCAGGCTCGATGGGAAATGAGACAATCATTTCATTTGTATTTTCATCATAAATTTCAATTGCTTTTGGTTGATTCAATGTGTGACAAGTTATAAATAGGCTTAGTAAAAGAACAAAAAAGAAGAGGAGGTACTTCATGTAAGCCCTCCTTTAATAAGGTTTTTAGTCACTACCAACCACGTTGTATTCACTCGCTTCATCCCAAATTCCTTGCTCTTCAAGAACTTGAACAACAGCTGGATGGAATTCAAGAAGATTGCCTCGGAAAAGGTACTCTGCTTGTTGGTTCCATTCAGCTCCTGCAGGATGACTGTCCTCGATCACTTGATACTGATCAATCAACGTCTCGCTGATCATTGATGCAACATCATCAGGAAGGTCGGCACGTGCAACTAGCATGGTGTTTGCTCCTACTCCTTGTAAGTCGTGGTCGTCGTTAACATGATAGGTTCCTGCTGGAAGAACTTCAGGATAGACTCCTGGTAAATCTTCAAGCTCTTCTAGAATCTCTGGTTCAATTTCTATTAAGCGGATATCTTCAGTCGATTCAAGGTCAACAATCCCTGAAGTAGGGGGACCACCAACAATAATAGCTACATCAATTTGTCCTGCACGAAAGGCATCAATTTGTTCAGCAAAGCTTAAATACATCGGATTGAAGTCATCATAGGACATGTCATGGGCTTCAAGGAGTGGCTCGATGATCTTTATATTCCCACTTCCAGCAGCGCCAACCCCCACGTCTTTCCCTTCAAGATCTTGAAATGAATGGATATCTGAGCTCTCTCGAACAACGATATGTGTGAACATGCCGTGACCGGCAGAGATTTGACGCCATTCTTCAAAAATATCGGGATCTTCTTCTGAGTAACTAAGGATAGTGGGTCCATCTATTAGGATCAAATCCACATCGCCATGGCTGAGTAATCTTGCATTTTCTTCTCCAGCTGCAGTGACTTCAACGCCCAAATTAATGCTAGGTTCATGCGCTTGGAACATGCTGGACATTCCACCCCCGACGAAATAGTAAGTTCCAGCAGTACCGCCAGTTCCAAGGGGAACGTGTGTCGTTCCTGAATCATTGTCATTAGCATCGGTATTTGTACCGTCACAAGCAACAAGTAGACACGTGAAAATCAGGGTGAAAATATATAGACTGCGTTTCATGTTTGAACCTCCTCTTACCTAAAGTTGATTCCACAAGGATTTACTTGAAGAAAGGACGTTTTCACCGATTTGTTTTGCCCAAAATGCCTCAGATCCATATTCATCACGCCATGACCATAACCTTCTCGTGTACTGATGGAGTGGATGTTCATGAGTAAAGCCAATTGCTGCATGAATCTGGTGTGCAATCGGTACCGCTTTTGAAATTGATTGGCTAATATAAGTTTTTGCGATTTTGACCTCGGTTTGGAATTGAATGTTGTCTACAGTAGCTGTTGCAGCGGAATCTGCAATTACGTTTGCAGAGGTAGCAAGACCGGTTAATACGGCAAGCTGTTGTTTAATAGCTTGGAATTTCCCGATCGGTCGACCGAATTGTTGGCGTTCTTTCGCGTGATGGATGGACATCGTGAGAATTTGCTGTAATGCACCTGCCATCATCATCGTTCTTCCTAACAACGTTTCGTGAATAAATTGTGCAGCATGTTCAGGTGTCATTGCTATGACTTGTGATGAATTAATTGAAGTGTTTTGACAAATGACTTTGTTTCTCGATTCACCTGCAATATTTGAATCTGGAGCTGTTGTTGTGAGATTGAGTGGGATTGTGAGCAAATACCACTTACCAGTAGTTGTTTTAACCGGTGACACTAGTTCATCAGCCCATTGAGTGAACGGGACGCGATTGAATGTGCCATTGATAATCCAACCTTCTGAATGTTGTTGAAGATCAACATCTTCATTGATCATACTAATTGTTTGTTTTGTATTAGGAAGCGGGAGTCCAAGCTCGACGTACTGCCAATTTGCAATGATTGACTCTGCTAAAGGAATTGGTGCTGCGAAACTACCAGCGATTTTTAACACGGCAAAGGCGTCAAGCTTTGTAAAGCCACTTCCATCACAGTCTTCTGGAACTCCGATTGTTGTTATTCCCATGCTGTCTAGTTCATTCCAGAATATTTTTGGGAAAATTCCGTTTTCAGAGTCGTTAATTAATTCTTTAGTACAAGTTTGTTTAAACAGTTTTTCTGTCGTGTCAATAAGCATACGTTCGATCGTGATCATTAAAGCCCCAACCCCTTTCCTACAATTGACCGTAAGATTTCAGTTGTACCACCTCGAAGTGTGAAGCCTGGAGAATGCAACATCGCTTTTGCTAGTAATCGTTCATACTGCTGTTCACTATGTGTAGATGGTTCGCTCTCAATAAGCATTCTCGCTGTCTCAATGATCGTATTCTCGAATTGATTCCCAAGGTCTTTTACGAGTGATGCTACAAGACTCGCTGGTTGGTCTTCCTCAAGCAGTTGAGCAATTGAAAAAGACATTCTCCGCAATGTAACGAGTGTTGCTACGAGCTTTCCGATTTCCGTGT
The DNA here is from genome assembly GCF_016908595.1 of Geomicrobium sediminis. Lineage (GTDB taxonomy): Bacteria > Bacillota > Bacilli > Bacillales > Marinococcaceae > Geomicrobium_A > Geomicrobium_A sediminis. Next base: position 104,524 of record NZ_JAFBEC010000005.1, on the reverse strand, counting down.
AGGCATAGGTAGAATCTGCATCTGCTCTTTGTTTCAATACTGTAATCATCTCTTCAAGTAACGGGTACGTACTTAAAAATCGCTCTGGCCCACTACGTTCAAATGCTAGTTCAGCCATACCTTGTTTCCATCCTTCCCCAAGCTCACCGACGATCATTTCATCGGAGAGGCGAACGTTTTCGAAGAACACTTCATTGAAGTGATGTTCACCTGTCATAAGAGTAATTGGTCGGATGGAGACACCTTTGGCACGAAGGTCAACAATGAATTGGCTTAATCCTTCATGCTTCTTCTCCGTTTGCTTTTCAGTACGACACAGTACAATCATATAGTCTTGAAGGTGGGCGCCACTCGTCCAAATCTTACTACCGTTCAGTAACCATTCGTCACTTTCTTTTACCGCCTTCGTGTGAATGTTAGCTAAATCAGAACCAGCATTCGGTTCACTTAATCCAATAGAGAAGTAAACTTCCCCTTTACAGATTCTTGGCAAAAAAGTCTGTTTTTGATATTCAGTTCCGTATTTTAGAAGTAAAGGACCTGTCTGGCGGTCAGCAATCCAGTGTGCTGCAACGGGTGCTCCGGCTGCGAGCATTTCTTCCGTAACGACATAACGTTTCAAATTGGATTCACCTTGACCGCCGTACTCTTTTGGGAAGGTCATACCAACCCACCCTTTTTCACCCATTTTCATGCTCCATTCTCTAGAGAAACCAGCAAGCCAAGAATCACAATCAGGTTGAAATGATCCAGCATCAAGTTCTTTTTGAATAAATGCTCTTACTTCATGACGAAATTCTGTCAAAGAGTGCGATGCTTTTGAAACTGGCAATTGAAGTGACGCTTCCATAGAATTTCCTCCTTATACGTTAGCGATTTACAAAAGCTGGTTTGCGTTTATCAAGAAAGGCTTGCACGCCCTCTTTGTGATCTTCAGTCGCGGTAATAATCGACATGTGAGAAGAAATTAAATCAAGCGATGTTTCTAAGTCTAATTTCTCTGACTGTCGTGCTGCGCGTTTCATCATGCGAATGGCTACTTGCGGTCCGTCAGCAATCTGTTTCGCTATTACGAGTGTTTCTTCAAGTAACGATTCACGAGGGAACGTATGATTAACTAATCCTATTTCTAATGCTTCCGTTGCATCAACGGCACGCCCAGTCCATAATAATTCAAGCGCTTTGGCTTGCCCTACAATACGAGGAAGAAAGTAAGCCCCACCGTCTCCTGGGATTAATCCAACTTTTACATATCCTTCAGATACTTTTGCCTCAAGCGCCATCGTTCTGAAATCTGCCATTAATGCCATGTCCAAGCCAGCCCCAACGGCTGCACCATTAATCGCCGCAATGACAGGTTTGTCGATTCTATTCATCGTAAAAGCAACACGATGGATGTCTTCCCAAAGCATATTCTTCGCATCGAGTCTTGTTTCGCGCCCTTTTTGTAAATCTTGCATATCGCCGCCAGAACAAAAGGCATCACCATTTCCTGTAACGACAATTACATGCACACGATCGTCACGCTGGGCTGTTTCAAGTGCATCCACCCATTGCGTAATCATTTCAGACGAAAATGCATTTTTCTTTTCGGGCCGGTTTAAGGTAATTAGTTGAATATGCTCGTGTAATTCAATGTGTAAAGGTTCGTTCATTTTCCATACCTCCGTTTTTATTGATTAAGTTTTCTTCGCCGGTACAGCATCGTAGAAACAAAAGTAATTGATAGCGCTTACAAAAAAGCGGTGGGATGTTTTAAAGTAGACAGTTGTTTGTTGAATCTCCAACTTTCACATTTGATGTGTAACAAAACATTGAACCTCTCACTCCTTTTTTTCTATTCTGAATTGTTTTTATCTTAAAGTTTAGTCAATATAATGTCTAATACCGCTTTAAAATAAAACTATAGCTTATTGCTATAAAACAGGAGGTCCTCTCATTGGATATTCGCCAATTGAACTATTTTGTCACGCTTGTAGAGAAGAATAAGTTTGTGGCTGCGGCTGAAGTGCTTCATATCTCGCAACCATCTTTGAGCAACATGATTAAACAGCTGGAAAAGGAGCTAGGATGCAAGTTATTTGAACGAAGTACTCGTGAAATGAAGTTGACGGAACCTGGGGAAGTACTATATCGTCGCGCGGTATTAATTCTTAAACAATTCGAAAGTACATTAAAAGAAATGGAAGATGTTAAAGACACCGGATTTGGAGCTATCGATATCGCTATGATTGAGTCTTCGAAATACTGGATTCCTAAAGTGGCAAAGCAATTTTCTGAGGAGTATTCAAATGTTCAAATTTACTTTAAGGAGATTCGGACAAAGCATATGCGTGATGCATTGATTAGTAATGACGTTCACTTTGCGATCACGACGATGGTAGAGGATTTAGAGGATACGTATGAGCTAACACCGATCTACCGAGAAGAACTTGTCTTAATTTGTCCTGAAAATCATCCTTTTGCTACGAAGTCGAGCATTGACATGGCTAATTTGGAAGGTGAGACATTAATTCTTACGCAAGCAGTTTTCCAAATAACTGAAATCATTAAGCAAGCGATTATTCAATCGGGAATTGATTTAGAAGGAAAATACTATGTTGAACGATTGGATACGGCACGGATGCTTGTTGCAGAAGGATTAGGGGTATGTATCTTGCCAGCTAGTTATCCCAAATATTCACTTCATCAAGGTATCCATACGGTGAAATTAACGAATCCAACCCCTAAAAGGAAAGTGTTTATGGCTTATAACAAAGAACGCTATTATTCACCAGCAGTTATGAGATTTAGGAATTTGATACAGCAGTTTTTTATAAAAGAAGATAATAAGATTGGATTCTTAAAGTAAATTTATTTGTTAAGACTATAAATGTATTCAAAGTTGGTATTAGAAATTATATAAAAGTCAGTTTAGAATGCTCCTTAACAAGAAATATTGTGGAGGGATAACATGAAATCTGCGATGGACGGACTTATTGTACTTGATTTATCTCAAGTTTATCAGGGTCCATATTGTGGGATGTTAATGGCCTATCAGGGAGCAAAAGTAATAAAAATGGAAGCGCTTACCGGGGAGGTGATTCGTCAACGGATCGAAGACAAAAACCCGCATGAGTTTCTCATGTTTAATTCTAATAAACTTGGAATCTCACTTAACTTAAAGTCTTCTGAAGGAGCCGAGATTTTAAAATCCTTAGTTCAACAAGCGGATGTATTAATTGAGAATTTCACTCCTGGGGTGATGGACAGACTTGGTGTCGGGTACAATACGTTAAAGGAAATTAATCCGCGTCTTATTTATGGTTCCGCGACAGGCTTTGGACTTAATGGTCCATACTCCGATTTTCCAGGTATGGACTTAACCGTTCAGGCCATTTCAGGTGTCATGGCTTCAACAGGTTATGAAGGGAAGCCTCCGGTAAAAGCAGGACCTGCAGTTTGTGACATTTTAGGAGGTATTCATTTATATGGAGGTATTGCAACAGCACTTTATGAACGTGAAAAGAGCGGTGTAGGGCAACATGTCGAAGTGTCTATGCATGATGCGACATACCCAGCCCTTGCATCCCCGCTTGCAGGATATTACGAAGGAGAAGGCAAGCGTCCTGAACGAACAGGCAATCGCCATAGTGGTTTACGTATGGCACCATATAATGTCTATCAGACTAAGGATGGTTATGTCGCAATTATATGTGTAACAGAGAAACATTGGGAGCAGTTAACTCGACTTATGGAACGCACTGACCTCATCGGTGCACCGGGTTATGAGAATACGGTTAATCGAGCATTAAACATGGATGTTGTCGATCAAATAATTGAAGATTGGACCAAGGATAAGAGTAAATGGGATTTAATGAAACAACTTAAAGAAGCTAGAGTGCCAAGTTCCCCAGTATTATCAATTGCAGAAGTAGAAGATGACGAACATTTGAAAGCACGAGGTATGATTCAATATGTTGACCACCCTATTCGAGGTCGCTCAAAAGTTCCTGGTTCCCCAATTCGTTTGTCGCGCACGGAACAACAGAAGGTTACACCAGCTCCCCTTGTTGGTGAGCATACTGAACAGGTACTGCAAGATATGCTTCACTACAGCCCTGGAGAACTTGAACGATTGCGTGAAGAGGGAATTATCTAAGAGGTTTCGAAAGCCTTTCCAAGACTACACATGGAAAGGCTTTTTCTAACTCATTGTGTCATATCCTCTAACAAACACCACTCCCCTTCTCACAAACTTTTCTATAATGAAACTATTAAAATGAAGCAGGAAATCTACTGTGCAATCCGTAATTACATATAGAAGTAGATGCGAGCTCTATACCTACCCATACAACGAGAATGGAGTGACCACAATGAACAAAGCGATGAGTTGGACTGAGTTGGAACGTTATGATGCTGTAGGTCTTGCGGAACTTATTGAAAAAGGTGACGTTACGGCTAATGAAGTGGCGAAGCAGTCGCATGAAGCGATTCGTGCATTGGATGATCACGTTAGCAGTGTGGTTGAAGTGTTTGATGATGTCGTAGAGAACCCTTCGAAAGACGGGACGAACCTTGAAGGTTCATTTAAAGGGGTTCCATACTTAATGAAAGATTTAGGACCTACGCTTGCTGGTAGACTTCAAGAGATGGGCTCTAAGTTAATGCAAGGAAATCGAGCCGAAGCGGACAGTTTTTTAACGTCAAAGATTCGAAGTGCAGGTCTTAACATCATCGGGAGAACGACAACACCAGAGTATGGCTTGTGTAGCTCGGCGGAAAATCCAGAGCTTTATGTGACTCGTAATCCGTGGAACCAAGACTATACGAGTTGCGGTTCATCAGCGGGCTCATCGGTAGCCGTCGCAGCAGGAATGGTACCGTTGGCACATGCCTCAGACGGCGGGGGATCGATCCGCATTCCTGCTGGCGTCAATGGCATTATCGGTATGAAGTCATCCCGAGGTGTGTTATCGGTCAGTCCGAATGGGTCAGACTTGATGGGTGTCGTCTCAACACAAGGGTGTGTGTCGAGAACGATTCGTGATTCTGCCATGTTTTATGATGAATGCCGAGGCGGTGCGCCTGGAGAGTTCATGCCGTATTGGTCGCCTGAACAATCATATTCGAGCTTGATTGCACATGATCCGAAGCCACTGCGTATTGCGGTCTCTCATGAATGGGGCGATTACAAAGCAGATCCACACATCGTCTCTGAATTGACCCGTACGGCTGAATTTCTAGAAAGCCTCGGTCACCACGTCGAATGGCAAACACCGAAGGTTGATTTCTATAAAGCCTACCAAGCGCAAACGGACTGTTACATTATGAACTTCTCCCAAGTAATCGCAGGCTTAATGGAACAAAAAGGGCTAAAAGAACCTCCTTCAGACTTGATAGAACCGATGTGTATTCGTGTATGGGAAGAAGGCATTGATGCAACGTATTCAAAGCGCGCGGCGATGCAAGCGCAATTTAATGACGTGTCTCGTCAAGTCGGAATGTTCTTAGAAGAGTGGGATATCATTCTTACCCCGACGATGGCGAAGCCGACCCCTGCAATTAGTACGAAAGAGTACATGACAACAAGTGAGGAGCCAAACGTCTATGACTGGTTCCAGAATTTGTGGAGCATCTTTTCATTCACCCCGATCGCAAACGTGACAGGGATTCCAGGTATCTCATTGCCGATGGCAACACTTGAGAACGGGTTACCACTCGGTATGCATTTCTTAACTCGCCAAGCGAATGATGGGTTACTTTTGCAGCTTGGTGCTCAGATTGAGCGGGCCTTAGACGGTGCGTGGAACGGGGGAAATAAGCCGGAAGTGCATGTGTCGAAGTTGTAAGAGGTTCAACATCCTGTAAAGGGGCGTGACATAAAAAAGTTCGGCTCATTCTGGATCAATGAGCCGAACTTTTTTATACTTAGATCCAAACGCCTTTTTTCTGTTGCAACGCATACAGTCGCTCATAATGTGGAGATAAGCTTCGGATTAATTCGAGATACAATGAGCTGTAATCGCGATAGAGTGATGCCGAAGTTTCGTTTGGGATCACTTTCTCATCCACGTGTTGATGCTGTTTGAAATGAGAAAGTGACTCAATGTCACCGAGTGTATACATGCTTAGAATGACGGCGCCGAGCGCGGAGCTTTCGTAAGACTTTGCGAAATGAAGCGGCTGGTCGAAGATGTCTGCTGCCATCTGCTTCCAAGTCTCTGAGCGAGAGAAGCCTCCAGAAGCATAGATGGAACCAGGAAATCCAATTAATTCTTGTAAGGCGAGTAACACGCTGTAAATATTAAACGTAACCCCTTCAAGTGCCGCACGAATCATATCTTCTCGCGTATGTGTACGGGTCAGACCAATATAAGAAGCCGTCGCTTCAGGGTTCCAAAGCGGTGCCCGTTCTCCGGTAAGGAATGGTATAAAGAACAACCCGTTTGATCCAGCAGGGACACGGTCAGCTAACGCTAATACCGCTTCTGCTGCTTGATCACTAGAGATCGTTTCATCTTTTACGAGTTCTTCCACGACCCATTGCAGCGCAATGCCTCCATTATTAATGGGTCCACCGATAATCCAAAGGTCGTCAGTGAGTAAGTAACAGAACGTCCTTCCTTTCGCATCAACATGGGGTGTGGAAGAGGCGCTTCGTATGGCAGCACTCGTACCAATCGTTAACGCAACTTCACCTTCGTTGATGGCACCGACTCCGAGGTTGGACAAAACGCCGTCGCTCGCACCGATGATATAAGGAATATGATCCTTATAAAATGTAAAAGACGTTGGCACGAGTTCTGGAAGCTGTTCGATCGTAATCCCAGCATAGGTCATGATCTCTTGATCCCACGCCCGTTCATGAATGTTCATCAAGCCTGTCGCGCTAGCAATCGATTCATCCATGACAAATTCACCGAAAAGCTGATAGAAGATGTATTCTTTAATGCCAATCACTTTGGCAGTACGATTGAGAAGCTCAGGTTCATGCGTTTTCATCCATAAGAGCTTTGCAAAAGGAGACATCGGGTGAATCGGTGTACCGGTACGTTCATAGAACTGTTGGCCAGAATCCGAATGTTGCAATGCTTTCGTCTCGGCTGAACTTCTTTTGTCCGCCCAGGTGATGAGGTTCGTTAGTGGTCGCCCTTGACTGTCGACACACATCAGGCTGTGCATGGCAGAGCTAAAGCTGACTGCACGAAGTTCATTTACATCTTCATTAGAAAAGGCGATGGCTTGCTCAAGAACAGAGATGGTCTTCTTATAAATAAGATCAGGGTCTTGTTCGGCAGTATCGGGAGTTGGACTCTGCATCGGATACGTTTCGTATGCTTTGTACCGCTCCTGACCTTTTTCGTCGAATACGACCGCTTTTACACCGGTTGTGCCGATGTCAACACCGATATAATCAACATGCATCTAGATCACCTGCTTTTCGTTACTCGTTTTTCTCTACGGCATGCCCGCCGAATTGATGTCTTAGTGCAGCAACAACTTTTCCATGAAATGGATTTTCATCCAGGGAACGATAACGCATTAATTGTGACATGGCGATCACTGGCGCACTGGCTTGATAGTCAAGAGCGGCTTCTACTGTCCATTTTCCTTCTCCAGAAGAATGCATTACCCCTTTAATGCTATCAAGCTTCGGCTCTTCTTTGAAAGCTTCTGCGGTTAATTCCATGAGCCAACCACGAATGACAGAACCATGGTTCCACATATCCGCGACGCTATGATAATCATATTCAAAAGGGCCTTTCTCTAGTAACTCAAACCCTTCTCCAATACTTTGCATCATCCCGTATTCAATGCCGTTGTGAATCATTTTCAAATAATGACCGCTTCCCACTCCTCCAGTAAGTAAGAATCCATCTTCGATTGTAATCGCTTCGAAAATTTCCTTTACGCGTTCAGCGGCTTGTTCGTCTGCCCCAACCATCGCACATAAACCATTTCTAGCACCAGATACTCCGCCAGAAGTTCCACTGTCCGCGAACAGAATTCCAGTCTCTTTTAATTGTTCATGGCGACGTAATGTATCTCGGTAATGAGCATTCCCTGCATCAATGATTAGATCATTTGGCGATAGCTTTTCGCGAAGTTCTTGAAAAACACTCTCCGTAATATCGCCGGCAGGAACGAGCAAGATGATCGTTCGTGGCGTCTCGAGCTTATTTAGCAGTTCGTCAATTGAAGTTGCGGCTTGACCGCCAGCTTCTCTTAAAGCGTTCATCGCTTCTTCTTGTTGGTCCATTCCAACGACATTGATGCTACGGTCGATAAGTTGTAGGGAAAGGGGCAATCCCATCTTCCCTAATCCGATAATTCCTACGTTCATAAAAACGCCTCCAAGTAGTGGTGTTACTTGTATGTTATTAAAATTATTTTCATTTGTAAATTAAAATAAGAAAATATATTTCATTTTACGTCAACTAATGATACGATTCATACAATTACAGAAAAAATGGTTTCAATTTTATAAAGAGGATAATGATTCTCCTCAATGGTATGGAGAATGTTACATGAAAAATGTAATGCAAAGGGGGCCATCATATCTTCGTTCGTGCACTAGAAGAAGTGAAGATGATTATTTTTTAACATGATCTCTGAAAGCGCAATCATGACTAAAAGCAATCTTACAAAAGAGAAAGGAAGAGGATCTATGAAAATCGTAAGCTATGAATTGTTCCAGGTGCCACCGCGCTGGTTGTTTCTTAAAATCGAGACGGATGAAGGACTAACGGGGTGGGGAGAGCCGATCATTGAAGGCCGAGCTGCAACGGTGAAAGCAGCCGTCCACGAGTTAATGGAATACCTTGTCGGGAAAAATCCACTCCACATTGAAGATCATTGGAATGTGATGTATCGTTCAGGATTTTATCGTGGTGGCCCGATCTTGATGAGCGCCATTTCCGGGATTGACCAAGCGCTTTGGGATATCAAAGGAAAATATTATTCCGCACCTGTCCATGAATTGTTAGGCGGGAAAGCCCGAGAGTCGATCAAAGTCTATTCATGGATTGGTGGCGATCGTCCTTCAGAAGTTGGCAAGGAAGCGAAGAAGGTTGTCGACCAAGGATTCACGGCAGTGAAGATGAATGGAACGGACGAACTTCAATATGTCGATTCTTATGAAAAAATTGATCGCGTGTTGGAGAATGTAGCAGCGATTCGTGAAGCAGTAGGCCCCTATATCGGAATTGGCATCGACTTCCACGGTAGAGTGCATAAGCCGATGGCGAAGATTCTTGCGAAAGAACTAGAACAGTTCCGCCCGATGTTCATTGAGGAGCCGGTACTACCAGAGAACAACGAAGCGTTGCGCGAGATTGCGAATCATACGGTCATTCCAATTGCTACAGGCGAGCGCATGTACTCAAAGTGGGATTTTAAGACGATTCTTAAAGATGGTTATGTGGATATCATTCAACCAGACTTGTCACATGCCGGTGGGATTACGGAGAATAAGAAAATTATTTCCATGGCTGAAGCATTTGATGTTGCGGCTGCACCTCATTGTCCACTCGGTCCGATTGCACTGGCTTCTTGCCTGCAAGTGGACGCAACGTGCCACAATGCCTTTATTCAAGAACAGAGCCTTGGCATTCACTATAACCAAGGGTCGGACTTACTTGATTATCTCACCGATGCGACGGTGTTTAACTATAAAGATGGGCATGTGAAGATTCCTGATAGACCAGGGCTTGGCATTGACATTAATGAGGACCACGTCCGCAAAATGAGCGAAGAAGGTCACAACTGGCGCAATCCTGTGTGGAGACATGAAGACCGTAGCATTGCAGAGTGGTAGACAAAGAATAACTGGATAAAAGAAGGGATAAAACATGTCAGGTGTAAGTTTAATTCTTATTACGATCTTAGGGATCGGCTTACTTTTATACTTAATTATACGCTCTAAAATGCAAGCGTTTTTGGCTCTTTTGTTAGCGAGTATCTTTATTGGGTTGATGGCTGGTATGGATCCGATGTCGCTACTTGTGACAATCGAGGAAGGCATGGGCGGGGCACTAGGCTTTATCGCGATTGTAGTTGGGCTTGGTGCGATGTTTGGTGAAGTGCTCCGAACGTCTGGCGGTGCTGAAAGACTCGCGTTCACCCTCATTGATACGTTTGGTGAGAAACGTGCGCAGTGGGCACTCGGTTTTACCGGATTAATCGTCGCGATCCCAGTATTCCTTGATGTCGCGCTCGTAATTCTTATTCCAATCGTTTACAGCTTAGCGATGCGAACTGGAAAATCATTGCTGTTTTATGCGATTCCCCTTTTGGCAGGGTTAGCTGTCGCTCACAGCTTCGTCCCTCCGACACCGGGACCGATTGCAGTTGCGCAAATTCTAGGTGTAGATTTAGCGTGGATGCTGATCTTTGGTTTTGTCGCAGGAATCCCTGCGATGATTATCGGTGGACCGCTGTTTGGACGTTACATCGGAAATCGGATTCACGTTCCTGTACCTGACCACGTCATTGAACGTGCGGAAGCGGAAGGGCAAGAGAATAAGAATATGCCTTCGTTCAAACTGATTCTGTTCATTATCTTATTGCCGCTTCTATTAATTTTGGCAAACACGATCGGTGAACAATTCTTAGAAGAGGGACTTCTTCAGGAAATTCTTATGTTTCTTGGTCACCCGTTCTTAGCATTAATTATTGCAACGCTGTTTGCGCTCCACTTCCTAGGGAGAAAACGTGGTGTATCGAAAGAAGAATTACAGAATATGTCTACAAAAGCACTCGAGCCAGCTGGTATTGTGATCTTAATTACAGGAGCCGGTGGGGTATTCAGTGAAGTTCTGATCCAGAGCGGTGTTGGTGATGTGATGGGCGAACTTATGGCATCTTCAGGGTTCCCACTCGTCTTACTTGCCTTTCTAATAGCAACAGGTGTGCGAGTCGCGCAAGGTTCAGCAACGGTAGCAATGCTAACAGCAGCAGGGCTCATAGCGCCAATTGTGAATCTTGTTGATTTGACGCAACCCTCACTTGCGCTTATTGCAGTCGCGATTGCGTGTGGTGCAACCGTATTGTCTCACGTGAACGACTCAGGATTCTGGCTCGTTAACCGTTTCTTAGGAATGTCAGAAAAGGACACGTTAAAGTCTTGGACCGTCATGGAAACAATTATCGGCGGTGTAGGTTTTCTCGTCGTATTTATCCTCAGTTTCTTCTTCAATTAACAGACGAAAAGAGAGCAAAGATGCTCTCTTTTTTTGCGCCTTAGTATCTTTTCGTAGCGATGGACTCGCGAATTTTATCTAAATTATGGAGTGTCGTGTCTTTCATTTGCAAGGCAGACAATACATAAAGTACGTCGATTAATGCGAGCTGGACCATTCTCGATGCCATGGCTTCAGAACGAAACAGGGATTCTCTGGCACTGGTTGTTAATGTGTAATCCGCAACCTTTGTTAATGGCGAAGATGTATGCCCAGATATCGCTATTGTAACAGCACCGCCTGCTTTTGCTGTTTTTAGTGCGTCCACAACATCGCGATTACTGCCGCTATTCGAAATCCCAATGGCTGTGCTGCCTTCAGTTAATAAGGAGGCACTCATCATTTGCTGATGACTGTCGCTGAACGCTTGAATCGGAATGCCAAAGCGCATGAATTTGTGATAAGCATCTTCGGCTACGACCCCAGAACCACCGGACCCATAGAGGTCAATGCGCTTGCTTTGGGTAATGATGGTCGCCACCGTCTGCAACGTTTCTTCATTAATAAGAGCCAATGTATCATCCATGGCACGCTTATGTTCTGTGAAGATTTTGGAAGCAAGCGTTGCAGCGTCGTCTTCGAAAGAAACGGATTCATGAATGTTTGCTTCTTCTTTTACAATTTGTCTGGCGAGTGAGATCTTTAAATCTTGGAAGCCTTGATAACCGAGACGCTTGCTGAAACGGTACACCGTAGCATCTGCAACACCACTGGCTTCCGCAAGTTCTGAAATTGAAAAGTAGACCGCTTTATCCGGAGAAGACAAAATGAAATCGGCCACCTTCTTCTCTTTGTCTGATAACGATGAATAATAAGAGCGAATGGTTTGTAAACAGGCGTTTGTCGTCAAAATATCCCTGCTTTCATGCTTAATCTATCTCGCAGTATAGCACAAGTGATGTGGACATAGGAATGTAGCTTACGCTTTGTGTGAGCATGTATGTTCCGGGTTTGAAGATGAACGGGAAATTCAGTACTTCTTAGAAATGCCATTTTTTTGAATTGTTTCTATGTTGCTGGTGGGCTTTTGCTATACAATGTAATTATAGGATTAACGGAAGATTTAAACTCATAGAGATATGATAGAAACTCATGTAACACAACTTCTTTACAAACAAGAAGCGGGGATCTGATATATGAGAGCTTTTAATCTTTTCTTATTAAATCTACAAAATGAGTTACCTAAACATCGCCAGATGATTAGGATCGGAAGCTATATGTTTTTTATCGTGTTGTCTTTTTTAGCTTTTATAATCACAACAATAAATTATTTCAATAACCCCTTAATCGAGGATCTATCTGCAAATCAGTACTATATTGCTCCCTTCATCGTTGGGTTTTTAGGCGCGGCAATTGTTCTAGTATTTGGTTTTTTCTTTACGAATGTTCTTCTGTTGGTTTCATCAAAGAAAATTCGTTTTTTTAATGTTGAGATTGAATTTGATACGAGTGAAATTGCTGAGAAAAAGGCAGGTCAGACGATCAATTACTTATCTAAAGTCATCGAATCTCATAGATATGCCTTAGCTAAAATGAGAGCCGAGGATCGAAGGTCTCATTTAGCGATCTTAATGGAAGTTATGAGGTCGTACCAAACGCAATTAAGAGCAGCATATGACGACCATGAGATTGAAGTGAAAGTATATACTGAAAGTCATGATTTTACTAAAGGGCAGAGCTTATTAATTGCTGATCTTCAGTATTTAGAAGGTAAACAAAAGATCGCCTATAAAAATCGAATCAAAAGAAAATCAACGAACTTAATGATTGCTGAAACAAAAGTAGAAGAAGTGGTAGAGGATGATGAATTGATTATCCCTTTCGAACAAACGGTGTATATCGTAGTTTCAAGAAACATCGAAGATCTGTTTGATGATTTGGATACGAATACACTTAAAGGCCTTATTCATTATGCAGAAGTGGTGAAGAACGAAATTGAAATGTTAGATATAGTGGAGTATGATTATGAGTAAGAATGATAGGGTAATGGGTTATAAATCGTTGATTTCTAACTAGTAGAAAGGGGAGCTGTTTTATGCAAAGCGAAGTAGCGACAAAAGCACGCCGGTTATCCCCAACTCAAAGGAAACGTCGAAGAGAAGCCATACTTGCAAAATACAGAGACCCACAATCAATGGACTCTTCAGAAACAGTAGAACAACGAATTAGCCGTCTCCATTTGGGGAAAGAAATCGCGGACAAGTATATTAAATAAAAAAGAGAGAAAGGGATGTTAAGATCCCTTTCTCTTTTCGTTTTTCTCTGGTTCGTAAACATAATGAGAATAGGGCTTGCCATTCTTCAAGTTGTTTCCACGAACCAGTGTGTTCGTCGTATTTTCTATTTTAAATTTGTCTAGTAACCGTTTCTTCTTAGAGCTCAAAACAATCTCCCCTCTCTTATCCGATAGCTTGGTCAAAATCAAAGGGAAGTAAACATGAGGCCCTTAGAACAAACGTCGAATGGTTATAGAGAGGATTAAGGTATTCTTTTTCATGATCCTAATACTTTTAGCTTCAAGCTAAGAGATTAGTGATGAGTGATCCAAGTTCAGTGATTTGGTTCGTACCGAGTACAGATTCAGGGGTCAAATCGCCCTAATGTTGGACACGATAAAAAGGTTCGCCAGATCGACGAAGCGATTGAGGCAAGATTAATTAGGGTGGGAGTATGACATTCGAAGTTATAAAAACGAAAGCGAGTCTACGGGTATAGATGCCGCAGACTCGCTTTGTTATTAGTCGTTCAACACTTCTTCTAACAACGTGAAATCGGTATAATCCTCAAATGCCGGTACGTCACGAATGCTATCCATGTTATGAAGGTGTTCGGCAATGACGTCTGAACCTTCTCTTAGGTCATCGGTAACTTCCATAGAATAATCATTGCGTTCCATAATTTCTTCAATTTGTTCTCGTGGTAAGTGTTCGATAACATCATCCATAATATTTAGTGCGCCTTCACGGTCTTCATTAATGTATTCAGTCGCACGATGTAGAGCACGAAGCAGTGCTTTTACCGTATTCGGGTTGTCTTCTAGAAAATCTTCTGTTACTTGGAATGTTGAGTAATATTGCATCCAATCGACGTCACCTTGTACTTCTGGCATTTCAGAAACGCTGCCACTGAACAAGAATTCTGCGCCCAGATCTACACCTGTTGTAACCCATGGCTCCCATGCGGCCATAATGTCGATGTTGCCGTTATCAAGAGTCGCAATTTGGTCTGTCGGAGACATGTTGATAAAGTCCACTTCATCCATATTCACTCCGAGTTCATCGGCCATGTTTTGCAAGGCAATTGTAACCCCGGCACCTTGTACCATTCCAATCGTGGCACCTTCAATATCTTGAGCACTGTTGATTTCATAATCAGGGTGAGCAATGACCGCTTGTGTGCCTGAGATGTTTGCCATTGGCGCAATGATGACATTGTCGACACCTGATGAGGAAAGCGTAATGTTCGTAATCGTCGTCTCAAAACTTGCGTAGGCGTCACCGCTTGCGATTAACGGGCCGATGTCGGGACCAGATTGCACGATATTACTTTCCACTGTTAATCCTTCATCTTCAAAAAATCCCATTTCTTCAGCGATCATTTGTTGAGCAGACACTTGTGTATCAACAACTCCGTACAACGTTACTTCAGTCGTCTCTAATTCTTCGGATGCGCTCGCCTCATTGTCTGGTTCTTCAGATGTTTCATTGCTCTGAGGCTCGTCACTTCCGCATGCTGCAAGCGTTAAAGCGGCCCCTGTAACAAGTGCAAAGCTTAAACGATTCTTTTTCATGATCATAACCCCCTTATGATTATTTGCTAATGGCATCGTTCATTTGTGTACCTTGTCTCCACTTGAACAACCTTTTTTCAATGAAACTTAAAATCAGTGCGAAGATAGAATAGAGCACACCGATTAGTGCGGCTGCTAAAAACATATTGTCCATTTGAAAGAAGTTACGCGAATCGATAATCAGATAACCAAGACCAGAAAACGCTCCGATCATTTCTGCAACGACCATTGCCGAAAAAGAAATCGCTAGGGTGACTCTCATACCGACAAAAATCGGAGGAAGAGCAGAAGGTAAGATCACACTTTTGAACACTTGCCATTGATTGGCTCCGAGAGATAATGCTGAGCGAACGAGTAGCGGATTGACATTACGTATGCCATCGACGGTATAAGCAATCATTGGAATGGCAGTTGCGTATGTAATTAATGTGAGTTTTGACAGTTCGCCAACGCCCATCCAAATAATGAAGATCGGTAATAATGCAAATGGTGGGATTGGACCGATTATATTAATGAGGGGTTCGAGTGCGTTCTGAACCAATTTCACTTTTGCGATTAAAAAGTCGAGTACAACAGCAATAACAACTCCGAGAATAAAACCAACACCAAGTCGCCATGTACTTGACCAAATGTGAGTGAAGAGAACACCTTGATCATGCAAATGAAGTGCAGCTCCGAGCACGTCAACAGGTGTGGGGAGAAAAGTAGGGTTAAACCATTCAAAGTGTGCATTGATCATCCCGATAATTTGCCATAAAGCGAAGAAGCCGGCGATCGTCATCATACGTGACAGGCTATCTTTTCGTTCTGTTGTAAAAAAATGGGAGGTCATTGAATTTTTTAAGGAAAGCTTTTCATTCGTACCAACAGTCATGGTTTATGCCCTCGCTTTCTCTTCAATTAAGATTGAACTAAGTTCATCAACGAGGGATAAGAACTGTGGATGTTTCGCGTCGCGAGGTCGATCGAGATGAACTTCAATGTTGGATGCAATTTTCCCTTGCTTCATGACAAGAATTCGGTCTGCCAAATGCACCGCTTCCGCGATGCTATGTGTAACAAAAACGACCATCGTTCGTAAATGCATCCAGATGTTCAACAGTTCTTTACGCATCGTCTCGCGAGTCAATATGTCGAGGGCTCCAAACGGCTCGTCCATCAGCAGAATTTTCGGTTCATTTGCAAGTGCACGGGCAATTCCGACACGCTGCTTCATGCCACCTGAAAGTTGACTAGGATATTGATCGGCGGCGTCTTCAAGATTGACAAGGGCTAAGTATTTCTTTGCAATTTGTTGAGACTCTTCCTTAGGCTTTCCTTGAAATGTCGGTCCAAGGGCAATGTTCTCAAGAACTGTATACCAAGGAAAAAGGGCATGCTCTTGAAAAACGACGCCACGTTCTTGATCAGGACCATTAATTTGTTCGCCATTGACGGTCATTAACCCGTCATCAGGAGAAGCGAAACCGGCAATCATGTTTAAGAGTGTCGATTTCCCACATCCACTATGACCGAGGACACAAACAAATTCGTTGTCTTTACTTTCAAACGTAATGTCTTGCAATACAGGTTTGATGCCATGTTCTGATGGAAACGACTTACTTACGTCTTTTACGACTAAGCCCACACTTTCACCTCATTACGATTAGATTTGAACATAGTCTATCAAGACGTGTAAGAAAATCATTGTGTAGAATAACTAAAAAAAAATTCGTGATTGTAGGAAACTCATTTAACGCAATACAAGAAGAAAAGGGTAGCTTTACCCATCGTCTGAAACAGCTGAGAGCAAATATAACAGGGAAATCAACGAAACGAAAAAAGAGGAAGAGAAGTAAGCGTTTACTTAAATGCGGGGTATGAAACCCTAGCCAATGAGCTAGGGTTTTGGGTTAAAAGAAATCAATAAACACTTGAACCGCAAGGACGGTTACGAGTCCGATAATAAGAACATTGATGACATTGCTTGCCGTCGTGTTTTTAAATTGTCCCATACGATCGGTTTTGTTCGTTAAGATGAACAAGACAACAGTGAGTACAGGCAACAATAATCCGTTGACGGCTTGTGCAGAAATAATAAGTTCGATTGGTGAACCACCGAACACCCAAACGAGTGCAATTGGAATAATCGCTGTTACGATTAGAATGATTCGATTCACTTTTGAACCTGGATCTTCAGAACGTTTAAAGGCATGCCCAAACAACATCGGTTGCACCGTTAAGTTAAATAGTCCGGATGAAAACCCTGCGGTCCATAAACCAACGGCAAAGAAGACTGTTGCAAAAGAGCCGAGAATTGGCGTAAGTTGAACGGCCATATCGCCTGCACTTGCGATCGTTTGACCAGACCCATAAAACGCTGTCGCCGAAGAAAGTAAAATCGCAATTGAAATAAGTGCGAGTAACGTAAAGTTGATCTTTAAATCGTTAAAGGAAAGCTTACGAACCTGTTCTTTCGAATACGCCGAATCTCGATACTTATTCTTCGTAAAACCAGATAGTGCAACAAGTGTGTTCGGCACGAGAATCGTTGCCACTAAGGCTAGAATAATCAATATATTTCCTTGTGGAATGGAAAGCGTGAATCCTTGACTGATCGTGCTACCTGCATCAGGAAGTGCGACCAGAGCAGTAAGACAAAACGTAAGTACAAGCATGACCATGACGATTCGGTTTATGTTTTCAAGCACTTTGTACACGCCAAACCAAGCGATACTCATTGCCATAATCGATAACAAAGAAACCCAGGCAAGCATCGGAACAGAAGGAAACAGTAAGTTCATTGCCATGGAAGCGCCGATGAAATTACCTGCTTGGAAAGCGAGCGCCCCGAGCCATAAACCAAAAAAGATTGATTTTGACCAGAACACACTCACTTCATCACGTATGCCTTCAAGTACACTAGTCCCAGTGGCGACCGTCCAATTGATGACGGGACGTTGAATGAAATACCCGACAAGACAAGCGAGCACAAGAATCCAAGCGACTTGAAAGCCAAGCTCTGCCCCAGCAACAGATACGGTTGTCACGGTTCCTGGACCGATAATGCATGCAGCGACAATTGCGCCAGGTCCCCAAGACTTCCACCATGGTAGTGTTGCGGTTTGTACAGGTTTTGCAGTAACCGTTTCTCTCATCACATTAGACATAGCGACACACTCCCTTTTTGTATTGGGTGATTGTATCAGGGAATTGGCAATCGGTTGGGATTTTTGTGAGGTTTTCTACAGGAATGTTTTATCAGAAATTCATGCAAAATAAGTAAGCTTTTGTTAATATAATGGAAAATATAGAATATTTAGATCGGAATTAATGGAAGACCAAGACGTAAGTAAGAACAAGCAATAAAAGGGCAGAATAATGAGGAGGGACGGATGCAATCTTATACGTTGACGGCGAGTAAAATAACCGATGAGACGAAGGGAAAACCTTACCAAGTCAAAATTTCAATTACCTTTCATGATGATCAATTTTATGAGAAGATGTTTGAATTCTCACAGAAGAAACCACGATTATTTGTCGTACCTCGTGAGCGTTTTCAACATGCAATTGGAACGAATAAAGAACGTAAATATGCATTTGATGCGGTCTATCAAAAAGCGAAGTTTGATTACACGGATCAGACGTTCTTGGATTTCTTTACGGAAGGGGAATGGCTCTATTCATTTGATGAAATCCAAATGCAAGAGGAGTTTTTGGAAAAGGGGATTAACGAGTTAGACAGATTCTTGCTAAAGGCTAATTCTTTAGTAGAAGGGAAACGATCCATCGATAACGAGAAACAGAGTCGTACGCCTGCGGATCGCCGGTGGCGACGGCTGAGATGGTTCGTGTATATCGGTGGTTTTGGAGGAATGTTAGCCGTAGCTTATATCCTAGACTCTCGCCCAGATCTTGCGAGCTATATTCATCAGAATCATTTATGGTTTCCGATACTCTTACTCATCTTGCTTTCAACAATGCTGGTCTTAATTCCATTAATGGAAATACGAATTAGCCGGGGTCCACTGGATAAGAAAACGGTTGTCACAACGACCGGAGTTATTCTGGGGCTTCTTACGTTTTTCAGCGTTGCTAATTTTTTATAAGTCAAAGCTCTACTCATAGTTACAAATGAAAAACATCGACCACCTGATTCAGTGGACGATGTTTTTCATTTGTTGTTCACCTTAGATTCCACCTTCACGAAGACAGCGCTTCTTGGCGTCCCATCATGACGTTTAATCCGAGTTTTTTACAGATCGTTACATAGTGAAGCAGTGTGAGCAATACAGCGCCCATGTTCATTCCGAGTATAATGCCGTCCATTTGCAAGCTTTGCATGGACCCGAGGACGATCATTAAGACAAAGGAAATGCTCGTTGAATATAAGGAGTGAATGAACGCGTCTTTCACTAAGCCAATACCGATCAGATAAGCTTGGAGCGGTGTGGCAAAGTATTGGAAGATAAAGTAAGGAACGAGTATTTGCAAGTAAATGTGAGCCGATGATGCTTCAAAGAACAAGTTCGTAATTGGTTCTGCGAATGCATAGAACATGAGAACGACGGGCGCACCGTAAAATACGGTGACAATCATTGATAGCTTCAAATAGTGGTGCAATGTCGCGAAGTCTTTTCGTTCATAAGCGTCAGCAACGATCGGGATGAGCACGATCAGTAACGCATGGGCGATAAACGCTGGAAAGAAGCCGACGGTGAATGCAATCCCTGCTAACTTGCCGTACTCAACAACGGCGATGCTTTCAATCATGCCTGCATTTCCGAGTGCCCAAGTAATCAGGAACGGCTTAATGGCAAATGAAGCGGAATGAAAGATTCTAAGCCCGGTCGTAGGAATGGAGACGGCAAGTAACTTCTGTCGCACTTCTTTTCCAGTGAGAGTCGTCTGCTTCACGGATTTGATCTTTTTCATATTAAAAATGAACACGACCATTAAGTAACCTAAAACGAGTAATTCACTTAGTTTTAAAGCAAGTAGTGCCATGAAAATCGCAACGTCGCTGTCAAAAGAAAACAATTGGAACACAATTAGGAGACCAACGAGTTGCAGTGACCGTTTCATCAGATTGGCGATTGCAATCTTTGTTGTCTTCTGGGCACCGATTAAATAGCCCTTTACAACCGCAGAGAACGTAATGATTGGAATAAGAAGAAGAAGCATCCATTGAATCCCTACGTGGTACGTATGAAAGACAGGGAGTAAAGGTAAAATCCATGATGCGATGAACATCATGACAACAGCCCAAAGCGATGCCAACTTCAGTGCGTGTTTAAGGACGCTCCAGTGATACGTTGGTTCTTTCTCAGCAATGAGTTTTGAGATCGATACGGGCAATTCAATATTTGAAAGTACGACAACGAAAAGAATCGTCGGCAAAATGGCCATATACATTCCAAATGCCTCATCACCAAGTTCACGAGCCAGTACAACATTGATAAACAGTTCTAAGCACTCACCAACAAATGCAGCGAGTGAAAGTACGAGTAAGCCACGAAAAAACGTATTCACCGAAACACCTTCCTTCTCCTACTTATACGTATGAGACAAGGTGTGGAAATATGGGTGAAAATGATCGACAGATTTACTAAGGAAATCACTTCATACGAAAGAGTCCCTTTGAAATGCAAAGGGACTCTTTTGTCATTTTAGTACGTTTTGAAGTCGTGCAATTGCCCGCTTCCGCCAGTCTTTCACTGCGGAAACAGACACCCTGTATTTCTTTGCAATCATGCGAGGAGGCAAATCGTTGACGCAATGTTCATACGCCCATATGCGTTCTTTGTCGCTGAGAAGCGAGAGGTAATGCCCAAAATCATCCTCTGTGTATCTGTCTGTTGCGTGGCCACGCTCTTCATATGTTTCTTGGAAGTCGGTAGGCATGTTATGGCCCTGATAGGTGTACTCACTTTTGAAGTACGTCAACAGTTCATAACTTACGCAAAGCTTAGCGTACGCCGGGAAGGGTCCTTTCTCTGGATTGTGTGTTTCATATGCTTTCCACAACGCCATGTAACCTGCCTGCATTAGATCTTCATGGAAACCTCGGATCTGTGTGCGTTTAACAGATGCTTTAATTAATGGGTTGTACTGATGATAGATTTCCTCGAAGTTGAATTGTTGACGGATCGACTTTGTCACTGAAAATTCCTTCCAGTGGCGGATCCGCCGCAATTGTATTCCCTCGGGTTAAGACTATAATACTATAAAATAAGTAATATAGTCATATTATTTTTAAAAATTACGAAAATATATAATGGGATCTTATTCAGTATATTAGTGGCTGTCGTATAAAATAACAATCTAATGAAGTAACCATTTCGTCAGAGGAAACCTATTAATATCAAAACAAGAGTAGCCACTAGTAGGGCTACTCTTGTTTGACGTTTTCTTTGCCTTCTTGAAAAAGCACAGGGTTACTTTTTGCTCGCAGTGCAACATAAAGCAAGATGCAATCTTCGAATTGATCGAGATCAAGTCCTGTGATGTCTTTGATTTTCTGTAAACGATAGACGAGGGAGTTGCGATGAAGATAGAGCGCCCTTGCGGTTTTGCTTAAATTCATGTTGTGATGACAATACGAAAGAAATGTCGCTGATAGCGTGTTGAACTTCGGGTCATCAAAAAGATTCGATAAGTTATCGTGCAGGCGTTTCTCTAAGTAAGGATGTAATTGTTCAATTAGTAAAGGAAGTGCAATGGCCCAGTCTGCATAATGATAAATGTTATTCAATTCATTTGCATGTTTTCCTGCGGTCAAGGTTCTTTCTGCACTTTCAAAGGATTCTTGAATGCCAGTAATGCTTTGTCCAAGGGGACCGATCGAAATCTGACACGTAATATGATATTGCTCGAGCAGATGCTCTTGGAACCGATGAATCTGATAGTGAAACGATTTGTTTTTATACACATCATCAAGGTGTGTTGTTTTTAATAAAAGCCAACGATCAAGCGTTAGCAGTGTAAGCAAGTCCTGGTCATCATCAAGAACGTGTGCATACAGGTATTCTTGCATCACGTGGTGGTCATGCGTCCACATTGCAGGGTTTGCTTGAGATGACGGCTGAAACTCAATGAGAATGCAACATCTTCTCCGACTAAGATCAAAGCCAATCATAGTTGCATAATGTTCAATTCGATCTGCATTTGTTGAAGGGGTATGGAGTAAGTGGTGGATCAGTGTGTCGTGCTTTTTTGCCTCAAGGATCGCGCTTTCTTGATAAAACGATTCGTAACAAAGCATTTCTACATGGCTTTTTACGAGTTTCGTATAGTTGTTCACGTCTTCAGGATTGCCGACAATACCGAGAACACCGATTGCTCGTTCGTTAAAGTAAATCGGTGCGGCAACGCCAGGCAATACATTGACGAGTGACTTTGCGTACACTTCATCGAAATGAACAATTTGGTCTTTCTTTAACACATCAATCGATGCACAGTGAATGGTGCCGAGCCGTTTAGAGTCTGTGCATCCGACAATGATTCCGTGTTCATCGGTTATGCTCATCGGATAATCGAGAATATCGGTCGTTTGATCAACAATTCGTTGTGCAATTCTCTCTAGCAAACCGAACACCTGCCTTTAAAGTAATAGTATTCGTCAAATGTTGACAGGTTCCTTCGTGAAAGTGACGAATATTCCAGCTGTTTCGATTGAGTTTTTTGTGGAGAGTAGCTATAGAAGTGTCGTGATCGGTTTTGTACAGTTATAAGAAATGAAAGAAAGTAGGCGGGGCGATGAATTCGAAACATGCGGATCTATTAATTGTTGGTGGCGGTGTGATCGGATCAAGCATTGCTTATCATTTACTTAACGCGGGCTACGAGGGAAAAGTAATCGTATTTGAAAAAGACCGAAAGTATGAATATTCATCGACGTCACGAAGTGCAGGTGGCATTCGCCAATTGTTTACGACGAAAGTAAATATTGAACTGAGTCAATATAGCTTACATGTTTATAAAAATTTTCACGAAACGATGAAATTTGATGGCTTTGATCCGGAGATTGACTTGAAACAACGAGGATATTTATTTTTAGGAACCGATGAGATGATGAGCAAGTTCGAAGAACATCTCAAGTTGCAACACCAACTCGGTGTGAACTCTGAAATTCTTGATAAGGCGGGATTGTTAAACCGAATTCCTGAGCTGAATGTGGAGGATATTGCGGGAGGAATTTATTGCAGTGAGAGTGGTTATTTGGATCCATATTCCGTCATGCAAGGCTACATTAAAAATGCAAAACGTCTCGGTGCCGAATACGTATATGATGAAGTTGCAGATCTCGTGCTCGATGAAGTTTTTCAAAATGGGGTAAAAATGACGAATGGGGATACGTATTATGCACCGATCGTAATCAATAGTGCAGGTGCTTGGGCGTCACAGTTGAGTCAACAAGCGGGGTATCCGTTACCTGTCGTCTCACTCCCGCGTCGTGTGTTCCAGTTTGACACTGAGGTGCCACTACAAAACCCACTACCACTCACAATGGATCCAACAGGCGTTTATTTCAGACACGAAGGCGAGCACTTTATTAGTGGATACGCCGAAGATTATGTACCAAGTATGGATTTTAGTTGGAAGCGACAAGATTTCATCGAAAACATTTGGCCAATTATCGGACACCGTGTCGGCCCGTTTGAACAGCTGAAGCTTCAGAGTGGATGGACGGGATTGTATGACCACAACACAGAAGATCATAATGCCATTATCGGTGAACACCCCGAGGCTAAAGGGTACTACGTTGCCTTTGGGTTTAGTGGACACGGCATGCAACAAGCTCCAGCAGTCGGAAGAGGCTTGTCGGAATTGATTATGAAAGGGAAGTACGACACCCTCGACTTGAGTCCGTTACGAGTTGAACGATTTAAAGAGAATGCATTAGTGATTGAAGATGCGATTTATTAACGTTGATTGTATTGCGAATGGCGTTGGGCTGCTTAGCGTTGAGCAGCCCAACGTCATTTTTTGCTGGAAGAGGTTTTAATTGAGGTTAACCTGATTTGAACTAAGCTAGCTATACTAAGCAAAAATGTACAAAGCCAGTATCTATGGTATACTCAATTACTGTTTTTAGAAATAACATAAGGAAGGAAACAATCATGCCAACGATAACAATCTTCGCATTTTTAGTATTCATCATTCTTAGTCTAATTCCGTTGCGCAAAGAGAAAAATCGGAACACGTGGGGGTATATTAGCGCGTTTGGATCAACGATTGTAGCCATCGTTATATTTTTAGCGGTCTTATTATTAAATGTTAATTTACTATTAGGTATAGGAATCATGGTCGTCATGTCTATCCTCTTGGATCGGAACACGTATACGAAAGCAGGCATCATTACGTTAGGTGTTCTTGCCATGATCATTGGTGGTTTAGCTTATTACGTACTAAGAGAAGACGTAGACTTTGTCGTGAATTACATAAAAACAGATCCTACTACTTCTTTTTATTATGCAGTGAATAATGAAGTTGTTGTGAGTCGAAATGAAGACATGAATATTCCTTTAGCGAGTACAGCCAAAATGACTATTGCAGGTGTTTTCGCTGAGGAAGTGACTTCGGGGAACATCGATCCAGATGAACAAATCGAGATTGTAGATCTTGAGAAATTCTACTTTCCTGATACGGATGGTGGTGCACACCCTGTATGGTTGGAAGATGTAGGCGAAGACACCGTTTCGTTAGAAGAAGTTGTTCGAGGGATGATTTCATTTAGTTCAAATGCAAATACGGATTATCTTCTAGAGCGATTAGGCATAGATCATGTGAATGAACGGATTGCCGAATGGGGCTTGGGAAATCATGACAATCTAATTCCTTTTGTCAGTGGATTAATCGTAATTCAAGAATATGATGGGGAACTGGAAGACTTGTCATTTGAAGACTATGAAGAACAGGTATTTGAAACGCATCAATTGATTGTGAATAAGCAATTGGATGCAAGTGAAATGAGCCTTACTGCAGGACTAGGAGACCAACGGTTTTGGTCAGACTGGTTGCCTTCTTCTACGACAGCTGAATACAGTCGATGGCTAAATCAGGTGCAAACTGGGGAGTGGGCGGATGAGGAAACCTCCGACTATTTCATGTCGATTTTATCTGATATGTACGACGCACCAGAAGGATATACGATGATGGGTGGGAAAGGTGGTTCAACGGCATTTGTGCTAAATGAACCAAGGTTCTTGACTACAGTCGACGGTGATTCCGTGCAGTGGGCAATGTTCACCGATAACTTAAACGCGTGGGAGAGGTTTAAATTAAACCGGAATTACTTTACATTCGTACAGCAATTTCTAGAAAACCGAGAGTACAGAGAAGAAGTGGTTAAGGAATTACAGTCGGCAGAATAAAAACTAAGGTCCTCCAAAAGTTTTGGAGGACCTTGTTCTATACTTCGAGCTTTTGATCTGGAAGGTCGGTCGGCTTCTTTCTAGAAATCGCCTTAATCGTAATGGCGCCCATCAGAATAAAACCAATTAACCCTGTGATTGGATAGAGAATGTTCACGAGGTCTGTGAAGCCGACAAAGCTTGCTCCGAAGGCAAGAAAGCCGAACAATGTTCCGTACAATTTGAACTTCATTGTGCCAGGACGCATCATTCGACTCGTAAATGAATAGAGCATCCCAACGGCAGTATTAAAGATCATCCCGAAGATTAAGACGACAAAGATTAAAGCGGTCAGCGGCATAAAGTCAGATGCGATGATTAACGTCGGCATCGCCACATTTGCGGCTAAATGGAAGTTCGAGAAGATCGAAATGTGAATCATTAATGTTAGTAAGCCGAGTGTTAAACCTCCGACCATTCCTCCGATGAACAGTGCTTTTTTGTTTTTCGTAGAACCCCCCATAACTGAGAGCATCGGAAAGCTAGCCGCAACACAGTTTGAGACGAACAAGCAAGCACCAAGCAACCAGTGAAACGTTGCTGCAGATTCTGGTTGTTGGAGTTGCATAAATTGTTCAAATGAATACTCCGTCGTAACCGCAGAGTATCCGGACATGGCAACGAGCAAAATGAACATAATTGGTGTAAAGACCCCGAGTACGTAAAGAATGCCTTTGAAATTTAGAAACAGTGTTGCGATTGTAAGTACCGTAATTACAAAACTACCTAAATAAACAGGCAATCCAAATTGTTGATCAAATAGGGAACCGCCACCTGCAATCATGATGACCAAGATTCCAAATAAGAAAAAAGTCAGAAATAAATCAACAAACACAGCTAAGTACTTTCCACATAAATATTGCAGCACGCGGTAGTGGGATTTCGCGTTAATCTCGCTTCCAATTCGAATCACACTCGTTAGTAGGAACATAAAAAGTCCTGTGGCAATCAGAGCACCAATTCCTCCAACCCATCCGAAAAACGTAAAAAACTGCATGATTTCTTGTCCTGATGCAATTCCAGCTCCAACAACAACCCCAACGACCGCGAATGCAAACGTTAATCCATCTTTCATGTAAGCCTCTCCTTTGTTGAAATGTCTTACATAAATCCGTAATAAGGTTTTTGCGTGGTCGCATAGTGCATCCAATGAATAAGCGTAATAAAGTCGTACACAGGTCGAGATGTTGCTTGTTGAATCGCATGCGCATACGGTGGCAAATCGCTACACTCAAGTAGAATGACAGCAACGTCATCGTCAACGAGAGACTCGGCTGCTGTTACGGCTTCTTGTTCAAGAGCGGCGTGGTCAAATGTTCCACGATCTTCAATAATGCATGAAAATTCTGTTAAATCACTTAAGTCTTGGATGCGGATCGAAGACGGATCATGGATGCCACAATTCTCTAGAAGCTCTGGTGAAATTCCTTTTTCGTAAGCGGTGAGTATACCGGCCTTTTTATTAGGTTTTAACCCTGCAAGAAGCCAAGGAACTTGCATGAGGCTAGATAAGTAAACCGGAATGTCGACCGCTGCCGCGACTTCCTTTTGGAACCGTCCAAAAAACCACAAGCGGATGTGATGGCCCTCGCTCCTTCTTTTTCCAATTCCTTTGCGGTGTTCACAATGGTTTCGAGTAAACCTTCATCACCGTTTAGTAGTTTCATCGTCGTACAGTTCGGGACTTTCTTAGGCATGACCGGGAATGGGTATGTACTTAAATTCGCGACATTGCCTGGTACAGTTGGGTACCAGCAATCATCCAAATATAAAATACCGACTGAAAAACCCGTCACATATTGTCCGCGTAGCTGCGTCACCGATGTTGACTGTGGATGAACATAGCCATATGTACGGTTTTGCATTGGTGTCCCTCCTTTTTTAACAAAATCTAGATACTACTACGCTACCGGATTATTTGTGTGCACTCTACAGCAGACATGACCAATTTTTTTCTTGAGATGTTGCTGACCTTTTGTGCAAAAGTTCTAAAGGATTGGTTAAACGACTGACAAGTCACTGTTGAATTTCATACATTGCTATGTCTATACTTTGTAATACGAGGTATGAAGAAAAGAGGTTATTCGATGGATAAAGAAATGATGAAAGGCAATATTGATTTGATCTTACTTTCACTCATTGCGAAAGAAGACTTATATGGTTACGAAATGACAAAAAAGTTGCGCTCGATTAGTGATGAGTCATACCAAATGAGTGAAGGCACACTTTACCCATCATTGAAACGTATGGAGAAAAAAGGCTGGATCGAATCGTATTGGAATGATAGTAGCGGGAAGCGACGAAAATATTATCAGGTTACTGAAGATGGTGTACGGGAGCTCAAGAAAAAGCGTGCGGATTGGGGCGTATTAAACGATCTCGTCCAACGGACGAGTGAGTCTCATGAGTAGTTTTCCGAGTTTTGTAGCGCGGATCGTCCAGCAAACGGACGGGAGTCGCGCTGAACATGAGGATTTGTATGAAGAGTTGCTCGCTCATCTTGAAGATCTGAAAGAAGATAAAATGAGCAATGGCAAATCTGAAAAGGAAGCAGAGGAGGAAGCCATGACTGAGTTTGGCAAAGAGTCGGTCCTAGGAGATCAAATTCAACAAGCGAAATTCCCTTTTCGAAGAGAGATGTTTCTTGGATTTGTGTTTGGTTCGTTTTTATGGATGTGTGCACTGTTTGTCCATATCGTCGTATCTGAACAAATGGCAGTCTATTCATTATTTACGATCTTTATCGGGCAAATAGCGGTGCTCGTTTTATCATTAAACCAGCGATTTGTGCTTAGACGTAAACTGTGGATGAACATGGCATTGTTGGTGCATTTGTTGCTGTTTATTTTGTTTGGTCTAACAGGCCTTTATACGCAAGCAACGTCATTTCATGTGTTGTTTTATGTCTTGATTTTATTGAATATTGCACTCATTTATCTGACGACGCTATCGTACAACGAGTCATCGAAAGAAGTTAAGACTAGGCGTTATTTTCATAGTTTGCAATTAACGACAGGTTTTATCATTGCTGCGATTAATGTAACGATGAGCTTCGGTGCAATGATTTTTGTTGGCCTGAACATTATTTTGCTCAATTACGCGTTGCCGATCGTCGTATGGGCACTAAGTTACGTGTTGCAAGCAAAACTTCTACAACGAACGAAGCGAGCGATGATTATCAGTACCGTTATTACGCTGTTCGTCTTTTTGTTTGGGACATTGCCGATTGCAAGTCTTTGGTTTGAGATTGTGCCAATGGAAATTGTACGGTTTTTCTGGCCGTTTAGACCGTAGAGGAAGGAGGTTCCAAGGATGAAGTTCACCAATATACTCCTGTTACTCGGCGTGATGACCGGTATTGTCTTATCATTAGCGATCGTTGGTTACATTCAAACGAACGAAGACGATGGTCCGCGGTTTACAGGGGAGTTTGACGTTCAAAGTGATCAATTGTTGTATGCATTAGAGCATGAGGGACTGGAAATAGTGTTTGTCGATGAGGAAAAAATCTATGAAGCTGATCCTGGCTATCAATTCTTTGATCTTGCCTTTGCACGAGACGAAGTAT
Source organism: Geomicrobium sediminis (assembly GCF_016908595.1). Lineage (GTDB taxonomy): Bacteria > Bacillota > Bacilli > Bacillales > Marinococcaceae > Geomicrobium_A > Geomicrobium_A sediminis. Next base: position 75,550 of record NZ_JAFBEC010000005.1, on the reverse strand, counting down.
TGTTTATTCATACAACAGGCTATGATGATCAACCAGCAGGAGAAGGAGAAAATCAACTTCGAACGAGCGAAATTATCAATGATGCAGGTGACGTCATTGTTGAGGCAAGAGGAGTACTCAATCAGCTTGTCTATGATGAAACGAATGATGAGCTTTATACAGGTGGAATTCAAGTGTCGCAAGGAGTTGAGCCTGAGCAAGGCTTTGAACCGTTAGATGAGGGTTTTTTTAAAGTTGAAGAAGACGGTTCATTGACTCGAATCTTTGATCGAGCGATGACGGTTCATCAAGTGCTAGATGAAGGACAATTTGTTGTAACGATGTATGATGATTATGAACTAGAAGAACGAACGGCAGATTCAATTTTCGATTCTGTTTCACGTTCGTACCTGTTTGATCCGAATACAAAAGAAGTTGAATTATTGTCAGGTGAAGAAACGGAAGTCGACGTTAGTCAATCAGTGATTTATGAAGATGAACTGCTCTACCAGACCATTATGAACCCGAATAGCAATGAGAACTATGATTATGATCTCGTTTATGAAGGTGAACGGTTGAACATCGGTTCAGCTGTTGGGAACATTCTCTTGCAAGATGATCAGCTATATTATACAAAACGTGATCAAAGTGGTTATCAAAAAAAGCCAACAGTTACACTTCATACGTACGACCTTTTACAAGGAATGGAAGAAGAGGTGACATTAGTCACGGATTAGCGAGTGATCACTTTAGTTTGTCAGGAAATTTAACAGAATAAAGTGTGATTTTGACAAAAAAGCGAAGGAATCTACACAATCTGCATGGAATATAGCAATAGTGAATGATCAAAACAAAACGCTCCAAAGAGTGAAAGGATGACTTCCATGTTTAACGATCAAGAAATGATGATCATTACGATTGCTGTAATTGTGTACTTTTTCTTTTTGTTCGGCTTTAGTATATGGGTAAGTCGAGGTGTCAAAACCTACGATGATTATAATGTTGCTGGTCGTGGCGTGCGAATGTTTTCACTTATTCTTACGTTTGTTGCGACAGCAATCGGTGGGTCGATTTTACTCGGTTATATGACGAGTGGGTATGAAATCGGAATGGGCCAACAATGGGCGAACATCGGGATCTTTATTTTCTCCGTTGTGCTCGTGTTATTCTTTGCGAAGCGAATTCGTAGGCTCGGTGAGAAGCATAACATGGTCACTCTCGGCGACTTTGCAGCGCTTCGTTACGGTGAAAAAGCACGGCTTCCAACCGTGATTGCCGTATTAATGGCGTACTGTTCCATTACCGGAATGCAATTCGTCTCGATTGCAACCATTTTAAGTTTTACGATGGATGTAAATTTTACTGTCGGAATTATTATTGGTTGGATTTTGCTTACAATTAAAACGTATTTTGGCGGGTTAAAAGCTGTCGTCTTACAAGATGCAATTCACGGGACCGTTCAAACCGTCGGAATCTTCCTGCTTTTCTTTGTTGTGATGTATTATTCGGGTGGATGGCAAAATGTTGAGCAAAATGCAAGAGAAGCTGGAGACGGCTGGATGTTATCGCTCACTAGTTTACCGACGCAGGAAATTTTTGTTTTCTTACTTACAATCGGAGCGTATCAATGTGTACGTCAGGATTTATGGCAACGTTTCTGGGCAGCAAGTTCTGAAAAAACGATGAACGTCGGTTATTGGATTTCAATTGTTCTGATGACATTAACAGGCATCGTTGTCGTCTTAATAGGAATTATGAGTTTACATGGGTTGAATATGACGATTGACCCTTCACTCGTTTACTATGAAGTGGTCGGAGAAGTCTTCCCATTCCCACTCGTATTACTGATGATTCTTGCGTTACTTGCAACCGTAATTTCAACGGCTGACTCATTCTTCATCTCAGGTGCTTCGTCAATTGTAAATGACATTATTGGTCCGAGAGTGAAGAACCCAAGTAATCAAAAAATGCTATTTTATAGTCGCGTTAGTGTTGGAATTGTATCCGTCATTGCGCTTTTATTAGCACTATATATCCCGCAACTTGTCAGTTTGTGGGTAACGGGAACCGCTATGCTTGTGTCGGGGATGCTAGCTCCTATTATGGTCGGTCTTGTCTGGGGTGGCGTCACGAAGGTTGCTGGTCTCGCTTCCATGTGGAGTGGTCTAGCAACCGCGATTGGTTGGCAATTGCTCGATCATCCATTTGGTTTACATCCAGTTTTTGTCGGGTTACCACTGTCTATTATTGTGTTGTTTGCGGTCACATTCATGACGAGTAACCTAAATCAAAGTGCGAACAGGAGTGAAGCGCTATGAAGTTAGTTGCAGATCTAATCGTCACAAACGCGAAGGTTTATTCAATGGAAGTAGAAGGAGATCATGCTGATAGTTTTGCTGTAAAAGATGGACGCATCCTTGCGGTAGGATCTATTGATAAGATTGATGAATTGAAAGGCTCGAACACAGCAGTCTACGATGCCGATTCGAAAGCGGTGCTACCGGCATTTATCGAAAGTCATGCTCACCCTCTTGATTTTGCAAAAAAACAACTAGAGTTGGATCTTAGACCGAGAATAACCCCGAATCGTGAAGCCGTAATTAAAGCAATTAAAGAAGAAGTCGCCAAAAAGCAAAAGGGCGAGTGGATCATTGGAGCAGGTTGGGATGAGAATTTAATGGAAGGAAAGCGTTTTGTCACGATGGCGGATCTTGATGAAATTGCGCCTGAACATCCGGTGTTCTTGCTTCGGACGTGTGTACACAACGCCATGGTGAATACGAAGGCCTTTGAATCGAGTGAGATTGCACTTGATGCGAATGACCCTGAAGGTGGTTCGTTTGAGCGCGATGAATCTGGAACGTTAACAGGTTATGTGATGGAAGACGCGATGAGTGTATTTAAGACACCAACGTATTCAATTGAAGACACGAAGCGGGCCTGGAAAATTGCCGAAGAGATTTTCCTAAGTTGGGGAATTGCCACGATCAATGACATGGCAACAGGCAAAGAAGAGTTCAAAGTGTACCAGCAACTACAAAAAGAAAACCGACTACGCTTAAATGTTGGCATGTGGTTATGGGGACGTACGCAAATGAGCCGGACAGGATTGCAAGAAGAAATCACGACCTTAGGCATTGAATCTGGCTTTGGTAATGAGCAATTAAACGTTCAAGGCATTAAATTTATGATCGATGGAAGTGTTGGAGGCAAAACGGCAGCGGTAGCTGAACCTTTTGAAGGGACAGCTAACAATTACGGAATTGTCTACTTGAAACAGAGTGAATTAAATGACCGCTTCAAAAAAGCGATTCAAAATAATTTGCGAATTTCTGTTCATGCCATCGGTGAGCGTGCACTTGAAATGGCGCTTCAAGCGTTCGAATATGCAGAGATACAGAAGTATCCACATATAGAGAGGCACCGTATTGAACACGCGATCTTACCAACAGAAGATCACCTAAAGCGAATGCAAAAGCTTGGCATTATTGCGGGTTCTTCCATCGGTTTCCTCTATAGTATTGGTGATGGCTACGTGAACAATTTAGGACACGAACGCGTAAAGCGCGCGTTTCCACACCAGAAGTTCAAAGCATACGGGATTGTAGCTCCTGGAAATTCCGATTTGCCAGTAACGGAAGGGAACCCTTTTCTTGGTGTCTACACAGCCGTTACGCGCACGACGAGTAGCGGAACGAAAACCGATCGTACCGAAAGCTTATCTGTATACGACGCATTATGTGCTTACATGGTTGATGCTGCATACGGCAATTTCGATGAACACAAGCGTGGTACATTAACCGTAGGAAAGAAAGCCGACTTTATGGTCGTCTCGCATGACCCGTTTGTTGTCCAAGAAGAGCAACTTAAAGACATCCAAGTAATCGCAACCTACGTGGAAGGTGTAGAACAGTATCGAGTCGGTGAGGAAGTGAAGGTTTAAACAATGTCGTGCAAAGATAAAAATTGCAATAAAAAACAGGGTCTAGTTCAATAAATACTAGACCCTGTTTTTGTTAGTTAAACGGTAACGATTGCTTTCTCTTTTTTGTGATAAGTTTGCCTTGACCTGGTTTTCCAAAGAGCTTCCCATCATTCATAACCATCTGACCACGAACGATCGTTTGAACTGGCCAGCCTTTTATTTTTTTGCCATGATACGCGGTCACTTTACTTTTACTGTGCAGTTGTTCTCGGTCGATCGTTCTTTCTTTGTTCATATCAACAATTGTAATGTCCGCATCGCTTCCAGGTGTGAGGCACCCTTTTTGAGGATGCACACCAAAAAGTTTGGCAGGTGTAACAGATAATAAACGGGCAACGTCTTGTAATGAGAGTTTACCTTCAGTAACGCCTTGTAACATAAGGGGTACTAGTGTCTCGACTCCGCACATGCCAGCAGGAATTGACCAAAGTCCCCCATTTTTTTCTTCTTCGGTATGAGGAGCGTGATCTGAACAAACGTGAGAAATCGTTCCATCCGTAATCCCTTGCCAAATGCGCTCTTGATCGCTTTTGTATTTAACGGGTGGGTATACTTTCATATGTGGTCCGACACGAGCGAAGTCTTCATTGCTCAAAAACAAATAGTGTGGGCATGTCTCTACAGTGATAGGTAACCCTTCCGCTTGGGCATCTCGAATGAGGTCAAGTGCATCACCTGAACTAATATGTAACACATGGAAACGCACACCGGTTTCACGTGCGAGCTCAATGCCGGTTTTAACAGTAAGTACTTCTGCAAGAGCTGGTCGTGTTGCGATGAGGTCTTCATAACTTTTACCTCCGCGAGCTTCTACTTTTTCGGTTAATGTTTGAATTAGATCATTATTCTCAGCATGTACTGCGAATACTTCGCCCGTCTTCTGTACTTCTTGCATCATCGTATATACGTCACCATCTTGAAATGGAGGAATAACGTCTTCCATTCCAGGTTTGTAGTTGTACATGAGCTGGTATGTTTTTGCGTGTACTGCGTACCCCCAAAAAAATTTGAACCCAATAACGCCTTTTTGTTGAAGTGAAGGTAAGTGTTGATTGTTTAAATCTCCAACACATATTCCCCAAAGTGCGAAATCTACAAATGCTTTTTTGCTTAAATTTTCGACTTGACGATCAAAGTTCTCAGCGTGATTCACAGGTGGGGAAGTGTTCGGCATTTCAAATACCGTTGTAATTCCCCCGGCTGCTGCAGCGCGAGTGCTATGAATAAAATCCTCTTTATACGTTGGACCTGGATCCCTTGAATGAATATGGGTGTCAATAAAACCTGGAAAAACGTAATGACCAGTAGCGTCAATCGTTTCGAGACTATCCCCTGTAAGTTGTTCATGAGTCACTGCGCTAATTTTTCCTTCACGAATGTAGATGTTTGCTTTGTATTGCTCAGTATCTGTCACAATCGTACCATTTTCTATTTTCATATCCCATGTTGTCATGGTGAACGCCTCCTGAATGGTTAGTTGATCTTGTTAGCGTGATGCTTCTCGCCTAATGGCAGTAATTAAGACGTTTGTGCCTGCTGCAATTTGTTCTACCGTTGAGTATTCGGTTGGGTCATGACTGACACCATTTTTGCATGGGACAAAAATCATTCCAGTAGGCCAGAGTTTAGCCATGTTCATCGCATCATGACCAGCACCACTTGGCATGTTTTCATAATTAATATCGATTTCTTCACAAGCACTCTGTAATCGTTCTTGGATATGACGTTCAATGACAATGGGAATTTCTTTACTTAGAACGTCAATCTCGCAGGTCACACCTCGGTACTGCTCAATCACATAAGCTTTTTTGCGGATTTGTTGGTGTACGCGTTGCTTGGAAACCATACTTGTACTTCGAATATCAACGTAAAGCGTGACTTCACCAGGAATCACATTCATAGAGGCAGGAGTTACTTCGCAAATCCCAACGGTGGCTACCGTTTTATTGATGGCCTCAAGCTTGGCAGCGTCTTCTACGAATAAAATCATTTCAGAAGCAGCGACGAGTGCGTCTTTTCTTCGCATCATCGAAGTTGTACCGGTATGGTTTGCCTGACCTTGAAACGTCAGTTTTAATCGTGTAGGTGCGGCAATCCCGTTTACGATTCCAACGGGAACGTCTAAGCTTTCGAGCTCAGGGCCTTGTTCAATATGTAATTCAAAAAACGATTTAATGTCTGTCTTTGAACGACAGGCTTTTTCAACAACTTCAGGATTTAACTTACATCGGCGTAGTGCCTCTGCTAGGCTGACGCCATCTTGGTCAGTTAGTGTCGACATCTTATCAATTGGGAATTCCCCGATCATCGCTTTGCTGCCGAGCGTAGCGACGCCAAAACGTGAAGATTCCTCGCTTACAAAAGCAATCAGTTCAATAGGATGGTGAGGTTGGATACGATGTTCATTGAAAAGGGCTACGACTTCCAAGCCCGCGACGACTCCTGCGGTTCCGTCAAATTGCCCGCCATTTCTTACAGTATCGAGATGCGAACCGATGGCAACGACAGGTTGAGTATCATCACTTCCTTTTAATCGAGCGATCGTATTGCCAACAGCATCTGTTTGAACAGTCATCCCTAAAGAAACGGCTAGTTCAGAAAAGGTGTGATGAGCTCTGCGCTCATCTTCGGTATAGGCAAGACGGTTCATGCTCTGATTTGTTGAGATCGGAGTTCCATTTAACTTGCAAAAATACGATTCAATGCGTGACGTCGATGCTTGCATTACAGTCACCTCAATTCTAAATTTCTTCTATCGATGAATAGAAAAAACCCCCTACGGGGTTCTCCCTATTCATCTTTTGTAACGTTCCATAATATCGGTCCAATTAAATCACGATAGTTTTCAATAGATTCACGATGTGCGACGAAGTTTTGTTTGTTACCGATTTTACTGATTGGTAAGTAGTCCCATACCGCAAGTTGTAATTCGTCGACATACGGTTGTGCATCTTCAATTGTACTTGCTTGTGTAATGTTCTTTAGCGCCTCATCAATCTCATCGCTTTCTGTCCAACCAGGATAACTCGACTCAGAACTTAAGAATGGGTATTGATGGAGGGTTGGGCGAACAGCAAAGTCAACAACGAACAGGTCAAAGTTTTCTGGGTTATCACGTGCTTCTTCAAAGGAAGCCCAGTCATAGACGCTCAGTGATGCATTAAGCCCAATTTCTTCTAGCGCTTGTTGTGTATAGATGGCAATATTGTATAAGTTATCCACTTCACTTGTTGCTAAAATAACAACCTCTTCTCCCGCATACTCAGATTGTTCCACGAGTGTCTTCGCGGCTTCAATGTCATTTTGATTGTAGTTTTCTGAGCCAGCCTCACTATACCAGTGTGATTGATTAGGGTTTGCAAGTGCGGGGTCAAGACTATAAAAACGATCATCACTATACGCGGACATGAGTGCATCGTTCATATTAACCGCAGTATTGACTGCATGGCGAAGTGTGTGATCGCTCAGTGGTCCTTGATCGTTGTTGAACACGTAAGCCATAATGCCCCCATCACTTAAAAACGGTTCAACACCGTCAGACGCATCAATTTGGTCAGAGCTATCTAACGGAAGGTTAAATGCAATATCATACTCCCCAGTTGTAATTCCATTGACCCTCGTGGAGGCATCGGTAATAAAGTTAAAAAACACTTCGTCGACAAGCGCCTCTTTTTCTCCAGCTAGACCACTAGCTTCTCCCTCAGGCGATTGGTAGTCTTCAAATTTTGTTAAATGAACATGTTGATCTATTGACCACTCTTCTAACTGGAAGGGACCCGTGCCGATATACTCGCTAATGCTTGCTGTTCCTGCTTCTTCAGCAATCTCTTTTGGCATAATTGCAGGTAGTGGCGCAACATCAGCAAGAATGTTTGGTCCAATAAGAGTTGCCTCTTGTAAATGTAACTCAACAGTGTTCTCATCCACCTCTACCATCGTTGCATCTGGAAAGTTTGCGAGGCCTTGGCTAGATTGGGTTAACCAACGCTCCATTGAAGCGACAACATCTTCAGCAAGCATCGGTTCTCCATTATGGAAAGTAACATTATCACGTAGAATAAATGTATACACGAGTCCATCATCGCTAACCTCAAAACGCTCCGCTAATGACGGTTGGACTTCATAGTCTTCATCAATGGCAAGTAATTGTTCAAATACATGGCGACTCACATCTCGTGTAGCTGTATGTGGTGTAATATGAGGATCAAGCGTAGCTGGGTTTGTTCCATAGCCTAAGTTCAATGTTCCTCCTGATTCCACGTCGTCAACTGTTGCTTCTTGGTCATTTGCAGACTCGCTTTCTGTATTTGACGATTCACTCTCACTGTTACCACAAGCGGTCGTTAATGCTAGCGCACTTAACCACAAGGCCATCGTCGATTTTCTCGTCTTAATCATCGTTTTACCCCCAAGTTAATTATAGTTGGCATAGGCTCATATAAGATGCGTTTTTTGAAATTGCAAAATCTTCAGGGCTGATTTTGCTCGTAATGCGATTGGCTTCCTGCTGACACTCATACATTATTTTTTCCTCATCAACGGTTGTATAACTTCCTTTGTAATAAAGTGTCTTACCACTCACCATCACCCGTTCAATTTCATTGCCTCGCGCAGAGTAAATTAGGTTTGGGATATGGTTACGCATTGGTTCTTTAATGACGGGTTGCATCGTTTTATGACTCAAATCAATGAACTGCAAGTCGGCTTTTTTTCCAGGTTCAAGTGATCCCACGTCTTGACCAATCCCAAGGGCGTGTGCACCTTCAATTGTTGCCATTCGTAATACTTGATAGGCGGGAAACACTTCAGGGTCTTGGTGAATGATTTTATTAAAGAGAGCAGTTAATTTCATTTCATTAATCATTTGATTGCAATTGTTTCCTGAGCATTGGTCACTCCCAAGTCCTACATATCCACCAGCTTTTATAAATTGTGCTGCGGGAGGGACTCGACCAGCGATGACTCCAATGGAACCGGAACATAAAATCATGGAGACTTTTGCTTTGGCGAGACGGTCAATTTCTTCATCATTGGCTTCTGTAAGGTGAGCAGCAATGAGTCGCTCATTCAGAAAGCCTCGCTCTTCTAGAAAATCAATCGACCCTTGACCATAGCGATTCATTATTTGTTCAGTCTCACGCTTACTCTGTGCTACGTGCATATGGATACCGATGTTTTTATCAACGGAAAGCTGACGTACCGTCTCAAGTAATCGTTCACTGAGGAAGTCTGGACCTTGCGGACCGAGCAATGCCGTAATTCGGTTGTCGTCATATCCATGCCACTCTTCAATAAGACGAACATTTTCTTCTAATGATTCTCGTCCTTTTTGTTCGTCAAAAGGATACAAATCACCATCTTTAAGCAAGTGTTGAACATCATCTGGGACCTCTCGAATATGACTTGTAAGTCTAGCTCGAGCCCCCAATTGGCTAAAAAATTGGGCAATCTCATGAATCGGAGTTGAGTAATCAGCAAAAGTTGTTGTACCAGCCGCTAGACCCTCAAGCAAATTCATCTTACTTCCTGCCAATTTCGCCTGATCGTCAAGGTATTTTCTGAAAGGGCCAACCCCTTTGTGCATCCAATTTTTTGTGTCTTGTCCAACCCCGCGAAGCGTTCCCCAATAGGAATGCATGTGACCATCAATAAAACCTGGCAAGACCATTTTTCCTGAGGCATTGATCGTTTCAGAAGGTGAATACTGTTGAATTAAGTCTTTCGTAACACCAACTTCAACAATCTTTCCATTGGCAATTGCGATTGCTCCGTCATCAACAAACCCAACACCTTCACCCGCCATCGTAAACAAATCTGCATGAGTAATTAACGTGTCAATCTTAGTCATCTCACGATCATCCCTTCTATACTTTACGTGATTGATAGAACGGTATTTTTCAAGTCAAATTACTAAACGTTATTTGTGGTTTATGTAGACAACAAACTATAAATTTGGATTCAAAGCCTTTTGACGATAGGTATCTGCGTGGTTTCGCCATACTTCCCATAGGTTTTTCATAGAATTGAGAGGATCGTCACTCCAATCGACACGTAAATCAATATATGGGAATGTGGTATCGGTGTAAATGACAAGAGCGATTGATTTCTCATCTTTCACTTCTCCACCTAGATTAAAACCGATCTCTATTGCGTCTAGTAGACGATCTGGAAAAGATAAGTGATGATTTGTTAGGTATTGTTCTGCCATTGATTTAGGTATTTCAGGGTTGCTAAGGTAATTGCCAACGGTTGCAACATTTTTTTCACAATAGTGACCAGCGTGAGGGCCAAAAGCATTTTCTCCGGTAAATGCATCAGAATGACCATCTTTGTCGACCACCGCTAACTGCCTGTATTCTGGGTATGGGGTTGCTGCTTTCATAGCTCGAAGAGCTGATGAAGCGTCAAACCGATCTTGTAAAATAGTCATTCCAATTCGTGCAAGCCTTGGGTCTGTCATGTTCTGTGAGAGAACAATTCCTGTATCACTTTGACATTGTATGACTCTTGCTCCAACAGCAGGGCTACTCGTTGTAACAATGGCTCCGAATGCATTGGTTTTGTCACAGCGAGCAGCGACAGAAAAAGTCGTTGATACAAAAATTTCAGAGTCAGTCATTTGGTACCTCCTTCTCATCGTTCCATTCAAAGGAACGACATTCCCTTAATGTGAATTTAACTTAACTTAAATTTCTGAAAATGTCTAGATGATTGTAAGATTTTATATCAACTTAGATTTTATTACGTATAAAACGAGGCAGTTAACGATAATTTCCAGAGGTAGATTTTTCTAAATGATTAACTTATAGTGTAGGTTAATTGTAGAGTGTTCCTGTAAGGAGAACGGTGGTCTTGAATTTGTGTGGAGGTGAAACTGTGGAGTGGTTAGATCGTTTTACGATTGTAATGGATTGCGTGAGCGAAGCGACAGTGGATGGAATTGGAATTAGTCAATTGTCACGAGATAGTGAGATTAGTAAGAGTACATTGCATCGAATGCTGAAAAACATGGTTGAAAAGGAACTCGTCGCACAAAACGAGGTTACTAAAAATTATTATTTAGGACCTCGAGCAATGCAGTGGGGGAGTCGTTTTATTCAAAGTCAAGATCCTAGTGAATGGTTAAGAACTTATTGCAAAGATGTTGCAAAAGTCACTGGGCTATACACCTATTTAAGTAAATACCAAGCAAACCAAGTGTATTGCATTTATTCATATCAACCTTCAAACATTCGAAACAACTATTTTGTACGAGTCGGTCAACAAATGCCCGCTCATTGTTCTTCATCTGCTAAGGCAATTCTTGCCTATAAATCAGAATCAGAATTTATAAAGATGGCAGGTGAGGAGCCTTATGAGGTATTCACAAGTCATACAATTCGTGATGCAAGCGCATTGAGTGATGAATTACAAAAGGTAAGAAAAGAACAAATTGCTTATTGTTTAGAAGAAATGGAAACAGGTATTTCAGCAATTTCAGTACCTTTTTTTCATAGTCAACAAGAGACAGATGTGTGTTTGAGTGTCGTTGGTGATAGCAATACCATTCTAAACAATATGGAAGAGATTAAAGTTGAACTAAAAAGCACTGCAAAAAAAGCGAGTCAATATTTACAAAATGCACGAATTTTAGGTGTGTAAAATTAACAAACGCACCGAAGTGTTTATGGTGTGTTTGTTTTTGTGCGTTCGTTATTTATTTGCTTTGAAAAGACGGAGTGAAGTTAAAAAAGCGTGTCAGAAAAGCTACAATTCATTTTTCTTGTTTTCCTTAGTTAGAGCGTAATGATGCTATATTCCGATAGTTAATAGACAGTTCATAATATTACTAATTCACCTGATTTGTTTCACTAAACTAATCTTTATGATAGGATAACTTTAATTTATCGCTTACTATTCAAAAATGAATTAACAACAACAATTTTCTGTTAATAAAAAGGGGTTTTGTGTATGTCAGTACAGCAATTCATAACAAAACATATGGACGATAATCGGTCTGAATACGAAAGAATCGCCAAACAGATTTGGGATACTCCAGAACTTCGCTTTGAAGAGGAGCAATCTTCGAAAACATTAGCGGATTATATTGAATCACAAGGGTTCAATGTTGATCGTGGCATTGCTAACATTGATACAGCGTTTCGTGCGAGCTATGGAAGTGGTGCACCGGTTATTGCGTTTCTTGGGGAATTCGATGCGCTTTCAGATTTAAGCCAAGTTGAAAACGAGACAAGCTATTCTCCGAAGATTCAAGGTGGAAATGGACACGGCTGTGGTCACCATATGCTAGGAACGGCTGCATTAGCGGCAGCCATTGCTGCACGAGATTATATGGTTGAAAACAACTTGCCAGGCACCATTGAGTTCTATGGTTGCCCTGGAGAAGAAGGTGGCTCAGGCAAAACCTTTATGGCTCGTGAAGGTGTTTTCGATAACATTGACACAGCCATTACTTGGCACCCTGGAACATTCAATACCGTTTGGGCGTTTGAGACATTGGCAAATTATCAAGTGTCGTTTAAGTTCAAAGGCAAAGCTTCGCATGCAGCAGCGAGCCCGCACCTTGGTAGAAGTGCATTAGATGCGGTTGAATTAATGAATATTGGCTCTAATTATTTACGTGAACATATTGAAGAAACATCCCGACTGCATTATGCCATTACGAACACAGGTGGTATTTCACCAAATGTTGTGCAGCCGGAGGCGGAAGTTCTTTACTTAATGCGTGGAACGACGGTTCAAAAGGCGAAGAATGTATTCGAGCGTGTTCAAAAGATTGCCGAAGGTGCGGCACTTATGACGGAAACTGAATTGGACGTCCGTTTTGACAAAGCTTGTACGAACTATGTTCGAAATCACACGCTTGAAGAAGTGATGAACAACGAAATGGCAGCGTTTGATGAACCGAAATTTACAGATGAAGAAAAAGCACTTGCAAAAAAATTCTACGACACGTTGAGTGAAAGTGAGCAACAAAGCGCCGTTGAAGAAGTGCGAAAGGTATCTTCAGAATCACTACCAACAGATCTACCAGAACTAGCCATTCCATCAACACCTGGCGAGAAGCGTCTAGCAGGTTCTACGGATGTTGGCGATGTGAGTGCGATTGCCCCAACGGTACAGTGCTATACAACGTGTTACGCCTTTGGAACGCCGATGCACACGTGGCAAATGGTCGCACAAGGGAAGACGTCGTATGCAATGACGGGGATGCTTTATGCGGCGAAGTTAATGTCAGGAACAGCGGCTCAATTGCTTCACCACCCAGAGAAGATTGCAATGGCTAAAGAAGAGTTAAACGAACATTTAGGCGGTAAGCCGTACGAATGTCCAATCCCAGAAGGGATTACACCAACGAAAATTTCACACTAAAATCATCGAGGTGAATTGCTATGCAACCAAATTCTTCATCGGTGATGAATCGAATTCTTAACCGAGTTGAATGGCTTGGGAATAAGTTACCCCACCCATTTATCTTATTTGTTTATCTAGCAGTCGCAATTATTATCATTTCATGGATTGTTAGTCTGTTCAGCGTCTCTGTTGAACATCCGATGAGCGGGGAAACCATTGAAGCGAAGAGCTTGTTCTCTGGCGAAGGTGTATTGTTCATGATTGAATCAATGATCACGAACTTCACCGGTTTTGCGCCATTAGGGTTAATTTTAACGATGATGCTCGGAATTGGGCTTGCGCAACAAGTCGGTCTTTTTGATACGCTTATGAAAGCGACGATTATGCGTGCACCAACTGCACTTGTTACGTACGCAATTATTTTTGCTGCTGTTCTCGGTAACATCGCTTCAGATGCAGCAATGATTATTATACCTCCGCTTGCAGCGATGGTATTCTATTCCTTAGGGCGAAATCCGATTGCAGGAATGTGCGCCGGGTTTGCCGGGGTAACAGCAGGGTTTACAGCGAACATCTTAATTGCAGGTACAGATGCACTTTTGGCAGGGATTACTACGGAAGCGGCACGCTCCCTGGATCCCGATATTCTCGTAACACCAGTTGATAACTGGTTCTTTATGAGCGTATCAACATTCATGGTCGTACTCGTTGTAGGTTTGGTTACGACGAGAATTATTGAACCAAGACTCGGGAAGTTCGATGAAAGTTATGCAGAGCCGGCAGTGTTAAACGAATCTGCAGAAAAACCAAAGCGAAAAGAAATGTTAGGTTTGCTTTATGCTGGGATCGGTACAATTGTATATATCGGAATCGTACTCGCATTGATTTTACCAGAGGGATCGGTATTCCGTGGTGAAGGCGGTTCATTTATTCCGTCACCATTCTTATCGAACATCGTTCCGTTTATTTTGATATGGTTTATCGTTGTTTCTGTTGCATACGGTGTCACGGTTGGTTCGGTTAAGAAACCAGGCGATGTTCCAATGCACATGACAGAAGCGATGAAAAGCATGGTGCCATACATCGTTCTCGTGTTTGCAATTTCACAATTTATTGCGTACTTTAACTGGACGAACTTAAGTACAATTCTTGCTGTTAACACGTCCGAGTTCCTCGAAGGGATCGGATTTACAGGCTTAGGATTAATGGTCGCATTTATCATTCTTGCAACCTTATTGAATCAGGTCATTACGAGTGGTTCTGCGCAATGGGCATTAATGGCTCCTGTTTTTGTTCCGATGCTTATGCTTCTCGGATATGATCCAGCCTACGCGCAACTCGCTTATCGAATCGGTGATTCAGCGTCTTCCGTATTAACGCCTTTGAATCCTTACTTAATTATGGTTCTCGGTTTTATGAAGCGATACGATAGCCGATTAGGTTTAGGAAGTATTATTTCATTAATGATTCCATACGCATTCTTCGTACTTGCTGTTTGGATCGTTCTATTCGTGATTTGGACATTACTTGGCTTGCCGATTGGTCCAGGTGTAGACATCTATTTGGATTAAAGAATTCATAGTCCGTCCCTCTGTCAGTAGAAACAGGGGGGCGTTTTTATTTGGGATCTATCAGTGCTCTGATCAAGGTTAGTAGACGAAATCTTTGTCGCTAAACCGTTCACATGGCGCTTTTAAGAGGAAAAAACCTAAAAAAACGGCTAGGCATTACGAATGGTTTTACTTTTAAGAAAAAAGGCTACCAAGGCAGAAAGTCTCGTTATCTTAGAAAAACATTTCAATGGTTTATATATCAGGGGTTAGAAGCTCATATTTCCATATTTATACCAGTTGGAATGTAAGTGATTAGTCCTGAGAAAATCTAGTCTTAAGGAATTAGAAATGCTAAATCTGTTGATAGATCAATAGGTCAGTCTATTTTTTATATTTTAACAATTTAAAAAACATGCTATTCTTTTCGTGAGGGTACTAATCCATTAGAGGAGTGAGAATCTATGAAGAAGCCTTGGAAAATGCTATCTACTACAGCAGTTTTTGCGACCGCATTCGGTGTCAGTGTATCAGCGGTTAACGCCGCAGAGGATGAGAAAGCGCAGTACTTAATTGGGTTTGATGACATCACAATGGCCACAGAATTCGTAGATGAACACGAAGTGTCCGAAGACCAACTTGTTGCAACATCATCAGGAGAAGACATCGATATTGACGTGTTGCATGAATTTGAACACATTCCGGTATTATCTGCAGAGCTTGAGAAAGAAGACGTCACTGAATTGAAAGAGAACGACGCGATTGCGTATATTGAAGAAGATATTGAAGTAACGATCTCGCAAACGATTCCTTGGGGAATTGATCGTGTTAATGCACCCGCTGCTAATGCAAGTGGTGTGACAGGAAGCGGAGTAAGTGTTGCGGTCTTGGATACAGGCATCTCTACACATGAAGATTTAAACATTCAAGGTGGCGAAAGCTTCGTTCCTGGTGAACCAGGAATTGATGATGGAAATGGACACGGTACACATGTGGCAGGAACCATTGCTGCACTTGATAATGATACGGGAGTTGTCGGCGTATCACCTGACGCTGACCTATACGCGGTCAAAGTGCTCGGTTCCGATGGATCAGGGAACATTAGCTCCATTGCTCAAGGGCTTCAGTGGGCAGGGGAAAACGGTATGGATGTTGCCAATATGAGCTTGGGAAGTCCACTGCCGAGTCCAACACTTGAACAAGCCGTTGATGAAGCGACGGATCGTGGCGTGCTTGTTGTTGCAGCATCTGGGAATTCAGGTGCATCATCGCTTTCTTATCCTGCAGCCTATGACAATGCAATGGCTGTCGGTGCAACAACTCAAAGTGACGCGCGTGCTAGCTTCTCACAATATGGAGCAGGCTTAGATCTTGTCGCTCCTGGGGTTGGCGTTGAAAGTACGTATCCAGGTGGAGGCTACCGTAGCCTTGATGGTACATCGATGGCAACACCTCACGTAGCAGGCGTTGCAGCACTTGTACTTGAACAAAACCCATCATGGTCACCACAACAAGTACGTAGTCACATTAACGATACAGCTACGGATCTTGGTGATACGAATCAGTTTGGAAGTGGTCTAGTAGATGCTGAATCTGCAACAGATTAACCATTAGAAAAAAAGCTCCCAATTGGGGGCTTTTTTTGTGATGATCAATAATGGAGGCTCTGCTCACAAAACATCAGTTATGTGAGCAGAATAGTGATGAAACAGATGATTTATCGTGTTCTATTCACATAGTTCGATGTTGTGATTAAGTCTATATAGTTGTGTGAAAAGAAAAAGTCAAAAGACGTTCGAACATCTTCTGTGCTCATTTCTACAATAGGGGTTAAGGAGGCTCACCTTCAACTTCGAACCAAAATCCCCAAATAAAAGCGTTAATGTAGTAGTTTTGTTTAGCTCAGGACAAACGGATCGTCTCCTGCTGGGACTGCTTCTTTCTCCAAAAGAGCCTTAAAAAGCCCCCAATCAACGGATTGGGAGCTTCCTCTGTTTAATCCTCTATCGTTGTATTCCAAAGAATCGGGCCGATCAAGTCTTCGTAGTTATGGACATTGCTACGAACGCCTGTTAAGCCGGAAGACTTACCGATGTTTAACATTGGCATGTCTTCGTAGAACTGGACTTGTAGTTCTTCAAACACTTCAAATGCTTCTTCTTGTGTAGGCTGCTCTTTGATCTCATCAAGGAGGCGGTCTAACTCTTCGCTCTTTGTCCAACCGACGTAGGCTGCCCGTTTACTTAATGTCGGGTATTGGTGTGGAATCAGTCTCGTTGAGAAACTTGTAATCGCAATATCAAAATTACTAGGGTCATCTGAGAGTTCCAAATACGTTGGCCAATCGGTGACTTCTAAGACAGCATTCATTCCGAGTTCTTCTAGTTGCTGATGCAACACGACGGCTGTGTTGTAGAGTGCATCATAATCTCTTGCAACTAAGATCACAACTTCTTCTCCGTCATAACCGGCTTCATCTAACATTTCTAGTGCTTGATCTGGATCGTTCTGGAAGTAGTATTCTTCACCAGCTAGTGAATGCCAATCCACTTGGTCTTCGAACATCATACCTGCGTCTAATGTAAAGAATTCCTCTGATACGTAAGCACCGAGCATGATGGCTCGATTGTCGATCGCGGTATTGACGGCTTGCCTCATGAGAGGATCGGTGAACACACCTTCTTCTTCATTAAAAATCCCAGTTTGTAAGGAACCAAGTGCTGTGACAAGTTCGACGTCTGGTTGTGCTTCAAGTTGCTCGGCATTGTCGAGCGGGACGGTAATAATGACGTCGTATTCACCGGTTTGTAAACCAGCGATGCGTGTCGAGGAATCGGTGACAAATTCAAAGTATAAGTTCTCAACTAACGCTTCTTTATGTCCAGAGAGTCCGCTTGCTTCTTCGTCAGATGGCACGTAATCTTCAAAGCGCTGCATGTGAATGTGCTGATCTGTTTGCCAATCAACGAATTCGAATGGGCCAGTCCCGACATACTCCTTAACGCCTGTTCCATCGGCCTCATCGACGATTTCCTTTGGCATGATGGCTGCAATTTGAACAACTTCTGCTAATACGTTTAGGATGATGGAAGACGGCTCATCTAATTGAAGTTCAACGGTATAATCATCCACCTCGACAAACGATGCATGTTCAAGATTAGAACGACCTTGGGTTGTTGTCTCTTTCCAACGTTCCATGGAAGCGACGACATCTTCTGCGATCATTTCCTTACCATTATGAAAAAGCACACCTTGTCGCAAGTTAAACGTAATCGTCTTGCCGTCGTCACTTTCTTCAATTGATTCTGCTAACATCGGCACGACTTCAAAATCTTCATTAATCGTTACGAGTGCTTCATAAAAGTGACGGGTAATGTCACGAGTCGCAACGGCTGTTGTTATGTAAGGATCGAGTGATTCTGGTTGAGCGGGATAGCCAACCCGTAACTCCTCAGCGATGGCATCCGTTGTGGGTGATGCATCTGTGCTTTCTGTTGTGTCACTACCGTTATCATTATTACAGGCAACTAAAAGACCTACTGACATTAGACTTAAAGGCAACCATTTCTTCACATTTATTCCTCCCAAAGGTGTATTTGCAGAACGGTTGTTCTATGTATTATCGTTTAGTGTATCGTAATTGATAGAAAATTCAATAGTTTTGTTAGAAAAATTAACAAAGTAGTGAAAAATTGTGTAAGATGGGATATAGTTAAAGTGAACGTTTTTTAGTTTGATTAATGAGGAGGGGAATGGGATGGCACTTACATATCCATTAACAAATGAGGCAATTTTCACACAAATGGTAGAGTGGAGAAGACATTTTCATCGCTACCCAGAGTTATCATTTCAAGAAGTAGAAACACCGAAATACATTGCGGCACTTTTAAAAGACTTAGGATTAGACGTACGAGAACAAGTCGGGGGACGTGGCGTCGTTGCAACACTTCAAGGTGCTGGAGAAGGACCGACGATTGCCTTTCGGGCAGATTTTGATGCGTTGCCAATCCAAGAGGAGAACAATGTGGCGTATGCTTCAGAGAATCCAGGTGTGATGCATGCGTGTGGTCACGATGGTCATGCAGCTGCTCTATTAGGTACCGCACATTTGCTGACAGAAATGAAAGAAGAGCTAAACGGCAAGGTTGTTTTTATTTTTCAACATGCAGAAGAGTTGACGCCGGGTGGCGCGATTGCAATGGTTGAAGATGGATGTCTTGATGGGGTCGATGTTATCTTCGGTGCACACGTGTCTTCAGATCTAGAGCTTGGACTGTACAACGTACGTAGTGGTGCAATCATGGCTGCGGCGGATGCATTTTCAGTAGAGATTCAAGGCAAAGGTGGTCACGGGGCGAAACCACATACGACAATTGATCCAATTACTGCAGGAACATCACTCGTCAATGATTTACAACGAATCGTTTCTCGTCGGGTTGATCCAATTGACCAAGCCGTTGTTTCCGTATGTAAGTTCCAATCAGGTAATGCATTCAACGTTATTCCTGACACTGTGAGTGTTGCAGGAACCGTACGGACGTTTAATAAAGAGACGAGAACTCAAATTGAACGAGACATTGAGCGGATCGTGTCGGGAATAGAACTTACCGGCGATGTTACTTGTTCACTCACCTATACGAAAGGGTATCCGACCGTTGTGAATCATGAGAAAGAAACAACAATCGTGAAAGAAGTCATGAAAGACAAAGTAGGCGAGGCGGCGGTCATTGAACGTCCTCCGATGATGGGAGCAGAAGACTTTGCTTATTATTTGGAAAATGTTCCAGGAACGTTTATCCATGTCGGTGCGATGACCGATGATCCGGATACACAATACCCGCATCATCATCCGCGGTTTAACTTTGATGAACGAGCGCTCGGCAACATCGGAACGCTTTTTGTAAGTCTTGCAGAAAACTATTTGAAATGAAAGATAAGCCTATAGATCGAACAGGTCTATAGGCTTATTCTTTAAATAAAATGGCAGATAATCTGACAAAAGTCGTGATTATATTTTAGAATTTTGTAAATATTATAGAGCGATAGCTTTTAAAGGAGGATCACCTGATGAGAATACACAAGAAAATGATTGCAGGAACGTTGCTTAGCGCTTTGGTCGTAACCGCATGTGATTCAAGTGAAGAACCGACAGCTCAGGGAACGGACACAGGGGAAAGAACTGAACTTCGTGTCGCGTACTCGGCTCAACCTCCAATTCTTGATCCCCATGAACAATTGGCCATTGCCGTCTCGGATGTGATGCGCCATGTGATGGAGCCACTCGTTACTATTGATTCGGAGTACAACGTACAACCAATGTTGGCAGAATCTTTTGAACAAAGTGAGGATGGTACAGAGATTCAGTTTGTTTTACGTGAAGATGTTGTCTTCCATAATGGAAAACCGATGACAGCAGAAGACGTAGAGGCATCAATGAACAAATGGCTCGGCGCTGCAGGGAGTCGTAATCAATTTCATGAAGATGCTCACGTGGAAATTGATGGTGACTATGAAGTAACCCTTCATTTGCAAGAACCGTTGGCAACGGCGTTGCCATTGATGGCATTTACGAGTACTGGGTTTCCAGGAATTATGCCAAAGGAAATCGTTGAAGAAGCGAGTGAACAAGGGGTTAATGACTACATTGGCACTGGTCCTTATCAATTCGAGGAATGGGTAACAGACCAACACATTCATCTGAGTAAATATGAAGACTATGTAAATAGTGACGTTCCAACCGACGGATTAGCAGGCGAGAAGTCATCAAACGTAGATGATATCTATTTTGAGTTCGTATTGGATCCGACGACGAGAATTTCTGGCGTTCAGACGGGTCAATACGACATTGCACATTCTGTTCCATTTGATAGTGCTGAACAAATGGAAGCAGATCCAAATCTTGAAAACTTGTACTACCCTGGTGGGTTTTTGAATGTTCACTTCAACAAACGAGAAGGATTTTTTGTTGATCAAGAAGCGAGGCAATCCCTCGTAAAATCGATGAACAATGAAGCCATTTTGACGGGTGCGTACTCAAACGATAATTTTTATGATTTAAATCACAACATTATGATGTATCACCAATTGAGCAATTGGGATAGCGATGAAGGTCTTGATGTGTATGAACAACAAGATCCGAGTGTGATGGAAGGTTATTTAGATGCAATTGATTATGGCGGTGAACCGATTACGATTATTACGACGAGAGACTATGAAGATCAATACAATGGTGCAGTTGTATTACAAGAACAAATGCAACAACTAGGAATGAACGTTGAGCTTGAAGTGTACGATTGGCCAACGTTACTAGAAGTGAACCAAGATGAATCAGCGTATGATATTTATGTGATGGGGAACGTCTCTGTACCAGAACCGTCGTCCAATTATTATTTTGATCCGAATTATCCTGGATGGACAACCCTTCCCGATGAGCTATTTGAACTTCGAAATGCCGCTTCCGTAGAAGATGGTATCGATGCGTATGATGATTTGTTGGCGTGGTATTGGGAAGAGGTACCTGTTTACAAAGTTGGCGACTATACACGTTTTCTTAGTTATTCTACCGATGTTGAAGGGCTTGATTATCTTGAAGGATTCGTGCTCTGGAACATTCAAAAAGAAAATTAAAACAAAAGGTTAGGAGGATCATAAATGAGTGTACGTAAAACCAAAATGACAGTTGGAGCAATCGCGTTTTCATTATTATTAGCTGGGTGTGGAGATTCAAATACGGAAGAATCGAGTGCGGTGGAAGGTGCAAATGGAAGTGGTGGCGGGACGTTGAATTTTGGTTATAGTACACAGCCGGAAGTTCTTGATCCTCATTTTACGACGGCTTCTGCAACGAGAGATTTAGTGCGACCAATCTATGAATCATTGGTTACGTTAAATAGTAATTATGAAGTCATTCCAATGTTGGCAGAAAGCTATGAAACGAGTGAAGACGGTAAAACAATCACGTTTTCTCTTCGAGAGGGTGTCTTGTTTCATAACGGTGAAGAGTTAACGGCAGATGATGTGGTTGCATCGATGGAACGTTGGCAAGAGATCGCAAATGTTTTACCGGATGCAAGTTATGAAGCGACGGATCCGTATACCGTTCTGTTACATTTGGATGAGCCGAACAATACGGCGCTTCATTTGCTAGCTGATATTAGCCAAATGGCAGCGGTTATGCCAGAAGAGATCGCTGTAGATGCTCCTGCAACGGGGGTTACGGAGTATGTAGGTACAGGACCTTATGAATTCTCTAATTGGAATCAAGATCAACATGTTCACCTTACTCGCTTTGAAGAGTACACCGGTGTAGATGAAGAAACGGATGGCATGGGTGGCGCGAAACACGCGTACTTAGATGAGATTTACTTCCAATTCGTACCGGACTCACAAACGAGGGTTGCGGGCTTACAAACTGGGGAGTATGACTTGATTAACGGATTGCCATATGACAACTATGATATGTTTGAGAATGATGATTCGGTAGATTTACGTACGATGCCAAGTGGGATGGAAGTTCTCGTATTTAACAAGAAAGAAGGCTTATTCTCAGATCCACTTGCACGTCAAGCAATTAACGTAGCTTTGAACAAAGAACCGATTATGCAAGCGGCGTTTAACCATGAGGATTTTTACAGTATGGAGCCTGCATTGATGATTGAAGATCAAGCGGATTGGCATACTCGAGCAGGCGAAGAAAATTTTGAAATTAATGATCCAGACCTTGCCCTTTCAATGCTAGAGGAGGCAGGATACGACGGTGAAGAGATTCGAATTTTGACTTCAAGAGACTACGATCATCACTACAATGTGTCGGTCGTAACGCATCAGCAATTGCAAGAGATGGGCTTGAATGCAACGTTGAATGTTGTCGATTGGGCGACGTTACTTAGTTTAAGGGAAGACCCGTCTCAGTATGAGATTTTCGTAACGTCATTGTTTATCTATGCAGTTCCTCATCAATATCCGTTTTTGAACTCGAGCTGGCCAGGCTGGACGGACAACCCAGGTTACGAGGAGTACTTTGATCAGATCGATCAAGCGAATGACCAAGATGAAGCTCTTGCGATTACCGAGCAGTTACAAGAGTTGTTCTATGAAGACGTTCCTGTTGTCAATGTCGGGCATTACGATACGATCGATGGTGTGAAAACTCACGTCATAGATTACGATCAACTCATGGGCCCAATCCTTTGGAATGTTCAGCTTGAAGAGTAATGGTTCGCCATTTCATTAATTAACGTTGGCTCATAAGCTACTTCGAAGACGACACGCTTTGAAGTAGCTTACTTTTTTCAAATCACCTTATTAAGAAAATATAGTCCTTCATCCTTGTATTCATGATCATAATATAAAGGAATATGGCTGAAGTTATCAAAATAATAAGAGAAGTTACAGGCGTTCATTATATAGATCAGGGAGGTAAGGGGTTTTGTTAAAGTCTAAATGGGTATGGTCACTCGCTCTTATGTCAGTACCAATGGTGTTAGCAAGTTGTTCGAACGAAACAGAAAGTGAAGATGCAAGTTCTGCTGAAGGAGCAGAAGAAGTTGTCGGAGGAACGTTTAATTACGGATACGGGACACAGCCGGAGGTGCTCGATCCTCACTTTACGACAGCTGGTGCAACGCGAGACTTAGTACGACCGATGTATGAATCACTTGTGACGTTAAACAGCAATTATGAAGTTGTCCCGATGTTAGCGGAAAGCTACGATGTAAGTGAAGATGGCAAAACGATTACATTTAACTTACGAGAAGGTGTTCTGTTCCACGATGGTGAGGAAATGCAAGCAGAAGATGTGGTGGCTTCGATGGAACGCTGGCACGAAATTGCAAACGTGTTACCAGAATCAGCGTATGAAGTCGTTGATCCTTATACGGTGGAATTGCATTTGGAAGAGCGTAACAACTCTGCGCTCCATTTAATCGCAGATATTAGTCAGTTAGCGGGTATTATGCCTGAAGAAATTGCGAGTAACGCTCCGATTACAGGGATTACAGAGTATGTAGGGACGGGCCCTTATCAATTCGAAGTCTGGCATCAAGATCAACATGTACAACTCGTTCGCTTTGAGGAGTATACAGGTGTTGAAGACGAAGCAGATGGTATGGCTGGGCAGAAAAATGCCTATGTAGACGAGATTTTCTTCCATTTTGTTCCTGACTCACAAACGAAAGTCGCCGGGCTTCAAACGGGCGAGTACGATTTAATCAGTTATGTTCCGTATGACACGTACGAAATGCTTGAAAATGACGATTCGCTTATTGTTCATACGATGCCGAGTGGCATGGAATTTCTCGTGTTTAATAAGAAAGAGGGCATTTTCTCAGATACAAAAGCTAGACAAGCGTTTAATATGGCAATTGATAAAGAACCGGTGATGAAAGCCGCGTTTAATTATGAAGAATTTTATAGTATGGAACCAGCGCTTATGATTCCTGATCAAGCGGATTGGCATACGCGAGCAGGAGAAGAACATTTTAATGAGTATGATCCTGATCGCGCACTAGAATTGTTAGACGAAGCAGGCTATGACGGTGAAGAGATTGTTATTCTAACGACAAGAGACTACGACCATCATTACAGTGTGTCGGTCGTCGTACATCAGCAATTGCAAGAACTTGGGTTGAATGCCACATTAAATGTCGTTGACTGGGCAACGTTACTTAGTCTACGAGAAGACCCAAGTGAATTTGATATTTTTGTAACGGCGTCATTTATTTATGCCGTTCCGCACCAATATCCGTTCTTTAATAGTGATTGGCCAGGTTGGACAGAACATGAGAATTATGACATGTACTTCAATCAAATTGATCAAGCCGAGAGTCAAGAAGAGGCGCTTGAGATTTTGGCTGAGCTTCAACAATTCATGTATGAGGATATGCCGGTCATGAACGTCGGTCATTACAGCACCATTGATGCGACAAATGACCGTGTAGAAGGGTACGAGCAGTTAAGTGGACCGATTCTTTGGAACGTGCAATTGGCGGACTAAAAGTTGTCTAAATAAATGATTGAAAATTAAATCTAATTCTGTATAATAAAAGTCATACTTTAACCTAGTAGAGTGTTACAACTTTAACGTGGGAAGATGGGGGATTATCATGAAGCTACGCAACAAGTATCTAGCGCTTAGTATCGTACCGTTCATGCTTGCTGCTTGCGGTGGGGATGACAGTTCAGAGACGACAACAGATGCGAGTGTTGACAACAATGATGCAACTGAGATTTCGGGGGAATTGCAAATTGGCTATAGTGCACAACCTGACACGATGGACCCGCACATGAGTCCTACTACAGCAACAAGAGATGTCAGTCGTAACGTCTTTGAAACGCTCGTCGCAGTGAATGCCGATTATGAAGTATCACCAATGTTGGCAGAGTCTTTTGAAGAAAGTGAAGATGGGAAAACAATTACGTTTCAATTGCGTGAAGGGGTACTCTTCCATAACGGGGAAGAAATGACTG
Organism: Geomicrobium sediminis; assembly: GCF_016908595.1. Classification (GTDB taxonomy): domain Bacteria; phylum Bacillota; class Bacilli; order Bacillales; family Marinococcaceae; genus Geomicrobium_A; species Geomicrobium_A sediminis. The sequence goes on along the minus strand of NZ_JAFBEC010000005.1, from coordinate 50,215 downwards.
CCGAAGATGTGAAAGCATCGATGGAGAAGTGGACTGAGTATTCTTCAATCGGACGTTCGAACTTGGCGGATGCGGAGTTTATCATAGAAGACGACTATACGTTTGTGATTGAATTACCAGAGCGCAATTCGGTGATCCTCCATGTTCTTGCAGAGATTGGGCAATTTGCAGCGATTATGCCGAAAGAAGTCGTTGATGAAGCAGGTCCGACCGGAGCGAATGATATTATCGGTACAGGGCCGTTTGAATTTGTTGAATGGGCAACAGACCAACACATCCATCTCACGCGTTTTGACGATTATGTTGCAAGTGACGAACCTTCGAGTGGATTAGTCGGTGAGAAGAATCCACAATACGAAGACCTCTACTTTAACTTTGTTTCGGATGCATCTACTCGAGTATCTGGACTTCAAACGGGTGAGTATGACGTCATTATGGCTGTACCTTATGACAATATTGATCTCATGGATTCCAATCCGAGTATCGAAACGATGATCACACCGAGTGCAGTAGAAGTTGCTGTCTTTAATGAGCTAGAGGGCGTGTTTGAGGACCCACTCATGCGAGAGGCGGTTAACGTTGGGATTAACAACGAAGCCATCATGACTGGCTCTGTAACGAGTGATCAGTTTTATAAGTTGGATCCAGGTTTGATGCTTGAGGAACAAGTCGATTGGTATACAGATGCAGGAAAAGAAAACTATTTCCAAAACGATGTTGATCGAGCGAAAGAATTGTTAGACGAGGCTGGATACGACAATGAGCTCGTAACGATTATGGCGACAAGAGATTATGACCATCATTATAATGCGGCCATTGTCCTTCAACAAGAACTTGAAAAGCTAGGGATGAACGTCGAGTTAAGTATTATTGATTGGGCAGCAATGCAAGAAGAAATCTATGATCCTAGCGCTCATGACATGTTCGTATCATCTTTTGCGACACGTTCCATTCCTCATCAATTCCCAGTGCTTAGTAAACGCGCAGAGTTTGCGGGCTGGACACAAAGTGAAGAATTGGATCGCTTGTTAGATGAGATTAAATTACAAGAAACGCAAGAAGATGCACGAGCGGTCTTTGCGGAGTTACAAGAACAGTTTTATGAAGATTTACCGATGATTAATATCGGTAAATTCCACACGATTACTTCAATGGATGAGAATGTGGAAGGATTTGACGAGCTTGTCGGTCCGATCTTCTGGAACGTATCGGTGAATGACTAAATGAAAAGTGCCCACCTTGGAGTGGGCACTTTTGCATTTAAGCAAGTGTCGTTCTTTTTTGAAGCAGTTCGTCTTTTGTCATCTGACTGGCCGCTTTCATAACTTCGCATGTGCAAAGAATGCCTTTGTAGAAATTGTCCACAACGAGGTTTTCATTTGGGGAATGGTTGGCTTCATCGGCATTTGCATACGGGACGATTACAGAAGGGACACCGAGAATGTTTGTCCAAACGTGATTAGGCAGGCTGCCTCCTAAACTCGGTTGAATAAACGTTTTTCGTTCGAATGAACGTTCTGTTGCCTCCCGAACGGTTTCGACGATTTGGTAATTCGCAGATGTTCGTGATGGTGACATCGCTCCGATTTTTGCGACAGTAATGTCTAGTGCGAATTTAGAAACATGCGCTTTGAACCGTTCAAAAATCTCATCAGGGTCTTGATTGTTCACGAGGCGCATGTCCATTTTGACAGTTGCTTCACTTGGAATGATCGTTTTGGCCCCTTCACCGCTATAGCCACTGGAAAAGCCGGCAATATTAAATGTTGGTTCAAAGCATAATTTTTTGTAGTAATCAGCCTTTGATAGATCGATTTTTTGATCCCCAACTTGTTCTCTTAATTCTTCAATGTTGAATGGGAGTTGTTCTAATAGTTGACGCTCAAGATCAGTTGGTGCTTCTACGTCATCATAAAACCCTTCTATTAAAATGTTGCCTTCGTCGTCTCGCATCGATTGAAGCAACTCGATGATTTTCCAAGCGGGGTTTTGAGCAATGTTGCCTTTGTTGCCAGAATGATTATCGAAATCGGATCCCTTTGCTTTTAATTCGACGTAGAGCATGCCCCTCGTACCGAGTAATACATACGGGTTGCCACTTGATAGCATAGGACCATCAGATGTATACACAAAATCAGCAGCGAGCTTTTCTTTATGGGTTTCAACGAAGGTTGGTAAATTCTTACTGCCGATTTCCTCTTCACCTTCAAAAACGAATTTCACGTTCAAAGGGAGTTCCCCAGCTGTAGCGATGTACGTCTGTGCAGCGAGAATTTGTGCGAGCATTTGACCTTTGTTATCGCCAACGCCACGTGCGTAAATTTTGCCATCGCGAATGGTCGGTTCAAAAGGCGGGCTTTTCCATTCGTCTAATGGATCTGGAGGTTGTACATCGTAGTGACCATAAATAAGCATCGTTGGTGCGTCATCAGAGACGTGTTGTTCAGCATAGACGACAGGGTGGTCATCGGTTTCTATGATCTCAACATGAGCGATGCCTGCTTCTTTTAGTTTGCCAACGACAAGTGCCGCACAATCACGGACACCATCATTTTGTGCGCTAATACTTTTTTGGCGAAGCAATGTAAACAAATCATTCAAGTAGTGATCTTTGTTCTCTGCAATATGTTGTTTGAAGTTCAATTCACTTCACTCCTTTTATAAGTCATTGTATCGTAAAATGAAGATTCAAAATATAAAAGATCAAAAATTTCTAACAAATAGAAAGGGACATTTACTGATGACTTATGTAGCTGCTTTTGACATTGGAACTTCAACGATAAAAGCTGTACTCGTCGACGAGCACGGTCACATGCATCACAGAAAGGAACGTGCTATTCCTGCCATTCAAAATGAAGAGTACCGTGAACAAGATCCAGAAAGTTGGTGGACCATCGTTCAAGAATTAAGCCATGAATGGTGGAAAGAAGGAATCAGCCCATCGACCGTACATACTATATCATTGACTGGCCAGATGCAAGATTGCATACCTGTAAATAAAGAAGGAAAAGCAATCCGTAACGCCATTCTTTACTCTGACTCACGTGCACACGAAGAAGCAGAAATCATTCACGAAGCCATTCCCAACGTAGTGGAAGTGACCGAGAATTATTGTGATGGATCGATGGTTTTTCCGAAATTGTTATGGTTACAAAGAAATCAACCGAGCATATATGAACAGATGCATGCTTGTTTAGTGAATGCGAAAGACTATATCATTTTGCAATTAACAGGTCAGTTTGTGGCAGATGTTGTTACAGGAGCCACGACAGGGATGATGAACTTTGAACAGCAGCAATGGGAGAAGAGCTGGCTAGTTGATGTAGGTCTAGATCCGATGATGTTACCAGAATTGCATTCGGCAGGAAAAGTTGTTGGTGTTGTTCAAAAGCATAATAGTGCAGGGTTTAATGAGAAAACACCGGTATTGTGTGGGACTGGTGACGCAGCCGCATCGTCACTCGGGGCAGGGGTGTTAATTCGGGGAACGAGATACCTTTATATCGGCTCTACTGGGTGGACGGCATTTTCAACGGATCGTAAAAATGAGTTGTATGAGGGCGCATTCAAGCTTCCGCATCTTGATGATGTTCATTTTCTCTCGATTGCACCGATGCTGAATGCAGGTAACGTCCATCGTTTTGCAGTTGAGCTTTTGTGCGATGGCGATTATAGAACTTTTGAGAGCAGCGTGCATTCGATTGAGCCATCACTTGATCATCCCTATTTTCTACCCTATGTCCATGGCGAGCGATTTCCAGTTCACGATGCAAATGCAACAGGCTCTTGGTCTAATCTGAAGGCAACCACGTCAAAAGCTGCGCTTTGTTTTAGCGTATTAGAAGGGTTATCGTTGAGTATACGACAGCTCATGACCAATTCAGGTGAAGAGAAACCAACAGAGATTATAGTGATTGGCGGAGGTACGAAAAGTCATGCTTGGTGTCAAATGCTTGCTGATAGTACAGGCATAACGATTTGCGTTCCAGATGATGCAGAATGGTTACCGGTCGTTGGTGCTGCGTCACTCGGTGGGCATTATTTGAACTGGACCAATTCGTACGATGAATGGAGTAAAGCGGTTATTGCCCGTCTCGGACAAAAACGGTATGAACCAAATCAAACATTTGATTATTTATATAACGTACGTTATCGGGAATTTGTCAAAATATATCCTAAAATAATGCAACAATAAACCAAATATATAGTTTAATAGGACTAGTTATATGTTACAATATGATCAAAAGAGCGAATGGGAGTGAGTCTTTTGATCGATATACATAGCCATGTTCTTCCGCATATTGATGATGGAACACGATACATTCAACGTAGCATAACGTCGCTTGCACGTGCGGCTCAAAATGGGGTTACGCACGTGATTGTCACTCCCCATCATGGGTACAAGAATTATCACAACCCCCGAGAGAAAATTCTCGATGCAACCCTTCGATTGCGGTTACGAGCAAAGAAAGAGCGGATTCCAATTCTTATTTTTCCTGGTCAGGAAGTCTTGATTCATGAAGACATGATGAATGGATTAAATACGGGGGCACTTTGTACGTTAGCGGACGCTGGACAGTACTTACTCATTAGTTTGCCACAAGACACCATTCCCTCCTTTGCGATGAAAGAATTAAGTGAATTGCAACGTCACGGAGTTGTGCCAGTACTTGCGCATCCTGAACGTCACCCGCTCATACGCAAAGATCCATCTTGGCTCTATACGCTTGTTCAACAAGGCATTGTGACACAAATTACTGCCCCAAGTCTGCTTGGATATTCTGGAAGAAGAGTGAAGCGTTTTGCAATCGATTTAATTAAACATGACCTCGCTCATTTTATTGCGAGTGACACGCACGGGGTAGGGCAAGACCGTTATCGAATGAAAGAAGCCTATGCGATTGTTGAGCGCCATTGCGGAACAAGCAAAGCCGCTTTATTGAAAGATAATTCTGATTTATTAATGCATTGTCAACATATATTACGTAGCGAGCCACGAGTATTGCATACAAGACGAGGACTACTAAACGGATTTGCATAAGAAAACCCATCACATAGTGAGTCGCACCATTAAAGTAGAGTCTTCGGTGCAACGCAAGTGATGGGTTTTTTTGTTAGATAATCCCTTGAAAACGAAGAACGACTTCAGCAATGATTGCAGAACCAATTAACGTTCCAAATAGAACAAGAAGACAAACGACCATGGCTTTCCAGCCCATTTTCACAAAGTCGGTCCATGAACGACCGATGGCAATCCCTGCATAAGCTAGGATCGGGGTGGCAATCGCAAGTAACTGGATATTGCTCGTCCACTCAACAACATAAGGTCCCCACGGAAGATTAGGTAAGGATAAGATAATCCCAATAATGATCACATAGACGACACTCGGAATTTTCATTGGGATCAATTGACTCAATAACTGACCAAGCGACGCGATCAGGATTAAGACGAGCATTCCAAGAACGGCTTGAATGGAGAAGATATCGTATCCAATCCAGTTACCGATTAGTGCTACCGTACCTACGATGAGCATCAATAGGAAATATTCTTGAATATTTTTCATTGGTTTTCCCCACCTCGCCACTTCCAGAACAGTTTATAAAGCTTTTCTGTAATCGGTAATGCGATGAATATACTAACAAACAATCCAGTCGCATACGTTAATAGATTACTTGCACCAGCAAATGCAATAATTTGCGTTTCTAATTCAGGATAAGCCGCAATTAAAGAACCAGAGGCAGCAGCCATCATACTCCCACTACCGACCCCTGCGGCCATTGCTAACGAGAGTGGGTGAAGGGGCGTGAATGTGGCAAGGAAACCAGAAATAAGTCCATAGAACATTGCTCCAAACACTGTACCGAATACATAAATGGCTGTGACTCCACGACCCTCGGCAGATTCAAATCCAAATTTATCATAGATAATTCCAAGATTGGATTCCCGCCCAATACTATGGGTCATACCAATACTTTCACGCTTCATACCAAGCAGTAAGACGGCAACTGGGAGTGCGAGAAAAATCGTTCCGAAGTTTCCGATTTCTTGAAGTAATAGCGCGGGTCCTGCTGCAATGACATTCCCTAGATCGGGACCGATCGTAACACCGATTTTTGCAATTAATAACGTAACAGCAATCGTAATAATTGGTTCGGCATTTTTTGATTGTTTCTCTTTAATAATGGGTGTGAAATAAAGAATAAGACCAAATACAATGGCAAAGAGCATCGGTAGAAGTACGATCATTCCCGGTCCAATCGTAAGTTCAATAATACCGATTGCTTCAGTAATGAGAACAATTCCAAGCACAATAACATGTAGCCGCCAATCTTTTAATAATTGTGTGATCTCAACCATCCTCTGTCCCCCTTAAGTGCTTCAATCTTAGTTCCCCTCGTTCCATTGACTTGAATGTACCCGATAAATTTGAGACGTTGATTTAATTTCTATGAATAATAAGTATTCTTAAACCATTCAACCGAAAGAGATTTGTAATTAATATCGGAATTGCATGTTCATTGTGTTATAAAAGTCTGAAATTAATCTAGGTAATTAATCATCGTTAATGGATGTTAATAGTTTACTTTTGAATAGTATCCAAATCAAGTATTTATTTTACTAATTCTGAATAATGGCTAGGATGGATGTGGCGTTCTTCCTTTTTTTTTTCATGGAAAGTAGCTAACAAATTGGAAAATTTGTGATAGTATAAATGAATGAAGATTCATTAAACATTGAAATGTAAGCGTTTTATCACTTTGTTATTCTAGTAAATCAATCTGTAAGAGGAGCGGTATTATGAATGAGGTTTATTTGGTTGAGGCAAAACGAACAGCAATTGGGACATTCATCGGTAGCTTAAAAGGACTCTCAACCGTTGATCTTGCCGTTCCACTCGTCTCTGAAATGATGGAGAAAACGAAGCTTCCAAAAGACGTCATCGACGAAGTGATCGTTGGGAATGTATTTAAAGCAGGGGTGAAAGGCAATCCAGCACGGCAAATCGGCATCCATGCGGGTCTTTCTGAAGAAACACCTGCGATGACGATCGACAAACAATGTGCGTCAGGTTTACGAGCAATCACACTTGGAGCGATGCAAATCGGAGCAGGTGAGAGCAACCTAATTCTTGCTGGTGGTGCTGAAAGCATGACAAATGTTCCTCGCCTTTTGATGGGAAGTCGTGAAGGACAGAAGATGGGGGATGCAAAGCTCGTTGATAGTCTTACTCATGACGGGTTGCACTGTGCCATTCAGAACTATCATATGGGTGTGACGGCAGAGAATTTAGTACGTCAATACAACATTTCACGTGAAGAACAAGATGAGTTTGCATATCAAAGTCAGGTCAAAGCATTAAAAGCAATCGAAAACGAACGCTTCAAAGAGGAAATCGTACCATTATCGGTCAAGTCACGCCGTGAAACGATTACATTTGATACTGATGAGGGTCCTCGTCAAACAAGTGTTGAGAAGCTTGGGAAACTATCGTCAGTCTTTGAAAAGGATGGTACCGTAACAGCAGGAAATGCCTCCGGATTAAATGACGGGGCAGCGTTTACGTTCCTTGCATCGAAAGCTGCGGTTGATCAATACAACTTAAAGCCTGTAGCCAAAATTAAAAGTTATGCAAGTGCTGCAGTTGATCCTTCAATTATGGGCATTGGTCCTGTTCCTGCGACTAAGAAGGCGCTAGAGCGAGCAGGCATGTCATTAGACGATATTGATCTGTTTGAATTTAATGAGGCGTTTGCTTCACAGGTGATCGCTGTAAATCGAGAGTTGAACGTTGATGAGAGTAAGATTAACGTAAATGGGGGCGCGATTGCACTAGGGCACCCTGTCGGATGTTCAGGAGCTAGAATTGTTGTCACACTATTACATGAACTACAAAAACAACAAAAGCAACACGGTTTAGCGAGCCTTTGTGTCGGTGGCGGACAAGGTGTCACGATCATTGTAGAAGCACTATAATCCATTTGGAAGGGTGATTGGAATGGAAAGAAGATGGTTTTCGTCGTACCCAGAAGGAGTAGAGCGTAACGTAGACGTTGAGATTCAAGAAACAACGGTCGTTGATTTTCTTGAAGATACAATTAAAGCCTCGCCAGATCATCGTGCAATCGTATTTGAAAATGAATCGTACACATACAAAGAGTTTGGACAAATTGTTCGTCGAGTAGCGAGTTCACTACAAGACCAAGGTGTCAAAAAGGGCACTCGGGTTGCGTTAATGATGAACAACTCACCGGACTACGTGTTCTCTTACTTTGCGATTCTTTATGCGGGTGGTGTTGTCGTTCAAAACAATCCAATGTATAAAGAGCGTGAGCTCGGCTATCAACTTACCGATTCAGGTTCTGAACTATTAATCATTGAGAAGTCGCTACTTGACGGATTAGAAGGCATCTCAGACATTGTTTCGAAGATTATCGTTGCAAGAGCAGATGACCATCCGAAGTACGATACGTTAAAGAAACTAATTAATTTAGGTAGTGAAGACTTTGAGCCAGTAGCCATTAAGCCGAAAGAAGACTTAGCGGTGTTGCAATATACGGGTGGAACGACAGGTGTATCAAAAGGTGCAAAGCTTACACATTATAACTTAGCAGCAAACGTCATTCAGACCGATGAGTTCGTTGGTTTGCAAACAGAGAAGCAAAAGGAAAAGCTATTAAATGTATTGCCGTTGTTCCACGTTTACGGCATGACTGTGTCAATGAACTATTGCATCTACTTACAGTCGACGTTGTACCTCGTTGAGCGGTTTGAACCGAATAGTATTTTGGAACTTTTACACAATGAAAAGATTACGATGCTACCTGGAACGCCAACAATCTATGTAGCGGTTAATTCTGCTAAAAATATCGAACAATATGACCTTTCTGCTATTCATACGTGTCTAAGTGGTTCAGCGCCACTTCCAACGGCAGTTCGCGATCGCTTTTGCGAGTTAACAGGAGCGAATCTACTGGATGCTTATGGGTTAACTGAAGCATCTCCAGTTACCCACTGTAACCCGATCACAGGTGAATCGAAGCCTGGTAGTATCGGCATTCCGATTTATGGTACCGATTGTAAAATCGTCGATTTAGAAGAAGGGTTAACGGAGTGCAAGCCGAATGAACCGGGTGAACTGATCGTTAAAGGTGCTCAAGTAATGGAAGGGTATTATAAACGAGATGATGAAACCGAAGAAGCTCTCCGTGATGGTTGGCTGTACACTGGTGATGTTGCGTACATGGATGAAGATGGGTATTGCTTTATCGTTAGTCGTAAGAAAGATGTCATCATTGCGAGCGGCTACAACATTTACCCAAGAGAGATTGAAGAAGTGCTCTATGAGCATCCAAACGTTACGGAAGTTGTCGTCTGTGGTATTCCAGATGCGTACCGAGGCGAAACGGTTAAAGCATTTATCGTGAAGAAAGACGCTTCCAAAGATACCGAAGAAGACTTTATTGCGTACAGTAAAGAACGACTTGCGAAATTCAAAATTCCTTCTCAAATCGAATTTAGAGAAGAATTGCCAAAATCAAAAGTAGGGAAAATCCTACGTCGAGTATTGATTGAAGAAGAAACATCAGTATAAGGCAGGCGCATCCGAAACGTTCCAGTTTCGGGTGTTTTTTATATGTTTTATACGATGGGTAGGTTGAAGTTGATGAAAGATTGAGCTCTGTTCTCAACAAAAGACTTTGGCAAGTTGAAAGGTTATAACGGTTGGTTCTAGTCCTCGAGTACGAATTAACCAATAATCATAAAGATGACAACAATTGCTAAGAGAACCAAGTAGGCTTTTGAAAAGATCTTGTCCGGTAACACTTGAGCAATACGCCTACCAATCGGGACGCCTGCAAACCCACCAATTGTAAAACCAATCAATGCGGGTATGTAAATGAATCCAAGTGTGGATGCTGGCATACCTGATACGTTTGCACCGAGAATCATATAGGTAGTCGTTCCAACAATGGCAATCGGCAAGCCAAGTGGTGTTGCTAACGCAACCGCATGGAGCATGTTAAGACCTCGTTTTCGTAAATAGGGAATGGTCATCACACTACCTCCAATGCCGAGCATTGAAGAGATCCAACCGATACAGACGCCATTTGCCCCCGCATAGCGGCGTTTTGGGAAGCGGAAGTGACTGTCGGTAATCGCTGTGGTGAACGTTTTTTTGATGATGTTCGAGACGATTACATAAAGCAAGAAACCGATAAAGGCATAGCGAAGCCACTCACTTTCAATGAAACTAGCAGCGACTGCTCCGAATAGTGAACCGATTGCAATAAAGATTACCAAATAATGAAATACCGGCCAATGCACATTGCCTTGTTTGGCGTGATTTAGCGTGGAGTTAAACGAATTCACAATCATCACGGCGAGTGACGTACCGATCGCTGTGTGCATGAGGTACGCATGGGGAATGGATTCTGGTAAGAACGCATAAAGAATCGGAACAACGATAAAGCCTCCGCCAAAACCAAAGAGACTAGACATGACTCCAATGAAAATACCTATTAACGTGAAGAGAAGTATCGCAAGCATCTGTTCCGCCTCCAACTAATCTAGCTCGTGGTGTCTACCTTCTTATCGTACAACGAAATGTCGAACGATGCGGCAGAAATTTCAGTCAAACTAAAAAAGGATGAGCGTATCATCCTTTTTTTGCGAGTCTATGATCTTCAGAGCGTTGCAGAAGTGTCGCGTTTGCTGCATTTCCTAGTACGTTAAGCATCGTTCTAAATCCTTCAGTAATACGGTCAATCCCTGCAACGATCGCAATTCCTTCTAATGGAAGACCAGCTGCAGTTAAGACGGTGGTCATCATAATAATTCCTGCCCCTGGAACACCAGCAGTACTAAACGATACGAGCAAAGCACTCACGAAAATCGTTAGAACGAGCGTGAAGGTTAACTCGACACCGAACAATTGGGCAACAAAAATGGCGTTGAATCCTTGAAGAATCCCTGCCCCATCACGCTTAAGTGCCGTTCCAAATGGAATCGCAAATCTAGAAATCTGCTCATCCAAGCCTGCTTTTTTAGCACCGTCCATTGCAACCGGTAATGCTGCATTTGAGCTTGCGGTACCAAATGCTAATGTAAATGCAGGCATAAAGCCTTTAAAAAATGCTTTCGGATTTGCACGTGTTACAGATAAAAGGAGAGCATACAATGCAATCATGATAAAGATTGCTGCGATTAACCCAAGAATGTACACCGCTAAGTTAGCAAGGATTCCAAACCCTTGCGTCGCAACCATCGAAGCAATTAAGCTGAATACACCAATTGGAGCGATGATTAAGACGAGCCCGAGAATCTTCTGGACAATTTCATACGTGCTCTCGATGAAATTCATAAATGGTTTCGTTTGTTCATCTTGCAATAAATTAATCGCTGTACCGACGAGCGCTGCGATAATGATTACTTGTAATAGATTTCCGGACGCGAGAGATTCGAATGGATTACTCGGGACAATGCTTACGAGCCACTCCATAAGCGGTTGCCCTTCATTCGCATCAGCGTCACCTGAACTAATCGGTTCTGCACTATCACCAGGCCGGATCGTAATCGCGACGAGAATTCCGATCACAATAGCAAATGCAGACGTAACGACATAAAAACTCATCAGCTTTGTTGTGTATCTTGCAATGTGTCCCGATCCTTTTAACTGCGTAACACCGATGACGAGCGCGACAAACACGAGTGGCACGACAATGAGTTGAATCGCTCGTAGAAAGATCTCCCCAACTGGCGAGAGTACATACTCATCAAGCGGTGCAATCCAGCCTGGTGCGAGCAAATTCAACAACCCACCAAACACAATTCCAGCAAACAGTGCAATAAAAATACGAGTAGATAACGACAAGCCCTTCACCTCAGTCTCTACAATTCAATGAGTTTAATTGTATAGGACGGAGATAGGCTTGTAAATAGATTACTCCTATATAATTACTGGGATTTTGATTTTGCATTCTCATCACAAAAAAAAGACTGGCTTTCCACCAGTCTACCTGTTGAGAAACTTAATCGTACTTACAATGAGTAAAGCGGCTTTTGTGGCTACGCTTGCCGTAGCGTTGCCCGCGCTTAGTGCTTCGCACGATGGTCTACAGCGAAAGTCACATTTTAATACATATACTCTCTGAAAAAGCAATACAACCAGTTCATCTTTTTGATACTTCTATATTCGTGGAGGCAGACGTTTTTTGATTGTCTGACTGGCTTTCCACAAGTTTATGCTAAATTCATATTCTTCTCGTTTTCATCAAATAGTAGTTCTGTAATTTCAGCTTTTAGATCCCCAAATGTTCGATTTGAGAAAATTTGATCGGCTCTCGGGCGTGGAATATCAACTGTGATACGTTTTTTTACCTTACCAGGGTGCGAGGACATGACGTAAATGACATCACCAAGTAAGATGGCTTCGTCAATATCATGTGTAACAAAGAGGACGGTCTTATGATTCTCTTCCCACAGCTTAAGAAGAAGATTTTGCATCATGGCACGTGTTTGGGCATCTAACGCTCCGAAAGGTTCGTCCATAAGAAGGATCGAAGGATCATTTGCGAGCATCCTTGCAAGTGCCACACGTTGTTGCATCCCGCCAGAAAGAGAAGAAGGGTACAGGTCTTTAAATTTCGTAAGACCAATAGAACGAATAAGATGATCAACTATGCTCTTGCGTTCAGCAACATTAACACCGTTTAGCTTCGGACCGAACTCGATGTTTTCTGTTACGGTTAACCAATGATAAAGCGTGTAGCTTTGAAACATCATGCCTCGATCTTGTCCAGGTTCGGGGTTGATTTTTTGATCAACAGAAACAGTACCGACAGTAGGTGGTTCAAGACCGCCGATGATTTTGAGAAGTGTAGATTTCCCACAACCAGAAGCGCCGACAATACAAGTAAATTGGCCGTGGTCGATGCTTAAGTTTACATCTTCAAGCGCAGTAACGTTCCCTTTTGGGGTTTCAAACGTCTTCTCGAGATGTTCAATAGTGATCATGACAAAAGCTCCTTTCGTTATCTTGTCGACATATAAGGAAAGAATTTGCGGTATAAAAGCATAAATATTCTGTCACTGAAAAAACCAAGTGCACCGATAACTAACACACCGGCAATAATTTGTTCCGTATTCATAAAGCGTTGTGCCGTCATAATGACATTACCGATCCCTGCTTGAGCAGCAACGAGCTCTGCGACGACGAGATATGTCCAAGACCAACCTAAAACGGTACGTAGGCTATCCATGACTCCAGGCATCGAGGCAGGGATTAATACTTTAGTGAATACGGTCTTTCTTTTCGCACCTAACGTATAAGAGACGTGGAGTAAGTCTTTTGAAACATTTGAACTTACGTCCATGACCATGAAGACTAAAGGGAAGAACGTTCCGAAAAAGATAACTGCAAGTTTTTGCGTTTCGCCAATTCCAAGCCACAATATAAACAATGGAATTAACGCTGTAACTGGTAAGTACCTCATAACGCCAGTGATTGGCTCGAAAAAACTACGAAATGAAGGATAAGATCCCATGAAAATTCCGAGTGGAATCGCTACAAGTGCTGCTAAAAAGTAACCGAGCATAATGCGATACACGCTCGTCCATACGTCCATAAGAAACCCTTGATGTACCGTCATCTCATAAAGGGAAGTGATGACTCCTGTTGGAGTAGGAAGGAAAAGCTCATCAACAAGACCTGTATAAGTTACAAGAGACCATAAACCAAGAATTAGAAGAAAAGGAAGTGCCCCGAGTGTGTTCTTTTCTCTTTTGTGAATCGGTTCTTTAGGTGTGAGATACCTTTTTAGTAGGTTATTTTTCGGTTTATGAACGACTTGGCTTTCATGAGGAAGCGAACGATTCTCGACAGTGCTTTTTTGCATGAAGGTCACTCCCTTTTATTCGGTAAGTTGTTGAACGAATTCAGGATCAATCTTGTTCGTCACATCTAACCGTTCGCTCGTTTCTCCTTGTTCATACCAAAAATCAGCAGCGCTCTCAATGACATCTGTTGCATCGTTTTCAAAGAATTCAACACTATCCGAAGCGCTCATTAACGTAATGTCTTGTAGTTGCTCAGCAGCTTCCTCGGCAGATAAGTTCGTTTTAGAGCCGATAATATCATGAGCTTCATCGGGGTTCGTGTTTATAAATTCTATTCCTTTATCGTAAGCTGTGATGAATGCAGAAATCGATTCAGGGTGTTCAGCAATGTAATCATCATGGAAACCAAAAACGTCAACGATGATGCTTGGATAATCAGCGGTGCTCGTAAGCAGTTGTCCATCATCAGATGCGTCTGCTTGACTTAGCCATGGTTCCCAAGTGACTGCAGCGTCAATGTTTCCAGATGCAAATGCTGCTCCAGCATCAGAAGACGTCATTTCAACAGGATTAATATCGTCTAATGACATGTCATGGTCTTGGAGTACTTGGGCAAGAAACCATTCACTAACGTTCCCAAATTCAACAGCGACGTCTCTTCCAGCTAAGTCATCGACAGATTGGATGTCGTTACTTACTATAATCCCATCGGCACCAGTTGATTTATCAAGACCAAGCACGACTTGCATTGGAATGTCATCGGCGTATCTTGCTGCACTGTCCATTGTCGTCGCGATCCCGTCTAGTTGCCCAGATGCTAATGTATTCCTGATTTGCGTAGAGTCTTCAATTGTATTGAATTCTACTTCAAGTCCTTCTTCCTCAAAAAAACCTTGCTCATCAGCGACCCATAATCCAGAGTAGCCAATCCAAGTAACCATACCGACACTCATTGGTGCCAGATCTCCTGACGAATCGTTTGCCGCTTCACCAGTTGCACTCGGTTCATCCGAGTTGTTACAAGCAGTCATTAATGTTAGTACTGCAATAAGAGGAAAAGCCAAGGTTTTTTTCATGGGATGTTCTCCTTGTTTTTAAATTTTTGAGTGAGTAAGTTCGTTGCTGTGAACAATGCTATGCTTTTTATTGTAGGCGAGTAATGCTAGAAATTTAGAAGCAACGTGTGCTGCATTAAGTGCAGTGGTTCCTGCTGGATCGCGATCAGGTAGGACTTCAACGAGGTCAAAACCAATGAAGTTCCCACCGGCAACACCACGAAGTAGTTCAAACGCTTCAGTGTTCGTAAACCCACCAACTTCAGGTGTCCCTGTGCCTGGTGCGTATGTAGGATCGAGAAAATCAATATCAAATGTCAAAAAAGTTGGCGTGTTACCAATTCGTTGATTGGCACGTTTAATGACTTCTTTAATGCCCATTTCACGGAAGTCTAAAGCTGTAATCACTTCATATCCAAGTTCACGATTTTCAATTAAATGTTGCTTCGAATATTGGCGCATCCCAATTTGAATGGACGTTTCTGTATTCACAATTCCTTCTTCAACGGCACGACGGAACATCGTTGCATGTGTATATTTCTTTCCTTGAAAGGAGCTGTCCCACGTATCACTGTGAGCATCAAAGTGTAGTAAACTTACAGGTCCGTATGCCTTTGCCGCTGCACGTAAATGTGGGAGGGACACGGAATGGTCTCCACCTAGAATGATCGGAACGATTTTTTTGGAGAAAAACGGTACGAGTTGCTCCTCGACTTGCTCGTAATTTTCTTCAATGAATCCAGGAGTAATGGATAAGTCACCATAATCAACACCAGATAAGTCTTCAAAGACTTCAACATCAAAAGCAGCATCATAGGAACTGATTCTCATCGAACGACTCCTAATGGCTTCTGGACCGAACCTTGCACCTGGTGCACTTGTGACTCCAGTATCAAACGCATGTCCCATAATTGCATAATCGATGTGGTCCATTGTTTTGACGTGGGGTAAATGCATAAATGTACGTATTCCTGTAAATCCTGCTTCTTCATAATTTGCTTCTGGCTTATAATGCATATAGATCACCTCTGTTTTTGTAAAATTCTATCATATTGTTATGTAATATTATCTGCATATAATCTATGGACTGCAACGAACTAGTCATATAATTTAACATACTTTATCGTATTCACGTACACTAGTATAGTAAACGCAAAGTAAGTAAAAAGGTGTGAGACGATGACGAACATCATTACGTTTGATTTAGACGGTACGCTTATGCAAAATCCGTTCGTGAAGTTTGTGTTTCCAGCGATTGAGAAAGAGTTGCAGGACGTTTTAAACGATCAGCGACCGATTATTTCCGAAATTGTTGCGATGCACAACGACTATATGAAACAAGGTGAAACAACTAAAGCCTATGATTGGGACCTGATCGTAACGGAGTTTTTGATTAAATCGAATTGTGTGCATACGTTGTCTGTGGAGCAACTTGTAAAAAAGCACGCTGCACCGCCTGACTCGTACCTTCTTGAGGCAGGAAGCATTTCGGCCTTAATGACGCTTAGGAAGAAAGGCTACCGTCTCGTGGCGTTAACGAATGGTTTTTATAAATATCAATTTCCAGTTATGGAACGACTAGGTCTTGCGCCACTGTTTGATCAGATTGTGACGCCAGAAGAAGCAGGGTGCGCAAAGCCAGATCCACAGATTTTGCAGGCGGTGTATGCTCATGGCACGGTTGTCGGTCATGTAGGGGATCGCATTGATCATGATGTAGTGATGGCTAACCAAGAAGAAATCCCATCCATTTGGATCCGCCATACGTTCCCGGAATGGATAAAACGAGCAACCATGAGTGAACGGATACAGCTTGCACAACCATTGATTAAAGAGAAATATGAGAAAGAAACAGGAACTCAAACGATTAGCGAGGAATGTCAGCCGAATTATATCGTTTCATCAATTGAAGAATTGAACCGGATTTTTACGTAAAAACGCCCCGTACTTCACTCGTACGAGGCGTTTTTTAGATTGGATTAGTCGAGTGCGCGATCTAAAAAGACGACTAGCTGTGCACGTGAGACATTCTCATTCGGACGAAAACGATTGTCTTCAGTAATCGTAATGCCGTGCTGAGTAAGAATCTCCACGTTTTCTCTATGCGCATCATACGTCTGATCGAGATCAACGATCGTGACGGCTTGCCCAGTATTCTCGAGCTCTAATCCTCGGACGAGAATGGAGGCCATTTGCTGGCGAGTCAAATAATCGCCGCCTTTGAAATATTGGCTGTTATTCGAGCCAATCATAATGCCTGCTTCATAAACGGCAGCAGCAACGTCGGCATACGTGTGACCCGGTGGCGTGTCTACAAATGGTGTGCTGTCTACGTTCTCAGGTACTGGTAGTTCAAGTGCATTCGTTAAAATGCGAGCGCTTTGACCACGGTTGATTGGTTGACTAGGTCGAAATGTACCGTCTGTATAACCAGTAATCACATGTAGTCCAGCCATTCTCATAATTGAATTATACCCGAACGTGTTCTCATGAACGTCGCTAAATGACAATGTAGCGTGTTGAACCATTGCACTTCCTCCGCCGCGGCGCTCAGGTTCTGTCGTTGGTGTCACTTGACCGTTTTCATGAAATTCAATACCAGTAACCGCTCCGATTCCTTGAACGGCTTGATTTGCTAAGAAACGATGGCCACGTGTCTCGAGTTCTGCAATCTGAGCAAGGGATTCGTTATTCACATAACGACCTTCGTATTCTGTTGCAGAATCAAAATTGTTCCGTTGCGAGAAGCGTGGCTCAGTGATTGCTTCTGGAAATGAACGATTAAAATCGAGCATGTGCATCATAATTTGTGAGACGGTCGTAATGATCGTGTCACTTCCCGGTGCACCGATCGTAAGTACCGGACGGTCTTCTTCCATTACGATGGTAGGTGACATGCTGCTTAATGAGCGCATACCAGGTCTCGGGTAATTCGGATGATCAGGAGATTCAGTTGGAATCCGGCTATAAACCGCGTTATTTAATAGAAAACCATAGCCAGGAACGACCATGCCGTTGCCGCCGATCGAGACAATTGTGGACGTGTAACTGACGATATTTCCCTCATCATCACTGACCGATAAGTGAATGGTTGATTCATCAGCATCATCTTCTAAGTGCTCAAATTCCTCTGGTTCTTCAATGATTGCTTTTTCTGCAGGTGAGATGGCTTTTTGTTGCACGTCTTCTTGAATGCTCATCTGACGTGCTTCGTTGATTGGTGTTACATCAATATGATCGACATACAATGTTTGGGCATGATGATGATCGAAGTTGATCATGCTCAATAAAACGTTGCCTTTGTCTAACGACGTCTGGTTTGAAGAATCTAAAGAATGAACGGCTAACCACTGATTGGTGCGATCTTCGTTTTCAGCAGAAACGGCGACTTTTAACTGTTCATTTTCAATTCTAAATGTCACGTCATGCCATTCATCTTGAAAAGTGAATGGGATTCGTTCAACCGTTCGAAGCTGACCATCGACAACAGATTGTAGAGCAAGTTGGTTTGTGCCGAAGTTAAGCTCTAAGCCGTATCCATTTAGTGGTAATGTACTGCCAGATTGCCATACGTCCGCATTAAGCCAAATTCGGAGCCTATGGTCTCCAGAAGATGGTTTCCCATAAACGCGCATCGTTAACTCATGGTCGGCAAGTGATTCCATCGTCACTGCTGCTCGACCGTAAGAACTGCCCCTGCCGTCTTGACGGGGTGAAAGTGTCATTTGACCTTGCTCATCGTTCACCGTAAACGTTGCATCAAATGGATGGCTTGATGGTCCAGTATCAATTCGGTGAAAATGCTCACTCGGCCACGTTTGACCGTTTTTAACATCTTGGAAATCATAAGGAAACTGCGGCATTGCTTCAGTCTGTGGATTTCCAGGAGCAATTTGGCCGATGCGTGCAATGCTTGAATCAATAAGGGAACGACGATGATCGGCATACGACATTGATAGAAGCTCGTTTTCCGGAATATCTGTAAACGCAGGATCTCCAATGAAAGCTCGTCGATCCGCAAAAGCGGCACGGGAAGCTTCAAAGTAATGATGCAATGCATCAACAGGCCCCATATTCGGAACATCGTATCCTTCAAGAATGTTAAAAAGCAAGCCAACAGTAATCCCGCCACTTGAAGACGGTGGCATTCCGTAGATGTCATAGCCACGATAGGTAGAATGCGTCGCTTCTCTTGTGATGACCTCATAGCCTTTGAAATCGTTTAGTGATACATCGCCTTTAAGAATGCCTCGTTCAGCGTTCCAATTGCTACTTACCGCGCGAAAGTCTGGATGTGCAACGAGCGGAGGTTCATTAATCGTTTGAACCATTGCTTCAGCAACTTCTCCTTCATAAAAAACATCGGCACCCTCATTTGCAATCAAGCGATATGTATGAGCAAGATCAGGGTTTTTAATGCGTTCACCGACTCGAGGCTGGTCGTAGATTGCAACCGTTGACGAAAACAAGTTAAAGCGATCTTGATGTTGATTGGTTTCTCGTACAAAGTTGTGATCGGCAATAAAGCCGTTTTCTGCAACTTGAATGGCTGGTTGTAATACGTCTTCAAAACTCATCGTTCCATATTGCTCGAGGGCAACTTCCCAATTTTTGATCGTACCTGGGACCGATACGCTCGTACCACTTGAGGTTCTCATTGCTGCAGGGTAGATTGAACCGGTCGTAGGATCAATGTAGGACTCATCGTTAAATGAAGCCGGCGTGACCGATCGTGCATCGATCGTAATATGTCGGTCTTCTTCAGCGAGGTAGATGAGCATCATGCCACCGCCACCGATACCGCCAGAGTAGGGCCGTGTCACGCCTTGAGCAGCTGCAACGGCAATAGCAGCATCGATTGCATTTCCACCTTGATCTAGTATGGTCATGCCGGCTTTCGACGCATGAACGTCTTCAGAGGCAACAGCACCACCTGTTCCTGTAACATGAGCGTCTACGTGAGCTTCAGATTGTGCATGGACGGGCGAAGGTTTGAACAGCGATACGAGTAAAACACCAGATAGTACAAATGAAATGAATTTCCGAATGATCATCTACTCCTTTATATGCTCCGAATGGAAAAAAACGTAAAACTTATCCTCTTATTGTAATGATAATTAGAAAGGATTGCTAGATAGCAGGAGAAATTGGCAGAAATCACTAATTACATAAAGGAGGAGTAGACGAAGAGGAGGAGAAATGGATGAGTGTGCAAGAAGGGACGTTGTTACATACCCCGAGTAAAGAAGCGATTGAACAAACAAATTTAAGCGATTACATGAATTGGCTTACGAAGCAATATGGTCTTTCTTTTGCAAATTACCATGAACTTCATAACTGGTCAGTTACTGAGCATGAAGCGTTCTGGGAAAGCTTATGGCATTACTTTGAAGTGAACCCTGAAGCGACGTATCAACACGTTATGGATTCGTCAAAAGGATTTATGCATACGACGTGGTTTCAAGGAGCAAACGTAAACTATACCGAATACATTTTTCGGAACATGAATCCTGATCATGTTGCCGTTAAAGCGTACGGAGAAAAAAGGCACAAAGAAGAAATCGTTTGGGGAGAGTTGTACGCACGCGTATCAGCCGTTGCAAATGGCTTAAAGGCACTCGGGGTTGAACGTGGCGACCGAGTCGTAAGTTATATGCCTAATATTCCTGAAGCGATGGTTGCAATGCTTGCAACAGCAAGTATTGGAGCAATTTGGTCGAGTTGTTCACCAGACTTCGGAGCACGAACGGTCGTTGATCGTTTCATACAGATTGAGCCGAAAGTGATTTTTGCTGTTGATGGTTACCGATATAATGGTAAGAAGTATGACCGATTGGACGTCGTAAAAGAAATTAAAACGTCAATTCCGTCATTAGAACATGTCATCGTCGTTCCTGTATTTCAAGATGCGCTTCCAGCTGAATTTAATTTATGGTCTACTTTCTTGTCTGATTATCGAGACGGGTCTCCAATTCCATATGAGTCCGTAGGGTTTGACGATCCGTTATGGATTTTATATTCTTCGGGCACAACAGGCCCACCAAAAGCCATTGTCCAAGGTCATGGCGGCATTATCTTGGAACATATGAAATCAATGGTGTTACACAAAGACTTAAAATCGGAAGACGTTATGTTCTGGTATACGTCAACCGGTTGGATGATGTGGAACATGGTCGTAAGTGGGTTAATGATGAACGGAACAGTCGTCCTTTATGACGGTAGTCCAGCATACCCAGATGCGAATGTGACATTTAAGCTTATTGAAGAAGCAGGGATTACTTCATACGGTACGAGTGCGCCATTCATTATGGCTTGCCGAGCAAATGGAATGCAGCCTAAAGAAATCGCAGATCTTTCAACGCTTAAAGCATTTTCTTCTACGGGTGCAACGTTACCTCCAGAAGGATCACAATGGGTGTATGAAGCAGTTCATGATAAGGTATGGCTAAACTCCGTAAGTGGCGGTACCGATATCTGTTCAGCAATTGTAGGTGGGATCCCGACTCAACCGGTCTATGCTGGAGAGATTCAAGGACGCGTACTTGGTGTGGATGTCGATGCGTGGGATGAAGAAGGGAATTCACTCGTGGATGAGGTTGGTGAGCTAGTCATAAAAAAGCCAACGCCTTCCATGCCTCTCTATTTTTGGAATGACCCGAACAACGAGCGATACTATGAAAGTTATTTTAATGAGTATAAAGGGGTTTGGCGACACGGTGATTTAATTAAATTTAAAGACGATGGTCGCTGTCAAATCTATGGAAGAAGTGATTCAACAATTAATCGTGGCGGCGTGCGAATGGGCTCGAGTGAGATTTATCGAGCAGTCGAAAGTCTTGAAGCAATCAAAGATAGTTTGATCGTTGATATAAGCCACCCGACTCGAGAACCATACATGCCTTTATTCGTTGTGTTAGAAGATGGCTTTGTTTTGAGTGAAGAATTAAAAACAGAAATCATAACGAGCATCCGTCAAAACGTTAGTCCACGGCATGTCCCTAATGAGATTTATGTGATTGAAGAAGTTCCACGTACATTAAATGGAAAAAAAGTCGAAGTGCCTGTTAAGAAGTTATTGATGGGTGTCGAGTATGAACAAGCAGTAAATGAAGGATCATTACAGAACCCTCATACATTCAATTACTTCAAGCAATTTCATCGACAAGATGCTTAACGAACGAGTTCATTAAAGCATATAGTACTGAAAAAGGAGGAATAACGATGTATCCTCATCAAGACCCCTTCTTCAGGCAACTACGAAAATCATTGTTACGGTTTCAAGCAGACTTTAATGAACGGTTTAAAGGAATGGACGAACGATTGAATGATGCGAATAAACGCTTCGATGAAATCGATCGTCGTTTTACAGAAAAAACTGAAGAGAATTTCAATGAGATTGAAAAGAAGTTTCATAAATAACGATGTGTACAATTAGCTTCGTTTTAAGTTCACACGTAATACGTGAAAACTTAAAAGGAGGCTTTTTGTATGAAATTTCTTAATAAAGTAGTTTCTTTATACATATAATTAGGGGAATGTTACTAGGAATTGTACAAAAGGAGGAATTGGATGAACGTTGATGTAGACGCGCATTTGCCAAGAATTGCGCTATGGGGGCGAGTGCTAGGAGTAATCCTGATCGTGAGTGGAGTATTTTCTGCGATTTCAGGCGTGTTTGCTTTTGTAATAGGAGCAATCCCAGGAATTATAACGGTCGTTCTCGGTGTATTTCTGTTTCAGAGTGGTAGTGCTGCAAAACAATTGAGAGACAGTGGGAATCCTGCTGAGTTGAATAACATCCTCATTCATTTTGGACGTTATTTATTGTGGAATTCAATTATGGCAATCATTGCGATTGCGTTCGTCATTATTATAGCTATTCTTGTTATCATGGGGATTTTCACAACAGGATTGACGCTCCAAGGGTTTTAATTATATGACTTAAAAGCCGTTGCGCCACGCAACGGCTTTTGTTTTGCAGTGAAACAAATCATCAAAATATATATGATAAACTAGTGCATGCAGATTAGAGTAGTATAAATAATGATAGAAAACCCAGTTTAACCTTTTCGTTCAACAGTGCAGAAAAGGGACTAAGTCTCTACAACGAGTGAACAACTCTCTGGTTTTATGAGCCATACATCGTAATCAAGGGCTTTGAATCGGCTTATATCTAGCATTTTAGCTGATCTATTATTCTGATAGTTGAAGATGTGGAATGTCTTCTTTTCTCTTTTTCATAGCCATTGCTTAAAGTAATTTCTGTGAGAAAGGGGAGTACCAATCGAGTTGTTTAGCGAAGCAATCAGTGATTTTGCAAGGGAAGGAGGGACAAGTGATGAAAAAATGGAAAATTAAAACGCGGATGCTTGTGTTCTCAACGGTCCTGTCGTCATTCCTATTTACAATCTTTGTTATTGCTTTTGCTTCATTTGAAATTGAAAATACGAGAGATGAGTATGAGCAGTTGGCAAGGCAAACAGCGAATACGATCAGTTTTATGCCTGCAATTGCTGATGCCATGGTTAATGAAAAAACGGACGAACTTGAAGGGCAAATAGAGCGTATTCGTCTGCAAGTTCAGCATCCCTTCGTTTCTGTCGTGAATGTTGATGGTAAGTATTTACATAAAACAAATGCAACAAGCGGTGGTGAAGATGCACCGGAAACCAGATACGCTCGAACGTTAATGTATGGATCTTACCAGAGCGATTCAGACCAATTGCATATCCAAATTATTGCGCCTATCTATCAACAAGTGGATTTCAATGGTGAGCGCTTGGTCGGTGCAGTGAAGGTCGAATACCCAAGAGATATTTTGATGACTTCAATTACGGATAAATTTATGCGACTTGGTTTCGTAGCGATTGTAAGTCTTATCGTTTTAGTGTTGGGCATCAGTTTGTTGGCCCGTAACATTCGTGAGGATACGTTTGGGCTTGAGCCGGCGGAGATTGCGAGTAAATTTACGGAAAGGGAAGCCATGCTTGAGTCTGTAAAAGAAGGGATTATTGCCATAAATACGAAACAAGAAGTAACATTGATCAATCCATCAGCACGCAAGCTGATTCAACATCATGATGACGAAGACAAACTCGTGCGTGATTTGGGGCTGTTGGATGTGATCAACGGTGAAGCGTACTTATATGATGAGGAGCGTTTTTTCAAAGGACACCCTCTGATTGCGAACTTACGACCGATGTACACAAATATGCAATTAACGGGTGCTATTTGTAGTTTTCGATCTAAAACAGATATGAGGTTGCTACAGCAGACCATTGATCAAATGAAAAGCTACGCGGACGGTCTTCGGGCGCAAACCCATGAGTTTAAAAACAAGCTGTATGTAATCATGAGTTTAGTGCAACTTGAACAGTATGAGGAAGCGATTCGATTCATCGAGGAAGAAGCCGTCGTGACGGAAAGTTTTTTACCAAAGCTTAACAAAATTCAAGATTCTGGGATACAAGCGATCCTTTTAGCGGGAATGGGGAAAGCATCAGAGAAAAATATTACAATCATCATTGAGGACAGTTCTTCTTTAGAACCTACGCATATTCCCATTTCTTCAATGACAACGATGCTCGGCAATGTGATCGACAACGCCATTGATGCAGTCGTTGACGAAAAGCGAAAGAAAATATTGATCTTTATGACGGATGTAGGTGATGATATTGTCATTGATGTTGAGGACAGCGGTAAGGGAATTCCGGATCATTACAAATCTGATGTCTTAAAACAGGGGTACTCCGTTAAGGGTGAAGGAAGAGGCTATGGTCTTTTTAATGTTGAAAAAGAATTAAGTCGTTACAATGGTTCACTAGAAATAGCAGACTCTGAACTTGGAGGAGCGAGTGTGTCGTTAATCATTCCAAAAAGAGCAGAAGGGAAGATGAAATGATGAATGTGGTTATAGCAGAAGATGATTTTCGTGTTTCAAGCATTCATGAAACGTATGTGGAAGAAATGGAAGGGTTTGATGTGACCGCAAAAGCACTAAACGGCAAAGAATTGCGCGCATCTTTGGAAGAGCATACGGTCGACTTAATTCTACTAGATATCTACTTTCCGGATGAAAGAGGAACGAATTTGATGAAGCACATTCGAAATCAATACCCGGACATAGACATAATCGTCATTTCTGCGTCTGACCGCCGCGATGATTTGCTTGTTGCAAAGCGCTATGGCGTTTATGATTTCTTAGTTAAACCGGTGACGAAAAATAGATTTCAAGCCGCATTGCGACAATACAAAGAGCATCGCTCATGGTTTGCACAACCTTCGACGTTCTCAGAGAGTGATGCGAAGCGGTTTTTAACACATACGGGTCAAGCATTCTCTGAAGAGGTGCTGCCGACAGGAATTGACTCAATTACATTGAACAAAGTGGCAGGTGCACTAAGCCGAGCATCTGACGGCTTAACGATTGAAGAGACGTGTAGAAAAGAGGGCATCTCTCGAACGACGGCACGAAGATATTTGGAACACTTGGTGGCATCCGGCAAAGCAAAAACGCAATTGAGTTACGGCGTCATCGGAAGACCTGAGCGTAAGTATGTACTTACGTCGTCATGACGACCTGGACTTCAGCGAATTCATGCTGAAGTTTTTTTAATTTTCTATCGCGATGGTCATAAAGGACAAAAAGAAATAAAAATTCTAAATATTGTAGCGAGTTATTGCGGGTGATATATTCATTATCATCGAGAACTGAAAGCGTTTACTTGATGGGGAGGTTTTATACGATGTGGAAAAAAATTGCGATGATGAGCAGTGCACTTCTAGTTGTAGTAGCCTGTTCGAATTCTTCAGGCTCTTCACCTGAAAGTTTTCCTGAACAAGCCATTGAGATCATCGCACCGGCAACACCTGGGGGTGGCTGGGATATGACGGCAAGGTCAATACAGCGGGCTATGAATGCCGATGGTTCCGTCGACCAGGACATTACAGTTGTAAATAAACCGGGCGGAGGTGGAGAAGTAGGATGGCAATACTTAAACCAACAAGATGGACATTTTGCCGCTGTTAACTCCAGCTTACTCGTTACCGGTAATCTCTTGGATCAAAGTGATCTGACTCACGAAGACTTCACTCCTTTAGCGATGCTCTCAACAGAGTGGCTCGCTGTAGCGACACATCGTGATGCGGGCTTCTCTGACGGTACTGAGTTGATGGATCAGCTAAGAGAAGACCCTCAATCACTTACGATTGGTGTTAGTCCGTCTCTTGGCAGTGGGAATCATCTGGCATTTGTACAAGCAGCTGTGGAGTCCGGAGTGGATCCGACAGAACTGCAATTTCTCGTCTATAGCAGCGGTGGCGACATTATGAATGCGCTTCTTGGAGGGCACATCGATGTAACGAGTAATTCAATGTCTGACCTTTCTGAGCAGTATGAGGTGGGCGAAATCGATATTTTAGCGGTGACGTCGCCGGAACGATTGGAAAGTTTTCCGGATATTCCTACATGGGAGGAACAAGGGATCGACATGGTGTTCCCACACTGGCGAGGCATCATGGGGCCAGCGGATATGCCAGAACATGAAGTGGAGGCATGGGACGAGTGGTTAAGCAACATGGTAGAGACCGATGAATGGCAGACGGTTTTGGACAATTACGATCTTGAAGATTTTTATATGAGCAGTGGTGAGACTGGTCAGTTTTTTGAAGAACAGCAGGACTTTTTTGCAGAGATCATTGAACAGGCGGGATTATCCCCGTAGAGAGGAGTCGCCATGAATGCCGTTCGGCTATCATTGCCAATATTTTTTATCGTAGTTAGTTTAGTGCTCGCAATACTTACTTTACAATTGCCCCATGCGCAACTCGGCAATCCATACGGACCGATGTATTTCCCGCTGGTCGTGAGCATAGGTTTATTTCTTTTTTCAGTGATTGATTTAATCAAGACACGCCATTATTTCGGTAAAGAAAATGAAGATTTGAAAGCGTTACTAAAAAAGGAAACGTTGTTTACGTTAGGTGTTATTTTAGCGCTTTGTTTGTTGTACACGTTGATTTTTGAAAGAGTCGGCTTCCTTTTGTCCACGGTCATTTTCTTGGCTGCAATTATGTTTTTCTTAAATGGAAAAAAGAAATGGATGTTAAACATCATTGTAACGTTGGTCGTTTCAGGAAGCAGTTGGTACGTGTTCAGTTATTTATTAGAAATTAGTCTACCGTAAAGGAGGATTTCGGTATGGATTTGAGCTTTGTTTTAGATGGATTATGGACAGCCCTTCAACCGATTAACCTCCTTTGGCTCATTATTGGAGCAATTCTCGGTACGATTGTAGGGATACTCCCGGGGTTGGGGCCGGCTACCGGTGTGGCAGTCTTAATTCCTTTAACCTTTGGTATGGAACCTGTTAGTGCATTGATTCTAATGGCTGCGATCTACTACGGGGCATTGTTTGGAGGATCAAGAAGTTCAATCTTAATTAACACGCCAGGAGATGGTTCATCGATTGCGGCGACATTTGACGGGTATCCGATGACCAAAAACGGTCAAGCCGGTCAAGCGATGTCCATTGCGGCAATGGCCTCGTTAATTGGCGGTGTGATGGCGATTTTTGGATTTATTTTCTTAGCCATTCCGCTTGCGAATTTCGCATTGAACTTCGGACCGGCAGAATATTTATTTCTCTTTTTCTTTGCTTTATCGGCTGTGGTTGCCCTTTCGATAGGGAACATGGTAAAAGGATTCATTACGATGTTTTTAGGTCTTGGAATTAGCACGATCGGTATTGACTTGCAGTCCGGTGTGCATCGACACACCTTTGACATTCCCCATTTCACGGAGGGAATCAGTTTTGTCGTTATCATTATCGGTATTTATGCGATTGGTGAAGTCTTGTACAACATGTTCGCCAACAAGCAGCCTAAAGATGTTGATGGCAGTAAGATTGGGCAAAAATGGTTTACGAAAGAACAGTGGAGGCGTTCGATCGCTCCAATTCTAAGAAGTGGTCCTATTGGCTTTTTCCTCGGGGTATTGCCAGGTTCCGGCGGGACGATTTCATCGCTTCTTGCGTATAGTACGGAGAAACAAATCTCGAAGAATAAGAAACAGTTTGGAAAAGGCGCTGTTGAAGGTTTAGTTGCACCTGAATCTGCAAATAGTTCAGCAGCAGTCGGATCACTCATTCCGATGTTGACGATGGCAATACCAGGTTCAGCAACAACAGCTGTGATGCTCGGAGCATTGGTGATGATTGGCATTACACCAGGACCACTACTCTTTGAAAACAGTCCTGATTTAGTATGGACGTTGATTAATAGTATGTTTATCGGGAACATCATACTTGTAATTATCAACATTGCAATGGTGGGTGTTCTAGTGAAAATCTTGAAGACGCCACCGAAAGTACTCTATCCGATTGTTCTCATTCTCTCATTTATCGGTGCGTACACGCTCGGATACAGTACCATTGATTTCTATATTCTAATTATCGCAGGGGTCATCGGGCTGTTCATGCGTTTATTAGATTATCCGATTGTTCCGTTAATTCTTGCGCTCATCGTTGGCGGAGAGATGGAGCAAAACTTAAGAAGAGCACTTGTCATCTACGACCAGCCGGTGGATATGCTTTTCGCCTCCCCGATTACAATTGTGTTGGCATTACTTACATTATTATCGTTCTCTTACCCGTTGATTATTAAGCTCGTAAAGAGAGCAAGTAAAAACAAAGATCATACCGTCGATCTATAGATAAAATACTGCGCACTAGAACGGGCAATTCGCCAGAACAGAATCAATCACGATTGTGAATCAGAAGTCGCCCATTCTAGATTGATCAGAAAGATTTGAAGTAGTTGACGAACCAGCTTGTCGCAAAGAACTTAGTTGTGACAAGTTGGTTTTATTTATGAAGGACGCTCAATTCAGCGTGTAATAATTTTAGAGGTCGGTTCTACAGTGATGGCAGGTTTATTGTAGTCATCCATTTACCAAGTATTAAAAAGTAGTGTATTCTTGTTCTTAAGCGTCCCGTTGTAATGAATTAAATAGGGATATGCCATCTGTTTTTTAAACATTTTGTGTTTTCTAAATCAAGTTGGATGATAACAGGAGGATGGTTACGATGAAGTCTTATTTAGAAGCTGAGCTTACGAACATGTTACAGACGCTTGAAACGTTTGTGAATCAAGATAGTGGGTCTTATGACAAAGAAGACATTGATGAGTACGGCATAATGATTAAGAATGCATTTGAAAGCATCGGGATGATTGAAGAAGAACATGAATCTCTCAACCGTGGAAACCATCGCTATTTTTCATTTCCAGAAGCTACACCTTCGATCCTTTTACTATTACATATGGATACCGTCTTTAAATCTGGAACTGTAAAAGAACGGCCATTTCGAATTGAGGGCGACGTTGCATACGGACCTGGTGTTGTTGATATGAAAGGCAGCCACGTGTCCTCTTTATACGCGATAAAAGCATTAATTGAAGAAGGTTCTTCAGACGTTTTACAGCACGTAGGTATTCTTTTCACAAGTGACGAAGAAATTGGTGCAACTTCTTCAAAAGAATTGATTCAGTCCTACGCTAAGGATAAGCGTGCGGTACTCGTGATGGAGCCTGCGCGAAAAGACGGTTCTTTCGTCACTGCTAGAAGAGGGGGCGGCCGTTTTACGATGGACGTTCAAGGAAAAGCGGCACATGCAGGGATCAATCCAGAAGAAGGTCGAAGTGCCATTGAAGAATTGGCTCACAAAACGATTGCTCTTCATCAATTATCAAACCTTGAAGCAGGAATTTCAGTAAACGTCGGGGTCATTGAAGGGGGATCAACGGTAAACACGGTTGCTGAGCATGCTCGTGCATTCATTGATGTGCGAATTTCTACACTCGAGCAAGGACCACAAATGACAGAAGCGATTGAAGCTTTATCTGAACAGTCTGAGCTTGAAGGTACGAAGGTGATGGTCTCAGGAGATTTGACGAGGCCGCCGATGGAAAGAACGGAAAAGACCGAAGAGTTGTTTCAATTAATACAACAAACTGGTGAACAAATTGGCGTACAAGTGACTGAAGTTGCAACAGGAGGCAGTTCGGATGCTTCATTTACGAGCGTGATGGACGTTGCGACGATTGATGGAATGGGCCCTGTTGGTGGAGGGGCGCATAGTTCGGATGAATATTTAGAGATCCCAAGTTTAGTTGAACGGACGCATTTACTTGCAGCGACAATCAAGCAATTAAGCAACAGCCGTGTAGAAACAGTCTAATAGAGAAGTCTCCTAACTTGACTAAAGCGGACGCCTATTCAAATTAAATTGAATGGGCGTCCGCTTCTTTGAATACATAGTAAGGAAGGGGGACGAACATGATCGTTATGATAAAGCTTCTCGTAGCTGTTATTTTCTTTGTCACGTATCCAAAAGCAGAAATAGTCATCGTTGATCTTAAAGAACGGTCAGTTGAAGAGATTGATTTTACGGATTACTTTCCAGAAGAAACCCTTTATGCGACGTACGAATTTGAAGACAACCACATGAAAGAGCGCACCATGACATCAGTAAATTCAAATCAACTTGCCGTGAACCAATCAATAAATGGCGTTCATGTTAGTGAGGAAGTGTATGAAATCGATCGCACGTTCGTTCGAGGAGTTCGGTATACCGAA
Source organism: Geomicrobium sediminis (assembly GCF_016908595.1). Classification (GTDB taxonomy): domain Bacteria; phylum Bacillota; class Bacilli; order Bacillales; family Marinococcaceae; genus Geomicrobium_A; species Geomicrobium_A sediminis. Next base: position 19,689 of record NZ_JAFBEC010000005.1, on the reverse strand, counting down.
TACAAACCCAAAGGTGAATCATTTATCATACTAGATCATCATCAATGGGATGATGCTGCGTATTCATATCGGGTTCGCCCAGCGACGTATCGCCTTGAGATTCGAGAGATCGCATACGATAATTGCATCGCTGTTGATCAATATGCGTACGAGGAACTTGTCGGTGAAACTTTTTACTGTGAAGATATTGGGGAAGTGTACCGAAAAGCACAATTAATTGAAGACGAACCGGTCTTTGAGTCAACACTCATTCATTTTGAAAATGAACGAAAAACATCGGGATGAGTATGACTCATCCCGACGTTTTAGTGAGGCATCTGCCCAGATGGAAGTTCTGAACTTAACGTTGAATATTCTTGATAAGCTTGCTGTTTTGCTTGTTCTGGAGCAGGTTCAAGAGAGTACCAGCCTTTTTCGAACATCTGATTGTAAAGGTCACGCTGACAATCTTGAGATTCTTTACAGATGCTTGCGATCTCATCATACAGCGCTTTGTGACTCGCTTCATTCATCGCTGTTCCATAAGACGCTGTCATATATTTTTCTGTTGAGAGTAAGTCTGTCATAAAGTCTTTGTCGTTCATTTCCTTCGTATTTGGTACTTGTGTTTTGGGGTTTTGGATTTTAGTCATTGTTTGGCTCCTTGAATTTGCAAATAAGGCATTAGTCGATTGTAATGGTTCTCGTGCATTTGTGCGACTTGCTCAAATTTTGTCTTCACATCAGCTTCCATGGCATGTTGCGCATAAAAGTGAGCCTTTTTTGCAGCTGTTAAATTCCAATTCAACATATCAGATAAATACAGTTGGTCTTTTGTCGTAATGACTACAGGTGGTTGGTGCATCGTATTGGCTGATTGTTGGTTTTGAGGTTGATTCGAATTTGGTTGCATATTCATCGCGAACATTCTCCTTTTAAATTTCTTCAACCTTATCGTCACCTAATGTCCAGCGTTCTATTCGAAGCAATTTTAATAAAAATGAATGGCAATTCATTTTATAGTTGTCAGATGGTTTTAAATCTTATATAGTATAGTAAGAGAATATAAATACAATTTTATTAATTTCAACATTTAGAGGGCATCTTAACAAATGGAAGTGCTCTTCTATTTTCAGAGTGAAATGAATGAGTATTCATTCAAATGAGGAGGACAATTATGACGACGCACATTCAGCGAGCGGCGGTACTTGGCTCAGGTGTAATGGGTTCAGGGATTGCTGCCCATTTAGCAAACTTAGGAATAAACGTGCTACTGCTGGACTTGCCTGCAAAAGAACTCACAGATGAAGAAAAAGCAAAAGGACTTACATTAGATCATCCACAAGTTCGTAATCGTCAGGCAGTAACGAGTAAGCAGAAGTTATTTAAGCAAAAGCCTGCACCACTTGCTTCAAAGGAAAATGCACAGCGAATAGAGGTTGGAAATCTTGAAGATGATTTACACAAGTTAGGCGATGTTGACTGGATTATTGAAGTCGTCGTAGAAAACTTAGACGTTAAAAAACAATTGTTTGAAAAGGTTGAAAAGCACACGAAACCAGGGACAATCGTTAGTTCCAATACGTCTGGAATCTCTGTAAACGCGATGGTTGAAGGACGTTCCGACTCGTTTAAAAAGCACTTTTTAGGAACGCATTTTTTCAACCCACCAAGATACTTACATTTACTTGAAATCATTCCGACAGAAGATACAGACCCTAACGTATTGGCATCTGTGAAAGCGTTTGCTGAGGATGTGTTAGGCAAAGGTGTCGTCGAAGCGAAAGATACGCCGAACTTTATCGGGAACCGCATTGGTACGTACGGATTGCTCGTTTCTGTTGAACAAATGGAACAGCATGGACTAACGATCTCTGAAGTCGATTCAATCACAGGCCCACTCATCGGACGTCCGAAAAGTGCAACGTTTAGAACGCTTGATGTTGTTGGTTTAGATACGTTTATGCACGTCGCTAAAAATGTATACGATCAAGTTGATGGAGAAGAAAAGGAAGTCTTTGATCCGCCAGCATTTATGAAAGAAATCACCGAAAAAGGGTGGATTGGTGCAAAGGTCGGTCAAGGTTTCTATATGAAGAAAGGCAAAGGCAAGGACAAACAAATCCTTGAACTAGATCCTGAAACGTTAGAATACCGCGAAGGAAGCAAGTTAAAGTCCCCTTCAGTTGAAATGGCAAAGCAAGCAAAAGGAAAGGCTGCTAAATTGCAGACACTTGCGTATGCAGATGATAAAGCGGGTCAATTTACGTGGGGTACTTTAAAGAAAAGTCTGATCTATTCTGCAGAGAAGATGTCAGAAATTGCAAATGATGTTGTGGCAATTGACAACGCCATGAAGTGGGGATTCGGTTGGGAGCTTGGACCGTTTGAAGTTTGGGATGCAATCGGTGTTAAGAAATCAGTCGAAAAAATGGAAGCAGAAGGTGAAACCGTTCCTGCTTGGGTGAAGGAAATGCTTGCAAGTGGGCATGATTCTTTCTATACAAAAGACGGAAAGTTTTATCAAAACGGTGAGTACGTAGCCTTGCCTAAGAGTGAGAAAGACATCGACGTTAGTGTACTCATTAAAAATGAGTCGAACGTAATTAAGAAGAATGCTGGAGCGGTTCTCACAGATTTAGGCGATGGCATTGCTGGACTTACATTTACATCACCGAACAACTCAATCGGACTTGATGTTATTCAAATGATGGATACAGCGATCAAAGAAGTTGAAGAGAACTATGATGGTCTCGTCATTTCCAACAAAGGCAAAAACTTCTGTGTTGGCGCCAACTTAATGATGATGCTTATGGAAGCGCAAGACTTTGCATTTGATGAGTTGGATCTTGTGATCCGTAAGTTCCAACAGATGACAACGAACATTCGTTATAGCAAAAAACCTGTCGTAACCGCACCATTCCAAATGGCACTCGGTGGAGGTGCTGAGATTTGTATGCCATCTGCGAGCATCCAAGCATCAAGTGAGACGTACATGGGTCTCGTTGAAGTCGGTGTTGGCCTCATTCCAGGCGGCGGCGGAAATAAAGAATTGTACCTAAGATCGATTGAGAATGTTCCGAAAGGTACGGATTTACAACCAATTGCTAATAAAGTGTTCGAAACGATAGCGATGGCGAAAGTTGGTACATCTGCACAAGAATCGAAAGAAAATGGATTTTTGGCGGATCGTGATGACATCGTTGCCAACCATCGTCAAGTAACATGGAGTGCAAAGCGTAAAGCAATGGAACTTGCTGAAAAAGGCTATCGCCCTCCAGTTAAGCAGCCAGTAAGAGTTGTTGGAGAAACGGGCTATGCAACGATGCGACTTGGTGCTGAAGGATTGAAACTATCCGGTCAAATTAGTGACCATGATTTTAAAATTGCAGAAAAACTCGCGTTCGTCATTGCTGGTGGTCGTGTTCCAAAGAACAGTGAAGTTGATGAGCAATACTTGCTCGATCTCGAGCGTGAAGCGTTCCTTAGCTTAATTGCAGAACCAAAAACACAAATGAGAATGCAACACATGTTAAAAACGGGTAAGCCATTACGCAACTAGCACTATTAAGGAGGGAACGGTCATGAGAGAAGCGGTGATCGTATCAGGAGCAAGAACCGCAGTAGGTAAGGCGAAAAAAGGGACGCTTGCACAAATGCGTCCAGATGATTACGCAGCAGAAACCGTAAAAGAAACACTTAAGCGTGCAGGTGACTTTGATGCAAGTCAAATTGAAGACGTCATCTTCGGTTGTGCAATGCCAGAAGCTGAACAAGGCATGAACATGGCACGGAACATTTCCGGTCTTGCAGGACTACCCAATACTGCAGGCGCCGTAACCATTAACCGTTACTGTGCTTCAGGTCTTCAAAGCATTGCTTATGCAGGGGAGAAAATCATGCTCGGCCATGCACATACGATCCTTGCAGGCGGGGCAGAGTCCATGAGTTTGATCCCAATGGGTGGGCATGTCATTGCACCAAACGCAAAACTCGTTGAGAATGCTCCAGAATATTACATGGGGATGGGGCACACTGCTGAGCAAGTGGCGAACGAATTCGGTGTAAGCCGTGAAGACCAAGACGCTTTTGCCGTAGAAAGTCATAAACGAGCAGCCGCAGCCATTGAAGCGGGTCGATTCAAAGATGAAATCGTACCACTTGAAGTGAAAAAGCGTTACGTAGATGCGAACAATAAGTTCCAAGAGAATACGGTAACGTTTGATACAGATGAAGGCGTACGCGTTGGTACAACAGTAGAAACGCTTTCAGGTCTAAGACCAGCCTTTCATGTAAAGGGAAGTGTAACAGCAGGTAACTCTTCACAAATGAGTGATGGGGCGGCTTCAGTCCTGTTAATGGACCGTGAAAAAGCTGAAGCTGATGGCTTAAAGCCAATGGCGAAGTTTTTAGGAATGGCGGTTGCTGGTGTTCGCCCAGAAGTTATGGGAATTGGACCTGTTGAAGCGATTCCTAAAGTATTGAAAAATGTTGGTTTGTCGCTTGAAGACATTGGTTTATTTGAACTTAACGAAGCCTTTGCTTCCCAGTCACTTCAAGTTATTCGTTCATTAGAACTTGACCATAGCAAAGTAAACGTGAATGGTGGCGCGATTGCACTCGGGCATCCGCTCGGCTGTTCGGGAACGAGATTAACACTCTCACTCATTCACGAAATGAAGCGTCGCAATGAGCAATACGGTGTTGTAACGATGTGTATCGGTGGCGGTATGGGTGCTGCTGGCGTATTTGAATTACTATAAACCAAACTTTACTAGGAGGAATTTACAATGGCAGAAGCGTTAAAAACGAGCATCAAAGGCGGCGGGTTTTTACTAGAAGATGTTGAAACAACAGATGTGTTCACTCCAGAAGACTTTACAGATGAGCACAAAATGATTTCAAAGACAACTTCAGAATTCGTATATAACGAGGTTTATCCGGTTATTGACCACATCGAGAATCATGAATTTGATTACTCCGTGAAATTGCTAAAAAAAGCAGGAGAGCTTGGACTTCTCGGTGCTGACGTACCAGAAAAGTATGACGGAATTGGTCTTGATAAGATTAGCTCAAGCTTAATTACAGAAAGCATGTCACTTGCTGGCGGGTTTGGTCTTAGCCACGGTGCACACGTTGGGATTGGCTCATTACCGATCGTATTCTTCGGCAATGAAGACCAAAAGAAAAAGTATTTACCTAAACTATCTTCAGGAGAACTAATCGCAGCGTATGCGTTAACAGAGCCAAGCTCAGGATCTGACGCACTAGGCGCAAAAACGACGGCGATCTTGAACGAAGAAGGTACACACTACGTTTTGAACGGTGAGAAGCAATGGATCACGAACTCTGCATTTGCTGATGTATTTGTTGTCTATGCTCAAATTGATGGCGACAAGTTTACAGCATTTATCGTTGAGCGCGACTACGACGGTGTATCAACTGGTGTTGAAGAGAAGAAGATGGGGATTAAAGGTTCTTCTACTCGTACGTTACTTTTAGAAGATGCTAAGGTTCCTAAAGAAAACGTACTCGGAGAAATCGGTCGTGGACACGTGATCGCGTTTAACATTCTTAACGTTGGTCGTTACAAGTTAGGTGTTGGCTGTGTTGGTGGTGTGAAGCGTACGATTGAACTTGCAGCGACATATGCAAGTGAGCGTAAGCAATTCAAGACACCAATTGCAAACTTCACAGCGATTCAAGAGAAGCTCGGCTCAATGGCGACAAAAGCTTATGCCCTTGAAAGCTCGATTTACCGTACAGGTGGACTTTTTGAGAAGAATCTCGGTGACCTTACAGATGAAGAGCAAGCGGATGGCGAAAAAGTTGCCAAGGCGATTGCAGAGTATGCAATTGAGTGTTCATTAAACAAATTCTTCGGTTCAGAAGCACTTGACTATTGTGCAGATGAAGCGGTTCAAATTCACGGTGGTTACGGCTTTATGGCTGAATACGAAGTAGAGCGTATTTATCGTGACTCTCGTATTAATCGTATCTTTGAAGGAACGAATGAAATCAACCGTTTACTCGTACCAGGTACTCTCGTACGTAAGACGATGAAAGGTGAACTTCCATTCTTAGAGAAAGCCATGGGACTTCAAGAAGAACTAATGGCTATGATGCCAGAAGAACCAGGCGATGCGCCACTTGAAAAAGAAAAGTATATGCTCCAAAACGCCAAGAAACTCGTGATTATGGGTGCAGGTTCAGCCGTTCAAAAATACGGAAAAGAACTCGACAAAGAACAAGAGCTTCTTCTAAACGTGGCAGACATGGTTAGCGAAATTTATAACATGGAAGCTGCCATTGCCCGTACAGAGAAAGCGATTGAGAAGAATGGTGCAGACAGTGAAACACTAAAACTTCTTTATACGAAAGTACTCGTAGAAGAAGGATTACAAAACATTGAAGCGGATGCGAAAGAGTCACTCATCCACATGGAAGAAGGCGACACACTTCGCACAATGCTTTCAATGGTACGTAAATTAACGCGTCGTACACCAGACAACGTCATCAAATTGAAGCGTGAAATCGCTGAGCGAATCGTTCAAGAGAAAAAGTACGTCGTTTAAGAAAATAGACGAAAGCGTTCATCTCGCGAGAGGTGGGCGTTTTCGTTTTGTGCGAATAACTAATCAAATCATAAGGAGATAAACATGATAAAAGTCATCACACTTTGTGGATCAACAAAATTTAAAGAACAATTCGACCATGCAAATGCGATGCTCACACTTCAAGGACATGCTGTGATTAGTGTCGGTTTCTTTGAACAATATGAAGGATTTGACATTAGTGATGATCAAGCAAGAATGTTTGAGGAAATTCATATGCGTAAAATAGATCTTGCTGATGAAGTTATGATTATTGATCCTGCAGGGTATATCGGAGATTCAACGAGCAAAGAAATTACGTATGCAAAGCAATCAGGCAAAAAAGTGACGTATTACTCGCAAATGAAGTTGGTAGATCCAAATGAGGCCAATTAGAACTATTTTATTTAACAAATACTAAGGGGAACAACAGAAATCCCTACATAAACGAGTAATAATCCTGCATAAAAGCTGTTATGGAGCTTTATTCAAGACAGTGGACGATAAATGGGCGAAATCCCACCTTTCAACGAGCGAGTAGACGATCTGAAATGACAAATTCGATGAAGTTAGACCAAATGGTAGAAAATCTGCTATTAGAGTGTTGTTAAAATTACAAACCTTCCGTACAATCACAGTAGACAACTGGTGGAGGTGGCTTATGAATACTACAAGCTTTGAACAAAAGAAGCAATTGCTAGCGGAATTAGTGGCGATCCCGAGTATTACAGGTACGGAAAGTGAAAAGCTTTTTCCGAAACATCTATACAATCGTTTGTTGCAATTGGATTATTTTAACCAACACCGTGAATACCTTCATTTAGGGGAGTCGCCACAATCTGCTGAATTTCTAACTGCTTTGTACAAGCACGAACATGCGACGAAAACGGTTGTCATGATGAGCCACTTTGACGTCGTAAGTGTAGAAAATTACGGAGAACTTGATTCAATTGCTTTTGATATCGAACAAGTTACCGAATGGTTCCACAATCATGAGAGTCAATTTAGTGGAAGCACACTAAAAGACATCCAAACAGAAGAGTACATATTTGGTAGAGGCGCCATGGATATGAAAGCTGGACTAGTCATTCAACTTTCTATTTTAGAAAAAGCGATCAAGGAATCTTGGCCGATTAATCTCGTGTTACTTACTGTGCCTGACGAGGAAGTGAATTCAGCGGGGATGCGTGCTGCAGTCGAGCACTTATACGAATTGAAAACATTACATAACCTCGACTATGAATTGTTTTTAAATAGTGAACCGGTGTTTACACAAACGCCTGGTGATGAGCAGTTTTATGTGTATAGTGGCTCGATTGGTAAAATCATGCCGAGTGTGTTTTGTTATGGTGTCGAAACGCACGTAGGAGAGCCATTAAGCGGGTTAACATCAACGTTTATGCTTTCTCAAGTGACGAGTCAAATTGAGTATAATGAGCGGTTTAGAGAGCAAGTTGATGGTGAAGAAACCCCACTTCCAGTGGCACTTTATCAAAAAGACTTGCAAGAGTCCTATTCAGTGAAGACACCGTATCGTTCAACGTCGTTGTTTAACGTTTTCTTATTTGAACGGAGTGCATTCGATATTGAAAAAATCTTTAGGGAAGAAGTCGCCGTAGCAGTTGAAACGTTAAATACACGGGCAGAACGTATAGGGTTACCTAAAACGACAGTTATGAACTTCGATGAACTGCTGATTTATGCTCAAGAAAAACACGGACAAGAATTGCTTACAGAGTGGCAACAAGAGATTTTCTCGAATGAGACGTTTGATGATCGTGCCAAAGCATCGATGATGATTGATAAAATCTTACTTCGTTGTGATGAACTGGCTCCTGTTGTCATAACGTATTTTTCACCACCCTATTATCCAGCTGTTCGCTCAAAAAAAGCGGATATTGAACCAATTGTTGAATTGATTCGTACCACTTCACAGGAGCGCTTCAATCGGGATGTCAAACATTTGAATTACTTTAATGGCATTAGCGATCTTAGTTATCTTGCTTATAAGCATGCAAGAAATGATGCCTCTTATGAACGAAATACACCGGGGTTCAACTGGTCATACTCTATTCCTTTCCATATAATGTCTAAGCTAAATGCTCCTGTTCTTAATGTCGGACCACTTGGAAAAGATGCGCATAAATCGACGGAACGTCTACATGCTAAAAGTGCTTTTGTCGAAGTACCGCAATTAATTGAAGAAGTTTTGCACAAAATGTTTGAACAGAGTGGTGACTGAAACAATACGTCTTTGTATAAACGAGTAGCATTTTATCGTATAATGTAGAGGAATGTTATTTGTAAGGAGGCAATTGTCTTTATGCTCACGATGTATTCATATCCACCGTGTGGAACGTGCAAAAAAGCAAAAAATTGGCTTGATGCAAATGAAATCTCTTATCAAGAACGTCATATTGTTGAAGAGCCTCCAACACGTAAAGAGCTTCAAGAAATTAAAGCTCTAAGTGGTTTAGAATGGAAGAAGTTATTTAACACAAGTGGTAAGAAGTACAGAGAACTTGGATTGAAAGACAAACTACCTGATGCGGATGAAGATACGATTATCGATTGGCTCGCTTCTGATGGCATGTTAGTGAAGCGTCCAATTGTGACTGATGGGCATCATGCAACGGTAGGATTTAAAGAAGACGAATTCGAAAAACATTGGAAGCAATATTTGGGGAATGTATCACCAGACATCTTAGGAAAATGGTAAGATAGCGTTACGGTTACTTATCAATGGGAGGTTGAAATCATGACAACGCCAAAAGAATTGAAGTATTCAAAAGAGCACGAGTGGGTAAAAGAAGAGAACGGAAATTACCGTGTAGGAATTACAGCTTTTGCTCAAGATGAACTCGGGGATATCGTATTTGTTGAATTGCCAGAGGTCGGAGACGTTCTTGATGTAAACGAACCTTTTGGAAGTGTTGAATCTGTAAAGACGGTTTCAGAACTTTACGCACCAATCAGTGGTAAAGTCGTTGAAATCAATGAAGACCTTGAGGATTCACCAGAGCTTGTGAATGAATCTCCATATGAGAAAGCATGGATGGTTGTTATTGAAGCAACGAAACCAGAAGAACTTGAACAGCTATTAACTTCAGAAGACTACGATCAATTGATTAACCAAGGATAAGAAGTTAGCGATCGCTCACCATGCGGTCGCTTTTTCTTTGAGCATAAAAAAAGCCCGAAGCAAGGGGGAGCTTCAGGCGTGAAACGTTCGGTTAACTTCTGTGTGTTTAGTTTAGATGATCGTCTAAGAAAAATCTAGCTAAATCGTTGATTTAAAAGATAATATAACTGATTTCGACAATTTTCGCTATTAGAAAGGAGACGAACAACAGATGGAACAAGGAATTAAAAGGGTTTTTTCTAAAGGAGAGCATGGAGGCAATCCTTGCCGCGTTGTCTTAGATACCGAACAATGGACAGAGTTAGAAAAACAAACTTTTGCAAGTCATTGTGATGAGGATGTCGTTTATGTCGAGCGGGCTGAGACAGGTTCATATGCTTTTCGTTTCTTTACGAAAAAAGTAGAAAAAGCGTTTTGTTTACACGCGACAATTGCTGCGACGACAAGCTTGGTCGAGCATTCGAGAATAGCTGGTGAGCATGCATTGATTGAAACGAAAGCAGGAGCAATGGCTGTTACGTGGAATCAAAACAAAGAAGTTCAAGTTGAGCAAAACTCGTTGAGTACTCAAGAAAAAGTGCCAACGATTCAAGACATCTGTGAAAGTTTGATGATTACTAAAGTAGATTTACGTGATGACTTACCTATTCAAATTGGATCAACTTCACGATCAAAGCTAATCATTCCATTAAAGAATAATGAGGTTTTACAAGCTCTAAATCCTGATTTTGATCGTTTGTGGGACCTGTGTGAAGCTTATGAAACTACCGGCTTTTACCCGTTTGTAATCGAATCGAACGGTGAAGTTCACGCAAGACAATTCCCGAGTCGAGGAATGTTCAAAGAAGATGCAGCAACCGGTGTGGCAGCATCCGCTTTAAGTGCGTATTTAATCGACAAAGGAACAGAATCGTGCCAAGAAGGGTGGCACTTGTTTCAAGTTCATCAAGGAGAAGCAATGGGAAGACCAAGCGTAATGAAAGCAGAAGCATACGTGCATTTAGGAAAGGTAACAAAGACGAGAATTACTGGGAGCGCTGTAAATAGTGAACAATAAATGATCTATTTCCCGGGAAATGGCTAGAAACTGAATCTTTAAAGCATGTTGTACGTATGTATTAAGTGACAACATGTAGGGGGACAACAGAATGATGTATATTTGGATTTTAATTATGGGTTTAACGACAATTGAATTAAACCCTAAAGCTTGGAAGTATGGCCTTAGACGTAATGCAAAAGCTTGGTTTGCATTTCAAGGTATACGTTACTTACTCGGTCTTGGAATAAGCATTTATATTATTTATTTTGGGTTAATTGATTTATCTTGGAGTGGCTTGCTTAACTCCTTCGGGTGGATCGTAGCATTAAATCTCATGATATCAGGACTGTTTTTAGGGGCAGCAAAAGTGCCTCGTAATCCTGAAGAGGTCAAGCAACAAGCAAGGCTGGCTTTTACGAATGCGTCGACGACGATCGGTAGCATTTTATTTGCCGGGTTATTGTTTATGAATGTTGTTTTTCCACTAACCGTGACAGAACAATTGTCCAACTTAGGGAACATTGAAACGAGCGATGAGCAAATCGAGTCAGTGACTGAAGAAGCAGTTCGTGCCGTGCCGTATACGTATGCAAGGTATAAATCAGAAATTGTATTCGGTAATATCGATAACTTTTCTTTTTATGATCTAGGAGAATCAAGCATTCAAAAGATCAATGATGAATTGTATTGGGTATCACCGATTGAATATGCGAACATTTGGCGTTGGTTAAGAGCCGATGCCGCACCAGGATACATTATGGTCAGTGCAGAAGATCCGAACGCCGAAGCGAGATTGATTAGTGAACATGACATGAAGTATGTTCCGAGTGCATTTTTTGGTGAGAACTTAGAGCGTCACGTTCGTCAGCAATATGAAGATGTCGTTTTAATCGGTTATTCTTTTGAGCCTGATGATGATGGACATCCATATTACGCGTATTCGTATGCATATTATGATTACTATCGTACGGGTCCAAATGCAGACGGTGTCATTTTAGTTGATGCGGTCACTGGAGAAACAGAACGTTTTGATCTTGGGGAGCAACCAGAGTTTATTGATAATGCGATTGATTATCGCGTTGCGCTTCAATATGCTGATTGGTTCGGACGTTATAGCAACGGTTTATTTAACGCGTATTTCACAAAAGAAGGTGTTCATGAACCGACTAGTAATGAGGAAATGATTGGTGTTTTAGGTCCAGACGATGATATGTACTGGATGATTGATCATACGAGACCAAATCAAGAATCCAATACGATGGTTGGATTTACGATGATCAATGCGCAAACGGGAGAGGCGACCTATTATACAGGTTCTTCGGGTCTTTTGAATGCACGAGGAGCACAAGAAGTTGTGAACAAGTCCTTCATACGTGAACAATGGCGTGGAACTCAGCCTGTCTTATATTCTGTGTATGATCAGTACACATGGGTGATCCCAGTCGTCGACCAAAATGGTCTAATGAGAGAAATGGCGATGGTTCATGCAGAAACTGGTAACATTGCTCATGCTTCTTCACGAGAGGGTGCATTCCAAGAGTATCGTCAAATGCTCGCTGCTAATTTAGGTGCAGACGACTATGTACCGACAGACGTATACGATGAAATGGAGATCAGCGGCAATGTGTATCGTGTGAGTGATCCGTTTAATAATCAATACTTGCAAGTACTCGTTGAAGGAGAAAGTCGTGTACTTGAATTCGATATTACACAATCAGCCGATGCCGTTTTCATTCAAGACGGTGATGAAATTGAAGCGACGGTCGTCGATACAGAAGAGAATATCTTACAAGTTCTTTCATTTATTAACTTGACGGTTGAAGATGATTTCGGTGTTATTGAAGAGTTCGAGATTGAAGAGGAAGATGAAGGATCAGAAACAGCCGATGACGAAGAAGTAGAGGTAGACGTAGAATCGTAAACAAATTCCTATTCTGACTATTTCCAGATGGCTTTTCAGCTAAGCTTGAATGTTTTACAATGATTTTCTGCTAAAAAGTCAAAGTTTCAGGAGGTCAAGATGAACGTTTACTACGCAACACCAGATGACGCAACAATCGTATGCACGCTCATGCATGATGCATTTGCTGAATATAAACATGCAACACCTTCTTCAAGCGCTTTATTAGAAACACCCGAGTCGATTCGCGAAGGATTGAACGGTGGAGAGAAAGCGTTAATCGGTATGGAGGGAGACGAACCGGTCGCCATGCTTCGTTATGTGATTAGTGATGATGATATATATTTCTTCCGATTATCTGTACCGCCAGAGAATCAAGGGAATGGTTATGCTAAAAAGCTCATTACAGCACTAGAAGCTGAAGCTAAAACGTTAGGCAAACAGTCAGTATCGTGCCGGGTCCGAACGGCAGTTGATCGTAATATGGTGTTGTACCAACGTCTTGGCTATGAAACAGAAGAGATTGTTACAAAGAATATTCAAGGGATCCACATTGATGTTGCAACCGTCAAAAAGCCAATTCATTCTCTCGTAGCAGAGGGAGTTCACGTCTAAAGTAGGGCTACACGAAACGATATTTTTCGTTTTGTGTAGCTTTTTTTGTTGCTTTTATATAAATTATCATATATAAATATTTATATATGATAATTTATATATGAGGTGAAACGGATGTGGACCCCAGCGTTTAAAGCAATCTATGGAAATCGATTGTTAACGATTTTTGCTGATGCTGTTTTATTCTTTGCCTTGCTTAAGGAAATGGAATCTCGAGTAAGTGATCCTTCAATGTTTACTTGGTTTTATGTCGCGTATTACGCACCTTTATTATTCCTTGCTTTACCGATCGGCTCATGGATTGAAGGAAAGAATTTGAAACTGGTTATTCGCTTCTCAAACAGTATACGAGCAATCATTGTCATTGTACTAACTTTGTTTTTGTCATCAGTTTCGTTACCAATTCTTTTCGTTTTGCTTATGTTACTGAGCATCTTTGATTTATTTTTCTTACCGTCAAGCCAAGCGCTCGTTCCCCAATTCGTGAATCATGATCATCGTCCGAAAGCAAACGCATTATTCCAGATGTCGATCACAATCCTGCGAATCGTTGCTCAAGCAGTTTCTGGATTTGTTTTAGCGCTTCAATTTCCAGTTGAAGTATTGCTCATTGCTGCCATTGTTGCATTACTCATCGCAACGTTATGTACGATTAAAATTCCGAAAAGTCCCGCAACTAATCAAGGGAGTGAACGATTAATTGAACAAATTCGAGCGGGATTAAGAGAAGTTTGGTCTTCAAAACGGTTTCGGATGCTTTACACCTTCATAGCCATTGGAATGTTAATCGCAACGGCATTTGAGCTTATTCTTATTCATTTTCTAACTGACAAGCTGCATCTAGGCGTGGAGAATATGGCTTGGATCGGCATTTGTAACATTGTAGGTATTACGTTAGGAGCTTTTTTTGCACCGAGGTTGATGAAGCGTTTTGAACGTAAATGGTTGTTATTTCCTCCATTTTTGTTTTTAGCGGTAACATTTATAGCGGTCGGATTTGCTAATTCGCTTTCTGTGCTCTTGCCTTTTTTCGTCATTCAAGGGTTTGCACTCGGTCTTTTTCAAGTGACAACCGTCACATTAATTCAAGAATGGTCGAAGCCGGCGTATTACACACGAATGTTTACGATGTATTTCTTAGTTTCAAATGGCATGATGCTTCCTAGTATCTTGATTAGTGGCTGGCTGTTAAGTACACTGACGATAACAGAGACGGTCGCCATTATGGCAACAATTCTCATCGTGACAGGCGCAATGGGTGTGATTACTTTCCCGAGGATTGGGATCGGTGGAAAAGAGGAGACAAACATACAATGAGTTTAAGGCACGGACTACTTGGGTTATTAACGACGTGGGAAGCGAGCGGTTACGACATAAAGCAGGAGTTTGATGGGTTTGTTAGTGTGTTTTGGCATTCGAACCTTTCGCAAATCTATCCTGAACTAGCAAAGTTAGAGAATGAAGGTTTAATTGAAAGTAGGCTTGTTACGCAAGTCGGGAAGCCAGATAAGAAGTTGTACCAGATTACAGAATCAGGTAAAGCGGAAATGATACGATGGCTTAGTCAGCCTCCAACCCTTCCGAAACGAAAAGATCCATTCCTAATGCAAGCTTTTTTTATGGATCAATTGTCTCTTAAGGATGTATTGTTTCAATTACAAACCTTTGAGCGTGAACAAAAAGAAAAGATTGAACAAATGGAGCAGTTTCTAGACGATACTTCGGCAAGCATTCGCGAACGACAAGCCATAAAAAAACGAATCGTTATGGCATCAGCAGTCTATTCGCATGCCATTCATCAAGAAAAGCTCTATTTAAATTGGATTCAATCAACACAAGCGATCCTTGAAAATGCTGAGGAACTTTGGGAAGAAGAAGAAATTACCTATGAAGAATTTGAGCGGTTGTTTTTACAGTTTCATAAGCATAAAAATGACGGAGGGGTGATGGAATGAGTGGAAAAAAAGTAGCGTTTGTACTCGTTGACTTTCAAAAGGCGTTTGAAGAACCGAGCTGGGGGGAATTTAGTACTCCTAAGGCGGCTGAACATGCAGGTGAGATTTTGCATTGGATCCGTGAACAAGAAGGTCTCATCATACATATTCAACATACGAGAACCGATCCAACATCATTGTTTTACAAAGGGAGTCAGACCCATTCGTTTATGGAACAAGTTCTGCCTGTTGAAAATGAGATCATTATTCAAAAAGACGTTAACAGTGCGTTTATCGGTACGAATTTGGAAAGTGTTTTAAAGGAACATGGAGCGTCAGAGGTCATTATCGCAGGTTTTACAACGCAGCATTGCGTATCCACGACAGTTCGAATGAGTGGAAATCTAGGTTTTAAAACGACGTTAGTATCTGATGCAACGTCAGCAGCGGCAATTGCACCTTTTGACGCACAGACCATTCACGATGTGACGCTTGCAACATTGCGTGATGAATTTGCGGACATTGTGACGACAGAAGAGTTATTACAACGTTACCAATAAACCTTCGAGTGTGCTTCTCGGTGGTTTTTTGCATGGAATCACTTGTCATTATCATCCAGCCTTCGTTACAATTAATATGATTTTTCTGTATTGTTGAAACTTAGTGTAATTTGCAAACGTATGTAGTGTAACTAAGAAAAAGAGGTGATGGAATGGATTTTGGTACGGGTACAGTAATTTTTATTATTCTTGCAGTATTAGCTGCAGTAGCGGTTTTATTTGGGATTGTTGCATTCATTTATGTTAAACGCAGATACAAAACCGCGCGTTCAAATGAAGCTTTAATTATTACGGGTCCAAACTTAGGTGATCCAGAAAAGGACAATCGAATCTTTCAAGATGAAAATGGTCGAAGCATGAAGATCATTCGTGGTGGTGGGCAACGTTTGAAGTTTTTCCAAACGAGTACACCCGTTGATTTGAACTCCTTTCAAATTAAGTTAACGACGCCTAAAGTGTACACGAGTCAAGGGGTACCTGTCGTCGCAGACGCAATTGCTTCTGTTAAGATTGCCGATTCATTAGATGGAATTGCAAATTATGCAGAACAGTTTCTAGGAAAGAAAGATACTGAGATTGAAGAAGAGGTCTCTAAAGTACTCGGGACTAATTTACGAGCAATTTTATCAAAACTATCAGTAGAAATGATTAATAATGACCGTGAATCGTTTAGCCATCAAGTTCAAGACATTGCACAAGTTGAACTTGATAACATGGGCTTTACAATTACGTCGTTCGGTCTAGACGATCTTCGTGATGCGGATGAAGAGAATGGGTACTTAGAGAATCTAGGGCGTCCACGAATTGCTGAAATTCGCAAAAAAGCGGACATGGCAGAGTCAGACGCTGAGAAAGAAACACGAATGTACAAAGCGAAAAACGACCAAGAAGCACAACAAGAAGAGAATACGAGGAGTACGACGGTTTCACAATCTCAAAAAGAGCGTGACATTAAAGAAGCTGAATTCAAACGTGAAACGGAACGTGCTCGAGCACAGTCTGAACAAGCGTATCAATTAGAGCAAGCAAGATTAAATCAAGAAGTAACAGAAGAAGAAATGCAAGTGCAATTCATTGAACGACAACGTCAAGTTACCTTAGAACAAGAGGAGCAAAAGCGTCGTAAAGCTCAAGCAGATGCAGATGCGTATGACATTAAAGCGAAAGCAGAAGCTGAAGCAGAGAAAGCTCGTATTGATGGTGAAGCAGAAGCATCAATTCAACGTGCTGAAGGTCTTGCGCAAGCTGAAGTTATTCGTGAGAAGGGTCGTGCCGAGGCGGAGGCGAAAGAGCTTATGGCCGAAGCAATGGAGAAATACGGTGAAGCAGCAATCATGGAAATGATGATCCGCTCACTTCCTGACATTGCGAAAGAAGTTGCAGCACCACTTAGTCAGATTGAAGGATACAAAGTCATTGATATGGGTGGCTCTGACTCCAAAGGTGGAGCGAATCGAATTACGTCAAACGTGACACAAACGATGTTAGGTGTTCAAGAAAGTCTAAAAGAAGCAACAGGGATGGACTTAAAAGAAATGCTTGAAAGCTTTGTCGCTAGAGGAAGCTCTAGTGTAGGCAATTCAGTGCGAGAAGCATATCCTGAATTTGCAGCCTCAAAAGAGAGTGCTGAGTCTAACACCGTTCATAAAGAGAAACCGAGTGATGAGCGAGTTGATGACAGCAATCAGGATGATTTAGATCCAGAACGCGATGAAACGATTGATCCGTTTTTTGATCAAGATAATACTAAATCATAAAAGAAAACAAAGTCGTCCGCAACGAGCTAATCGCGGGCGACTTTGTTTGTGATCTGTTGTTTACGTTTATTAAGCATGTCTCGCCATTCCTCGGCAAGGCTTTCTATTTGTAGGAGTTGATTGACATCGCTAAGGTTTTCTCTTTCATGGTAATAAATTTCGTTGCATCGCAAAACACTCATCTTAATAGGTGGTTCTTCTAGTAGTTCAATCGTGCTATCCGCATAAACAGTTCCCTCATGTAACACTTTAGCTAAATATCCTGTAAAGCCTGTTCGTATAATGTGCACAAGGAAATCGGCAATTCCCGTATGCTGGACTATGGTCCGACAAGGTGTTCGTGCTTGAGTAATTTGAATCATTGCGTCTCCAACGCGGTAAATATTGCCTAAATATACTTCGCGTTCTAGAAGGCCTGAAACGGTAATGTTTTCACCGAAAGCTGCTTTTGGAAGAGAAAGGTTAAATTGTTCTTCCCAATAAGAATAGTGTTCGTGTGGATAAAAGCAAACGGCCCGTTCCAGACCACCGTGATGCTTCTTATCTGCTACGTCATCACCTGTAAATCCGAGTTTAGTCAGAAAAGCCTCCGATTGCGCTTCTTTTGCAATCGCGCTAATGACTTGCTCATTGTTTCCATAGTCTAATCTCTTCGGTAAAGAGGTAGAAAGACGTTCGATATACATTATTTCAATCCTTTTTTTATTCAGTATAACATTTTCTGAAAATACAGACTTGATTGAAGGGCGCTTTCCTTATCGACGAGGATAAGGAAAGCACGACTTGTGGTTGAAAGAATAGCGATCAGTTAGCGATTCACGACAGGTTATGAGATTGAGATTCCTGCGCTGGCGTAGCCTTCGACTACGTTTGCTAGAGAAATTCCACTTGAAGTTGCAGATAGTACGAGTAGCAATCTCGTTTGTGGGGTGACTGGAATCGACAATCCTGAAACAATATTATTCAACGTTTGACCTAAACTAATGACACCCGTTAACGGAGGAAGATTGACGCTTGCTCCTGGAATTGCAGTGAATGTGTTATTTGGCGTGCTCGAACTAAAGAGCTGGGCGTTGACTGTAACTGAGCTACCTATTAACGATAATGCTGCAGTAACACTAAAGTAAGCCGATATCGCAGTAATCGTCCCCGCGCGAGGCACCGAGAATGCATAGTTTAGCAAAATGCCAGGTCCTCCACCGAGGTTGATCGTCGAACCAGCAATGCTAACTCCAGCTACTGAGCTACCAAATCCGACAAGACTAGTAGTTCCTATTAATCCCCCAGCAATCGTAGTTAAAGTGACAGGTGTACCAGAAGCAAATGGAATGATCGCTGAAGATCCAGGAATACCAGTTGTACCAGTAACACCCGTAGGCCCAGTGGCCCCAGTAATACCAGAAGCCCCGGTGACACCCGTTGATCCCGTAGCCCCAGTAATGCCAGAAGCCCCGGTGACACCCGTTGATCCCGTAGCCCCAGTAATGCCAGAAGCTCCAGTGACACCCGTAGGCCCAGTGGCCCCAGTAATACCAGAAGCCCCGGTGACGCCCGTTAATCCCGTAGCCCCAGTAATGCCAGAAGCTCCAGTGACACCCGTAGGCCCAGTGGCCCCAGTAATACCAGAAGCCCCGGTGACGCCCGTTAATCCCGTAGCCCCAGTAATGCCAGAAGCTCCAGTGACACCCGTTAATCCCGTAGCCCCAGTAATGCCAGAAGCTCCGGTGATTCCGATCGAGCCAGTGGCCCCAGTTAAGCCAGTTGCACCCGTAGGTCCGGTAATGCCAGAAGCACCAGTTAAGCCCGTCGCACCCGTAACACCTGTCGCCCCAGTAGCCCCAGCGCCCGCAATCAACGTGTAATCCGGTGAAGTATCAGGAGTGCCTGTAGGAGGCGCGGTGTTCACAAAATAGGTGCTGCCTTCAAACGTAACGATTTGCCCAACAGGGTAGCCCGGTGCGGCAACAGGGTCAAAAGGAACAATTCCATCGAGCCCAATACCCGTAGCGCCGGTCGGTCCAGTAGGCCCGGTATCTCCTGCAATGCCCGTCGCACCCGTAACACCTGTCGCCCCAGTAGCTCCAGCGCCCGCAATCAACGTGTAATCCGGAGAAGTACCTGGGGTACCCGTAGGAGGAGCAGTGTTCACAAAATAGGTGCTACCGTCAAA
>NZ_JAFBEC010000004.1 GCF_016908595.1 Geomicrobium sediminis | reverse complement strand
TTATACTTTTCACCAAAAAAATCGTCATTGGAACCAATTCAAAGACCATAAGAGAAAGCCTTGGTTCACAGAACCAAGGCTTTCTCGACAATCTGAGTACAATGCCATTTAGCATTGTACTTTTTCTTGAGTTAACGAACAGATCCTCCATCAATGACGAGTTCATCACCCGTAACAAAACGAGATTCGTCAGAGGCGAAATAGAGAGCGCCAAATGCAATGTCGCTCGCTTCGCCGTAATGTGGGGGCAGGGGAACGACGTCGCGATTACGTTCTTGGATGGTTTCTTGGCGCTTACCCATAATTGGTGTTTTAATTGGTCCTGGGAAAATCGTGTTTACACGGATATTGTCTTTAGCAAAGTGATTTGCTGCATGGTTCGAAAGTGCACGAACAGCACCTTTTGATGCACTATAGGCGGTACCATTACCACTCGCAGCACCACTACCAGTCAAAGCAGCTAGACTAGCTATATTTACAATTGAACCTTTGCCGTTTGTTTGCATGTGGGGAATGATCTCACGCATTCCTAAGAAAACGCTCGTTGCGTTCGTGTCCATCATGCGCTTATAATCATCCAGCGACGTTTCTAATAGTTTATCAGGAACATGGATTCCAGCATTATTGACGAGTATATCGATCGTTTTATAGTTCTCAATTACTGAAGAGACGACATGCTTCCAGTCCTCTTCGGAGGTCACATCGAGCGTCATGAATGGTACATGAGGGACTTCATCATGAAGAGTTTTTTGCTGTACATCGGTTGCAATGACGGTTGCACCTTCTTTACTAAATTGCTTTACGATCCCTAAGCCAATCCCACTTGTTCCACCTGTAACGAGTGCAACTTTGTTTTGTAATCGTGTCAACGTGTTCATCACCTCAACTAAACGTAATGGACGTTAATTACCCGTAATAACGTAACGACAAACGTATTCGTTACTCACGTGAACGTCGTTTTAAATGAAGCGATTTTATTTGCTCGCTTAGCTCGAGTACAGGACCATCAACATTTGCTTTGACTAACACGTCTTGAATAGCTAATGGCTTCAAGTTACTTGATTTTTGTCCCCATTCTTTTCGCCATTCTCTTAGCTGTACACTAGAGCTTGCATAGACGATTCGACCTAACCCAGCAAGACCGTGTGCGGAAGCACACATTGGACAGTGCTCTCCAGAGGTGTACACCGTTGCGTGATGACGTTCTAATTCACTTAAATGAATCGAGGCAAATTGAGCGATCGCAAATTCAGGATGTTTTGTCGGATCGCCACTTGAAATTTTATTATAATCTTCAAACAAAATGTCACCATTTTCCGATACGAGTAGTGAACCAAAGGGTTCGTTTCCTTCTTCTAATGCGATCGCTGTGAGTTCCACACACCGTTCTAAATACGTATAATCTTGTTTAGTGATCATAAAGACATCTCCTTTTGAAGTTCTTTGGGTTGCTTATATAAAGTTATGGTAAAATAAACCGTCATCAAAGTTATCTAACTATCATTGGAGGGAGAAGTTTGCAACGCTTGTATTATGCAATTATCCTGAGTATGGTCTTTATCGGATTGGCGTTAGAATCGACTCTCTTATTATCGCTATGTGGAATTCTAAGTCTACCGATGCTTGTTTATTCATTTTATCAGAGTAATCGACTCTTTAAAGGAATGGGGCTTGCTTTTTTACTTGGAGGAGCGTTGTTATTACCGTTTAGTACGATTTCTATCAATGAATTACCGCAATTGTTTTCAAGTAATTTGACGCTTGTTGTATTTGTAGCGATCGTACCGCTCATGCAAGCGGCAATTGAAACCCTCTATTATGACCGAAACGTGAACGCTTGGCTTTTTACACGTGCAACCCATACTCGAAACGTTGAAAACCGCGCTTTGTTAACGACTTATGGGTTTGTCCCATTTATGAATTTCTCAATTTTACCTTTGTTACAAAACACGTTAAATGACCATCTTTCTGAACTGCCAAAAAAGACACGAAATAGCATCATTAGCAAATCAACACTTCGTGCTTACGCGTTAGCCCTCGTTTGGATGCCTATGGAAATTATGGTCGTAACCGCGATCGGGTTAACAGGGGAGAGCTATTTCTCATTGCTACCTTATTTATTGTTATTGTCCGTTACGATGACAATCATTGAACTGATCCGACCTCGCGTATTAAAAGGGACAAGTCTTAATCAAATTAATACGTACACGAGTGAAAATGGAAGGTCAAAAGGTTCACTCATAACGGCTGTTGTCGTCTTTTTACTTCTCGTTACATTAATCGGAGAGTGGTTACAACTTTCATTTTTGCTAACGGTAATCTTACTTATTCCATTGTTTTCGTTTACTTGGACGTTACTCTTTGGCAAAGCAAAACCCTTTATAGCAAACGGACAAAGTGCGTTAGGGAAACAACTGAAAACGGGGATTCATCCGTTCCTTGTACTATTTATGTCACTCGGTTGGTTTACAGGTATTTTAAATCAAACCGAATTACTAACAATCGTACAAGAACCTTTACGGGCATTTGAAGAGCATCCGTACGTCTTACTGTTGTTAATCCCATTAAGTTTTTATTCCTTAGCACTAATCGGAATTCACCCGATTGCATCAATGGTTTTAGTTCATGAAATCGTGTCACCGATCTTACAACCAGGCATGCCAATCGAACTTACCGTTATGTATATCGTGAGTGCATTAGCAACGTTTACGATGTCTCCTTATGGAATTGTCGTGACGATGACCGCCCGCCATACGAACCAAAATCCATACCGAATTATGCTTACGAATTTACCATTTGCGTTGCTGTTTGCAGTCATTGCTGTAGGGTTATTGATCCTCATTCCTTAAATTTAAACACACATAGCAATGTTCTATGTGTGTTTTTTTGGTGCGTATTAATGTAACACAATATCTATTTTGTTACATTAGAATAGATCTATGAAGAACAAAGAGAACCGTTGTTATGATCAGGCATTTGGAACGTTTACAGTTAAATCCTAATGTAACATATTGCGTTCACATTACTTCTAAGGTAATCTGAATAGAGGAGGCGATTTTATGGAGAAGAGAGAAGTAGCTCCGTATGTTTATTTAACCGATGAACAATACGAACGCCTACATGAACGTTACGGCAAAGACCATCTAGAAAAGCGAATTCAGCAGCTTTCTAAAAAGAAACAAAACGGTGAAAAGCCACTTGAACTGAGTGATTATCATTCCTTACGAACAAAGGGGATGCAGCTTGTTGAACCAATTCGTAATCGCGATGATATCCAGTTAATGAAACGTATATTAAAGCGCGATAGTTTACGGAACTATTTTTTGTTTTCCCTCGGTTTGAATACAGGAATGCGGATTAGTGATTTTATCAGTTTACGTGTGAGCGACGTTTTAAACCGTAAACATATTGAAGTCATTGAGAAGAAAACCGGGAAGACACGCCGGTTTAAGGTGAACTTTGAGCTGCAACAAGACATTCACGAATATGTTGAAGGAATGGCGAGCACAGAGTACTTGTTTCCATCTAAGAAGACGAAAGAGCCGATTAGTCGTGTACAGGCGTATCGTATTCTTAGAAAAGCAGCTGATCGTGCTGGTCTTCAGAGTATCGGAACGCACAGTATGCGGAAAAGCTTAGGTTATCACTTTTACAATCAAACAAAAGATGTTGCGATCTTACAAGAAATCTTTAACCATTCGACACCGCAAATTACAAAACGTTATATTGGGATTCGGCAAGATGAAATTGACGAGAGTTTGGATGATTTTTACCTATGAGCGAATTTGCAAATTAGATGGATGAACACCCGTGGGTGTCGATCTAATTTGCAAATTTAAGCTCATGATTGATTATTTTGAATTTTATTCAGGGATTCAATTAACTCGCCTTGAACAGTTGTAGTTATGAAAGCTAACTTCTTTGTCTCATCCAATAAAAGTGAATACAAAAAGTATCAATAGTTTAAAACAAATCTAATGGTTGTGATGTTGATGATCATCTATTTCTGGAACCCTGCTAGGTGGTTCTGTACCAGGTTCAACCACAACAAATTGTCCCATCATACCTCTGTCTTCGTGCATCAAGATGTGACAGTGATACATATAGGGAAACTCGGGATCGACATAGTCTTCAAAACGTGCGATGATTCGGACACTGCTTGTTGGCGGAATGAAAACTGTGTCTTTCCACCCTCTAAGATGTTCCGGTGGATCTTTCCCGTCAATGTCAAGTATGGCAAAATGGATAAGATGCGTGTGGAAGTTGTGGTAAACACCACCTCCCTCATGGCTAATTTCCCAAATTTCAGTCGTATCTTTGGTCGCTGCAAAGTCAATGCGGTTCATGTCCATAGGTTCATTATTGATCCAGCCGGTTCCTGATAGTTCGAATTTCCTTGTGTGGACGGCATTCGTTTCTTCCGGCCAATCGATGTCTACCAGCTTCGAAGGCAGGGGCTCTGAATCAACGAGTTGCTCATTGCCACGAATAGTTAATATGTCGAAAGTATCATTTCCACCATTAAATCGCTGTTCCCAAAAGTTCAACCCATTTATATTCGGCTCAAAGCTACGTAATATAAGATCATCTTCGGGTTCAATCTCGACGACTATCTCCGCTCGCTCACCGGGTGAAAGCAATAATCTATTGAGATAAATTGGCTCTTCAAGGAGTCCAGTGTCAGTTCCAATTAACGTATAGGAACGATTGTCATTGAAACCCAAATTATAAAGACGTGCATTAGAAGCGTTCAATACACGGAAACGAACAAGACTCGATGTTGCCTCAAAGGAAGGGCCATGCGTACCGTTGACCAGAATCTCATCACCGAGAATACCGACATTTCCAAAAATTGATTTGTCAAAGTTAAGTGAACCGTCGTTATTGAATTTTTTATCTTGGATAATGAGAGGTATATCATCGACACCATACGTATCGGGAAGTTCCAAATCCTCTAAATCAGGGTCATCCAAAATAAACATTCCTGCTGCCCCGCGGTAAACATGTTCTGCTGTAACACCGTGTGGATGCGGATGGAACCATAAGGTTGCTGCTGGTTGATTAATGGTCCACGTAGGAGACCATGTATCACCTGGTTCAATCATTTGATGTGGTCCTCCGTCCATAGCAGCAGGAAGGTGCATGCCATGCCAGTGCAAACTGGTGTCCTCTTCAACGTCATTGTCCACATTGATTAACACCTCATCCCCCCGTGTGGCGCGCAAAGTCGGGGAGAGGTAAGGACCATTGAGCCCCCATGTCTCCGTTCGCTGCCCCTCGATGAACTCAATCTCACCAGCGGTAAAAGTGAGGTCGAACACTTTACGTCCTTGATCATCAGTAGTCGGTTCAAGCAGCTCCGGAATAGCAAGCGGGTTTTCAAATGTTAACTCTCCTAGATTGGAGTGCTTTGCTTCATTAAACATCCAAACCATAAATCCGCCTCCACCAAGAACAACTACAACACTGGTAATGGTAATGAATAAAATAAGTTTTCGATAGTTTAGCATACGTTAGAAACCTCCGCATCATGGTCTTTATCGTTTATTTCGCTACAACCAATTGTTCATCCTTCATTATTTGATTTTGTTGATTAAATCTACTGAAAGCCACCCAGCTAAGCACAAGAACGCTTGCAATAATTATTGTTCTAACAGTACTAAGGTTAGCCCACAGATCCGCACGGTCTTTCAACTCTTGTGAAAAAGGAGCAGAAGGATCAGTCATTGTAAATACATTAAGTTCCGGGATAAAATACAGAAAAGTAGGAATCCTTAGCGTAATATACAATCCCACAATAGCGAGTACTATGTGTCTCACTCTTTTTTCTTTCCAGCATAGGATCAAAACAGTGACTATGAAAACTTGAGCAAGCATATGAAGTGGAATCCAATAATGTTCAACTGGCAGGGCATAAGGTTCTTGAAGAATAGCAAAAGATGCTGGAGGATAAGCACTCCATTGCGAAGCGACTACAACGCCTTCATAAATCGCTCCACCCAACTCCAAGCCAATCAATGTGATCAAACAGATTAAAGCAACATGAGTTAATTTGCGTTTCATCATAGATCTCTCCCTTTTGAATAGAATTATGACGTCAACCTATCTAAGATAGTTTAACTATCATTGTTAGGTTATGCGATAAATGTTATACTGTCAACTGAACTTTCGAAATTTTTTAGTTGGTTTTACAAAGGAGGAATTGCTGTTGTCCAAACAGAACGATGCACATCATAAAATGGTTGATCAAGCTAAAATCGTACGTATAGCTTTGGAAATTCTTCAAGAAGAGGGGTATAAAAGTATAACAATCAGAAAGATTGCAGAGAAGTTAGGAATTAAAAGCGCATCCCTTTATTGGCATATAAAAAATAAAAATGAATTGCTCGAATTAGTTGCAGATGAAATATGTAAGGAAATTAAGTTTCCTGATACAAATGCAATGTGGGACAAACAATTAATGCAAATCGCATTTGAATGGCGAGAAAGGCTCTTATCCATTCGAGATTCCGCTGTTGTGCTATCCGAAACAGCCCCAACGACCCCTCATCGCATACAATTAATTGAAACGATTCATACCATCTTTAAAAACGCTGGGATGAGTAATGAGGATACTTTTTCATCCTTGTGGTTTTTTAATACCTACACGATTTCATTCATTTTGGATGAATACAGATTTATTGAAATTTCAAAAAAAGGGTCCAGTATGCCTGACACTGGGCAACCTCCAGCATTAAATTTGTCTATTCCTGATATGGATAAAGAATTTCATTTCGGAATGGAAATTATGATCACAGGCTTAAAGGCTAAAATAGGCCTATAATGAAAGGGGAATCCGTAAGATCCTGTTTCATTATTCCTCGATGTTCTATAAAAAAAACAAATGAAATATTATTCTTATTTGCCTTCGAACGTCTTCATAATAGGTTCCCAACTCTCAAATCGCTTTAGTACCCCAGTATGTCTCAATCTTTTTTTTTAATAATTTAATTTAGTTATAAAGTCATGAAACGGTAACGAACTATGACATAGTTTTCGTTACTAAAGAATGTACTTGTAGGTAAATGGTTGACTTCTTATTAAAAATACTCCGAAAATAGTAGAGGGAATCATACTTAGGAGGCGTTTTCTAAATGGGCAGTCAGCAGGATCAATTGTATGAAGATTTAACACAATTAAGAACGAAACAAATCGTTGATACGCTTTCACATGCTGAAAAGCAGAAATTACAAACTGTTATTTACGATATTGAACAACTGTTAGAAAAACAATATAAGAAAAAGTTCGACCTTAATCAAATGCAAGAAGAGAGTTGGGTAAGCATCCACGCATTTCGTAATTTCTCATTTCAAGATGTAACACCTAAAAAAACCTTCATGGATATTCTATTGAGCCGGCCGCAATTTCCTTGCTACAGTGTTAATGTCGAAGATGAAGATTGGGAAGTGAATTATTTACAATTCCCAAACGCGATGAAGTTGAAAATAATGTTTGAAAAAGAAGGGTTCGTATTCTCGGACGTCCTTCCAGGATTCATGGACTACTTTTATAGTAACCAATTGTCTAAAGAAGACAAAGAACAAATGGAGCGATTGCCCGATCCTACATGGTGTCTTTCGAAAGTAGATGAGATTGAAGGGCTAGACGAGATCTTAAAAAGTACGAATTCAGAATTACATGATATGGTTCTTTGGCTCAAGGAAATGTGGCATAAAGACTATCAGCTCTTTATTGATTACGACGAAGCGATGACGATTACGATTTCCTAAGTAAACGTCATTGAGATAATCCCTGAACGGTAAGCATTTTGTTCATGTGTTGAAGTGAAATAGCTTACGAGGGACTTATCAAACGAAGCGTTTGTTATAGAACAACTTGGACCGTCTGACAAGCAGATATTTCGCCATATCAGGATAGGTACATATGATTTGAGATTACACGGACATCGATGAAACGAGAGGAATTTTACTTAGGAGGCGTTTTAATTAATGAGTATAGAATCCGAACAAATCTATCAAGAATTACTTCGATTAAGAATGAATCAAGTGAATGGGAAGCTTTCAGACGAAGAACAACAAAAGCTTGATACTGCTTTGAGCAGTGTTGAACAACGGATTGAGGAAAAATATGGTAAGGAGGTCGATTACAACAAAGCCCAAGAAGAGAGATGGGTTAGTTTTCATGCCTATCGTAACTATACTCTTCAAAAATTCGAACCATCAAGAAGCTTACTAGATGTAATCCTAAGAAGACCAGCGTCAGCGCCAGAGATCGAAGATTATTTTATATCCTTCGACGATGAAGGTTATCAAGAAGAAACGCTACAATATTATAATGTTTTAAAGTTATCTTATTTATTAGAGGAGCAAGGAATGACGTGTACGTTTTCTGAGCTTATTCCAGGTACGGCTATCGAGTATTTAATCAATGAAGTAAGGTTAGACCAAGAAGACGTATTGGAGCGATTGCAAAATCCGAAACCTCAATGGTCCCTTGAGAAGCTTGAACAATTAAGTGGTCTAGAGGACGAATTGGAAGGTGACCGAGAATTACAAGACATGGTCATTTGGTTAAAGGAAATGTGGCGTAATGATTATCAAGTAATCGCTGATTATGATATCGCACTAAAGTTAAGAGTTCCTGAAGAGTAATCGTAGAGTTTCAAAAAGATATATTGAAATTAGAAGAGTGAAATCTCTAAAGCAGGCGTATTCCGATGAAGTGTGAATACGTCTGCTTTTTGTTGGGCAAAAATGCAACTATACAGTAAATACGCGTTAAATGAGGGAATGATCGATGGAAAATGTCATGCATTTTACGAGTAGGGATGATGCGATTATGTATTTTCGTTACCATTTCGGGTTCTCGCATTTCAAGCTTTTAGAAATCAACAATCATGACGGTGCTCCAAATACGTATCGTTTAATGGTGGATTGTGAGAAGTATGCAGAATTTATAAATGAGCAATTCGGAAATAGTGAAGAAAGTCATCAGTTAGGTGAGCGCTTTTTGCACATTTGGGATGAAGGCACGGTCATGATCTCTACAAGTTAAACAATCCCCCGTAAATGGGGGGATCATCATTATTTCGATAAAAACGGATAGTCAATATAACCTTCTTTTCCTCCGCCGTAAAATGACGTTTTATCTGGCTCATTAAATGGTGCGTCTTGCTTTAGTCGTTCAACAAAATCTGGGTTTGCCAATGCCCATGCACCAACTGGAGCAACATCTGCGAGTCCGGCATCAATGTCTTTACTTAGTTCTTCTAATGGTCTGCCTGCTCGGTTGACTAACAGTGGGTTTGGCCAAAGTGAACGAATTTCTTTTAAGAATTCGTCATTGCCAACATGCATCACGTGCAAGTAAGCGAGGTTCATTTTTGCTAATTCTTTAACGAGATAACGATAGACATCAGGTCCTTGTGAGCCTTCGTCAATGCCCCCGAGAGGAACTCCTGGAGAAATGCGAAACCCTGTCTTATCTGCACCGATTTCTTCAACTACCGCTTTTGTTACTTCTAGTGCAAAGCGAGCATGATCTTCAACTGTGTTGCCATATTCATCAGCACGAACGTTTGAGTTTTCTCCGATAAACTGGTGAATAAGGTAACCGTTTGCGCCGTGGATCTCAACGCCGTCTGCGCCTGCTTCAATCGCAGTTTTTGCTGCATGACGGAATTCTTGAATGACCTCTTTAATATCCTCGCTTGAGAGTTCTCGTGGAGCTGGAATGTCTTGCATTCCTTTAGCTGTAAAGATTTGCTCACCTGGAGCAACGGCCGACGGTGCAACGGCTTGACGGTGGTGTGGTGTGTTTTCTGGGTGAGCGACACGTCCAGCGTGCATTAATTGAATAAAAAGATAGCCGCCTTTTTCATGGACTTGATCGGCAACGTTTTTCCACCCTTTTACATGCTCCGAAGAGTAGATCCCAGGAGATAAAAGATAGCCTTGGCCGTCAGCGGAAGGTTGTGTCCCCTCACTAATCAGTAACCCTAATGATGCGCGTTGACTGTAGTATTCTGCAGCCATTTCTGGGGGCGTGCCGTCTTCTAACGCACGACTCCTCGTCATTGGTGCCATCGCCAGACGATGAGGTAAGGTCATATTTCCTACTTTAATTTCTTTCCATAAGTTATTCATCTGCTTGACTCCTTTTGTGTAGTTACACTGCATTGCGCTTAGTGTTTGTTTTTCACAATAATTTATAATGAAGTGAGCTTACCGTTATTATTCATCATTGT
The DNA here is from genome assembly GCF_016908595.1 of Geomicrobium sediminis. Lineage (GTDB taxonomy): Bacteria > Bacillota > Bacilli > Bacillales > Marinococcaceae > Geomicrobium_A > Geomicrobium_A sediminis. Next base: position 295,341 of record NZ_JAFBEC010000004.1, on the reverse strand, counting down.
TGTCAATTATGTAAGTAGGCACTATTATATTACATAGGAACATTTTACGTACTTATTGATTTACTAGGTGATTGCGACAGATGTTGACGATGTGGGGTGAAACTGATGAACGAATATCAAGATTTAGAACAAGCGTTGAACGTGTTTGTCGGCAAATGGAAACCGATTATTATTTATCATTTAACGAATGATGGAACGAAACGGTATAGTGACTTGCAACGATCCATTCCCGAAATTACGAAACGGATGTTAACGTTAAAATTGAGAGAACTTGAAGAGAGTGGGATTGTTTCAAGGAAAGTGTATAATCAAGTTCCACCGAAAGTGGAATATTCAATGACCGAGTATGGTCTTACGTTGCATCCATTATTAGTGAAAATGAATGACTGGGGCGAAGGACACCGACGTCCAGAAGATCATCTAGACCAAGATGAGCATACGAACGAGGCGTGTAAGGCACTCACAACCATTGATACGATCATTGGAAAATGGAAATCCATTATTATTAGTGAGTTGGCTTCTGAAGATCTTCGGTTTAGTGATCTACAAAAAAGAATTCCACAAATAAGTCGTACAATGCTCACGAACAATTTAAAACAACTTGAAAAAGAAGGGATTGTTCATCGTGAGGTCCATCAACAAGTCCCTCCGAAAGTCGTGTACTCTATGACAGATTACGGTGCAACGTTAAAACCAATTCTTCAAGATTTAAATCAATGGGGCGAAGAATTTATAAAACGTCAAAACGAAGGTATTTAGTGAGACGGACGCCAAGGGTCTCCTTGCAGTTCAAGTCCAGTCATTGTTTTGAACAGTACGCCTTTTCCTAAGGCGTATTCTCTTAATAAAAACCAACCATTTTCTGTTTGAATGAGCGGATCGACTGTCATTGGGGTTTTGTTAAGTTGGTTCATGAGATCATTCGCTTCTGTTACAGAAAACCACTGACTTTGAATTAATAAATCAAAATCACTCTGTTCATTCATGGCTTGTGTCCCGGAGGCTAATTCAAAGCCTACACTTCCGGTAGGTCCCCAATGCATAGAACGTAAAAGCTCTTTTAACATCCCAAACGTCTCTTGTGCTTTCTTGAGTCGTAACCGTGTACTTTCAGAGGTTTGAAGTTCATAGGGCGTAAGCACGCCTTGGACATGGTCACAAGAAACAGTGATCGCACAACGCTCACTACGGGATGCACCGCGGATTCCTACTGGAATACTAAAGCGATCATTGACGCCGCGTCGTACGACGACGTAGGGGGTTTTTTGTATTGAAGATTGTGCCCAGAGCGGGAGGTCACCGTTTCTTTTTAAAACGGATGTCACATCAATGCGCAATAAATCATGAGGGTTATACATGAGTTGCCTCCTAACAAGACAATAGATTTAATTTTCTCAAAAGTATAGACAATCAAAGTTAAACTCATTATAATCTAAACTCAGTACACAGTCGACTGTATACCATTAATTGAAAACGCTTACAAAGGAGTGCGTTGATGGTTATTTATGGTGTGGCCATATTGGCGGTCTGCATGATTGTAGGAATGTTGCTCGGAGAATGGTTGGGTATAGCGATCGGGGTAGAAGCAAATGTAGGTGGCGTTGGGATTGCGATGTTGATCTTAATTATCGTCATTGATCGGTTGAAGATTTCGAACCGGCTTAGTGAGCCAACGCAAATGGGCTTAGGGTTTTGGAATGCGATGTACATTCCGATCGTAGTCGCAATGGCTGCAAATCAGAATGTTGTTGCAGCCCTCGATGGGGGACCACTTGCGATTGTGACAGGAATTGCTGTTGTGGTTATTTCGTTTTTAGCTGTACCTTTTGTCAGTCGAATCGGAAAAGGAAAAAGTGAATCGATTGATGAAGGAGGGCGTCCTCTATGATTGAATCAATCGAAAATGTGTTAGTCGGAAATGGTCTCATCTTTGGATTTGCGATTGTAGGTGCAATTATGGTGATTGCCTACGCGTTGTCAAAGTATGCGACCCGAGGACTCGTGCACGGATCATCAATTGCCATTCTTCTTGGTCTCGTTCTTGCTTACATTGGCGGACGACTGACTGGTGGAGAGAATGGACTTTCCGATGTCTCCCTTTTTGCAGGAATCAGTTTACTTGGTGGCGGGATGATGCGTGACTTCGCGATTGTGGCTACAGCGTTCGGGGCAGATTTTCGAGAGATTAAACGAGCAGGTGTTACAGGTGTCCTCGCTTTAGTTCTTGGGATTTTGCTTTCGTTTACGATCGGTGTTGTGTTTGCACTAATGTTTGGCTATACCGACGCAGTAAGTTTAACGACAATTGGAGCAGGCGCCACGACGTATATCGTCGGGCCAGTTACAGGTGCTGCAATCGGCGCGAGTTCTGAAGTGATTGCGATTAGTATTGCTGCAGGTCTCGTGAAAGCGATTTTAACGATGGCACTCACACCATTTCTAGGTAAGTATATTGGACTTGATAATCCCCGTTCTGCGATGGTGTTTGGGGGATTACTCGGAACGACGAGTGGAGTTGCTGGTGGACTTGCAGCATTAAATCCTAAGCTCGTTCCGTACGGGGCGGTTACGGCGACGTTTTATACAGGGCTTGGCTGTCTCTTAGGGCCGTCTGTGTTGTATATGATGATGCGGTTGATTTTCGGAGGGTAAAGAGGCGATTTCCATGGATACGGTGTTTTTATTTCCAGGTCAAGGATCACAACGTCATGACATGTTTCAACCTTATCAAGGAACCAAACATTTCGAGTTGATCAAACAACTCATTGAAGACGCATTACAAGAAGATGTGAATCAGTATACCGCTGATTTCAGTTCTACACGACACGTGCAATTAGCATTACTCATCGTTGGTGTTATCAGTTCGAAACAACTTGTAGAAGCAGGGATTAGACCGGATTGTGTTGCCGGTCATTCTGCGGGCGCTTATTCAGCAGCAGTACTTTCAGAAGTACTTACTCTAAAGGACGCCATTCGTTTAGTTGATCTTCGAGGTAGATTAATGGAGCAAGCTTTTCCGAGTGGATACGGAATGATGGCCGTTCAAGGCCTTGATGTGAACGTCGTACTGCGCGTGATAGAGTCGCAAAGTGACGTGTATCTAGCGAATGAAAATGCTCAGCAACAAGTGGTGTTATCAGGAAGTGAACGATCACTTCAAACGATCCGCGACACGTTAAAAGAGAAAGGATCACGTCGTGTAACCAAGTTATCTGTGACTGTTCCTTCACACTCTCCTTTGTTTAAGAAAGAGGCGGATGTGCTTCGTGAAGCGATGAAAAATCTTAAGATTGATTCACCGAAAATACCGTACGTGTCAAATCAATCTGCACGGTTATTGCGACACAAAGATGCGATTGCTGAAGATTTAGCAGGGAATATTGCATCAACGGTTAGATGGCATTCTGCCATGAAAATGTTGAACGAGCGCGGGATAAAAAACTACGTTCAACTTCCCCCTGGAACCGTATATACGGACTTATTGCACGATGAGTTTGAAGGAATTCAAGCGCTATCAGTAGAAACTTTGAGTGTTGACAACATTCTACAATTTGTAACTAAGGAGTGACGAGTGTGCCTACGTCTACAAATACAAGATGGACGAAAAAGCGAGATGCAAAACGAGATCGTCTGAGCCGAATTTCATCAATGATTGAAGGCAAATTCGTTCAACAAGACAACATCGTCTCAGTACTAGAACGTGTCATTGAGCCTTATGATCGTGTCATTCTTGAAGGCAACAACCAAAAGCAAGCATCGTTTTTATCGAAGTCATTGGCAAATGCCTCAAACGAAGCACTTCATCACTTACATCTCATCATGTCGAGTGTGTCTCGACCAGAGCATCTAGATCTATTTGAAAACGAGATAGCTGATCGACTTGATTTTTCATTTTCAGGACCGCAAAGTACACGAATTGCGCAAATGATCGAAGACGAAGAAATCAAAGTCGGCAACATCCATACGTATATCGAACTTTACGGACGATTGTTTATTGATTTAATTCCGAACGTCGCCCTCGTTGCCGCTGATCAAGCGGATGCGAACGGTAATTTGTACACTGGTGCAAATACGGAAGAAACACCAACAATCGTTGAGGCGACCGCATTTAAAAATGGCATTGTGATCGCTCAAGTAAATGAGATCGTAGATGAGCTACCACGCGTTGATATCCCTTCATCATGGGTTGATGTGATCGTTTTAGGTGATGAGCCTTATCAATTGGAAGCGTTGTTCACTAGAGATCCAAGACATATTACAGAGATTCAAATTCTCATGGCCATGCTTGCAATCCGTGGCGTGTATGAAAAGCACTCTGTACAGTCCTTAAACCATGGTATTGGCTTTAATACTGCCGCGATCGAATTACTATTACCGACGTACGGTGAATCACTTAATTTACGGGGAAAGATTTGTAAGCATTGGGCCGCGAACCCTCACCCGACACTCATCCCAGCAATAGAAAGCGGTTGGATTGATAGCATTCATTCTTTTGGTGGAGAGAAAGGCATGGAACAATACATCGCTGCGCGTCCAGATGTGTTTTTTGTCGGCAGTGACGGTACGATGCGGTCAAATCGGACGCTTTGCCAAATGGCTGGGCAATACGCCGTAGATTTGTTTATCGGTTCCACACTTCAAATGGATTATGTTGGTAATTCATCAACGGTTGTTCGCGGTCGATTAGCAGGGTTTGGCGGTGCACCGAACATGGGGCATGATCCGAAAGGTCGTAGACACAGCACAAAAGCGTGGCTTGATATGCAAAAAACAGGTGACGAGCTCGTGCGTGGTCGTAAGTTGGTCGTTCAAATGATGGAAACGCACCAACCAGGTAACCGTCCCGTATTCGTTGATCAGTTAGATGCCATTCAAGTCGCTAAAGAAGCCAATCTAGGCACACCTCCTGTTATGATTTATGCCGATGATGTCACACACCTCGTAACCGAGGAAGGGGTTGCTTACCTGTACAAAAGTGACAGTCCTGCTGAACGTAAAGAAGCGATTGCAGCGGTTGCTGGTGTTACCGAACTTGGGATGACGAGTACTGCTCGTCAAAAGCACCGATTAAGAGAGCAAGGAATCATTGCAACGACGGATGATCTAGAAATCGATGTGAAAAAGTCCAATCGTTCACTACTTGCAGCAAAAAGCATTGAAGAACTTGTGATGTGGTCAGATGGTCTTTACGACCCACCTGAAAAGTTTAGGAGTTATTGGACGTGAGTGTAGCGACACATCCATTACATGTTCATCTCGTCACTGAACAAGTTGCACGTTGGTCCGAGCAATCACTCCTAGAAGAGCTTTATCTAACTGTAAAACCAGGTTTGATCGACAAATGTAACAACGGTGCCCACCTTGATATGACACTAGCGATGATGGAAGCATCGAGTCATGCGATTGCTCCTTATTTTGCCGAAATGGCACGTGTGAGTTATGGGAAATCCCCGTCTCATCAATTACGCGAGCAATTATCGGAGATTGGAATTGAGGCAGAGCGGGAAATGTTACACGTAACTGGTGGCGTGAACACCCATAAAGGCGCGATTTGGTGTTTAGGCTTACTAAGTGCTGCTTATGCAATCCAAAGAGGGCAAGGTACGGCATCTACACTATGTGAAGTCGCCGGCAAACTTGCGAACGTTGAACTAGAGGTTCCTTCGACTCGTACGAATGGTTCTACTGTCTGTAAACGGTATGGTGTCACCGGTGCGAAAGGCGAAGCTCAAGCGGGATTTCCGCACGTGTTACTCGGTTTACGAACTTTAAACACTGCCACCGAATCATTCACAGAGACGAAAGCAAAACAAATGGCTCTGCTCACGCTCATGACAACACTTTCAGATACGTGTGTTCTTCACCGAGCAGGAAGTAAGGGATTATCTTATGTGAAACAACAAGCTCAACAAGTATTACGAGGCGCTTTATCCATGGAGGAAGTTGATGAACGATTTATTAAAAACAATCTTTCTCCTGGGGGCAGTGCAGATCTACTTGCAGCGAGTTTGTACGTGAAACGATTAGGAGGGAAATCGCATGGAAGAGTTTCGCTACACGTATAATACAGCAACGGCAATTCCAAAACGTGCGCATACAGGTGTCGTTGGCTCTGGCGATGCAGAAATTCTTATGGAGCCAAGCGACATCGGAGAAGTATTTATAAAAACGAACGTGGAAGGATTTCAAAAAACGTGGGAAGAAGTTGTAGAGAGGTTCATGTCTGATTACGATGTACGTGCATCCATACACATTCATGACTTTGGTGCAACGCCTGGCGTTATTGGACTTCGTTTAAAACAAGCGTTTGAGGAGGCATCTTCATGAAAATCATAGTACCTCAGTCGTTAACGGAATGCTCCGCTCGTGAACGTACGTTAGCACTTTTAGATGAGAACTCAGCACATGAATTACTCGGCCCTTTTGATCGTCTTGTCTCACCACACCTAGAAAAGCAAAACATTGTGCCTCAAAGTGACGACGGTGTGGTCGTAATGAAAGGAACGAGAAAGTCGCATCCATGTTGCGTGATTGCAATTGAAGGGAGCTTCCAAGGAGGCGGCATCGGCGAAGTGTCTGGAGCCAAGATTGCGGCTGCATTCGAACTTGCTTTACGAGATGTAGAACGGGGAAAACATTTAGACGTCATCGTTATTCTAGATACAGGCGGTGTACGGTTACAAGAAGCAAATTACGGTTTGCTCGCAATTTCTGAGATTCAACAAGCAGCGGTAAATCTCCAACAATATGTACCAATCGTGGGCATTATCCCAGGTCGAATCGGAAGCTTTGGTGGGATGTCGATTACAGCTGGACTGTTTAACGCTCTAATTATGACAAAAGAAGCTCGACTCGGCTTAAATGGTCCTGAAGTGATTGAGCAAGAAGCGGGAATTGAAGAAGTCAATAGTCGTGACCGTAAAGCAACGTACTTACGAATCGGTAGTGCGTCGAGAAAGAAGAATGGACTGATCGAATACCTCGTAGAAGACTCTGTTGAAGCAATTCAAGAGGCCGTTGATCAAGCAAGACTTACGAAAATCAATCAACGTGTAACGTCCAACGAAGAACACGTGAATGAGTTACTATATCAAGATATAAAAGCTTTCACTTCAAGTGAAGACGAGGAGCGAACAAATGATTCCCGTGGTCGCACGTGGCTTGAAGTGCTTTCAGACATCGATAGCGTGAAAAGTTCACGTATTTCAACGGTGCAGTCAGGAACAATGACCGTCTCAGGTGAGAAGTTCAATCTTTTAGCGGTGACGAAAGATGCGTATCACCGTTTCCCAAGAGTTAGAAACGGTGAATTCGGTCTACTTGAAGGCTATGCACTTGCAGATGTAATTGATCAATGGATTGCTGCGGATGCAACGAATGATCAGAAAACGCCAATCGTTGCTGTCATTGATGTAGTCAGTCAAGCATACGGGGCTCAAGAAGAATTACTCGGCTTACATCAGTCGTGTGCAGCAGCTGTTCATGCCTACGCTAGAGCACGTTTACACGGTCATAAGATCATAGGACTCGTTGTTGGTAAAGCATTGTCTGCTGCGTTTTTAAGCCACGGTTTACAAGCCGATCGCATTCTCGCATTTGATGACCCTTACGTCCAAGTACACGTGATGTCGAAAGAGTCTGCAGCGAAAGTGACAAAAAGATCGTTACATGAACTTGAACGATTCACAAAGGATGTCCCCGCAATGGCTTACGATGTTCGTTCTTTCCATAAGCTCGGTGCAACCGATGAACTCATTGAAGGGATCTCTGTAGAACATCCAACTGAAGAAGACGTATCGCGCGTGCAAACATTGATCGCTAACCAACTAGCGGATCTAGAGGCTGGAGGCTTAGTTTCAGAACACCGTCTTAACAACGCACGTGCGAAAAAATCACGTGCAGCTTCAATTGAAGTCAGAGTACAAATGGAACAACAGTGGGTAAATGAAAGTAGGGAAGAACGTGGAAGGATTAAATAAACATTCGTTGGCCAAACAAATTGCCGATCAAATCTCTATGAAAATACTCTCAGGAGATTTAAAACCCGGCGATAAGCTCGTTGAAAAAGAGTATGCAGATGAGTACGGCATTAGCCGTGCACCAATCCGTGATGCCCTTTATTTACTAACTGCTGAAGGGCTCGTTGAGAAAGAAGCACGTAAAGGAGCGGTCGTATGTAGCTACAGTTTTGAAGAAATCAAAGACATCTTAGAAGTTCGCAACTTCTTAGAGAGTCTAGCCATGGAGAGAATTGAAGAGAATGGCGTTGATCACAACTTCGTTACACGGATGCGACAGCTTGCTAATGTCATGAGATCAGAAGAAGATGTGTACCAATACACGTATTACAACCATCAATTTCATTTGTTGCTCATCGAAATGAGTCAAAGCAAAATGATTTTAGATTTGTATCATCGCTTAGGGTCGTCACTACTGCGCGTCCAAGCGATCGCATTCTCTGAATCAGGGAAATTAGAGAAGTCAAAGCGAGAACATGATTGGCTTACAACCTATTTAGAAGCAAATCAAATACGAGAAGCCAAAACACTGTTAAATACACATACTGATGATGTGTTGAAGTTGTATAAGCAGTTTCATGGAAAATAGGCAGAGAGCCAAGTCGGTTCTTTGTCTATTTTTATCTTTCCTATTTTAGTAAATGTCTATGAACGGCTGAATCCCCTTGATATGATAATTGTAATGTTAAATTAGGAGAGGATGAGTTCATGAAAGGATCTATTGCAGTCGGTGTGTTACTTTCAGTAATTGCACTTCTGTATGTCGGCATCATCGAAGCAGCTTTGTTGCTTGCGATGTTTATATGGGTGCCGATGTTACTTCAATTGATTACGCAAGATCCACAAATCAAGGTTGATCGCTGGTTACGGCGTACTTCTTTTGTTGCGATGTATTTTGCAATCATTGCAAGCGTATCGCTTTTCTTACCTCAAGGTATGATTGCAGGACTGTTTGCAGCAGTATGGTTGGTCTTTGTAGCAATCGTCGGTTTATTGGGCCTGTTACGACAGTTACGGTATGGCTTTCAACGAAGCGAAGAAGCACTCATAAATTTAAGTTTAATGTATTTGCCTGTTGGAGGTGTGTGGCTCGTTGCAGGAGCGTCAGGTGCATCACAGTTCTTACCGTATACGGATGTGATTGTTTGGCTTACGGCGATTCATTTTCATTACGCAGCATTTTTCTTGCCCATCGTCGCGGGCCTATACATTCGGAGTCGACGTCAACAAATCGGTTTGCCAAAACTATGGTCATTCATTGCGATATTGTTAGCGCTCGGACCGATTTTCGTTGCGATTGGCATTGACCAAGGACCGCCACTTGAGTTTTATCTTGTTGCGACCTATGCAGTTGGCTTGTTTTTATTCGTTGGTTTATGGTTCATTGATGCTTTGAAACGACACGAGTTCACGTTAAAGCTCCGTCTTACGTTACTCTCTGCCTCATTGGTTTTTGCACTCACAACAACATGGACATTAGTGTATAGCTTTGGCTTACTTTCAGAGAACATCTTAGTCACAATTGAATGGATGACGCAGTATCATGGAGCGGTTAACGCCAGTGTATTTGCAACACTCGCTTTTATCGTCGTTTGGCAATTACGTACCCCGTCGTCCGTCAACGAGATTACAGTGAGTCAGTTGCGCACGAGAGGATATGTAGGAAGCGTTCCGATTGACGAAGGACGCTGGAAGAAAGGCGATCATATTCCAGCACTAGTAAGTGATTGGGATGAGTTAGAAGATGAGACATTCACACCATCAGCTATTGATGTTGAGGTTCTCAACTTCTATACGTCTCCTAACCGTTATAAAATGGTTGCGAACGTCGAGTGGTCAAATTCATTCAAACCTTTGTTGCCACTTATTCATTTTGTTACAGGGCGTTTTGGGCAATTAAATGTACCAAAGAGCGGGAAAGTGACGATGAATGGAACTGTAGCACCGTTAGATGCAAGCGAAGATGGCAGAGTAACACCAAGCGTATGGTTACGGTGGTCAGATGACGCACATATCTTTACGGCAATTTATAGTACGGTTGATCAGAAAATGAACATTGCTCTTCCCTTGCCGTTAGGTGTAATGACAGGAATACTACAACCAGAACATGATCAGAACCGTGGGTTAACCCTTAACAGTGAACCGAATGGTATTTTTTACACGATGGGTTCCATTACCATTCGTCTGCCGTTAAAGGAAACGTTTCATATTAAAAAGGTACATAACAAGCAGTTACAGGCAAATCACGACATTCAATTGTTCGGATTATCGTTGTTCGCTATTGAATATGACTTAACAGCACATGACTGATCAGAAAGGATGGGATGTGCATGGGAAAACCGATCTATGTAGAGCTTGATATTAATGCTCCGATTGACGACGTCTGGGAAACGACACAAAACCCTAAACTTCACGAACGTTGGGATCTTCGCTTTAGTCAGATTGATTATTTGCCTAAAGAACATGAAGATGATGTCCAAACGTTTCATTATGAAACCAGGATCGGCTTTGGGTTACGGATTCACGGTATTGGTGAGTCCGTCGGGAGTGCCGAGAAAGAAAGTGGAGAGAAGGTATCCGCTTTAAAATTTTCAAGTGATCAACCGTTGTCGTTAATAAAAGAGGGCCGTGGATATTGGAAGTACGAACAAAAGGAGAAACATACACGATTTCTAACGCGCTATGATTACGATACGCGTTTTGGGAAAGCAGGAAAGCTACTCGATGTTGTTTTTAGGCCTTTAATGGGGTGGGCAACTGCTTGGAGTTTCGCAGCATTAAAGCAGTGGCTTGAGTTCGGCAAACGACCTGAAGATAGCATTCGTCAGTCGCTACTTCACGTCTTATTTTGTGTGACATTAGCGCTTTTATGGGCATATCAAGGCATTATTCCTAAATTGTTATTTCCTGAAACTGGTGAACTTGATTTAATTGCGGCAACAGGTATGGTGAGCGGATTTGAGTCAATGGTTGTGACTGCAATTGGTTTAGGTCAGTTATTGTTAGCAGTACTGTTTTTATTACCGATTACAAAGCGCTGGTTGTTCTTACTATCGGCGATCGCTGTTGCTATCTTAGGTATCGGAGCATTATTAACCTCGCCGTATTTGTTCGCTTTACCATTTAACCCAGGAGCACTTACTATCGTAACGATCGGGGTTAGCATTGCGGCATGGGTGAACAGCAAACAATTAGTGTTAGCAAGACACTGCAAACGAAAGGAAGAACGATGAACTCCATATATAAACGTGCAGTAGGAGAGCAGTTTCAACAGTTGCATCCATTGTTACAAATGAAGTACGGGAAGACGTCCGGTGTTGTGCACGGAGAAGGTGTGATGAAGCAAATTCGTGGATCAGCGCTATATAAACCAATTGCATACGGTTTAACACACGATGACTTTCTATTTCCAGAAAGAGGCGTTGAAGTTCCGTTCTCAATTCGTAATACATATAGCACAAACCGTAAAGGACCGTACGTTAGTTGGGATCGCCATTTTCATTTTCCGAATGCTACCCGACGTTTTTACGCTGAAATGTGGTGGAATGAAAAACAAAGCCGTGTCTATGATTCATTAGGAAAAAGCGGACGTCTCGTTCAACCGTTAGATTTTCACGTGACAGATACAGGAGGGTTATTGATCACTTCAGACGAGACGTATGCGAACATCGGCAAACGTTTGCTGCGCTTACCAAAAGCATTATCTGCAAAGGTGAATGTGTATGAGAAAGCGACAAGTGCCAATACCATTCAGATCTTCGTGCATATTGAACACGTGACGACGGTTCTGATGTATGAAGGAGAAGCGACAATAGTGGAGATCAGGTAGAAGAATATTTAAAAGATGTAAGAGGGGATAATTTATGCAGATACTATTAATTAGGCACGGGGAATCGGAAGCAGATCTTTTAAACGTGCATGAAGGAAGAGCGGATTTTGAATTAACAGCAATGGGTAGAAGACAAGTGAGCGGTTTAGTACAGAAAGTGAAAAATGACTTTCCCCCAGACTTTATATGGGCAAGTACATTAAAGAGAGCGCGAGAAACTGCTGAAACATTAGCGCAAGCTATCGGTTGTCCAGTGGCATATGAAGAAGAATTAATGGAATTTAATAATGGTATACAGGCTGGCATGTCTTTTGAAGAAGCGAAAAATCATCCGAAGCCACAATTTCTTCATGATCGTTTTGAAAATGGAGAATCATTCATAGAGTTTCGAATGAGAATTGAAACGATATTTTCTAAGATTGTAACTGAAAATAAATATGAACGGATTGCAATTGTCGCTCATGGCGGTGTAATTAATAGTATATTACGAGCTTTTTTCCAAATGCCAATGAACATGGATTACTACTTTAAAATAGGGGATACGGGGATTAGTATGATTGAACTTACAGATAATGAAAAGGTCATTCATTTTATTAACGATACGAACCACTTAGAATCTATATAGGCAAGAATCGAATTCAGCCGAGATAAATGTGAAACGGTTCATAGCTTACTGTTAAACGAAAAAGCTAGGTAGAGTTATTCGTCAACTCTACCTAGCTTTTTAGAATGGTCCGTATCCAAACCAGGCGGCAAACATGACAGCGATAACAGCAATCGTAAGTTGAATCAGAATAAATGGCCAGATGAAGCGAACCCATTTGGTCCATGGAATTCCTGCAAGCGCCAGTGCTGCCATGAAATAGCCTGAAGTCGGGAGAATAATGTTCCCTATGCCATCAGCTAAAGTAAAGGCAAGTACAGTCGTTTGTCTTGTAATGCCGAGCAAGTCTGCAAGCGGGATCATAATCGGCATGGTGAGTGCCGCTTGACCGCTACCTGACGGGATGAAGAAGTTAATGATACTTTGAATAAAGATCATGCCAGCGGCATTGAACTCGGTAGGGATATTTTCCAAAAAACCTACCGCATAATACAACATTGTATCAATTGTATTGCCGTCTTCCAAGACGACTAGGATGGCACGAGCAAAGCCGACGATCAGCGCACCAGCGAGTACACCAGAAGCACCTTTTAGAAAGCCATCGACAACATCGTGTACACCGAGACGAGCAACAACGCCAATAATAACTCCGAGCAGTAAGAATAGTGAAGCGATCTCGGTAATAAACCATTCATACTGAATGACGCCAAAAGCAAGTACGATAAAGTTTACGATAAAAAGCCCTAAAATCACCTTATGTGTATTGGTTAATGTTTCTGTGGTTTTCATCTCATTAAGTTGCGTATTCGCTGTGTAATTCCCGTAATAGCCTAGTTCAGGATTTTTCTTCACTTTCAAGGCATATCGATAAACAAAAATGACAGCAATCGTATACATTAAAACGAAAAGAATGAGACGAAGCCACATTCCAGAATAAATATCTAACTCAGCAATTCCTTGAGCAACGCCGACGTTAAATGGGTTCATGATCGCAGTTGTAAACCCGATTGAACTACCGACCAAAACAATCGCTGTTCCTGTAATTGCGTCAAATCGTAACGCGAGAGCAAGCGGAATAAGAATTGGGATGTATGCCAATGTTTCTTCGGCAAGGCCCATAAGCGTTCCGCCAAGGGCGAAAATGAGCATCGTAATTGGAATAAACCATTTCTCTTGATTGACTAGCCTGTATGAAGCAACTGTAACGAGTCGATCAATGGTACCCGTGTGATTTAAGATGCCAAACGTACCTCCGATAATCAAGATGAAGAAAATAATATCAGAGGCTTCAACGAGTCCTGTATGTATAGAGGTGAAAATTTGAAATGGTTGCACTGGACTTGATTCCACTTCGGTGTATGAACCTGGGTCTACCACTTCGCGACCATCTTGCTCTACTCTTTCGTAGTTACCTGCGGGCACAATGTAAGTCAGAATAGTAGCAAAAATTATGACGCCAAAAATTAAGGCAAATACGTTAATTCCTCGGTTTTTCTTCTGTTCCGACATTTCTAATCCCCCCTATGGTTGTATTTCATTATCTTATAGATTAAATTTCTCATTAGCAAACCATTTTTAGGCAGAACTAGGAGAATGCAGTTGATTAAGGCTAAAAGAATTAATCCATTAAATAATCATTTAAGAATTGGTGATAAAGAAATGACAACGGGTCTGCTGTATGAAGGGAATGTGACGTTAGAGGAGATCAGGTGAGTGAGAGCTCCAGCGGTGATAGGCCACTGAGTTTTTGTTATGAAGAAGCGAACGGGAGTACTAATTTTTAGAATTTTATATTGACAAACAATTTTAGTGATGATAGTTTAATAAAAGCCGAGTAATTCAATAAGTATTATTAGAAAAGTGGGTGTAATTAATGAAGTTATTTAATAAATTTTTTCTCGTAGGATTATCAACAGTACTGTTAACGGCTTGTGGGAATGATGAATCCGAGCAAGAAAATAGCGATGACAACGAAGATACTTCTTGGACAGATGTTGAATCATCCGGAAGCCTAGTAGTAGGGACATCAGGAACATATGCACCTATTACATACATCGATGAAAACAATGAATTAACGGGCTTTGAAGTTGAGTTGGTGAAAGAAGTCGCAGATCGACTAGGGTTAGATATTGAGTTTAGTACGATGGATTTTGATGGTATCTTACCTGCTCTACGAAACGGACAAATCGATGTTGCAGCACATGACTTTGCAATTACTGAAGAACGTTTAGAAACGTTTGATTTTGCAGAACCACATAAATATTCATATGGATCTGCGGTCGTCCTAGAAGAAAATGAAGATCAATTCACATCTGCACATGATTTAGAAGGGGTTGACGTTGCTTTAGGGTCATTAACAAGCAACTATGCCATTTTTTCAGATAACATCGGGGCTAATGGTACAGCTTATGATGGTGGTACTGAAGCAATCCTAAGAGACGTTCTAAATGGAAATCAAAGTGCTTACCTTAATGATTATCTTGTATTACGACGCACTCTCGAGGAATTTGGCGATGATCGCTTAGTATTAGCAGAAGACGTAAAATATCACGCAACTGAAAGTGCTCTAGCGGTTCTAAAAGGAAATGAAGCACTTCAAGAACAAATCAGCAACACAATCATTGAGTTAGTAGAAGAAGGGGTCGTTTCAGAATTATCATTAGAATATTTGGGTGAGGATGTTTCTCAACCAACAGATAACTCGGAAATTGTTAGCCTTGAAGGGTAAATTCAAATTGAGATGCAGGATTGACTGTGTCTCAATTTTTAGATTGGAGCGTACTTATGTTTGAATGGTTTTCATCAATCCAATGGGAATATCTTTATGATTTTGAACTTGCAATTGACTCATTACCTTTCTTATTAGAAGGTCTTAGAATCACAATGATCATTGCGTTTTTTAGTATGATTTTTTCACTTATATTAGGGATATTCCTTGGTGTAGCACGTATGTCTAAGCTTTGGTTTATTCGTTGGCCAGCTCGGATTTATATTTCGTTTATGAGAGGAACCCCGCTTTTAGTTTTTATATTTATTCTTTATTACGGTCTGCCTGTAATTGGCATTGAGTTCACAAGTGCGGTCTTTGCAGGTATTGTAGGTGTTAGTTTGAATTTTGCTGCGTATAGTGCAGAAGTCGTTCGCTCATCCATTATGTCAGTACCTAGAGGACAGTGGGAAGCAGCAGCATCACTTCAAATGAATTACGTGCAAACGATGACTAAAATTATCATTCCACAGGCAACACGAATTGCTTTGCCACCAACGTTCAGCATCTTTATGGATGTTGTTAAAGGGACATCATTGGCTTCAGTTATTACCGTTCAAGAGCTTTTATATAGTGCAAGACTAATTTCAGGAAGAACTTATGACAGTATGACGATGTACATCACTGCAGCGCTGATTTATTGGGTTGTATGTATTGTTATTGGTTATTTCCAAAATCGATTAGAGAAACGTTATAACCGTTATTTGAGTGACGCGCAATAAGGAGTAGATCGAGATGATTGAAGTGACATCATTAAAAAAATCATTTGATAATGTAGAAGTCTTAAAATCTATTGATTTCACAGTAAATAAAGGAGAGGTCGTCTGTTTAATCGGTCCATCAGGCTCAGGAAAAACGACGTTACTTCGGTGCTTGAACTTATTAGAAACCCCTGACGCTGGTACAATTGCCATAGGTAATTCAAGAGTATCGTTTAATTCAATATTGAAGAAGCGAGAGATTAAGGAAATTCGACAATACTCCGGTATGGTATTTCAAGGATTTCACCTTTTCCCGCATAAAACAGTCATTGAAAATCTTGTTACAGCGCCTATAACAGTAAAAAAAGATAATAAAACAACGGTTAAACAGAAGAGTGAACAACTCCTAGAAAAAGTAGGTATGTCAGAGCATAAAAATAAGTACCCAGATGCATTGTCCGGCGGTCAACAACAACGAGCAGCAATCGCTAGAGCACTCGTCATGGAACCTGAAGTGATGTTATTTGATGAACCGACGTCTGCGTTGGATCCACAATTAGTAAGAGAAGTTTTAAAGGTTATTGAAGCCTTAGCAAATGAAGGTCAGACGATGGTCATTGTAACTCATGAAATGAATTTTGCTAAACGTATCGCCGATAAAATCCTCTTTATGGATGAAGGTTACATTGTTGAACAAGGTGAAGGCAATCAAGTCATTACAAAGCCACAAAATCATCGAACGAAGGAATTTTTATCTTTATTAGAAGAAGATTAATTTAATAAAGAAGGATCGAACGTACATCACTGTAAGTTCGATCTTTCTTTATTTTAGTTAACATAATACTGTAATTACTAACTTCAACATCCATAAGAATAGCTAAATTTTATTATATTTAAAGAAAATTGAAAACAATGAGATGACTAGAAACAATAGTCCAATGATGAACGATACAATGATAAGAGGAAGAAGTGACATCGGCAATATACCATTCGCGTAACTGACAATATCTTCGTTTAATAGTTCAATTACATTAGCAATTGGTATAGCTAACACAGCAATAGATATTGCTCTTGCTGAATAAAGTAATGCAGCTATAAAAATGAAAAATAATCCTAGGATCAATAGTAAATTAGATTTGCTCATTGATTAACATCTCCATAAACTTTTTACGATATTGTACGAACAACTAACCACTTGATAAAATGCGTCTATACTTAGACATTTCCTGGCAAAGCGCTTACCAAACGTACAATTTAAAGAAATAAAACGTTTAGTCCTGATATAAGCTTATTAGCACACGTTACAAAACAGAAAGTGTATCAAAGGCTTATAAAGGATACATGCAAAAAAGGTTACTTCTCTCAGAATTTTATTTTAGTTAACATAATATATATTATCGGAAGTTACTGATGTAGTTAAATTTCTTTAGATCTTTCAGTGAACTCCCGTTTTTTATATTTGTTTTTACTTATCCCCTGTTTAAATCTGCATTTTTTGTCGTATTCTTTGACTGGCTTTCCTTTATTGCAGAATTATTTTTTAAAAACATTACGGTATGTGAAATTATGTACTTGTAACTTAGAACCGGCTACATAGGCTCTAAGTATAATCCTTCGTCTTGTTTCCATTCTAGAAAAAACACATCACTGTACGTCGTAATGTTTTTAGAACGTAGTTGTTTGTTTAACCATGATTCATCGTAACCGGCTAATTGTAAGTTATCCCAGTTTACTTTGCCGTCACTGATCAATGTAATAGGTAAATAGACAGGCTTTGCTGGTAGTTGTAAGTCTTGTGAGACTGGGTTTTCGTAATCTGACTTTTTAAGTACGCTAACTTTGCCGTCGGTTTCTAAAATCGCATGTTGAATTTCTCTAAATGAGAACACATTTTCTCGGCGTAGTAAATGCTGCAGCTGATCTAAATCCAATTTGTTTGCTTTTAATTCCTTTCTTACAATTTGGCCGTCTTTAACGATAATCGAAGGACTTCCCTCAAGCACTTTTCTAGTGCCTCGGTATTTTTGTGTGATCATTTCTAATGTATAAATAAGCGTTCCCCAAATCCCGACTGAAAATAGAATCGAGCCTACGCGTGCTTGTTCGTCGTAGATGGCATTTCCGATCAAGTCACCTAAGATTAGTGCTGAAATGAAATCAAACGGTGTTATTTGCGATAATGTCGCCTTACCGAGCAATTTCAACATCACTAGTAGCGCAATAAACCCTACGAGTAACTCTACTCCTGTTTGCAACAATTCTAAGTGCATGCTTCTCACCTCTTTGTTGATACTATGTGAAATAGTGTTTCATTTCATTCATTACGGTACGTGAAATTATTATGTTTTCAAATTCTTCTTTTCATGCTATAGTTGAGTTTATGATTTTGTACTTTACCGCGGTTATGTATTGTAGTTTTTAACAAAGGAGCACTTTACTATGCAACGTCAAGCATCGTTACCAGAAGCAATCATTATTCTTCTTATTATTATCACTATGTTAAGTTTAGGAATTTTAGCATATGGAGCTCCTCCACACCTCCCGATCCTACTTGCTGCGATTGTCGTTGCATTGTATGCGACTTTCATTAAAATCCCTTTCTCAACACTTGAAAAGCATATTGTTACGTCAGTAGGTTACGGCATCATTCCAATGTTAATCATGCTCATGATCGGAATATTAATTGGTCTATGGTTACTTGGTGGAACCGTACAAACAATTACTTTCTACGGGTTACAAGTGTTATCTCCAACGTATTTCCTTGCAACGACCGTAATTATTACGGCAATTGTAGCGTTAATGACTGGAAGTTCATTAAGCGCGATTGGAACGATTGGCGTATCACTTATGGGTATATCGATTGGAATGGGTGCGGACCCTGCAATGACTGCTGGTGCGATCGTTAGTGGTGCCATCTTCGGAGATAAACTTTCTCCTCTTTCAGATACGACGAATTTAGCGGCAGCAACAGCCAAAGTCGATTTGTTTGAACATATTCGTCATATGCTTTGGACGACGATTCCTGCTTTAATCATTACTGTAATCATTTTCTTGTTTATCGGTTATAATCAAAACGTGAGTGGTGGTAGTTTAAATGACGTGAATGAACTTTTAGTCGTATTAGACCAAGAGTTTAGCATACATTTGATCACTGTTTTATCACCGCTTGTGATTATCATATTAGCTGCGATGAAAGTTCGACCTTTACCAGCACTAGCTGCAGGAATGTTTGTAGCGATCGCTACAGCCTTTTACAATGTACCCGGTTTACAGATCAATGCTTTACTAGGTGCAATGTTTAGTGGATACGATGCGAATACAGGACACGTTGCGATTGATGAATTGTTATCACTCGGTGGGCTTGAAGCGATGCTCTTTGGAGTTTCTCTAATCATTATCGCACTCTCTTTTGGTGGATTAATTCAAGCAACAGGCATTACCGAAGCGCTAATTCGCGGCATTCAATCGGTGTTAAAAAGTCGAGGTAATACGATCGCCTCAACTCTCGCTTCTTGTTTTGGTATTAACTTTGTCACAGGAGAACAGTATCTTTCGATTCTTTTACCTGGACAAATGTACGAAGATGCTTATAAAAAACACAACTTACACCCAAAAAACTTAAGCCGAACACTTGAAGATGGTGGAACGATTTTACACCCCCTCATTCCGTGGGGAATTATCGGAGCCTTTGTCATGACAACACTAAACGTTGATTTCACGTATGTGTTCTACACGTTCTTAAGCATCGTTACACCGTTTATTGCCCTTCTTTATGCGTACACAGGTTGGACGTTAACAACACGAAAGGTTGAGTCTTGATGACTTGATCTCTCGTGTTTTTTTCTCTTCTTCTTTTCTTTACCTAATGAAGTTTAATTTACTAAAATACGGTACGTGAAATTTTGATATTTGCTCTAAAACTAACCCAATAAATCTTTTATTGGGTTAGTTTCTCGTGATGGGACGACACCATACCGTATTCATTTGCTGTTGGTTCGACGAACTGCTTAACGCTGTTCACCGCAAGTGCTGCATCTTGGAAACAGCCTGCAATTAACGGAAGTTTGCTATTATAATTCGCTAGATCTCCTGCAGCAAAAATACCTGGTACACTCGTTTGCATACGGTCATTTAATTGAAGTTTACTTTCTTCTACTTTCAAACCTAACGGTTCATGATCTAAAAACGACAGTTCAACTTCAAAACCGTGGTTCACTACAACTGCATCGACACGTTTAATTTGACACGATTTGCTCTCACAATGCTCTAATTGAACTTGTTCAATACATTTGCCTTGGTTACATCCTGTTAAGCCTGAGATCGCGAATGGCGTCATCACATTCACTCGTGAGTTTTTCATTTTTGTCACGAACTGCTCGTGGCCACCAAAGGCATCACGTCTATGGACGACGGTTACGCTTTTTGCAATCGGCTCCAGTTCATTTGCCCAATCAACGGCTGAATTGCCTCCACCTGAAATGACAACATCTTTGCCTCGAAATTGTTCAATGTCAGGTACTTCATAATAAAGGTTTTCAGTTTCATAAGCTTCAGCACCTTGAACGCTTAGCTTTGCTTGCCGCAAAATCCCGTAACCTGTTGCTAAAATAATCGCTTTAGTAAAATGCTTACGCTGTAGTGACGTCTCAATGACGAATGTACCGTCATGATTTTTTGTAATATCGGTCACTTTCTCACCACAAACGACTGTCGGTTCGAACGTCGTCGCTTGTGTACTTAAGTTTTGAATAACTTCACTCGTTTTTGTCGGTGGTAGTGCCCCGATGTCCCAAATCGTTTTGTCAGGATACACATTTAATTTACCACCAAGATGGGGTTCACTCTCGATGATTTTCGTTTTTAAGTCTCGCATTCCACTATAAAATGCACTATACAGTCCAGCTGGACCACCACCAACAACCGTTACATCATACAGTTCTAAGTCATTCCCCATCTTAGCGTGCACCTCCTGCAGGTATTAACTCTTCTTCTTCTGCTCGTTCAGGAATCATTAAATCATAACTCAGGCAAACCGGTTTCTTCGTTCTCGGGTCTGTAACAACATCAGCATCAATCGCGAATACGTCTTTTAGTACTGTTGAACAGATCACTTGTTCTGGTGCCCCTTCTTGCACAATCTTCCCTGCTTTTAATGCAACCATATAATCAGCGAAACGAGCAGCATGGTTTAAATCGTGAATGACCATCACAATCGTACGCCCTTCTTCTTCGTTAAGCCTCTTTAATACTTCTAGAACTTCTAATTGGTGTGCGAGATCCAAATACGTCGTCGGTTCATCAAGTAACAAAATGTCAGTTTCTTGAGCAAGGGCCATCGCAATCCACACCCGTTGTCTTTGCCCACCTGAAAGTGCATCAATGTCTCGGTCTTTAAAAGCATCCATGCCCGTTTGCTTTAAGGAACGATCAATGATGTCTAAATCAGCTTTCGTCAATGAGCGTGCACCAGATTGATGTGGATACCGTCCATAAGCGACAAGTTCTTTGACCTTCAATCCTGAAGGCGCTTCTGGTGATTGCGGCAATACCGCCAACTTCTTCGCGACTTGTTTCGTTGACTCTTTATGAATAATTTTCCCATCCAAATAGACCGAACCAGACTTTGGTTTCATAATTCTCGCTAACGTTTTTAAGATCGTTGACTTCCCACAACCGTTCGGACCGATCATCGTTGTAATTTGTCCTTTTGGGATTTTTAAATTTAACGCTTCGACAATCTTTCGTTTTTCATAACCAATTGACAGTTCTTTCGTTTCGATTTCAGTCATGGCTGTTCACCTCAGTTTACGGTGTTTTAATAAGCAAGTATAAAAAGTACGGTGCACCGATAATGGCTACGACAATACCGACTGGAATTTCAGACGGTGCCAACATGTTTCTTGCAATGTAATCAGCAAATAATAAGATGAGTGAACCGATAAGCGCTGCCGTTGGTATCATTATTTGATGCCTCGGTCCGACGATTCTACGGGCGATGTGCGGCGCAACAAGACCTAAAAATGCGATCGCGCCTCCAGCTGCAACCGATGCACCTGCGAGTGCCACAGCTAAAAACAATAGCAACAGTCGTGAACGTTCGAGAGAAATCCCAACTCCGACCGCTGATTCATCACCAATTCTCATTACATTTAACGTGTTCGCTTGCCTAATGACGAGAGGTATTAAAATCGCAATCCAAGGTAAGATCGCTAATACAGAACTCCAGTTAGCACCCCATATGTTGCCTGAGAGCCAAACGGTCGCTTGCATAAAATCATTCGGACTCATTCTTAGTTGCATAATAATCAGCAATGCACTAAACCCGGCATTGATCCCGATTCCGACAAGTACGAGACGAACGGGTGTAATCCCATTTTTATAAGCGAGGCTATAAATGAGTGCTGCTGCTGTAAGCGCCCCTAGAAAGGCGAACATCGGCAAGATATAGACGCTTCCTCCAAGGTTCTGATAACTTCCTTGGAACAAATAAATAAACAATACGACGGCAAAGCCTGCCCCTGCATTAATTCCTAAGATACCTGGGTCTGCAAGGTCATTACGAGAAAGACTTTGCAAGATTGCACCTGAAACCGCAAGACCTGCACCAATTAAGATTGCAAGTACCATACGTGGCAGTCGGAATTCAAACAAGACGAGTTCTTGTTGGTCACTACCTTGACCGATTATCGTTTTAAACGCTTCAGCTGGTGTCATTTGAAACGTACCTGACTGTAGACTAACAAGCAAAACTAAAACGATAAATACGACGAGTGTTGTAAAAACAATGAACGGTTTTCGTTTCATTTAAACGCCTCTCCCTTCTCGTCTCGCAAGGTAGAGGAAAAACGGGACACCTATTAACGCAGTAATTGCTCCGACTGGTGTTTCGTAAGGCGCATTAATCATCCGGGCAACAATATCACTTGCAACGAGTAATAACGCACCAAACACAGCCGAGCACGGAATAACATAGCGATAATCCATCCCAACGACTGCACGTACCATATGTGGAATGACAAGGCCGACAAAACCAATAATCCCTGCTACCGCAACCGATGCACCGGTCATTAACATAACCGCAATCACACCGAGCGTTCGCACAATAGCAGTTCGTTGCCCTAACCCTCTTGCAACGTCTTGACCAAGGCTCATAATCGTAATCGACTTCGACAATAAAAGTGCAATCAACACTCCGATGAGACAAGGAATGGCAACCATCATTAGGCTTTGACGCGTGACGCTCGATAGTCCTCCGGCGAACCAAAAGCTTAAATCTTGAGCAACATCGTTATAAATCGCAATTCCAGAAGAGAGTGCACTTAAAAATGCACCGATCGTAACCCCTGCTAATGCGAGTTTTGCCGGAGATAAGCCGCCTTTACTTAATGTACCAACGAGAAACACGAGTACCGTCCCGACACCTGCTCCAATAAAGGCTGCAACGAGTAATCCTGTATAACTAGCAGCTGTGAAATAAGCAAACATAATCGCAAGAGCAAGCGCTGCACCATCGGAGATTCCAATAATCGAAGGCTCTGCTAATGCATTCCTCGTCATGCCTTGCATGATTGCTCCAGAAACAGCAAGCGCTCCACCGATTAGGATTGCTGCCACAACACGGGGAATTCGTATTTCTTGGATGATTTGATGTTCGGTCAAACTGCCGTCGAATGATACAATTGCGTCCCAAATGATGCTAGGCGTAATTGAAGCCGCTCCAAACGTAACGGAAATGATGGAGACGATCACTAGACTAACAATGCCGATTAACAGTGTAATAATAAAGCTTATTGGTTTTCGTGTAATGCTCGCTTCTTTCATAGTTCTCCCACTTCACGGCACATTCACTTTCAACTGATTGAACTCAATAAAAACGACGTTCAGATCATTGACTACATGTAGAAAGTTGCCACTCCGTATTATTCAGTCTTTAATTGGTCTATTATGACAAATACAATGACGACAACAGACGATCTAGAATTCATTCTAAACCGTCTGCCTACTCACCTATTTGAACGTTTCTTCTTACCTATTCTCATCTTAATGAAAACGGCTATCATTCTCAATAGCTATGCTCGAATTTATTCAGAAATCATCTGTTCGTGGACTTCTTCGATCGTTTGACGATTTGCTTGGTAACCGTTATATAACCAACTGCTATCATCAGCAATTTCAATGACCTGGTCGTTTTCTACAGCAGGAATTGTTGACCATACGTCTTCAGTCATTAATGAATCAACGCTGTCTCCATCACCATTAACGAGGAATAAATACTCCGCATCTAAATTGGCAAATGCTTCAAGAGAGAGCTCATTCCAATGGTCAGGGTCTTCTGGCAACTCAGCAATTGCATTTGCTGGTTCTAACTCAAGGTCTTCAAACAGTACCGCTCCACTTGCAATGTTCGGTGCAACGACGAAATACGAGCCGTTAATCAACCAAACAACAGCCACTTTATCGTCCCCAACCGTATCGTTCAATTCTTGCTTCACTTCTTCAACGTAAGCGTCATACTCCTCTAGTGCCGTTTCAGCTTCTTCATCACGATCAAAAAGCGAGCCCATCTCTAGGAGGGTTGCACGCCAATCTGCACTCGTTTCGCTATCCATTACGTACGTAGGTGCCATTTGTGAATATTGGTTGTAGTCACCTGAACCGAGTGTGCCCTCATCAGGAACGACAATAAAGTCCGGATCTGCTTCCATCACAGATTCTAATGGCAACTGATAATCAATGTATGGCAGATCGCCAAGTTCATCCGCTAAATAGTCTTGAACACTTGCTCCATTGTTCACAGACCATTGCACAATTGGCTCTAACCCAATCGTTAAGAGGGGATCTTCTAAATATGGTGCGATAATGCGTTCTGGAGACGCTGGTACCGTCAATTCATTACCGTATCCATCTGTTACTGTCTTCTCAGAACCTCCAGCATCTGACTCACTGTCGTCTGCATCATCGGTTTCTTCTACCGTTTCATCAGCTTCTTCGTTTGCTGAATTGTTGTCTGTATCTTCTTGGTCCCCACACGCAGTCAGTAGCATCGCAGTCGTTGCGATCGCGAGTGTATATGGATAAATCTTTTTCATCATGTACCCCCAGAGGATTGTTATGTGGTATTCTCACTTGTTTAGTTTAATTGAAAATGATTCTCATAGTCAATGGCTATTTTGTGGACATTAAAAAAGCCTCTCCTAAGGAAGAGGCTTCGCTTTAAAAAACGACCGTTTTATTGCCATGCACGATAATACGGTCTTCATTATGCCATTTCACAGCACGTACGAGCACGCTTCGTTCAACGATGCGTCCGTTCTTCTTTAAGTCTTCCACTTGATCACGATGATTCACCCGTTTAATGTCTTGTTCAATAATCGGTCCTTCATCAAGATCGTTCGTTACGTAATGGCTCGTTGCACCGATTAATTTCACGCCCCGTTCAAAGGCACGATCATATGGCTTTGCGCCGACGAATGCCGGTAAGAACGAGTGATGAATGTTGATGATGTTCTGATTAAAGCTTGAGACGAAGTTCGGCGTTAGAATTTGCATGTAGCGTGCAAGGACGACAAAGTCGATGTTGTACTCATCTAATAGTTGCAATTGCTGTTGTTCAGCTTGTGCACGATTTTCTTTACTCGCCGGAATGTGCACAAATGGGATACCGAAGCTTTCAACGTACTCTTTTGCATCCGAGTGATTACTAATGACGAGCGGGATCTCAGCAACAAGATCGCCATTCTCCCATTCTAAAAGCAATTCTCGTAAACAATGCAACTCTTTCGATACGAAAATTGCCGCACGCTTCAATTCACTAACGAAGAACAACTTCCACTCCATCTGAAAGTTTGTCGCAATCGCTTTAAAGTCACGCTCTAATTGTGCTTTTCGATCTTGAAGCCCAGGACATTCAAACTCTATTCTCATAAAGAATTTGCCGCCTTCTGGGTTTGTTGAATATTGGCTAGAGTCGATAATGTTCGCTTCATGGTCGGTTAGGAATTCAGATACGGCTGCTACAATACCTGGACGGTCTTCACACGTAATGAGAATCCTTCCACGGTTTTTCGTATTCTCTTTGTACTTTTCTTGTTTCTTCACGATATTGTTGATCAATGGTACGACTCCCTTTTGTCTATAGTTCAGATTCCACTAGTATATACAAAATTGGAGTGAATCGGAAGTTTTTACGTTTGTACTGATTTTTTCTCATCTTCTAAAAGAATCGCTTGTACGACAAACGTAAAGAAACTAACGACGACAAACACACCGCCGATAATATAAGCGGCAAGTGTAAACCCTTCGTTTAAGTTAAATGGCGATTCAAAGTAGAGCCACATCCCAAACGTTAACAAGAATGAGCCCGCAATTGCACTTACGACGTGAATGCGTGACAGCCATTTTTGTTTCGGGCGATATACTTTGTAAAAAACACTCCAAGCAAATAAGCTAAGCCAGCCGAGTACGAGTACGTGTGCATGAATCGGTCGTAAGCTAAGTGACCCGGCCCCTGCCATATGCGCTCCCATCCCTGCTCCGTATAGTCCGAATAAAGCAGAAGCAATTAATAACACTTTCCAGTATGACATCTTCTCTTCCTCCTTTACGATAAGCGTATCGAGGTTTTATGAACAGAAGATGAACGATGATTTCATGAAGTAACAAGCTCTTTTAACAATGTGATAACAATCTCTTCCCTCGCATATACCGGTCCTTTTGTGATTGTATAAAAATTCCGCTTTAAATTAAGTTCTTCCAATGACAATTCAACGAGTAGCCCGTTTTTAAGATCACGATCAATGACCGCTCGTGATAACAATGAAATGCCTAGACCACTCATAACCGCTTCTTTTACCCCTTGGTTGCTCCCAATCGTTGTCATCGTCTGCGTTGATAATTGATGCCGCTCAAAAAATGCATTCAAATAATCTCTTGTTCCTGAACCTTCCTCACGAATCACCCAGGCACGATTTTGCAAATCAGCGACAGTAATTTGTGCAATGGAAGCTAACGGATCGTTTGGCGAAGCCGTTAAGCACATTTCATCTTCACTTAGTTGTTCAATGGTTAACCCCTCTGAGCTAATTTCTCCTTCAATAAAGCCAAAGTCGATGTGTTGGTTCATAAGCGCTCGTTTAATTTCATCCGTATTCGCAATCACAACGTCAAAAAACAAGTTCGGATGTTGCAAACGAATGGTCTGTAATAGTGGTGGCAATACGTACTCACCAATCGAATAACTCGCTCCGATCGTTAAGAGTCCACGAACTTCTGTTTGTAGTTCGTGAAGCATCAACGTCGTTTCTTCCGCTAAATCATACAATTGTTTCACACGCTCATAAAGGATATTGCCCGCTTTCGTTAACTCCACGTGGCGTTTTCCTCGTATAAATAACGTTGTCTTTAATTCTTCTTCTAGTTTTTTAATCGTTAAACTTACGTTTGGCTGTGTTCGATTGAGCGTGATTGCTGCTTTTGTAAATTGTCGTTCTTTAGCAACTGTAAAAAAGACGTTCATCCGTTCATCAATGATCACGAATTGCTCAACTCCCTTATCATTAATTAAATTTATGGTAATGATAATAAATATGTATTTTATTAATACTATTACATTACGTAAAGTAAATTCCAAGGAGGCACGCTTCAATGAACCTACTACCAGGAATCTTACTTACACTATTCATTATAATCGTAGCAAAACTCCTGACCGTTCTTCCCTTGTTCACAACACTTGGACCTCTTGTTCTTGCAATCATCATCGGCATGATCATAAAACAATCGATTGGTACACCTGCCAATGCAGAACATGGCATTCTTTTTAGTACAAAAACACTGTTGCGTGTAGGAATTGTTTTACTTGGCTTACGACTACAATTTAATGACTTATTCTCAATGGGTGTTGATTTACTGTTGTATGCAGCCGCAACAGTAATTTTCGGAATTGGACTGGTCGTACTCATTGGACACTTGTTTCGCTCTTCACCAACACCAACGTTTTTAATTGGCGCAGGGACTGGGATTTGCGGTGCATCTGCTGTAGCCGCTGTCGGTACACAACTCCGTGTGAAGCAACAAGACATCGCAATCGCTGTCGCAGTGATTTCAATTACGGGTACATTGTTTACCCTGATCTTTACGGTTATGTATCCTTATCTACAATGGACCGATGAACAATTTGGGTTGTTTGTTGGTGGTGTATTGCATGAGATTGGTCATGTA
This sequence comes from Geomicrobium sediminis, assembly GCF_016908595.1. Lineage (GTDB taxonomy): Bacteria > Bacillota > Bacilli > Bacillales > Marinococcaceae > Geomicrobium_A > Geomicrobium_A sediminis. The sequence continues at coordinate 267,206 of NZ_JAFBEC010000004.1, read as the reverse complement.
ACGGCAGCAAGTAGTGTAGCGAGTGACGTCGCAATGGATGCTGCTTTACTCATTAAGTTAACACGTGTGTTATTACTCGTTCCGGTCGTCATCATTATCGCTTTCGTTTATAAACAAAAGGACTCAAACGCTTCATCAACCCCTCTCCCCTTTCCGTGGTTTATTATCGGGTTTCTTTTAATGAGTGTTCTCGTCACATACGGCAACCTTCCAGAAGGAATTGTGAACCCACTCGTCCAGCTCGCCTATGTTTTCATTGGCATGGCGATGGCAGGTCTCGGTTTACAAATTAAGCTTTCCGCAATCGATCCGCGTAGTTTCACTTTGCTGTTGATCTGTATTCTGGCCTCGTTGTTGTTAAGTGGATTTGGAATGCTGTACGTCACTTGGTTTTTATAAACAAAAGCAGATGTCGAACGAAAATTGTTCGACGTCTGCTTTTTAATGATGTTCCGTTTGCCAATTAAACGCAATTCGTTGGTCGTTCCAAGCAATCCGCTTTTCATCCGGGTTATCTTTATCGTATGAATGGGTCGTTAAATAAATAATTGTCGCTGGTTTCTCACCGAGCACTCGATAGCCATGCGCTACGCCTTTAGGGATGAGTAACACGATTGGGTTATTCTCCCCCATATAATAGACATCCGTTTGTTTATACGTTGAAGATGTTCGTCTAATGTCATACAACACGACTTGTGCATTCCCACTCGGAAAAAACCACACATCGTCTTGTTTGTCATGATAATGAAAGGCTTTGATCACGCCTGGATAACTCATCGACAGTGACATTTGTCCAAACTGTGCTAATAGATCTTCATCATCACGAACGAGCTCTGTGAAATAACCCCGATCATCATGATGCTTCAACAACGTCTTTTTCTTCACTCCATCTATCATCACGAGCCTCCTCTAAACCGTACTACAACGAATGTATTCAATCGTCCTCGTACTCATGACCGATTATCTAAACAACAAAAAGACCATTAGCTGCCGCAGTTCTCGCTAATGGTCATATCTTATAGATTTAAATTTCATGTGGGCGTGTCTAGATCACAAAAGCCCTTCCATCTCTTCTGCTGCCACGGCTCCAATGGCCGTCCGCTACGATCTAGATGAAATTTGAATGGGTGACGTTAGTTTGCGAATTTAAGCTTAACAAGCACAAACCTCGCTCGATCTCCATTCTCCATAGTTTAGAAGGGTGAAGTCGATTTGTGATTACCAACAATCACTTAGATACCTAGTATACATAGAGATTTGTCATTTGTCAATAAAGGTCAGGAACACGGTTTTTCAAGTTCGGTACCGATTTGCGAAACGTAGCGACCTCTTCTAAGTCAAGTACGCTATACACGGTCTCTTCTTCGACAGGTGATGCTCTCACGTATTGTGTCCCAAATGGTGAATAGACGAGAGAGTTTCCAGAGTACTCCACGTTGTTATGTTCACCGACGGTGTCACAGGCGACAATATAACATTGATTCTCAATCGCTCGTGCTTTAAGAAGTGTATCCCAATGATCTCTTCTTGCAGCTGGCCATTCTCCAACAACAAAAATGACTTCGGCACCGTTTAATGCAAGTGTTCGAAACACTTCAGGGAAACGTAAGTCATAACAGATGAGAACGCCTGCATTTACGCCGTTCAGAGAAAACGTTGTTGCCTTTTCATTTCCTCCGACAAGATAATCCGGTTCGTTTAGCATCGGCACGAGGTGAATTTTATCATACGTATGAATGATTTTTCCTTTTTCATTGACGACGATGCTTCGATTCACAATCCCTCGATCCGTTTTAACAGCAAACGATCCTGCTACAATCGTTACGTTATACTCCTTTGCAAGTTGTTGAACAAAGGCTTCCGTCGTTCCACCGCTCGTTTCTGCAATCTGCTCAAGCTCATCTAAAGCATAGCCTGTCGTCCACATCTCTGGTAATACAACGACATCTGGTTCGTACTTTTTGTATTCATATTGAAGCCACTCCGACACTTTTGCACGGTTCTCTTCAGGCTTACCTGCAATAACGTCCATTTGATACATCATTACTTTCATTCCAAACACCCTTTAGAAAAGATTTAATGAACCAATTCGCTGCATACCTTTTCGAATGGTCTCCTCGTCATGAACGAGTCCTAATCGGACATACCCTTCTCCGTAAGTTCCGAAACCATTTCCAGGTGCGACACACACGTCTGCTTCAAGGAGAACTTTATCTGCAAACTGTTGAGAGCTCATGCCTTTTGGTACAGGGAACCAAGCAAAAAATGACCCGTCTGGCGCAGTTCCTTCCCAACCAATGTTCTTTGCTTCTTCCATTAATACGTCTCGCCTCTTCAAATACATCTCGCGAAGTCGTTTCACTTCGTCTTGGGAACTCGTTAATGCGGTGGCTGCTGCTTTTTGGACCGCTCCGAACAAACTCACATACAAATGGTCTTGCAACACATTTAACATCTTAATAACAGAACGATTACCAACAGCAAATCCGATGCGCCATCCTGCCATATTGTATGTTTTTGAAAGCGTATAGATTTCAATCCCTACATCTTTGGCACCTTCTGATTGCAAAAAGCTCGGATGCTTTTGATCAGTAAAGCTAAATGCTCCGTATGCAAAATCATGAACAACACAAATGTTGTTCTCCTTTGCTAATTGTACCGTCTCGTCGAAAAACGACGTATCACAAATCGCTCCTGTCGGGTTGTTCGGGTAATTCAAGAACATCACTTTCGCTTTTTCTAGCGTTTCCTTCGTAAGATCATTATAGTTCGGTAAAAATTGATGTTCTTCTTGAAGTGGCATCGGGTGCATCAGAGCGTTTTGAAGTGCCACACCTGACCAATAATCTGGATAACCAGGGTCTGGCACGAGCGCAACGTCTCCTTCATCGAGGAGGCATTGACTCACTTCAACGAGCCCTCCTTTGCCTCCGAATAACACACACACTTCTTCATCGGGATCAAGTGTCACACCGTATTCCCGCTCATAAAATTCACATACTGCCTCTTTATAAAAACGAAACCCTTGGAACGGCGAATAGCGATGCATATTCGGGTCTTCTGCTGCTTCTTTTAATGAATCAACGATATGCTCGGGTGTTTTCGTATCGGGGCTACCTTGTGAGAAGTTAATAATGTCGCGCCCTAAGTTTTTGCGTTCTAATACAGCTTTTTCTTGTTTAGCAAAAAATTGACTCGGTAAACGTTCAATCGCTTTTGAAGCAGAAAACTCTATCATATGAAATCCCACCTGATCGTTACTGTTTTTCTACAAGTTTATCATGAATTGTAAAATAAGATCATTTTATTTCGAATTTTTATGAATTTCGTTATACTGGAATTGTAACTAAAGGAGGTCGTATCGTTTTGAAATTACTCGTCATTGGTGCTGGTGCAGTTGGTGGATACTTTGGAGGTCGTCTCTTTGAAGCCGAAAAAGATGTTACCTTTCTCGTTCGCGAACAAAAGCGTCAGCAATTACAAAAAACTGGGCTTATTATTGAAAGCCCCCACGGAAATATCAACATTCACCCACCGCTGATCACAACAAAAGACAGCGGAAAGTTCGACGTGATTTTACTTACGACGAAAGCGTATCATTTAGAACAAGCCATTCAGGATTTCAAGCCATTTATGCATGACAAAACGATTATCATTCCACTCTTAAATGGGATTGCTCACTTAGAAACACTTGAAAGCTACATACCGAAGAACCAAGTTTTTGGAGGCGTATGCTTCATTGAATCTACGTTAAAAGATGACGGAACGATTGTGCATCACGGTGACATGCATACGATGCTTTATGGCCCAAGAAATGAACAAGCATCACTGTCTACAAATGAAGTAGAACAAATGTTCCAGTCCGACAAATCAACGTTTGCCCTTCGTGAGAACATCGACTCGGACATGTGGCAAAAGTATATGCTCATTACTGTGCTATCTGGAACGACGACACTTTTTGATGCGAACATCGGTCAGATTAAGTCCTCACAAAGTGCAATGAACGTTGCCGAATCATTAATCACTGAAGTAGCAACCGTCATTGAACGCATTGATCCTTCTATGGACAGCGAACGATTACGTAAAAAAGCCCAGAAACAATGGGACAACTTAAACGCTAGCTTTAAAGCGTCCATGCAACGTGACACGGAAAAAGGACTCGCTGTCGAAGCAGATCACATCCCAGGTTACTTATACGTACAAGCGAAAGCTCATCAAATTGACACCCCCTATTTAGAAGTCGTCTATGGCAATCTCCAAGTCTATGAACAGAAACGAAAGGACGGTTCTTTATGATTAATCGTTTAAAGCGAGCAGAAATTGAACAATCACAAACGTGGGATCTTGACTCTTTATTTTCTAATGATGACAATTGGCAACACGCTTATGACGAATTTAGTAAGCAGCTTCCTAAGCTTGATGCGTATGAAGGACAAGTAACAGAGTCAGCAAAAACATTGCTTGAAGTGCTAACCTATCAAGAAAAATTGCAACAACAAATTGTTCCAATTCAATCGTATGCACACTTAAAGAGCGCAGCTGACGGGACCGATCCGAAAAACCAAGAGCTCTCAGGAAAAACATCACGAGTTCACTCCCGCATGCTTCGAGCTTTTGCATTTATTGAGTATGAGATTGCGCAACTCTCAAAAGATGAGCTAGAGCAGTATTTTAATGAAGAGCCGGTATTGCGAGAATACGAGCGCTTTATTACGATGTGCCAGACGAACAAAAATCATTTGCTCTCAAAAGAAACCGAACACGCATTAGCAACACTTTCAGAAACATGGCAAGCACCATACACGATTTACAAACAAAGCAAAGCTGCTGACTTGAACTTCTCTTCGTTTACCGATAGTAAAGGCAACGAATACCCGCTGTCACAAGCATTGTTTGAAGACAAATATGAGCTTTCTAGCGATCCTTCCATTCGTCGAAACGCATTTGCACGATTTTCTGAAGGGTTACGAAACTATAATCATACGTTTGCGAGTACGTTCGCAACTGAAGTGAATCGCCAAGTACAAGAGAGTCAACTGCGCGGGTATTCTTCTGTGCTTGATATGCTTCTTGATGATCAAGAAGTTGACCAAGACACATACCACCGTCAAATCAATACCATTTATGAACAACTAAGTCCTCACATGCAACGCTTTGCTAAGCTTAAGAAACGAATTCTCGGCCTCGATGAAATGACTTTCGCTGACCTAAAAGCACCACTTGACCCGAACTACAATCCTGAAATGTCATTCGATGAAGCGATGGACGTCATTAAAGACGCTTTACAAGTGATGGGAAGCGACTACGTTTCTATGATCGAGAAATCACACGAAGAACGTTGGGTCGACCAAGCAGATAACATCGGGAAGCAGACAGGTGCATTTTGCATGAGTCCGTATGGGTATCACCCATACATTTTATTAACGTGGACGAACATGATGCGCGGGACATTTATTCTTGCTCATGAACTTGGACATGCCGGACACTTTTATCATGCGTATCAAAACCAACGAATCGGCACTTCTCGTCCTTCCAAGTACATGATTGAAGCACCTTCTACAATGAATGAATTGTTGCTTGCTGATCATTTACTCAAGCAAGCGGACTCAAATGAGATGAAACGCTTCGTCATTCTTTCATTACTCGGAACGTATTATCATAACTTTGTAACGCATTTGCTTGAAGCTCATTTCCAACGTGAAGTGTATTTACTCGCTGAAGAAAATGTGATTTTAACGACTTCTAAGTTGAACGAATTGAAACGCGAAACGCTTAAAGGCTTTTGGGGAAATTCTGTGACGTTAAATGACGGTGCAGAACTTACGTGGATGCGTCAACCGCATTATTATATGGGGCTTTATCCGTACACGTACTCTGCAGGTCTTACCGCTTCAACGTATGCATCACAGCGCATTCTTGAAGAAGGTCAACCTGCTGTTGATCGCTGGCTCGACATGATTAACGCAGGCGGTTCCAAACCACCACTCGAGCTTCTGCAAATGGCTGGAGTTGATATGAGCTCTTCAGCACCAATATCTGAAGCAGTCGCTCACGTTGGCTCTCTCATCTCAGAACTTGAACGTTCATTTGATTAACATGCAAAAAGAACCTATTTCTTAGGTTCTTTTCTGTCTTTTTTCTTTGTTTTTTTCTACATTTTCTGTAAAAATACAAGTAACGGAAAGGTGTGACTGTAATGGCAAAGATTTACGTACTTCATGAAAATGATGAATGGACAGAACCGTTAAAAACTGCTCTCAAAGCGCTTCAAGTGCCTTTTGAACTTTGGCATATGGCTGATGGTGCTTTTAACGTGTTAGACACGCCTCCTGAAGGCGTGTATTACAATCGAATGAGCGCCTCTTCACATACACGCGGTCATCGTTATGCACCCGAATATACATCTGCTGTGTTGCACTGGTTAGAAAGCCATAACCGCATCGTATATAACGGCACACAGGCGTTACAATTTGAACTGAACAAAGCCATGCAATACGCACACTTAGAAAAGAACAACATCCAAGTTCCAAAAACGTACGTTGCGATGAGCAAAGAAGACATCATCAAGAGTGCAAAGAAAATGAATGGTCCTTTTATTACGAAACATAACCGAGCAGGTAAAGGGCTTGGTGTACGGTTGTTTTATTCAATTGAAGGACTTGTTGAGTATTTAGACAATGAATTTGAACCTTCGATTGATGGCATTACGTTGATTCAACAATACATCGAAAGCAAATCGAAAACGATTACCCGCTCTGAATTTATTGATGGTAAATTTCTTTATGCTGTTGAAGTCGATACATCTGAAGGCTTTGAGCTTTGTCCTGCTGATGCGTGCTCGATTGCGATTGATTCTTGCCCTACGACTGAAACGCCAAAGGAAAAATTCCGGATCTTATCTGAATTTAATCCATCGTTAATTCAACAATATGAAGCATTTTTGCGTGACGCACGCATACAATTTGCAGGGATTGAATCGATCCAAGACGAAGATGGGAATACGTATACGTATGACATTAATACGAACACAAACTACAATAGCGATGCAGAACAAAAAGTGAATCAATTCGGCATGCAAGAAATTGCACGATCACTAAAAAATCGTTTAGAACAAGAATTCCCCCAAGCAATTACGGGTACATTAACAGAAAAAAGTGGTGATTAGATTTGGCAAAAACATATAACAATCGAACAGACGTTCCAGATCATGAAAAGTGGGACTTAACCGATCTTTACAAAGATGAATCTGCGTGGCAAGAAGATGTGAAACAATCGTATGAACTTGCTGACAAACTTCAAACGTTTAACGGGAAAATCGATGATAGCACTTCTCTTCTACAGTACTTAAAAACACAAGAAGAATTGAGCTTAATCGTACGTAAAGTGTTTGCATATGCGATGTTTCGTCAAGATATTGACACGAGAGATTCTAAAGCGCAAAAACTTAACGGGCAAACCGCTCAATTGAGTGTCAAAATCAGTGAATCAACCGCGTTTTTTATGCCGTTCTTATTGAGCTTAGATAAGAAAACGTTAGAGCAATACATTCAAGAAGAAGCTGAGCTTGCTTATTTTGAAGATAGCTTATGGAAATCATTCCGCGAAAAAGAGCATGTGCTATCAAAAGAACAAGAACAACTACTCTCACAACTGCACGAAACGTTCCAAGCCCCATCAAACACGTACAATATGTTCAACAACGCCGACATTTCATTTGGTGATGTTACCGATGAAGATGGAAATCAAGTGCAATTAACTCGGGGAATGTATTCGAAGCTTATTGAAGACGAGGATCGTTCCAAACGTCAAGAAGCATACAAAGCGTACTATAAGCCTTATGTTGAGATGAACAATACAATTGCGACGAACTACGCATCCGAAGTGAAGACAAACGCTGCACTTGCAAAGGTTCGCAACTACTCTTCCGCTTTAGGAGAAGCATTATTTAGTGACGATATCCCTGTAGAAGTGTATGACAATTTATTGCAATCAGCCAAAGACAACAGCAAACCGCTTCACGATTACGCTAAACTTCGCAAAGAACGACTTGGAGTGGATGAACTTCGCCAATACGATTTAAATGTGCCAATCGTACAAGGCGTTAAAGCTGAGATCCCTTACGATGAAGCGTATGACACGATGCTAAAAGCGTTAAAACCGCTCGGTGAAGACTATGTGGCTCAATTAGAGCTGTTTCGAGATAAACGTTACATCGACGTTCGTGAAACGAAAGCTAAACGTTCAGGTGCATACAACATGGGCGTTTATGGGGTTCACCCGTTTGTTCTTCTAAATCATCATGACGACTTGAACAGTTTGTTCACGCTCGTCCATGAGATGGGTCATGCCCTTCATAGCCATTACTCAAGTAAAGAACAGCCACAAATCACGGCAAACTACAAAATCTTCGTTGCTGAGGTCGCATCAACGGTGAACGAAGTGCTTCTCATTCAATATTTACTCAAAAATACAGAAGATGAACGAATGAGAGCGTATTTACTCAATCATTTCATTGAACAGTTTAGAGGAACGTTCTTTACACAAGTCATGTTCGCGGACTTCGAGAAGCAAACTCATGAACGTGCTGAGAGCGGTGAACCACTCGATGCAGAGTCTTTAAATGAGCTTTATGAAGGATTATTCCGTACGTACTTCGGTGAAGAACTCGTCTTTGATGATGAAGTGAAATACGGTTGGTCTCGTATTCCTCACTTTTATCGTGCGTTTTATGTGTATCAATATGCGACAGGGTTCGTATCTGCGATTGACATTGCCATGCGCATCTTAGATGGTGACAAGGAAACACTCGACAATTATTTAACGTTCCTCGCAAGCGGTAGCAAAAAGGACCCGCTCGAATTGTTAAACGAGACAGGGGTCGATTTAACGACTAGCGCCCCAGTTGAAAATGCGATGAAAATGTTTAAAGAAACGGTTGAGGAATTACGAGCAATGGACGTCTAAACGAACGAAACGACCGATACACAATGTATCGGTCGTTTGTTATTAATCAGCAACGCCTAATGCAATTTTTGCGTAACGAGACATCTTGTCTTTCGTCCACGGTGGGTTCCAGACGATACTCACTTCAACACTGCCAATTTCTTTGTTTTCTTGAAGATCGCTAAGCGCATTCTTCACTTCTGACTGAATCATGCCAGCTAGCGGACAACCCATTGATGTGAGTGTCATGACAACGGTTGTGTTCATTTCATCATCAAGCTGAATGTCATAAACGAGTCCTAAATTAACAATATCAACACCAAGTTCTGGGTCGATCACATTTTCCAATTCTGCAAATACACGTTCTCTTGTTTCTTCTAATAGTGCTTCATCTGCCACTTTCGTCACCTCTTTAATCAACAATCATTCTACTATCATCATACTTGAAAATGAAATAGAACTCAAACTTCTACGCTACAATTTGGAGTGAATGACTCATGTTACCTAGAACGTTCTATGAACGACCAACGCTCGACGTTGCACCAGAATTAATCGGTAAAGTTCTTACGATCATCCACGACGATGGCACACACCTTAAAGGTCGCATCGTTGAAGTCGAAGCGTACATTGGACCCGATGACCGAGCAAGTCATACGTACGGTGGTAAACAAACCGTACGTAATCAATCCATGTTCAAACAGGGTGGCACCGCCTATGTGTACATCATTTACGGCTTACACCATTGTATGAACGTCGTCACGCGAGGCATCGGTAAACCTGAAGGCGTACTTCTTCGAGCCGTCGAACCACTCGAAGGAATCGAGACGATGAGTATGCGACGCTACGGCAAACCAATTGAAGACCTCACGAGACGTGAACGATTAAATCTTACGAACGGACCCGGAAAGTTCGGGCAAGCTTTTGGGATTTCCCGTGACGGAATGGACGGGCATGATTTTTGTTCTTCTACCCTTTTCCTTGAAGACGGAGAACGAGGCACTGTTTTACGTTCAAAACGAATTGGCATCCCAAATAGCGGCGAAGCAAAAGATTATTTATGGCGTTTTTATGAGGCAGATAACCCGTATGTCTCCAAACATCCTAAAGAGACTGAATAAACCGCTCCAAACGATCACACGCTTCTTTTAAGTTGTCCATACTGTATGCGTACGACAAGCGCACATAGCCTTCTCCGTAATCAGAGAATGCCGTCCCAGGTACGACAGCAAGTTTTTCTTGTTCAAGCAATGTAACGGCAAAGTCAAACGATGTTAACCCTGTTCTCTCAATCGATGGGAACAAATAAAAAGCGCCCTTCGGTAACGTATAAGAGATCCCCATGGAATCCAAACGTTCCATCACATAATTTCGTCTCACGACGTACGCATCTTTCATGGCGTTTGCATCATCTTTTCCATTCGTCAGTGCAGCAAGTGCGGCATATTGAGAAATCGATGTTGGACACGAAACGTTGTATTGATGGACTTTTAGTGCGTGTTGAATCAATGACTCAGGTCCGAATAAAAATCCAATCCGCCAACCTGTCATGCTGTGTGATTTGGAAACACCATTAATCACGAACGTGCGTTCTCTCATCTCTTCAACGGTTGCAATCGAGCGATGATTACCTTCATAGACGAGCTCACTATAAATCTCATCACTAATGATAAACACATTCGGATGTTCTCTTAAGACGTCAACAATCTCTTGTAATTCCGCTTCTTCAAGCACGACCCCCGTTGGATTTGAAGGATACGGTAAAATGACCGCTTTCGTTTTGCTCGTAATTGCTTCTCGTAACGCGTTCGCTGTAAGTGTAAAGTTCGTTTCTCTCGTATCAACGAATACGGGTTTTCCACCCTTTAACGTAATGAGTGGCTCATACGCTGGATAGACAGGAGCGGGAATAATGACTTCATCCTCTGATGAAATGAGTGTTCGAACCGCAAGATCGAGCGCTTGACTTGCTCCCACAGTCGTAATCACTTCGCTTTTAGCGTTGTAGCTCAACCTGTATTTCTCTTTCACAAAGTTAGCCGCTGCAATTCTGAGCGGTTCAATGCCTTGATTCGGTGTATACGTCGTTGCACCTTCTTCAATCGCTTTAATGGCACTTTGCTTTACGTGATCAGGTGTTGGAAAGTCTGGCTGACCGAGTGTTAATTGGACGGCACCTTCAACTGTACTCACTCGGTTAAAAAATTGACGGATGCCGGACGTCTTTATGGCTTTCACTTGTTCATCGATTAAAAGTTCGTTATGATTCACGTTTATCATCCTTTTGCAAATGGTTCGTTTAGAAAACATTGTCGCATACTCTTTCGATTTTTTGTACAATGAATAATTGAGGTGATTAGATGGCACGTCCTGATGAACGAGTACTCATGAATGTTGACGGGTATCAATTTAAAAAAGCTAAAAAAGCAAATCACGTCTTTGTGACAACGCCTGAAGGTGTGAATGTGACGCTTGATGCTAAGGTGCTTCAACAATTTATTGCGTCACTTGAGAGCGATGAAAACACGAAAAAACAATTTGGGCTTTAGTCGCCCAGATTGTTTTTTCATAAAAACACGTTAAAAATGAACTCGTTATGGGTAAGTTATAGGATATGCCATTCTACTACACTTTACATTTTGAAGGGAGGAAGCGTAAGGGTGACTCGCTCATCTTTACGAACTCAATGGCAAACCACTATACATACGAGACGAAAAGACCGAACATCGTTTTTGCAATCTCCGCTGTTCTCGTAGCGTCATTCGTACTCTGGGGTGCACTTAGTCCAGGTTCCCTTGAAACCGCTGCGAATACAGCACTAGACTTTATGATTGAGACGTTCGGTTGGTATTACATGATTATTACCGCTATTTTCGTAGCATTATCATTATTCTTAGTAGTAAGCCCTTTCGGTAAAATCCGCTTAGGAAAATCAGATGATCGTCCGGAATACAACTATCCGACGTGGGTCGGGATGATCTTCGCCGCTGGAATCGGCGTCGGTTTCGTTTTCTGGGGCGTTGCCGAACCAGTCCTCTATTTTGACGATCCACCTGACAACATCGCTCCGGGTACTGAACAATCTGCTATTGTTGGCCTTCGTTACGGCGTCTTTCACTGGTCACTTCACGTATGGGCAATTTTCGGCTTAGTCGGACTCGTGCTTGCATACGTTCAATTTAGAAAGAATCAGCCTGCACTCATTAGTTCCGCGTTTTCCACACTTTTTGGGAAACAAATGCAAGGTTGGGCAGGGAAAAGCATCGACATCTTTGCTGTTATTGCAACCGCTATGGGTGTCGCAACAACATTTGGACTTAGCGCATTGCAAATGTCGGGAGGACTTTCCTACATATCTCCTCTCGAAAACAACTTCTTAACACAATTTACAATCATCGCTATTGTTACCGTGTTATTTATGGTTTCAGCTGCTACAGGGGTTAACCGAGGCATTAAGTATTTGAGTAATGTGAACCTAGTCTTGGCATCGATCTTATTGTTATTTGTTATCTTTGTAGGACCAACGCTGTTTATTGCTGACAACTTCGTTCAAGTGCTCGGTGGCTATATCGCTAACATTATTCCGATGAGTTTACAAATGACTCCGTACTCAGATAGCGATTGGCTAGGAAACAATACAATTTTCTTCTGGGCTTGGCACATGTCTTGGGCGCCATTTATCGGACTTTTTATCGCACGAATTTCAAGAGGTCGTACCGTTAGAGAATTTATGATGGGCGTACTTCTTCTACCTTCTCTCGTTGGTGTGATTTGGTTTACAGCGTTTGGTAGTACAGGACTACACCAAGAAATCTTTGGGGGAACGGGCATTTCTTCGATCGTTGCAGAAAGCCCCGAAGTTGCATTGTTCGATATGTTATCGAACATGCCACTCGCATTTATTTCAAGCATTCTTGCGTTTATCCTCATCGGGATTTTCTTTATCACCTCTGCCGACTCGGCTTCTTATGTACTAGGCGTTATGACGAGTCAAGGTGGATTAAAGCCGATGATTTCAATCAAGTTCATCTGGGGAGTTCTTATTGCAGGTACTGCAAGTGTTCTTCTCCTCACTGGAGGACTTGAAGGGTTACAAACCGCCGCCATCGTGTCCGCATTGCCGTTTAGTTTCATAATGCTCGGTATGCTAGCTTGTATGCTCATCTTAATGACACGAGATTTAAAAGAAATTCGAGAACAAGCGAAAGAAACAGAACGAAATGAAATAAAACAAGACTTACGCGATGAGCTCTATGATGACTTGAAAGAAGAAGTATATGAAGAAATTCGTAACGACATCTCTGAAACGAAAAACGATTCACGAGTCGATGAAAGCGACACGGATGATCACAATCCGAAAAAAGAATAAATCGTTAAAAAGAACATTAGCCACTTGCGGCTGATGTTCTTTTCTTTACTTATGGCTGTTATACTCGGTTTGACTCCAACATGAAAGGAGCTACTCTTATGAGTTCATGCTTTGCAGTTATTGATCTGCCCTTTAGTCTTACGCTAAAAAACTAAAAAAACAAGACCAAGGAGAATAGATCATGTTATTTCAAGAAAAATTAATTCAAGACGTTACAAACACTTGCCAAGTCGATGGTTCAATCGCCGCTGCGATGATGTATGGCTCATTTACGAAAGGCGAAGGCGATACGCATTCAGATGTGGAATTTTATATCTTCGTTAAAAATCATTGTATGGACGCGTTCGATGCACATGAGTGGGTGATGAACCTTTTCACAACAGACCTGATTTTTGATAACGAATACGGTACGTTGGTAGCGATCTTTAGCAACCTCGTGCGTGGAGAGTTTCACTTTCTCCCGCAATCTGAAATGAATGTAATCGAATCATTTAAGCAGACTGGTTCATTTCCAAAAGCCGATCAGATGTTTATTTACGATGATACCGACCAATTGTATGAGCGATTAGAAGACTTAAGCGGTGACGGACCGAATTGGAAAACAAACGAACACGTAAATGATGCTTTTAACAACTTTGTTAACCTATGGATCTTTGGAGTAAACGTGTTGAAACGAGGAGAACACGCCCGCTCGCTCGACATTCTTTCACGTATCCAAAACGAAGTATTGAAACTATTACGGATTAAAGAAAATACTGTTGAGCGTTGGATAAACGCAACAAAAAACCTTGAGCATGATTTAAGTGAACATTCCTACGAGAACTACAGACGAACGACCGCCTTACTTGATCGCGAATCTTTAGTTAACGCCTACGGTCATGCTCTTCTTCTCGTTGAGAGCCTTCATGCTGACTTAGTAAGAAACTATGATCTTCATTTGCATGAACACACGCTCATGAAAATGCACACCCATCTAAATGATTGACATATAACGCAAAAGGATAGGAAAAGCAGTTCAACCTGCTCTCCTATCCTTTTTTGATCGCGGTTTAGTATGGATCGGATGACTGTCCCATTTCACGAGACTTTTCTACACCTTCGTCGTGTTTGTCTTTCGTACTCGCGATATGGTTTTTGATGCCTTCTTCAAGACGTTTCCCATATTCTGGATCTGCCTCAGTACAATGCTTGATCATCGTTTGTTGAATCGATTCATGCGCATCAGCAAGTGCTCCCGAAAGGTTCAAAATAAGATCTTCCCGCTCCCAATCGTTAAATCGTCTCCACGTTTCCCCTGCTTGACCGAAGTTGTTCGGACGATCAATCGACTCACGCACAAGCTTTCCGCTAATCTCTGGTTCATGGAATTTACGATTCGTACGATCGGCTTCTTTTAAGCTTCCTAATAGCGACGGTTCATAGTTAATATGTGGATCATGACTCGGTGGCGTGTCTACGTGATAGGCCATTTGTCCGTCTCGTTGATTCGTTGCCACTCGTTTCTTCGGTGCATTAATTGGTAATTGCAAATAGTTCGCGCCAACACGATAACGCTGTGTATCTGAATACGAAAACGTACGACCTTGTAGCATCTTGTCATCTGAGAAATCCAATCCGTCTACTAAGACCCCTGTCCCAAACGCTGCTTGTTCAACTTCCGCGAAATAGTTTTGCGGGTTTTTGTTCAACGTCATTTTACCGACTTTGTACCACGGGAACTCATCACGATACCACAATTTCGTATCATCTAACGGATCAAAGTCTAACTCTTTATGTTCTCCGTCTTCCATAATCTGAACGTGCAACTCCCATTCTGGGTAGTTGCCATCTTCTATGGCTTTATATAAATCTTCCGTTGCATGATTAAAATTTTGTGATTGAATGTCATCGGCTTCTTTTTGCGATAAGTTTTGAATGCCTTGTAGTGGCTCCCAATGATACTTTACGAGTACTGCTTTGCCTTCTGCGTTGACCCATTTGTAAGTGTTCACACCAGAGCCTTGCATTTGACGGTAATTTGCGGGAATGCCCCATGGTGAGAACAAAAATGTAATCATATGTGTTGATTCTGGGCTTGAAGCGATAAAATCAAAAAATCGCTCCATATCTTGGACGTTCGTTAACGGATCCGGTTTAAATGCATGCACCATATCTGGGAACTTGATTGCATCACGAATAAAGAATATTTTTAAGTTATTTCCAACTAGGTCCCAATTTCCATCTTCTGTATAGAATTTTACAGCAAACCCACGAGGGTCACGGAGCGTTTCTGGAGAATGTGTGCCGTGAATGACCGTTGAAAACCTGACAAAAACCGGTGTTTTTGCTTCTGTATTCGTAAACACTTTCGCTCTCGTATAGTTTGAAATCGGCTCGTCGCCAATTTTCCCGTAAGATTCAAAGTATCCGTGCGCACCTGCGCCACGCCCGTGAACGACTCGTTCTGGAATACGCTCACGATCAAAATGACTCATCTTCTCAAGAAAATCATAATTCTCAAGCGTCGACGGTCCTCGATTGCCAACCGTACGAATGTTCTGGTTGTCTTTCACCGGTTGTCCCTGACGGTTCGTTAGCGTCTCTTCTGTCTCATTTTCGGCCATGCGCTTGTCATTCGCATCCCCGGCTCCATCAGCATTTGTTCCAAAGCCTCGTTGTGTATGTTTTTCTTCGTCCATTTGTTAAGCCCCTTTCTAATCACGGTTATGATTAGCATGACCAAATGGTAGACTCCTATTCATCCACAACGTGTAAAGGACCTTCCCATACAGCAGCTTTCATGTTGACGTGGTCGTCGTCTTTAAACGGTACACCTTCAGCGATTAATCGCTCTTTTTGTATACCAACGCCACCAAACACCTCACTGGCAGCAAGTGAACCGTCCCGATAAATGACGCGATGAGCCGGAATCAGTAGATCTGTCGGTACATCTCGCAAAGCCCATCCGACCGCTCTTGCACCTCTAGGCTTGCCTAGCCACCTTGCAATCAGACCATACGTCGCAACTTTCCCTTCAGGAATTTCTGCAGTGACTGTATACACTCGTTCGTAAAAGTTCGATTTCATGCGATCACCTCTTTTGTTCATGATTTTCTTCGAATAGAAAAGCTTTCCTTTTCACACAATACGATCAAAACTTTGAAAGAAAGGCGTGTCTATATGAGTGTACGATTACGTCGTCGTTATAAGCAAAATAAACAACCTGCCACAAACGTGCACGACCACATATCTCCTCACGCCATGAACAACTTTCATCAAATTATGAAAAGAACGGGTGAAAGTGATGATATTCTTCATCGCTCCTTTACATTTCCGACAACCAACACAAAAGCGACACTCATTTATGTCGATGGGACCGTTGACAGTCAAGCAGTTGAAAAGATTTTAAGTCGAGCAAAGTTCTATTCAAGTAAGAACGATGAAAGTTATCAATCTTACTTTAACGAAGTGGGGACAACAAAGCTTCATACTTCGATTCCAGGCATCCTTCCAGAACTTTTATCCGGTCACGTCGTTATTTTCATTGACGGTGAGACTAGTGCATACAGCGTGTCTCTTTTAAAAATGTCAGAACGTACGATTACAGAACCGTTAACTGAAACGGTTATTCGGGGACCTCGTGAAGGCTTTATTGAAAGTCTTCGCGTGAACACGTCACTCGTTCGACGTCGGCTAGCTGATGAGAAATTACGTTTTGAACCAAGAACAATCGGGTCACGAACGAAAACAAAAATTAACATCGCCTACATAGAAGGGATTGCCGATGAAAGTTTACTAACGGAACTACGTCAACGGTTGGACCGGATCGAAACCGACTCCATTCTTGAGGATGGAAACATTGAAGAATTAATTCAAGATGCTACGTATACACCGTTTCCGACCGTCTACTCTTCGGAACGACCAGATACGGTTACGTCTCATTTACTTGAAGGAAAAACGGCAATCTTCGTGGATGGGTCACCGTTTGTCTTGATCGTACCCGCACTTTTTGTACAGTTTTTTCACAATGCTGAAGACCATACCCAACGAGCAGACATCGCTTCACTCGTTCGACTGTTACGATTCGGCGCTGCCTTTATCGCCTTACTTGCTCCTTCTCTTTATATTGCCATTACGACGTTTCACCAAGAATTAATTCCAACGAGATTGCTCGGTAACCTTGCCGCTCAAAGTGAAGGAACGCCGTTTCCTACCTTTATTGAAGCCGTCCTTATGGAAATCACCTTTGAGATTTTACGAGAAGCCGGAATTCGAATGCCTCAACCGGTCGGACAGGCCGTTTCAATCGTTGGGGCAATTGTAATCGGACAAGCTGCTGTACAAGCGGGAATCTTCTCTGCAGCGGTCGTAATCGTTGTCTCACTTACCGCAATCGCAAGTTTCGTCTTTCCGAGCTATAGCATGGCAAGTCCGTTTCGGATTTTGCGATTTGGTTTTATGGGGCTTGCGGCATCCTTTGGATTGTTAGGGATCTCCGTCGGTTTTACAGCGATGTTGCTTCATTTATCAAGCTTAAAGTCATTTGGTATTCCCTACATGTCTGATCTATCGCCATTCGTGTATTCCGATCAAAAAGATGCACTCATCCGGTTGCCAAAATGGATGATGAAAGAGCGCCCTAAAACGACGGATCACCAAGACGTTGAACGGCAACACACACGAAAACCGAGCCCTGATCGTTAGGAGTGAAAAGAGAATGCTTATGAAACGACTTTCTTCTGGCTTGCTCGTTATACTGAGCGTTTTACTCCTTTCAGGTTGCTGGGACCGATGGGAGTTGAACGAACTTTCCATTATAACGGGAATGGCCATCGACAAATCTGACGAAAATTATGAATTGACGATGCAATCGATTAACCCTGCTGAAATTGCCTCCCAAGAAATTGGAAATGGTTACGCTCAGTCGTTTAATACAACTGAAATTGCCCCAACGATTCACGAATCGTTGCGTAAACATGTGAACAAAAGCCCGAGACGTGCGTTCATTTCTCATTTGCAAGTGCTCGTCATTAGTGAGGAAGTCGCTCGCGAAGGGATTACGAACATTCTTGATTTCTTTTACCGGGATCATGAAGTACGTTCTGACTTTTTTGTATTAGTTGCAAAAGACGACCAAAGAGCAAAAGAAATTATGGGCATCGTAACACCTCTTGAGAATGTCCCCTCACAAAATATGTTCGATTCTCTACAATATGGCGCCCGCTCGTACGGAGGGACTCGCATTGTCACCCTTGATGACTTGTATCAAGACGCGACAGCACCAGGAATCGAACCGAGCTTAATGGGTGTAACCGTCGTCGGAGATTTAGAAGAAGGTCAAGAGCGTTCAAACGCAGAGAAGAATACTCCATCAACGACATTACTTATGGAAGGTCTTGCGATCTTCCGTAACAACGCTCTCGTCGGTTGGCTAAATCAAGACCAAAGCAAAGGCCTTAACTATATTACTGGTGATATAAGAGACAGTGTTGGTAGTTTCACTTGTCCGAACAGTCAAGAAGACGAGTTTGCACTTGAAAGCTTTAAAGAGCGAACGAAATACGACGTTCGAATCGTAAATCATAAGCCAATCATTGACTTGACCGTTGATATCGGTGCACATATTTCAGAAGTGAATTGTAAAGATCTTGATTTATCGAAAGAAGAGAACTTTTACCTCATTCAAGAACAAGCAGAACAAGAATTTGTCGCTACATTACAAGAGACTGTAAAAGAAGCAAAGGCTCATCAAGCGGATATCGTCGGATTCGGTCAAATGATTCACCGCAAGCACCCAACAGTATGGGAGCAACTTGAAGATAACTGGGCTGAAGAGTTTCCTAACGTTGAAGTGACGTATGAAGTAAACATTAACATCACAGATACAGGCAACATTATCAATTCATTTTCCGAGGATGATTAAGTAGATGGTGATTGGAAACGTCTTAGCTGTTGTGTTCACAAGCTTCATGATTTGGATCACACAACGGCACACACTAAAACAGAACAACAACAAAAAACTAACTGTCCTTTTCTTTAGTTTTTTATCCGCCGCTACCATTCTCGGTTTACTCATCGCCTTGGACGTTAACATTCCGAGCTTCGCCACTGCGAGTACCAAATTCGTAAAACAACTGAGAGGACTATAAGGCTATGATGCATCAACATGTTTCAACACCGGGTTTATTTGCCCTTACGATGTATAGCACGTGTAGTACATCACTGCTTAGTTTGCCACTCATCCTCGGAACGATGGTACAACAAGACGCGTGGATGATTCCGCTTATCGCGGGGAGTGCGGGCTACTTGTTTGTATTGCTCATCTGCAAACTCGGGTTGTTATACCCGAACAAAAACCTATTTGACATGACAATCACAGCCTTCGGTACAGCATGCGGGCAGGTGTGCAATGCTTTACTCGTGTTGCTCGCCATCCTTACGTTATTTACGGTGATGAATTACTCTGCGGGCTTTATCAGCAGTCATATTCTCGTGTCGACGCCAAACGAATGGATCCTTGCCATTTCAATGACCGTCGTCATTTACGGTGTCTTTTTAGGGACAGAAACGTACAGTATGTTCGCGATCTTATCAACACCCTTTTTTTTCTTACCTTATGTGTTGTTAATTGCGCTTAAGATGCCTGAAGCAGACGGTAGCTTGCTCTTACCGATGTTGCAACAACCAATCACAGATTATGTTAGTGCGTTTTTGTTTTACTTTTCTATAACAGCAATTAACGCAGTCTTTTTATTGACGTTCTTTCCACAAATGGCAGGCGACAAGAAAAAAGCGGTACAAGTCATAAAATTAGGCTATATTTTCGGCAATGTTATTTTATTTATCATGACATTTCTTTGCACGAGCGTTTTAGGACCACATTATATGAGTACTTCCTACTACCCTGCATTCGTTTTGGCTCAGCGTATTGCGCTCGGTGGATTTGTCGAACGTGTTGAAGTGTTAATTACTGTCATTTGGTTTATAACAATTTACTTTAAAATTACGGTGTATTTAACAGCGATCATTTACGGCGTTGGCAGACTTTCAAATTTAGAGACATACAAACCTTTATCACTACCGATCGGCATGTTGATGGTCATGTTAACCGTGCTCGCTTTCTCAAATACTGCAGAGGATTTATTTTATTATCGTTACATCGTTTCAACACTTTCCCTCATGATTGGGATTACAATCCCTTCCGCACTTCTGATCACAACGATCATCAAGAAAAAAAGACACGCGTCCAAAGGAGGCGTCGCTAAATGAGAACAATTGCACAAGTTTCTCCACGTTCATATGGATTTCTCGTTTTCTATGCGACGTGTAGTACGGCTCTTCTTGGACTTTCAACATCACTCACATCGTTTTTGCATCAAGATGCTTGGATTATACCAGTTGTTGCTAGTTTACTTGGCGCAGGTGTGGTATTTCTCTATACAGTACTCGCCCGCTGGTATCCAATCTCCACGATCTATGAAATGAACGACCAGATTTTTGGCAAACCCATCGGAACCGTTTTCTCGTTACTCTTTCTATCATTGCCTGTTTTTCATTTTCCGGCAATTACATCGTATTCAGTTACGTTTATTCAAAACTATACGTTACCTTCAACACCTTTTATCGTTATCGCAGCAATTGGCATTGGCATTATCGCTTTTGGTATTTTTTCTGGTATTGAGCCGATCGCTAGAACTGCAGAGCTTTGTTTCGTCTTTTTCATTGTCCCGCTACTGTTTCTCATCTTTACGACATCACCGTTAATTGATATCGGCTTTTTACAGCCGTATTTCACCTCTTCTATGTTTGACATGACGGAAGCATTTTCAATCTTTCTCGGAAACGTTATCTCGAATGTTGTGATTCAATTAACTGTCTTTCCGAAATACCTCGCAAAGAAAAAAGCTGGAGAACGAGCCCTTTGGACGGGCTATGCCCTCGGTTGTTTGACGCTTACTATCATAACCTTCTTATGTATTGCAGTGCTGTCCCCTGAACTTGTTGCGGTTGATCATTACCCAGCATTCACACTCGCTCAAGAAATTAACGCTGCCGGTTTTCTTCAACGTGTCGAAGCGACAATTACCGTCGTCTGGTTTATTTGCATCTATTTCAACTTAGTATTGTATTTCCACTGCATCATCATCGCTTTGAAGCATTTTTTAAAATTAACAAGTGTGCGCACACTCATTCCAGCCATTGCGTTACTACTCGTTTATTTAGCCGATTATTATTTCAACAATATCGCTGAAGAACGAAGCTTCTATCAATATGTAAGTGTTCCTCATTCTATTACTGTGGGTACACTGTTACCCATCCTGATGGTTACGGTCGGAATTATAAAGAGAAAGAAACATCAAGCGCCGTTATATCCTGCTTACCCTGACGAAGCAACCGTATACAAACTCCACCACTCGAAAGAGACAAAATCCTCGAAGCAAATCTGATTGGCATGTTTGTCCCTCTTTAGCGATATGTATAAGTATAGAAGCTAAAAGGGGGAGGGCTCTGATGGTCTATCGTAGAAAAAAACGCGTCGTGTCAAACGTTCTATACCGCGCAATGATGGTCATAAGCGGCGCTTCCCTTGTGGCCATTGCCATCCAACTCTTTTTAATTCCGAATATGGTAATTGATGGTGGTGTAATTGGGGTTGCGCTCATTTTATCTAAAATCACCGGGCTAGGCTTCGGTTTTTTCGTCTTAATTATTAACTTACCTTTTCTTTTTTTTGGATTAAAGCATATCGGTCCGCAATTTTTTGTCACATCTCTATTCGCAATTGTCGTCATGGCGATTAGCGAGCAACAACTTGCTCATATGGATTCTTTTATCCATGAGCCGCTCGTATCAACGTTGTTTGGTGGCTTTATCTTAGGAGCTGGTGTCGGCATTGTGATTCGTCACGGCGGTGCGCTAGACGGTACTGAAATTCTTGGCATTCTGCTTACGAGAAACCTCCCCTTTTCAGTTGGGGAATTCGTGATGTTTATTAACATCTTTATCTTTGCGTGGGCAGCATTCGTATTCGGTGTCGAACAAGCGATGTTATCCATCATTACGTACTTTGTCGCCTCTAAAACGATTGATGCGGTCATTCAAGGAATCGATGAAACGAAAGCCGTCATGATTGTGAGCAACAAAAAGAAAAAGCTTAGCTCCGAGATTGTTCATCGACTCGGACGATCTCTGACCGTCATGCCTGGCTACGGCGCGTTTACTCACTCTGATAAAGAAGTGCTCTACATCGTTGTCACCCGACTAGAGGTGATGAAATTAAAGTCGATCGTCTTTGACATTGATAAAGAAGCATTCATTACAGTGATGGATGCACAAGAAGTGCACGGCGGAAAATTTAAGAGTAACTCCCACATGTAGATGGACAATTTGTGCTACACTTAAACTACTTCTACATATAAAGGAGTTGTTGAGTCGTGCCTAAAGATGATAGCCATGTATTTGACCCTACAGAGCTTTCAACACAAGAGATGTATAAATTAATGATTGGATCGGTCGTACCAAGACCGATTGCATGGGTTTCATCACGTTCAAAAGACGGAGTCTCTAACCTTGCTCCTTTTAGCTTTTTTACCGTTGCTTCAAGAAAGCCTCCGACCTTATTGTTTTCTGTTGGTCCCGGAGTCCAAGAGCGAAGTGGCACGGTTAAAGATACACTCACCAACATACGAGAAACGGAACAATTCGTTATCCACGTCGTTCCTGAACACTTAGCGAATGCGATGCATGAGACGTCTCTTCATTATCCAGAACATATTGATGAATTTAACAAATCACAGTTAACCCCAATTTCTTCACTTACCGTGCAGCCTCCAACGATTAAAGAGGCTCCTATTGCATTTGAGTGTGAGAAATCTGATATTATTCAAGTCGGTACAGACCACCTCGTACTCGGTAAAGTTAAACGAGTACGTGTTAATGATGACGTTTACTTAGGCAATTATAAGACGAATATCGCGGAACTCTCACCTCTTGCACGGTTAGCCGGTGATTACAGCACGTTAAAGACACCGTCCTTTCCACTTCCAAGGAAAGAAGAGTAACGATGCAATTTATTTTTGATTTGGACGGAACGATCGTCTTTAACGGGAAGAAAATGTCGACATTGATTGCTGATGAACTCGTTGCACTCAAAGAATACGGTCACGATGTTACCTTTGCATCCGCGAGAGGGATTCGTGATATGCTTCCTGTTATTGATGAACGTTTGCATGACGTTCGATTAATTGGCGCCAACGGTGCTGTCGTTTGGGAGAATCAAAAACTAAGGCGTTATGTAGACATCGATCACGAAACGTTTCGTACTGTAACAGCCATTCTTAAAGACATCGATGCAACCTACTTAATTGACGGACATTGGGACTATAGCATTGTCGGGGACGAAGAACATCCATTTCTCCCAATGATTAATGTTTTACAAAACGCTAAAGACGTCTCTGTTGACGAGTTGCAATTCATTTCAAAGCTACTCGTTCTAGAATGCGGCGACCCAACGCCACTCCTTGATCAGATTCCGACATTAAACATTACGAGACATCGTTACCGCGATGAAGCTCGCTTTGATTTAACTGGCGAGAACGTAAACAAACGAGCTGGATTTCAAAGCGTTTGTGCCGAAGATTACATTATGTTCGGCAATGATCTGAACGATTTACCGTTGTTCCAAAAAGCTGTTCACTCCGTGATGATCGGTGACTTCGCGCCTCTGTTCCCTTATGCGAAGGAACAGATTCAATTGAACGCAAGGACAGAAGCAACGATTGTAGAGACCATTCGTTCACTAAAAGAAAAACATACCATTTAACGTAAAAAAAGCATCGGAGCAATTGCACCGATGCTTTTTTGATGTGTTACGTACGTTGTACGTTTCCCTTTTTGATAACGATTCGACGAAATGGGAACTCTTCCTCTTTATCAGGAATCGGAAAGCGGTTGAATTCAGCAACGATTGTCCGCTCGTATTCCGCGATGACCTTCATCATCTCACCTTCGTACTTCACTGATTCACCAATTTGAAACAACTTCTCTTTTTCTTCCATAAAATTTCACCTAGCCTTTATGCGGTAAAATCAATACATGACTAGCATTGTACCACACAACTAGGCGTATGACGAGTATTACGCTTGGAAATCGTGCTCATAGTACTCATTAATCTGTTGAATAACAGATGGTGTCTCCGTCGTTTCGTTTTTGTTATTTTCTTTCATTTCTTGATAACGTTGTGTCATTTCCATAAGTTTCCTCTCCCTTTTTGGAATAGTGTATGCTCATTGTACGTCATTGTTATAATACAGTCAACTATTTTTATCAATTTTATATAACAATTCTGGATTTTTCTCTTTTCACGTTCACACAATGGATTTTCGCCTATTTATCAGTATGAATTGCATATTTCTTTACCCAATACTTCTAAAAATTACGGTTCTATACTACTGTAAATCTTTAATCGTTTATCTGTTTTAATACAGTAAGACGTTTATTGACGCTCTGATACAAAAAGAAAGCGAGTAACGGAATGATACTTCGTTCCGTTACTCGCTTTCTTTTTGTTTTAAACATTTAAGGTTACATAGCTGTCCATCACGCGGATAAGTTGCTCATAATTTGGTTTTGTCACTTGAGTGCTTACACCAACTTCATCATTTCGCTCTACGACGTTCTCGCTTTCAATGGCTGAGAATAACACGATCGGAACGGCCTTATGTGTTTGATCGTCTCGGATGTACTTTGTTAATTGATGACCAGTTAGACCCGGCATCTCTAAGTCCGTCACGATCAAGTCACAGTGGTTTAACTGCTGCAACGCTTCAAATGCTTTACGACCGTCATCGAAATAGTGGACATTCGTATAACCAGCTGCCGTTAGCTGTGTACGGAGGACCACTAACATCGTTTTTGAATCCTCAATCGCGACGACCACTTTCTGTTCCCGCTCATTCACATAACGATACGCCTCATGTTGACTTAGCGACGATTCACTCACAATATCCATAATCATTTTCTCGTAATCAAGCAAAAAGATCGATTTGTCTTCCAACATGAATGTTCCTGTTGCTTGCGCTTCACTGCCAGCAGCAATCTCATCGGCATTGTGCACGTTTGACCAGTTCACACGTACAATTTGATCCACATCTTCAATTAAGAGCGCCATCGTAAGCTCATTGATCTCTACGATCATCATTTTCGTTTGATCGTTGTTTTGAGCTGGTAAGTCTAACACTTTGCCTACGTCGATCACTGGAATGGTCTCCTCACGGACTTGAATCACGCCTTCAACAAAGTGATGCCGATTCGGGGTCGGAGTGATCGGTTGCACCGTTATAATTTCTCGTATTTTTAAAATGTTAATGGCCAATTGAATGGCATTCGCACGGTAGACCATGACTTCAAATTCATTTAAATCCTCATTTTCATAATCTGTTTCATCAAAAAAGGAACTCATCTTGTCTGCCTCCTATAAACACTCTACTGTATATATCGGCAGTACGATAAAAACTATTAAAAAAAGCTAAGAAAACATGAATGTTTTCTTAGCCTCTTGGGATGATTACTCTTTAAGATCTTCAATTGAATCAATGTCCATGTAAGCTGGTACCGTTAATCCAAGTGCCGCTTCACCGTCAAGGTTCGGTCCAAGATCTTCGTATTGATCTTCCATTTGTGCATGGTAATCTTCATGTGTTCCTGGTAACCAAGCGGCAACCATTGCATCTGCATCGCCGTTCGCTACGGCTGTGAACATGATGTTTGCTTCCATTGAACTCATGCTTACATCATATCCTAAGCTTTCAAGTACGAGTGCAACAACGTTTGTTGATGCGATTTCAGTATCCCAAGCAACGTATGCAAGTAGAATTTCGTCTCCATCAACTTCAGGGATTCCCTCAGTCCATCCGTCAACAACGTCTTGGTTCTCATCGATCCAGTTTTGTGCAGCTTCGACTTCATCTGTTCCTTCATGAATCTCTAGCATAACCGCATCCATGTCTTCTGCTGTCCAAGCAAAGTTATCAAGCATCTCGTGAGCTTCAGGCATGTCACTTGAAAGTCCTTCACGAACAATCGTATGAATGCTTTCTGCTTCACCGAATGAGTTCTCAGGATCATCGAGGATCTTTAGGTCAAACGCTTCGAATTTCCAGTGAGGTGTCCACCCTGTAACGATGATTGGCTCTTCGTTTTCAATGGCACTCGTCAATTCTTGTGTCATCGCTGCACCTGAACTTGTCTGTACGTTCCAATCTTCAAGATCATAATCTTCGATTGCACGTTCAGCCGCCGCTACAACCCCTGCTCCAGCGTCGATTCCTGTAATCGTGTAATCTAACTCTTCACCGTAGTTCGTACCCGCTGTATCAGCGTCATCTTCGTCTTCACTTGCTTCTGTGTCACCGTTCTCATCTGCTGTGTCTTGCTCTTCCGCGTCGTCCGTCCCACATCCAGCTGCAACGAGTGCAAGTGTTAATGTTGATGCAAACCCAATTCTTTGCCAATTCTTCTTCATACATACACGCTCCCTTAGATCTCTTTTTTTCGTTAATTGACCCCCCACACGCTGTCAGCGCTAGGGAAGATTACGTTATGATTTACGTTTTCTAAGTCCGAACCCTGCTGTTAGACGGTCGAGGATAATGGCAACAACAACAATCGCAAGTCCTGCCTCAAAACCACTACCGACATCATTTCGTCCAACCGCGGTGTACACAATGTCCCCGAGTCCATCTGCACCGATCATTGACGCAATAACGACCATTGAAAGTGATAACATAATGGTCTGGTTTACACCGGCCATAATCGTCGTTTTCGCCATTGGAAGTTGAACTTTAAATAGTTTTTGAGTACCTGTTGAACCGAATGCATCTGCAGCTTCAATCGCTTCTGTCGAAACTTCGCGAATTCCGAGATTCGTCAAACGAATCGTTGGTGGCATACCGAAGATGACAGAGGCAATAACACCTGGCTCCATACCAATTCCAAAGAAGGCAACCGCAGGGATCAAGTAAACAAATGCTGGCATCGTTTGCATAAAGTCAAGAATAGGTTTCACAATCGCTTCAACCGTATTGTTCTTCGCCATCCAAATTCCAATCGGAACACCGATGACAATCGAGAGGATCGTTGCGGCTAGTATGAGTGATAACATCGTAATCATGTCATCCCAGAAACCGAGGTTCACGATGAGTAATAGTCCGAAAAACACAAAAGCTGTAAGGCCAATTTTACGGCCTGCGAAAAAGTAAGTTACCGCAGTTAAAATTGCAATAAATAATAGCGCTGGAACAAGATCCATTCCCCAGTATAGCCCTTGGAGAATCCAACTAATCACTTGTTCAATTGAATCAAAGATAAAGTCTGCATTCGTCATCCAATCAACGACACTTCTTGTCCATTCGTCAAGAGGAATTCTAGGAATTGCTTCAGTCATCTAGATTCACCTCTTTTCCAGAAAGTGCAGCCAAGATTGAGCTTCGTATGATAATGCCTCGTAGCTTCCCATTTTCAAGTACCGCAATTGGGTAGCTCGTCTCTGCTGTCAGTTCAATAACATCATTTACCGGAGTATCCATTTCAACGACCTTTAGCGCGTCCATTTTAATGGCAGACGTAAGATCGTCTTGTTTCTCATCAACGAGCTTGCGGACGTCACTCGCATCAACAATTCCGATTAATTCACGGTTTCTTTTCACCGCAAAAATACTCGATATTCCGTTTTCACGCATGCGTTGCAACGCAACTCTTGGACCTTCACGTTCTGGTTGTACCGTTTCCGGACGCATCATGACGTTGGATGCAGTATACACTTTCGAACGATCAACATCTTCGACAAATTTCTCAACATACTCATCTGCTGGATTTGTCAGAATCTCTTCTGGCGTTCCAATTTGAACGATTTTTCCATCTTTCATAATCGTAATGCGATCACCAATTCGAAGAGCTTCATCAAGGTCATGCGTGATGAAAATAATCGTCTTCTTCATCGTCTCTTGTAGATCTAACAATTCGTCTTGCATATCTTTACGAATTAATGGGTCAAGCGCTGAAAAGGCCTCATCCATCAGCAATACGTCCGAATCATTTGCAAACGCTCGAGCAAGTCCAACACGCTGCTGCATACCACCAGATAATTCGTCTGGATATTTATTTTCATATCCCTCAAGTCCAACGAGCTTTAAAGACTCCATCGCTTTTTCAGTACGCTGTTTCTTGTCGACTCCTTGAATCTCAAGGCCATATTCCACGTTGCTAAGTATCGTACGGAATGGGAATAAGCCAAATTTCTGGAATACCATACTCATATCTTTACGACGTATGTTACGTAGTGTTTTCTGATCAACCGTCGCAAGGTCATTTCCGTTCAAGTACACCGAACCTTGTGTCGGTTCAATAAGACGGTTTAGCAATCGAACGAGTGTCGACTTCCCACTACCTGAGAGACCCATAATAACGAAGATCTCACCGTCTTGCACCTCAAATGATGCTTTGTTAACCCCTACAGTTAACCCTGTTTTTTCGAGAATTTCCGCTTTAGATTTATCTTCGCTTAATAGCGAAAGCGCTCGATTCGGCTTCTTACCGAATACTTTTGTCAGATTCTCAACTTTAATCTTTGACAATGCATCCACCCCTCCAACAATTTATGAGTATATCACTATACCTTCATTTCCAATTCGGCCAAGACAATGTGTGCATGCTATTTGCACCATATTCCAAAACTATACGCTGTTTATGATGTTCGCTCAAATGGATTCTAACGTTCCTATACTCGATATTCGATATTCAATATGAATTAAACAGACACTGCGTATTAAATTCTAATGATAGCTCCATCATTCTCCCATTTTGAACGAAACTGAGAATATTTGCGAAAAATTAATCGAAAAACACGAGATTTACGATTGAAGGTTTGGAATTGAATCTATTATGTAAAAATAATATCTTTACCGACAACTACTTTTTCCCTAATCCATTGTTTTCAAAACCTGTTTTCCGCCAAAAATCGCGATTATACTACAACTTTTTTCACAGAGGTTGATTAAACCTACGTTCAACACCAATAAAAAACCAGACGAGCTTAGGCTCATCTGGTTGACGTAAACTTAAATGTGAATCGTCACATCGTTTTCTTCTTGTAGTTCAGGAATTAATGTGTTGAACACATATTCTTGTTCTTTCTCTTGCTGCAATGCTTGGCGAAGCTCATCTTCTAGCTCTTCCAATTCAGGAACTTCTTGTGGTTCATGCATTTGCACTTCTTCTTCATCAGCTTCTTCTTGTTGTTCTTCCATCATTGCGTTCATTTCTTCAATTTGTTGAACTTCTTGCTCGTAAGCTTCTTCAACTTCTTCATCAGTTACTTCAACATCTGCTTCGTTTGTTGCGTACATGTCAGCGGATACGGCAGTTCTTAGATCGTCACGTACTTCATCTGCTGTAACGCCTTGTTCTTCTTCAATAGAACTGTAAATCTCTTCGACTTCCATACCTGGTTGTCCATAATGCATCAAGACGTACTCGTCGATTTCGTCGTCCGTCGCTTCGACACCTTCAGCTTCAGCTTCTTGCTCTAACAACTCTTGTCCGACAAGACCTTGTACGATATTCTCTGATAGTTCAGGGTCTAATTCATCGCCTTCCATAGGCATACCAAACATCATCATTTGTTGCATTTGGAACATATATTGATCTTCAAAAAGATCTCTAGAAATTTCAGTTCCATTTACTTCAGCGACAACTTCTGGTAGTTCACTAAAGTCAGGATTTGGCATCTCGTCTTCAGGAGAAGCTTGTTGTTCCTCACCATTCTCAACATCAGCTTCTTCGTTTTGCTCTTGCTCTTCATCACCACATGCAACGAGTCCTACTGATAGCATGAGTGCAAAGCCTCCTGCTAGCCATTTCTTCTTCAAGATGACATCCCCTTTCTTTCATGCAGTTGTTCGCATTGTATCACACACGTAGGGGATGCACGCAACGTCTTTGACAGTTTCTCTTTATCTTTGACAGTTGTGACAAATCATTGACGGTGATAGCGATCTGTGTTGTGTTCGACGTGTTCGTTATAGAACCTGCGATAATTTTCACCCGCAAATTTGCGAACATCGTCTTCCTTATAATGCTTTTGCATATAGTCGATCAAATCAAGGATGCCTCTAGGCGTTTCAAGACCACTCACGCTTTGAGGGATGCCATCAAAGTCAGAACCGAATCCGACATAATCACTTCCAATTGAACCGGCAATATGGTCGATATGACGAAGTAAATCAGCGAACGTCGCTTCTTCACTACCGTTTATAAATTTCGGGAAGAATGTCATGCCGACAAGGCTGTTTTTCTCTTTAATTACACGTAACTGTTCTTCTGTTAGATTACGTGGATGATTGTGGATTGTCCGGCTATTCGCATGACTTACAAAGAAAGAATCACTTAATGACGCCGCTTCAAAATAACTATCATCGTGTAAATGCGCACCGTCTACAATCATTCCCTCATTACGTAAAAATGTGACGACTTCTCGGCCTTTGTTCGTTAACCGATGACCTTGTTCTTCCATACAACCAGCGGCTAGTGCATTGCTTTCATTCCACGTAAGTCCAACACTTTCAACCCCGAGACGCTTTATAAGACGCCATTTCATCCAATCGTCTTGAAGCCCATCTGCGCCTTCTAACGCTAAGATCGCTCTCGTTTTTGACGTTTCAGTAAGCGGTGTACATGGCGCAAATTCAATTTGATCATTTGATACAATCAAATTGTAAAAGTGATCGACTTGTCGCAATACTGCGTCAAATAAATCGGCGCGTTCATCATAAACCGGTGCAAACAGTGCAAACAATTGCATATTCACTTGTCCTTCACGTAATGAGGATTCAGTAATTGTCATCCCTTCTATAAACGAAGGGGTTTCAGCTTCAAATTGACGCAACGTAGCGTCACAATGACCATCTGCAATATACATCGTTTCAGTCCTTTTCCGTTAAAATTTAGTCATCCATTGAACGATGGACAACACGTTTTCATAGGCTATGTAGTAAAGAAGTACAAACGAGAACGAGACTTTAATCTTCGAAAGGTGGTGATGGAATGTTTAAGAATACGCAACATGTTCAAGGTCGCCCGCCGCACTTTGCCAATCAGCAGCCGTATATGTATCCACCAAGACCTTATCCACCTTCTGTGCCCCCTTATCCTCAATCAGAGTATACGTCTCATCCTTACGGCGCAGTTCATTCGATGGGGTTCCCAGGGCAAATGCCTAAACAAAAGAAAATGAATATGAAAAGCTTAATGAACGGGTTCGTTGACCAAGAAGGGCAAATTGACGTTCAGAAAACGATGGCAACAGTCGATACTGCAATGAAAACGTACCAACAAGTTACGCCGATGATTAAACAGTTGGCAACCTTTTTCATTACGAGACCTTAATGCTAAAGAAAGACTCCCTCAGACAGGGAGTCTTTCTTAATGCTATTTCCAGTCTAAAGGTAAAGGTCGAAGATAAATCTTCACGTGATATGGGAACGACCCTTGATTTCTAGCTTCAGTTAGCGCATCGTACATTCGCTTACCAGCAGGGGCATTCGCGGAGTGAACCGTAATCCGCTCTGCATATCGTCTATGGTCAATCATGTATTGAACAACTTCAAAACCATTCTTCTGGTCAGATCCTAAGTCATGATCAAGTGACAAGTGATTTAATGGTAAGTCTGTCTTCAAAATCGCAATACAGTCTTCAGCAGTTCGCACAAGATGGTGGTCACCCGGGCTTTCACGGACGTCATCCATAAACACTTTATCCATGTTACCACCTAAGCTTTCTTGGCTTATAGTTAAAATAGGTCACCTACTTCAAATTTGTCTATGATCATCGTATCATAGAAACGCTTAGAAAACAAATGAACGCAAGGTAAATTCTGAAAACTAAAAATGTCCACTAAATGATGACTCTTTTAGTGAACATAATCATGATCAAACAAATAATGATAGGCAATGTCTATAAAAACGTACTCGCTAGTAGTAATTGGATAAGAGAACGTACGAATGTGGTCATTTGACGTCAAATCTTTATACAATACGGACAATACACCCTTCCCATCAACATTCATGCGAATAATGTTCTCCAAGAAATATGGTCGCCAACTCCAATTTTGCCAACGATTCGCTTCATCTAGCTTCCAAGCCTGATCTGATTGAACTGCATTGGCGGATTGCTGCTCTCCATCGTTATTTACGATATATACGCGAAAACATACGTCTTCGAGCCGTTTCCCAATTGTAAGCGCAAGATCATCGTACGAGCGTGTTTTCTCTTCTTCAAGAACGCTCGACACTCGCCGATCTAAATACACGGTAAAATCAAGCAAGCGTTGGATGCGGTTTTGCTCAAACGAGACGAATGAACGGAAATGCTTCACTAAGTCTGCTTGATACGATTGGTTGTTAGCTGTAGACTCTTTTTTCATGGCTAGAAAGTTTCCTTGAACGAACCTTGCACCGTGTTTCCACGCATCGGTAAGCTGCTGAAAACTTTCAACCCCTTGAAATAATAGCGACGCACCGATTTTGCTCGCGGCAATCGAATAGACGTGTAATAGCTCGCGCTGAACGTTCGCAACGTCATCTTCAATGTCGTTCATATCAATTTCAATAATGTCTGGCTTTACGTGTACGATATCAGACATCGCAATCTCTTTAATGGATGTATGCTTCATTGACACACGCAGTCCACTCATTTGCAAATAATACGTAAAATGCTTATGATCTGCCCAACTGGTGAATTCATCGGTTAACAGAATACCGAGGACAACCTGATTTTTAAGTGTTTCTAGTTCTTCAACGAGGCTGTCCCCAATCGTTCCAGTATACAATTCTGGGCGAATTGTTACATAAATGGCCTTTCCTGGTGCAAGCGCTGACAGCTCCTTAAAGGCAATTCTACGAACGTGCTGGTCCACTTCAAGACGATACTCTTCTGGGATTGTCCGGTTATTTAGAAAAGAAGTGAGCTCATACTCTTGTCCTTCATCTCGGTAATACGGAAACACTTCGTACCCGACCACTTTTTGGCTGCCTGTCACAAAGATTGCTTGGAACTTCGGAGATATTTTGTCCATGTTCATCATGATGTCTAGTTCGTCAATAAGCCATCTCCCCTTACTTCCTTCACGCAAGAAATTTAGCAATCGCCTGCGATGTCTTTTCTGGAATTTCTTCCGGTAACAAATGACCGACATTTGGATAGACGTGAAGCTTACTGTTCGGTAATTCTTTGTCTAAATACCGCCCAACGCTGACCGGCACGATCCGGTCGTTTTCTCCCCATAAAAGAAGAACTGGCTTTTTTATCGTATGCAGCGTCTCCCGGCTTAAATCACCTTCACGCTGTCGGATGAACTTCGCAAGTGTACGGTACATCGCATCGTTCTCAAGTGGTCGGCCGTACTCTTGGATTTGCTCATCGGTAATGGAACGCTTGTCGCTAATCACTTGTTGCAACACGTGATGAACATCTCGCTCTCGAACATACTTCGATAAGTAATGGTGAAAGAACGGTAACGTACTCGCCGCTCGTAATTTGAGCGAGCTTTTCGCTAAATTGCCAGAGCTCGACAATAATACCGCTTTTGATACCTCAGGCATCCATTGAACGAGCCGAAGCGCAATTTGACCTCCCATCGAATGCCCAATGGCAATGACCTCATCATCGTCTTTACTGTTCGCACGAATGACATCATGAACGGTCTTCGTATATTGTTCATACGAGTAGTAATAACGCACAGTCCGATTACTTAAGCCAAACCCAGGCAAATCTAGCGTCATAATATTGCCGTACTCATTCAAGTACGGAATAAGCCGCTTAAAGCTGTACGACCAACTCATAAAACCGTGAATTAAAACGAAGTGACGATGCGCATGTTCCTTGGACGTAGACGGGTATACGTGCAAATTCACATCATCGTCAGTGAGCGGAAAACGATTAGCCCAATTCATATGGCGTCTCTTGATAGACATAATAGTTTAACCAATTCGAAAATAACAGATGTGAATGAGCCCTCCACAATAAAGGCGGCACGTTATCAAGGTCATCACTCGGAAAATAATCATCCGGTAGCTTCGTGTTTAACCCTTTTTCCACATCTCGCAAATACTCCTCTTTTAATGTATCTGCATCGTATTCTCCGTGACCCGTCACAAACACTTGACTGCCGTCTCCATTCGAAATGAGGTAAACCCCCGCTTTCTCTGAGTCCGCTAAAATATGAAGCTGATCGTGTCTCTCGAGCTCGGCTGTCGATGTAGTCGTATGCCTTGAATGAGGCACGTAAAAAATGTCGTCAAACCCACGTAACAATGGATTGTTCTGGACGCGAATTCGATGTTTAAATACCCCGAACTGCTTTCGTTCTAATGGGGTTTTATCAATGCCATAATGATGGAACATTGCCGCTTGTGCTCCCCAACAAATGTGAAGCGTTGACGTGACGTGCGTTTTGCTCCAATCCATCATCTCTGTTAATTCATCCCAATAGTTCACTTCTTTGAACGGTAATTTCTCAATTGGCGCTCCAGTAATGATCATCCCGTCAAAATTGTCGCCTTTAATCTCTTCAAACGTCTTGTAAAACGCCGACAAATGCTTCGTTGACGTGTTTTTAGACTGATGTGATGACGGATGCAAAAACGTAATTTCCACTTGGAGTGGCGAGTTCCCGAGCAAACGAAGCAATTGGGTTTCTGTCGTTTCTTTTATCGGCATTAAATTTAAGATAACGATATGAAGAGGACGAATGTCTTGTGCATACGCCCTCGCCTCGTTCATTACAAAGATATTCTCTTGTTGTAAGATTTCAGATGCAGGTAATTGATTTGGGATCTTAATAGGCATATGAACACTCAATCCTCTTTCTATACTCGATTGTCATGGTGCAAGATCTAAATCCCATACCCCTTGCTGACCCGTTGCATGATTTGAATAGACCCATTCAAACGATGATTCTACATCATTCACTGGATAAGCAAGCGTTCCTCTTCGTTGACCTCCTGGTCGGATTTGTCCTCCCATCAGTCGTTGGTCTCCAAATGATGAATCATGTTGATACTCATACCCTTCATCGTCAATGACCGAAGAGTTCATCGGAGCTAACTGGGTGTTTGTGTCCGATTCATTGAAGAATGAAACGTCCACGATCACATAATCTTCATCTTCCGTTTCCTCCAAGTAGGCTTCATGAATTGAAATGATAAAACTCCCTACTTGTGCAGTCTCTTCGGTTGTGAGTAGATTGTCATCTACTACTTGGTTAACCGTATTAGAGCTCGATCCATAAAACATTCCAGCCATAAAGCCTAAAATTAAAACGAGCCCCAAGAGCATCCAATACTTCCACCCCATCAAAGCAACTCCTATCCCAATGCGAACTTACAATTGTTTCCACCATGTGTCCGTCGGTGTTACAGGACCTTGGCGTTTATGTTCTGTCTTTTTGTAGAGAGAAATGAGTTTCTCCTCTACGTCTTTTGTAACTGATTTCCCTTCAAGGAAATCGTCAATCTGTTCATAAGTTAAACCGAGTGCTTCTTCGTCTGACAACCCTGGGCGATCGTCTTCTAGATCTGCCGTTGGCACTTTTTCATATGTTTCTTTCGGCGCATCTAACCATCGTAAAACGCTACGTCCTTGTCTTTTCGTTAAGCCGAACAACGGCGTCAAATCACACGCTCCGTCTCCGAATTTCGTAAAGAACCCTGTGATTGCTTCTGCAGCATGATCCGTTCCAATAACGAGTAGTTGATGGCTAGCAGCGAAATCATAATGCACTTTCATTCGCTCCCTCGCCTTCGTATTCCCTTTTATAAAATCACTCATCTTCTTGCCACTCGCTTCTTCAAACGCCGCAACCGAAGCATCGACCGCTTGCTTCACGTTCACCGTTAACAGCTGATCTGGGTTGATGAACTCAACCGCGCGAACCGCATCATCTTCATCGTGCTGAACTCCATACGGCAATCGCAGTGCTAAAAACGTGTACGATTCATCTCCAGTTTCTTCGCGCATTTCGCGAACAGCCTCTTGCGCCATCTTTCCTAGTAACGTCGAGTCTTGTCCTCCTGAAATGCCAAGAACAAAACCCTTCGTTCCCGTTTTGGTTAAGTAGTCTTTTACAAATTGCTTTCTTTTCGTATATTGTTCTTTCGGATCAATCGTAGATTCGACTTCTAAAGCTTGTTGAATGGACGCTTGGTTCAATTCGCTCACCCTTTACGATGGTTTTGTATTTACGAAACGCTCATATTGCTCTATGAGTCCTTCACGTTCTAAGACGTGTTTTTGATGATCACCAAAAACGTCAAAATGTGATAATTCTCCCCGTTCGTGGACCCACTCCGGACGAAAGCCGTAGCTCTTCCCCCATTGTAGCAATTTCTCAATGTCTGAACAGGCGACTTTGGTTACAGAATCGCACCCTGGGAAACGTTCATCAACCCAGTAGTGCGTTAAAATACTAATCTCACCTTGTTTCGCTCGTTCTTTCCATTGCATGAGCTCTTGTTTGTTAATTCCAAATGCCACGCCTTCTCAACCTTTCACGTCCTACTTTGTTCTTTATATACAGCGTGCCAATCCGGTGCTGCCTTCTTAATCGAAACAGGACGGAAATCTTCCTTACGAACGACGACGTGCGTAGTCGTCCCATCTACACAGACATCTCCGCTTTCATCCTTAATTTCGTAGCCATACGTGGCGCGAATGCCTGTGTAAGACTCTAACCACGTCGCGACTGTTGCGACAGTTGGGTAACGGATCGCTTTTTTATAGGAAAGGTTCACTTCAGTCACAGGAGAAAGCAACCCCTCTGCTTCCATCTGCGCATAGGAGAAGCCAAATTTCTCAATTAAATCCGTTCGACCTATTTCACACCAAATCAAGTACTGTGAATGGTGAATCACACCCATTTGATCGGTTTCTGCGTATCGTGTTTGTACTGGTACTTCAGATTTTAACATGATCTACACCCTTATCCATAAAGTTCTATATTTTTCTAGCATATAAAATAACGATTACGCAATCAAGCACTAGCCATCAAAAAAAGCAGAAACTGCACAATTCAGAAGAAAAAAAGCCTTAAAAGATCGGGAGTTTCCGTCTTTTAAGGCTTTTTAATACTAAGCTTTACGTTTTGAATCCAGTTTTGCGTCGATTTTTTCTAATGCCTCACGGTCATTCATAATTTGTTCCCGATTCGTCCGAAGAAGTTCCTGGAAACGAGCTTTTTTAATACGTTTCATACACAAATCATCTCCTTTTCCACATTATGGGTAGAAGCGGACAATTTTATGCATCTTCTTTTGGGCTAATGTACCATTCATTGTTGCGATTGATCGTTAACAAGAAAATGTTATCGGCCGAATCATAACCCCTTTTCTTCAATTGCTTATAAAATTTCTCTTCCGATAAATGCTCAGGAAGGTTTTTTTTCTTAAGCGTCCCATCCGAAATGATGACCGATGCATACCCTTTATCGTTCGTTGAGATGTTCATATCATCTGGAGTTAACTGGTCAAAACGCGCTTTTTTAATAACACTAACCTTCCCATTTTGCTCAAGCACGACCGTGTCGATCTCATTTAAATCTGAACTACTCGCTTGCCGAAGTTCCATAAGTACTTGTTCAATCGTCATGTTCGCTTTTCTTAAGATTTTCTCATGAAACACACCGTTACTCGCAAGAATGTACGGCTCATCTTCAAGGAAACGACGAGATTTCTTCGGGAGTTTAAGCGCAATATACGATAGCGACCAATGTAAGGCACCAATCGTTGCCGCTGCTAGAAACGGCCCCCCCAATTCACTGTCCCCGGTTGCGAGTGGTTCACCAAGAATGTCCCCGATGACAACACCAAATATAAAGTCCAACGGATCAACTGTTGCCATCGACCGCTGACCGAGCAATTTGATCATCGTAAAAATGTACACATAAACGATCAACGCTCGAACCGCAAACCCGTATAACGGTAACGACGAAGATCCTTCCCACAATTCCACTAGTTGGTCCATCAACACCCCACCTTACACTTCCACATTAACGTGCGCAATTGGAAGAGAATTATTCTCGGTGTGGCTGGTTGATGGCATGGGTCTGGGGAAATAGCTTATTACGGTGCGTGAAATTATGAGTTGGAGTAAAGGTGCTATTCACATAACCTGCTCTATGTGAGCAGAACCCCGCTGATCGTGACGGTTTTCTCTTCGGCTGATCACAATCAGAGCCGTTTCATCTTCGCACAACAAAAAAAGCACCCCAAGAAGGGGTGCTTTTTAATAGAAGCTTATTTCTTCGCTGCTTCTTTTAGCTTGCTACGTAGTACCATCGGTAGGATTCCACCGTGGCGGTAGTAGTCGATTTCAATTTCAGAGTCAAAGCGGACAATCGCTTCGAATGTTGTTGTTTTACCAGCTTCATCCGTTGCTGTTACAGAAATTGTATCACGTGGTGTTACGTCATCTGTAATGTTGATGCTGAACGTCTCTTTACCTGTTAGGCCGAGAGAGTCTGCACCTTCGCCTTTTTTGAATTGAAGTGGTAGTACACCCATAAGGGCAAGGTTACTACGGTGGATACGCTCAAAGCTTTGCGCGATAACCATCTTGATGCCAAGAAGGTTTGTACCTTTCGCTGCCCAGTCACGTGAACTTCCCATTCCGTAGTCTTCACCAGCCATAACGACAAGGCCCGTGTCGTCTGCTTTGTACTTCATCGCAGCGTCATAGATCGCCATGACGTCACCTGTTGGCCAGTACGTCGTATAGCCACCCTCAGTGCCTGGTGCCAATTGGTTCTTGATGCGGATGTTCGCAAATGTACCACGCATCATGACTTCATGGTTACCACGGCGTGAACCGTAAGAGTTGAATTCAGAAGGCTTAAGACCTTTTTCCATCAAATACTCACCGGCAGGGCTGTTCTTCGCAATTGAACCTGCTGGAGAAATGTGGTCTGTCGTAACAGAATCGCCGAACTTACCGATCGCACGAAGGTCTGTAAGTGGCTTAATGTCTTGTGGATCTTCAGACATGTTCTCAAAGAACGGTGGGTTTTGAATGTACGTAGACTCACTATCCCAGTTGTAAAGGTTCGCATTGTCTTTTGATTGTAATGCGTTCCAACGTTCGTTGTTGTCGAACACGTTCTCGTACTCATCTTTGAACAATTTCGGAGAAACATTCTCACGGATGAACTGCTCGATTTCAGCTGATGATGGCCAAAGGTCGCTGAAATAAACGTCGTTTCCGTCGCTGTCTTTTCCGAAAGAATCTTTACGAAGGTCAAAGTTCACATTACCTGCAAGTGCGTAAGCAACAACGAGTGGCGGTGAAGCCAAGTAGTTGGCACGTACAAGTGGGTGAATACGTCCTTCAAAGTTACGGTTACCAGAAAGCACTGAAGAAACGAGAAGATCGTTATCTGCAATCGCTTGCTCAATTTCATCTGGAAGTGGACCACTGTTACCGATACATGTCGTACAACCGTACCCAACGAGGTTGAATCCAAGTTTGTCAAGGAAAGGCATTAGACCTGAATCCTCTAGGTAACGCGTAACAACTTTTGAACCTGGTGCAAGTGATGTTTTCACGTACTCAGGCACGTCAAGACCTTTTTCTACTGCTTTTTTCGCAACAAGTCCAGCACCGATCATTACTGATGGGTTAGACGTGTTCGTACAGCTCGTAATCGCTGCGATTGTTACGGCACCCGTTGCAAGGTCAGACTTCTTACCGTTAGGGTGAGCAACTTCTACAGAGCGATCAAGCTCAGAGCTCTCAAGACCGAAACCGTGGTTGCCTGCTGGTGCAGTAACCGCTTTTTCGAATGCAGACTTCATGTTGTCAAGTTCAATCATGTCTTGTGGACGTTTTGGACCTGCTAATGAAGGCTCGATTGTGCTCATGTCAAGTTTTACAACTTGCGTGTATGTCGGCTCCTCAGCGTCTGGAGTGAAGTACATGCCGTTTGCTTTCGTGTAAGCTTCAACAACAGCGATTTGTTCTTCAGAACGACCTGTTAGGCGCATGTAGTTCAATGCTTCTTCGTCAACTGGGAAGAAACCACATGTTGCACCGTATTCTGGTGCCATGTTTGAGATTGTCGCACGATCAGCAAGTGACATGCCTGATAGTCCTGGTCCGAAGAACTCAACGAACTTACCAACAACGTTCTTCGAACGAAGAAGTTGTGTCACTTTAAGTGCTAAGTCAGTTGCAGTTGCGCCATCTGGAAGGCTTCCTTCAAGACGTACACCGACAACTTCTGGTGCTGGGAAGTATGAAGGTTGTTGAAGCATTCCTGCTTCCGCTTCAATACCACCAACGCCCCAACCAAGAACGCCAATACCGTTGATCATCGTCGTATGAGAGTCAGTACCGACGAGTGTATCAGGGAACGTAACACGCTCACCTTCAGCATTTTCGTTCACGTGAACGACGTTCGCTAAGTACTCTAAGTTCACTTGGTGAACGATTCCTGTTGCTGGTGGAACAGCACTGTAGTTTTCGAATGCTTTTGTTGCCCAGCTTAGTAATTTGTAACGCTCTTCGTTACGTTCGAACTCAAGGTTCATGTTCTTCATAAGTGAATCACTTGTACCGAACTTGTCAACTTGTACAGAGTGGTCAACGACGAGGTCCGCTGGAATCGCTGGATCGATTGATTCAGGATCGCCACCGAAGTCTGCAATCGCTTTACGTAGTGACGCTAAGTCTACAACTGCTGGAACACCTGTAAAGTCTTGCAAAATAACACGTGAAGGTTTGAACGGCACATCTTCGCTGCCACCGTCTTTTTTGCCCCACTTCGCAAGGCTTTCTACGTGCTCAGGCTTAATCACCTTTCCGTCTTGCTGTCTTAATAAAGATTCCAATAATACTTTAATAGAATATGGAAGTTTCGATACGTCTGCGACGTTGTTTAGTGATTTTAAATCATAATAAACATATGATTTACCATTAACGTCGAATGTTTGTTTGGCTTGATAGAGATCGTTTGTTTTACTCATCAAATCCCTCCCTTTACTCCTATCATATAATACGTTCGCTAATTTGTCGAAACTAAAAGTGCAAAAATCGTCATCCCTTGTTCAACTTTTTTCTTATATGCTATGATAAGAATTGATTATACGACTGAGGTGAACGACGTGTTAGAAAATCTATTTATGTGGTTTATCGTTTTTTGGGGCGTCTTTATGATCGTTTTTATGTTCATCGGTGGGTTCTTTATGTTTCGAAAGTTTTTGAAGCGTCTTCCGAAAGAAGACGGCAACTCGGTTCTCGATTGGCAAGACTATTATCTTGAGAAAACGAGACACCTTTGGACGAAGCAACAGAGCGATTTGCTCGAAGAATTAATCTCCCCGGTTCCCGATCTTTTTAAAGACGTGGCACGTGAGAAGATTGCAGGGAAAATTGGCGAACTTGCGCTAGAACAGAAAGCAAATAGCATATCAGAAGACTTGCTCATACGCGGATACATTTTAGCAACACCAAAACGTGATCATAAGTTTCTACGGCGGAAACTCGATGAGAAGAACATGAGCTATGAGCAATACGAACATCTTCTTTCCTAAAAAAAACTCACAGAGAACTGTGAGTTTTTTTGTTATGTGCGTTCGCCTTTCATCGACAAATTCCAAAGTGTGCCGTCACGAGTTGCTTTTCGGTGAATCTTCTTAAACGAATAGAGCATTGCGATTCGCCACGGTAAAATCATCCCAAAAGCAAGTAAGAAAAACATTCCTGCTAGTTGCGGCAAAACGACTTGCTCGCCGAGGATCAACTTCACGATTACTCTAGCAATTAATAAACCGACAAGTAAGTAGATAAACATCTTCGAACGTTCCATATAAATTTCGCCTTCACGAATGTGAAAATTCGACGTTCGAATTAAAAAATACGAACAAATCACACCCGTAATTAACGGCCCGAAGATTTGTAACGTTTCAAGTCGCGCCGGTTCATAGACGAACATCAAAAACCCTGTGCTCATCATGATTGGCGGGATGATTATCTTCTTTACAGAAGCAGGTCTTTTAATTGCTTTCAGACGAATCATAATGACGGCTGAACTCATAAGAACTGCCATAATTGTCGTTAAGAGCAACAGCGTCGATTCTGTCATGACTTTGCTCTCCTTCCACTATGTACCCTTATGCACCTATCATACACTGATTCTCTCTAATCATGCAAAATTCGCAGAGAAATGATAAAACACCTCGAGTGTTGGAGGTGTTTGTTGTTACTTTTTATTGCTAACGTCTTGCTGCTTTTGCATTGCTTTCATCATTTGATTGATTTTCTTTTGCGATGGGTTCTGTCCCATTTGCATCATCATGACGCGTAGCATTTGCTCATTAATTGGTGGATTCTTCTTCATGTAATTCATCATTGTTTTACGTGCGATGAAAAAGCCTAATGCAACCCCACCTAATAGAGCAGCAAGCGCAATTAACACGACCCAAATAGTGCTCAAATCATTTCCTCCTTACCCTTATCCATAAGCAGTATCTAATAAAAACAGATGTTTGTCCTAAACAAACACCATCATTATACCGTAAGTTACTACTTATGAAAAGTCCAGAACCACTCAGATTAAGAGGGATTTGAATTTAACCGGCTTTAACCAGCCGTACTTTTCTCGCTGAACGTCACACGCAAAAAAGTACGGATCAAGCGATTGCAACGTATCAAACCAAGGCCATTCATCATCAAGCCCTTCTTCGCTCCAAAGCTGAATGCGCTGCTCACTAATCGACATTTTCATTTCTTGATTGTGCTCAATGAAAATTACTTTACCACCAGCAATTTTCTTTTTATGAAAAGGTAACTGTTCCGTTATCTCGTCCATCGATAACGGTCGACAAATGTAATCGATTTGTTTTTTGACGATCTCATACAACGGCTTTACCGTCTCATATTCTTTAAAAAGACGAAATAGCTTGTCTTCTGCACGTACAAAAGAGTTCGCATATTCTGTTTTTAATAAGTAAATGTCATAACGATGCATACTGAGACCGCCTCCTTCTTGTTTCCCATATCATACCAAACAAAAGGTAAAAAACGTGTCGTTCTATGCAAGTCTTTCCTTCTAATGTCGTCAGATCGTTCGATTATTTGTAAGAATGACGCCCCTAGTCGAAAACAAAGAGCAGAGACTGTACGTAGCCCCTGCTCTTCGCGGTATTATTTTAGAACGTTTGTGACAGTGCTCACGACATTGTCGACGTTAAATCCGAATTTCTCCATCACGAGATCTCCAGGTGCAGACGCGCCAAACGTATCAATTCCAATAGATGCGCCAGTGCGGCCTGTGTAACGTTCCCAACCAAACGTTGTACCTGCTTCAATGGAAACAACAGGGACGTCTGATGGCAATACTTCTTCTTTATAAGATGCTGATTGCTTCTCAAACCACTCTTGGCTCGGCATGCTTACGACACGCGCTTCAATGCCCTTTTCATGAAGTGCTTTCTTCGAATCAAGTGCAAGCGACACTTCAGAACCTGTCGCAAGTAGTGTAACGTCAGGTGAACCACTATCACTTAAGACGTACGCTCCCTTTTTCACTTGCTCGTAAGCTGCGTCCGCATCAATCATCGTTGGCAAACCTTGACGCGTAAGAATAAGTGCTGTTGGGTGGTCTTTCGCTTCAAGCGCCAACTTCCAAGCAGCAGTCGTTTCATTCGCGTCCGCCGGACGGATAACCGCCAAGTTCGGGATCATGCGAAGTGAGCCCGTTTGTTCAACCGGTTCGTGTGTTGGGCCGTCTTCACCAACTGCAATGCTGTCATGCGTAAACACGTACGTTGCCGGTACATTCATAAGTGCAGACAGACGAATCGCAGGTCTCATGTAATCAGAGAAAACGAGGAACGTCGCTCCGTATGCATGTAAACCACCGTGAAGCATAATTCCGTTTACCGCTGCAGCGGTCGCGAATTCACGAACACCGAACCAGACGTTACGGCCAGAACGGTTTTCCTTCGTAAAGTCTTCATGAGCGTTCATGAGTGTGTTGTTCGAAGAAGCAAGGTCCGCAGAACCACCGAAGAACCCGTTCACTTCTTCAGAAAGTGCTTGAATCACGTCCCCTGATGCTTTACGAGTCGCAAGCTTATCTTCTCCAACGGTGTATTTCGGAAGCTTTTGAAGATCAGCGACGTTCCACTCACGGTCAAACGCACGGTTGAGTTCCGCCGCGAGTTCAGGATGAGCGCTTTCATAAGAAGCGAACACGTCTTGCCACGCTTTATGAGTAGCGGCTCCTTCTTCTTCCTTCTCACTAAATAAACTACGTACTTCGTCTGGCACG
The DNA here is from genome assembly GCF_016908595.1 of Geomicrobium sediminis. Classification (GTDB taxonomy): domain Bacteria; phylum Bacillota; class Bacilli; order Bacillales; family Marinococcaceae; genus Geomicrobium_A; species Geomicrobium_A sediminis. The sequence continues at coordinate 222,542 of NZ_JAFBEC010000004.1, read as the reverse complement.
TGGAATTCTTCATGATCCCATTTGTAGCTCTCTTTAATGAGTGTTGATTCGTCGGCGCCCATCGGCTTACCGTGCGCTTCGTTCGTACCTGCACGGTTCGGAGAACCAAAACCGATGACCGTCTTAATCTCGATCATACTCGGACGTGGATCTTCTTTCGCTGCTTGAATGGCAGCGTCGATCGCATCTACATCGTTCCCGTCTTCAACGAGAATCGTATGCCAACCGTATGCGTCATAACGCTTTAATACGTCTTCTGAGAATGAACGGTTCAAGTCACCGTCTAATGAAATGTCGTTCGAATCGTACATCACGATCAACTTGCCTAACCCTAAATGTCCAGCAAGTGATGCGGATTCAGAAGCAACACCTTCCATAACGTCACCGTCGCCACAAAGCGCATACGTATAATGATCAAAAAGCGTATGATCTGCATTGTTGTACGTGCTTGCTAGATGCGTCTCAGCCATTGCCATACCAACACTCATCGCAAGACCTTGACCGAGTGGTCCAGTGGTTGCATCGACTCCAGGCGTATGACCGAACTCTGGGTGACCTGGGGTTTTACTTCCCCATTGACGGAAGTTCTTCAATTCTTCCATGGAAAGCTCATAGCCACTTAAATGCAATAAACTATATAGAAGCATCGAACCATGTCCTGCTGACAACACGAAACGGTCACGGTTCCACCAATCCGGTTGCTTCGGATTGTGATTAAGGTGTCTTGTCCATAAAGCAAACGCCATTGGCGCAGCTCCCATCGGCAATCCTGGATGTCCAGAATTCGCACGATTAATGCTATCAATTGATAGCGTACGGATCGTATTGATTGCTTTCTCTTCCACTCTGTTCAAGGTGATTCATCCTCTCAATTCAACCTAAATAGTCTACACCCTTATGATAAACGGTTTCACGAGGCAAAACAACCTTAATGACGAACAGACTAAGGGAATATATGTTCGATTATTAGGTGAATAAAAAACCTGGAAAAGTACGTCCAGGCAAGCGGTGCCATTCCTGCATTAATAAGAACGCTTAGGACTTATGCAATCGACTTCTTTGGGAGTTACATCTTGTCCGTCTTCGTTTACGAGTGTGACCGATTGTAATTGATTGCGGAATGTATTCCGTAAATTGTCGAAATACTCCACTCGTAATGATTGCTGCTCTTCGATTTCTCTACTCGTCAGACCAATCGTTCTTGAGCGCTTTGCAAGTTCATTCATTCGATCAATTCTCTCTTGTGACTTCAACGTGAATCCCTCCCTTATCAAGAGATCGTACTACTTAAGCGTACACGATTGTATGCGCTTGCTCAAGGCAACAGCAGAATTGCTTAACATAGACCTATATCGATAATCCGTACAACTTACACAAATCTATAGATCTTATTCCCTTACAAACCCAATGATAAACCTATAATTACGAATATTCAGATTCAAGCTGAATTAATCATTAAACTTCATATTAAAAACCTATGTTCGCAACCGTTAACATGGCAATTACAGCAACAAAGAATAATACTAAAATTGCCCACTCTTCAATTGATGTTCTTCTTATAAAGCTTTGCATTCTCTTCACAATTCTCATCTCCCCAAAACGTTTGTTCGTATATCGACTATAACTAAGAACGAACGTTCGTGTCAAGAGGAAAAATAGAACGGATGTTTGCAAACACATGTTTTGTATGCTATATTCGACATAGTAAAAATTTAGAAATTGTGAGGTGAACGACGGTGTCAAAATTGTCTCCACGCCAGGAGAAGATTCTTACGTACATTAAATCCAATGTTAAAGCGAAAGGGTATCCCCCATCAGTTCGAGAAATCGGGGAAGCCGTTGGACTTGCCTCAAGCTCGACCGTCCACGGACATCTTGCTCGCTTAGAGAAAAAAGGCTTTATTCGACGCGATCCTACGAAACCGAGAGCAATCGAAGTGTTGCACCTCGATGCACAAAATGAAACGAATGCAACGCAGTCCTCATCTTATACACAAGGCGAAGTACCGGCGCCAACTTCTTACGTACCGATGATCGGGAAAGTAACGGCCGGACAACCGATTACTGCTGTTGAGAATATTGAAGAATACATTCCATTGCCTGAATCTTATGTCGGTCATGACCAAGTGTTCATGCTTACGATTGTTGGGGAAAGTATGATTAATGCCGGCATTCTTGACGGTGACCGTGTCATCGTTCGCCAACAACGCACCGCAGAGAACGGCGACATCGTCGTTGCGATGACCGAAGACCAAGAAGCAACAGTGAAACGCTTCTTTAATGAAGGAAACCACATTCGTCTTCAACCAGAAAACGATTCAATGGAACCGATTTTATTAACCAACTGCCAAATTCTCGGCAAAGTCACTGGCGTCCTTCGTACCATTCATTAAAATCTGTGGTAATCACAGATTTTAATTATTAGTTTACATAATATATTTATGGTTACTATTTATTTTTTAACAATGACGAATTGTAAAATCAAGTGCAACACCTAAAAATAAAGACAGCTCATGACAGCCTTGTGTAAGATGGATTGTAACCACACAAATACACCTACGGAGGCTTTGTCATGAGCTATCAACATCTTACCACATTTGAACGAGCGCGTATTGAAACGCTACAGAAAATAGGATACTCGATTCGGAAAATCTCCGATGAACTAAGAAGAAGTCCTTCCACGATATCAAGGGAGCTTCGTCGCAATACTGTCGTTACTCAAGAATACCGTTCTGAGATCGCACAAGACATCGCTCATAAGCGGCGCCTAGCATGTCGCCCTGATGGGAAGTGGAGTCCTGAGCTCGCTCGGATTATACAAGAAAAGCTAGATCAAACGTGGTCTCCAGAGCAGATTGTAAATCGTCTATTTTTTGAAACGTTATCTTTCAAGACCTTGTACAGATGGCTTTATCAAGGGTTTCTCGAACGTAATGTTCAGGTCCTTCGCCACAAGGGGAAACGTCAGAAACCGAAAGAAACACGCGGGCGCTTTAACATCGGTACTACCATTCAAAAGCGACCGAAAGACATTCGAAAACGCGAAACATTTGGTCATTGGGAACTCGATACGGTCGTCTCGAGCCGTGGAAAAAGTAAAGGTTGTATGGCTACGCTTATTGAGCGCAAGACACGTTGGTATATCGTCTTTAAGATGCCGAATCGTACGGCAGCTTCTATGGAGTCAGCCATTAAAAGCTTGCATAAGTTACTGCCGTCCGGAGCGCTGAAAACAGCGACCGTGGACCGAGGAAAAGAATTTGCGTGCTATTCAAGGATCGAGGCCGATCTCCCACTACGCATCTATTTCGCAGATGCTTATTCGTCTTGGCAACGTGGGAGTAATGAGAATGCCAATGGTCTTCTGCGCGAGTTCTTTCCGAAAGCATATGATTTAAGTCTTGTATCTGAGGGAGAAATGGAGAATGCCCTTCGTTTAATTAATGGACGCCCACGCAAATGTTTAAATTGGAAAACGGCGCACGAGGCTTTTCAACATGAACTGTTGCACTTAGATTGACAAACCGTCCAATAAAAAAAACGCTACAAAAAGCTGTAGCGCTCTTTCTCCTTACTTACAGTAGGTAAGCTGCAAGCGAAGAAGTTTGGACTTCCTTTACTATATCCCTCACAACCATCCACGACAATCGGTTTTACAATCAATTAACAAACAATTCATACACCATTTACGATTTAGTACATTAACAAAGAATTGTTACAATGCCTCAAGATGTACTAGTACGAAGGTTTTCCTGATGTTTTGTGGAACGGTGGCTGCATCGGCCTTTTTTCAATGACTAATACACTGTCGTAATAACTCATTGAATACGCCGACTTCGTAAAGTCATTCACCTGCAACCGCTCGTCTTCAGAATGCCACGCATTCAGTTCATCGATCCGTTTCTTCGAATACTCAATAAATGTGTTCGCCTTCTCATAGCCACCAGCATAATAACTCATGTAACTCGTATGCAAATCTTCAATAAGAAAAACACCATTCTCTGAAAGCAACGGAAACATCTCTTCAAACGTAATGATTTGCTGATCCATCGAGTGCCCACCATCATCGATGATGATGTCAAACGTCGGCAACGTTGGCTTGATCGACTTCCAAAACTCACGATCGCCTTGGTCGCCAATTAGTACTTGCACTCGGTCTTCTTCAAACGACTTACAAGTCGGATTTATATCCAACCCGTAAATGTTCACTTCTTTCCCGAAATAGTCCTTCCACATTTGAAGCGAACCACCGTGAAAGACTCCAATCTCCATTACGTTCACATCTTTATCAACAAAACGCTCAAAATGCCGCTCGTAAATGTCGAAATAATGATCCCATTTGTGAATTAAGCGGTCATTATTGTTTTCAAAGTACTCGCGAAGCTTGTTCATTGCAACACCCCTAGGTCTACTGTGTAGGGTATATATATGGCAATGGGGTTGGAATGTTGCTTAGTTGGTTAAATGTATAGAACTTATCTAACTAAGCTTAAAAAATCTTAGCGTTTTGTTTAAAAGCGTCATTTTTAAAGATTATTTTTTTCTATTAACGAGTAACCTAATCTTCTATAGACATAGAGATAAGAGGACTGGTATAAATAATTTTAATGGAGAAAGCTCTTCCATTCCAATAAACCATTAATTCATAAATTTTTATATAAAGCCCATAGATGGATTTGAAAAGCTGAACACTACTTTACCATTTCTGTATCAGGGGTTTTGTACGGGCTTCATTTCCCCATGAAACCCATGAGTACTGGATTGTTGGTATCCCTCTCCCCTGTGCGATCTCGGTTAATTCCAAGTGTTTGTAATTAGTTTGTTAGCAATTTAGTTTGCAGATTAGTTAGCACAATAATAGAAAAATTTGAATTTCATTAATGGATACAGCAAAACCTAAGCTTACTACTCTTAAATAATCACTATCACTTATTTGCTGTTAGGATAAACATTTGCCATTAGATGAGCATTCTATTAGATTATTTACCAATGTATATTGCAACAGAATGTCTAGCACGAGTCAACGCTACGTAATATTTTGCTAAAGATTGTTCTTTAAAGTTAGTGTCAATTCTCATAGCATGATTTTTCATTTCTGAAGTCGGGAAAATTAAAACATGATCTCTTGTTACACCTTTAGATGTACCAAAGGTCAAATACTCCAAATTATTTGGTAGACCATATTTTTCAGCCTTTTTAAATATTCTTTTATCGTAGTGAAGAATTGTGGGTTCCCTATTTTGAATATGACTAAGTAAATTGCTTTGATTTTCTATAAGAATAATTCCTTCATCCTCTAATTTCTTGCTTTTTCTGACTGCTCTCAACTCAAGATCATCATATAAAGGATTTACAAAATCGCATATCTCTTGATTACATCGGTAACAGTCATTTAACTGTTCTATTTCTTTAATACTCATTTCTTCTTTAAAGAAATTAAATATCTTACTATTTTTATATTTAGAGTGTTTTCTACCACTGTTAGTAGAATATGTTGATTGTCTATGGTCACCAACAATAATAATATTACATTCTAAATTATATAGCTCTTTTACTATTTCTAAATCATAACCATTCAAATCTTGAACTTCATCAATTAGAATAGTACTATACATTTTATTGATTCTATTAAAAACCATCCCATTAATCTTGTTATTAACCTCACAAATGAGTTGAGCAAGTCTCTCAGAATATAATTTATTCTGACGATTAATATAGTACTTTACGTTCTCAGTAGTGACACCTTTCTTCTTAGGTATTTTGCTTTCCATAGTATTGTCTAAACCTTCAATAGCAGGAATTTCAACTAATTTTCTGTATGGTTTGGCTAATTCATTTAATAAAAACTCTATCCAAGTTCGACATTCAATTTCTTTAGGTATAAATCCTTTATCCTTTAAAATATCATCCTTCATTGATCGTAAGTTGTTTCTTGTGTAAGTAAGGTAAAGCACCTTTCCTTCTTGTATATTAATAAGAGCCTCTTTAATTAATAGAGTAGTTTTTCCCGTCCCTGCACCAGCTTGAATTATTCTTTTAACGTACGGCATTTTTTATATACCCCGGAAAATCAAATTCTTCCTCATCATCCATAAGAACTTTCAACGCCCAATCAGTCTTGTTTTTTTGCATATAATTCTCTAACTCTTCCACTGTCAAATCTTCCTTATCCAAAACCTTCTTAAGACTTTCATAGTTCTCCCCTGCATATAGAAATTGCGGCTCTAACGTCTTTAAAGTATTGTTTTGATCAGCACATATATTGATAAATGTTTCCCTATAATCAGCATATTTTTTTTCTATATTCTTAGCAAAATCACCATCATTGTCAGTAACTACTGAAGTATCTATTTTTAAAAGTTTTGCAATATCTAAAAACCGTTTAAATGATAGCCCATTAACACTAAAAACATCAACCCCATCATCTAATGGAACTTTACCATTATACTTAGCTGTGTAACATTTAGTTACGATTAATTCATCGGCTGGACCTTCCACCAATATAACTCTATCGGAAAGTATAAATCTTAGGGTATTATAATTCGGCATTTTCTGAAAATAACGTACTGTCTCATCATCTAGATTGTTCATAGCACTATGGTTTTCACGACTAAGCAGTATTAACTTATTTAAATGAAGCTTATTAAGCACATATGAATTATGAGTAGAAATAAAAACTTGTTGACCTACTGATAACTCTTCCAAGCGAGAAAGTAATTTACGCATATTTGAGAAAGATAAGTGATTCTCTGGTTCTTCCATTAATAATATTGTCTGCTTATCTTTACGATTTTGCACTGCATAAACAGACTTTAGCATATTTTGATTTCCGGTTCCTATATTATCAAACGGAATATTATCGATGTAAGCATTTACAGCAGATTCCCAACTCGTTTTCCGGCTTACATCAAGTGAGAGTGTTAACTCTTTAGGATCATCTTTATTAAATGATCCTTTCTTCTTCTCATTTAAAATTTTGTTCAATTCTATTACTTCATCTCTTTTAGCAAATTGTTCCTTATATTCTCGATATAGGACTGAAAGATTAGCACGTTGCTTGTTATCTAAAGTATTATCAATTATTCCCATAAAATGCTTTTGAGGAAGTTGACCAAAAGACGCATCGTTTGAATCAATTAGGTACGATTTAAAAGGAATTGATCTTGGTGTAATTATTGAGTCCCCAAAACTTCTCCACTCTATAGAATAATATTCTGTTGGTATGTAAGAAATCTCTTTGTTAGCCAAGTACTCTCTATACTCCTCGCTATATCTTTCATCAAATCTAATTGAAAGACTAAATCCTAAAAGATCTTTAATTAATGAATTCTCTGTGCCTCGAAATTTATTTAATTCTTGATCATCAGATTCTGAAAAATATATCTCAATTAAAATTTTAGGTGGTTCAACGGTTTCTATTTCTCCTCCTTGAAAGCGTCTTGCGTCTTCAACAAATTTATTATTAGCTGATATATTAAATAAATAAGGATTTATCTCATAATAAATAGGACGATTACGAAGATTTCCTGTCAAAGCTAAATGTATTATCTCCAAAATTGTTGATTTCCCTGTCCCGTTATTTCCAATTAACAAATTCATATCGTTATTAACACATAAGTCAAGATTTTGAAAGCTCTTATAGTTCCTTACAATGATTCTTTCTATTGTCATTATACACCCTACCTTTATATTTAAGTTGCTAACTCTATTTTCGACAACTTTTCTATTTTTTTCAATATATTAATATTAATTAAAAAAATTTACTTCAGCAAAGTTTATTACTGATTACGTTTTTATTCTTCTTCAAAAACAAAAACCCCGCCTAACGGCGAGGTTTTGACCTAATTATTGAAGTAATTGAAGTACTGATTGAGGAAGTTGGTTTGCTTGAGCAAGCATAGATTGAGAAGCTTGTGAAAGGATGTTGTTCTTTGTGAATTCCATCATCTCACGAGCCATATCTACGTCGCGCACGCGTGATTCAGCTGCTTGAAGGTTCTCAGAAGCGTTATCAAGGTTAGCAATCGTATGCTCAAGACGATTTTGGATAGCACCGAGATAAGAACGTTGCTCGGAAACTTGATTAATTGCGCTATTGATCGTATCAATAGCACCATCTGCTGCTACCTGGTTAGAAACATCAATTCCTTTTGTAGTTGTTAATTCAACAGATGCAGCTGTACTTGTTGTAACATCTCCAGCAGTACTTTCAGTGAAGTCAATTTGTCCTGCATTTTCTGTATCTTCTTCAAGGTCACTTACCTCATACCATGATGAGCCATTTTGAATTGCAATAATCTCATCATCTGAATTTCTAAGAACAGTAGTTCCTGAATCAACTGTAACATTATTTCCGTCAACAGTTACTGTCTCATCACTACTTAACTCTTCTGCTACGTAAGTTTCTCCATTAAGCGTATGAGTTGTTACTTCTGCTGGTGCGTCAATGTTGTCAGCCCCGTCTTTTGCAGCTAAACTTCCATTTTCATCTACTTCAACGTCGTTAACGTTAAACCATTCACTGCCGATTTCTACAGCAACAACGTTATTATTACCATCAACAAATGCATTTTGATTTTCTACACCTAGAACAGTACTATCGTTGTTAACTGAACCAGTTACAACCTCAGCTTCTCCTTCTCGTGACACTCCTAGAGTAGAAGAGTTTAAGTTACCAATTTCAACATTGATACTTTGGCCTGAGTTAGCGCCAATATGAAATTCACCTTTAAAACTACCATTCAATAGGTTTTTATTATTAAATTCCGTATTACCGGCGATTCGATCTAGTTCTGCTGCCAAAGCATCTACTTCTTCTTGAATAGCTTCACGGTCAACGTCATCTTGGTTTGTATCGTTTGCTGATTGTACTGCGAGTTCACGCATTCTTTGAAGGATGCTATGTGATTCGTCTAAAGCACCTTCAGCTGTTTGGATCAAAGAAATACCATCTTGTGCGTTACGGCTTGCTTGATCCAGTCCACTGATTTGTGCGCGCATTTTCTCAGAGATCGCTAGACCTGCTGCGTCATCGCCTGCGCGATTAATGCGTTGTCCTGAAGACAATTTTTCCATTGATGTTTGCATCGATGTTTGGTTCATTCCCATTTGGCGATGCGCGTTCATTGCGCTCATGTTGTTGTTAATAATCATACTTGTCACGTCCTTATAATGTTGTTTAGGTAGCATCCATTCTACCTATTTGAATGACATCCTTGTCATCCTTACATGGTTTATATCGGACGTTTGTGACGGTTGTTAATAGATTTCTAAAACTTTTTCAGGAATTTAGTCCAAAATGGTTTCACTTAGTCAATTTCAACTGTTTTAAAGTTGTGTGGATGCGTATTTCACACTTAACCACCGATTAATGATAAAGAACAGCAATCCTGATAACAGATAGACGATGTTAATTAGCATCCCTTCACCAACCAACGTTCCTGTTAGCAACAACGAAATTAGCGAACCCATCACAATACTTATTCCTGAGAAAATCAATATTCCATATAAGACATTGATTTTGTTATTTAAAAGTGTGTAAACCATTAAACAAACAACGTGTAAGGGTATAACGAATACTAAGAAAATCGGCAGTATTTCTGTCATGATGAAGTAATACTCAACCATCGGAGAATTCAGCGTGAAAAACACGGTAAATAAAACAAACACGATCACACTACTACAAAGAGCACTCGCAATACTAACAATAACATTCACAGTAATTCCTCCTTCTAAAAGTCGGACTACTTATTACAAACCATAGTATTATTATAAACCGTTCGTGCACTGTAGGTGATGAGGTTACGCGCTGTGGTATTCAAACTCTTAAACTTCTATAATCTGAATAGACACATTATTGAAGAATAAAATAACCATAAAGATAAGTTCTCAGGACCGAGAATAAATACAAATTAAAAATTGTCCCTTTGCTAAAAAACTGAATATTTAAATTCCAGAAATCATATAATAAATCTTTATTGCCATCATATTATAATAGTGAAGGAGGGTGCCGTCTAACACCCTAGTGGGATATAGATGCTGCATGACCCTCCGCTATCAATTTCACATAAGCATGTTCACTTTTGTGCTGACATTCACCAAAACTTTTGGTTAAGCTATCCATACAGAGTAATTGCGTTGAGAGTCACAATTTCAGCAAGTTCGTTCCCTTATCTTATGTATACCTCCTTAAAAACTTGTACATAATTTTACTACAGCAGTCCTTTGTTTTGTTCTCGCATGAACCTTGACACGTCCCTTTATGGGGCGTGCTTTTTTGCTCTTTTTTATGTAAAAAACACCCCGCACGGTTAATTGCGGGGTGATCACTCGACCATTGCGAGCAAATAATGGAACCTCAATCATAGCACTAATTATCTATAATATTAATACTTAATAGCTAGCAACTATTTCCATTTTTCTTTTTGAGCTTTCAATGACTTCGTCTTCCTTTTAGCTTTAGGAATCGTACTTAATTCTGCCGATGATGTACACAACAAAGAAAGTACATCAGTTGTATCAATACACGTACCATTTTTCATCAGTAACAGTTTCAAACTGAGTCATTTATATGAATTTTATCTTAGTGGTACGAACCCCACATATCTTCAATATGCTCAATCAACTTAACACGTTTCTCATAAGCTAAATCGTACTGCTTAAAAACATAAACACCATCAGACACACTCACATTCACAGCTTTTCTAATGTCTCTCTCGGAGTATATTAATCGGACACTGCCGTTATTGTCATCGACTTTGTTCAATTCCTGAATTGTTATATATTCCATTTGTAAACAACCCTCCATGTTAAATGTACTAACAATACTTTAACACGTAAACGCCTAACATTGTAAAAGTTCACAGAAATGAAAAATAATTATTACTCTTCTACAATTTGTATCTTGCATACTTTCTTCATATTGAAGGCCAAATAAAAAAGCCCTATCCCTCTCAGGATAAGGCTTTCTAGCTCTTAGTAAGAACTCATATACTGCTCGCGCTCCCACGGGTGCACTTGCGTTCTAAACATGTCCCATTCGATCTCTTTTGCTTCAACAAAGTGTTCCATTGCGTGTTCGCCTAGGGCTTCTACGAGGACTTTGTCAGCTTTGAGTTCGTCTACGGCACCTTTGAGGCTACCTGGTAGAGCTTCGATTCCTTCTTCTTGTAACTCTTCTTCGCTCATGATGTAGATGTTGCGGTCTGTTTCTTCAGGAGCTTGAAGCTTGCGCTTAATTCCGTCAAGGCCAGATGCAAGAAGCGCTGCCATTGCAAGGTATGGGTTCGCTGCTGGGTCTGGGCTACGTACTTCGATCCGTGTGCTCGCCTTACGTGAAGACGGAATTCGTACGAGTGGGCTACGGTTTCTTAGTGACCAAGCGATGTAAACCGGTGCTTCGTAACCTGGTACAAGGCGCTTGTACGAGTTAACGATTGGGTTTGTGATCGCTGTAAATGCTTTCGCATGGTCTAAGATTCCAGCTAGGAAGTGCATTGCTGTTTCGCTAAGCTGAGACTTTGTGCTTTCGTCGTAGAAAGCATTCTTGTCACCTTTGAATAGGGACATGTTACAGTGCATTCCTGAACCATTCACACCAAAGAGTGGTTTCGGCATGAATGTCGCGTGAAGACCGTGCTTTCTAGCAATTGTCTTAACGGCTAATTTAAACGTTTGGATGTTATCACATGTTGTGATCGCATCTGCGTATTTGAAGTCAATTTCGTGTTGTCCTGGCGCTACCTCATGGTGAGATGCTTCGATTTCGAAGTCCATTTTCATGAGTTCAAGAACGATGTCACGACGGCAGTTTTCGCCTAAGTCCGTTGGTGCAAGGTCGAAGTAACCACCTTTGTCGTTTAGTTCCATTGTTGGTTCGCCTTTTTCGTCGTTCTTGAAAAGGAAGAATTCTGGCTCTGGTCCAATGTTGAAGTCGGTGAAGCCCATTTCTTCAGCTTCTTTAAGTACTCGCTTCAAAATGCCGCGCGGGTCGCCTGCAAATGGTGTTGGTGCTTCGCCTGGCTCGCTTGGCTCGTAAATGTCACAAATTAAGCGTGCGACTTTGCCTTTATCTGGCGTCCAAGGGAATACAACCCACGTATCAAGATCTGGGTATAGGTACATGTCTGACTCTTCAATACGTACGAAACCTTCAATTGAAGAACCGTCAAACATCATTTCATTGTCTAAGGCTTTCTCTAATTGATCAACAGGGATCTCTACGTTCTTGATCGTTCCTTGAAGATCCGTGAATTGTAAACGGATGAATACGACATCTTCTTCTTGTGCAAGTCTTGTAATATCTTCGCGCGTATACTTTGCCATGTGTCTTTATTCCCCTTTTCATTTAATAATGCAAAGCCTTAAAGCTTCACTGTATGTGACTTACATCTGATTGGGTTCAGATGTAAGGGATCACTATGATTTGTAGAAGTGTGAAAGTTGTCCTTGAATCATCGATGCTTTCTTCTGATTCGGATGGTGCAGAGCTTCTCGCTTCATCTGTTCGCGAAGCCTCTTCAGTTCTTCACGCTCTTCTTGTTCTTTCTTGTACTTTTGTTCTTGCTCCATCATCATCTCTTTAATGCCTGCCATGTTGACGCCACGATCAATTAATTGCTTAATGTCAAGTAGCCGGTCAACATCAGCGAATGAGAATAAACGCTGATTGCCCTCTGTACGTGCAGGCTTTACGAACCCATGAGATTCATAGTAACGAATCTGTCTTGGGGTGAGATCGGTTAATTCCTTCACGATGCGAATGGAGAACAAAGGCATATGCAATCGTTCACTCTGTTCCATGTTGCTCCCCCTTTCTCCTGCTGAGAAAAGAACCGCTTTACGTCTTATATTGTGTGAATATATTACTTATTTTAAGAGATCGGTACTACCATGTCAACTTTTTTCCGTAAATGATGTTAAAAAAGTTAACATGAGCTAATCGATCATCGATTGTAGCGCTCTTCGAATTGCAACTTTACAGTGTGCGAACGTTAATCCGCCTTGCACGTAAGCCGTATATGGCGGTGCTACTGGGCCATCTGCACTTAACTCAATGCTCGCTCCGAGCACGAACGTTCCTGCTGCCATAATAACGTCACCGTCATATCCAGGTAATGGTCCCGGAATTGGTGTTGCCTTCGCATCGATTGGAGAATGGTGTTGAATGCTTTGGCAAAATGAAATCATGTCTTCCGCATTTCCAAACTGAACCGCTTGAATGAGATCGGTTCTTCTCGTCGTTGACGACGGTGTCGTTTCGTAACCTGCTTTCTCAAGCATCGAAGCTGTATAATGGGCGCCTTTAATCGCATCGGCAACGACCGTCGGTGCGATAAACAATCCATGGTACGCATCTTGTAGAAAAGCACCTGTCGCTCCGGCTTCCATACCAATGCCAGGAGCCGCAAGGCGAGCTGAGGCTTGTACGACGAATGATTCTTTACCGGCAATGTACCCGCCAGTTTTCGTAATGCCGCCGCCTGGGTTTTTTATGAGAGATCCTGCTAACAAATCGGCTCCGATGTGACCCGGTTCAAGTTCTTCCGCAAATTCTCCGTAGCAATTATCAACGAAAATATGTACGTGACCGTGTCGCGCTTTAATTGATTGGATTTGATACTTCATCTCTTCAATAGAAATTGACGGGCGATCGTCATACCCACATGAGCGTTGAAGAACGACCCATTTCGTCTTCGCAGTGATCGTATCGTTTACGAGGGCAACGTCTACACGACCTGTGTCATCAAGTGGCACGACTTTTGTTGTCATCCCGTATTGTTTGAAGTTCCCCGCTTGATCCCCGTTTAAACCTACAACTTCTTTCATCGTCGCATACGGTTCTCCACTTGCATAAACGAGCTCATCTCCAGGCCGTAAGTTCCCGAACAGCGCCGCTGTAATGGCGTGCGTCCCTGATACGAACTGAGGACGCACGATCGCTGCTTCCGTTCCGAATATACGAGCGTAAACGCGACCGAGTGCGTCACGTCCTTCATCGTCATACCCGTAACCGTCTGAACCATTCAAATGGTAGCTTGAGATGCTTTCCGCTTGGTACGCATCAAGCACTTTTGCTTGATTCTGTTCACAAACGATGTCGATTTGTTTATAGATGTGTTGCAATTCTTCTAATGTTTCATCGTTCCATTGTTGAATGACTGTATTCATGTTGAAACTCCTTCATCTTTTCACTGTTGATTTATTTCTGGATGGCTTCGGTTTGCAAAGCCTGTGACCGTATACACTTCATCGCTCTCATCAAATTCAATATGCTCGACGATTGTCGTCGTTTTGAGTCGTGCGAGTCGCTTTCCTTCTGAAGCATCGACAGTTAACGTATACGCCTGCATGTCTTCTTTAAGTGCGATTTCAATTTGCGCGTTCAAAGCGTCCAGGTTGTCTTTATGCTTTGCACTAATGTAGACTTTCGGGTTTTTCAGTTGTTCTACCCCATTTGGAATTGGGTTCGTTCGATCATATTTGTTCAATACTGTAATCGACGGAATGCCTGTTGCACCGAGTTCCTCTAATAACGTGTCGATTGTTTCTTGCTCTTCACTCATGTACGGACTCGTGACGTCAATGACACGTAGCAACAAATCACTGTCGGACACTTCTTCAAGCGTTGAGCGAAAGGCAGCAATTAACGTTGTTGGCAAATCGCGTATAAAACCAACCGTATCACTAATTGCGACGTGTAACCCAGAAGGTAAGCGGTATTCCCGGGTTAACGGGTCCAGTGTTGCAAATAAAAGGTCTTCAGCAAACGCCTCTTCATCGGTTAATGCATTTAAGAGCGTCGTTTTCCCTGCGTTCGTATACCCAACGAGCGCCACTTTCGGGACGAGGCGTTGGTGTTTGTTGTTTTTGAGCAACTGACGGTGTTTGACGATTCGTTTTAACTCGCGCTTTAACTCGTCCATCCGACGTTGTATATGACGGCGGTCGGTTTCAAGCTTTGTCTCACCAGGACCTCTCGTCCCAATTCCACCACCGAGCCTCGACAACGAATGTCCTTGTCCACGAAGCCTTGGCAACAAATACGTCATTTGCGCGAGCTCCACTTGTATTCGTCCTTCTTTCGTCCGTGCGCGCTCAGCAAAAATGTCCAAAATGAGTTGCGTACGGTCAATGACCGCCGCTTCGGTGTTCGCACTCAACGTATAGCCTTGTCGAGGCGAAAGTTCACCGTTAATGATGATCACGTCCGCCTCGTGTTCTTCAACGAGCTCTTTTAATTCTTCCATCTTCCCTGACCCGACATAACTCGTGACGTGGGCGGTTTTACGGTTTTGCGTTTCGGTGTGAACGACCGTTCCGTGGGCGGTGTGGACTAAGCTCTTTAACTCTTCAAGCGACTGCTGTGCTTCTTCTTCTTTTTCGTTTTCTTCAATAACTGCTACGACGATCACTCGTTCCAAATGATCTAACCTCCTAGAAATCTCGTTCCGTTAATGTTTTTAAAGCATCGATGTCTTTTTCTGTTTGTTCTTTCACGATGCGAACTGCGTGAGAGCGGATCGCCTTTTCAATGGCGTTTCGAATTGCCCGGCCATTACTGAACGGTTCTCTTGCTCTACCTTTTTGATCATCTAATTTCTTCTTCAGTTTTTCTTTTGCATCAATCGTCCATACGTAATCTCTTGATTGCAACATATTCTCTGCGATCATCATCATCTGATCCATTGAAAAGTCAGGAAAATCCAACTGAATCGGGAATCGTGAAGGAAGCCCAGGGTTTAGCGTAATAAACTGTTCCATTTCTTTCGAATACCCAGCTAAAATTAAAATAAACGAATGGTTTCCTTCATCCATCGCTTTCACGAGCGTGTCGACCGCTTCTTTTCCGAAATCCTTCTCTCCACCACGATTTAACGCATACGCCTCATCAATGAACAGGACCCCTCCGTGAGCTTTTTGTAGCAGCTCTCTCGTCTTTTGTGCGGTTTGGCCAATGTACTCCCCAACAAGGTCCGCCCGCTCTGCTTCAATAAAATGACCTTTACTTAAATATCCAAGGTCTTTTAATAATCGACCGACAAGACGTGCAGCGGTTGTTTTCCCTGTACCTGGATTTCCTTTGAAGATCATGTGCATTGAATGGGCTTCTGTCTTCAATTGATGTTTTTCACGACAACGGTTAATATGAACCCAAGCATAAATTTCACGAACCATGGCTTTCACGTTTTCAACGCCAATGAGCTTTTCGAGTTCGAATTCTGCTTTTTGAAGTAAATAGTTAATGTTAGTCGTGTTAACGTGCGGTTCTTTTTTTATCTCTTTTTCACGCAGTCGCACACGAATTTTCGTTTTCTGCTCGTGAGCATAACTCATCATCATCCCTCCGTACATTTCCATCACGGGTGTTTGCCCATATCTTACGCAACCCGATATGAAAATGTGCAACGAAGCGCACTCATTACTATCATTGTATCGAAAGGAGTAAACCGTTGCACCCTTTACAAGAACAGTTGCCAACAACGGCAAACCAATACTTAGAACAACTCACAGCTAAAGGCCGGAAATCGTCAACGGTCCGCAGGTATGCGTATGATATCGCTGACTTTTATTCGTTTATCGACGTGACGAACCATCCTGCGTATACAAAAGAGACGTTAGAACACTTTATGAAGCATCTCATTCAAGAGCGCCATTATAAGCATAAAACATACAAACGGGTCTACCGTGTGTTGCATAGCTACTTTAACCATTTGATGCACCAGAACGTACTCTCAGACAATCCGATCGAGCACGTCATATTGCCAGATGAAGAGGATGAGCCGTTAACTGAAGACGATCTTTTTACTAAGAAAGAAATCGACCAGTTGCTACGATCTACTGAATCCATCGACGGACTGAATGATGATCAAAAACAATCACGTCCGCTGCTTGCACCGAGAAATTTGATTATGCTGCGGTTAATTCTCTTTTATGGCTTACGCTTGCAAGAATTACACGGTCTTCATATCGATCATTTGCTCTCGTCGAACACGCTTTTTGTTACGCCAGTCGACGGTGAAGTGAATCCTAGGAAAATTACGCTTCAACAAAAAGACCAAACGCTGCTTGCAAACTATCTGGATGTGATTCCTAAAGCGGTGAAACCTGTGCGTGGCAACGAACATCCATTGTTCGTCGCGTTTGACTTTAAACGTCAGACGTATCGCTGGTCGTATGAAGAAGACAAACCAAAGCGTTTAACGATCGTGGCGATTCAGAAAATGATCCGCGAAGAACTACGTCGCGCTGGTATTCCGCTCGGTCGAAGCGCCCAACATATGCGCCATACGTTTATCGTGAACGCCTTACGTTTAGGTCGTTCGACAAAAGACATTCAAACCCAGCTCGGTTTGCATTCAGAGCTCGTATTGCTGCGGTACGAAACCATTGCCGATTCGATGAAAAAAGCTCATCATCTTTAAACGATGACGAGCTTTTTTTCGTTACGATTCAGATGGATCCAGTTGTAGCTGTACGTTTTTTGAAGGGGAAAACGTTGAGATCGCATGCTTGTATACGAGTTGCTGCTTTCCGTCCGTATCAATGATGATCGTAAAATTATCAAATGCCTTTAAGTAACCGCGAATCTGAAAGCCATTCGTTAAGAATACGGTAATCGAGATGTTTTCTTTTCTAAGCGTGTTCAGAAATTGATCTTGAATATTGACGTTTTTCACCGCGGAGCCCCCCTAATTATGTCTGCTGTCTAATTCGACATTTTTTCCAATTCCCCTGCAAGAAATTGAACAATTCCCGTAAAATGGTCATGTTTTTCTTGCTCACTGTCAAACCAATGGACCGTTTCTTTGTTACGAAACCACGTGAGTTGCCGTTTGGCAAATTGCCTTGAATGGGTTTTGATCGTCTCAACGACGTGCTCAAAGGATGCTTTTCCTTCGAAATAATCAATCCATTCTTTGTAGCCAATCGCTTTCATCGCTTGTTCGTCTCGTAAACCTTCTTCGTAAAGCTGCTGGACTTCTTCAAACAGACCTTGTTCGAGCATGACGTCGACGCGGCGCTCAATTCGTTCATAAAGCGAGCTTCGGTCCATCGTTAACCCAATCATAATCAGATCATATGGCGAGTTGTCAACCGATTGCAGTGGTTTTGGTGCATCGTGCCCACGTTCTAACAGCTCAATCGCCCGAATCATCTTCCGAATGTTGTTCGGATGAATCCGCGCAGCAGCCGCTTGATCAAGGCTATGAAGTCGCGCATGCAACCGTTCGTTTCCGTTCGGCTCTAAAGCAATTGCTTCTAACTGTTGTTGAACGTCTCGGTCTGCTTTTTCTTCTTGAAACGACCAGTCTGACGTAACGCCTTTGACGTACATGCCAGTACCACCGACTAAAATTGGCAGACGTTTGCGCTCATGAATGTCTGTGATCGTCTCTTTTGCGGTACGTTGAAACTCGGCGGCGCTAAATGATTCATCTGGCTTTTTTATATCAAGCAAATGGTGCGGCACGTTGTCTTTCTCTTCTTCGGTCACTTTTGCAGTGCCGATATTTAACCGCTCATACACTTGGAACGCATCACCATTAATAACTTCACCATTAAACGCCTTAGAAAGCGCGATGCCAAGTGCCGTCTTTCCGACAGCGGTTGGTCCGACGATAACAACGAGAGGACGTTTCATAGCCTTCTCCTTTCCTTATAATCGACGTAATGCGCCGTAACTCGTTCTGGATGGGCGTTTTTCTAGCCTCTCAAACGAATACTTTTCCCATAATGAGCTACTACTTTCTGCTTTTAAAATAACATGCTTTCTAGTCACACGTCTCGCTTCATCTAATGTTTCTGATTGTAACGTGTCATAACTCGCGGATGCTCGTAAGCCATTTAGTGATAAAGACTCATCGATCGTTCGTTCGAACATCGGATCAAGGTAGACGACATCAAACGATTGATCAGGTAACGTTCGTAAGTATTCGGTATGGTCACGTTGAATGACTTGAATGCGACGCATCGCGTCAAGTAGCGACTCACTGCCATCATCCCACGTAACCAGGCCACTTTTAACAAGTTCTGCAACAGCATGTTGCTTTTCAACACCGTGAACGATTCCGTCTTTTCCGACGAGGTAACTTGCAACGATGCTGTCACTCGCAAGGCCTAACGTTAAGTCCAAAAACGAATCGCCATGTTGCAATGTTGTAATAGTGGCAAACGGATCGCGACCCCCTTTTTCGAGTCGTTGTATGCGAATCGTCGCCATACTCGGATGAAAAAAGAAATCATCATGACCTTTATTGTAGAGCACGTCTTTGCCATTTTTCCCGACCATATAGACCGCAGTGTCTGTGTGGTGCATGCTCGCAATCGTCCGCTTCTCCCTGGCAAGGTGCGGGACGTTCCACTCGTGCGACAAGCGCTTTGCTTTTTGAAGCATCGGTAATGTTGGCTTACGACTTGTCGTAATGAGCATGAATGCATTTCCTTTCTTATTGAAAAGGAGGTGCTCCCCTAAGCGGGTAGCACCTCGTATTCGACGTTAGTTCTTCGCGGAGTATTTAAATAGAACGTATGCCATAACGACTGCTACAACTACAGCTATAAACGTAATGCCAAGGATGGCTACTAAATCCATCGGTGTCATGTCTCTCTACTCCTTTATCTGTCATTCTTTCGTATAACAATCCCATGTCATACAAGTTGTCTTTTCCTAGTGTATCATAGAACAAATCATTTAAACAACGAGCATGTGACAATCAAGGAACGATTTGTCAATTCATGACACGTTTAAACATTTTTTCAAGCTCATATGTCGTTACATGAACGAAGATGTTCCGTCCGTGAGGGCACGTAAACGGCTCCTCGCAGGCACGTAGACGCTCAATCAAACTCAGAAGTTCATCATTTCGCAAATGACGATTGGCTTTAATTGCCGCTTTGCACGACATGAGAATCGCTGCTTCTTCACGCAAAGCAACAACATCTGGTTTCTTAAGCTCAAGCGCTTGATTCGTCAGCTCACGAATCGTCTCTTCTTCTTGACCTTTCGGGAACCATGTCGGATGCGCACTCACACGGTACGCTTGTTGCCCGAAGCGCTCCATATACAAACCAATCGATTGAAAGTCTTCTTGCAACTGCTCAATATGAATGACTTCTTCATTCGTAAATTCCATTACGAACGGAATTAACAATTCTTGCACGTCTCGGTTTTTCTTATACAGCAACGCATGAAACTCTTCGTAATAAATCCGCTCTTGCGCTGCGTGTTGGTCGATCATGTACAAGCCCCGATCATTTTGAGCCAAAATGTACGTTCCATGCAATTGCCCAATCGGGTAAAGGGGCGGAATACGCTCAATAGACGCTTCTTCTCGTTGTTCTTCCTTTACTTCAGGCTCAGGCTGTGACGTAGGTGTAGGTGCTACTACACGTTCCTCTGGCACGTCGACGTTTGGTTCTTGTTTAACGATCGATTCAACTTCGTAGTGTGATGGAACGGGCTCTTCAACCGTTTCTCGAACAGGTTGCTTCTCTGAATAAGACAATGGCAGTGGGGTTTCTTCAAACACGGGTGTCTTCTCTTTTATGACGTCGTTTGACGTTTGTTCAGGTATAAGTGTTTCGCGCGCTAAGCGGCGCTCAATGCTTTCGGTGACTTCTTGTAAAAGCGCCTCTTCCTTACTGAGCCTCACGTCCCACTTAGACGGATGAACGTTCACATCAACGAGAGAATGGTCCATCGCAATGGACAGAACGACAATCGGATGACGGTGCGACGGCAAACGGGTGTAGTACGCTTGTTCAATCGCTTTCACTAACGGGAAGTGACGAATGTAGCGACCGTTAATAAACGTACTCATATAATGTCTACTCGCCCGGTTCACTTCTGGTTCAATGACGAACCCTGTAATCGTGTAGTCAAGCGTCTCATGATGGATCGGGAGTGCCTTCTCCATCACTTGCTTGCCGTATATCGCAAACATCACATGACGCAAATCACCACGACCATTTGTGAACAGCATTTGCTTATGGTTATGAGTAAAGCGAAATGAAATGTCTGGTCGTGATAACGCCGCCCGGTTCATAATATCAGTAATCTTGCCGAGTTCGGTGTTAATTGTTTTCACGTGCTTTAAGCGAGCAGGGGTGTTGAAGAACAGTTCCCGAACTGCAATCTTCGTGCCTTGTCGTGCCTTTGCTTTCGTTCTTCCGATCAATCGTCCACCTTGATACGTCAACTCAACACCTGCATTGCCATTTGCGCTCGTTTCAATCGTTAGTTTGCTCACTGACGCGATACTCGGCAACGCTTCCCCTCGAAAACCGAGTGTTTCAATGCGGTGCAAGTCGGATTCTTTTTTGATTTTGCTCGTTGCATGGCGTAAAAAGGCGAGCTCCACTTCATCTTCTGGTACACCGTGACCGTTATCGATGATCACAATCGACGACAGGCCACCTTCTTCAACTGCAACGTCGATTTCAGTGCTACCCGCGTCAATCGCATTCTCGAGTAATTCTTTCACGACCGAAGCGGGACGCTCCACAACTTCACCTGCGGCGATTTTATTTGATAAATGTTCGTCCAGTTGAATGATTGTATTCATTGCACTCACACTTTCTTAACGCAATTTTCGTTGCCATTCGTACAGTTTCTCTAACGCTTCAAACGGCGTTAAATGAAGGACATCAAGCTGCTGTAGTTCTTCTTTCAATTGAGCAAGCTCACGATCAGTCGTCGGTTTCGGCTCTTTCACTTTTTCCGCTCGTTTCGGTTCTTCAAACAACGTTAACTGCTCATCTGGCATCGGTTCGGTTCGTTCTTGAACCGGCGCTGTTGGTTGTCCACTTTCATACGTTTTTAATAACGTTTCCGCACGGTCAGTCACTTCAGTCGGCAACGAGGCCAGCTTCGCGACGTGAATGCCGTAACTTTTGTCCGCTCGCCCTTTTTCTACACGGTGTAAAAAGACCACATTTCCGTCTTCTTCCTCTGCTTTTACGTGCACATTATCAAGCGTCTCTAGCTCCTCTTCGAGTACCGTCAATTCATGATAATGCGTTGAAAACAACGTCTTCGCTCGCACCCGTTCATGAATAAATTCGATAATCGCTTGCGCTAAAGCCATGCCATCATACGTCGATGTTCCCCGACCGATTTCATCGAGCAAGATTAAACTATTGTTCGTCGCTTGATTTAACGCATATTCGGTTTCAACCATCTCGACCATAAACGTACTTTGACCGCTCACAAGATCATCAGCGGCGCCGATGCGTGTGAAAATCCGATCAAATCGCGGCAATTGTGCGGTGTCAGACGGCACGTAGCACCCGATTTGCGCCATTATGCTAATGATCGCCACTTGCCTCATGTACGTACTTTTTCCGGCCATGTTCGGACCTGTGATGAGTAACATCTCTCGCTCTTCGTGCAAGTGCACGTCGTTTGCGACGTAATCGCCGGCAGGGATCGTCACTTCAACGACCGGGTGACGACTGTTTACGAGGTTTAACGTACGATCATCGGTAAACGACGGTCGCGTAAAGCGTCGGTTTTCGCTCACAACCGCAAACCCTTGCAAAACGTCGATGTAAGAAATCACTTTCGCGAGTTGTTGGATTTTCGTAATTTGAGCTTTTGTCGTTTCCCGAATTTGCACGAACAAGTCGTACTCAAGAACCTCCATTTTCTCTTGCGCGTCGAGAATCTTTCGTTCCATATCTTTTAGTTCAGGAGTGACGTAGCGCTCCGCATTCGTTAACGTCTGTTTACGCTCAAAGTAATCAGGAACGAGGTGTGATTGCCCGCGAGACACTTCTAAATAGTAGCCGAACACACGGTTATAACCGATTTTCAATGTCTTAATCGATGACTTTTCACGTTCTTCCCGCTCTAAATTGCTAAGCCACGTTTTGCCGTTTTCATTGGCTTCACGGTACTCGTCCAATTGTTCATGAAACCCTTTACGAATCATGCCTCCGTCTTTTGTAGAAATCGGCGGTTCATCAACGAGTGCGTTTTGTAAGTGATCCGCAAGCGCTTCACACAACTCAGCTTCTTTTGTTACTGCACGTCCTTCGATGCCGAGCTTGTTGACCGCTTCAAAAATGGATGGCGCTTGTTGCAGCGAGCGCTTTAATTGCACAAGTTCTCGTGCGTTCACGTTGCCATAGGCGACTTTACCGACTAATCGCTCCAAGTCATAAACGTTTTGCAACGCATCTTGAATGTTGACGCGCTCAAGCATTTCATCTTTAAGCTTGTTCACAAGTTCCAAACGGCGCTCAATCGCTTGTTGATGATACAACGGTGACTCGATCCAGCGACGAAGTCGACGGCTTCCCATTGCGGTTTTCGTTTCGTCGAGCAACCCGAAAAGCGTACCCTTTTTCGTGCGATCAATAAGCGACGACGTAAGCTCTAAGTTCCGTCGCGTATGGGCATCCATTTGCATAAATTGTTGCGACATTCTAACGGTTACTGGCTGCAAATGATCAAGGGATCGTTTTTGCGTTTCACTTAAATACGACCATACTCGTCCAACTGCCTTTTCAACCGCTTCATCTTGTCCGTCGTACAACGATTGAAGTGGCTCTGGAATCGTGTCTTGATCATCAAATGAGACCGTAAATGGAACGGCTTTAAGCCAGCTTTTCAAATCCCCTGGGTAGTCGTGGCTCACGATCAGCTCTTTCATGCCATCAATGAACAACACACGTTCAAGCTCAACGAGCTCATCGGTGACGATGCCAGCTTCCGTTTCCCCGGTCGTTAAATCACTTTTCGCATACGCGATTTTGTCTTTATGAAAGCTTAGCGCGGCGATGTAATGATTTTCTTCAGCGCTTAATGCTCGTCCTTCCATCACCGTTCCTGGTGTAATGACCCTCACGACGTCACGCTTTACAACGCCCTTCGCTTCCCTTGGGTCTTCCACTTGTTCACAGACAGCGATTTTGTAGCCTTTTTCTATAATTTTATCGATGTATGATTCTGCCGAGTGATAAGGAACACCGCACATTGGAATCGCGTCGTCGCCCTTTCCCCGTTTCGTTAATGTAATTTCAAGTAATTGAGCAGCTTGAATGGCGTCTTCATGAAAAAGTTCATAAAAATCACCGAGCCTAAAAAATAAAAACGCATCTTTATACTCGCTCTTTATTGATAAATATTGCTGCATCATCGGTGTTTGTTGTGCCACAATTATTCCCTCTCATTCTAACGCGAACTAGGTCAAATTATAGCATAAATTGTTCGTTTTAGACGAAGAAAAACCAGGAGAATGCCCTCCTGGTTAGCTCTTTTTATCTTCGAATTTCTCTTCTTTTTGATGGTCACGGTCTTTGTCTCGATCGCGGTCACGATCATGGTGTTCAAAACGATCCCGCTCAGAATGCTCAAAACGATCTCGCTCACCGCGCTCTCCTCGTTCTCCCCGTTCGCCTCGTTTTCTCCCCCCGAATTCCCGAGGCGGTCGGCGTTCTAGAAACTTCGGATCAATGCTATCTTTTAACTCTTGATCTGACACTTCTTCGCTCCACTTCACATCTTGATAGTGGGCATCTTCTTTATCTGGGTGTACGAGTACGCACACTTTCGTTTCACCGACCACTTCTGCGGCGAACTCCTTCTCAACTTCAACGTTCACATCCGTACCATTTTCAGCAATTAACGCTTCTAACGTATGAGGTTGTTTCGTCGAGCGGGCGATTACGTCAAGTTCATCGGTAATCAGTTCATCCGGTCGCATCTTTAACGGAATGCTTTCATGGTACGAAACGGTATTTGTAGCAACGTCCGTTTTCGTATTCTTTTCATAGGAATACCAAACGTTAATGTCATACGTTCCTTTAATTTGGATGCTATCTCCTTTACGGACAGCATCGTAACGATGATTAATGACCCAACACCCTAAGATGCTCGTCGGTTTATGTTGAGGGCAAATCGTGTGTGTAGTTTTTGAGTATTTCCTACCTTTTCCACAAACAGCTTTCGTAATAATTTCACGATAGTGTTGTTCAGACACGTCGCGTTCCTCCCTTTTTTCAGTATACCGGCGCCAATATGCCTCTTCTTATACATATGTATGAGCAAAGGCAAACTTCATGCACATTCATTTTGATTATTTTCGTGAAGCTCTTCTACACCTATCTTATTAGGCGAAACAAAAAAAAGAACCAACCTTATGGCTGGTTCTTTAAGACACTTATTCTTTGTCCAAGTAAGCGCGTAGCATCCAATCATCTTTCTGGAAGTCACGTGCAATTTCTTGAATTGCATCAGCGAGGGACATCGCTTGCTTGTCTTCAAGTTGCTCCATCACTTCATAGAGATCTGCACTCATTCTTTGGAGATCTTCAGATAGATCTTTTACCATTTCTTCTTCTGATTTGTTGCCAGTCGCTTCATCAATCGTCGCTACTTGCAAATAATCTTTCATCGTAGCAAGTGGTTTTACCTGAACGACGAGCATTTGCTCAGCATATTCATCGATGTGACCTTTCACTTTGTCATACATCTCTTCGAACTTCTCATGAAGCGAGAAGAAATGTTGACCTTTGATGTACCAGTGATAATTGTGAAGTTTAATATAAAGGACGTGTAAATTTGCCAGTTGTTCGTTTAATTCTTTTTCCATGTTTTTTGCGCTTGTACCTTTAATGTTCGCAGTTTGTCTTTTAGCCATTGTTATAGCCTCCTTAAGTATTTCACGCAATCTCTCTTACAACTATTATTATATTATAATCGTTATAAATAAACAATAGTTATAAACAAGTTTTTTGCTGCTTAGTTATTTTCTACCCGTTCTGCGAAGAAAGTATGCCACTTATTTTAAGGAATGGTGAAATTATGATGTCGCGGAGGAACGAGGTTTACGTTTTCATCAGGAAAGGGAGGTTAGGGATAAACGTTCTATAGTGCAGATTACTGTTGCTTGGCTCTGGCATTAGATGGATGATCAGGGGAGCGGATCTATTCTTCTTTTTTTGAACTGGCTTCTGCTTTGTTTTGTTTTACGATGCCCGCGCCTTGCACCACGCTACACGCCGCTTGCTACACCCTACCCTCCGCTTGCACCACGCCAACCGCCTCTTGCAACGCACTACCCGCCGCTTGCTACACCCTGGCCCGCTCTCGCACCACGCTCCATCCAACAAAAAAACAGACCTGAAGAAATCAGGTCTGTTATCCGCTTACTATTTATTTGCTTTTTCGATGTGTGAAGTCACGTCGTTTGAAATTGTTGAGGAAACGAGTTGGAGTACTTCGTTTACTTCGGTTTGGCTGCGTTTGAATTCTTGTACGATTGGAATCTCGTCGATTTCTTTGTGAAGGCGGTTGATTTCGCGTTGGGTCTTTTTCATCGCTTCACTTTTTTTGTAGTGTTGCAAGTTGACGAGTTCTTTTTGCTTTGCTTTTACTTCTTCGATCATGCTTTGAACTTTTTCGTTTTCGTTAATTTGCTTTTCTGCACGGATGAAAAAGTCTACTTCTTCTGTTTCGGTAATCTTTTGTGCTAGTTCTTGGGCTTTTGCCATAATGTCTTCTTTATTGTACTTTGGTTCTGTCATGCGTTCTGCACCTCGCTGTATTCTACTAGTTCTCCATCTAACGACCATGTTTTCACTTCAGTGATTTTTGCGTAGATGAGTTGTCCGATTTTCTCTTTTGGTGCGCGCACGTTCACTCGTTTGTTCGTTCGTGTTCGACCTGAGAGGACTTCTGGATCTTTTTTGCTTTCGCCTTCGATGAGTACTTCAACGACTTGGCCTTGCATTCGCTCATTGCTTTCTGCAGATAGGCGGTTTACGACTTCATTTAAGCGGTGGAGACGGTCTTTCTTTACGTCCATCGCCACGTTGTCTTCCATACGTGCGGCTGGTGTGCCTTCACGTGGTGAATAGATGTACGTGAATGCGCTGTCGTATTTCATTTCTTCAACTAAGCTTAGCATATCTTGGAATTGCTCTTCTGTCTCGTTCGGGAATCCGACGATCAAGTCTGTTGTAAACGTCGCGTGAGGCATTGCCTCTTTA
The DNA here is from genome assembly GCF_016908595.1 of Geomicrobium sediminis. Taxonomy (GTDB): domain Bacteria; phylum Bacillota; class Bacilli; order Bacillales; family Marinococcaceae; genus Geomicrobium_A; species Geomicrobium_A sediminis. Next base: position 195,545 of record NZ_JAFBEC010000004.1, on the reverse strand, counting down.
ATACGGCGGGCAAGATCAACGTATTGCTCGCGCGTATACTTGCGACCCATTAACTTGAGAATGTCGTTGTTTCCGTGTTGAACTGGAAGGTGAATGTGTTCAAGTAGGTTGTCGCCTTTGGCGAGTACTTGAATCAACTCATCATCAAAGTCACGAGGGTGGCTCGTCGTAAAACGAACGCGTGGAATGTCAACTTTGCGAATCGCATCCATTAACTTTCCTAAACTACTTGGCTCTTCTAAGTCTTTTCCGTAAGCATTTACGTTTTGACCGAGGAGCGTAATTTCTTTGTAGCCAGTGCGGGCGAGCTCTCGCACTTCCGCAATAATGTCTTCTGGTTTACGGCTACGCTCTTTTCCTCGTGTGTACGGTACGATGCAATACGTACAAAACTTGTCACAGCCGTACATGATGTTTACCCAAGCTTGCGTCTTGCCGGCGCGTTTACGCGGCATGTTCTCTACAACGTCGCCTTCTTTTGACCAGACTTCAATGACCATTTCTTTACCGAGAATCGCATCGTGAAGAAGTTCTGGGAGTCGGTGAATGTTATGTGTACCAAAAATTAAGTCGACGTGATTATGTTTTTGCATAATCTTATTGACGACGCTTTCTTCTTGGCTCATACAACCACAAATTCCAACGACGACTTCTGGTCGCTCAACTTTCAGACTCTTTAAGTGACCAATCTCACCAAACACTTTGTTTTCGGCATTTTCACGGATGGCACAAGTGTTGAGTAAAATCACATCTGCTTCATTCGTATCGTCCGTGCTCGTAAAGCCGAGCTCTTCTAAAATACCTGCCATATTCTCTGTATCGTGAACATTCATTTGACAGCCATATGTACGAATGAGGTAACGTTTGCCAATGCCGATTTGTTTCATTTGTTCAGGCACACTAAAATCATAATGAAACTCCACGTCTTTGCGCTTACGACGTTGACCTTTACGGTAATTCGGCGGGTCGTTTACGATGATGTTTCGACCACCGATTCTCATCACATCTTTACCTTCATCGTTTTTCTCGAATGTTGCGTTTGAGAAATCGAAGTATTTTCCAAAATCTTTATGATCTAGAGAATTCCCTTTATCGTTAGCGTTTTTATGGGTCTCATTGTGACGGCGGTTTTGCTCGCTCATAGCCATCCCCTTTCTTTCTTACCCTTACGTCCATGTTACAGTGCATACAAGACTAAATTATAAAGGCTTAGGCGTCATAAAACAACCATCGTCACCGTTTTGAAACGAAAAAGCTCTTCAAATTGAAGAGCTTTAACGTTTCACCTTTAATGAACGCAAACGATTGATGGCAGCGGCCACTTCGAGTCGTCTCGGTTTTGCAAAATCACCAGGATGTTTTCCTGGATACGTTGATAATGCATCTAAGTGATTCTCGGTATCTTTTTCATATAAATCTAGAAGCTCAGAGAGCGTTCGTCGGTCGTTTACATAGTTCGTTGCTAAATAGTGAAGCGTCTGGGCAATTGCTCGTGTCTGTGACGGGTCAATCAGTTGTTCGACACTGGCTAAGTCGATGTCTTCTTTACCGTAAATAATCGTATGAAGCCCTTTTGCTTGCACCTTTTCACGCTTGCCTCGTCTCGCATCAAAAGAACATGAGTCAATCATTCTAGAGGCGTTCATTTGCCCGAGCGTGTTCGCAGTTGTTCGTTTCCGCTCGCTCTGTTCGTTGTTGACGATTTCTTTTGCACGCTCGGTGACGTTTTTCACTTCGTACTCATCGAGCATGATGACGTTGTCAGCGACTTCTAAATAATCGCCACTTCCTCCGACAACGACAACAGTTGAGATTCCGTTCGTTTCAAACAAGTCACGTACACGATCGATAAACGGTGTGATCGGTTCTTTTTCTTTTGCGACGAGTTGTTGCATTCTCAAGTCACGAATCATGAAATTCGTTGCACTCGTATCTTCATCAATGAGCAATGTATTCGCACCTGCTTCCATTGCTTCGATAATGTTAGTCGCCTGCGACGTAGAGCCGCTCGCATTATCCGTGGAAAAGTGTTCGGTGCTCTTTTTGTTCGGCAATTGATTAATGAATGGACGAATGTCGACGTTCGTCACTTTTCTTCCATCCTCTGCTCGGATTTTACTCGCCAAGTCGTCGGTAATTACGAACTCTCGTCCATCGCCTTTAATATGGTGGTAGACGCCCATCTCAATCGCTTTTAATAGCGTGCTTTTGCCGTGGTAACCGCCACCGACAATTACCGTTACCCCTCGTTTAATGAGCATGCCGCTAAGCTTCCCGTGATGCGGGAGCGTAACCGTTACTTCATCACTCGTTGGGCTTTTAAATCGCTTTACGTCGTCAGACGTATTCGGATGGTCGCTCACGCCACTTTGTCTTGGCATTACTGAGCCGTTTGCGATAAAAGCAACCGCGTTTTCATCTCGAAGGAATTGACGTAGATACGTTTGATCATCATACAGTTCAAGATGCGTTTGTAGAGCGGATACATCAAGCTTGTATAGCCCGTCTTCAACGACTTGTGGCAACTGCTTAAGAAGACGTTTCTTCGCTTCGTTCCCTAAAATCGTCCGCCCTCTCGCTGGTAAATGAAGTGAGAGTCTTACGTCTACACTCGTTTGATCGATTGTCACGGCTGTACGATCGAGAATTTGCTGACTCGGACGGTCAATCTGCACGTCTTTTTGCATGCCATTCTTCTTTAAGGCACGATCAACGCTTCTTGCAAGATAATCGGTAAACGCAACATAACGCTCATCACGGTAGTGTGTTTCGTCTACTTTTAAATTTTTAAGAGGCACACGCACGCGAATGCGTGACGGGCTTGCGTAAGGATCTGCTTGTACGTGATCAATGTGCAACGTAAAGTTGTTGTATTTGTGGCTACCTAATAAGTCTTTATAAGCTTTGTATCCTTTTTTATCAATGCGATTAATGGTTGTTTCTAAATGATTCACAGATAACTTCTCCTTTATTTGTTACAGTTGTTCAGTTGCAAAACAAAAAGCTTGATGTTGTGACAACACCAAGCTTTTTGCAACTCTTATTATCTAGGTTCAATAATAAGCTTAATGGCGGTCCGTTCTTCACCATCAATCTCGATGTCGGTAAAGGCTGGAATGCAGATAAGGTCAATCCCACTTGGTGCGACAAATCCTCTTGCAATGGCGATTGCTTTAATGGATTGATTAAGCGCTCCTGCACCAATGGCTTGAATCTCGGCTGCACCCCTTTCACGAATGACTCCTGCTAGGGCACCGGCTACTGAATTCGGAACAGATTTAGCTGATACTTTTAATACTTCCATGAAATTGTCCTCCTATCGGTTTTAAATGGCACCGTTATCCCACTATATTGCAGCAGTTGCCTTCCTATGCCTTGAACCTAAAAAATTCAGTTATTCATAAAAAGGGTGATCGTCATTGATCAATATGCGTTTAATCGATTTCGCTTTTCCAGTTGTATCATCAAGATCAATGATGACAGCACTTAACTGCGTTCTCCCGTCAGCGACTTCAAAACGAGTAGGCAGCGCGGTCAAAAACTTGTCTAAGATCAGTTCGCGGTCGACACCTAGAATTCCGTCATATGGACCGGTCATTCCTACATCGCTAAGATACGCGGTCCCACCTGGGAGAATTCGTTCGTCAGCGGTCTGAACGTGCGTGTGCGTTCCAATCACTGCACTTGCCATTCCATCTAAATACCAACCCATCGCTTGCTTTTCACTCGTAACTTCTGCGTGAAAATCAACAAAGACGAAAGGTGTGCGTTTCTTTGCCAGTTCTACTTCTCTCTTTACCGCTCGGAAAGGATCGTCAATATCCATAAGGAATGTGCGCCCCATTGCATTAATGACAACAACTTCTTGACCGTTAATATTAACAGAGACGACTCCTTGACCTGGAGTGCCTTCTGGATAATTGAGCGGACGAACAAGTTTCTTTGCATCATCAATAAACGTAAAAATCTCTCGCCGTGCCCAAGCATGGTTTCCGAGTGTAACAACTTGAGCTCCCGCTTCTAAAAACCCTTTATAAATCTTCTCCGTAATTCCTTTACCACTTGCAGCATTCTCACCATTAATGATAGTCATTTGGGGCTTGTACTTTTTTCTTAGTTTCGGAACGTATTCCGAGACCATCGTTCTACCAGGGCGACCAAAAACGTCACCAACAAATAAAATTCGCACGGTTACCTCACCTTTTTTCATGCGATGATACACTATACCCGCTTAAAAACGTGTTAAAACGCCTAGTGTACAGCATGTTTTTTCAGAAAAAAGTAAAGCAGCACATAGTGTGCTGCTTTACTTTGCGTAATCCACCGCCCGTGTCTCCCGAATTACGGTAATTCGGATATGACCCGGGTAGTCTAATTCGTTTTCAACTCGTTTCGTAATGTCACGAGCGAGACGATGAGCGAGCACATCGTCTACGAGATCCGGCTTCACCATAATGCGGACTTCGCGACCCGCCTGTATGGCATACGTCTTTTCAACACCATCAAATGATTCTGCAATCTCCTCAAGCTTTTCGAGTCGGCGTATATACGTTTCAAGCGTTTCACGTCTTGCACCTGGTCGAGCAGCTGATAACGCATCTGCTGCCGCCACGAGTGTTGCAATGACCGACGTCGCTTCTGTATCTCCGTGGTGAGAAGCTACACTGTTCACCACTACCGCATGTTCATTATATTTCTTCGTTAATTCAACACCAATTTCAACATGGCTTCCTTCAATTTCGTGGTCAATCGCTTTTCCAATATCATGGAGTAACCCGGCACGCTTCGCAAGCGTTACATCTTCTCCGAGTTCTGCTGCCATGAGCCCTGTTAAGTGCGCGACTTCTAACGAGTGTTTCAACACGTTTTGACCATAACTTGTTCTAAATCGAAGTCTTCCGAGAATCTTAATCAAATCAGGATGCAAGTTGTGAATGCCCATTTCAAATGTGGCTTGTTCACCATACTCGCGAATCCGTTCATCGACTTCACGTCTTGCTTTGTCAACGGTTTCTTCAATTCGTGCCGGATGAATACGCCCATCTTGCACGAGTCTCTCAAGAGACGTGCGTGCAATTTCACGGCGAATTGGATCAAAACCAGAAAGTATGACGGCTTCAGGTGTATCATCAATGATGAGATCAATGCCTGTCAACGTCTCGAGCGCGCGGATATTTCGACCTTCGCGTCCAATAATTCGACCTTTCATCTCATCGTTTGGTAAGTTCACGACAGAAACAGTCGTTTCTGCGACATGATCTGCAGCAAAACGCTGCAATGCAAGTGAAAGGATTTCTTTCGCTTTCTTGTTCGATTCTTCTTTTATTCGTTCGGTGTTCGACTTGATCATAACGGCTGAATCGTGTTCAAGTTCTTTCTCAAGGTCGTTTTTGATGATTTGTCTTGCTTCATCTCTCGACATGCCTGACACACGTTCAAGCTCTTCTTGTTGTTTTGCAATCAAATCTTCCATTTTACTGTTCATCGCTTCGGTTTCACGTTGCTTTTCAGCGAGAAACTCTTCTCGTTTTTCAAGTGTCTCTTCTTTCTTATCGAGAGATTCGCTCTTACGGTCGAGCGTTTCTTCTTTTTGAAGAAGACGACTTTCTTGCTTTTGAATTTCGTTTCTCCGTTCGCGAATATCGTTTTCGGCTTCGGATCGAATGCGGTAAGCTTCGTCTTTAGCTTCGAGGATCGATTCCTTCTTGCTAGCTTCAGAGTCGCGCTCCGCTTCTTCTATCATCTTCTTAGCAGCTTGTTCGGCACTAGAGATCTTTGCCTCGGCAATCTTCTTACGGATGATATAACCGATGAACCCACCGACAACTATCAGCAAAATGGAGATGATCACAAATACTGGATCGTTACCCATCAAGGATACACCTCCTTTGCTATAAAGTTGTTTCAATTCTTGCGGGCTTGCCGACGAAAAACGGAGAGAGCAGCTAGATCGGTGTTGGTCTTACATTTGGGTTTCATCTCATTGTCGTACCAAATGTTTCCATCTGCTTCCATCATTCATCATCATTTGTGCTATGAATGGATCATATATGAACAAAACTTGTTCAAGTTTATGAAAGAATGAAGAACTATATGCCGCTTGGATAATCTGTCAATAAATCAAACCTATAATGTACGGCGGCGACAAGCACTTTATTCATTCCATTTAATTGTATACTTCAATTCTTACAAATGTCAACAAACCTTTGCTCTAAAAACCGTTAAAACCCTTGCTATTAAAAAGAAAAGCAAGGGGTCGCTACCCCTTGCTCCTCGAACGTTTACTCTTGCTCTAAGTTCAATGCCATCTCTTCTTCTTTGTCGCCTTCTACTTCTTTTTCTTTCGAACCGTTTAGCTCAAAATGATCGCGAATCTTAAGCTCAATCTCAGAAGCTACGTCTTCATTCTCTTTCAAGTATTGCTTGGCGTTCTCACGACCTTGACCGAGTCGCTCACCTTCGTACGCATACCAAGCACCGCTCTTGTCGACAATTTCAATGTCAGTCGCAATATCAAGCAATGAACCTTCTCTAGAGATTCCCTCTCCGTACATAATGTCCACTTCCGCTTGACGGAACGGTGGCGCTACTTTGTTCTTTACGACTTTAAGACGTGTCTTATTCCCGACGATGTCATTGCCTTGTTTCAATGCTTCCGCACGACGCACTTCAAGTCGAACAGAAGAATAGAACTTAAGTGCACGTCCACCTGGTGTCGTCTCAGGATTTCCAAACATCACTCCGACTTTCTCACGAATCTGGTTAATGAAGACCGCAATGGCATTCGATTTACTAATCGCACCTGACAACTTACGAAGTGCTTGCGACATGAGACGCGCTTGCAAACCGACGTGCGTATCCCCCATGTCACCTTCGATCTCAGCCTTCGGTGTGAGTGCAGCAACAGAGTCAATAATTAAGATGTCAATCGCACCGCTTCGAATTAACGCTTCAGCAATCTCTAATCCTTGCTCTCCTGTATCTGGCTGTGAAAGAAGTAGTTCATCCGTATTCACCCCAAGGTTCCGCGCATAAACAGGGTCAAGGGCATGCTCTGCATCGATAAATGCAGCTTGGCCACCGTTACGTTGTACTTCTGCAATCGCATGAAGGGCAACTGTCGTCTTACCTGAAGATTCTGGTCCATACACTTCAACGATTCGGCCACGAGGATACCCACCTACTCCAAGTGCGATATCTAAAGCAAGTGCACCACTTGAAATCGTGGAAACTCGGCGCTCAGACTCTTCACCAAGCTTCATAATTGATCCTTTACCAAATTGTTTCTCAATGTTTCGAAGCGCTTGATCCAGCGCGACTTTACGATCATTCATTCTATTCGTCTCCTTTATATCTAAAAAATCACGTCGACTTTATCATCAATTCTCTACTAATTTCCCTCTGCTCACATCATAACGAACTTTTTTTCGTTTGCCAAGCAAAAATACGAACATTTATTCGATTTTTTTCGTCCCACAAGAAAAAGCCGCAAACAACACGTTACGGCTCTTTCCTATTTACGCTTTTGATGGGTTAGGCTTTCTGTTCTCTCGTTTCGGGCGAGGTTTTGCTGGTTCTAAGTTCACTCTTGCACCGTTTAAGCGTGAGTGGCGCAAGCCTTCGTACACAAATGGAGCTACAGCTTCTGGCACTTCAATGAACGTAAAATTTTCGAAAATATCAATGCGTCCGATTGATTTACCTGGAATGCCAACAGCGTTTGCTACTTCTTCAATTAAGATCTTCGGTGTCATGTTGACGTTTCGTCCGACGTTAATGAAGAAACGCACCATGCCTTTAGCAGCACCTGTGTCGCCAAAGCTATAGCCTTCCTCAGACAAGTTGTTCTCCGTTTGATAGTTCATTGAGAGAAGCGCTTGAATGATGTCTCGCTCATTGAACTCTTGCAACAGTTCATCGGTTAAGTCATCAAAGATCGATACGTCGTCTTTCGCCGAGATGACATTCGTAATTTGTGTTTTCCATGCGTCTTGTTGTTTCTCAACGACTTCTTCAATCGTCGGAATCTCACGCGTTGGAATTTGCATCTTAATTTCTTGTTCAATTGAACGAAGGTGCTTCATTTCACGCGGTGTGACGAGCGTTAGCGCTTGCCCTGTCTTTCCAGCACGTCCTGTACGTCCAATACGGTGTACGTAGGATTCTGGGTCTTGTGGAATATCGTAGTTGATAACGTGACTGACGTTATCAACGTCAATCCCCCTTGCAGCAACGTCTGTTGCGATTAAGAATTCAATGGAACTGTCACGGAACTTACGCATAACTGCATCACGTTGGGATTGTGTTAAATCACCGTGAAGTCCATCTGCGAAATAGCCTCTCGCTTGAAGCGATTCCGTTAGTTCCGCTACACCTTTTTTCGTACGAGAGAAAATAATTGCAAGCTCAGGACTATAACGATCAATAATCCGGCAAAGAGATTCTAACTTGTTTCGTTCAAGTACTTTAAAGTACAATTGCTCGATGCTCGGTGCTGTCACTTCACTTTTAGAAATTGAAACGGTTTTTGGTTGATTCATATAACGACGAGACAACTTACGAATTGGTCCTGGCATCGTCGCTGAGAAAAGCAGTGTCTGACGGTCTTTGTTCGTCTGCTTTAAGATTGATTCAATGTCTTCGATAAAGCCCATATCAAGCATTTCATCGGCTTCATCTAAAACAAACGTTTCCACTTGATCAAGCTTTAACGTTTTACGACGCAAGTGGTCTTGAATACGCCCAGGTGTTCCAATAACGACTTGTACTCCTCGTTTTAACGCTTTGATTTGATGGCCAATCGATTGACCACCATAAATCGGCAACGTCGTAAGCTTCATATGTGCAGAAAGCTTCTGAAGCTCTCCAGCAACTTGAATCGCAAGTTCTCGTGTTGGTGTTAAGACGATCGCTTGAACGTCAGAATTCGCTTGAATTTTATTGAGAAGCGGAATTCCGAAAGCCGCTGTTTTCCCTGTTCCTGTTTGAGCTTGACCGACAACGTCGTTTCCTTCTAGAACGATCGGAATCGCTTTTTCTTGAATTGGTGACGGCTCTTCAAAGCCCATGTCTTTGATTGCTTTTTTTAGTTGAGGTTTAATTGCTTCATGGTCGAATACATTCATCTATTAATCACCTTTTTTCTTTTGTAACAGTAGTACGTGACACGCTTCTTTCGCTGCACGCCTACGGATCGTTTCTCTCGTACCACTTAAGACTCGCTTAAAGACTGCAGTCTCGTTTCCATCTGCAACACCGATGAACAACGTTCCGACAGGAAGCCCTTCAAGCTCATCAGGTCCTGCAACACCGGTTAATGCAATGCCCATCGTTGAACCGCACCGGTCGCGCACGCCTTCTGCCATTTCTTTTGCACACTGTTCGCTTACTGCACCGTACGTATCAATGGTCGCTTGACGAACGCCTAACTGCGATACTTTCGCATCGTTGCTATACGTAACAAAACCACCGACAACGACTTGTGACGCACCTTTGATTGACGTCAAACTTGAGGCCAAGCCGCCACCTGTAATGCTTTCTGCAGTCGCAATCGTACTCTTCGTGCAAGCGAGTTCTTCTAATGCTTTTGAATAAAGACTGTCATTGTCAAAACCGTATAAATATTTGCCCACTCGAGCATAAATTTCTTGCTCCGTTGCGTCTAGTAACGCTTTTGCTCGCGCTGTATTCGTCTCGGTCACCGTAAGTCGGAGCGTGACCTCATCTTCCCCTGCGAGCGGGGCTATCGTTGGGTTCGTTTGTGCAGAGATCAAGTCTTGCAGTTTAGCTTCTAAACTGGATTCCCCAATTCCATAAAAACGAAGCACGCGTGATTCAAAGAAATTACCCGACGTATTCATCGTTGCTAAATACGGTTCCAATTCTCGCTCTACCATTGTCCGCATTTCCCTTGGAGGACCTGGTAGTAAACAATAAAGAACTCCTTCGTGCTCCAATGCCGAACCACATGCAAGTCCAGCGTGATTGTGAAACACGTGTGCACCTTCAAACGTGAGCGCTTGTTTTTTGTTGGCTTCACTTACAGTTCTTCCTCTTGAAGTGAAAAACTGCTCCACATGCTCAAGTGCCGCCTCATCATAGATGAGGGGAACTTGAATTAATTCTGATAATGCTTCACGCGTTAAATCATCTTCCGTCGGCCCGAGACCTCCAGTAAAAATAATCAGATCGTGGTGTTTTCTTGCTTCGATAATCGCCTGTTGTATTCGTTTTTTATTGTCACCGACGACCGTATGTTTGTATACATTCACTCCGTGATTTGCAAGTCGGCTAGAGATGTGCTGACCGTTTGTGTTCGCAATTTGACCGAGTAATAGTTCCGTTCCAACTGCAATAATTTCAGCATTCATTCAGCATGCCTCCTTCAATTAGGCATCTTTAAAAATGTGTTTGTTCTTCCAGAAATAATCGATTCCAGAAACAATCGTCAAAATGACGGCAATCCACATCAATAGATCTGCGAGTGGGAATCCCATGCCTTCAAACGGTGCGTTATGAACCATAAGAAAGAAGATCGCAACCATTTGAAAAACTGTTTTCCATTTCCCAAGTGGACTCGCCGCAATCACGGTTCCATCTGCAGCTGCAACGAGGCGCATACCTGTTACCGCAAATTCGCGAGTTAAAATAACAACCGCCATCCACGCAGGTAGCATATCAAGTTCAATGAGCGACAGTAAAGCCGCAGTGACGAGTAATTTATCCGCTAAAGGATCTAGGAATTTGCCGAAGTTACTAATTAGGTTTCGGCTTCTAGCTATGTATCCATCTACCCAATCGGTAAGCGCCGCAATGGCATAAATCAATGCCGCTACGAGATGATTAACCGGTATTTCGGAATCAAAAACAGAAACCGTTCCCCAATCAAAAGGATATAAAAAGACAAACATAAAAATAGGAATAAATGCGATTCGTGCGAGCGTAATCTGATTCGGTAAGTTCAAAACCGATCCTCCTTTTGCAAACACGCTTATAGTTTAACAGAAAAGCAAGTTAATCGAAAACAGGCGTCTTTATAGTCTACCGAAATGTAAGTCGATTGAAAAGAAAAACATAAAGTCTGCTACCGTCAAGTAGCAGACCGTACTCATTATTCTTCTAACTCTAATGTAATAAAGTGATGATGCGTATCCACTGGATATTCCAATTCTTCGCCATTGACCGTAATCGTTACACCATACGTATTCCCGACGTTCATCGTAATGGAATCTTGATCGTCAACTTCAAATGATTCATCACTTGAGAAAACGCCGTCCATGCCAATGACCGTTCCATTACGCTCGTCTAGAATTTGAATGTAACTCTCTCCATCAAATTCAAGATCAATCGCGAATGAATCACCAGTTACCGTAAACAATGACTCGTTATTGTTCGTCTCTTCAAACGTCAACGTCTCGTCCGTTGATGGCTCGTCTTCGTCTTCATTTTGAGCTTCATCGTCATCTTCAGTCGTGCCTTCGGTTGAAGATGTGTCTTCTTCGCCTTCATCATCGCCCACTTCGTCGTCTTCTTCCTCATCAGGTGTCGTTCCGACGATATTCATCGACTCTTCTTCAGGAGCCGCTTCATCTGTTCCAGATGGAAACGCCATAATCGCCCAAATCCCTGCCACAATGGCAATCAAGAACAATCCGATAAAAATAGCGGGCATGTAATTGCTTTTCTTCTTCCGTTCTTTCGTTCGTGTCTTTTGCTGTTCAACCCGTGAAGGCAGATCAACAGCTTCTTGTTTTGGCTTCGGTAAATCCGATTCAAATTGCTGGAACACTTCATCTGGTTCAAGACCGAGTGCTTCTGAGTAACTTTTAATGAAGGCTCGGGCATAAAATGCACCGGGCAAATCACCATAGTCGCCTGACTCAATGGCTAACAAGTAACGCTTCTGAATTTTCGTACGCTTTTGAACTTCTTCTAAATCCCAGCCAAACTCTTCACGCTTTGACTGCAAAAACTGACCTAATTCTGTCATCTTACCACCTTCTACCTAGCTAATATCAAAAGAGGAGAAACCTGACTCAACCATTTCATATGTGATCTTCTCTTTATCATTGTTCCTAAGTTCAATAATACAATCGAAATCTTGTAACGTATACGCAGTTTCACGAACAAATATGTCTGGATGCTCAACAACTTTTACAGCTGGCAATTGCATAATTTCATTCACTAAATTGCGATGCTGTTCGTTTGCTCTCATCGTCGTGACAATCCCATCAATGATGTAGACGAGATTTTCACCCCGTTCATCATCCGCAAGCTTCGAACGAACGGTTTGTCTAAGTAAAGTCGATGAAATAAACGACCAATGTTTGTTCGCGCAAACACTTGCTGCAACGATTGATTCGGTTTTTCCAACTCGTGGCATCCCACGAATTCCAACGAGATAATGACGTTCTTCTTTAAACAATTCAGCCATAAAATCAACGAGCAAGCCGAGTTCATCACGAACGAATCGATACGTTTTCTTATCATCCGCATCGCGTTCAATATAACGACCGTGCATCACCGCCAAACGGTCTCGTAAGCGCGGTTGTCGAATCTTCATTAACGTAATAATTTGCATCGTTTCTAATATGTCACGCAAGCGCGCGATGTTATCATCATTTGCAGAGCGAATGAGCATTCCTCGTCGGTTGTTCTCAACACCGTTAATCGTTACGATATTGATCGATAACATACCGAGTAGAGAGGAGATATCCCCAAGAAGACCGGGTCGGTTTTGATGAATTTGATATTCGAAATACCATTCTTTCTTTTCCGCCATAAATAGTGGCCTCCTTTAACTATATACATATATTGGTTAAGTATACATCTGTCATTTTACGTTATTTTCAACCATTTGAATAGTATTTTGTCTACAAACAAAAAACGCACCGACCAATGTTGGGATCGGTGCGCTTAACGTTTAATGTTTTTGTACGAGTTTGACCATCATGTTCGCAATCGCATGTTGTTCAGACTCGTCTGCGACTTTCCACATATCCGCTAGCACTCGTTCTTGTTCGTTTTGTGGTTCTACTTGATTCGCTAAATAATCGCCAACTTCAAATGCAACGTCAGAAACGACACTTTCATTTAGGCCGTCGTGTTGTGCAGATTCTAGGCGATCGCCTAAAAACGATTTCCAGTGGTCCCAATTCTCAAGAACAGACATGATCTTCCTCCTCCATTCATAAGTCACTACACGTGTAGTGTGAATCAAAGCGAGAAAATTATACATGCCTACCCGTTAAAGCCTCCATTGATGGAGAACACGTGGCCATTCACGTATGCCGCTTCTTCTGTAAGTAAGTACGAGCATGCCGAAGCGATCTGTTCTGGCGTTCCGAACATTCCTGCTGGAATTCGTGAAGTGAGTTCTTCTTTGTCATCAGCTGAAAACGAAGCCATCATGTTCGTTTCAACGACTCCAGGTGAGACGGCATTAACAGTAATCCCTGAGATTGCGACTTCCTTTGCTAACGCTTTAACAAACGCCAATTGGGCTCCTTTCGCCGTCGAATATAGAACTTCCATTGACGCCCCAACCTCACCCCAAATCGAGGAGATCAGAATGATTCGTCCTGATTTCTTTTGAATCATCGTTGGTAACACTCGTTTTGCAATCGCCATCGCAGAATAGACGTGATGGTGCATAAGGGCATCCCGTTCTTCATCCGTATAATCGGTATACAATCCATATAAATCGTGACCACTTGCGTGAATAAAAGCGTCGATCGGCACTTCAAGTTCATTAATAAAAGCTGACGTACTAGACGACGACGTTAAATCACCTTGAATTAACGTCACTTCGCTACCGCTTGCTTCACAGATTTGTTTTAGCTTTTCAGCACGTTCTTTTCCTTTAAAATAATGCAGGAACAAATGTGTCCCTGCATTCGAAAGCGACGTAGCGATCGCTTGACCGATTCCGCCACTTGCTCCAGTAATTAAAACGCTCTGTTTCACTTTGGCAATACCTTCATGATTGAGCTATGATCATCAACGAAGTGACGCTGAAGAACCTTTTCTAGATCATCAAGTGTTAACGCCTCAAGTTTTGGAACGACTTCAAACAAATCATCGTTATTCATTTCGTAGCGAGTGAATTGCGTTGCAATAAATTCCGAGCTGTTTAATTGTTTAAGGAAAGAACCGATTTTACGCTTTTTCGTAATCGCCATTTCCTCTTCACTTAATGCTTTTTGTTTGTAAGAGCGGATCGTCTCACGCACTTTCTTTACGAGAGCGTCTGGATCTTTCGTGTCGCCACCGATCGCTGAGAATCCAAACGAGCGCTCCATCGTAAAGTCCGTTGAAAATGAACTATCAATAATACCTTCACGATACATTTCTTCGTACGCCTCTGAGCTTGGTCCGAACATGATGTCTAAAAGCATTTGCATTGCGAGCTCATAGCTTAACCCTTCAAGCGGGTAATCGTCATTGGCTTCTTTAAATCCGAGCAACACTTTTGGCGTTTGCACGTTCATGTGAAGTGTATCTTCTTTTTTGTAGCTCGTTTCGGGCTCATCACCATAAATGCGTGTAATTTCCCCTTGCTCTTTGAACGTTTTTCCGGCTTGGTTTTCTTTTACGAGCGATAGCATTTCGTCTGGGTCAACTGGACCGACGATAAAGAGAACCATGTTTGATGGGTGGTAAAACGTCTCATAACATTGATACAACATATCTTTTGTAATGTCTTGAATGGAGGAGACCGTACCGGCAATATCTACGCGTACGGTGCTTTTCTCATAAAGAGCCGCAATCAGTCCGAAAAACAAGCGCCAGTCTGCGTCGTCTTCATACATACGGATTTCTTGTTCGATAATGCCCTGCTCTTTTGCGACAGATTCCTTAGTGAAATAAGGCTTTTGCACGAAATCAATGAGTGTTTTTACGTTGTCTTTGACGCCACTCGTGCTTGAGAACAAATACGCAGTTCTCGTAAAACTCGTAAACGCATTCGTCTGCGCCCCGCGACGAGAAAACGTATCGAACACATCTCCTTCTTCGTCTTCAAACAACTTGTGCTCAAGAAAATGAGCGATCCCATCGGGAACTTTTACGACTTCATCTTCATTCATTGGCGTAAATTGATCATCAATCGAGCCGTAATTCGTCGTGAAGATGGAGAAAGTTTTGTTGTTTTCATGACGCGGCAAGATGTAGACCTTTAGGCCATTGTCGAGCGTTTCTTTATATAACGTTTCGCCGAGCTGTTCGTAATGTAGTTTTTCCATTATGCACGCTCCTCCTTACCCGTTAACAAGTACACTGTATCTAATTCAATCGCTTTTGAGACGCGTTCAACGTCTTCACGCGTAACTGCATCAATTTCATTCACTCGCTCTTCAACAGAGCGTTCTCGACCAGTGAGGACATTTTGATACATTAAATCAATATTGCCCCGGGCAGTATCGACTTGTTCTAGAATTTGATTTTTAATCATTAGCTTTGTTGTCGTTAGTTCATCCTCGGTGAAATCACCCGCTTTAAGGGCGTCGAGCTGTTCGGTCATAATCTTTGTTGCTTTTTCAAACTGCTCAAAACCGATCCCAGCCATTGCAAAAATTAAGCCTTTATACGGTTCATACCGAGACGCCGCATAATACGCCAAGCTTTCCTTTTCTCGCACGTTTACGAATAACTTTGAGTGTGGAAACGCACCGAAGATCCCGTTCGCAACAAGAACAGTTGCATACTCCGCATCACTTGCCGTATACGGAACACGAAAACCTAAATGCAGTTTTGCTTGTTGCAAGTCTTGATGCTCAATGACTTCACGACCGTTATTCGTTGAACCGTTCACCGTTGTGCTCGTTTTAACCGCTCGGCTTTTAAACGATGCTTTTCTCTCATTTAAAACTGGCGTTAATTCGTCTACTTTCCCTGGACCCGTGATAAATAAATCAAATTGATCGTTTTCAAGCAGTGATTCATACGCTTGTTCTAAGTCTTGTGTAGTAAGTGCTTCGACTTCATCGTACGAACCATAGGGGTGAATGCCATACGTTTCGTCTTTGCACATTTCTTCAATAAGGCGACCGTTCGCATAGCGCACTTTATCGTCTGCGATATTTTTGATTTTACTTTTGAGTGCTTGCTTTTCTTCGTAAACGATGCTTTCTTTAAACGTTCCGTTTTCACGCACCGGCTCTAAAAGTGCTGACGTTAAAAACGTGAGCGCCTTTTTCACGAGTGGTTCGTCTTCTTGTTGTAAGAACTTCTCGTGAGGCACTTCCATGAAAAACGTGAGAAAGTGCTGCTCACCTTTTTTACTAACATCACCGCCGAATGATGCACCGTACAACGAGTCTAAGTGTTTGCGAATCGCACGTCTTGACGGAAAGTTATTCGTTCCAGCTTGTAACACTTGCATAAGAAGTGCACGAGCTGCTGCTGAACCTTTTTCTAACGGTGCTTTAATTTGCAAGACAAACGTCGTCGTTTTGTATTTCTTACTCGGTTGAAAATGAACATTCATGCTACCGACTTGAAAAGTTTCTACTTCTGCCATGTACATCACCTTTTCTATTTACTTCGCATCTGTCATGTCTTCTGAATCCATTCGTTTTAATACTTCTCGCGGTTTCTTACCTTCATAAGGTCCGACAATTCCTTGTGCTTCCATTTCATCAACGAGTCGCGCTGCTCTCGTATACCCAATTCTAAATCTACGTTGTAGCATTGAGACCGATGCGGTGTTCATTTGCATAACGAGGTCGACTGCATCGTAAAACAGTTCATCGGTTGGTTCTTCGTGCGTCTCAACGACATCGTCTGGCGTCATTTCTTCTTCGTATTGTGCTTTTTGCTGATCAATGACAAAGTTAACGATCTCTTCTACTTCATCATCTGAAATAAATGCACCTTGTATTCTCGTTGACTTGTTAGCACCTACTGGTAAAAACAACATATCGCCTCGGCCGAGTAACTTCTCCGCACCTGACGAATCAAGAATCGTTCTTGAATCAGTCGAACTCGATACGCCAAACGCAATGCGTGATGGGATATTCGCTTTAATGACACCTGTAATGACATCGACTGAAGGACGCTGCGTTGCAATAATCATATGAATGCCTGCAGCACGAGCCATTTGCGCTAAGCGCGTAATCGCGTCTTCCACATCGCTTGAAGCGACCATCATTAAGTCGGCGAGCTCATCGACAATCACGACGATATAAGGTAAAAGAGGTTTTTCCTCTTCTTCGTCTTTCTCATTGTGCTTCCGGACCATCGCATTATACCCTTCAATGTTCCGGCTACCGCTATGAGAGAACAAATCGTAACGACGCTCCATTTCAGAGACGACCTTTTTCAGTGCTTGAGCTGCTTTTTTCGGTTCGGTCACGACCGGTGTTAATAGGTGCGGAATACCGTTGTACACATTCAGTTCAACCATTTTCGGGTCAATCATCATCAGTTTCACTTCATGAGGCTTTGCTCGCATTAATATACTCGTAACAATGCCGTTAATGCAGACACTTTTCCCGCTACCTGTTGCTCCCGCTACGAGAAGGTGCGGCATTTTGTTCAGTTCTGCCATCATCGGCTCACCTGAAATGTCACGCCCGAGCCCGACAGATAATACACTGTCACTGCTTGAGCCTTCAATCACTTCGCGTAAAGTAACCATCGCAACATCTTGGTTTGGTACTTCAATTCCGACGGCGGATTTCCCTGGTATTGGCGCTTCAATTCGAATGTCTTTGGCAGCAAGTGCCAAGGCAATGTCATCGGTTAAACTGACAATCTTACTGACTTTTACGCCAACCGCAGGTTGTACTTCGTATTTGGTTACAGCAGGTCCTAAATGAACTTCGTTCACTTGAGCTTGTACACCAAAGCTCTTTAACGTATCTTCAAGTTTCTTCGCGTTCGTAGACACTTGATTACGATCACTCGTTTGATGATTTTGCACCGGAGATTGTAACAAATCGATCGCTGGAAGCTGATAATCTTCATTTGAGCGTTCGGTCGTAACGAGCGGTGCCATTTCATCGTCTTGATCGTCTTTTCTCTCTGACGCTCTTCTAGGTTTCGCATCTTCCTTCGCATACGTATTCTCTTGGAAGTTATGGATCACAGGACGCTCATGATCTGTGGTTGCTTGCTTTTGCTCTTGCACTGATCGTTCGCCTTTGTTCTCTGCAACTGGCTTCGTCTTCGCTGTTGTCTGTTGTTGATTAGTCGTTGTGGTTTGATTATTTTTCACTTTCGTCTGAATCCCTTTTGTAAAGTTCCAAACGACTCCTGCTCCGTATCGCACTTTTGAGGAAGCATAGTCGTACACATCGCGAATCGACTTGCCACTGAGTAAAATAAACGAGACGACGAATAAAATAATTCCAACTGCAAACGTTCCTTCAACATCAAACAAAAACGTACCCGTTGCATACCCAAGTGCACCGAGCATACCTCCACCGAGATCATCCGCTTGTCCGAGTAAATCCATGCGATAAAGTTCTAACGTGTTGATTAACACGGAACCGTTCGAAAAGGGACCAACACTTTGTAAGTTCTCAAACAAACTTAAATGTGTATATAAAAGGACCGTAAACATCGCTAAATAGAGACCTGTAAGTCGCTTTGTCCAAACTTTAGGTAACACTCGTTTAAAAATTAACGTGAGCGCAAACAAATACAACAAGAAGGTGATAAAGTGATACCATTCCCCTGCAAAAAAACGAAACAACTGAATAAGAATCGTACCTACTGAACCAAAATTAAACGTCGCAATGAGCGCGAGCATGACAATCGCAATTCCGCTCAACTCAAACTTCAATTGCGTCGTCCAATCTTGTTGCTTTTTCTTTTTCTTCTTTTTCTTCCCCACTGCACTCCTCCCCCTAACAAAAATCAAGCATGGTCAGAGATGGCATTGCTGGTTTATTATAACATAAACCGCTTCTTTCAAAGCTTACAAACGTCTTACATCGCTTGCGATCATAAAAAAGATGAGCAACATATCGTTGTTCATCTTAGCTGTTCCAAAGTGTACCCGGTTCGTATTTTGGGTCTAAATAATCACTTGGGTTCGGACTGATCAATTTTCCGACCACCCATTCACCTTCAAGGTTTTTCTCAAGCATAACGACACCTGTTTCAGTTTCTACGTAACATGATTCAGTTCCTTCTTCATTCGGAAAAATTTCTTCATAAGCAAGTGGGGTATATAAAATCATTGCAAAGGTGCCTCACCTTCATCGATCAATTGTCGTAATTTCTGAATTGCAGGACCTAGCCCGCCTACCTCATCAATCAATCCATATTTAACCGCATCTTGTCCGACAACATTCGTACCAATATCCCTCGTTAAATTTCCTTTGTCGAACATTAATTCTTTGAACAGATCATTTTTAATGTTTGAGTGACCAGTCACAAATTGAATCACGCGCTCTTGCATTTTCTCAAGGTATTCAAACGTTTGTGGCACACCAATGACTAGGCCATTCAAACGTACAGGGTGAATCGTCATCGTTGCAGTTTCTGCAATAAATGCGTAGTCTGCTGCAACCGCGACGGGTACACCAATTGAATGGCCGCCACCGAGAACAATCGTTACGGTCGGCTTGCTCATGCTTGCGACCATTTCTGCAATCGCAAGTCCTGCTTCCACGTCACCACCAACGGTATTTAAGACGAGCAATAATCCTTTAATTTTAGGATTTTGTTCCGTAGCGACGAGTTGAGGCAAGATGTGCTCGTACTTTGTCGTTTTATTTTGTGGGGGGAGTTGCATATGACCTTCAATTTGTCCGATGATCGTGATGCAATGAATATCGGATTGCTCTGCGGTCGGCACGCTCGTTTGGCCAAACGCTTGAATTTTGTCGACAACGTTATCCGACTTTTTCCCTTTATCGGGCGCAGGTTGTTCTTCAGGCATAAAAAAACCTCCTTTTCCCACTTAGTATTGATCTCATCGAACGGTTTATACACCAAAAAACACCCGCTGACAGATCAGCAGGTGTTCGTTATTACACTTCCATAATAATAGGTAAAATCATCGGACGGCGTTTCGTTTTGTCATAAAGGAAACGACTTAATACGTCACGCACGTTGCTTTTTAGTGAAGACCATTCGTTTACGTTGTCACTCATACACGTTTTTAACGTGTCGGAGACTTTTTGTTTTGCTTCTTCAAGCAGTTCCTCAGATTCTCTCACGTAGACGAACCCACGAGAAATAATGTCTGGTCCTGAAACAAATTCGCTCGTCTTTTTGTTAAGTGTCACAACGACGACGAGAATTCCGTCTTTAGAAAGCAAACGGCGATCACGCAAAACGATGTTTCCAACATCACCGATCCCTAGTCCGTCAATCAAGACGTTCCCGGCAGGTACTTTTGACGCTTTAATTGCTTTTTTGTCTTCGAACATAAGCACGTCACCGTTATCCACAATATGAATACGATCGCGATGAACACCTGTCGTCTGTGCAAGTTGCGCGTGGGCAAATTGCATGCGGAACTCACCTTGAATCGGCATGAAGTGTCTCGGTTTCATGAGGTTAAGCATGAACATGAGTTCTTCTTGGCTCGCATGACCAGATACGTTTACTTGCGGGTATTTTGTAACAACTTCTGCACCTAGTTTGTACAACTGATCAACGACACGTCCAACCGACTTCTCATTGCTCGGTGATGGGCTCGCAGAAATAATCACCGTATCTTTCGGTAAAATCGAAAGTTGACGATCGCTACCCTTTGCCATTCGATGAAGTGCAGATACTGGCTCGCCTAAACTTCCGGTACAGAGTACAGCGACTTCATCGGTGTTATATTGACTGAGTTCATCTACAGAAATGACGAGGTTTTTAGGCACACGTAAATAATTTAAGCGTTTTGAAATATCAATGACCTTCATCATTGAATCTCCAACGATGGCAAGCTTACGCTTCGTTTCATTTGCCGCATCAATGACTTGTTGAATACGATACACATTGGATGAATACGTACTAACAATGACGCGCCCTTCTGCTTCACGGAACATACTCTTAATTCCCGCTTCTGTATCTTTCTCAGACGGCGTTGTACCCGGCACTTCAGCATTTGTACTATCTGAAAGCAATACGAGTACACCTTTTTTACCGTAATCGGTCATGCGACCAATATCTGAGAATTTGCGGTCTGGTGGTGTTTGGTCGATCTTAAAGTCACCCGTGTACACGACATACCCTTGCGGTGTCTGAATGGCAATTCCTAAACAATCAGGAATGCTGTGGTTTACTCGGAAAAACTCAACGCGAATTTTCCCTGCTTTCATGTTGCCACCAGGTGAAACGACCTTTAACTTCGTTTGATCGGATGGGTTTTTCGCTTTAAGATCATCTTCAATAAGTCCGATCGTTAACTTTGAACCGTATACAGGGACTTGCAGTTTATCAATAATGTAGGCAAGCGCACCTGTGTGATCTTCGTGTCCGTGTGATAACACGATGGCTTTTACTCGGTCTTTATGTTGTACCAAATAAGAAATATCAGGAATTACGACATCAATTCCGAGCATATCATCTTGTGGAATCATTTGACCTGCATCTAGTACAATCATTTCTTCATCAACTTCTACAACGTACATGTTCTTGCCCGTTTCCCCGAGTCCGCCCAGGGCAAACACACGTACTCGACTTTGTGTCTCTTCTTGCTTAGACATGTGTTCCTCCTACTTCATCTATTCTAGTTGTTGTCGCTTTTCCGTCTAAGCGACCTGTCCGTCTATAATCGCAAAAACATGCTACATGCTTATGCACCTTAACCGAACGAATGAACTGCTAGTAGTATAACTCAATACGTCGGGATAAAACAAGTCAGAACAAGGCAAATATAGGCATAGAAAAGCCCTAATGACCTTTAATCATTAGGACTTTGTTGATGTTTATTACGAGTTCTGTTCTTCTGCAAGTCTGAACATATGATGCAGTGCGTTTACTGCGACGTCCATTTCATCTTCACGTACGAGCACCCAAATCGTCGTATGTGAATCGGTCGCTTGAAGAATTTCAATCTCTTCTTGATGTAGCGCTGTCGTAATCTTTGAGACGACCCCAGGAACGCCAGTCATCCCAGCACCAACGGCACTTACTTTCGCACATCGTGGCAAAAGATTTGCTTTGTAACCGAGCATTTTTACCGCTTCTTGCACATGCTGTTCTTTATGCATAGGTACGGTAAAGACGACCTCATAACGACTAATGTTAATAAAGTCTACGCTAATCCCCTCAGCAGCAAGCTTCGTAAAGATTAAAGATGCTGCTCCGTGGTCATCTTCAGCTTTTTGAACGGTTACTTGCGATAAATCTTTGACATACGTAATGCCTGTGACGAGCCGCTCCTCAACATCGCTACCAGGAAGTTGATCTCTAGACATCGTAATTAATGTACCGGTTGAATCAGACTGCAAAGAGCGAATACGGAGTGGGATCTTTGCGTACATCGCAATCTCGACCGCTCTTGGATGAATCACTTTAGCCCCTTGATATGCCATATTGCTCACTTCTGAGTACGTGAGCGTCCTTAATGGCTTCGCATCATTTACGATGCGAGGATCAGCTGTCATAATGCCATCCACATCGGTGAAAATATCGACATACTTCGCATTTAAAGCCGCACCGAGCGCCGTCGCTGACGTATCACTTCCGCCACGTCCAAGCGTCGTTAACTCGCCCTTCGTTGACTCACCTTGAAAACCAGCGACAACTAAAACGTCACTTTCTTTGAACCGTTCGAGAATCGCATCGGTTTTCATTTCTGTAATACGCGCATTTCCAAACGTGTCGTTCGTTACAAACCCGGCCTGCTTGCCTGTAAGCGCACTCGCTTTCAAACCTTGACCGATGAGGAGGTTCGTAAACACGACGCTTGAGATAATCTCCCCACACGATTGCAACAAATCTTGCTCACGCTTAGGAACGTGCGCATCATTTCCATCGATTAATCCGAGCAATGTGTCTGTGCTGTACGGGTCGTTACTGCGCCCCATTGCGGAGACAACAGCGACAACTTTGTGTCCACTTTCAACAGCAGAACGCACGTGCTGAGCTGCAATTTCTCGCAACTCAGCCGATTGTACGCTCGTTCCGCCAAACTTTTGAACGACGATTGTCATGATGATTGTCCTTCTTTAACAATACCTAACTTGATCAGGCTTTCTGCAATTTGCACTGAGTTATACGCAGCTCCTTTTAACAAATTGTCAGAAACGATCCACATGTGGTACGCATTGTTTTTGTCGAGGTCTTTACGAATACGTCCGACAAATACGTCTGGCAATCCTACAGATGTTGTCGCTAACGGATACGTTTGCGTGGATGGATCGTCTTGAAGCGTAATACCAGCACCTTCTGAAAGGATCGCTTGGATTTCTTTTACGCTTTTTCCTTCTCCATCTGTCTCGATGTAAACGGACTCCGAGTGACCTGTCTCAACTGGAAGTCTTACACAAGTAGCAGCTACTTCTAGTGCATCGTCATGCATAATTTTCTTCGTTTCATTGATCATTTTCATTTCTTCAAACGTATATCCATTCTCTTCAAAAAGATCAATTTGTGGGACCGCGTTAAAGGCGATTTGATAGTGTTTCTTATCACCAGACACTGGCAACACTTTAGGATCAATTTCTTTTCCTTCAAGAACATCCTTTGATTGTTCTCTCATTTCTTCAATCGCATCAAGACCCGCACCTGAAACGGCTTGGTACGTTGACACGATCACTTTCTTTAACCCGAGCGCTTTCTTGATTGGCTCAAGCGCTACGACCATTTGAATCGTGGAACAGTTCGGGTTCGCAATAATTCCGTTGTGACCCTTTAAGTCTTCTTCATTTACTTCTGGTACAACGAGTGGTACATTTTCGTCCATACGAAACGCACTTGTATTATCGATAACAATGGCGCCACGCTTGACAGCTTCTGGAGCCAGTTTCTTTGAAATTGAACCGCCTGCTGAAAACAGGGCAATTTGCATACCTTCAAACTGCTCGGGAGCAGCTTCTTCAACCGTATACGTCTTGCCTTTAAATACAATCTCTTTTCCAGCGGAGCGAGGTGATGATAATAATTTAAGAGAGCGAACCGGGAAGTCTTTTTCTTCGAGTGTTTTTAGCATTTGTTGTCCGACTGCACCTGTGGCACCGACAACTGCTACATTATAACCTGTGTGTTCTGTCATTTGTTTAGTTCCTCCTCAAGTCATTCAACAATGTGCATTGATTCGTAATGTCACATGCTACTATTTACGATATAAGAGTCTAGTAAATTAATCAACAGCCATTACACGTCAATCGTTATATTTATCGATTAAGAGCGGTTGGTATTGACGACCTTCTAATGCTTCTTCAATTGTTGACGGGATTGCTTCCATTCTCGCAACAAGTGAAGTAGGCTTCTTGACCGGGTCGTCTTGACCAAATGGCACGAGAAAGACGTGTTTCATCGTTAGAAGTGTCGCTAAATTCTTTGCATTAAGACCGAGTGCATCGTTCGTGGAAATCGCCGCAACAACGGGCGAACCGTTTCGTAGCGTTGCTTTTGCAGCCATCAAAACCGGGGAATCTGTTAACGCATTTGCAAACTTGCTTAAGCTGTTACCCGTCATCGGTGAAATGAGCATACAATCAAGTGGTGTTCTTGGGCCGTATGGCTCTGCTTTCACAATTGAATTAATCACTTCATGGTCTGCTGCCTTCTCAATCTCTGAAATCCAATGCGCGGACTTACCGAACTTCGTATCTGTCGATTGCACCGTCCAGCTTACAAATGGTACAACTTCTGCACCTTTAGATCTCAGTGTATTAATTAGCGGAATAACCTCTTCTAACGTACAGTGAGAACCTGTTAAACCGAACCCTATTCTTTTCCCATTAAGATCCATGCCGAAACTCCTTTTCTAAGATCTTCCTCGTCGCTTCACCGAGAATTTCTCCTGCTGTTCGTGGGGCAACTCTCCCTGGTAAACCCGGTACGTTCATGACGATATTGGACAAGGAGGTTACATCTTCTTTTAAAAACGCTCCTGGCTTGCTACTAATATCTAGTAAAAACGCTGACGGCTTTAGTTGTTGCAATACGTTAGGTGTAAACACATGCGCCGGAATCGTATTAATTACAATGTCAAATGAAGCTAGTGATTGTTCAAATTCAGCAAACAATAACGTTTGAAAACCCCTTTGAACCGCTCGAGCCTCTTCTTTCTCAACCATTGTCGTAACGGTCACGTTCGCGCCAACACCTTTAAAAACGTCTGCAATCGTTTGCCCACATCTTCCGTATCCAAATACACAGACTTGTGATCCGTGAATGGTGTGATCTGTCTTTTCAATCGCTAATTGAAGACAACCTTCAGCGGTAGGAATGGAGTTTAAAATCGCGACGTCTTCACGATCGAGAAAGCTCATCACTTTCCGATCTTTAATCTTTTGTAAAAAATCCGTTCGAACTCCAGTAATCCAGATGCAATCTTTATTTGTACGTTCAACATGAGTAGTTGATAATTGTTCGCTTCGGCCATTTAAAACATCAATTGAACCGTCGTCTCCTATTCCTTGAACCGGAACAATGACCGCAGACAATTGTTCAAAAGGGATGTTTTCCAAGCTGCTTCGTACGACGTTTACATTGTCAGCTGATTCATCAAACCCAACTGTATACAACGTATCAACATAGGCAGAAAGCGTCCCAATTAAGGCAAGAAAGCGACGATCTCCACCGAGTATGGCAACATGCAGCATGAACACCTTCCCCCCTTTACTAATTCCACACATGTTTAGATTATGAGCGTCCAGACAAATCGGTGACCATAGTTACGAAATGACTGGGGACTGTCCCCTAATGCGTTAATGCTGCACTCTTGTGGGGGACTGTCCCCCATTACGGTAATACGTTACTATGCCGGGGGACTGTCCCCACAAAAAAGCTGCTTGGGCGTTTTCACCCAAGCAGCTTATGTTTTATTTAGATCGATCGACGATAATCATGTCTTCTCCGATTGTATGGATGTGCCGCCAGTGGATTTCTAGCATGTCTTCAGATCGTCGAAATGGTGTCCAGCGATTTGTCGGAAACAAAAACGCGTGAATTTCACCTGTCGTCTCATCAATCCTCGCATCTAGGCGTCCCGGGACACCGAGACGTTCACCTTGTTCATAGTCGACGATTTCCTTTGCACTCATTTCACTAAGTCTCACAAGAACGCCTCCTCTTCCATATAGGTTATGAAAAAGAGGAGGCGTTCAGAACGTTAACTCGGTGCTTTTCCTTCTTGACTAATAAGAGAAAGGGCAATCGGACTGTTGTACACCGACTCCGCAAATAATTTCACCTGATTGTGTGTTACACTTTCAATCCGGTCAGACAATTCATCAAGCGTTTGGTGACTACCAATCGCAAGTTCATTGCGACCATTTCGATTCATACGACTACTCGGGCTTTCAAGACTTAAAACTGTACTTCCTAATACGTGTGCTTTTGCATCTTCTACATCGGTTGCAGTAATCTCATCGGTCACAGCGAATTTTTTAACGGTATCAATAATAGCATGATAAGATTCATCTAAACGATGAGTTGCTGTTCCCGCATACACAGTTAGAAGACCCGTGTCTTGGTACGACGTATGATACGAATAAACGGAATAGGCGAGCGCTTTTTGTTCACGGATTTCTTGAAACAATCGACTACTCATGCCACCGCCGAGCAAATGGTTGTAGAGTACACTTGCATAAATGTTGTCTTCTACTAAAGGAACCCCTTGGAACCCTAAGCATAAATGCGCTTGCTCAACAGCTTTTTTGCGAATAAGGTGTTTAGGTTGAATCAAAGTCGGCGCAGAATCGCACGTCTTACGCTCACCTCTCTTATGGTGAAAAAAGGCTTCTTCAATGACCGCTAATAGCTGCTCATTGATTCGACCGGCGATTGAAATGACGATGTTCTCTGGTCGATATTCCCGCTCCATAAAATTGAGTAAATCTTCCCTCGTAAATGAGTTGATGGAAGCTTCAGTACCGAGAATCGGTCGTCCGATTGAATGATCACCAAATGCTGCAACGTCTAGAAGGTCATGGACAACGTCATCAGCGGTGTCTTCAACCATGCGAATTTCTTCAATAATGACTTGGCGTTCTCGCTCAATCTCTTCTTCTAAAAATGCCGAGCGAAAAAACATGTCTGTTAAAAGGCGCACCGCTTCCTCAGCATGACGCTCTAATACTTTCGTATAAAAGCACGTATACTCTTTCGATGTAAACGCATTCACATGCCCGCCGAACCGATCAAAGCGAACGGCGATGTCTTGTGCATTCATCGTGTCTGTCCCTTTAAAGAGCATATGCTCAATGAAATGGGCGATTCCGTTTTCTTTTGCTGTCTCATTTCTAGAACCGGCATTTATCCATATACCGATTGAAGTCGAATGGACGTGTGCCATTTCCTCTGTTACGATTCGAACGCCGTTCGGTAATGTTTTGCATTGAACCAATGCTCTCCCTCCTCAACACTTTCAATCTGTGGTCCTGTTGCTCTTTGCTCGCTCATGACGGAGGAAACCGGTGCAATCTCTAATCCTTGTTCGCGAATTTGAACGATCATCTCGTCAATTCCCTCAGCAGTCGGTTTTGTCGGATGCATGAGCACCGTTGCACCCGGATGGATGTTTGTGACGACTCGCTCCACCATCGTATCGGTTGATGGATTTTGCCAATCAATGGTGTCTACTGTCCATAATACGGTATACATTCCCATATCACTAGCAATTTCGACAACTTTATCATTAAAACTTCCAGACGGAGGGGTAAACCACGTTGGTGTAACGTCCAATGTCGCTTCAATGATGTTGTTCGTTCGCTCTAACTGATCTTTGATTTCTTCTTCAGATAACGTTGCCATGTCTGGATGGTTGTACGCGTGATTGCCGATTTCGTGACCTTCTTCTTGAATCATACGAGCCAAACGCGGTTGACTTTTTGTCCAAGATCCATCAAGGAAAAACGTTGCTTTTACATCGTGTTCGTTTAACTTGTTTATGATTTCTGGAAGATGCTCATTTCCCCACGCCACATTAATTAAAAAGGCAACTTGAGGCTTGTTCGGGTTCGCTTTATAAAATGGTGTCACATCAAGATCAGCCATACCAATTTCCGGGGCGACTTCGTCAAATACGAGTAACTCTTCAACGTACCGCTCTTCATCTTCCATGTTTTTGAGCGATGCTTCAACGTCCACCACTCGACCGTTATAACCTGGTATGCCTTTCCAGACCGGATCAATCACCGCATCAATTGGCAATTCATCGAATTCGGCTTTCGCCCTTTTTATCTTTTCTATGATCTCTTCATTCGTTTCTGTCGTTGTCATCGTTTCCACTTCTTCATTCCACGTATCTACCGTTTCATCAGTAAAATGAGGAATTTGAAATGCGGTAAAGCCTATAAATATGACCGTTATTCCGACGATAAATTGAATAAATCGTATACGTTTCATCCGTGCATTCCTCCCTTGTCCTTATTTTATGCACAAGGGCTTCGAGAATGACTGGAATTAATCGTTCTTATGTATGCGCTCATTCGCGCAAGGAAAATAAAAAAACTTGGTAGTGGACCAAGTTTTTCAGTTATTCGCTTTTGTTTTCAACCGGCTTCTCTTTTGTTTCTTCTTTTTCTTCATCTTTCAGAAGAACTTTATGAGAAAGGTTTACACGGCCTTGGTTATCAATCTCCGTAACTTTCACTTCAAGTCGATCCCCAATTTTGACGATGTCTTCGACTTTATTCACACGCTCTTTTGCAAGCTGTGAAATATGAACGAGACCATCTTTGCCTTTAAATAGCTCAACAAACGCGCCAAATTTCTCGATGCGTTTAACTTTACCGTTGTAAATCTCTCCAACTTCAACTTCACGAACGATGTCTTCAATAAGACGTTTCGCAGCTTCGTTTTCAGTAGCATTTGTAGAAGAAATGTACACTGTACCGTCTTGTTCAATGTCAATCTTAACACCTGTATCTTCGATGATTTGATTGATCACTTTACCACTCGGTCCAATCACATCACGAATCTTGTCAGGTTTAATTGACATCGTCATAATCTTCGGCGCATAGGCAGATAGTTCAGGACGAGACGTTTTGATTACATCAAGCATGCTGTTTAAGATGTGTAACCTTGCTTTTCTTGCTTGCTCTAATGCTTCAACAAGAATATCTCGGTTTATACCTGAAATCTTCATGTCCATCTGAAGAGCGGTAATTCCTTCACCCGTACCGGCAACTTTAAAGTCCATGTCCCCAAGTGCATCTTCCATTCCTTGAATGTCAGTGAGCACGGTTACATAGTCATCTTCTTTGACAAGACCCATTGCAATCCCTGCAACTGGAGCTTTAATCGGTACACCAGCATCCATCATCGCAAGGGTACTTGCACAAATACTTGCTTGAGACGTTGAACCGTTTGACTCTAGCACTTCAGATACGAGGCGAATCGTGTATGGGAACGACTGCTCATCTGGAATCACTCGTTCTAATGCACGTTCTCCAAGTGCTCCGTGTCCAATTTCACGACGACCTGGCGCACGAATCGGTCCAGTTTCTCCGACACTAAATTGCGGGAAGTTGTAATGATGCATGAAACGTTTCGATTCTTCTTGTCCCAATCCATCAATAATTTGAACTTCACCTAATGCACCGAGCGTACAAACGCTCATCGCTTGTGTTTGTCCACGCGTGAAAAGACCTGAACCGTGCGTTCTCGGAAGAAGTTGAACTTCTGAAGCTAGCGGACGAATTTCTTCTGGGCCACGACCGTCTGGTCGAATCTTTTCTTTCGTGATCAGCCTTCTGAATTCTTCTTTCGTTAGCTTATGTAAAATTTCTTTTACATCTCCGTGCATCTCTTCATCTTCAAATTGCTCAAGAATGTCTGCTTCAACGACTTTAAGAGCTGCTTCTCGTTCATGCTTCTCTTTAACAAGTACAGCATCTTTAAGTTTACCTTCAGATAGTGCACGAACTTGTGCCTCAATATCTTGGTTAACCGTTGCTAAAACGACGTCCATTTTCTCTTTGCCGACTTGGGCAATGATGTCTTCTTGGACAGCGATAATCGCTTTGATCTCTTCGTGTGCAAAAAGAATGGCTTCGAGCATTTTCTCTTCTGACACTTCGTCAGCTCCGGCTTCAACCATGTTGATGCCTTCCTTCGTTCCTGCAACCGTTAAATCCATAATGCTTTCTTTAGACTGTTCATGTGTTGGATTAACGACAAATTCACCATCAATTAATCCAATTTGAACACCTGCAATTGGACCTGCAAACGGAATGTCTGAAATTCCTAGTGCAAGTGAAGAACCAATCATAGCAGCCATCTCAGATGACGCATCTGGGTCAGCACTCATTACGGTGTTAATAACTTGTACATCATTACGGAATCCATCTGGGAATAAGGGACGAATCGGACGGTCAATCAAACGACTTGTAAGCACCGCATGTTCAGATGGGCGGCCTTCACGCTTAATGAAACCTCCTGGAATCTTACCTGCTGCGTACAGACGCTCTTCATAATTAACCGTTAGTGGGAAAAATGGAAGGTCTTTTGGTTCTTTTGAGCCTGTTGCTGCTGTTAAAACGGCGCTATCACCGTAGCGAACGAGCACTGCTCCACTAGCTTGCTTTGCAAATTTACCAATCTCAAATGACATTTCACGCCCACCGACGGTGAGTGAAAATGTTTGGGGTTCACCTGTCATAAAAAACGGTTCCCTCCTTTAAAACGAATTTAGTTACATATCTTATAGATTTTAAAAAAAGCGGGAAATATCCCCGCTTTTCTCGTTAACGACGTAATCCTAGCTTTTGAATGATCTCACGGTAACGCGTGACATCTTTGTTACGCAAATACGTGAGTAAGTTACGACGCTTACCAACCATCTTCAAGAGACCACGACGTGAGTGGTGATCTTTCTTGTGTGTACGTAAGTGATCGTTTAACTCGTTAATTTGCTCAGTTAGGATAGCGATTTGAACTTCTGGTGAACCAGTGTCCGTATCGTGAGTTTTGAACTCCTCAACGATTTGTTGTTTACGCTCTAGACTTAGTGCCATCCTTTCCACCTCCTTTTCTTCTATATCCTTAGTCCTCGCAAATCGCCGGTGGAGCGTACCTGCCAAGAATAAGGTGTGTCGTCTCATCTAAGTGACAGACTACATGTGATAGAATACCTGTTTTCAAACAAAAATGCAAGAGATTCAGCTGATTTTAAAGTATTCTAACGCTTTTTTTTCATCATCTTTCATTTGAGCAACGAGAGCATCCGCTGATGAGAATTTCACGTCATCTCGAAGTTTCTCATAAAACTGGACGATCATCGTCTCCTCATACAGATCTCCGTCAAAGTCGAGTAAGTACACTTCAATACTCACTTCTTTACGATCATCAAAGAACGTTGGCAGGTAGCCAATATTGCATAGCGCAGGGTACACACGACCCATAACGATCGCATCTACGACGTAAACACCAGTACTTGGCGTAATGAACGGTACGTCTAATGAGAGGTTCGCAGTTGGAAAGCCGAGTTCACGTCCACGTTGGTCTCCGCGTATAACTTTCCCATCGATTTGATATGGTCTCGTCAGTAACGATTGTGCAAGCCTCATCTGACCGTCTTTAATCGCTTGGCGAATACGAGTCGAACTTACTTTCTCGCCTTCTTGTTCCCATTTCTCTACGACAGACGTCGTAAAGCGTCCTTTGCTATGCTCTGGCATCGTCTCCATAGAACCTTTGCCGAACTTGCCATAGGAATAATCAAAACCCGCGACAACGTGCACAGCATGAATTGGAATAAGATAAGTATCGACAAATTGTTGAGGAGATAAACTCGAAAGTTCTCGGTCAAACGTGACGACAAACACATGATCAACACCGACTGACTCGATCGCTTTGATTTTCTGATCAAGCGGCGTAATCTCATCGTATACATCGACAGGGTCGTTTCCGAGTACCGTTTTTGGATGAGGGTGAAACGTAAGCACCGCACTTTCGACGCCTCGTTCTTTTGCTTTTGTTTTCGCTTCTTGAATGACTCGTTGATGCCCTTGATGAACACCATCAAAATATCCAAGCGCAACGCTAACCGCAGGGTTGTCGTTACGTTCTTCTTCACTTCGCCCTTTTGTTAGGTAATGGATTTGCATACGCGTCACTCTTTCTTTTTAAGAAGGTCTTCGTAACATTACATTTGGTTTAATCTTCGAAGGCTTGTTCGGATGATGCTCGTAGATCGCAACGAGTGTGCCTTGGTACGTAAACACAAGCTTTTGCTCAAACGGAACCGATACATCCGATTCATCAAGCACCGCACCGTTTTTCACCAAGTTAAACAGCGTGTCACTTAATTCCATATGTGGAAGGTGTTGAAGCGTTTCACTGATGGGTAGAAGATAAGACATCCGCTCTTCAAGAGAAGCTGCCTCCATTTGCTCCGCCGTTACACATTGAGAGTCTTTAACTCCGGCGCTCATCGTCCGTGTTAAAGAATGCAAGTGTGCCGGAAACCCAAGCGCCTGCCCGACATCAACTGCAAACGTTCGTATGTACGTACCTTTTGAACACATTACAGAGATTGGAAAGTGTGCAGATGTTCCGTTTAGGCTAATCTCTCCCGTACGCTTTGCATCGTAAATCGTCACTTGACGTTTCGGCCTTTCAACTTCAATACCTTCTCGTGCGTATTCGTATAAGCGCTTTCCTTTTACTTTTACAGCCGAATACATCGGAGGGATTTGTGTAATCTCGCCGTTGAATTGCTTCAAAACGTGATCGACCGCTTCTTCTGTTGGCGTTTCGTGAAGCTCGACCTTGTCAAGAATCTCACCTTCAGCATCTTCAGTCGTCGTTGTCGCTCCGAGTGACACAATACCTTCATAAGCTTTCGGGCGCTCCATTAACATTGGAACGAGCTTTGTCGCTCTTCCAATGCATAGAAGCAAAACGCCAGTCACAGCAGGATCAAGCGTTCCTGTGTGACCGACTTCTTTTGTTTGTAGCCATTTCCGAGCTTTAACGACCATATCGTGTGACGTATGGCCTGCTGGCTTGTACAAAGGTAATATTCCGCTTTGCATAGGCGTACTAATCCCCTTTATCTATATCTTTCAATAGCTCTTCAATGCGATTACCATAGGCAATCGACTCATCAAATTCAAAGTCAAGCTCAGGCGTTTTACGTAGCTGAATCCGCTTGCCAATTTCAGAACGAACAAACCCTTTCGCCTTTTTCAATGCGGCTAGCGCCTGGCTTTTCTCTTCATCTGAACCTAATACGGTGACATAAACGGTTGCTTGTTGTAAGTCACCCGTTACGTCTACACCTGTTACGGTTACAAATTGTACGCGTGGGTCTTTGACGCCTCGCATTAAGATGTCGCTTAACTCTTTTTTGATTTGTTCACCGACACGTTGTGCACGCATTTGACTCATACTTCCACCTCAATCGTTATTCGATTAGGTGTTATAACCATTCAAACGATATTGAGATGCACTCAATATCTTCGTGCATCTCAATCATGTTTTCTAGCACACGCAATTCTTTCTCAATGACGGTTTTATCATTGCTCACACAAGCTGCAGACAACACCGTACGTTGCCATGCATCTTGTTTATCCATTTCGGATACAGACAAATTGCGCTTTCTTGCTCGCGTAAGAATGCTTTGTAACACCGATCGTTTCTCTTTTAGAGAATGTGAGTCTGGCAACGAGCATTCAAGATGAATGACGCCTATCACGTTCTTGGAACTTCAACCATCTTGTAAGGCTCAATGATGTCGCCTTCTTTGACATCGTTAAAGTTCTCAAGTGTAACCCCACATTCGTAGTTTGTTGCAACTTCTTTAACATCATCTTTGAAACGTTTTAATACATCAACTTTACCATCGTAAACGATCACACCGTCACGAATTACACGAACGCTACTATCACGAGTGATTTTTCCTTCGAGAACGTAACTTCCAGCAATTGTACCGATTTTCGATACTTTAAACGTTTGACGAACTTCCACTTGCCCGAGTACTTTTTCTTCGAACTCTGGATCAAGCATTCCCTTCATCGCTGACTCAATCTCTTCGATTGCGTCATAAATCACACGGTGAAGACGAACGTCTACTTTCTCAGAATCAGCTGTACGTTTCGCATTCACATCTGGGCGAACGTTAAATCCGACGATAATTGCGTTTGAAGCCGATGCTAAAATAACGTCAGACTCTGAAATTGCACCAACTGCTGTATGAATGATGTTTACTTTCACACCTTCAACGTCAATCTTCTCTAATGAGCCTTTAACTGCTTCAGCAGAACCTTGAACGTCGGCTTTAATGATGACGTTGATTTCTTTAAGTTCCCCTTCTTGGATCTGATTAAACAGATCATCAAGGCTAACTTTAGAAGACTGTTTACGTTCAGCTTCTTTTGCTCTTGCTTGACGGCCTTCACCGACTTGGCGAGCTTTTTTCTCATCTTCAAAGACGAGGAATTGATCTCCTGCTTGAGGCACATCACTTAGTCCTGTAATTTCTACTGGTGTAGATGGACCAGCAGTTTTCACGCGACGTCCTAAGTCGTTGACCATCGCACGAATTCGACCGAATGTGTTACCGACAACGATCGGGTCACCGACGTTCATCGTACCGTTTTGAACGAGCAACGTAGCAACCGGTCCACGTCCTTTATCAAGTTCAGCCTCAACGACTGTACCTTGCGCACGCTTATCAGGGTTTGCTTTGAATTCCTCTACTTCAGAAACGAGTAGAATCATCTCTAGCAATTCATCAATGCCTTCGCCTTTAACGGCAGAAACGTTAACGAAGATCGTTTCTCCACCCCATGCTTCAGGAACGAGCTGATGCTCTGTTAACTCTTGCATAACGCGATCAGGATTGGCGTTTTCTTTATCCATTTTGTTAACCGCTACAATAATTGGTACTTCCGCTGCTTTAGCGTGGTTAAGTGCTTCAACCGTTTGTGGCATAACACCATCATCTGCTGCAACAACGAGAATCGTAATGTCAGTTACTTGTGCACCACGCGCACGCATCGTCGTAAATGCGGCGTGACCAGGTGTATCGAGGAACGTTACTTTCTTGCCGTTCTCTTCAACTTGGTATGCACCGATGTGCTGCGTGATTCCGCCTGCTTCAGTGTCCGTTACTTTCGTTTTACGTATCGCATCAAGAAGCGTCGTTTTCCCGTGGTCAACGTGTCCCATAATCGTTACGACTGGAGGACGAACGCCTAAGTCAGCTGGTGCGTCTTCTTCTTCGTATAGATCCATATCAAGGACATCGACGATTTCTTCTTCTTCAACTTCAACACCGAAATCTTCACAAAGGAGTTGGATTGTCGTAACGTCAAGCTCTTCGTTCTTTGTCGCCATTACGCCCATACCCATAAGCTTTTTAATGATTTCCGCTGATTCTTTTCTTAACTTTTCAGCGAGTTCAGCAACAGATAAACTACCTGAAATCTTGATTTTGTCTGGCGTCTTAGCCATTTCTTTCGGACGATTCTTCTTGCTCTTTCCACGTCTACCTGGTCCACGATTACCTCTTAAATGTGGTGGACGTTGGTTTTGTTGTGGTGATTGCTTACGATTTCTCGTAGAGTTATCCACTTTCTTCGCTGGTTTCTTTGCATTGGCAGATTGCCCTTGCTGATTATCTTTTTTCTGCATACTCCCATCCTTACTCTCCGCTGATTCACTCTCTAGCTGTTTGATGGCATGATCATCAATCACGGACATATGGTTGTTAACTTCTATATTTTTGGCCTTTAAGGCGTTGACAATATCTTTACTGGACTTATTAACGGTTTTAGCGTATTCATATACTCGCATTTTCGGCATAGACATAACCTCCAGCTTCTAATCATCGATCATCGATGTCAGTTTTTTGGCGAACCCTTTGTCTGTTATGCCAAGTACAACCCTCTCCTGCTTTCCGATTGCTCTACCTAGATGTTCTCTTGTTCCTGCTGTTTTAATCGGTGTGTTGTATGATTGACACTTCGCATGAAACAATTTCTCTGTATTGTTAGACGCATCGTTTGAGATGAGTACTAAATCGACTTTGCGATCACGAACAAGTCGAAGAACCGTATCTTCCCCACTGACAAGTTTACCAGCGCGCATACACAACCCTAAAAAGCGATAAAAAGCTTCATCGGTCATGAATCGTTCCCTCTACTTTCTTCAATTAATCGTTCGTAATCTTCTGTTGTGACTTTTACTTTTAAATGACGAGATAATAAATCCTTATCCTTCAACTTCAGAAAGCTTTCACGATCGTTTGTAATGTAAGCACCTCGACCGTTTTTTTTGCCTGTGAGGTCTACTGCAACATGACCTTCACTGTCACGCACAATGCGTGTTAAATCTTTCTTCGGCTTCATCTCATTGGAGACGATGCATTTGCGCATCGGGACTTTGCGTTGCTTCATTCTTCTTCTTGCTCCTCAACCTGACCGTCAAAGTCAGACTCTTCGTTCGAAGGTTCTCCAGGTACGCGAGCCGTACTCGGATCGTAAATACCAAGTTCTTCTGCTTCTGATTGAGACTTAATATCAATCTTCCAGCCTGTTAACTTCGCTGCTAGACGTGCGTTTTGTCCGCGCTTACCGATCGCAAGTGAAAGTTGGTAATCTGGCACAATGACGAGTGTGCTTTTTTCCTCTTCATTCACTTGAACATCGAGTACTTTTGATGGACTTAATGCGTTACCTACGTAATTAACCGGGCTTTCTGAGTACTCAACGATATCGATCTTCTCGCCTTTAAGTTCGTTTACGATCGTCTGAACACGTCCACCTCTTGGACCGACACATGAACCGACAGGATCAACTTCTGGGTCTTGAGCAAACACAGAAATCTTAGAGCGATCTCCTGCTTCACGAGCGACGGAACGAATCTCTACAGTTCCATCATAAATCTCTGGAACTTCTAATTCAAACAAACGCTTTAGAAGACCTGGGTGAGTTCTTGAAATCATAATTTGTGGACCTTTAGTCGTTTTTTCTACTTTCGTAATATACGACTTAATACGGTCGTTGTGTTTGTATTCCTCATTTGGCATTTGCTCATTTTGAGGCAAGATCGCTTCAACTTTCCCAAGATCAACGTAAATAAAACGGTGGTCTTGGCGTTGAACAATCCCTGTCATAATATCTTCTTCACGGTCAATGAAATCAGAATAAATGATGCTTCTCTCTGCTTCACGTACACGTTGTGTAACGACTTGTTTTGCGGTTTGGGCCGCAATACGACCGAAATCTTTCGGCGTTACTTCGATTTCAACAATGTCATCTAACTCGTAGGAAACACGAATTTCCTTTGCTGACTCAATTGAAATTTCAAGTCTTGGATCAAACACTTCTTCAACGACTTGCTTTCTTGCAAAAACTTTAATCTCACCATTATCTCGGTTAATGTCAACACGGACATTTGGAGCTTGGCTAAAATTACGTTTATATGCAGAAATAAGTGCTGCTTCTATCGCTTCTAACACGATTTCCTTTTCGATGCCTTTATCTTCTTCTAGCGTCGTTAAAGCATCTAGAAAGTCGCTGTTCATAACGGAACATATCCCCCTTCAAGTAGTACTACGGCTTAGAGTACAGATAGCCTTGCTGTAGCAATTTTTTCTCGTGGAATCGTGATCGTTTTCGCTTGTGCCTTCACACGAATCGCAATCGTTAATGTTTCATTTTCATAGCTTGTCAAATTGCCTTCGAATTCCTTTTGACCGTCCAATTGCTCATACGTTTTTACATAAACGTTTTTGCCAACCGCCTCGACAAAGTCTTTCTC
Source organism: Geomicrobium sediminis (assembly GCF_016908595.1). Lineage (GTDB taxonomy): Bacteria > Bacillota > Bacilli > Bacillales > Marinococcaceae > Geomicrobium_A > Geomicrobium_A sediminis. Next base: position 157,706 of record NZ_JAFBEC010000004.1, on the reverse strand, counting down.
TTTCTTGAGCGGTCGTTCAGCACCTGGCGAGCTTACTTCTAAATAATAAAATCCTTCAATTGGATCTTCACGGTCTAACGCTTCGCTCACTCGCTCACTTACGAGGCTACATTCATCGAGTCCAATTCCGTCTGGATGGTCGATGAACAAACGTAAAAACCAGTTTTTACCTTCTTTTTTGTACTCGATATCAACGAGTTCCATTCCAAGTTCTTGAAGGATCGGTTCGGTAATTTCTGAAACGGCGGTTTGAATGTTTTGTGACATCGTTTCCCTCCTTGCTGCGACAATCAATACTTTATCGGAATCGACTTATTACATACAAGAAAGAGTGGGGAAGCCCCACTCTTTCATAAAAACTTATCCGTTTGTCACCGATAACAACGATAGCACATATTCCCAGACATTGCAAATGCCTAAGGGTTACGGATTAGAACAGTGACAGCTGGTTGGAATCTGGCAAGCCTTCAAGCGCTCCGCTTTGGTCGAGGTGTTCGATGACCGTTTTGGTCGCTTTGCTTCGTTGTTGAAGATCTTCTTTAGAAAGGAACTCGCCGTCTACTCGTGCTTCAACAATGGACTTGGCAGCATTTGCACCGACACCTTCAAGTGCCCCAAACGGTGGAATCAACCCGTCGTCTTCTACGAGGAATGCCGTCGCTTCAGAACGATACAAGTCTACATCTTTAAATTCAAAACCACGTTCACACATTTCAAGGGCAAGTTCTAGCACGGTAACTAAGTTTTTCTCTTTAGGCGATGCGTCAAAACCTTTGGCGTTAATTTCTTCAATTCGCGCTCGAATGGCAGCTCCGCCTTTTTGCATCGTGTCAATTTCAAAATCACTCGCTCTTACGCTGAAATACGCTGCGTAAAAAAGAATCGGATGATGAACTTTGAAATAGGCAATACGTACTGCCATGAGTACGTAGGCCGCAGCATGGGCTTTCGGGAACATGTACTTAATCTTTAAACAAGAGTTAATGTACCACTCTGGCACGTCATGCTTTCGCATCTCTTCAATCCACTCTTCTTGCAACCCTTTTCCTTTACGTACGAACTCGGTAATCTTAAAGGCAAGACCGGGCTCAAGCCCTTTGTAAATCAGGTTTACCATAATGTTATCACGAAGACCAATAACGTCTTTTAACTCACAAATGCCGTCACGGATTAACTCTTCAGCATTTCCTAGCCACACGTCTGCACCGTGTGAAAGGCCTGAGATTTGCAGTAGCTCTGAGAATGTCTTCGGCTTTGTTTCTTCAAGCATTTGACGAACGAAGCGTGTTCCGAACTCAGGGATTCCGTACGTCCCCGTCTTACACATAATTTGATCTTTCGTAACACCTAATACTTCTGGGCCTTCAAAGATTTTCATAACTTCTTTGTCATCAAGTGGGATGTCCTTTGGATCCATCCCACTTAAGTCTTGCAACATACGAATAACGGTCGGATCATCGTGTCCGAGTATATCGAGTTTTAACAAGTTATCATGAATGGAATGGAAATCAAAGTGCGTCGTCTTCCACGTCGCATTTTTGTCATCTGCAGGAAATTGAACTGGGCTAAAATCATGCACATCGTATTCTTCGGGAACGACGATAATTCCACCTGGGTGTTGCCCTGTCGTTCGCTTAACTCCTGTACAGCCTGAAACGAGTCGATCAACTTCTGCACCACGGTAATAAAGGCCGTGATCGTTTTGGTATCCGCGAACGTATCCGTATGCGGTCTTTTCCGCTACAGTACCGATTGTACCGGCACGATATACATTTTCTTCACCGAACAAATCCCGAGTATAGGCGTGTGCCCGTGGTTGATACTCTCCTGAGAAGTTCAAGTCAATATCGGGAACTTTATCCCCTTTAAATCCGAGGAACGTCTCAAACGGAATGTCTTGCCCATCACGGTCGTAATTCGTTCCGCATTTCTCACACTCTTTTTTCGGTAAGTCGTACCCAGATGCGACTGAACCGTCATCAAAGAAGATTGAATGCGTACATTTCGGACAGACGTAATGCGGCGGTAACGGGTTCACTTCTGTAATCTCTGACATCGTTGCAACGAACGATGATCCGACTGAACCCCTTGAACCTACAAGGTAGCCATCTTCAAGCGAACGCTTTACGAGCTTTTGGGAAATTAAATAGATCACCGCAAAACCGTGACCGATAATGCTGTCGAGTTCTTTCTTAAGTCGCGCTTCAACAATTTCAGGCAACTCTTCACCATAGATTTCTTTCGCCTTGCCGTACGTAATGTCACGCATTTCATCTTCGGCACCTTCAATTGTCGGTGTATACAACTCGCTCGGAATTGGCTGCACGTCATCTGCTAGATCAACGAGGTTGTTCGGCTCGACGATGACGGCTTGTTTCGCAGCTTCTTCACCTAAAAACGAAAGTTCTTCTAGCATTTCATTCGTCGTTCTAAAATGCGCTTTCGGTAACGTTTGGTTGTTAAGGGGGTTCGCACCACCTTGAGAACCGATCAAAATTTTACGGTACACCGAATCTCTCGGTTCCAAGTAATGAACGTTGCCCGTTGCAATGACCGGTTTATCCAACTTTTCTCCGAGACTGTGCACTTTACGCAACACATCAAACAACTGCGCTTCTGTGCGAATGATTTCTTTTTCGATGAGGTGCATGTACAACGCAGGTGGTTGAATTTCGATGTAATCATAAAACTGTGCGACCTTCTCCGCCTCTTCAAGTGACTTTTGCATCGCGGTCTCAAACACTTCGCCTTTCTCACATCCAGAACCGATAAATAATCCCTCTCGGTGTTGCTTTAATTTAGAACGGGGGATTCTCGGAGTGCGGTGGAAATAATGCATATGCGAAAGTGAAACGAGCTTGTACAAATTCTTTAAACCAGTTTGATTTAATACGTGGATCGTCACATGTGACGGTCGGTTTTTATAGAAATCACCTTGACCCATGTTGTCATTCAACTGATTGTGATAATTAATGTCTTTTTCTTGAGCATCCTTCGCAAGCTTTGAATACAAGTATGCCGTTGCTTCTGTATCATAGATTGCACGGTGATGACTCACAAGCTCAATATCAAACGTCTTACAAAGTGTGTTCAGACGATGATTTCTAAGGTTCGGGTGTAGGAACCTTGCTAATTCTAACGTATCGACGACTGGGTTTGTAACCTCAGGCCAACCGAGCTTTTTGTATCCAGCATTAATAAATCCAATATCGAAGCTTGCGTTGTGGGCGACAAGACCACAATCACCGACAAAATCACGAAACTCTTCTAAGAGTTGACTTACTTCTTTGGCGTCTTCTAGCATTTTGTCTGTAATGCCTGTAAGCTCTGTAATTTTTGCGGTTAATGGAACGTGAGGATTTGCAAACGATTCATATCGCTCCACAATCTCGCCGTTTACGACCTTTACAGCTGCAAGCTCAATAATCGTATCATAGACCGCTGAAAGCCCTGTCGTCTCAACGTCAAATACAACAAATGTGTCTTCAAGCAAATGACGTTTTGCTTCATTGTAAGCGATTGGAACCCCGTCATCGACTAAATTGGCTTCCATTCCATAAATCGCTTTAATGCCATGCTTTTTCGCAGCAGAGTACGTTTCTGGAAACGCTTGAACGACACCATGGTCCGTAATTCCTACCGCACGGTGACCCCACTTGGCTGCTTGTTCAATGAGTTGTGAGCTAGAAATGGTTGCATCCATCTGACTCATGAGAGTATGCGCGTGAAGCTCTACTCGACGTTCGCCTTCTGGCGCATCATCGATCCGTTCTGCCATGGAGATTTCTGTAATGTCATTAGCAATCATGACGAGGTCACGAACGAACGTGTCGTTTTGAATGCTTCCTCGTGCTTTGATCCACATCCCCTTCTTTAATTGTTGCATCATCGGGATGTCTTCTTTGTCTCTTGAGAACATTTTCACGAGCAACGAGTCACTATAATCGGTCACTTTGCACGTAAGTAGCAGTCGACCGCTTCTCAGTTCACGTGTTTCGACGTCAAATACGTACCCTTGAACAGTTACCCGTCGTTCTTCATCTTGAATCGATGTTAATTGCATCGGATCGTCTTTGATTGGATACCCGAGCTGCAGAGGTGCATTTTTTACACTGTTCTCTGCATTTTTCTCTTGTTTTTGTCGCTCCATCATCGCTTCGATGACTTTAGACTGTTCTTCTTCTTTTTTCTTTTCTTGGAATCGTTGTGTTTCTTCTTCATCCGCACCGACATACGTATACACATTGATTCGCTCAAAACCACATTCAAGAAGTGCTGTTTCAATAACGGGCTTAGCTTGTCGCTCTAAAGACGTAGCTTCTGCATCACTCAAGCTACGAATCCCGAGTCCTTTGCTTGATACGTGGGGCTTCAAACGTTCTAGTTTGAGTTGAATATGGTCAGGGAGATCTTTTGTTTTCCGTACAATCGCAGGCCAAAACGACTCAACATTGTCCAAGTTCAGTGCACCTGTCTTGAATGACATCGTAAATCCGACGGATGCAATCTCGCGAAATGCAAAGACGAGTTTTTCTTCAAGCATTTCAAAGACGAGTGGCGTTACGGGCGATGGGAGTTGAATGTAAAATTGCCAATGACGTCGTTGCCGATTGACTTCTAACCGTTCGATCGAGCCTTCGCGAAGCTCTTTCTCTTTAATCTCTTCAGGAATACCAATTTGTTCTAGTAAAAGCTGGAACCTCTCTTGTCTTACGCGATCGCTCACTGACGTGCACACCTTCTTTCAAATCCTATCATGAAAAAGAGAGAGACGATTCCTCGCACCCTCTCTCACCTTGCATTTATCTTTTCAAAAACGCTGCAAGCTCGTCTACATGTACTTCATGGACAACACCTGTTTTGCGCTCTTTCACTTCAACAATTCCTTCACTCGCTCGTTTACCAACAGCAATGCGTAATGGCAAACCGAACAAATCACTATCTTTGAACTTCACACCCGCTCGTTCTTTACGATCATCATACAATACGTCATAGCCGTCTTGTTGAAGGGTTTCGTAAAGCTTCTCACTTAACTCAACTTGCTCGTCGGCTTTTGCATTTAAAACGAGTAAGTGCAAGTCAAACGGTGTGACTTCCTGTGGCCATACGATGCCGTTTTCATCATGGTGCTGCTCAATGATCGCTGCAAGCGTACGAGATACCCCAATGCCATAACAACCCATCTTCAATGGTTGACTACGACCATTCTCATCAAGAACTTCAGCCTTTAACACTTCGGAATACTTCGTACCAAGCTTAAATACTTGCCCGACTTCAATACCTTGTGCGAATTGAATAGTACCAACTCCGTCTGGAGAAGCATCGCCTTCTTTAATCATGCGAAGGTCAACGATATCAGCGTCCGCTAGGTCACGTGATATTGAAACGTTCGTAACGTATTGCCCTTGCGCATTTGCACCTGTTGTTGCGTTTTTCACGTGTGTTAATCCGTGATCTACGACGATTGTTAGACCTTCATCTGCATGAAGTGGCCCAACATACGCTTGTTCAACACCGAACAATGCTTCAACTTCTTTTGACGATGCTTCTTGAACCGCAAGCGTCTTGAAGTGTCCACTAAGCTTCACATCACTAATCGTGTCTTCAGCTTTCGAAACGACAAGCACAGGCTTTTCATCTACGAAAAACAGTGTGTTTCGTAGTTCAATTGAATTGCCAGAAACCGCAGCTGCCAGATTGTCTGCTGAGATTTCTTTGAGGTCTTGTTCAACACCGATCTCTTCATCTGTTGGTGCTGCCGTTGCTGCAATTTCAATGTTCGCTGCAAAAGTTGACGCATCCGAGTACGCGATCGTGTCTTCACCAATTGCTGCGAGTGCTTGGAATTCGTGCGTCTCACCGGCAGAGCCACTAATTGCACCACCGTCAGCTTTAACCGCACGAAAATCGAGCCCACAGCGCTTGAAGATTCGTTCATACGTTTTGTACATAGACTCGTATGTTTCGTTTAGCTCATCATCTGAGACGCTAAATGAATACGCATCTTTCATGATAAATTCGCGTCCGCGGAGAAGCCCAAAGCGTGGTCTGCGCTCGTCGCGGTACTTCGTTTGAATTTGATACAAGTTCACTGGTAAACGTTTGTACGACGCAATGCCGTCACGCACGAGTGTTGTAATCACTTCTTCATGTGTTGGTCCGAGTACGAATTCACGATCATGACGATCATTCAGTCGCATTAGTTCAGGTCCGTAGTCCCCGAGGCGTCCTGATTCTTCCCAAAGCTCTGAAGGTTGAATGGCAGGCATCAATAGCTCTTGTGCACCTGCGGCATTCATCTCTTCGCGAATGATCGTTTGGATTTTTTGAATCATGCGAAGTCCGAGTGGTAAATACGAGTAGATCCCCGATGCTGTTTGGCGCATAAGTCCTGCTCGTAACATGAGTTGATGACTCATCGCCTCAGCATCAGACGGCACATCACGCATCGTTGGACTAAAAAATAATTGTTGTCTCATCGCGTTCATCTCGCTTTATTAGTAGTTGATTTATAAGAACAATCGAGTAATGTCATTCCATGTTACCATGAGTACGAGTAACATGAGTAAGGCAAATCCTACAAAATGTGCCATTCCTTCTTTGTTCGGGTCAAGGGGCTTCCCGCGAATCGCCTCAATTCCGATAAAGACGAGGCGTCCTCCATCTAGTGCTGGAATTGGAAGTAAGTTCACGATTCCGATGTTTACACTTAACATTCCTGCCCATAAAAATAGCATTTCATAGCCGAGTGCAACAACATCTCCGGTCACATCATAAATCCCTACAGGTCCAGCTAACATATCAATAGAGAATTCACCTGTGAAAATTAATGACAACACATCAAAAATTAATTCGACGACTTCATATGTTTGAATAAAACTGTTTTGAATGACGAGTAAAACACCGTGATCACGCTCAGGTATAATCCCGATTTGTCCGATGTCTCGGTCCCAAGGTTCATGGTACACAGCAGTTGGTGTAATCGAGATCGTTTCCACGGAGCTGTCTCGCTCTATGCTAAATGCAATCGCCTCATCTGGGCTATTCTGGATATATTCTTGGACTTCTCGCCAGTCACTCATCTCTTGTCCATCAAGCGCTAAAATGGTATCGCCATTTTGAAGACCAACTTCTTCAGCCGGTGATGTTTCAGCCACTTGACCTACTTCTGGAACAGGCACGCCGTCGATAAATCCGTATCCTATGAATAGAACGATCGCTAAGACGAAGTTCATAAACGGCCCTGCAAAAATCGCTACCGCTTTTTGCCACGGTTTTTTAGAACCGAACTGGCGATCCCACGGTGCAATTTGATTCCGTTCTTCATCGACGATTAAATCTGCTTTCGGGTCAATCTCATACGTTTGTAATCCTTCTTCTTCGTCGCCGTAGGCATCAATCTTTAGTTGATGTTCAAGATCAATACGTTCAACGCTTACGACTTTTGCTTCTGGGTGTTTCGCTTTGTTGTTGACAATAATCTCTTTAACTTTGTCTTGATCATTAAACGTTAATCCAATTTCATAGCCTGGTTTAATTTGAACCGTTTCTGGATCTTCACCGGCCATGCGAACGAATCCACCGATCGGGAAAAGACGAATCGTATAGAGGGTTTCATTTTTCTTTTTGGAATACAATTTCGGTCCGAAGCCAATGGCAAACTCTCGGCAGAGAATGCCCATTTTCTTCGCAAAGTAAAGATGTCCCCATTCGTGTATGGCTACGATTAAGCCAAAAATAATGATGACGGCTATTAACGTTTGCACGTGCGTCCCACCTTCTCTGTCATTGCGCTGCTACACGTTGACGAGTCTCTTCATCGACCTTAAGAACTTCTTCAATCGAAGGGTGAGAGATTTGCGTATGCGTTGCGAGCGCTTTTTCTACAGTTTCTGCTATTTCTAAGAACGACAATTCTTCTTTCAAAAACTTCTCAACCGCAATTTCATTCGCCGCATTCATTACCGTCGGCATTGAACCGCCTTTTCTACCTGCTTCAATGGCAAGATCTAAACAACGGTGTCGGTCTTTGTCGGTTGGCTCAAAATGAAGCTTGCCTACTTCCAACAAGTTTAACCTTTCTGTACCGTGGAGTTCAAGTCGATTCGGATACGTCATGGCGTATTGAATCGCAACTTTCATGTCTGGTGATCCGAGTTGCGCCATGACGCTCTTGTCTTTGTACTCTACGAGCGAATGAATAATGCTCTCACGGTGGATTAAAACGTCAATATGATCGTAATCAATATCAAACAACCAACGTGCTTCAATCACTTCAAGACCTTTGTTCATCATCGTTGCTGAATCAATCGTCACTTTTTGTCCCATCGACCAGTTCGGATGTTTTAGGGCGTCTTGAAGCGTTGCATTTTTCAGCTCATCATACGACCAATCTCTGAAACTTCCTCCAGACGCAGTCACGATGATTCGTTCCACTTCGCTCATTTTGTTTCCTCGTAAGCTTTGCAAAATGGCTGAGTGCTCACTATCAACGGCAATTAATTCAGCACCGTATTTCTTGCACGCGTCCGTTACGATGTGTCCAGCGGTAACGAGCGTTTCTTTATTTGCGATTCCGATCGTCTTTCCTGCTTTAATGGCACTCATCGTCGGCTTTAAGCCTCGCGCTCCGACCATTGCATTCATTACAAAGTCAATGCTCGGAGACATTAATGTTTCTAACATTGCTTCTTCACCAGCGTATGCTTTTGCCTGTCCTAAATGGCCTTCTAAACGTGAAAGGTCTTCTTTACGTTCAATTAAGACGATGTTCGGTTGAAATTCTGCAATTTGTTCTTTTAAAAGTGAAATGTTTCGTCCACATGCGAGTAGTTCTACTGTGAACTGATCACGATGCTCACGGATCACGTCTAACGTTTGTGTACCAATAGACCCAGTTGATCCTATGATGGCAATTCTTTTCATATGCTTATCCCCCTAAAATGACCGATACAACATAAAGCAACGGAAAGACGAACAGAAGACTATCGAAGCGGTCGAGCACCCCTCCGTGTCCTGGAAGAATTCGTCCAGAATCTTTCACATCGTAATAGCGCTTAAACGCTGATTCAACTAAATCCCCACACTGTCCAGCAACAGAGATGACAATCAACGCTACAATCGTAACGAATAGTGATTCATAAGGTGGTAAAAAGAGACTGTAAACAACCCCTACGATGAGCGCTAATAATAAACCTCCTGTTGCACCTTCAATCGTTTTATTCGGTGAAATATGTGGTGATAGTTTAGTTTTTCCGAATTTCTTTCCGAATAAATAAGCGCCTGTGTCTGTTGCCCAAATGGCAAGCAACACAAAAAATATGTATGGTAAACCAAATTCAATGCGAGCCGCATAGAAGAAATGAAAACCGATCCCTACGTACAACGCTGAAAACGCAACAAACGCAACAGCACCAAAATGATAGCGGTTGTTTGAAAGAAACGTTGTGAGTAGCAGCAACATGAAGATGACAATCAACCATGCCAATGTCGCCTCATTGCTAAAGCGTTCTAAGTTCGGTCCTGTAAGTAATAAAACGAGGGCAGCACTAACTCCAAGTGCTGCAGGAATTGATAGAATTGGAATTTTGTTCATACGAAGCAACTCAAAAAACCCAACGACGGTCATTGCTGCGACGAGGGCAAGAAAAAGCGGTCCACCAACAATGAGTGGAATTAATAAAACGACGAGTCCTACAACTGCTGTTAACACTCTAAGCTTCATAAGAAATCTCCTTATAGACTGCCGTATCGACGCTTGCGCGCTTGATAGACGTCAATCGCTTCTAAGAAGTCTTTTTTTGAGAAATCGGGCCATAATACGTCCGTAAATACGAATTCACTATAAGCCATCTGCCAAAGCATGAAATTACTCAAACGGATTTCTCCACTCGTGCGAATGAAGAGGTCAGGATCTGGGTAATGGTGACTAAACAAGCTCTCTGTAATATCTTGTTCGGTAATACTGTTGGCGTCACGCTTCCCCTCATCCACTTCAAGACAAAGCTTCTGTACAGCTCGAGTAATGTCGGCTCGACCTCCATAGTTCAAGGCCAAATTCAATACGATTCCATCGTTATTTGCCGTTTCATTCACTGCTTTTTGTACCGCATTTATCGTGTGTTGCGGAAGACCATCATTTGATCCCATCATTTTGACTTGTACGTTGTTTTTCATTAACTTCGGTAACTCGCTCTCAATAAAGCGTTCTGGCAAACGTAAAATGAAATCAACTTCGGTTTGTGGTCGACCCCAATTTTCAGTAGAAAACGCAAACATCGTAAGGATTTTCACCCCGATATCATCTGCACTTTCTGTGATTTCATGAATTCTTTTCATTCCTTCACGATGACCGATGTTCCGAGGAAGGCCACGTTTTGTTGCCCATCTCCCGTTCCCATCCATGACGATCGCTACGTGCTCTGGGACGTGGAGAAATGTCCCCGCCTCTTGAGATTCATTTTGCTTTTTTAAAAACCTCTCCAACATTGTACGCACCAGCCTCGTGTTCGTAAAATACTACAAAAGTAAACAACCTACCGTTTACTTTTATTGGTTGCGGAAGGTTTAATTTTAATATATTTTTCGTGCAAGTACAAGATAAAACCCTCTGCAAATAGAGGGTTTTATCTGCATGAAGCAACTTACACTTCCATAATTTCTTTCTCTTTCGCTTCCGCGATACTATCGATCTCTTTTACGTGTTCGTTTGTTAACTTTTGCGTTTCATCTTGACCACGACGTGACTCGTCTTCAGTGATTTCGCCATCTTTCTCTTGCTTTTTAAGAGAATCGTTTGCATCACGACGAATGTTACGTACAGATACGCGAGCATCTTCAGCATACTTACGAACGAGCTTTGCAAGCTCTTTACGACGCTCTTCAGTAAGCGCTGGGATCGTAATACGAATAACTGAACCGTCATTGTTCGGTGTAAGACCGAGATCTGCTTTTAAGATTGCTTTTTCAATTTCAGCAATGGATGACTTATCAAATGGAGAAACAACAAGCAAACGTCCTTCTGGGACACTCACAGTAGCCACTTGGTTAAGTGGTGTATCCATGCCGTAATAACTTACTAATACTTTATCAAGAAGGGCTGGGTTCGCACGTCCTGCACGTAGTGTTGCAAGCTCACGGTTTAGAGCTTCGATTGACTTTGTCATTTTTGCTTTTGCATCTTGCATAATTTCTGCTGACATTAGGAGTTCCCCCTCACAATCGTTCCGATTTTTTCACCTTCAACTGCCCGTTTAATGTTGCCTTCTTCTGTAATTGAGAAGACGAGTAACGGGATGTCGTTATCCATACAGAGTGAAGAAGCGGTAGAATCCATCACTCCAAGACCATCTTTCAATACGTCTAAATAGGATAGTTCTTCGTATTTCACTGCCGTTTCATCTTTGAAAGGATCAGCACTATACACACCGTCAACTTTGTTTTTCGCCATGAGAATGACGTCGGCTTCAATTTCTGCAGCGCGAAGTGCAGCCGTCGTGTCAGTTGTGAAGTAAGGGTTACCTGTACCGGCTGCAAAAATAACGACGCGCTTTTTCTCCAAGTGGCGAATCGCTTTACGACGTATGTAAGGCTCAGCAACTTGTCTCATTTCAATACTTGTTTGTACGCGACTTTCTACTTCAATATCTTCCAAACTGTCTTGTAGTGCGAGCGCGTTCATAACTGTTGCAAGCATTCCCATATAGTCAGCTGTCGCACGATCCATCCCTTGCGAACTCCCTGCCATACCACGCCAAATGTTTCCTGCGCCTACGACAATCGCTACTTCCGTTCCTAAGCCTACGACGTCCTTGATTTGTTTTGCAATTGATTGAATGACATTAGGATCAATGCCATACCCTTGATCTCCTGCAAGTGCTTCCCCACTTAATTTCAATATGACACGATTGTATGTGTGCATGTGTTGCTCCTCCAATTAACAATTTGTTGCGTGTTTAAAACATTTAGGTTGTAAAATAGGGAACACAAAGTGTTCCCTACATCTGTACTTACTTCTTCACTTGAGACATTACTTCGTCTGCAAAGTTATCTTCACGCTTTTCAATACCTTCGCCTACTTCGTAACGTACGAAAGTTTTTACAGTAGCATTGTTCGCTTTAAGGAATTTCTCAACCGTTTGGTCACCGTCTTTAACGAATGGTTGGTCAATAAGAACAACTTGTTCGAAGAATTTCTTCAAACGACCTTCAACCATCTTCTCAACGATGTTTTCAGGCTTTCCTTCATTAAGCGCTTGTTGCTTAAGAATTTCACGCTCTTTGTTTGTTTCTTCTTCAGGTACACCGTCACGGTTTACATATTTCGGGTTAATTGCAGCAACATGCATTGAGATGTCTTTTGCAATTTGCTCATCTGTTGTTCCTTCAACAACTGAAAGAACACCGATTTTACCTCCCATATGCAAGTAAGCACCGAATGCACTATTGTCGTCTTTTTCAGCGATTGTGAAACGACGAAGTGAAATCTTCTCACCGATTTTAGCAATTTGGTCAGTAATGTAGTTCTCAAGGGTACCGCCATTTGCCATTTCTGTTTGAAGTGCTGTTTCAACATCTTTAGGCTCAGTTGCAAGTAAGTGATCCGCGATTGTATCAACGAGGTTCAAGAACCCTTCATTTTTCGCAACAAAGTCAGTTTCAGCGTTAATTTCAACGATGACTGCTTTGTTTCCTTTAATTTCAACTTTTGTTAACCCTTCAGCAGCAACACGGTCTGCTTTCTTAGCTGCTTTTGCAATGCCTTTTTCACGAAGGTATGCAACGGCTTCTTCCATGTCACCGTTTGTTTCTGTAAGAGCTTTCTTACAATCCATCATACCTGCGCCAGTTTTTTCACGTAGTTCTTTTACGAGTTTAGCTGAGATTGCCATACACATTCATCCTCCTTATTGATCCTAAGACTAACAACTGTTTAAAAAAGGGGTGCAAGGGTATTCCCCTTGTCACCCCAGTAATTGAACCGTATATTATTCTTCGTTTGCAGTAACTGCTTCTTCTTTAACTTCTTCTTCAACAACTTCTTCAGTTTGAGTCGCCTCAACAACTGCATCAGCCATCTTAGAAGTTAAAAGACGTACAGCACGGATTGCATCGTCGTTACCAGGAATCACATAGTCGATTTCATCTGGGTCACAGTTCGTGTCAACGATCGAGATAATTGGAATGTTTAATTTGTGCGCTTCTGCAACTGCAATGCGCTCTTTACGTGGGTCTACGATGAAGATTGCATCCGGTAAAGATTTCATTTCTTTAATTCCACCGAGGAATTTCTCTAAACGGTCCATTTCCTTTTGAAGAAGGATAACTTCTTTCTTAGGAAGAACTTCAAATGTACCGTCTTCTTGCATTTTTTCAAGATCTTTAAGGCGCTTGATACGCTTTCTAATCGTTTCAAAGTTCGTTAATGTACCACCTAACCAACGTTGGTTAATGTAGTATTGTCCAGCACGAAGAGCTTCCTCTTTAACTGAATCTTGAGCTTGCTTTTTCGTACCTACAAATAGAATCTTTCCTCCGTCAGCAGCAAGGTCGCGAACGTACTTGTAGCACTCGTCCACTTTCTTAACTGTCTTTTGAAGATCAATAATGTAGATCCCATTTCTTTCTGTGAAGATGTAGCGATCCATTTTCGGGTTCCAACGACGTGTTTGGTGACCGAAATGAACACCTGCTTCGAGCAATTGCTTCATTGAAATAACTGCCATGATGTATTTCCTCCTTCGGTTTTTTCCTCCGCATTGCATCATCTTCAAACCTGACCGCCTAAGGGCACCGAAGTTTGAATCCGCAAGCGTGTGTATTAACACCGTCAGTAAATATACCACATCTTTAAGAAGAAGAGCAAGGGTGTTATGAAGAATCATTGAGAAATTTTGTCGTTTTGCTGAAGTTTAAGAAGAAGTTGCACTTCTCCTGTCCCCATTTCTAATTGTTTGGCAATGTGTTCAGCTTTATATCCTTCATTCGCCAACTGTACTACTTTAGCTTCCTTTGAGTCACTAATAACGCCTTCCTCAGGCTCTTTGTCATAGTTTGGCGTGACTTCTTGTAGCACTTCTTCAAATGAAGGTTTGTTCTGAATCGCTCTTAATACGTGTTTGTTGTCTTCTTTCATCTTATTTGTATAACGAATGAGCAATTGTTCAATCTCATCCACATCTTCACGGGTGTGTCCTTTAGGTTTCGTGTAGACAAGATAGATGATGACCGCCATTGTAATAAGATGAAGAAAAAGGCTGACAACGACAAAAGTAGACATTGTCTCGCTCCCCTCGTGCATCGATCCTATCATGTTTGGATAACAATTTCACCGTCATGTAGTCGAAACGTTACTGATTTACGGTCTTTCGTAACAGAGCGTCGATACTTCCCGAAATGAGCGACTGTGTTCATATGTGTTAGTTTGTCGACGACAATTCTGACAGAATCGTTATAAACGTGATCTTGTTCTTCAATCTCACTAACTTTATCGTGAGCAAGATAGATCTTCGTTAACCAGTCCTCAATGGAGCTTCGAATTCTTAAAAGCAACACACGATCCTTCACATCTAAGCTCCCTTGTTTCAATTCCTTCGCAGCAAGGGCGGTTTTTAACTTTTGCAATTTCGCTAATTCCGATTTTCCCGCTTTAATCATCTCTTTTGATTGAATTTCTTTAGTAAGCCGTTGTTCTGATAAGCCGATGTACAGACTCGTTGGAGTGTTGAGTTGGTTTCCAGACTCGCGGACGTGAATATACCTTCCTGCTGAACATTTACCGCCAATCACATTCCCCCGCCCTTTGTAGCAAAAAAGCGAGTGACCTGCATCCACTCGACTATGAATGATGCTTTGGGTAACCATAATGTTGTTCCCAGCCGTAACAACGCCTTGATTAATGTACTCACATTGGACATCATATTCTGCGGTTACTGAGCCTTTCCCCTGCGCTGCAATGCCTTTACCAATGTATACAGAACCACCTGCTTGAATCGTTGCCCCTTCAACAATCCCTGTCACTCGGACGTCTCCGTCTGCTTTAATTTCATATCCTGCAGGAACAGAACCACGAATGACAACATTGCCATTAAACGCAATGTTGCCGGTTTCAAGAGATAAGTCACCGTTTACTTCGTACACAGGAAAAACGTGAATTCGTTTGCCTTCTATACTCATTTGACCGCTTACACTAGCAATGATCTTATTGTCTTGTACGGTCGTATTTTTGCCATTTCTTAAAACAAAGTCATGACCGACCATTCCTGGTAACACTCGTCCAGTTACAGTCTTCCCTTCTGCCCCTCTCGTTGCCGCGATCTTTTTACCGATCACTTCACCTTGAACAGCCATCGGGATTACTGTTACATTGCGAAGGTTTTTTGGTAAACGTTCATCGATTTGATCGCCTTGTTGTTGTTCGACGGGTAGTAAATAGGCCGCTTCCCCCTTCGTCGGCTTTGTTCCTTCTGCAAGAACTAGAGGAAATGAAACAAGTCTTGGCTGTTCCGTCAGCTTTTGTAATACATCTTCTTTTACGCCGAAATTTATGTTTGACTTTTCTAAAAATAACAGTATTTCAGATCGTGTGAACGTTGTCTGTTCATTAATTGTTGCGGTTTTGTAGCAACTCGCTGTCATCTGATCATCGCTCATTTGCAAACGTAAACAGTCTTCAGGCTTCATTTTCTCTCCCCCCAATCGAATCTCTAACACGTTATGTTATGTAAAAACTGCTGTGTACGAATGATTAGTACACAGCTGTGCTTTTCTTAAATGCAGTTCTTAATCTAAAGAGCGCTTTTGAGTGAATCTGAGAAATTCGTGACGTTGACAGACGCAATGTTTTACCGATTTCAGTTAAGGTAAGTTCTTCGAAATAAAAAAGAGAGATCACGAGTTTTTCGTTTTCATTAAGTAAGGAAATACGCTCTTGCAATTGCTCATACACGAGTTTCTTCTCAAGTTTCTCATGTGGAATTTCGTTGTTTTCATCTTTTAAGATCGTCTGAAAAGCGTCTTCATGATCATTCTCTGGCTTTGTCTCTTGGTCAATGGATAAGAAGTTAGCGATATAACCATCCATCGTTGTTTTTAGAACTTCATCACTCGATAAACCAAGTTCATGTGCCACTTCAGCTTCGCTTACGTGGCGACCTAGACGTTGTTCTAAATGCTCTGTTGCTTCTTCGATGCGTTTCATTTTCTCTCTCGTCGAACGAGGTAACCAATCTTCTTTACGTAAACTGTCAATAATGGCACCACGAACACGGAACGACGCATACGTATCAAATTTCAACTCTCGTTCGTGATCAAACTTTTGCAATGCATCATAAAGCCCCATTAAACCGTGTGAACGTAACTCGTCACGTTCCATATTTTTCGGCAGTGCAATGAGGATTCGGTGAACGTGGTAGTCTACTAAAGGAAGGTATGCTTGAATGAGTTGGTTTGCAGCGTCTTTGTCACGACTCGTAATCCATTGTTCCCACGCTTCTTCTAACCGTTCCTTAGCCATTGTTCTCCTCCCACTCTTTTTAATAAGTTGTTAATTGATCGCCTTTCGTGCGAATGGTTAGTTGTTTTGTCGTGGCATGGAACCGAACGGTTCGCCCGGTTGTTCCACCAGTTTCTTCAGCTACGAGTTCAATTCCTAAATCAACTAACATTTTCTTAATAACAGCAACGTTACGCATTCCAATTTGCAACCGATCTTCAACATCACGAAGGACCGCGAACATTTGCGCACCACCAACGATTTTTGCTCGACAATCGGATAAGGGTACGTTGTAGCGACTCGTAAGTATACGAACCATATATGGAATAGCGATATCAGCATATTTGACAGGCTTTGACAAGCTTGGTTCTTGTCCACGACTTTTATATTCGGGTAAAACGACATGACCGAGTAACGCAATGTTCTTCTTATTGCTATACAAACAGACTGCGACACAAGAACCGAGGCTCGAAACGTGAAGAACGTCCTCATTAAACCCCATCACTACTTCACCCATTCCAGCACTCAACATCCGCGGTTGCTCTACCCTCATGACTCGACCACCCATTCGTCGCTTAAGTTAAAATAATTAAGTCCATTGTACCACGAACATACTTTATTTAGGAAAAAACGAACAGAAAAAAGAGTAAAGCCCTATAAAATTCGAAGCGCTTTTAGCATTTCAGTAGCCATTTGCTTTGCAGGAACGACATAATCTGCAAGACCTGTATCAATGACTGCTTTTGGCATTCCATAAACGACCGCTGATTGCTTTGATTCAGCAATGACCGTAACCTCTTGTTCTTTCTTTAATAACGTCAACCCGTTCATTCCGTCGTTACCCATTCCTGTCAATACGACAGCCAAGACATTTGTCTTCTCGATCGTTGCTAACGAGTAAAATAGACTATTGACCGACGGTTGATGAATGTCGCGCCCATAAGGCGAGTCGACTCGTAGTTCAATCGTTTTAGTACCTGACATCAGTTCTTTTATGAGCATATGCCGGTCCCCTGGAGCAACATAGACGACACCGTTTTTCACACGCTCACCGTCTGTCGCTTCTTTTACAGGCATCTTACAAATCCGGTCGAGTCGCTGAGCGAAAGTCTCCGTAAAGGCTTTTGGCATGTGTTGAACAATGAAAATGGGAACATCAAGTGGCGGCAGTCGCTCTAGTACGTGTTGCAACACCCTTGGTCCACCTGTTGAAGCACCAATTGCAATGACTTTTTTTGTCGCTGAGCGGTTGATCTCATCGTTTACACTTGCGTTTGGTCGTGCTCTCTCAGTATCTGTGCTTTGTACGTTCGCTTGTTTCGCTAAGCGAATCTTCGTAAACAGCTCTTCTTCAACGAGCTCCATATTTAAGGAGATGGCCCCTGATGGCTTTTGCACGAAATCAAACGCACCGAGCGTTAATGCACGAATTGTCTCAGTCGCCCCTTGACGGGTTAACGTACTCACCATAATAATTGGTGTTGGGTTTTGTTCCATAATGACTTCTACTGCTTCTAAACCATCAATTACTGGCATCTCAACGTCCATCGTAATCACATCAACTGAAATCGTACCTTTAGTGATCAATTCAATCGCTTGTTTGCCATTTTTGGCAATCGCAACAACTTGCAAATCTTCTTGCTGATTGATCGCATCACTCATCCACTTGCGCATAAAAGCAGAATCATCTACGACGAGTACAGAAATCATGGGGCACCCCGTTCTTTAATCAATGTGTGACACACATCTTCAATGCCTTGAATGTCACGCAACGATCTACTAAAACGAACATTTACGTTTAAATACGTATCAGACGTCTCAATGATGTTTTGTACAAGTTGTAACGATTCGTCTTTGGCAGTTGAGACGAGCACATACTGCGAAACGTTCACTAACTGATTACAATAACGCTTCATTCGTCGATACAACTGCAATAAATGCGCTTGTTCAAATTCACATATAACAAGCACGGCAAAATGTTCGTCGCCAGTAATACGGTCATTAAAACGAACGTCATATGACAAATCTACGCCTTCATGAAACGTGTCATCACTCGTGATCATTGCAAAAGTGGCTGAGTCATGGTCTACAAATGCGTTCATTTGTTTTCGCAAATTCTCCGCTTGATCTCTCACATTCATCTTCCTTTTTGCATGAACTTTATGATCGTTGATAAATCAAACATCGTTAAGTCTTCTGGCACATCTTGTCCATTCCCTATGAAGGCAATCGGTTTGTTTAGTTCATTTGTTACATTTAATAAACTGCCGTACGTATTCGTTTCATCTAACTTTGTGAAAACGAGCTGATGAATAGGGAAATCTCGAAACTGCTCCAACAATTGATCAAGATCAGTTTCTTTCGTAGTTAAGGATAAGGTAAGGAGGTATTCTGTGTGTTCATTCGTTTGATTAACAATTGCCTCTAATGCTGTAACATGGTCTGAAACGAGATAATTTCTTCCTGCCGTATCGACAAAGATAATGTCTACATGCGAAAGCTTCTCAAGTGCTTGTTTATAATCGTCTGCACTATACGCCACTTCAATCGGAACGTTTAAGATTTTGCTATACGTCATTAATTGCTCAACAGCTGCAATTCGATACGTATCTAACGTAATAAAACCGATGGTTTTGTTTTGCTTTAATTTGTACATGGCAGCAACTTTTGCAATCGTCGTCGTTTTCCCAACACCCGTAGGTCCTAGAAAAACGGCGACTTTTGATGATTCTTTCAAGCGACCGACATTTAATGGATCATTGAAAAAGGGGGATAAGCTCGTCTTTAATAATTCATCGAGGCTTTGACGTTCACTTTGCCGATAATACTGCTTTAACGCTTCTTCAATGACGACATTCACGAGCCGTTCTTTGACCCCTTGACGCTCTAATAATGACTTCATTTGAATGATGACTTCAGGCAAGTGATGGTCAAATGAACTCGGTGCGATTGGTTTTGTGACGTCTACGCTTTGATCGATGATCCGTTCTTTTTTTTGTTCCGCTTGTTTCGTTGGCTCAAGACTAAGCGCCGCGATGACTTCAATTTCAGATACATTTCTCAAACCAAACCACCGTTTTTCTTCGACAGTTGTTTTATGGAGAATGACCGCGTTTTCCCCAAACGCCTGCCTCACTTTTTTCATTGCTTCTGCAGTCGTTTTGCCCCGAAATTTCTTTACGTTCACGCGACATTCACCACCCCTACACTTTGAATCTCTAAATCTGGTTCCAATTCGTTGTACGACAACACCGGTACGTGAGGCATGATGCGTTCAATAAGCTGCTTCACATGCATTCGAACTGCCGGTGAACAGAGAACGACCGGAGACTGCCCCATTTGTGTTAGTTTAACGACTTCTTCTTGAATCGACCTCAACATCTTTTGTGACTGGTCTGGGGTGAGCGACAGATACGAGCCATGTTCTGTCTGTTGCAAAGCATCTGCAATCGCTTTTTCAGTAGAGCCGCTTAACGTGACTACATACAGCGGTCCTCCTTGCACCGGCTTAACTGCTTTTGTAATTTGTCGTGACAATGACTGACGTGCATATTCAGCCATCACTTGTGGATCTTTAAACATTGAACCATAATCCGCCAACGTCTCGAAAATAACAGGCAAGTTGCGGATGCTTACTTTTTCTTTAAGCAAATGTTTTAACACCTTCTGAACATCACCTAGACTTAGTGGATTCGGTGTGACTTCTTCAACGAGTGTTGGATGCGTTTCTTTTATATGTTCAACGAGCTGTTTCGTTTCTTCTCTCGTTAGAAGCTCATGTGCATAGTTTTTGAGTACTTCTGTTAAGTGGGTCGACACGACAGAAGGAGGATCAACGACTGTGTAACCCGACAATTCCGCTTCATCTTTCATTAAATCATCGACCCAAAGCGCTTTTAATCCAAATGCCGGTTCTACGGTTTCGATTCCAGTGATCGACTCATCATCAACACCAGGACTCATTGCCATGTAATGATCAAGCAACAATTCACTTCGGCTCACTTCATTACCACGAATTTTTATGACGTATTCGTTTGGTTTTAATTGAATGTTGTCCCGAATACGAATAACTGGAACGATCATCCCTAACTCAAGGGCAAGTTGACGCCTGATCATCACGACGCGATCTAACAAGTCTCCACCTTGATTGGAGTCCGCAAGCGGAATAAGACCGTAACCGAACTCAAATTCAACTGGATCAATCGTGAGAAGATCGGTGACATTGTTCGGTGTTGTTGGTTCTTCCTCCGGTTCTTCAATCGGTTTCTCTTCTTCGACTTCCGGAGCTTTTCGGTCAAGCACATAACCGCCAATCCCTAAAAACAACGCAATGGGCATCGTTAAAAGGATCGGAATTGGGGTAAATATGCCGAGCAAGAAAATCGCAGCTGCTGCAATGTATAACAACTTCGGATACGCAAGCATCTGCTTACTAATATCTGCACCGAGTGTGCCATCAGAAGCTGCTCTCGTAACGACGATCCCTGTTGCGGTTGCAATGAGAAGTGCTGGAATTTGAGTTACTAATCCGTCCCCGACGGTTAATAATGTGTATGTACTGGCTGCTTCTTGGAAGCTCATGCCCATTTGTGCCATTCCAATAATGAACCCAAAAATAATGTTAATGAGGACGATAACGATCCCGACGATCGCATCTCCTTTTACGAACTTACTCGCACCGTCCATCGATCCGTAGAAATCCGCTTCTTTTTCGATTTTCTCTCTTCGTTTCTTTGCTTCTTGGTCGGTAATCATGCCCGCATTTAAGTCAGCGTCAATACTCATCTGCTTACCAGGCATCGCATCGAGGGTAAAACGTGCGCCAACCTCAGAAACACGTTCTGCTCCTTTTACAATGACGATGAACTGAATGACAACGAGGATTAAAAAGACGACAAAACCAACGAGGGGGTTCGATCCAACTACAAAGTTCCCGAACGTATCAATGACTTCACCAGCTTCCGCACGACCGAGAATTGCTCGTGTCGTCGAAACACTAATGCCGACGCGAAATAGTGTTGCTAAAAGTAGCACCGTTGGGAAGATCGAGAAATCGAGTGGTTCTTTCATATTCATTGCCACAAGAATAATCATTAAAGAAAGTGAAATATTGACGATAATAAGAACATCAATCATCGGAGACGGCAAAGGAATAATGAGCATCGCCACGATTAAGATTACGAATATGAGTATAAATAAATCACGGAATCGCATGCGTTAGTTCCCCCTTTGTTTCGTCTCGTTTTCTAAGCGGTATACGTACGCCAACACTTCAGCAACCGCTCGAAATAAATCTTCTGGAACTTCGTCATCAACATCGGTTCCATCGTACAACGCCCGCGCTAACGGACGATTTTCTACGATCGCTATGTCGTGATCCGTTGCGATCTTTCGTATTCTTAAAGCCATATAATCGACGCCCTTGCCGATTACTTTCGGTGCAGTCATTGAAGAATCATCATATTTTAAAGCGACGGCGTAATGGGTTGGGTTCGTAATTACAACGTCTGCTTTAGGAACTTCTTGCATCATCCGCTGCATCGCTAAATCTTGCGCTTTTTGTCGGCGTTTTGCTTTGATGAGAGGATCCCCTTCCATTTTCTTGAACTCATCTTTGACGTCGTGCTTTGACATTCGAATTTGTTTTTCATGATCAAATCGCTGATAGACAAGGTCAGGAATTGCAAGAATGAGCAATAGAATCGCAGAAGCAACACCGATCATTCCAGTTAATAGACTCACAACATAATAACCGTCTAACACGTCATATAAGCCAAGCATTAAAAGATCATCGCGAAACATCCACAAAATGCCGAATGCTAGCGTACCGACGAGGACGATTTTGAGAAGTGCTTTTACGAGTTCAACGAGCGCCCTTGCCGAGAAGATTCGCTTAAACCCTTTTAATGGATTAATTTTTGATAGTTTCGGTTTGATGACTTCTGGTGCGAACAACACACCAACTTGAACCATACTAGCAATCACACCTGTAAGCGCTGCGACGAGTAAAATAGGAATAATAACAATGCCCATCTGAATAACAATTCCCTGAAACATACCCATTGTATCTTCAACGGTAAATGAAAGGGACGCATAGTTGATGTACGTTTCATAAAACAAATCTTGCATGAATTTTGCTGGAACCGCAGCATACACGAATAGAAAAATAAAAACGATCAATAAAATGAGTGCAGTATTAATGTCTGTACTTTTAGGTACTTGACCTTTTTTTCGGGTATCTTGACGTTTTTTCGGCGTTGCTTTTTCCGTTTTCTCACCTGAAAAGTATTGGAGATCCATTGATAACATGCTAGGCACCTCCAAACAATTGCATCATCGTTCGCATCGCAATCGCCATTTCTTCGGTTAGATTTCGTAGTAAGTAAAAGAACGCTGGCATCGTGATCATCATAATTGGTAGACCGATAATAATCTTAAGCGGTAGACCGACGACAAAAACGTTCATTTGTGGCACGGCTCTAGACATCATTCCGAGCGCCACATCAACAAGAAACAATGATCCCACGATTGGGAACGACATGAGAAATGCGATTAAAAACATCGTCACAAACGCTTCAACGGCGGTTTCCATGACCGATGAAGTCGTAATGTTAATGCTACTTACTTCGATGGGTACGTACGAAAAGCTATAAAACATCCCGTCTAAAAGCAAGTGATGCCCGTTGCTCGCAAGCAAGAACAATATCGCAAACGCGTATAAGAAACCACCCGTTAACGGCGACTGTGCTCCTGTTTGTGGATCAATTACATTCGCAACGAGAAAACCGATCTTCAAATCGATAAACGCACCGGCAACTTGTATTGCATAAAACAACATCGATGCAATTAGACCGAGCAAGAGGCCAACCATTACTTCTTTGATGATTAATAGAAAGTAGGAGCCATCAAGACTTATATCTGGAACGTCAATCGTCAGTAACACGATGAGTGCAAAAAAGAACGACAACCCAATTTTGAAGTACGACGGAACGTTTCGGTATGAGAAAACAGGAATCGTTGCCATAAAGGCGATAAGCCGAACAAAAATTAATAAAAACGCGGGTAAGCTGTTGATTACATCCATGTGATCATCAACCTATGTAATGATGTAAATTCGTATAAATCTGCTCAGTAAAAAAGATCAATTCATTTAACATCCATGCACCAAAAATGACAATGCCAACGAGAACGGCGACGATTTTCGGGATAAATGCTAACGTTTGCTCTTGAATTTGTGTTGTTGCTTGGAAAATGGCCACCCCGAGCCCGATGACGAGTGCTAAGAGCAGCAATGGACCTGCAATCATTATAATGACCATGACGCTACGCTCAGCGAGACTGAGTACCGTTTCTTGAGACACGCGACACCATTCCTTTATCTAAAAACTAATCAACAGAGACTGGACGACTAAATACCAACCGTCTACTAAGACGAACAACAACACTTTAAATGGTAATGAAATCATAACTGGGGGCAACATCATCATCCCCATCGACATGAGTACACTTGCGATGATCATATCAATGACGAGAAAAGGAATAAAAATGAGAAAGCCAATTTGAAACGCCGTTTGCAATTCGCTAATCGCAAATGCTGGCACGAGCGCCGTTAACGGCACATCATCGAGCGACTCTGGCGTCTCCATTCCTGCATAGCCCATAAATAACGCCAAGTCTTTCTCTCGTGTATGTTCGGCCATAAATTCTTTAATCGGTGCACTCGCTAACTCAAACGCTTCTTCTTGATCAATTTCTCCATTAAGAAATGGTGTTACTGCTTCATCGTTCACTTCTAGAAGCACAGGACCCATAATGAAAAAGGTTAAGAAAAGCGCGAGGCCAATTAACACTTGCGTCGGTGGCATTTGTTGGGTGGCAAGCCCCATTCGCACAAAGCCGAGTACAACAATGATTCTCGTAAAACAGGTCATCATAATCAAAAATGCAGGTGCTAAACTTAACACTGTTAGTAATAACACGAGTCGAAGGGTCGTTGCGACACCTTCTGGTTCATCCGTTAACCAATCTGCATCAATTCCCGGGATCGCCACTACAAAATCAATCATCGGCGCACTCCTAACCGTTCAACATCTTTCGTTTTCTCACGATCAACGTCTTCTAAGTGATCGTTTAACGTATCGTAAATGTTGATGTCTTTTTCAGGCGTCCGCTTCATCGATTTAAGTTTTTGCAGCCAGTCCGTTGAAGAGGTTTGCTCGTCTTTTTGATTAAGAATACGCTCAATTTCATTCTCATCACGTATTTCATCTAACAGTGAGATGTTCTCTCCAACACCTACGACCAACAACCGATCGCCAATACGTACAATTTGAACGGATTTATTTTGTCCAAGAGGAATGCCTCCGATATTTTGCATCGTATTCGATGATTGCATTTGATAGTTTTTTCTGCCGAGCAGTCGCAACAATACGTACATCAATGCAATGACGACGAAAAGCGCAAGAAAGAGTTTGAACAAAACGCTCCATACACTCTCACTTGCTGCTGCATTTTCGCCGACGACTGAAAGCTCGTCCCCTGTTTCTGTAACGCCACTTTCACCCCGAAATGTATCTGCGACAGAAGAATCGGCAAACACATGGGCGCTGCCATTAAAAAACATGATAATGGCAATCGTCGTGGCAACGACCCATGGTTTGACTAGACTCATAACCGTCTTCCCCCTTACGCTAACGTCTTTTTCACTGCATCAATGACTCGGTCCGCTTGGAACGGCTTAACAACAAAGTCTTTAGCCCCTGCTTGAATAGCGTCAATGACCATCGCTTGTTGTCCCATGGCAGAACACATAATAATTTTCGCAGATGGGTCGAACTCACGAATGACTTTGAGTGCTTCAATCCCATCCATCTCGGGCATCGTAATGTCCATCGTCACAAACGTCGGTTCTGTTTCTTTGTACTTTTCAATCGCTTCACGACCGTTTTCTGCTTCACCGACAACGATGTAATTGTTTTTCTCTAAAATGTCTCGAATCATCATTCTCATAAACGAAGCATCGTCTACAATCAATACTCGATTTGTCATGGTTAATCCCACCTATCCTTATTTTAAGTGTTCTATTCTCTTCGAACGGCTAACGATATCTGTCACACGAACGCCGAAGTTTTCATCAATAACAACGACCTCACCTTTAGCAACGAGGCGCTGATTTACGAGGATGTCCACTGGTTCACCAGCGAGCTTATCTAACTCAATAATCGATCCTTGCGTAAAGTTTAAGATGTCACGAATCGAACGGCGCGTTTTGCCGAGCTGTACGGTTACATCTAGCGGGATGTCCATTAGAATGTCTAGATTGCGACTTTGTTCACTCTGTTCAGAGCCACCTTCAAAATTAGCAAATTCAGCAGGTTGGATCGTTTTCTGTACCGCTTTTGGTTCGGGTCTTGGTTCATGTCTTGGTTCAGGTAAGGGTACTGGCTCTGGTGTTGGTGTTGGTTCGGGCACATGTCTTTCTACAGGAGTGTCAAGCGTATGCTGTTCCGTAGGCTCAACATCATTTGTATGAAACATGACCGGAGCCGCTTCTTCTTGAACTGGAGGTGCTGTATCCATCGTAGACGCCATTTCAAGTGCAGGGTTCATTAATTTCTCTACGAGCTCTTTTGCAAACTCTACAGTAATGAGTTGCATAATGATTGAGTCAATGAGCTCTCCAATCTTCAAACGAAACGACACTTTAATAATCGTGCCTTCTTGTGGCAAATACTCTAAGCCTGAGCCTTTTTCTAAATCAAGCATATTAATGCCTGGTGGGGAAATATCGACTCTCGTATTAAAAATCGTTGACAGTGATGTTGATGAACTTCCCATCATTTGGTTCATCGCTTCTTGGACTGCACTAATATGAATTTCTTCAAGTTGTTCTGGTGGCTTCGTACCGTCTCCACCGAGCATTAGATCCGCAATAATTTGCGCGTCTTGCTGTTTAATGACGAGAACATTGGCCCCTTTGAAGCCTTGTTTGTATTCCACATGAATCGATACGTGTGGATTTGGAAATTCTTCATGCAATAACTCTGCCTTAACCGCATCAACGACTGGTGTCGTAATTGACACTTTTTGATTTAACAGTTGTGATAGCGTTGTGGAAGCTGTACCGAACGAAATGTTACCGATCTCTCCAATTGCATCTTTCTCAATTTCTGTAAGAAATTGAGTCACATTCGTTGATGCTTTAGAAGGCGCTGGTGGGTACACATCATCACTCGAGCTCGCATCTTTCTCTTCTTCCAACCCAGCAAGTAGCTGGTTAATTTCCTCTTGGGAGAGCGGCTCATCATTCATCGTCTGCATCCTCCTTTATTTCTTCAATAATTTGTACAGCTATTCTTTGTTTTTTTCGTCCTGGCTGCACTGAATATTTAGGTTTTCCTCCGACTTTGGTCATTAAAGGAGTATGTATGCTTTGGTTCAACTCTAAAACATCACCAATTTGTAGGTCTTTAAGCTCAGATACTGTCATTTCTGATGTTCCGAGAATCGTCTCAACATCGATCATCGCTTGTCGTACCGAGCGTCGAATATCTTTTACTTCATTTTCATCACGCTCTTTGTTCGGCGATTGCATCCAATAATGAGCAGATAACTTCGGAAGCAATTCTTCTAATACGACGTAAGGCAAACAAACATTAATCATGCCTGATGTTTCATTGATCGTCGTCGATAAACTAATCACAACGACGGTCTCATTAGGGCTTTGCAGTTGAACGAATTGGGGATTTACTTCTAGATCTTCCATGACTGGTTGCAAATCTACGATGCTCGTCCATGCTTGTTGAAAGCTATCAAGCATATGGTTAAACAGCTGAGAAAGAATTCTCGACTCGATTTCGGTTAACGTTTCCACTTTGTTCATTCCTGTGCCTCGTCCACCTAAAATGCGGTCGACCATTGCGTAACCGATGTTCGGGTTTACTTCAATTAAGAACCGACCTTCTAACGGATACGCATCAAAAATACTTAATAACGTCGTCGAAGGGATCGAACGGATAAACTCTTCATATGGCAGTTGATCAACAGAGGTCACATGAATTTGCACGAACGTTCTCAGCTGCGCTGAAAAGACCGTCGTAAGCAAACGAGCGAAGTTCTCATGAATGCGCGATAGCGAGCGAACTTGATCCTTCGAAAATCGAAGAGCACGTTTAAAATCATAATTCGTAATCCGTTTCGCTTCGTCTTCTTTTATCAGTTCTTCAACGTCCATCTCACCTGTGGACAGCGCAGATAAGAGAGCATCAATTTCCCCTTGTGACAATACATCTGCCATTTTGCTTCACCTCATTCATTGAATCACTCGTTCAGTCGTATACACATTGATGACCGAGCCGCCCTCAAGCATGTTCGTAACGTCTTCTTTTAATGTTTGTTCAAGTTCTCGTAAACCTTCTGAGTCTTGCAATTGATCTGCTTCCATCCCGGCAAGACGGTGAATAATTGCATTTTTAATTTGAAAATCGCGCTTTTCAATTTCTATTCGCGTCTCTTCGCGATCCCCTTCAATACGAAATGACGCACGAATAATATGATCGCTACTTAAATTCGTCGTTAATTGTTCGGTATCCCAGGAATTACTCACAATTTCATCAATCGTCGGTCTTTCTGAACCTTCGACGGATTCGGCTTCGTCCCCGAAGAAGACATACCAAGAAAATGCGGCAATAACGACGAGAAGTAGGGTAAACGTTGCACCGATAAAAGCTTTTTTCATACGTCTTCCTCCTGTTTTGATGCTGCAGCAACACCGTACATCATGAGCTTTGCTTCAATCACTTCGTTAACCTCATGAAGCGATTCTCTGACGACAAGCTTGCGATTGCCAACGAGCGTAATCGTCGTATCAGGCAATTCTTCAATCGTCACTATGTGAACGATTTGCAAATAAAACGGTTGTCCATCAAGGCGTGTAAGTGGAATCATAGAATTGTTCGGGTCACAACGACCGTGACCCGACCTCCTTTACTATTTCAAGTTCAAGAGCTCTTGCAACACTTCATCTGATGTTGTAATAATTCGCGTGTTCGCTTGCAACCCACGCTGTGCGGTAATCATCTCAACGAACTCTTCTGAAAGGTCAACGTTTGACATTTCCAGCGTTCCGGCAGCGATTTGGCCGAGGCCTTCGGTGCCAGGGGCGCCGACTATAATTCCTGCATTTTCAGCAGTTGCGTCATTGGAGTTAGATGTAGTTCTATAAAGATTGCCTCCGACTTTTTCTAATCCCTCAGGGTTGGCGAAGGTTGCTAATGAAATGACTTGTTCCGAATTACTTTCTCCTTCTATAATTACCGTGATTGAACCGTTAGCTCCTATACTAAAGCCCTCAGCATTACTAGGTATGCTCAATGCTGCAGGCGGAGGGTTACCAGTTGTACCATCCCCCTCACCTAATAGATAGTACCCGTTCGAATTGACAATGTGGCCAGTATTATCACGATAAAAATCTCCCGCACGTGTATAAAATACCTCTTCACCATTACTCACTCTAAAATACCCATCTCCTGCAATTCCAAGATCTAGCTCACGGCCTGTCGGTTGCAACGCTCCTTGCGTATGGATGTTCGTAATAGAACCCGTAGATGAACCGAGACCTATTTGACGAGGGTTCGTTCCACCTAACCCATCGCCAGTACCTGCGCTTGCGCCTTGTACTTGCTGACTGAGCATATCTTCAAACGTGTAGCGGCCTTTTTTGAAGCCGTAAGTGTTGACGTTGGCGATATTGTTGCCGATGACGTCTAGTTTTTGTTGGTGGTTTTGTAAGCCTGTAATGCCTGAGTACATGGATCGAATCATTTGTAGTTCCTCCTTTTAATCGTCCGCATCAATCGGTCAGCAGACGGTTCGCCTCCTCTTACAGGTCCAGCGATGGTTTGACGATAATCGTTCCGTCGATGTTTGAAATAATTCGGTCGTTCATTTCACTTTGAGCCATAGCGGTGACGACCGTATGGTTTTTGCCACTAACGATGAGTGCAGCATTGTCGGTGATTACAAGTGGTTGATTGATGCCTTTCGTATGGGCTTCTTTCACTTTTTCAGAGACACGCAACCAGTCTTGATCACTAATTGTAATTCCACGTTCTTCAATGCGTGTTTTTGCATGTTTACTAATTGTGATCGGGTTCGTCTTTTGTGCATCTTGCAATGCTGTTTGAAACGAAGTTCCTTCAGAAGTGCGGTTTTGTTCATGTGTCGCTGTTGCTCGTGTTTTTACAGGTAATGCGTGGGGAAGTTGATGCCACGTTACGTTCACGATGATTCTTCCTCATTCGCTGCTTCTTCAGCTGGTGTTACTTCTGTAATTTGACTGCTACTAATCCAGCGACCGCTGTCTACTTGAACCTCAATTACGCCATTTTCTGAGCGACGCACGCTCGTCACAACGTTATCGTCGTACACTTTTTTTGGAAACCCGTTTGCATCTTCAATTTCACGGTAATACGTCACGTTTTTACCGATTAATTCACTATGCTGCACGAGCGCTGCTGATTCTTGTTGGTTAGAAAGCTTTTGCATCGCAGCGTTCATGTTCGTCATCTGCTCGAGTGAAGAAAACTGAGCCATCTGTGCGATAAATTCTCGATCGTCCATCGGGTCAAGTGGATCTTGATTTTGTAACTGTGCAATTAACAGTTTCAAAAAATCATCTTTTCCTAACATCGTTGACTCTGTCGTAGCGACCGGAACACCGTGAATTTGGTTGCGTTCTTGAATGCCGTTCATTACATTTACATTCATGTTGAACTCTCTTCCTCCTTACTCTTCGTTCATACTTTCTCGTAGCCACTCTTCAAAGCTTAAGAACGCTCCTTCTTCTGTTTCTTCACGTTCTTGTTCTCGCTCTTTACTAGTTGCATGATCTTCGTTTGATTCTTCCTCGTCTTGTTGAGACTGCGCATCTTCAATGGTCACTTTCTCGACTTGCAACTGTTGCGTGACAAATGCTTGGCGTAGTGCTGGAAGTTGGGCTTCTACAATGTCTCTAGCTGCCTTCGTTGCAGTCGTTACTGTCGCTTCTAATTGCCCTTGTTGAATCGTTAATGCGACAGTCATCTTCCCTAAATGCTCAGGCCTTAGTTGAACGGTAAGCGTCTGCGCGGCACCGGTGCGTTGCAAATGCCCTTTCGCTAGAATGCTTTGAAACTGCTTCATAAATTGCTGCTCTACCGTTCGGTTGGAAGCGTGTTGTCCCAATTGAATGACGTGTTGTTCTGTCGCTGTGAGGCGTTGCTGCGTTTGCTGCATCATTAATTCCGGTTGACTCATAACCGTTTGTTCTCGACCAGGGAGTACACTCGGAAACGTGTAAGAACGGTTCGGTTGTTGTTCTTCAACGGTCGGGTTGTTTAACGATGCTTGAACGGTTTGCAGCACTGTTTCTAGCCGCTCGACGACGCGGGTGACTTTCTTCTCTATGTTTACGCTTTGTTCAGTATGTAATCGCCTGAACGTCTCAACTCGCTCTTCAAGTGCCCGAAAACTTCTTTCAATAACCGCAACGGTCTCAACCCGATTTGTAAAAGACGATTCACCGCTTGGGACTGAACGATTTGGAGCTTGTACAAGCTGTTCTACACCTCTTAACAACGCTTCAAGTTGTTCAACGTGTTCAAGACTGTTCTCCTCTGTCTGTTCAGATTCGAGCGGATTGATTTCTTCTAGCAACTGGACCAATTGCTCTACAATTTGTAGCCGTTGTTCAGGCATACCCATTCGTTCATTGTCAGCTTCTTGAAGTTGTGCTAACGGCTGGAATGCTGCGACTTGCTCCAATGAACGAAGCGACTCACTGTCTTGTTCTTTCGTGTGTTGGTCGTTTCTGCTCTCTACAAAACCGTTCAACAGTTGTTCAAATGAAAATGGCGTTTGTTCATTTGTATCTCGATCTGACTGCTTCTGATCCACTCGTACACTTTGCTTTGGGATCTCCATTTGAGGTAACAAATGAGATGCGATCACGTTTTCGTTTCACCTCCTTTCAATTAAGACGATGTCGTAGCCAGCGCTGTCATTACTTCAGCTGCCCGTTCTGGTTCCATATGTTGAATAATGGCCGCACGTTCATTCTCTTTAATGACCGACATATGACTCACCAAGTCCTCAAGAGACAATTCATTCATAATATCTGCTGCTCGTCTTGGATTCATGGATTCATAGACGTTTGCTGTTTGTTTTAAAGTGTCACTTTCCTCTTCACTCGAATTAGGCGGGTTTTCAGCAACAAAGGCTTGGTCCATTTCAATTTGATTCAGTTCCCGTTCAAGTGATGTGATCTGTTCGTCTTTTGCAACGAGTTGTTGTTCTAATTCATATACGCGCTCTTCTAGCAACTCGTCTGTTTCTTCTTCCGCCACATCACTCGCAAAAAATGTTTGCGCGGTTTTGATTGGGTTAACGTCTAGTAAATAGAGAAAGATGGCACCGATGGTGAGGAGGGTAATCAATGGAATAAGAAAAACGAACAAAAACGTTTGACCAGATCGTTTTTCCCGATGTGATCCCGTCTTTTTAGTTCCCATGCCAATCCCCCTTAGTTTTGTCGTATGTATAATAGCGTTGCTGTTTCATCAAGTTGTTGTTGCTCAAAGAGCTTTTCTTCTTGCCTATACGTTTCATGTTGCTTCACTTTTAGCTTTTCTAATTTCTTTAGTTCAATCGTTGCATGATGGAGCGCATCTTTTTGCACATTCATTTTTGCTCGTGCATCGTTTGCAAGTCCTTGAACATGAACAATTTCTTTTTCCATCCGCTCACTTGCCATTTGTGCTGTTTGCAATGCGGCGATTGTCGTGCCCGAAGTGGCATACCCTTCTACTCCGACAATCATTTGTTCCCGGTCCCGAAGCAAATGGTACAGCCGATATCCTGCTTCTTCGAACTGCTTACGAGACACTTCGAAGTGCTTTTGTTTCTCATCTCGCTCTTTTTCTTTCACTTGCAATAACTTCTGAAGTGAAAAGGAAAACGTCATAATAGTCTCCTTTCATCTACACTTGGTGTAACGATTCAATCGCTTCTTCGTATGTAGGTGCTTCATCATTTTGTTGTCTTAGAAATTGCTTAATCGCTGCATACGTGTCAACCGCGTGATCGACGGCGTGATCATTGCCTTTTTTATAAGCGCCCACTTGGATTAAATCCACGGTTTCTTCATAAATCGCTAATCGACTTCGTACGTCTTGCGCTTGATCACGATGCTTTGTTGATACGATCTGATTCATTAATCGACTGACGCTTTTTAGGACGTTGATTGCTGGAAAATGCCCTTGATTCGCGAGTTCTCGATCGAGAACAATATGACCGTCTAAAATTCCCCGTACCGCATCTGCGATCGGTTCATTTAAATCATCGCCATCTACGAGTACCGTGTAAAAAGCAGTAATCGCTCCTGATTCATTTGTACCTGAGCGTTCCAATACTCTCGGTAACATTGAAAATACCGACGGTGTGTATCCTTTTGTTGTTGGTGGTTCTCCGGTCGCAAGACCGATTTCTCGTTGCGCCATCGCATAGCGCGTGACCGAGTCCATCATTAAGTTTACGATTTTCCCTCGATCGCGGAAGTATTCCGCAATTGCCGTTGCCGTCTCAGCGCCTTTAATTCGAACGAGTGCTGGCTGGTCTGATGTCGCAACAATGACAATGGTGTTTTTCATTCCCTGTTCACCGAGATCATTTTCTAAGAAGTCTTTCACTTCTCGTCCACGCTCACCGATGAGCGCAATCACGTTCACGTCCGCTTGAGAAGAACGAGCAATCATGGAAAGAAGTGTACTTTTACCGACACCACTTCCTGCAAAAATCCCGACCCGCTGACCGACACCCATCGTTAGAAGCCCATCAATTGCCCGAACACCTAAAGGAAGGACATCAGTAATCGCTGGTCTCGTAAGCGGGTTTGGCGCTTCTTGGTCGACAGAAATTCGCTGTAAGCCTTTTGGTAACTCTTGACCGTCTAACGGTTCACCAAGACCGTCTAACACTTTGCCAATTAATGCGTCACCAACTTGAATTTGTAGCGAATGTCGGGTGTTCTTTACGATGCTTCCCGGTTGGATGCGAGCCGTTTTTGAAAAAGGCATAAGCAGTAATATGTTTTCTTTAAAGCCGACAACTTCCGCACGAACATGCTTTCCGTCTGATTGGATAATCTCGCACACTTCACCAACTGCCGCTTTTGGTCCGTTCGCTTCAATCGTCAGTCCAACGACACGTTTCACCGTTCCGTACCATTGAAATCGGTCAATTGATGAGAGTTGTGGTAACAGATCAATCGCTTTCATTCGCAGACCCCTGTCCCTCTTCTAGAAGTGCTGTTAGCTCTGTTTTCAAACGATGGAGTTGCGTCGTAATGCTTGCATCCATTCGCCCTTTCGGAGTCAAAATCACACATCCATCTTCCTCTATATTCGGATCTGGGAAGAAACGAATTCGTTCAGCTATTGTAAACAACGCTTCGTATTCTGATCGCCTTTGAATCGTTGCTTCGTAATGACTCGGATGAACGTGGATGAGCACTTCCGTTTCTTCATGAACTTCTTGAATTGCTGCTTTCAAAAACGAAGCATATCCCTCTTGTTCTTGCATCGTGACATTCGTCATTTTTTTTGCCAAAGCACAAGCAAGATCTAAGATGTCTACTTCTGCATGACGCAAATAAGCATCATAATCAACTTTTGCTGACTGGACAACTTCTGTAGCTTGGGCAATTTGCTCTGAATACTCGTTGTGACCTTTTGCAAGTCCGTCACGGTACCCTTCTTCTTCTCCGCTTCTTCTCGCTTGTTCATGTAATCGTTTTGCTTCTTCTTCAGCCGCGAGTCGTTCATTTTGAATCGCTGTTTTAGCCGCTTCGATTTCTGCGTTCGCTTCATCAAGCAAACGTTTCGCTTCTGTTCGAGCATTTTTAACGAGTGTATCTGTTTGAGCCTTTACTGCTTCGTTCGTCTCGACGAACGGTTCGTCATCACGCTCTTTATGAAAGGTATGAAGCAGTAACGTATACGGAGATTGATGGTCCGTTTGGTTGCTTTGCTTAATGATCCTAGACAACGATATCATCTCCTCCACCACGTGCGATGACAATTTCACCCGCTTCTTCGAGGCGACGAACAGCGTTCACAATTCTCGTTTGGGCATCTTCAACATCTTTCAAACGTACAGGTCCCATGAATTCCATTTCTTCGCGGAACGTTTCTGCCATTCGTTGCGACATGTTGCTAAAGAGAATCTCCCGAACTTCTTCACTTGCCACTTTAAGTGACAGCTGTAAATCTTCGTTATCAACATCACGGATAATGCGCTGAATAGAGCGATTGTCGAGCGTGACAATATCTTCAAAGACGAACATCCGCTTTTTGATTTCTTCTGCAAGCTCAGGATCTTGAATTTCTAAGCTATCTAAAATCGTTCGTTCTGTACTCCGATCCACACTGTTTAACACTTCAACGACTGACTCGATGCCACCAGCTTCTGTGTAATCGTGCGTGAACGTAGAGGCAAGCTTTTGTTCTAGCACACTTTCCACTTCACTAATAATCTCTGGTGACGTCCGGTCCATCGTTGCGATTCGTTTCGCAACATCAGCTTGTAAATCTGAAGGCAATTCAGACAAGATCTGTCCACTTTGATCAGGATCTAAATACGATAAGACGAGTGCAATCGTTTGTGGATGTTCATTTTGAATAAAGTTCAAGACTTGTACAGGTTCAGACTTTCTTGCAAAGTCGAACGGACGCACTTGCAACGTTGACGTAAGTCTAGAGATAATTGCCATCGCTTCATCGTTTCCTAACGCTTTTTCTAACACGTCACGGGCGTAACCTATTCCACCTTGAGTCATGTAATCTTGAGCGACCGCTAACTGGTGAAACTCTTTAATAAGCGATTCCTTAATGTCGTTTTCGACTTTGCGTACATTTGCGATTTCTAGCGTTAATTGTTCAATTTCTTCTTGCTGCAAATGTTTATACACTTGTGCTGAAACGTCTGGGCCAAGCGAAATAAGCAATGCAGCTGCTTTTTGTTTACCGGTAAACTTCTTTTTTGTTTTGACCATTGGTATGTGTGCCCCCTAGTCTTCTGAAAGCCACGTACGAAGCAACTTCGAAAATTCTTCTGGTCGCTCCCTTGCGAGTTGTTCCAATTTCTTTTTTCGTTCCGCGCTTGGCGTTAAATCTTCTGTTGGAATTTCTTCAATTTCTTCGTCATACGTTAATTCTTCAACTTCTTCATACTCTTCTCTGTTTCGTCTGAGCAACAACACAATACCAATAACCAGAGCGATGATCCCGACTGCTGTTACCACATACGCCCATGTAGGGATCGTAAAGCTTGACGTCGGTTCTGTGTCAGCTTTCCCGTATAGCGGCTGTGATGTAACGAGAATCTTCTCTGAGACTGTGCCGTCCATCTCTTCTAAAAGCGGTTGATCAATGCTCGTCATAACGACTGACTCTAACATAGATTCAATTTCGCTCAGTGCTTGTGGCGGTAAAGACATCGGGTCGTCTGCAACTGGTGGTTCAACGACGACTTGTACACCTAAGTCACGGATCTTATAAGGACTTTCTTGAATTTGACGGTGAATTCGATTCACATCGTAATTGATGCGATCTTCCATTCGTTCATAATCACCGTCACCCCCGGCAACGACACCTGGGTAATTTGCAATATCATCTTCACCTGTACCTGCAACACCTTCGTCATTTGGAGCTTGTCCCTCGTAATACTCAGACACACGCTCTGCACTGATGGCAATTCCTTCGGTCGCATCTTCGTCTACAGGCTCAATGAGTTCTTCTTCACGATATTCTTGAGTGAAATCAACATCGGCTGTCACGGATACAACGACTTTGTCTTGTCCCATCATTAAGCCAAGCATTTGTTGCAAACGTTGCTGCAAGTCATTTTCAATCGTACGACGGACTTCACGTTGCTGGTCATACGCTTGCATATTTTGCATGCCTTCTTGACTTTCATAAAAATAACTATTAAACAATTGATCGGTAATGACGATATTATCGGTAGGCAGGTTCGGTATACTTTTGGAAACTAAGTTGTACAGTGCTTGAACATTTCCTTGGTCAAGTGTCATCCCTGGCGCAAGCGTGACGACGACAGACGCTTGAGCTGTTCCTTCTTCATCGCTTAACCAAATCGTCTCTTCTGGTAATTGGATCATTACCGTAGCGCCTTGCACGCCATCAATCGTTTGGATTAACGTTTCTAATTCAGATTGCATTGCCGCTTTTTCCATGACTGAAAACTCGTTGTCAGTCATTCCGAACCCTAAGCTATCACGGAAATCATCATATGTAATTGAGCCTGTGGCTGGTAAGCCTTCCGCTGCAAGTTCTACCTTTATGTTATCGACGAGTTCTTCAGGTACAAAAATGGTCGTTCCGTTATCGCGAATTTCGTTTGGGACACCACGACTATCCAATGTCTCCTTAATCTGACCCGTTTCGCTCACAGACATGTTGCTATATAGCGGGGCGTAACTCGTTCTAAATGTAAAAAAGATGATTAACATAATGACGACGAGAATGAGTACGAAGGAAGCAACAAAGATTCCTTGTTCTTTTCTCGTTTTTGACGTCCAAAAACCTGTTATTTTGTCTCGATACTGTATGAGTCGCTCATTCATGAACTGCCTCTCCTATTTCCTAACATTCATTACACTTGCATTCGCATCATCGTCTCATATGCTTCGACGACTTTATTTCGTACTTCAACTGTTGCTTGTAATGCGATTCCTGATTTCTCAGAAGCAATCATTACATCATGCAATGATTCAACGTCTCCATTTACGAGCCGCGTCGTCATCTCTTGTGAATGCTGTTGCTCGTTGTTTACAGATTGAATGGCTTGTTGTAACGTCGTTGCAAACGACTCATGTGCGTCAGCAGCCGTACGCTCAACACGCGGTTGGATTGTCTCTTTGGCAATCGATTGCACAGGCGCAAACATCGATGTGTGCTGGATCGTCACGTTCATTCACCTCTACTTTTAGTTTCTATTACCCTCGTCCAATTTCTAATGCTTTCATCATCATGCTTTTGTGCGCATCAAAGACCGTTACATTTGCTTCATACGAACGTGTTGCCCCCATAATATCGACCATTTCTTTTAGAGGATCAACATTTGGCATGTGTAGATTACCATCTTCATCAGCATCAGGATGTCCTGGCTGATAGATCGTTTTACCTGGCGTTTGGTCAGCAGTAATCGATGTAACTTTCACACCATCTGCGTTTGAAATGCTTTGATTTCTTTGCTCTGATAAAATTGACGCAAAGCTTTCGTTTTTGTTCGGTGCTAGTGTGACGACTTTTCGTTCATAAGGTTGCCATTCTCCGTCTACCATCGTAGCCCTCGTCGTTTCTGCATTTGCCATATTGCTCGCTGCAACGTCCATACGTAAGCGCTGTGCGGTTAACGCAGATGATGTTGCGTTCATTCCAGTAAATAATGACAACCTAGCTTCCTCCTCGAATTGCTGTCTTTAATGAACTAAACTGACCGTTTAAACGATCGCTTACTGCTTGATAGTAAATTTGATTGTTCGCCATCTTAGCCATTTCTTTGTCGAGATCGACACTGTTGCCACTATGGGAGTACATCACATTTCGTGGGTTTACTTGTT
Organism: Geomicrobium sediminis; assembly: GCF_016908595.1. Taxonomy (GTDB): domain Bacteria; phylum Bacillota; class Bacilli; order Bacillales; family Marinococcaceae; genus Geomicrobium_A; species Geomicrobium_A sediminis. The sequence goes on along the minus strand of NZ_JAFBEC010000004.1, from coordinate 119,538 downwards.
TCATTTGTTCAGAGTGATATGTAAAAGGTACGTGACGCTCATCAGTTCTATGTGCCAAAAGCTCTCCCTTGGCTTCGCTTAAAACGTCTTTAAACTGCACTTGTTTTGCTTTATAATTCGGTGTGTCCACATTCGCTATGTTTGATGCGATCGCTTGTTGTTGCATCATTGAGGCATTCATGCCCCTTTCAAGCGACGAGATCGTTGTTGAAAATAGTGCCATTTTGAACCTCCTCGTCCATTTGATGGCTTAAATCATGACAAAGCTTCTAATCGCTCAGAAACATTTGTTACTTCCGTAATACGCTAATCGTCTCTTTAATTGTATTCACTTTTGGAATGTTTTTCTATAAAAAAACAGTTTTTACTACGAATTTCACTAATATAGAACTATAAATTACACGTTTCGACAAACAAACAAGGTCTATACTACTAAGTAGTCTGAAAAATAAATAGTCTTTTAGCATTATATGAAGGTGGTAGAAAGGTAGTTTTATAGTCTATTTGAATCAGTCCTTTTCTTATTTTCATATTACATATTTTGTAAAAACGACAAATTCCCCTTCGAACTATTATTATCTTAATACTAAGAATAATTAAATTATCACATTCATAGTTCTTTATAACTAGAATATAAGGCGCGAATCTAAGTCATTTCGAGCTCCATAATTCCGCTTTTCACTTTCGTTTAGGAAGTAAGACACATCGGTCTTTGACTCGCAGTTTCTAAGTACTACATGGCACTAAACACAAAAAAGCATCGCAAATGTGAGAACTCACATTTGCGATGCTTTTATTTATAGATTCTACTCTTCACGAAGACGCTCGAGTTCGTTTAAGAATTTACCGTTAAGAACTTTAATATACGTACCCTTCATACCGAGTGAGCGAGATTCAATAACTCCCGCACTCTCAAGCTTACGAAGCGCGTTTACGATGACAGAACGAGTAATTCCTACGCGGTCAGCAATTTTACTTGCAACGAGTAGACCTTCTTTGCCATCAAGTTCTTCAAAAATGTGCTCAACAGCTTCAAGCTCACTGTAAGAAAGGGAGCTAATTGCCATTTGAACGACAGCTTTGCTACGTGCTTCTTCTTCGATCTCTTGAGCCTTCTCATGAAGGATTTCCATACCAACTACTGTTGCACCGTATTCAGCAAGAATTAAATCATCATCGTTAAACGAGTCGTTAAGTCTAGCAAGAATAAGTGTACCAATACGTTGGCCACCACCGTTGATTGGAACAATGGTCGTAAGTCCTGTTTTGAATAGTTCTCTGTTTTCAACAGGGAAAGCTGTATATTTGCTGTCAATGTCAAGGTTTGGCGAAGTGTCCGCCACCGAGAAAAGTCCTTCTGTGTATTCTTCAGGGAATTGACGCTCTTCTAAAATACGATCAATGCGATCGTGCTCAATTTCCTGTTGAATTGAATAGCCAAGAAGCTTCCCTCTTCGACTTACAACAAAGATATTTGCAGAAATTACGTCACGTAATGTTTCTGCCATGTCCTTAAAATCGACATGTTGACCTGCTGATTTTTGTAGCATTTCGTTGATCTTTCTAGATTTCGTTAATAGTTCCATCTCCTGTAGATCCTCCTAATCATAAATTACAAGATATAGTGGCTGGTATCCTCATTGCCTGCAACATCTGCTAGTTTCTCATTGACATAACTTGCGGTAATAGTGATTGTTTCTAACGTGACATCGGATGCTTCAAACGACAGATCTTCTAACAATCGTTCCAACAACGTATGCAGTCTTCTTGCACCGATGTTCTCAGTCGTTTGATTTACCTGCTCTGCTAACTCAGCCAATCTAACTACAGCTTCGTCAGAAAATTCAACGTTTATACCTTCAGTTTCCAAAAGAGCAGAATATTGTTTTAAAAGTGCATTATCAGGCTCACGAAGTATTCGCACAAAATCGTCTTTACTTAAGTTGTTCAGCTCTACCCGAATCGGGAAGCGCCCTTGAAGCTCTGGAATTAAATCCGACGGTCTTGATACGTGAAATGCACCCGCTGCGATAAACAAAATGTGATCGGTTTGCACGGGACCATACTTCGTTGTTACTGTTGATCCTTCCACGATCGGCAATATATCTCTTTGTACGCCTTCTCGTGAAACGTCTACAGAACTTGACTGTTGTTTACCAGCTACTTTATCAATTTCATCAATAAAAATCATGCCAAGTTGTTCTGTCTTATCAACAGCTAGTTGGCCGACTTCATCCATGTCAACGAGCTTTTGTGCTTCATCGTCAATAAGAACTTGCCTTGCTTCGCGCACAGGCAGCTTACGCTTTTTCTTTTTCTTTGGCATCATACTACCGAGCATATCCTGCATCATGCCCATTTGTTCCATGCCAGATCCAGAAAGCATATCCATAAGCCCTTGTTGTTGCTCTTCAACTTCAACCGTAACGAGTTCATCTTCTAATTCACCATTTGCCAATTGAGAAGCCGTTTTAGTACGGCGTTCTTTTATTGAATCACGTTGCTCTGACTCATCATCCAAGTCAACGTCTTGATTCATGTTCCCTTGGGAATTAAAAAACATCTCGAGCGGGTTTTTGTACGCTTGGCTTTTCTTTTTCGAAGGAACAAGTAGCTCAACGAGACGCTCATTCGCTAAGTTCTTCGCTTCTGGTTGTACGCCTTTCATTTTCTCTTCTTTAACGAGACGAACGGCAACCTCCACTAGATCACGAACCATCGATTCGACATCTCGACCGACGTAACCAACTTCGGTAAACTTCGTTGCTTCAACTTTCACAAACGGAGCTCCTACGAGTTTGGATAAACGCCTTGCGATTTCAGTCTTCCCGACACCTGTCGGTCCGATCATTAAAATGTTCTTCGGTGTGATCTCATCACGAATGTTCTCCGCTACTTTGCTTCTTCGATAACGATTACGAAGCGCAACAGCTACGGCACGCTTTGCACCATTTTGACCAACAATATATTGATCAAGCTTATTAACAATTTGCTTTGGTGTTTGATTGGCATGTTCCAAAAGCCATCACCTATCCTTCATTCTTAGAATGATACTAAGCTGTTAAATTTCTTCAATGATTCGCTCATGGTTTGTGTACACACAAATGTCTCCAGCGGTCTTAAGTGCTTCTTCAGCGATCTCCTTTGCGGAAAGAGCTGAATGTTTCGCAAGCACACGTCCCGCTGCTAAGGCGTAAAAACCTCCAGAACCGATCGCAATCATGCCATCATCAGGTTCAATGATTTCACCAGTCCCTGCGACAAGAAGAAGTTTATCTTCATTCATGACAAGAAGCATCGCTTCTAGCTTGCGAAGCACTTTGTCATTACGCCATTCCTTTGCGAGATTAATAGCAGCCCGGTCCAATTGTCCGCTCGCCTCTTGCAACTTGCCTTCAAACATCTCAAAGAGCGTAAACGCATCTGCAACAGAACCTGCAAATCCTGCAAGAACTTTACCGTTGTAGATTCTGCGAATCTTCTTAGCTGAGTGCTTCATGACTGTCGCTTGACCGAACGTTACCTGTCCATCACCTGCCATTGCACCTTTACCGTTATGTCGGATTGCAAAAATTGTCGTAGCATGGAATGAATGTTCCATGTTGCCTCCTTTCAGGCACGTGGGTGTGCACCTTTGTATACGTGACGAAGACGATCTGTCGTTACGTGCGTATACTTCTGCGTCGTACGGAGGTTCTCATGACCGAGAAGTTCTTGTACTGAACGCAGATCAGCACCTTCATTCAACAGATGAGTTGCAAACGTATGCCTTAGACTATGCGGAGAGATTCGCAAAGTGCGCGAAGCTTCCTGTACACGTTTCGTTAGTGTATGACGTAAACCACGATCAGTAAGGGGAAGACCACGAAAATTTAAAAACACATGCTGTGCTTCTTCGCGCATTAAACGCTTTCGTCCATCTTCAAAATACCTCTCGAGTGCATCAATCGCAAAAGCGCCGATTGGAACGTATCGTTCTTTACGTCCTTTCCCTAAGACATGAACGGTTTCTGTCACGAAATCAAGATCCGTCATCTTCAAATTCGTGCATTCACTCACTCGTATTCCCGTTGCATACAGCAACTCTATGATCGCAAGATCTCTTTGTTTTAGTGGGTCATCTCCACGACAAACTTCAAATAGGGATTGAAGCTCCTCTTCATAGAGGAAGCGTGGCAGTCGATTGGGCTGCGAAGGAAAGTGTGTAAACGATGTTGGATTCTCAAGAATCATTGATTCCCGTTTTAAGAAGCGATAAAACGTCCGTAATACCGAGAGCTCGCGAGCAATACTCGTTCGCTGTAACCCTTTATTGTGCATTGCCGTCAAGTAAAGTCGTACGTGGAGACGCTCAGCATTCAAGCACCCTGCATCCACGCCTTCTTCGTTTAAGAATTCCTCCCAATCACTTAACCCACGAGTGTAGGCAGTAAGTGTATTGGGAGAGGCATTTTTCTCCACTTGCAGATATTGAAAAAACTTCTGATAAGGATCTTGTGCGTTTGTACACATGATCATTCACCTCAATAAAGCGACTAAATCGTACCATATAACTTTGTCGATATCAACCTAAACGCCTTGTTTTTTCATAAAATTCTGAATGGACTCCAGTGCTACTTGGCCGAGGTGCTCATAGCGTTCTTTTTTCTTCATTTTCTCGGCTGGTCTAGGAACGAGACCGAAGTTAGCGTTAATTGGTTGGAAATGATCAGGGTCAGCTGTTGTAATATATTGCGCCATCGCACCGATCATTGTCTCTTTCGGGAAGACAATCAATTCTTCACCTAATACTTGCTTTGCAGCATTTGTTCCGGCAATAAGTCCTGCAGCTGCTGATTCTACGTACCCTTCCACGCCTGTCATTTGTCCTGCAAAGAATAAATCATCACGATCTTTGTATTGATACGTTGGACGCAGTAAACGGGGGCTGTTCATAAATGTGTTGCGGTGCATCACGCCGTAACGGACGATATCTGCGTTTTCCAAACCAGGAATTAGACGAATAACTTCCTTCTGCGGACCCCATTTCATATGTGTCTGAAATCCGACAATATTGTAAAGCGTGCCTTCTACGTTGTCTTGGCGAAGTTGAACGACGGCATATGGACGCTTCCCTGTTCTTGGATCTTCTAATCCTACTGGCTTCATCGGTCCGAACAATAACGTTTTTCGGCCACGACCGGCCATGACTTCAACAGGCATACAACCTTCAAAAAACATTTTCTTCTCAAATTCTTTTAGTGGAACTGTTTCGGCAGCCACGAGCGCATCATAAAACGTATTAAATTCATCTTCTGTCATCGGACAGTTAATATACGCCGCTTCACCTTTATCATAACGAGACTTGTAATAGACTTTATCCATATCAATTGAATCGGTTTCAAGAATAGGCGCAGCTGCATCGTAAAAGTACAATTCTTCTTCACCGGTTAACCCGATAATGCTATCCGATAAAGCTGAAGAAGTTAGAGGACCCGTTGCAATAATTGTCGGACCACTTGGAATTTCGCTAATCTCTTCTCGCACGACATTCACAAGAGGGTGCGCGTGCAAGCGTTCGGTCACTTTCCCAGCGAAATCATGACGATCTACCGCAAGAGCGCCTCCAGCAGGTACCGCACTTTCATCTGCTGAAGAGATAATAATTGAATCGAGTTTACGCATTTCTTCCTTTAATACACCGACCGCGTTCGCTAAAGAATTTCCACGTAACGAGTTCGTACAAACAAGCTCTGCAAATTGTTCAGTATGATGAGCTGGTGTCTTCTTTACCGGTCTCATCTCATATAAGTTAACAGGCACGCCTCGGCTTACAATTTGCCAAGCCGCTTCACTACCTGCAAGTCCTGCACCAACAACGTTTACTGCTTGCTTAGTTGTCATCGCCATCTCCCTTTCAAAAGTCTCTCACTCTTCTTACTATCTAGTATAAATGATAACCCTCTTTGAAGAATAACAAACATTCAGTGACAATCTATGTATTTTCTTTTTTAGCATTCTTTGACATGCAAACGCCCCTTTTGTCGAAAAGGGGCGCTGTAACAATATACCGATTTTTTCTCGTTCTTACAAGCTTTTTAATTCGGATCTTCTTCATAGTCACAATTTGTACACTGTACACGGACTTCTTTTTTCACTTTTTTCTCAACGAGCATGTGTTCACAACGAGGACACGGACGGGCGATTGGTTTATCCCAAGAGACGAAATCACATTCAGGATATTGATCACAGCCGTAGAACGTACGCTGTTTCTTACTCTTACGCTCGACAACGTCACCTTTTTTACACGTTGGACAGTCAACACCGATTTTTTTGACGATCGCTTTCGTATTCCGACAATCCGGGAAGTTTGAGCAAGCCATGAACTTTCCATAACGCCCCATTTTAATTACCATCGGATTCCCGCACAGTTCACAATCTTCACCGGCCGGTTCATCTTTAATCTCGACTTCTTGCATTTCTTTCTCAGCAACTTCGAGACGTTTTTCGAAATCTTGATAGAAGCGATCAATAATCTTAATCCAATTCTGATCTCCCGCTTCAATTTCATCGAGATCTGTTTCCATTTTAGCTGTGAATTTCACATTTAAAATTTCCGGGAAAAACTCAACGATCAAGTCTAAAACAATTTCACCGAGTTCAGTCGGTACGAATCGACGGTCTTCCATCGCTACATAGCCACGACGTTGAATTGTATCGAGTGTCGGTGCGTACGTGGATGGACGGCCAATGCCTAATTCTTCCATCGTACGAACGAGTCTCGCCTCAGTGTAACGCGGAGGCGGCTGTGTGAAGTGTTGATTCTCATTCAACTCATCGCGCGTCGCAGTTTTGCCTTCTTCTAAATCTGGTAGAAAAGAGTTTTCTTCTTCTTTTCCATCGTCATTTCCTTCAATATATACTTTCATAAAACCAGGGAATTTAACTTTTGACCCGGTCGCTCGGAAAATGACACCTTCGTTCGTCAAGTCTACTGACATCGTATCCATGATCGCTGGCGCCATACGGCTTGCGACCATACGTTCCCATATCAAACGATACAAGCGAAGTTGATCTCTTGAGAGATAAGACTTTAATTCTTTCGGCTCTCTAGAAACCGTCGTCGGACGAATCGCTTCGTGTGCGTCTTGACTGTTTTCATTTTGTTTTTTCGGCTTTGTATCTTGACCAACATAGTCACTGCCATACTTTTCTTCAATGAACGTTTTCGCATCACCTTTAGCTGTATCGGAAATACGAGTGGAGTCTGTACGCATATACGTAATTAAACCGACGGTCCCCTCTTTTCCAAGGTCCACACCTTCATACAACTGTTGTGCTAGCATCATCGTTTTCTTCGCTCTGAAATTAAGCTTACGTGCAGCTTCTTGCTGTAATGATGAAGTCGTAAACGGCTGAACCGGGTTTCGCTTACGCTCTTTCTTCGTCACGCTATCGATGAGGAATTCATCACCTTTTAGCTGACCTAATACAGCTTTAACATCATCTTCAGAGGAAAGTGGTTGCTTCTTTGATTTTTCTTTGTTATCTTTCGTGCCATAAAAATTCGCTTCGAACGTTTCTTTTCCATACGAAAACTGTCCTGTAATGGACCAATATTCTTCTGGTATAAATTCTTGAATCTCTTTTTCCCGATCATTAATCATCTTCACAGCGACCGATTGAACTCGTCCTGCACTTAACCCTTTTTTCACTTTCTTCCATAATAGAGGGCTAATGTTATATCCAACAAGGCGATCTAGAATTCGTCTCGCTTGTTGTGCATCAACTAAGTCCATGTTAATCGGACGCGGGTGTTTGAATGCGTCTTTGATTGCGGTTTTCGTAATTTCGTTAAATACTACACGACATTCTGACTCTGTGTCGATGTCGAGGCTATGCGCCAAGTGCCACGCAATCGCTTCCCCTTCGCGGTCGGGGTCGGCAGCGAGATATATGCGTTTGGCTTTCTTAGCCGCCTGTTTCAAATCTTTTAAAACAGGGCCTTTTCCTCGAATGGTAATGTATTTCGGGTCATAATTCTGTTCCACATCAACGCCCATTTGGGATTTAGGTAAATCACGGACATGGCCCATGGATGCTTTTACTGCATATTTTTTGCCCAAATACTTTCCAATGGTTTTCGCTTTTGCGGGAGATTCAACGATTACTAGGTAATCTGCCATCTCGAGTTTCCTCCCCCTTCTTTGTAAATGTAAACCTTCCCTATTATTGAACATGAATTTACAATTTGTCAAACATCCTATGTTTTTAATCGGTGAAATTTTTTGATTTTATGCAGTAAAAATGGTTTATTCCTGAAATAATAAGTCGGTCGCAGACAAGACCATCTGGGCACCATCAAAGATCATTTGGTTCGTTCCTTTTGACGTTGACTCATTGATATTTCCAGGGAGAGCATAGACGTCTTTACCTTGTTCTAATGCACAATCGACGGTAATTTGCGTGCCTGATCGTACACCAGCTTCAACGACAAACAATCGGTCACAAAGACCACTAATAATTCGATTTCGTTCAGGGAAATGCCACTTTTCTGGGGGTTGGGTTGGAAAGTATTCGGAGAGAATGAGATGTTTCGTAGCCATTAGATTTGCGATGCCTCTATTTTCTTTCGGGTAAATATGGTTCAGTCCTCCTGCAATGACTGCGATCGTTGTTCCATTTTTGCCGATCGCGAGCTTATGGGCGTACGTATCAATCCCTCTCGCTAAACCACTGACGATGACGGCACCTTGTTGTATAACAGGTTCAAGTAGATTTGGCATAACAGTTTCTGCATAACGGCTCGGTGAACGCGTTCCTATAACGGCTAACAGATGTTGTGCATGTATTAAATGAAGGTTTCCGGAATAATAAAGTACTGGGGGAAGATCTGGTAATTCATACAGGCGGCGGGGATACTCTTGATCAAAAAGCGTAATAGCGGGGATTTCAGGTGGTTTAAAGTCTGCGTACGGATGTTCATTCCAATGCTTTGTCCACGTTTTAACCGTGTCTGTTTTTGCTTTCGTGTGAAAAGCTAATGAAGCCACATCTAGCGTATGGATTTCTTCTACACGTACGTGTCTAATGAGCGACAATAGATGCTTAGACGATAATTTCCTCGTACTGTGTAAGTAAAGCAGTCGATTTCGTTTTGTGTTCATGTAACACCTCCGTAATCGTATTATAAAAAAAGCCCTTGTTTGTCACAAGGGCTTTTCCTTAATTACTTTACTTCGTGCGTTAAGCAAGCTTCGTAAAGGTTTTGTTCTTTAAGAACGTTAATGAGCGTTTCGCCAATTACTGCTGGAGTTTCAGCAACTTCAATTCCGCAAGCGCGAAGTGTCTTTTGCTTTTCTTCAGCTGTCCCTTTACCGCCAGAGATGATTGCACCAGCATGTCCCATACGCTTCCCTGGAGGTGCAGTAGCGCCACCAATGAAACCGACAACTGGCTTCGTCATGTTATCTCTAACCCATTCAGCAGCTTCTTCTTCTGCTGTACCACCAATTTCACCGATCATGATAACCGCTTTTGTATCTTCATCTTCGTTGAAGAGTTTAAGCGTATCAATGAAATCTGTACCGTTAACTGGGTCTCCACCGATTCCAACTGCTGTTGATTGACCGATTCCGTTACTTGAAAGTTGATCTACCGCTTCATACGTTAATGTACCAGAACGGGAAACAACGCCAACATGACCTTTTTGGTGAATGTATCCTGGCATAATACCAATTTTACATTCTTCAGGTGTAATTACTCCTGGACAGTTCGGTCCAACGAGACGAGTCTTCTTGCCTTCCATATAACGCTTAACATTAAGCATATCAAGGACTGGAATACCTTCTGTAATACAGATTGCAAGATCTAGTTCTGCGTCTACAGCTTCCATAATTGCATCTGCTGCAAATGCAGGTGGAACGTAGATTACTGTTGCGTTTGCGCCAGTCGCTTCAACAGCTTCTGACACTGTGTTAAATACAGGAACTCCTTCAATCTCGGTGCCACCTTTTTTCGGTGTTACACCGCCAACGATGTTTGTTCCATATTCAATCGCTTGTTTTGTATGGAATAGTCCAGTACTGCCCGTAATTCCTTGGACAATAACCTTCGTATCTTTATTAATTAAGATACTCATTGTACTTGGCCCCGCCTTTCTATTTAACTAAAGCTACGATTTTTTCTGCACCATCAGCCATCGTATCTGCAGCTGTGATGTTAAGCCCTGATTCTTCGAGAATCTTCTTACCTTCTTTTACGTTTGTACCTTCAAGACGTACAACGAGTGGAATTTCAAGTCCAACTTCTTTCGTTGCTGTAACGACACCTTCTGCGATAACGTCACACTTCATAATTCCACCAAAGATGTTTACGAAGATTCCTTTCACGTGCTCATCAGAAAGGATAATCTTGAACGCTGCTGTAACTTTCTCAGCAGTCGCACCGCCCCCAACGTCAAGGAAGTTCGCGGGTTCGCCGCCTTTGTACTTAATAATGTCCATCGTAGCCATCGCAAGACCGGCTCCGTTAACCATACAACCGATGTTACCATCAAGCGCAATGTAGCTTAGGTCGTACTTAGAAGCTTCGATTTCTTTTGCATCTTCTTCGTCAAGGTCACGGTATTCTGTGATTCCTTTTTGACGGTAAAGAGCGTTGCTATCAAAGTTAAGCTTCGCATCAAGAGCGAGTACGTCGCCTTGCTTTGTTGTAACGAGTGGGTTGATCTCAGCAATTGAGCAGTCGTTTTCAACAAATGCTTGGTAAAGGCTTCCCATAAATTTAACCGCTTTTCCGAGTGAATCTTGCGGAATGTTCATGTTAAAAGCAAGACGTCTTGCTTGGAATCCTTGTAAACCTACTGCAGGATCAATATACTCTCTAAAGATCTTCTCTGGAGTCGCTTCTGCAACTTCCTCGATCTCAGTTCCACCTTCTTCAGAACCCATAAGGACAACACGGGATGTACTACGATCTAGCACAAGGCCGATGTAGTATTCTTGATCAATATCGCAGCCCTCTTCAATGAGAAGACGCTTAACTTCTTTACCTTCTGGACCTGTTTGGTGAGTCACGAGTGTTTTACCAAGAATGTCGTCTGCGTATGTACGCACTTCATCAAGGTTTTTCGCGACTTTAACACCGCCAGCTTTTCCGCGTCCACCTGCGTGGATTTGTGCTTTTACTACGGTTACGGCTGTACCTAATGAAGACGCTTTTTCAACGGCTTCATCGACCGTAAAAGCAACGTGCCCGTTCGGTACAGCAACGCCGTACTTGCGGAGCAATTCTTTACTCTGGTACTCATGAATATTCATGTTATTTCCATCCTCCCTATGAGTACAATCGGTTACATCAGATGTGGTCCTAGACAAGCAATCTGCTTGTCATAAGTTCATTTCACACATTTTTTATCATAGCATAAAAACGTTTTCTACTAAAGGTTAAAGTACCGAAAATGTCGAAAAACGTCTTACGTAACAATTTTACTCATGAGAACGTCTTCAACGTATGAGCCGTCACTCTCTTTACGGTGACGTGGTTTTTGACCTTCAACCGTGAATCCTAGCCGTTTGTACAAAGCAATTGCTCGCTCGTTGTGCGCATAGACCTCTAATGAGACCTTCTCGATTGCTGGATCATTATTAGCAAAAATCAACAATTCGTTTAACAGCTTGTGACCGAGTCCTTGATTTGTATAACGTTCTTGTATACTCATCCCAAACATTCCATTGTGAGAATAATGCGGTCTTGATGGCCTGCTGAACGTGAGCATACCGATAACTTCATCACGGTGTATGGCAACGAGCATTATACCTGTTTCATTTTGGTGCTTTCGGATCCTTGCTAGCTCATGTTCTATAGTCGGTTGATATTCCTTTGCGGTTCGTCCCATAAATGAAGCATTCTCTTGCAAGACAACCTGTTTGTGTCGAATAATATCAACGACATCTGTAACGACAGCTTGACGGATTGTAATCATATCGTCCATAATTTCCCCCTTAACGAATGAAGAAGCGCGAGTAGGTGACATCCCTGAAAATCACTGGGTTTCGTCAGCTTCCCGCGCTACTGATGAGTTGGATCAATTATACAGTTAAAGCTTTGAATTGGCTCATAACGAGATCATAATATTTGCCTTCTCGTTTCATTAATTGCTCATGATTTCCATTTTCCAGAACGTTTCCTTGCTCTAATACGATAATATTATCTGCCTCACGAATAGTCGATAATCGATGTGCGATCATAATTGACGTTCGCCCGTGCAATAACGTTTTTAATGCTTGTTGGATTTTGACTTCGGTTTCAGTATCAATACTTGCGGTTGCTTCATCTAGAATGATAATCTTCGGATCTGCCAATAGCGTTCTAGCAAATGATAATAGCTGTCGTTCACCGACACTAAGCACGTTTCCTCGTTCTTCTACTTCCGTTTCATATCCATTTTGTAATTTTTCAATAAAATGATTCGCTCCAATTGCCTTTGCCGCTTGCTCCACTTCTTCGTCCGTTGCATTTGGTTTCCCAAAGCGTATGTTCTCTCGGATCGTTCCTGAGAAGATGAACGTGTCTTGCAATACCGTGCTTACTTCTTCACGTAAACGATGGAGCTTGTAATCTTTTAAATCAATGCCATCAAGCATAATGCGACCATCTGTAGGATCGTAATAACGAGAAATTAAGTTCGCAATGGTTGATTTCCCAGACCCTGTATGACCAACGAGTGCGATCGTCTGACCTTTTGGAATTGATAGGCTAATACGGTTTAACGCTTTACGACTTTCATCATAAGCAAACGTGACCGCTTCAAATTGAATTTCCCCTTTAAGATTCGTTGCTTCATTGCCATCGTGTTTTGATTTCACATTCGGTTCTTCATCGAGAAACTCGAAGATTCGTTCTGAAGACGCCATCGCAACGAGCAGTTGATTGTACACTTGGCCGAGTCTAGAAATTGGCTCCCAGAACATTCCGAGGAAAAATGCGAAAGAAACGAGAACACCAAATCCGATTGAACCTGTCATAACAAGATACGCCCCATACCAAATTAAAACGGCTGAACCGAGTGCGTTTGCCATTTCTACAAATGGACGGAAAACCGCACTTTTCTTAGATGCTTCATCCCATGCATCGTAATTTTCTTTGTTCACACCTCTAAAAAAGGACATGTTGTTTTCTTCTTGTGAAAACGATTGGGTGACTCTGACACCTTGAATGCTTTCATTTAAATGAGAGTTTAATTTCGATTGACGAATTCTTACCGTTTGCCAAGACCGTCTAATGTTACGACGTAGTTTCGTCGAAATAAAAAACATAATAGGCAGTACAATCAGCACAGCAAGTGCAAGTGGTGGGCTTAACGTAAACAGAATGATCACGATGCTAATGAGCATGATGATGTCCATTAACATGTTAATAATTCCGTTTGTGAAAAGCTCTTGCAATGCATTCACATCATTGACGACTCTTACGAGAATTGAGCCTGCTGAACGGTTATCAAAGAACCGGTTAGATAACCCTTGGATGTGGTTAAACAATTGCTTTCTCAACGCATGAATTGCATTTTGTCCAATTTCATTCGTCCATTTAATTCGTAGTCGGTTTGCAAACAAAGAAAAAATATAAAGAAACAATGCAAGTACCGCTAGTTGCAGCATAAGCTCGTAATCTTCATTTGCTAGTGCAAAATCCAAAGCCCATTGACCAATAATGAGAGGGACGATCAATCGCACAGTTGTCGTAATCAGCATCGCAACGATCGCTTTTACGATTAAGGAACCACTTTCTTTCATGTAATGAAGTAAGCGTGCTAATTTTTCCCAGTTGAACGGTTTTTCAATTGCTGTATCTTGACTATATCGAAAACGCTCCATTACCCTCGTTGTTGGCATTGACACTTTCCCTCCTTTCACCGTATGGACTCTTCCTGAATCGTTTGCAAATCTTGATATTGAATATCATAGATTCGTTTATACATGCCGCCTTCTTTAAGTAACTCACTGTGCTTCCCACGTTCTTTCATTTTCCCGTTTTCTAACACAAAGATTTGATCTGCATGTTGAACGCTTGATATGCGGTGAGCAATAATGAACGTTGTGCGCCCTTTCATAAGTTCACGAAACGCTTTTTGAATTTTCACTTCTGTTTGCATATCAACCGCACTCGTAGCGTCATCTAAAATTAAAATACTTGGATTAACTAACAATGCTCTTGCGATTGAAATTCGTTGTTTTTGTCCACCAGAAAGCCCCATTCCCCGCTCACCTAAAACGGTGTCATAACCACTTGGTAAAGCTTCAATGAATTCATGGGCATCTGCTCGTTTTGCGGCCTCCACAATCTCTTCAAGTTCGGCTTCCGGACGTCCGTAAGAAATATTGTCTCGGATCGAAGATGAAAACAAAAACGGTTCTTGTAGAACAAATCCAATATTTTCTCGTAACGTTTTAATTGTATACTCTTGTACTGCTTTTCCATCAATCTTAACTTGCCCATGAGTGGCTTCGTAAAAGCGAGCAATTAGTTGTGTAACACTTGATTTACCTGCCCCTGTTTGACCCATGAGACCAATTGTCTCACCATGCTTCACTTGAAACGAGACATGTTGTAACGCTGGTTTTTCTTCGTTAGGATAATAAAAGGAAACGTCTTCAAACGACACATCACCGGTAAGTCGTCCTGCATTAATCGCTGTATCATGGTTCTTTATATCTTCTGGTTCATTTAATACTTCAAGCAAACGCTCACCAGAAGCTTTTGATTGACTAAACGTATTAATGATAAAACCTAAATTCATTAATGGTCCCATAATGTACCAGACAAGGCTAAAAAATGCGACAAATGCTCCTGGCGTTAGGGTGCCATAGATTGCTAGATAGCCACCGTAAGCAAGTAAGAGCACTACAGCAACGTTTCCGATAAATTCCATAACCGGAAAATACTTTGACCAAATGCCTGACGTGTACAAGTAACGATCGCGATAATGGGAGTTCTTCTCATCAAATCGATCTTTCTCGAACTCTTCTTTTGACAATGATTTTACTGTGTTCATGCCACTAACATTTTCTTGAACACGCGTATTTAAACTTGCCATTGAAATACGAATCTCTTTAAATGCAGGGTGAACAAATTTATCAAAACGCTGTACCGTAAGTGCTAAAATCGGCATCATAAAAAGAGTAATCAGTGCGAGTTGAGGTGAATAATAAAACATTACAATAAGAGAAAAGACGATGATCATTACGAAGTTAAACAATTGCGCAAACCCAAATGACAAGAAGAACCTGAAGCCTTCCACATCAGCTGTTAGCCTTGACATTAAATCCCCTGTTCGAGCGTTATCGTAATAGCGAAAAGGTAAGTATTGCAACTTTTCATACAATGCTTTACGTAATTCATAAACGGTTTTTATCCCGAAAACATCGCCCCAATACTGATGGAAAAAGGCAGCTAACCCTTTGAACATCATGACGATAATAAAGCCAATTGCTAGCATAGGAATGAGGTCATAGTTTTGGTTAACGATTCCTTCATCAATGGCTAATTGCAGGAAAATCGGGTAGACGACCGTAAAGCCAGTCACAAACACTAAAAAGAAAATAGATCCTAGAAAGTAACGTCGATACGGCCAATAGTACTGTCTTAAAGCCTTAAATATTTGCAAAATTACACCTACTTTCAAGCGAAGTTCAGAAAACAGTCACCAAGTAAATATAACGCTTTTCGAAATAAATTTCCAGTGAATATTCGGAAAAATTTCAAAAAACATAAATAAACGTACAAGAGATGGAGAGTTTAGACTTTCCATCTCTTGTACGTTTACTTAATCATTCTTTTTATTTTTTTCTTCTTGAATCGTTTTTGTCATATCTTTTGCTTTGGCATCTTGTTCTTGCACACTATGGTGTACACCAAACTCATGCGCCATTTCTTCTTTGTATTGATTAATCATGTCTGATGCACCTTGAACATCAAGTAAATTCTTCTTATTTGCCATGAGTCGAACCCCCTTTGTCAGTAACATTCCCAACTTCGTGAATTTCTTTCATTTCACGATCAATTTTATAGACAAAGGCAAATACTTCAGCGACCACTTCATACAGCTCAGACGGAATCGGCGCTTCAACATGTAAGTGCGTCATCAGTTCAGCGAGTGCTTCATCTACAACAACAGGGGTATCTGACTCATTGGCAGTTTGTTCAATTTTTTCTGCGACGGTACCGTGACCTTTTGCTGTTACGACCGGTGCATGATCGCTTTTTGCATCATGCCGAAGTGCAGCTGCAAATTTTCGTTTCGATTTCATACACGCACGTCCAATCGATGATTCGTTGTCATCTCTTGATTTGAACTTTTTAACACCGGTAGTTGTTCATTTGCTCGTAACCATTCAAATGAAGTTAATGAAAACCCTAGCTCTTTTAACTTCTCTTTAAAGGGTGGCACTAAAATCGGTTTAATCCAGTGAGGTTCATCCATTTGATTATAGACGGTAATCGCTAGTTGCTGCTTTTGACGACGCACATCTACGACTGTATCTTGCAAATGCGGTAATGTTAAAAAAAATAGCACTCTTTCTGTTTCTTCAAGCTGTTCTTTAGGGTCGTCCATCATAATAAGCACATCTAAAAATGTGTCATTCACGTGCATCGGTACGATGATTGGTTGCGCTTGTGACTCATGGAAGAGCGTTGCACCAACAACTTGTTGAAACACCGTTGCTAACTGTGCTTTTTGTTGCACCGGTAATTCAGATGAAACGCCTGCCTGAAGTAGTGCTCTCAAGGATACATGATTTTCACCACGTAAAAAGTCACGCACTTGAGTGGCTTGAATACGTTCTTCTTTAAAGAGTTGTTGTAATACGAAACGTTCTTCCTTAGTAAGACCTTTTGCGTGTAACAGTTGACTCATCGTAGAGGCTTGCTCTTTTTGACTCATCTGTACTAGCTTTTGCTCGAACGTTCGCGCATGTTCGGCGTCCATCATCGTCCCTCGTTCAACCCATTGTAGCCTTGATAGTAGTTCAGTCGCTCCTTGTTGTCTTACACCTTCTCCACGAGTCGCATCATGTATAATCTGTTGCAAACGAGAAACTTGCAACAATTCACGGTTGCCAACATCACGCGAAGTAGAAGCGTGTTCTAACAACTGTAGAAAACGCGTCGTAGATTCTGATTGCGACTGTAATTGTTGTAATTGCTGTTTGAGCGTATGTAATCGTTCACCAAGTGTCAGAGAAGACGTTTGAAACGTATGCAACGCATCAAACGTTGCTTTCGTCGCCGGAAACTGACGCTCTTGCATGAGCGCCATCGTTTGCAATGCATTTGGCTTAACCGTGCCCGCTTCCTTTAATAGCGACGCTAATTGTTGCATCTGTTCTTTCGTAAACGCTACCTCATGTTTTACAAAATGATGAAAGAGCGCTCGCTCAAAACGATCAGCACGCTTTCCTAACGTCTCGTTAACATCAACTTGATTCGTTTGTTGGATAACTTTTAGTTGAATCTCGCGACCGGTCTGCTTTACTTGAAAGACATAGCGTTTGTTCGCTTCAAGCGCCGCTTCCAGACGCGCAACAAATGAACCGTTCTTCGTCTCAATCGCCGCGAACTGTCCATTATAGATGGTCTTCACTTTTCCGCTAAACCACTCTCCTACGCGAAGACCATGAAATGATGATGTCTGCTGTGTACGGTTCTCAGTGCTATGTAGTGGACCACTGATATTCACTTTGACTTCACCTTCTTTAATATAAACGATCTGCTACAGGACGAAAACTTCTGCGATGCACAGGCAACAATCCGTATTCATCCATCGCTTGTAAATGCGCACTTGTCCCATAACCAACGTGTTGATCAAACCCATACTGTGGGTACTGTTCGTGTAACGTTTTCATGTATTTGTCCCGCGTTTCCTTTGCGATAACAGATGCTGCCGCAATGCTCATACTTCTTGAATCACCTTTAATAAGTGATGTCTGACGAATCGTGACTGGGAGCGTCATCGCATCAACGAGCAAATGATCTGGCGTCGTTTTTAATCCAGTGACTGCACGTACCATCGCTAACTTTGTGGCTTCATAAATGTTGAACTCATCAATTTCTTCAACACTTGCCTCACCAATGCTTACAGTACAGCGGCTCATAATTTCATCGTAGAAATACGCACGATCTCGTTTACTTAACTTTTTGGAGTCCGTAAGACCTGGAAGAAAAACGTCTTCTGGAATCATGACCGCAGCTGTAGTCACCGGTCCTGCAAGTGGCCCTCGACCGACTTCATCAAGACCTGCGATCTGCCACGTATTGCACATTTGAAACTCTTCATTTCTTTTATCGGTATAGGATTGCATTTTTTCACGTAGAAGCTGTTGTTTTTGCTCATAACTCTTTAATAAATTTTGGACACCTGTTCGTGAATCTGCGCGAAGTTCTTCAAGTCTGGTTGCTGCGATCGTTTCCCCTGCTAACTCTAATTTAATGTCTTTAATCGTTGCTTTTTTCATGATTAGCCCTCTCTATGACGAAAACTAGGGATCCTTCGTCAGACGCCCCGCTTATTGCTCAGGTCGTTCAAGCGAAATTCTCCCTAGTTTTTCAGAACGATATTCTCGTAAAATCAACTCTGCAGTTGCATCAAAATCAATGTCTCCGCCTCCCATGAGGCATCCGCGCTTTCGGCCAATCTCTTCAAACCAGCCAACATCATGTTCTGGTTCTTCTTGAAGCTTGTACCGTTCTAACAAAGATTTTGGGTAGTATTCTTTCATATAACGAATCAAATAGAGTACAACATCTGAAAAATCAAGTCGCTCATCTTTAATTGCACCAGTCGCTGCTAAACGCAAACCGACCGTTTGATCTTCAAATTTCGGCCACAGAATTCCTGGCGTATCCAATAGCTCTAGCTTTTTGCCAACTTTTAGCCATTGGTTCTTTCTCGTCACCCCTGGCTTATTGCCGGTTGTTGCTTGATTCTTTCCTACGAGACGATTGATTAGTGTGGACTTACCTACGTTAGGAATACCAACAATCATCGCTCGTACACTTCTGTGTTGAATGCCTTTTTTACGAAGCTTTTCCATTTTTGGTTCTGCAAGCTCTGTAACAGCAGCAATTAGCTCAGAGATTCCAATGTTCTTCTTAGCATCAATGGTCAGTGCTGTTTGACCAAGGTCACGATAATGTTGTAGCCATTGTTTCGTAACATTAGGATCAGCCATATCTGGTTTCATCAATACGAGAACACGGGGTTGGTCTGTAACGGTTTCATCAAGCACTGGATTTCGCGAGGATTCTGGAATCCGTGCATCGACCAGCTCAATGACCACATCCACTTGGTTTAAAGATTCTTTGATTAGGCGAATCGCTTTCGCCATATGTCCTGGAAACCACTGAATTGTCATCGTCTTCCCTACTTTCCTTACGAACTATAAATAAAAAGGAGCCTGACCAATGGCAAGCTCCTTTTGAACATCTTTAGTTGCTACGAAGTTCTTTAACTCTTGCAGCTTTACCTTGAAGCTTGCGCAAGTAGTAAAGTCTCGCTTGACGTACACGTCCACGACGCTTCACTTCGATCTTATCGATTCTTGGTGAATGTACAGGGAACGTACGCTCAATACCAACACCTGAAGAGATCTTACGTACTGTAAACGTTTCGCTAATTGAGCTTCCACGGCGCTTTAATACAAGACCTTGGAATACTTGGATACGCTCGCGCGTACCTTCAACTACCTTTACGTGAACAGCTACTGTATCTCCAGGACGAAAGCTAGGTACGTCACTCTTAAGTTGAGCTTTGTTAATTTCGTTAATGAGATTAGTCATTGGGTGTTTCCTCCTTCCTTCTCGGATGCTCTTACGGGATTACCGCAGCGGAACATCGGATTCAACGGCTTTCGCCACAACTGCTATCATAGCATACCGATTGATAGAGTTCAATCGTTGTTCTTAAATTCATTTAACCATTTTTCTTCTTGGTCCGACTGATCATAGTCTTCTAGAAGATCAGGTCTTCGTTCATACGTCCTGCGAAGGGATTCTTTCTTTCGCCACTCTTCGATGTTTCTGTGATGACCTGAGAGAAGAACATCTGGCACTTTCATTCCACGAAACTCTGCCGGTCTTGTGTAATGAGGGTGTTCAAGCAATCCCGTTTGAAACGAATCTTCTTTGGCTGATTGCTCATTACCAAGAACGCCAGATTGCAAACGAATAACGCTATCTGCAATTACCATCGAGGCGAGCTCTCCACCGGTTAACACGTAATCACCGATTGAAATTTCGTCTGTTGCAAGGGAACGAATGCGTTCGTCATATCCTTCATAGTGTCCACAAATGAAGACAATCTCTTCAGCTGACGCTAGTTGTTCGGCTTTCTCCTGCGTGTGTGGCCCCCCCTGTGGACAAAGGAGCACAACACGTGCGTCCTTGGAAAGCTGTAAGCTTTCAATCGCATCATAGATCGGTTGAGCACGAAGCACCATGCCTGCCCCGCCACCAAACGGATAGTCATCGACTTTGTTATGCTTGTTGTCAGCATACTGACGAAAATCAGTAACGGAATAGGTTACTTGCCCTTTCTCTTCTGCTTGCTTCCAAATCGATGACGAAAAAACGCCTTGATACATCTCCGGAAACAAACTTAAAAACGTGAGCTTCATTCGTCAAGCAACCCTTCCATTAATGTTACGGTTACCGTTTGGGAATTCAAATCGACTTGCTTAACCACTTCATCTATATAAGGCAGCAAGACGTCTTTTTTCTTCGGTTCCGTTCGCTTAACGACCCAAACGTCGTTCGCTCCTGGTGCGAGAATTTCTTTTACAAACCCGAGTTCTACGCCGTCTGTCGTAACGACTTTCAAACCGATAATATCATTGTAATAAAAGTCACCATCTGACAAATCATCTCGTTCATCTGCAGTAACTTCTAAAACCCCGTCGCGAAGCTTGTCTGCTTCGTCTTTGTCGTTAATGCCTTCAAACGTTAATAATTGGAACTGTTTATGCGCTCTTGAGCTCGTAATCGTAAGGCGCTGACGGTTGCCGTTTTTATACTTGACAGACAATTCATTGCCAACCTTAAAACGCTTTTCTGGAAAGTCCGTCGTTGAAACGACACGAACTTCTCCTTTTACGCCGTGAGTATTCACGATTGTTCCAACATTAAAGTATTCAATGTTTGACGTCATGTGAAGCGTGATCTCCTTTAGTACGGATCTCTTTAATGACTCCATCTTCTACGATAATTTCGTCTTCAAGTTTATGATCAGCCCAGCGATCCCCTACTTGAATGTCTGTATACCGTTTGACAGTGTCACCTGTAACTAGAGATCCTTCTGGCAACGTGCGGATTTTGTTCTCACGGAACGTGATGCTTTCTACCCGTTGCGTTCGTTTATTAATCTCTGCGTTAAAGCGTGTTTTTATGAGTGCTTTGTTTTTCGCATCTGTTTGCTCTTTCGCTTGCTTTTGAGCTTGAAAACGGAGTTGCTCCACTTCATTGGTTAGGCGATCTTTTTCTTGATCCATTTTTGTGAGCAACTTTTTGCGATAATCTTCTGTAAGTACGTGACGTACGAGTACATTCTTTTCAATCCTCATGAAATCCACCTCATCCTCTAGATAGTATGTATATGTAAAAATCGTAGCATTGATAAAAGAAAAAGGGAAGGCTTAGCCTCCCCTCAACACGTCCTTAATCAGCAATCTTGAGACGAACTTTGCCGTTCTCTCGATTGGCAGCAGCAAGTAATGAACGCATCGAACTTGCAACTTTACCATTTTTGCCGATGACTTTACCGACATCGTCCTTATGAACCGACAGCGTTAATAACGTTGTTCCATCGTGCTCTGTCTCTTCAACAGTCACTTCGTCAGGGTGATCCACAAGTGCTTTGGCAACGGTCAAGACAAGTGTTTGTAGCATCCGTATTCCTACTTACTTACTGTTCTTTGCTTCATGGACTTTCTCCATGAGGCCAGCAGTTGAGAATAGGTTACGTACTGTGTCAGATGGCTTAGCACCATCAAGCATCCACTTTACAGCACGGTCTTCTTTTACTGTAAATGAGTTATCTGTAACGAGTGGGTTGTACGTTCCAATCTCTTCGATGAAACGACCATCACGTGGTGAGCGAGAATCCGCAACTACGACACGGTAGTAAGGTCTTTTCTTTGATCCCATTCTTTTAAGACGAATTTTTGTAGCCATAATTCATTACCTCCAACTTATATGTTGTAAATTTTTTATGATGACAAGTGGTCACCTATAACTTCACGTTCATGGTGAAATCATCGCACATTAGCCTATTATAGACAAAATGTCCGAGTGTGTAAAGGGTTTTTCCTTTTCAGTGCATAAATCGCTTGAATTACTTCATAAACGGAAACTGCATGCCGCCTTTTCCTTTGCGTTTACCAGCTTTTCCGCCCATTTGTGACGTCATTTGCTTCATCATCTTCTTCATATCTTCAAACTGTTTGAGAAGCTTGTTGACATCTTGAACGGTCGTACCGCTTCCTTTTGCAATTCGACGCTTTCGACTTGCATTTATAATCTTTGGTTCGACCTTTTCTTGCTTAGTCATTGAACGAACAATCGCTTCGACTTTGCCAATTTGGCTGTCGTCGACTTGCATGTTCTTCATGCCCTTCATCTTGTTGGCACCTGGTAACATGCCGAGCAAGTCTTCAAGAGGGCCCATGCTTTTCACTTGATCAATTTGTTCTAGAAAATCATCAAACGTGAGGTCTGCATTTCGAAGCTTTGCTTCCAATTCTTTCGCTTTCTCTTCATCAACGTTCGTTTGTGCTTTCTCAATGAGTGAAAGCACATCGCCCATGCCGAGAATTCGTGAAGCCATTCGCTCTGGATGGAACGGTTCAAGTTGGTCAATCTTCTCACCCATACCGGCAAATTTAATCGGCTTCTCGGTTACAGCACGGATTGAAAGTGCTGCACCACCCCTCGTGTCACCGTCAAGTTTCGTAAGAACGACACCTGATATTTCAAGGAGTTCATTAAACTGCTCCGAAACGTTTACCGCATCTTGACCGGTCATCGCATCAACGACGAGTAAAATTTCGTCAGGATTCACAGAAGCTTTCATTTCCTTTAGCTCATCCATTAAGTTCTCGTCAACGTGCAATCGTCCCGCAGTATCGAGGATGACTGTGTCGTGATGCTCTTCCTTCGCCTTTTCAACACCGCGCTTGACGATGTCTACTGGGCTTACATCGGTCCCTTCAGAGTACACGGGCATATCTAGTTGCTTACCGAGTGTGTTTAACTGGTCAATCGCTGCTGGACGATAAATGTCCGCTGCAACGAGCATGGGTGTTTTATTCTTTTTCTTACGTAAATAGTTCGCAAGCTTTGCCGTCGTCGTCGTTTTACCGGCCCCTTGCAAACCGACCATCATAATGACCGTCGGTGGTTTCGATGCTGTTTCAATCTTGCTTTCTTCTGAGCCCATTAACGCTGTCAATTCTTCATTAACCACTTTAATAACTTGTTGACCTGGCGTAAGGCTCTTCATCACTTCTTGTCCGACCGCACGTTCTTTTACGCGGTTTACAAATTGTTTAACCACTTTAAAGTTAACATCGGCTTCTAGCAAAGCAAGACGAACTTCACGCGCCATTTCTTTGACGTCGGCTTCACTTACTTTCCCTTTACCTTTTATCTTTTGCATCGTTTGCTGAAGTCGTTCAGCTAAACTTTCAAAGGCGATGGTCATCTCCCCCTTACTCTTCCGTACTTTCTAACTCTGTTACAAGAGCGATCACTTCACTGTCTTCAGACGCTAGTCGAAGTTTCTTGTAAAGCTCTTCTCTTAAACGATAACGGTTGAACAATTGAAGCTTCTCTTCATATTGTTCAAGCATAAGTTCACTACGCCTAATGTTATCATAAACGGCTTGACGACTCACATCGTATAACTCAGAAATTTCTCCGAGGGAATAATCATCGTAGTAGTACAATTGCAAGTAATTCCGTTGTTTGTCTGTTAATAATGCATGATAAAAATCAAACAATGCGTTCATTCTCATTGTTTTCTCGAGCATTGTACTTCACCCTTACTGTTAAGTGAATAACCTTTACAATTAGAATGGTACAATTCCCCTTGGATTGTGTCAAGAAACAGCCGAGAGTTTCTATGAACACTCTCGGACATTTCCAGATCTAATCACTAGATGTGTGACAAGCGTTTTGCTCGTAATTTCAATCTATGCACTTATACGAGTTATTCGCTCCTTCTCACTCACTTCTCTTCAACAAGTGTTTGGAACAAACCATACGTAAACTGTTCTGCATCAAACGGTTGTAAGTCATCGACTTTTTCACCGAGGCCGACAAACTTCACCGGAATGTCGAGTTCATTCCGAATCGCAAGTACGATTCCACCCTTTGCTGTGCCGTCAAGCTTCGTTAAGACAATCCCTGAAACGTCTGTCGCTTCTTTAAATTGCTTCGCTTGTGCCATAGCGTTTTGTCCAGTCGTCGCATCTAAAACGAGCAACACTTCATGCGGCGCACTTGGCACTTCGCGCTGAATGACTCGTTTCACTTTCTCAAGTTCTTTCATGAGGTTCACTTTGTTTTGTAAGCGACCTGCGGTGTCACAAAGAAGTACGTCGGCACTTCTAGATTTTGCAGCATGGATCGCGTCATACATAACAGCCGCAGGATCTGAGCCTTCAGCTTGCTTAATAACGTCAACGCCAACACGTTCGCCCCATACACCTAGCTGTTCAATCGCACCCGCTCTAAACGTATCTCCAGCAGCTAGCACGACCTTTTTATCTTGCTCTTTAAAATGGTGAGCGAGTTTCCCAATTGTTGTCGTTTTCCCTACGCCGTTAACGCCGACGAATAAAATGACCGTCATGCCTTCTTGATTCATCGAAAGCTCGGAATCCTCTCCTGTGAAATCCAACTTCTCGGTTAATTTCTCACTAATGACTGGTAAAATATCCGCACTGTTTTTCACATTTTCAAGCTTTGCAGTTTCACGAAGCTCATCGACGAGCTCCATAACCGTATTCACACCAACATCTGCTGAAATCAGTAGCTCTTCAAGCTCCTCAAAGAACTCTTCATCAACTGTACGGTATTTTGCTGCTAATGTGTTCATCTTCTCAGAAAATGAATCTCTCGTTTTTTGGAGACCATCTTTAAATTTCGTTGTGACCGAATCTGTTTGATTCGTTACGCGATCTTTTAACTTTTTAAAAAAACTCATTCGCTAAAATCCTACCTCTCTTATTTGCTCGTTGACATCGCTGGCTCAAGCATTTCTGCTTCCTCTAATCTTACAGAGACGAGTCTTGATACACCTGACTCTTCCATCGTCACCCCATAAAGTGAGTCACTCGCTGCCATCGTGCCTTTACGGTGGGTAATTACAATAAACTGAGTTTGTGCCGAAAAGCGTTGCAAGTAGTCCGCAAACCGTTTTACATTCGCTTCATCAAGCGCCGCTTCGACTTCGTCTAAAATGCAAAACGGAACAGGGCGAACGTTTAAGATCGCAAACAATAGCGCAATCGCTGTTAATGACTTCTCGCCACCAGACAATAACGACAACGCTTGTTTTTTCTTACCCGGCGGTCTTGCAAATATATCAATGCCTGTTTCTAGAAGGTCATCTGGTTCACTTAGAACGAGATCGGCTTCACCGCCGCCAAACATGACACGATACGTTTCTTTAAACTGTTCACGAATTTGCACGAACGTCTCTCGAAACTTGCGCGTCATCTCTTCATCCATTTCACGGATGGCTTCAACGAGCGTTTGTCTCGCTTCACGCAAATCTTCTTGTTGCGTTTTTAGAAACTGATAGCGCTCAGACACGCGTTCATATTCTTCAATCGCCCCTAAATTTACGTAACCGAGTTCTTCAATGCCACGCTCTAATAACTTGAGCCGCTTTCTAGCGTCTTCAACCGGAATCTCACGATCACGTTTCTTTTTGGCTGCTTCGTACGTTAACTCGTATTCTCCTTGCAAACGATCTAGAAGGTGATCAAGCTCAACATCGAGTCTCTCAGTGACGAGCTCGATGTGCTGTCTTTGTTGATCCGTATCGCGGTACTCGCTATCGAACCTCGTTACGGCTTGTTCAACTAAACCAAGCTTTTCGTTTGTTTCTTCACGCTCTTTACGTTTCGCTTGAACATACGTTTGCCACTTTTCTTTGCTTTCACGTGTCTTTTCAATGTCTTCATCAATCGTTGACGACCCACCTGAAACGTCTTCAAGACGGTACGTCAATGCCTCACGTTCCTCTTTAATGTTAACTAACTCTCGCTGCTGCTCGCTCACCTCAGTTTGCAATCGTTTTACAGTCTGTTTTTGATGGTCGAGTTGTTCTTTTTGCTTGGCGCGTTCAATTCGAAGCAACGTCACTTGCTCTTGCATTTCTTTCTCTGAAAGTGCTTGTCGTTTTTTCTCAGCTTCTTTTTCATTAATCTCTTGCTCTAACGACGTGGAGCGTTCTGAGAGCTCAATCGCTTTTTGTTCATTCGTTTCCTTCTCTTCTGTCCATTGTAGGAGCTCTTGGTCAAGCACGCTTTTTTCTTTTACATACAATGAGTGTTCAGATTGCTTTTGTTGCAGCGCTTGTCTTTGGAGATGCAACTCTTCTTTCGCTCGTTGTAGTGAATCGACTAGTTCTTCAAGCGTTAACTCTTTTGTTTGCAACAGCTGCAAGGCTTCATTGTATTCGTTCGTTTTATCTTTTACGTTTTGTTCCAAGTCAGAGATTGCGGCTTCAATATCACGCTTTTTCTCAAGCAATTCTCCTTGCTCACGTTTACGACCGAGTAGCTCTTGGCCTTTTTTCTTTTCACTACCTCCGGTCATTGAACCGCCTGGGTTAATGACGTCGCCGTCTAATGTTACGATGCGGTGTCTAAACTCACTCACTTTAGCAATTGCTTGTCCACTCTCTAAGTCACTTGCAATGATAATGCCACCTAATAAGTGGTCAATGACGTTTTGAACGTGGTGCTCATTTGAAACCGCTGCAGTTGCTACACACTCAAATCCAGGTTGTTGCTCAAGTTTCTTTAACGTGCTCGATTGAACAAACCTTGGCTTCATAACATTTTGAGGTAGGAACGTTGCTCTTCCTTGCTTTTTAGCTTTTAAGTAAGCAATCGCTTTTCGTCCATTTTGATCGGTGTCTACGACAATATGTTGTAGCGCCCCACCAAGTGCAGTTTCGATTGCAAGTTCGAATTTCTTTGTAGCATGAATGAGTGAAGCGACTGGACCGAGTACACCTGAGAGTTGACCGTGATCTCTACCTTGCATGACAGCCTTTACCCCTTGGAAAAACCCTGCGTGTTCTTGTTCCATTCTCTCAAGCAAGTCGATCCGTGCTTTCACATCTTCATAACTTCGGTAGCCACGATGAAGATGATCGCTTTGTTTCTGTTTGTGTTCTTGGATCTTCTCAACGTGTTGCTTTGACTCTTCCACATCCTCAAGAACGGTTTGTTTCTTCGTTTCTAGTGATTCGATTTGCTGTTGCAAGTGATCGAAATTCGTTTGTTTTTCTTCAAGCGAATCCTTGGCACCTGAATGTTCTTCATCAAGTGTATCCATTCGCCGCTTTACTTTTTCCTGTTGTTCTTTTCGATAACGCATTTCGTTTTTTAATGCAGCTTGTTCATTTAACACATCGATATACGTCGTTTTAAGCGCTTCAAGTTCTGTCTCGAAATCTTCTTGTGTTTTACTCATTTCTTTTTGCATCGTGTTCCAACGCTTTTCGAGCTTTGCATCATTTGCTTCTTTATCTTCAAGTTGTTTTGCTTCAGCATCAAGTAATTTCTTGGACTCTTGCCAACTCGTCTCAATTGCCGTCATTCTTTGCTCGAGTTCCTCAAGCCTCACGTGTGCGTTTGAACCTCGCTCATTCATGAGCTCACGATGACCTTCTAATTGAGTTAAACGCTCACTCACTTCTAGAAGCTCTTTTTGACTCTCTTCTAGCTGTTTGTCAATTTGTTTGAGCAATGCTTTTACATCGTCTTGTTCTTGAACGCTTTTTTCAAGTTGTGCACCTTTCGTCTCTAAAGTTGCTTGTAAGGTTTGGAGTTTGTTTTTTTTACTCGTCCATTGCCCATGTTTATCATCAATATCAAAACTAAGTAACGAGATGTCTAACTTCTCGTATTCCTCACGCTTTTCGACGTACTCTTTTGCAGTAGATGCTTGACGCTCAAGGGGTTCGATTTGTTGTTCAAGCTCACTTAATATATCTTCAACACGCTGAAGATTATCTTTCGTTTCCGTAAGTTTTTTCTCTGATTGTTGTTTTCTTGATTTGTATTTCAAAACACCAGCAGCATCTTCAAACATGACGCGACGTTCTTCTGGTTTTGAAGAGAGAATCTTTTCAACTTCTCCTTGTCCAATCATCGAATACGCTTCTTTACCAAGTCCTGAATCGATGAGTAGATCAAGCAAGTCTTTGCGACGGCAGGCGGTGCCGTTCAAATAGTATTCGCTCTCACCTGTTCGAAACAACCGTCTCGTCATACTAATCTCAACGTACTCAGAACTCATATGTCCGTCTTCGTTATCCAAAACGAGCGTTACTTCTGCAAGATTCACTTTCTTTCTCGATTCACTACCGGCAAAAATAATGTCTTCCATTTTTGATCCGCGCAACTGTTTCGCAGATTGTTCGCCAAGTACCCAGCGGACCCCGTCCGAAACGTTGCTTTTTCCGCTCCCGTTCGGCCCTACAATTGCTGTCACTCCCGGGTCTAGATCAATCTTTAACGGAGTTGCAAATGATTTGAACCCTGATATTTCTAGCCTTTTTAAATACATGGCTTTACCCTCAATTCTTTCTAACGTCGTGCTTATTCTCGTTCCATCTGACGACTTTTTTGTAATCTCACCTTTTCAAACATGAAAATCGCCTCTAAAATAGAATGGAAAGGGAGGCCATCCATGACGAATTTAGATCATGCTACACATGAGAATTTGACTTACATGTTTGAAAAGTTGCAGGAACGACTAAAAGTAGTAAACCGAGTTGTTCTTGATCCTGAGTACTACTCACTTAATCAATACGAAGACATTAAAGACGTGTATGACTATGTTGTTAGTCATCCGAATTTAAGCGTAAGAGAAATTGATGCACTCGTATCAGAACTCGGGGCAATTAAAGCAAAAAAATAGGTCAACCGTACAATCACCTTAAACCATTACGTTTTAAGGTGATTGTCATTTATTCGCTACTTTTTTACTCAATAAAGTTAGTGCTTTTTGTGCTGCGTGTTGTTCTGCAGCTTTTTTAGTCTTTCCTGTACCTTCACCGTAACTCGTTTCGTTCACGAACACTTTTGCAACGAATTCGCGGTTGTGGGCAGGTCCTTGCTCAGCAACAATTTGGTAACTAATCCGTCCGCTACTTTCTTGTTGCACAAATTCTTGCAATTGGCTTTTAAAGTCCATGACGTCCGTGTAACTACCCGTTTCAATCTTTAGATAGACGGTTTCTTCAAGAAATGCGTATACTGCATCCATCCCTTGGTCTAAATACAACGCACCGACAAACGCTTCAAAAACGTCTGCAAGCATCGCAGGTCGATTGCGACCGCCACTCATCTCTTCACCTTTACCGAGGAAAATCAATGATCCGAACTCAAGTCGCTCAGCAAGCTCAAACAATGAAGGTTCGCATACAACAGCAGCTCTTAGCTTCGTCATTTCTCCTTCTTGCATGAGTGGAAAACGCTTGAATAAATGTTGAGATACTGCAAGCTCTAACACCGCATCCCCTAAAAACTCTAACCGTTCGTTGTCTTGGTCTGCACGAAAGCGTTGTTCATTCACGTACGAAGAATGTGTAAATGCTTGATACAGCAATTGTTGATCAATAAACGTAACCGATAGGGAACTTAGCATCGTTTGGAACTTTTTCGCATGCGCATCACTTACACTGTATTGCTTCTCAGCCTTTCGTTTACGCCCTGACTGTTGACTCATTTTCATCTACTCCTTTAAAAAGTTCAATCAGAAAACGGGAAAAACAAGCTCTGCGATGTGCAGAACTTGTCTGAAAGGAAAGGGTTACTGTGCATCTATGTAGTTGACGACATCAGCAACCGTCGCAATCTTTTCCGCTTCCTCATCTGAGATCTCAAGGTCAAACTCATCTTCAAGTTCCATTACAAGTTCAACAACATCAAGTGAATCTGCACCTAGATCTTCTTTAAACGTTGACTCCATTTTCACTTCTGACTCTTCCACACTTAGACGATCAACGATGATTTTCGTTACGCGCTCTAATGTATTTGTTTCTGCCATGATAATTCCTCCTAGACTTTCATTCGTGTTTTTAATTCGATTGTTTATTTAATTGAATGTAACCATTGTCATTATAGATGATTTCCTAGTAAAAAACTAGAGAGGTTTGTCTTACCCCATATACATGCCGCCATCAACATGCAACGTTTGTCCTGTCATATAGCGACTATCCTCTCCACATAAAAAGGATACAACACGTGCAACATCTTCTGGCTCACCAAGTGTAGCAAGTGGGATTTGTTCAAGTAATGCTGATTTTGTTTCATCTTGCAATTCATCCGTCATTTCAGTTGCAATAAAGCCTGGTGCAACAGCATTCACACGAATGTTACGACTTGCGAACTCTTTCGCAAGCGTCTTTGTCAATCCGACAACACCTGCCTTTGCCGCAACGTAGTTCGCTTGACCTGGATTTCCAATTGATCCAACGACAGAGGCGATGTTGACAATAACACCTTCGCGTTGCTTCATCATCGGTCTAGATGCCGCCTTCGAGCAGAGAAACACCCCCTTTACGTTCGTGTTCATCACGTCATCCCAATCTTCTGATTTCATACGCATAACCAGATTGTCACGTGTAATCCCCGCATTGTTAATGAGTAAGTCAATGCGCTCGAATTCATCCGTGACCGTTTTGAACATTTCTTTCACTTGTGTTTCATCAGAAACATCCGCTTGAATTGTAATCGCTCGTACACCGTGAGCTTCACAGCTTGCCTTTGTTTCTTCTGCCTTTGCTTGATTGCCTGAATAGTTAATCGCTACATCGGCACCAAGACTAGCCAGTTCGATTGCAATCGCACGTCCAATTCCTCTAGAAGCCCCAGTGACTAGGGCTTTTTTTCCTTGCAATTTCAATAGATTAAACCTCCTGAAGTAATGCGTTTAGCTTATCTACATCGTCTTTTGTATGAATAGAGACAACGTCAACATTTTTGCGATCAATTTTGCGCACAAGTCCTGATAGTACTTGTCCACTTCCTACTTCAACAAATGTATTGACGCCTTCACCAATCATATAACGAATCGAATCTTCCCAAAGAACAGGAGATGTCATTTGCTTGACGAGTCCTGCTTTTAACCGTTCGCCTGATTGTTCGCTTGTTGCGGATACATTTGTAATGACTGGAACGGTTGCATCTCGAAATGGAATGCTAGCTAACGCTTGTTCTAGCTCATTTGCAGCAGGCTCCATCAATGCAGAGTGGAATGGTCCACTCACATTTAATGGGATCGTACGCTTCGCACCTTTTTCTTTCATTCGTTCACCGACCGTCTTCACACCCGCAGTCGTCCCTGAAATAACGACTTGACCAGGTGCGTTAACGTTAGCCATTTGTACAGCTTCACCTTCAGCAGTAACAGCTTCACAGACCGCTTTTAAATCCTCACGCGTACCACCCATAACTGCTGCCATCGTACCTGTTCCGTTCGGAACTGCTGCTTCCATGAACTGGCCACGCTTACGAACGACTGCAACCGCATCTTCAAACGTTAAAACACCTGCGGCAACGAGAGCACTGTACTCTCCTAAACTATGACCTGCTACAAATGACGGGGTAACATTAAGCCCCTTAACAAGTTGCAAAGTGGCAATGCTCGTCGTTACAAGCGCTGGTTGTGCATTTGACGTTTGCTTTAGTTCCTCTTCAGGTCCTTCTTCCATGAGCTTCGAAAGTGGAAATTGTAACACACGATCAGCAACATCCACGACGTTTTTCGATGATTCATTCGTCTGTTTCGCATCTAGTCCCATTCCAATGACTTGAGACCCTTGTCCAGGAAACAAAAACGCAAACTTCCGCATGTGAATCACTCCTTCTCTGACGTATCGCTTAATTCTTTTGCGATGACTTCTGGAACTTTTTCTTCGATCATTTGCATAGCTTGCCTTACTGCGTGATAAATCGCTGTATGGTCTGATGAGCCGTGAGCTTTAATGACTGGCGCTTTAAGCCCAAACAAACCAGCACCACCGTAGTGAGAATAACTCATCTTCTCTTTTATATTTTTAAACGAAGGCTTCAAAACTCCTGCTGCTAATTTGTTCATTGTCGTTGAGGTTAGCTCTGCCTTTAAGATCGTGAACAATGATTCAGCAGTTCCTTCAATCGTTTTTAGAAGGATGTTCCCCGAGAATCCATCACAGACAACAACGTCACAAACACCGTTTAATACGTCTCTTGCTTCAACGTTGCCAACGAATTCGAACTTTCCGCCTTGCAGTTGTTCAAAGGCAGCCTTTGCTAACTCGTTGCCTTTTCCTTCTTCTGTTCCGACGTTTAACAAACCGATGCGAGGGGTTTTACGATTTTTCACTTGTCGTAAATAAACGTCGCCCATAACACCGTACTGATACAAGTGTTCCGCTCTCGCTTCAATGTTCGCACCAACGTCTAAAAGCAAGAATCCTTCGCCATCAATCGTCGGTAACATCGGCGCAAGCGCTGGACGCTCCACCCCGTCAATTCGCCCAACGTGAAGAAGTCCTGCCGTCATAAGCGCACCTGTGTTGCCTGCAGAAATACAGGCATCACAGCGGCCTTCCCGTACTTCCCGAACAGCAAGGACCATTGATGAGTTCTTTTTACGACGCACCGCACGCGTTGGCGCATCTTCGTTTGTAATGATTTCCTCGGTATGCAAAATTTCAATTCTTGGATGCGCATTTAAATGTTCGTTAATTTGCGCTTCGTCACCGACGAGAACAATCGAAATTTGATCAAATGCTTTAACAGCTGCCATTGCGCCAGCCACTTGAGCTTTAGGGGCGTTGTCACCGCCCATAGCGTCTACTGCAATCTTCATGCTTTAAGCTCCTTTTATCAGTTCAACCTTCATCACTTTAGTCTTGATGGCCTCTTGCCATTTGAAATTCCCCAGAAAATACTCGTCGTTGATCGACATAACTTTCAACGATTACGGTTGTCCATTTGTCGTCATGAGCGGTAACTTTTGCTTTGGCAACGACTCGTTCTGTTGCTTTTACTGGTTTTGAAAAACGTACATTAGCACGACCTGTTACGACGAAATCATCGTTAATGATGGCCACAGCTAGTGAATTTGCTTGTGCAAACAAATGATGCCCACGAGCAATTCCATTTCTCGTAAATACATGTTCTTCTCGAATTTCCATAATTGAAATCGCTGTCTCATCAAGTTGTAAATCAATGACTTCACCGATTACTTCTTCATCTGTTAACGCTTTTACTTCATCATGGTGTTGTCTTGCGACGTCTTTTAATCGCTCACGAAGTTCTGGTATACCGAGTTCTAAGCGATCTAGTCGAATCGTTTGAATGCTAACATTAAAGGACGTAGCCAATGCTTCGTCTGTGATGAATGGATTGTTTTGAATCGTTTCCTTCAGTTCAGCTTTACGAACATGCTTTGGTTTTCTCATGAATAATAAGCACCGCATTTCTATGACTAGGTCCTAATAGTAGTTTGCAACAATCTGGAGAGAAAATCAACAAATCTTTAATCGAGTTTCTCTCCAGAAAGCGCTCCTGTATCGGATAAATAGTTACGTAACGCCTCGTACTCAGCGTCGGTCCAAAACGCATCGGACTGTATGAGCGTTTGTGCGTCTTGTCTTGCTGTTTCAAGGGCTCGGTAATCATGGACAGGATCTGCTAAACGGAAGTGAGGCATACCGCTCTGTTTCTTACCAAGTAAGTCACCAGGACCTCTAAGCTTTAAATCTTCTTCTGCTAACACAAATCCATCTGTTGTTTCGGTCATAATTTTCATTCGTTCTTTTCCTGTTTCAGACGTTGGATCTGAAAGCAAAATGCAGTACGATTGCGCATCTCCACGACCGACTCGACCTCTTAGCTGGTGTAGCTGAGCTAATCCAAAGCGATCCGCATCATAAATCAACATACAAGTCGCATTCGGAACGTTTACACCGACTTCAACGACCGTTGTAGAAACGAGCAATTGTACGTGATTACTAAAAAACCGTTCCATCGTGCCGTTTTTCTCATCGTTTGAGAGGCGACCGTGCACGAGTCCAACAGAAACGCTAGGAAGAATCTGTTGCAATTGCTCATACAAGTCTATGGCATTTTGTACGTCTAGTTGCTCTGATTCCTCAATTAATGGGCAAATTACATACGCTTGACGTCCGGCACGAATTTCTTTTTCAATAAACGTAATGACTCGCTCGAACATATCATGCTTCGCCCAATACGTTTCTACCGGTTTACGCCCTACGGGTTGCTCATCAATTCTTGATACGTCCATATCACCAAATGCTGTAATCGCAAGCGTTCTCGGAATAGGTGTTGCGGTCATAAACAACACATCTGGGCTGCCTTTTTCTTTCAATGCACGTCTTTGATTCACGCCAAATCGATGTTGTTCATCGGTCACGACGAGCCCGAGATTTGGAATTGGGACGTCAGGTTGAATGAGGGCGTGGGTTCCAATTAATACATTCACCTGACCTGCTTCTAATGCTTCAATCGTTTGTTTGCGTTCAGACTTTCTCGTGGAGCCCGTCAGCAAACGAATTGAAACGTCGCAATCACGAAAGAGTTCTTGCAACGATTCATAATGTTGCTCAGCTAGAATCTCCGTTGGCACCATTAATGCTGTCGTTTTTCCCGCAGTAATAACTGCATACATTGCAATCGCTGCTACGACAGTTTTACCTGAACCTACATCTCCTTGTAGTAAGCGATTCATTCGATACGGTTGGTGCAAATCATGAACAATTTCATCAAGTGAGCGCTTTTGCGCTTGTGTAAGCGCAAATGGTAAAGTCTCCATAAACGCCTTTACTTTAACTACGTCTTCTTGAAGTGGTGTTGCCTGTTCATTTTGGCGTACTGAACGCTTATACGCTTGCATGCGCAGTTGAAACAGTAGAAACTCTTCGTATATGTAACGTCTTCTTGCATGTTTTAAAGATTCTTTGTCTGTTGGGCGATGTAACTGTTGAATCGTATCGACGATCGCCGGTAATTTATATCGCTCTAACAAAGCCTCTGGCAAACGCTCTGGCGGAAACGCCTCGGTCATCGCTAGCGCATCTTCTGTCCATTGCGTTAGCTGACGTGTCGTTAACCTTCCAGATAAGGCGTAGATTGGGGCATACGGCCTTTTCTCTTCTACTTGTCCAACTTCAATGGATTGAGCGGTAATTTGAGCTCGGTGCCGATTCCACTTCCCTGACACTGTAATTGCGACTTCGTTTTGCAATTTGCTTTTTAAAAAAGCACGGTTAAACGCTACAACGTTTAACACGTGTCCCCCGCTGTTCATTTTAAAATTCAATCGGTTTTTCTTTCTTCCGTAGAAACTTACTCTCGCTTCACCGATTACAACTCCTTCAACGGTCACATTTTCATCATGAACGAGCTGTTCAACCGGTTGTGCTTCTTTGTTTTCATAGCGATAAGGAAGGTGTGCTAGAAGATCAGAAATAAAGAAAATGCCAAGGCGCTCGAGGTCTTTGGCACTTTCTTTACCGATTCCTTTTAGCGAGGAGACGGGTGTGTTCATCATGTACGCTCAGCAGAAAGGTCAAAAATTTGTGATTCGAGCGCTTTGCCTGTAGGTGTCGCAGCAAGCCCACCTAAAGCAGTTTCTTTTAACGTTTCTGACATACTCTCACCGATGCGATACATCGCATCAATTACTTCATCACAAGGTATGCGACTTTCGATTCCGGCTAGCGCCATATCAGCTGCTACCATTGCAATCGACGCACCTGCTGCGTTTCGTTTGACACAAGGTACTTCAACGAGTCCTGCAACCGGGTCGCAAACGAGTCCTAGCATATTTTTAAGTGCCATTGCCATTGCTTCAGCAGATTGCTTCGGTGTACCGCCTGCAAGCTCTACAGCAGCTGCTGCTGCCATACCTGCTGCAGAACCGACTTCTGCTTGACAACCACCCGCAGCTCCTGAAATCGAAGCATTGTTCGCAACGACAAGACCAAATGCACCTGAAGTCAATAAATAGCGTTGCATCGCTTCACGAGTTGGGTTTAATTTGTCTTTAAGACTAAACAACGTTCCAGGGACGACTCCAGCGGAGCCGGCTGTTGGTGTCGCACAGATCATTCCCATTGCTGCATTCACTTCGTTTGTTGCCATTGCACGACTCACTGCGCGTAACAGTGTGTCACCACTTAGACCGTTGCCATTTTCGATATACTTCTCAAGCTTTTTTCCGTCTCCACCGGTGAGTCCTGAAACAGATTTTACATCTTCTTCAATGCCACGTCTTACGGCTTCTTCCATAATCGTGAGCTTCTCATCCATATCCGTTAAGACGGCTTCCCTTGAACGACCTGTCACCTCGATCTCTTGTTGAATCATGACTTCTGAAATGGAGATTCCATCTCTATTAGTTAATTCGATTAACTCTGCGACGTTTCGAAACATGAACGTCCACCTCTCAATCATTTATTCGTGAAGTTTTGCGACTTGGTCTACATGCTCAAGTTTTTCAAGTGATGTCATAATCTCATCTGTGACCGTTTGATCAACTTCAATGACCATGAGAGCTTCTCGCCCTTTTTCTTTTCGTGAGACTTTCATATGACCAATGTTCACTTTATGAAGCGCTAGTACGTTTGCCACATTTGCAATGACTCCGTACCGATCTTGATGAACAATTAGAAGTGCTGGATGATGTCCGGTTAATTGTAAAGCAAATCCGTTTAACTCAATAATCTCAATCTTACCGCCACCGATTGAAATTCCAACAAGTTCCATCGCACTGTCGTCGGATTCAAGGCGTAGCTTGACCGTATTTGGATGGTCAGGAATGGCTTCTTCTTCATGAAAGCGAACACGCATGTTTGCATTGCTTGCATGTTCCTTTGCATCGCGAATTCGCTCATCAAACGTATCAAAGTCGAGCAATCCACCGATTAACGCCACGTCAGTACCGTGACCTTTGTACGTTTTCGCAAATGAGCCGTATAAATGAATGTTCACACGCTTCGGTTGACCATCAAAAAGCAGTCTTGCAAGACGTCCAATTCTAGCAGCACCTGCAGTATGTGAGCTGGACGGTCCAACCATGATTGGACCAATAATCTCTGTAACACTACGATATTTCATAACAATCCCCTTACGCTTTTGTAGGAGTGACCATCACGGCAACAGTTCCCGGTCCAACATGAGTACCAATTACCGCACCGATTTCTGTCTTAACTGTCGATTGAGTGTTTAAACGAGCTTTGATTTCCTCTAAAACCGTGTCGCCAACTTCAGGAGCCACCGCATGACTTAATCCGATGTCTACCGGTTGGTCTTTGTATGTTTCTTGTAACGTTTCTACAATTTTATCGATTGCTTTTTTACGGCCACGAGCTTTTTCAAACGGGTAGACTTCTCCTTCTTTCGAAAGAGATAAAATCGGTTTCATTTTTAATAAGGATCCAATAAGTGCTTGTGCTTTACCGATTCTACCGTTTTTTTGTAAATACTCAAGTGTTTCAACCATAAAGTATACCGATGTTTCATTTAGAAGAACGTCGATACGGTCTTGAATTGCCTTTTGATCAGCGCCTTCAATAGCAAGCTTCGCTACATCAGCGACGATTATGCCAATAGAATAGCTCGCTCGTTTTGAATCAATCACATGCACGTTAATTTTGTCTTCTACTTCTGAGGCAGCGATCGTTGCAGCTTGATACGTACCGCTCAATTTAGAAGACAGATGAATGGAAAATATGACGGTATCTTCTTCTGATTCATCGTAGATCTCGTTGTAAAGCTTTTCAAAATCGTACGGTGAAGGTTGAGAAGTTGTTGGCATTTGATTCGCTTGTTGTAACTTCTCATAAAAGGCAGTCGGACTTAATTCAATTCCATCAAGATACGTCTCATCCGCTGAAAAGTTCACTTTTAGTGGAATAACGGTAATGTCTAGTTCTTCAGCGAGCGAGTTCGGAATATCAGCCGTACTGTCCGTAACAATCTTTACACGTGTCATATCATCCATCCCCTCTTATCTTTTATTCAGCAGCAATAATGTAATGGTAAAGCGGTTGTTTCCCTTCATGCACTTCAGTCTCAACTTCTGGATACTTCTCTTCGATGTAAGAGACGAGCGCATCCGTACAAGATGCTTCTGCTTCTTCACCACTAATGATCGTTACCATCTCTGTATCGTTGTCTACCATTTGGCTTGTCACAGAAATGAGCGTCTCTTCTAAAGAGTCTCCTGAGCTTACAATTTTGTTCTCAACAATGCCCATGATGTCGTCTTTCTTAATGTCTATGCCATCAATCGCTGTGTCACGAATTGATTTCGTAATTTGACCACTTTTCACTTGAGAAATGCTCTCCGTCATTTCTTTTTGGTTGCGATCGGCATCGTTCATTGCATTAAACGAAAACAGCGCGCTTAATCCTTGAGGAACAGACTTCGTAGGGATGACACGAACATCACGATCACTCACGTCAGCTGCTTGCTCGGCTGTCATAATGATGTTGCTATTGTTTGGAATTAAAAACACATGCTTTGCGTGTGTTTCTTTAATTGCATTCGTCAACTGCTCCGTGCTCGGGTTCATCGTTTGACCACCTTCGATCACGATGTCTACACCGACACTCTTGAATAGATCACGAATTCCTTCACCCATTGCAACGGCAATCATAGCAAACTCAGCTTCTTCTTGAGTTTTTTTCGGAACGGGCGGTTCAGTTTTCTTAGGTTCATTTGAAAGTGCAGCATGCTGGTCACGCATGTTGTCGACTTTAACGTGAATAAGATCCCCGTACTTTTGTGCCTCGTTCATGATGAAACCTGGATGTTCAGCATGAATATGAATCTTAATAATATCTTCATCACTTACGACTAGAAGAGAATCGCCATATTGGCTTAACGTATTGCGGAAATCTTCTTCAACGTAAGGCGACTCGTTCGTTTTGTCATCGCTAAAGCGAACCATCACTTCAGTACAATATCCAAATTCAATATCCTCTGGATTCATGTCACCTTGAATGTTGTGGTGTTCAACATGAACGAGCTCTTCCATCGTCGCTTGCTCTGGAGCATCATCTGCTGTCGTTTCTCCGCGCATTGCACGTAGCATACCTTCATAGATGTAGACAAGTCCTTGACCGCCTGAATCGACGACACCTACTTCTTTAAGTACCGGAAGTAAATCAGGTGTACGTTCAAGTGAAGCTTTCGCTTCTTCAATCGCATCGACAAGTACTTGCTCTGCATCCTTCGTTTTCTTTGCAGACTTGGTCGCTTTTTCAGCTGCATCTTTAGCAACCGTTAAGATTGTCCCCTCAACAGGCTTCATAACCGCTTTATAAGCCGTCTGAACGCCTCCATCGAACGCTTTAGCAAGCGCTTGTCCGTCAAGCACTTGATCATGCTCAATGCCTTTTGCAAAACCACGGAATAGTTGTGACAAAATGACACCTGAATTTCCACGTGCTCCCATTAATAAACCTTTAGAGAACGTTTTTGCAACTTGGTTTGCACTCGTTGCATCTTGCTGTTTCATTTCCTTCACACCAGATCGAATCGTAAGGCTCATATTCGTTCCAGTATCACCATCTGGTACAGGAAAGACATTTAGAGCGTCAACTCGCTTTGCGTGTTTCTCTAAAGCGACTGCTCCCTCATTAAACATGGCCAGAAGCATCTGGCCGTTAATTGTATTTGACACTTATACACACCTCATTTAGTCCAACCGTTACGGATTAGAAACGCGAACACCTTGAACGAAGATATTCACAGATTCTACTTGTAGTCCCAGTAATTTTTCTAGTTGATATTTCACTTTTGATTGTACATTGTAAGCAACTTCAGAGATCTTCGTGCCGTAGCTTACGATGATATACATATCAATCATAAGATCTCCCTCGTTTTCACGGATGACAACTCCACGTGAGAAATTGTCACGCTTTAAAAGCTCAGAGATTCCGTCTTTGATCTGCTTTTGAGAGGCCATGCCTACAATCCCATAACAGTCTGTTGCTGCACCTCCTGCAACGGTTGCAACTACTTCTTTTGAGATGTCAATGGAACCTAGTTGAGAATTCATTTCTAAGGCCATAGCCATCCTCCTTTCATCCATCAGTAATGATAACTATCGACAGTTTACTATATTTTTCAGCTTTTATAAAGCAACTGTTCATAAATCTATATTGATTTCTTCCATATTTTTATGCTAAGATGTTCGAGTGCAAGTAAGGGAGAAGTAAATAAAGGAGGGATTCTGATGGCACG
Organism: Geomicrobium sediminis; assembly: GCF_016908595.1. Classification (GTDB taxonomy): domain Bacteria; phylum Bacillota; class Bacilli; order Bacillales; family Marinococcaceae; genus Geomicrobium_A; species Geomicrobium_A sediminis. The sequence continues at coordinate 78,990 of NZ_JAFBEC010000004.1, read as the reverse complement.
TAAATGTTTTGTTACGGGTCGTGGACCATCAAGCGGTAATAACCGTTCCCACGCGAACAACTCGTCAAAACGCCGTTGGGGCGCAAATGTCCAAAAGGTTCGTATTCTAGTTGACGGGAAACCTAAACGAGTATATGTATCTGCAAAAGCGTTGAAAGCCGGTAAAGTAGAGCGCGTCTAAGCGCTACTTACCGGTTTTTATAAAATGAAAAAAAGAAAAAGCACCGCTAAGCGGTGCTTTTTCTTTTTTTGGGGTTACTCTTTCTTAAATGAGTTCAGCATCGCGCGAACAACCCCACCTAAAAACTTCGGAAGCTTAATCGTATAAAATTTCATCCCAATTCCTCCTTGAAGGCCAGCTTTTTCCGAAGACAAACACTGACGGGCACATACGGATTCTTCTATATGTATATTCACCCAGAAGGAAATAGTACATCGTTTTTTATAAAAAATTACTCGGTAATGCTTTTAAGCCGTTCCACCGCCTGCTTGCGGTCATTTTGTTTATAAATGTGTGATCCTGCCACAAGCAGATTTGCTCCGTGTTCTACACATTGTTTTGCCGTTTCTTCGTTAACGCCTCCGTCAACTTCAATAAGTAACTCTTCGTTCACTTCATTTGCAAATTTACGTACTTCAGCAATCTTAGGTAGCACAGCTTGAATAAAGCTTTGTCCACCAAACCCAGGGTTAACCGTCATTAACAAGACGAGGTCTACGTCTTCAATCACATGTTGAACCATCGCTACTGGAGTATGTGGATTTAAAGCAACTCCCGCTTTAACACCATGGCTTTTAATGAGTTGAATCGTCCGGTGCAAGTGAGTACATGCTTCTACATGAACCGTAATGATGTCTGCGCCGGCTTTGACAAAGTCTCCAACGTACCGATCTGGATCTTCAATCATTAAATGAACATCAAGTGGTAGTGATGTTGAGCGTTTTGCCGCATCAACAATGAGAGGACCAATTGTAATGTTAGGAACGAACTTTCCGTCCATTACGTCTACATGGATATAGTCCGCATTGCTCACTGCCTCGATGTCGTTGCCTAGTTGTTTAAAATCCGCTGAAAGGATTGACGGTGCGATCATTGCCATTGTGTTAAAACCTCCGCTTTTCTTCTTCTTCTTTTTCGTTGTAAAATGCCAAATAATTGTCGTATCGATACGGTGCAATTTCATCTGTTTCAACCGCAGCCTTTACTGCACAACCATCTTCTCTGCGATGCGTACAGCCTCGGTATTTACAGTCTTTGGACACCTCATAGATTTCAAGAAAGCTATCTGCTAAAACATCAAGGTCAATCCCCGTAAAATCAAGGGAGCTAAAGCCGGGAGTATCTGCGACTTGACCTCCACACGTTTGCAATAACTCAACGTGACGTGTCGTATGTTTCCCCCTTGATAATTGTTGCGAAATTTCACCTGTTTGAAGGTTTAATGAGTCATCAACACGATTTAATAGCGTTGATTTACCGACGCCAGACTGCCCCGCAACGACAGTGGTACGGTTTTTCAATCGTTCTCGAATAACGTCAAGATCGTCATCACCTGGCGTATAAACGACTGTATAACCGAGTGATTCATATCGACTTGCTTTGCTTTGAACTTCTCGCTTTATTTCTTCACTTGCAAGGTCCATTTTCGAAATGATAATGACCGATTCAACTTCCATCGCTTCTGTATGGACGAGCAATCGGTCTAGTAAATACGTACTGAACTCCGGTTTCGTCGAAGACATAACGAGTAGTGCTTGATTGACATTTGCAATCGGTGGACGATGCATCTCATTTGATCTCGATTCGACTGTTTGAACATATTCCTCTTCAAACGTGACAAAGTCACCAACGAGCGGTTTAATCTTTTGCTTACGAAACAATCCACGTGCCCGACAACGCGTAACCTCTCCATCATGTAAAACATCGTAGAATCCACCGACGGCTTTTATAATTTGGCCTGCTTGCAACGAATCTCCTCCTTAGTCTTCTTCGAACTCTAGCGTATTGGATTGCATTTCTTCGTCGTTAATATACAACGTGTACGTTCCCGGTATACTCTTGCTCACTTCAAAAGGAACGAGATATTCGGTCGATTCTGTGATCTCTTCCTCAACGAAAATCTCTGGGTCGTCCCCTGTCGTTCTATCTGTAAATTCAATGCGAATGTCATACGACTGTCCAGCTTCTGGATCAGTCACATTTACGGGGATCTCCGCATAGCGGGTTTGCGTTTCTTCCTCTTCGACAGGCGGTTCACCATTAGAAATCACGAATGTCACGTCAGACCCTTCATCAATCGTAACGTACGGTCCTGGCTCATGAGTAATCACTTGCCCTTCTGGCACAGTTTCAGAGTATTCACGATCAAATGAACCTGACAATTGATGAGATTCAAGGTAATTACGCACCGCTTGCTCACTCGATCCTGTAAGGTCTCCGAGTGTCATTTGTGGTGTTTCACTGTATACGAGTTGAACCGATAGCTCGTCTTGAATGACCTCTTCACCAGCCTCAGGTGTCTGGCTGATGACGTACCCTGGTGGTTGCTCATCAGAAGGCTCACTCGTCGTCTCAACGTCTATGTCTAGTTCTTCAAGAAGATCAAGCGCATCCTCTACACTCATCCCTGTTAAGTCTTGCATTTCAACCGTTTCCGGACCATCACTCACTCGAAGTGTAATCGCACTTTCAACTTTCACATTTCTTCCCGCTCTTGGGTCTTGGTAATAGACAACATCACGTTCAACTTCATCGTGATATTCTCGCTCAATTGTAACGATTAGTTCATGCTCTTCTAACAACTGCTCTGCTTCTTCGTAATTCGTACCAACAACATCAGGCACTTGCACTTCATCTACAGCAAACCAAGACGGAATGACCATAAATCCTAGCACGAGCGCTGTTGGTACAATGATTAGAAATGCGAGTAATGGAAACAACCAACGCTTGCGCTTTGACTTTTTCTTAGGCTCATTTGCTTTTGTATCATTTTCTTCTTGGTCTGTTTGTTCACTTGGAGCGACAATTGTTTCTTCAGAAGATTGTTGATCGCTTAATACGGGTAGCACTTTTGTTTCTTCTTCACTTTGATCATCAAGTTCTAGTGGCGCTTCATTCATCCGTTCTGGTAACAACGCCGTTTTTGCATCATGCAACATGTCGTGTACCGTCTCATAACGGTACAACGGATCTTTCGCAGTAGCTCTACGAATGATATTGTTCATGCTCTCTGGTAAGTCAGGGCGCAACGCTTTTGCGTTCGGAATCTTCTCTTGCAAATGTTTGAGTGCAATTGAAACCGCAGAATCTGCATCAAACGGCAATGTCCCTGTAATCATTTCATAAAGCACAACGCCTAAAGCATAAATGTCCGCTTTTAACGTAACCGCCCCACCACGTGCTTGTTCAGGAGATAAATAATGAACAGAACCGAGGACAGAATTCGTATGTGTAATCGTCGCAGCTGAGGCAGCTCTTGCAATCCCAAAATCCGTTACTTTTACCGTGCCATCTTCATCAAGAAGGATGTTGTGTGGTTTAACGTCACGGTGAACAATTCCTTGGTCATGGGCATACGCAATCGCTGAAGAAATTTGATCAAAGATTTGGAGTACTTCTTGAAACGCAAGCGCACCTTCTCGAACTATTTTTTCTTTTAATGTACTACCACCAACGTATTCCATCACGATGTAAAACGTCTGATCTTCTTCACCAACATCATAAATGTCAACAACGTTTGGATGAATTAAGCTGGTCGCCGCCTGAGCTTCACGTCTAAATCTACGTATAAATGCTTCGTCGTGTGTATATTGAGGTTGTAAAACCTTCACAGCTACATCACGCTCTAAAATAACATCTCGTGCTCGGTAAACGTTTGCCATCCCGCCACCACCGATGGCTTCAATGACTTCATAACGTCCATCAATCCGTAACCCTATCATAGTTCGTTCGCTCCCTTGTCTATGAGAATGAACGTAATGTTGTCTTCGCCACCACGGTCAAGAGCAAGTTGCAATAGTTGATCGGCTTTATCTTCTAAACGATTAACTTGATTTAAGACAACGTCAAAATCATCGTTTGATAACTTGTCGCTAAGCCCATCCGAACACAAAATAATGGTGTCCGTCTCGCTTAATTCATGCTGCAACACATCAATGTTACACTGGTTCTCTGTGCCGAGTGCGCGTGTGACGACATTTTTTTGTGGGTGATTTTTGGCTTCTTCTTCTGAAATCTGACCTTGACGGTAAAGTTCATTTACGAGTGTATGGTCATGAGTCACTTGCGAAATATGATGTTCTTTTTTCACGTATAAGCGGCTATCACCAACGTGAGCACTAATCATTTCAGATTCGGTTATGAGTGCACAGACAATCGTCGTACCCATGCCACGCATTTCTGTATTCGTCAGCGATTGCTCATAAATGCGTTCATTTGCTTCTGAAATCGTATGAAGAAGCCATGATGTCATGGCTTCTTCTGTTGCACGTGGTGCTTGTTTCTTCCATGCTTCTCTTAACGTTTGAATGGCAAGTTCACTCGCAACATCTCCAGCTTTATGGCCACCCATGCCATCAGCTACAACTGCGAGAAGAAGATCATCTGAGAGAAAATAATCACATACATCTTCATTATGTTCTCTCATCTTACCTACATCACTTCGAAGCTCAACTTTCACACTCACACCTTCGTTTCTTCAGCGCGTTCTTTTGCGCGTAATTGTCCGCAAGCAGCATCAATATCATGCCCTTGTTCACGACGGATTGTGACGAGTACTCCTTTTTCTTTTAACGTACGTTCAAATTCAAAAATATCTTCGCGACTTGTACGTACGTAGTTACGTTCAACAACATCATTTACTGGAATGAGGTTGACGTGACATTTAAGGTCTTTAATGAGCTCAGCTAACTCTTCAGCATGCTCAACTTGATCGTTTACGCCACCAAATAGACCGTACTCAAATGTAACACGACGCTTTGTCGTCTTTTGATAGTACTTAATTGACTCCATTAACTTCTTCACAGGGAATGCTTTATTAATCGGCATTAAGCGACCGCGGATTTCATCATTTGGCGCATGGAGAGAAATTGCAAAGTTGATTTGCATTCCTTCATCAGCAAACTTGTAGATTTTAGGAACCATTCCACTCGTTGAAACGGTAATATGACGGGCACCAATGTTAAGTCCTTCATCATGATTTACTGTTTTTAGAAAGCCCATTAAGTTCTCATAGTTGTCAAACGGCTCACCAATTCCCATTACGACAATTGAGTCGACTCGCTCACCTTTTGCATCAAGGGCACGTTGAACGTCTAACACTTGGGCTGTAATTTCACCTGCTTCTAGGTTTCGCTTTAAGCCACCAAGTGTTGATGCACAAAACGTACAACCGAGGCGACAACCGACTTGTGTTGTAACACAGATGCTATTGCCGTAATCATGACGCATCAAAACCGTTTCAATTGAATAGCCATCGTGTAATTCAAAAAGAAACTTCTCCGTACCGTCAACAGACGTTTGACGAAGCACTTCTTTTAAACGTGTAAATCGAAATTCTTCTTTCAACTTTTCACGAAGTGTAATCGATAAGTTCGTCATGTCATCAATTGAGTCGACACGCTTTCGATAGATCCATTCATACATTTGCTTAGCACGAAACTTCGGTTCTTTGTTCTCTTTCATCCACTCTTCCCATTGCTCAAACGTTAATGAAAGAATTGATCGTTTTCCATCTGTTGCTGTTTTCGTAATATCTCGCTTTTTAGTTCTCGTTTCCATGACGAGCACTTCCCTTCTTCATTGCACAAATAAAAAATCCGTCACTGCCATATTGATGTGGCAAGATCGTTGTATATCCTTGATTTTCACTTTGTATCTTTATTCGTTCTTGTAATGATTCATCTAGAGTAAAGTCTTCATTGTTCTTTAGAAACTCTTGAACGACGTGTTCGTTCTCTTCTGGCAAAATTGTACACGTGCTATATACGAGCACTCCGTCATCTTTGAGTAGTTTGGACGCAGTGTTTAGAATATCAAGCTGTAATGCTGGCAATTTCCGAATCTCTTTTTCATCTGTATTCCATTTAATGTCTGGCTTACTTCGAAGCACGCCAAGTCCACTGCACGGTGCGTCAACTAAAATACGATCAAACCGCACATCTTGGTACGTTTTCGCAAGTATCACCGCGTCTTCAGTCGTTGCATGAACAATCGAAAGTTGCAGTCGGTTTGCTTCTTTTTCAATGAGACGCTTTTTATGAGCATGCACATCATTGGCAATAATCTCACCCTCATCGTTCATTAATTCGGCAGCATGCATCGTTTTACCGCCTGGAGCCGCACACGTATCCAACATCTTCATCGAAGGTTTTGGGTTTAGTGCTCTTGCCACGAGCATGGAGCTTTCATCTTGAATGCTAAGTCGCCCTTCTTTGAACGCGGCACTTTTTGTGACGACGCCCTTTGTGACGATTAAGCTCTCTTTCGTAAGCTCACCCTTAACCGTTTCAATTCCTTCTTCAAAGAGCTCTGCTTGAACAGCATCAACAGTCGTAACCCTTAGATTCACTCGAATCGTCGTTTTGCCCCGTTCGCTATTAGTTGTACATAAACGCCTCGTTTCTTCTTCACCGTAAGCGTTGATCCAACGTTTAACGAGCCATTCGGGGTGAGAGGTTTCAATCGCAATTCGTTTAGAACTTGGTGTAATGGAAGAAAAATCAGGAAGCCCTTGTCTTGACAACGAACGTAAAACGCCGTTGATTAAACCTTTAAGACCAACTCTCCCCCATTGTTTTGAAAGCTCAACTGCTTCGTGAATTGCTGCTCGTTCGGGAATGCGATCCAAATAAAACATTTGGTAAACTGCCATTCGTAGAATGACTTGAATTCGTTGATCACTTTTGTGGACTTTGTTTTTCATTACACCATTTAAAAGATAATCAATCGTATTCAATCGTTTTATCGTACCATAAACCACCTCTGTTACAAACCGTTGATCCACAGCCGATAATTGATGGTTTTTAAGTTGTTCATCAAGTGCTAGATGGCTATAGGCCCCTTTGAAGAACACTGCTTGGAGCGTTTTTGCTGCCACGTAACGTGGGTTTTCATTCTTTGTCATCTTTGAGTACATCTCCAACGTTTAAGGATTGGCCTTTTCCTCTAAGAAAATCAGAGGCTTCCATGGCTTTTTTGCCTGCTGGTTGGACGAGAAGTAACTTTACCCCTTGATGGTCTCCCGCAACAACGGTAAATGAATCTTGTTCACGTTCCACAACCGTTCCAGGATTCGCATCAAAGTTCTTATCACTAAGCTCAGACTTCCATAATTTAAGCGACTGACCATTCCACGTCGTAAAAGCAACCGGCCACGGATTCATACCACGAATTTGGTTATGAACAGCTTGGGCAGATTTCGTCCAATCAATACGTTCTGCACCACGAGCGATGTTCGGTGCATACGTTACCTTTTCTTCATCTTGTTGTACTGGTTGGACCGTTCCATTTTCAAGATGTGGCAACGTTTCTTTTAAGAGCTTCGCACCAAGCGCACTTAGCTTGTCGTGCATCGTTCCAACTGTATCGTCTTCTTCAATGTTGATGGCTTCTTGAAGAAGCATATCGCCTGCATCCAATCGCTTCACCATGTACATAATTGTCACGCCAGTTTCTTTTTGTCCATCGATGATGGACTGATGGATCGGAGCGCCTCCACGATAAGCCGGCAATAGTGAAGCGTGAACGTTAACCGCACCGTATTTTGGAGCTGTTAAAATCGACTCTGGCAAAAGTTGACCGTAAGCAGCAGTTACAATCAAATCAGGATTTCCTTCGATGGCTTGTTCTACCGCTTCTTCATCACGAAGTTTCTCGGGTTGAAACACGGGGATGTCATGTTTCTCAGCTTCAACTTTCACAGGCGTTTTAATGAGCTCTCTTTTGCGTCCCTTCGGACGATCGGGTTGAGTGACGACACGGATGACATCATGACCTTCTTCAACGAGCATAGAAAGCACAGGTACAGCAAAATCTGGTGTTCCCATAAAAACGATTTTCATACTTATCTATCCTTTCAAACCTTACTGTCGTGCAAAAACCCCCAACGTTGTGGGGGCTACATGAATATGTTTGGATGGCGATCAATGGCCATAAAACGACTATCTTTGTGCACTTCTTGTTGGTAATGAGTAAATAGTTCGCTGAGAATCTCCGAAAAATTAGGTTCTCGTTTGTATTTTATCATGCATTGCGTCCGATATCTATCATTGATCCGACTAATTGGTGACGGAGTCGGCCCTAGGATGACCGATTGATCACTTAAACGCTCCTTTAGAAAACGAGTCGCTCGTTCAGCAGCTTTCATCGCCGTGAGCAATTCTTCGTGTGAAAATGTAATTAAACAGATGAAATAATACGGCGGGTACCCTGCTTGTCGCCTTTGTTGCATCTCATACGCAAAAAAACTTTCAAAATCATGGCTCTTCGCGTGCTGGATCGCATAATGTTCTGGGGTGTACGTTTGAATGACGACTTCTCCTTCACGCGTGTCTCGCCCTGCTCGGCCACCGAGTTGCGTTAACAACTGAAACGTTCGTTCAGGTGCTCTGAAATCTGGTAAGTTCAAGAGCGTATCCGCAGTTAAGACGCCTGCCAATGTAATTTTTGGGAAATCCAAGCCTTTGGCAATCATCTGCGTACCGAGTAGAATATCTGCCTCGTGATTACCAAATCGCTTTAACAGTGCTTCATGCGAACCTTTCTTTCGTGTCGTATCGTTGTCCATTCGAATGATTCGCGCTTCTGGTAATAGCTTTTGCAATTCCTCTTCGACTTTTTGCGTTCCCGTTCCAAAAAAGCGAATGTGCTCACTTTCACACGCAGGACACTCCTCATACATCGTCTCCTCATGTCCACAATAATGACACTTCAACTGGTTGCCCCGTTGATGATACGTAAGGGAAATTTCACAATGCGGGCAATCCCCAACGTACCCACAACTTCTACACATCACAAACGTCGAGAACCCACGCCGGTTCAAAAACAAGACAATCTGTTCTTCTTTCGCTAACCGGTCTTTCACTTTATCAAGCAACTGACTAGAAAAGACCGAACGGTTGCCACCACGAAGCTCGTCTCTCATATCAATTAGTTCAATGGCAGGAAGCGGCTTTTTATTTACACGCTTCGGCAATGAAAGTAACGTATAGACGTCTTTTTTTGCTCTAGCGAAGCTTTCCATAGAAGGTGTTGCACTACCGAGAACGACAGGACACTCGTGCGTTTGGCTACGATAAATGGCCACTTCTCGAGCATGATAACGGGGATAATCTTCTTGTTTGTAACTACTTTCATGCTCTTCATCGATAATGATCAAACCAATGTTGTTAAATGGCGCAAACACGGCAGACCGTGCTCCAACAACGACTTGCACTTCGTTACGGTGAATCTTCATCCACTCGTCATACCGCTCTCCGCTTGAGAGCGCACTATGCATCACGGCAACATGGTCTCCGAATCGCCGCTTAAACCGTTCAACCATTTGTGGCGTTAGTGAAATCTCGGGGACGAGCACAATCGCTTCTCGTCCTTCTTTTAGCACTTGTTCAATCGCTTGCAAATACACTTCCGTCTTACCGCTACCGGTAATTCCGTGCAACAGCATCGGTTTCGATGATCGCTCTTCCACTGCGTCACGAATTGATTCATACGCAACTTGTTGATCATGGGTGAGTGTTTGCTTTGCTTCCCGCCCATCGCCAGCTTGGCGTTCATAAGGATTGCGTTCAATAACGATTTGATGCTCCTCAAGAAATTCATTTTTGATGAGCGTTTGAATCGTTGAGCGACTGAGCCCATGATCATTGATGAGTGTGGCGACTGGTACAGCACCAGAATCTGCTACTCGCTCAATCGTCGCTAGCGTCTCTTGTTGTTTCGTCGTTTTTGGTTGTTGCGCACTTTGTAACGTTGTTACTGCCTTTTGCTCTTTATGCTTCGCACCATCTTTTAGCTCATAATACACTGACAGAACATTTTCTTGAATCCCTCTAGAAACGGCCTTCAGAATCGTTTTATCTTCTGGAATTTCTTTGAATGGAATTTTGATTCGTTGGCCGAACAACGCTTGAACAGAAACGTCAACGTGATTTGCTTCCTCGTTTAAAACGAGAAATTTCTGTGCTTTCGCTCTCATCGCCGCTGGAATCATCGCAAACAGTGCTGTGATTTGGAAACACGTCGTTTCTTTAGCAAGCCAGCTCCCTAAATCTAGAAGTTCTGGACTAAGAACTGGGGTGACGTCTAACAGTTCACTAATAGACTTGACGTTTTTCACGGATGCCGTATCGGATAATTCAACGATAATTCCTGTTAGTTTACGCTTCCCGAACGGGACGAGCACACGCATTCCAGGTGCTGCTACGCCAAGATGAGCATCTTTTAAACGATAGTCGAACGGTCGATCGACACCTCCCGCAGCGACATCAACGATGACTTTCGCGTACACGGTGATTCTCCTCACGTAAAAGCTTCGATGCGTTTTCTAAAATCGTATATGCTAACGTTTCTTTCTTCTGTTGATCAACTCGCTTTACGCCGCCTTCGCGATCAATCAATAACACACGGTTTTCATCACTTTCAAAACCAATTGAGCGGTCCGAAACATCATTCGCTACAATTAAGTCCAGCCGTTTTCTTTCAAGCTTTTCTTTTGCGTACGTTTCTACATCTTGCGTTTCTGCCGCAAAACCTACGAGCACTTGATGATGTTTATTTTCTCCGAGTGTCCGAAGAATGTCTTTCGTCCGCTCCATTTCAATCGTCAGGTTACCTGCTTGTTTCTTCACTTTATGCGCTTCTACCTTTGTTGGTCGATAATCAGAAACTGCAGCGGTTTTAATGACAAGGTCTGCATCATCAAAATGCTTCATCACTTGTTCATACATCTCCTCTGCGCTCGTTACCGAAATGAGCGTGACGCCTTGTGGCGCTTCCAATTGCACAGGTCCACTAACGAGTGTCACCTTCGCTCCTAAATCAATAGCTGCTTTGGCGATTGCATAGCCCATCTTGCCTGTCGAACGATTGCTCAAAAAACGCACAGGGTCAATGACTTCTCTTGTTGGACCAGCGGTTATGAGAACATTTTTACCCTTTAGCGTCTTTTCTTTTCGTTCACTGAATTCGCTGTGTAAAAAATTCAGGATATCTTCTGGCTCGGCTAATCGTCCCTTGCCAATCCACCCACACGCTAAGTACCCCGCACCCGGTTCAATAAATGTCACACCGCGATTCATCAATGTTTCGAGGTTTTGGATCACGGCTGGATGGTCATACATGTTCACATTCATTGCCGGCGCAACGTATACAGGAGCTTTTGTCGCAAGCAACGTGGACGTTAACATGTCATCTGCAATTCCATTTGCATATTTCCCAATGAAATTTGCGGTCGCAGGCACGATCACAAACGCCTCTGCCCAATCAGCAACGTCGATATGAGCAATCTTTGAGACATCTTCTTCTACAAACGTATTGTCATAAACCCGGTCCCTCGTGAGCGCTTGAAACGTTAGTGGTGTAACAAACTCTTTGCTACTTTCTGTCATGATCGTCTTTACACTTGCTCCAGCTTGTTTCAATTTTGAAGCAAGGGCGGCTGCTTTAAAAGCTGCAACTCCTCCGGTTACACCGAGCACGATTTTCTTACCGTCCATACGTCCTACACCCTTCCGCACTGTTCTTTTTGCTATTTATTATAGCAAACTCCTATGTAAATAAAAAAAAGACTGCCTGTAAATAGACAGCCTCTTTGACCGTTACGCTTTGATGTTTAAGTAGCCTTCTTGAATTTCTTCAAGTGCAACACCGACATTCTTTTTTGATACTGGCTTATTCACTCCAGAACTTCTTTCTTCTTGCTCTTGAAGTGCACGTGCACGTTGCGCTGAAATTGTAACGAGTGAATACTTACTATCAATCTTCTTTAACAATGAATCAATCGATGGGTATAACATCTTATTCACTTCCCTCTACTAAATTACGATAATAATCGATCACACGCTCTTGACGAAGATGTTCTGCATCAATGATCGTTTGAACTTTACTTACAGCATTGTCGACCTGGTCATTTTCAACAACATAATCGTATTGCGCCATCATTTCAATTTCAGCTTTCGCAACATTCATGCGTTGGTTAATTAGATCAGAATCTTCCGTCCCTCGCCCTTCAATTCGCTTTCTCAGCTCATCTAGGTTTGGCGGAGCTAGGAATATAAAAACACCATCTGGGTATTTCTCTTTTACTTTTGCAGCACCTTGAACTTCAATTTCTAAAATAATGTCTTGTCCTTCACGGAGCTGTTCTTTTACATAGTGTAGTGGTGTTCCATAATAATTATCAACATACTTCGCCCATTCTAAAAGCTCATCATTTGCGATCATTTCTTCAAAAACTTCTTTTGTCTTATAGAAATAATTGACACCTTCTTGCTCCCCTTCTCTAGGAGAGCGGGTCGTTGCAGACACGGAGTAAGAAATTCGATCATTCACGCCTCTTAGTGCGTTACAAACTGTGCCTTTCCCAACTCCTGCAGGCCCTGATAAAACAATTAATAACCCTTTGTCCTTTTTCAACATCGGTTCACTCCTACACTTATGATTCTTCTTCGCCTTCGTCTTTTGAATGCAATCGTTGAGCAACGGTCTCTGGTTGGACCGCTGACAGTATAACATGGTCACTATCTGAAATAATTACCGCTCGCGTTCTTCTTCCATATGTAGCATCGATCAGCATGTTACGATCGCGACCTTCTTGAATAATTCGTTTAATCGGTGCAGATTCAGGACTTACAATGGTAATAATTCGATTTGCTGAAACCATATTTCCAAAACCGATATTAATGAGTTTCACGTTCATTATGTTACCCTCCTTTTCTGCACGTCGTTTATTCGATATTTTGCGCTTGTTCGCGTAACTTTTCAAGCTCAGCTTTGAACGAAACGACACTTTTGGAGATTTCTGCATGGTTGGCTTTAGAGCCAATTGTATTTATTTCACGATTCATTTCTTGAAGAATAAACTCCAGCTTACGACCCATCGGGGGTTTTTCAGTAAGCGTTTGTAAAAACTGCAATCGGTGCGAATGTAGTCTCGTTAATTCTTCTGTAATATCACTCTTATCTAGTAAAAAGGCAATTTCCTGATGCAACCGCTCATCGTGTTCATCTAATAATCTATACGACTCACTTAGCTTTGACTCTAAGCGTTCACGATACATCGTTTCTACTTCAGGTACATACCCTTTTATCTTAAGCTCCATCTGTTCGAGCTCGAGCAATCGCTCATAAACATCACCGTACAAATACTCTCCTTCTGTTTCTCTCATGCTTAGTAGCTGAACGAGAGCGTCCTTCGATGTGTTTAGAACAAGTTCCTCCAAACCGTTTGTCGTCGACTCATCATCAACGACTTCAATGATCCCTAAATCAATTAAGCTTGAATCGAGTGAAATCTTCTGCTCAACATTCTCCGTTTTCATAAATCTACGCATTGTTTTAATGTAATCATCATACAATGTTTCATTCACTTGGAGTTTTTGTAGACGACCTCGATTTTCTTCAATCTCAACTTTCAGATCAAATTTCCCTCGGTTTACCCGAGACTTTATAAGCTTTAGAAGGTCTTGTTCTATGTGTCTTAGAGAAGTAGGCAACTGCATATGAACATCTAAAAAACGATGATTTACGGTACGCATTTCGACGAGTAACTTTCCACCTATAAATGTCTGTTCTGCTCGTCCAAAACCAGTCATACTATTTACCATTCGATTCACTCCATCATTTTATTTTATACGTTTTTGCTTTAGACAACAAGTAGTTCACCGTTGTCTTTAAAAAGTGAACCGCGAAATTTGCTGAAAAGAAGTCGGATTTTCGTTGTCGTTTTTTACTATTACATATATTACAAGGTGGGAATTTATGGTATATTATAAGTAGAAAAGATGTGAAACTTTTCCCAATTTGAAACGTCTATACTACGACCAAGCTTTATGGAGGGGAATCGTATGAAACCGTTACGTTTATTGCCTATTGTAGGACTATTCGTACTAAGTAGTGCTTGCGGTGCTGATGAAGAAGTGATGGCAAGCGCACCTGTTTTTGGAGAAAAATCACTTCACGAATTACGTGAAACTCCAACTCATAAAGTGAGTGTTTATGACGAAAATGATGAAGATTTTCATGTAGAATTTACGCGAGATGAATTGCAAGAAGATGAGCTACGCTCTTTTGCAAAAGAACTTGCCCGTGGCGAGAACGGTTATGATCAATCAATGAAAACCCCTAAGAACATCGACGGTCAAGTCGAAGGCGGCCAAGACCAAGTGATCTTAGATGAAAACGCTCTTGTTGAGAATATATTGAATCATTCGTATTATCATGATTCTATTAAACTACCGATCAAAGTAACGTCTCCTAACGTTACTGACGATGATCTACAAACGATCTCCGATGAGACAATTGGATCATTTTCAACGTCTTTTGATGCGAGTACAACAGGAAGAGTTGAGAACATTCGTTTATCAACCGAAAGTATCCACCGCTCTATTCTAGGTCCTGGCGACCGCTTTTCGTTCCATGAAGTCGTTGGACCTGCGACTGCAGAACGCGGCTATCAAGAAGCCAATGTAATCGTTGATGGGGAGTTCACCAATGGTATGGGTGGTGGTATTTGCCAAACGTCCACAACCCTTTACAATGCTGTAGAACGTGCGGGACTAGATATTATTGAACGTCATCACCATTCATTGCCGATCAGTTACGTCCCAGAAGGTGACGATGCGATGGTAAGTTGGGGATGGGCGGACTTTAAGTTTGAAAACGGTCACGACTTCCCTGTTATGATTACTGGTTCTGTTGATGCATCTAGCGGGCATGTCACGTTTGAAGTTACGGCTGCCGAAAGCATTTAAGGTGAGATTAAGAAAGCGAGATTTTCAGGAATCTCGCTTTCTTTGTTCAATCACGTAAATTCTTTTTGTTTACTTTTCCAGTTCGTTCGTACGGAAGCTGTGAACGAAAGGTTATTTTTTTTGGCATTAATTCTCGGCTCGCTTGTTCTTTTAACCAGCATCGCAACTCTTCTTCTGTTAACGCGCTAACTTTAGGCTCGATAAAGGCATGTAGCCGCTCCCCAAAACGCTCATCAGGGATACCGACAACAGCCACTCGTTCAACCTGTTCATGTTCATGTAACAGTTGTTCTAATTCAATTGGATAGACGCTAATTCCTCCCGATATGATTTGTTCATCTTCTCTTCCTCGGCTATAATAACGTCCTTTTTCGTCTTTCACTACAAGATCTCCAGTTGAATACCAGCTTTGTTTCGCCTTTTCCATACCGCTCTTCGTTAAAATTTGCAATGACCCTGTCTCTTGACTGTTCGCCACCTTGCCTCTTGTGTCTACAACTCTTGCTTTCATTCCTTTAATTGGTTTGCCTAACGCTCTTGGGTCCTGCCGTAAATCGTTTGGAGTAGCGATGAAATTTAACCCTGTTTCTGTCGTACCGAATAAATTATGTACAACGGGTCCAAACAACTCGGTAGCACGCTGAATAAGTGGTTCATTTAACGGTGCGCCACCTGAAGCAATGCACTGAATCGTTAGCTTTTTTGGTGCTTTGACTTGTACAAGATCGTGTAGCATTGTTGGTGTCACAATTAAGAGATGAACGTTGTGATCTGTCATTCGCTTCATCACGAGGTTTGCGTTAAACCGTTTATCAACAATCACTTCTTTCCCAGCAGCAATACACAGTAAAAAAACCGCAAACCCGTAGCCATGGTACATCGGCGTTGCGATGTAAACGTGTTGATGTTGCTTCATGTTTAGGGTCGCTATACATGCACGAAACGGAGCTAAATAATTCGTTAATGAAGGTTTGTGCGCGATCGCTTTTGCTTTTCCAGTGGATCCTCCTGAAGGAATAATCACCCGATTAATCCGTGACCTACCAGGACGTTTTTTAGCAGCTTTTGTTTGCTCAATCTCTTGGACAGTCAGTGCTGCCACGTTGTCCGTAGATGAGTATGTATTGTCGTGAATGACGGCTTTTATGCGATTTTCTGTGCAAAAGGCATGAAGATGCTTCGTCGAAAACGACGGGTTCATCAAAAACACATCAGCTCCTATCGACGTACAAGCAAATAGCAACGTCGTAAACGACGTATTGTTCGTCACGACGAGGGCCACCCGATCTCCTGATTTTATGTCAACTTCATGGTTGCTCAGTTTACGAGCAGTGATGAGCACTTTCTCGTGCAAATCTTCGAAACTCCACACAACTCCATCACTCCTAACCATCGGAGCGTGTCGATACGTTCGTTTTGCAAATTCTAACAACGCCATAACGTTAACACCACGACGTAAACAGGAGTACAAGAGCGTAGCTAGTGCTTTTGGATGTAGTAAACGAATGTTATGTAATGCTTTCAATAATTGAATCAATGGATGCTACTCTCCTTTTACAACTCGATCACATTATAAATTCACTTTTCTTGAACTATAAAGCTTCGCAAATGTAAGCCACCACGGCTCATAACATTTTTTCTGTTTAATCGTCGCATCAATGATTTTTATTGCCGCTTGTTCTGGCGACATCGCAGGCATTTTCTCGTAGTGTGTTGTAGGGGCAATCATCGGCGTGCGAACGAGCGGCAAATAGATGCTCGTTACGTTCATTCCACGCTTCTTTACTTCTGGTGTGACCGAGCGAAGCCACGTATCAAACGCACTTTTTGATGCTTGGTAAGCGGCAAAATGAGGCATCGGAGGTAATTGGCAATTGATCGTAGACACATTCACGATCTGGCCACCACGTTTCTCTAGTAGCGGCAACATCGACATAACAATCATTACCGGAGCTTCGTAGTTAATGTTCAGCGTTCGCTTTACATCATGGAACCGATCCAATGATTCATAGATCGATCGTCGAATTGACAGTCCAGCATTTGATAGCAACACATCAATACCGTCCGTCTCTTTTTTAATCGTATGTAAAAAATGCTCGCGCGCTAATTCATCACGTAAATCGAGTGCATAAATGGATACAGTGGCGTTTTGTTTTTGTTCAACCACTCGTTTTACCTCGTCCAATCGTTCATGGTCTCTTGCTACTAAGAGAAGGTGGCACGTCGCATTAGCAAATAGGAATGCCATCTCTTTACCAATACCAGAGCTTGCACCTGAAATGAGAATGGTCTTCTTGTTGAATGCTTTTGCTATTTGTCTTTCGTTTAGAGAGGTTTTCGGGAAGAGCAATGCTTCTACCAGTTGGTTCATGTTAATCACCCGGAATCAGTTTACCATATAATGTGAATATTGTTAGTTTACATAATTATTTTACTGCAACTTAAATGTTCTTTTCATAGTTTTTTTATGAAAACGACGTCTGTTCATATGACCTACTTTTGTGTTTCCGTAACAAAAAATTGCCCTAAAAGATCTTAAGCCGACCTTTTAGAGCAACGCTTCATGCTATTCTCCTTTTTTAAGACCAGACCAACTTAACGCAATGGTTGGAATGGCTGCGAGACCGACAATAAGGAACCATTCGTTTAAGCTAAGTGCCGTTGTATAGAAGATTGGTTGTAAGAATGGTACGTAAATAACGGCTAACATCATGACGAATGAAAGAACGACGGCAACGACGAGTGCTTTGTTACTAAATGGATTTCTGTGGAACACTGAGTATTCGCTACGACAATCAAACACATGAATGAGCTGTGCGACGACGAGCGTTGTAAAGGCTACTGTCTGCGCCTTTGTTAAATCCGGAATACCGGCAGTTCCATACAATGTGACGACAAAGCCGATGAGGGTAACCGCCCCGATTAGAAAGCCTCGTGTAATAATTTTAACTCCGAGACCTCTCGCGAAAATTCCTTCCCTCGGATGCCTTGGCGCACGTTTCATCACATCATTTTCCGCTCGATCAACTCCGAGTGCCATCGCTGGCAAACCATCCGTAACGAGGTTAATCCATAAAATTTGAATCGCAACGAGTGGCAACGGTAAACCGAGTAAAAGTGCAAACAACATGACTAAAATTTCTCCGACGTTTGAAGCAAGCATATAACGAATAAACTTCCGAATATTATCATAAATCGTACGACCTTCTGCAATGGCAGCTTTGATCGTTGAAAAGTGGTCATCCGCTAGAACGAGTGCAGCAGCCTCTTTAGCTACGTCCGTTCCCGTCTTACCCATCGCAACGCCAATATCTGCCGCTTTTAATGCTGGTGCATCATTTACACCATCACCTGTCATCGCAACGACGTGCCCGTTTTGTTGCATCGCTTGTACGATACGAAGCTTATGTTCAGGTGTGACACGAGCAAATACGTACGTTTTGCCGACGTGTTTTTTTAGTTCACCATCGTTTAACTGATCTAGCTGGCTGCCAGTCATAACAGAGCCGTGTTCTGGAAGCATATCTAGACTCTGTGCAACTGCTTTTGCTGTGTCCACATGGTCACCGGTAATCATAACGGTTTTAATGCCAGCTTCACGGCATTCTTTAATGGCATCTTTCACATCAGGTCTTGGCGGGTCCATCATCGCTTGTAAACCGATTAACGTCATGTCTTGTTCAATGTCTACTCCTACGGTCGCCCCCTCAGGTAATGGTCGAACGGCTACTGCAATCGTCCGCAATGCTTTTTTTGCCATACGACTTACCGTTTGGTCCCATTTGGAGCGCATCGTCATTGAAAGAGACTTCACTTCACCGCTTACTTGTACACTCGTACACCGAGAGATTAAAACGTCTGGTGCACCTTTTGTAATGACAAACTTTTGTCCTTCGCGATTTCGAACGATAACGGTCATGCGTTTACGATTTGAATCAAAAGGAATCTCATCAAGTCGAATCCACTCATTCGTTAATTTCTGTTGATAGACGTTGTGCCTTGCTGCTGAAACGGCTAAGGCTACTTCTGTTGGTTCCCCACTTACGGTAAATTGATCCGAAGATTTCACATGTTGTTTGCGATCGCTCGTCTCTAGTTGCAATTCTGCATTGTTACACAGCAGACCATAGGTGAGTAAATCGGCACTATCCTTTTGAACCTTAGTTGGCTTTTGGTTACTTAGGAACTTGCCTTCGATCCCTTCGCCTTCAACTTGTACATGCTGTGAGAATGTCCAAAGTTCTGTTACTGTCATATCATTTTTCGTTAACGTTCCTGTTTTATCTGAACAAATGACGGAAGCACAACCGAGTGTTTCGACTGCTGGCAAACGTCTTACGATCGCCTTATGACGGATCATTCGCTGTACACCGAGCGCTAATGCAACAGTCACAATCGCTGGTAGCCCTTCTGGAATTGCAGCTACCGCAAGCGATACACCTGCTAAGAACATTTCATATGCAGGTTGCCCTTGCATAATACCGAGTAGAACGACTAGAATTGTTAAGAAAATCGCACCGACAATTAGGATTTTACCTAACTGCTCTAGACGACGCTGTAGCGGCGTGGAGACACTTTCAGTGGATTGCAACAAATGCGCAATTTTCCCCATCTCCGTTTTCATTCCTGTATGAACGATGACGCCTTTCCCACGTCCTCTCGTCACCATCGTGCCAGCAAACGCCATATTGTGTTGGTCTGCAAGAGCTGCCTCACTGTTTGAAACAATGTGCTCATTTTTTTCAGAAGCGACAGATTCACCCGTTAACGATGATTCTTCAATAGCAAGTCTCATCGTCTCGATTAAGCGGATATCTGCACTAATACGATCTCCGTTTTCTAGTTGTACGATATCTCCGGGGACGGCATATTGAGAAGCAATGTTCGTCCATTTTCCATCTCTAAATACGGTTATTTCTGGAGCAGATAATTCTTTTAACGCTTTTAACGATCGTTCAGCCTTTCTCTCTTGTACAAAACCGAGAATGGCGTTGACGAGAACGATCCCCATGATGACGAGGGCATCAATGTATTCGCCCAGTAAGCCTGATACGAACGTTGCGACGAGCAAAATAATAACCATAAAATCTTTAAACTGTTCTAAGAACAAAATCGGCCATGGAGTTGCTTTTTCTTCTTGTAGTTTATTCTGACCATGGATGTGTAGTCGTTCTTCTGCTTCTTTTTCCGACAAACCGGTCGTTACTTCCGTGTTTAACTTCTTATAGACCGTAAGCGGATCGATTTGATGCCATTTCATCTCTTCCCACCCCACAGCTTGGACTTCTCAATCCATCCTATTCAGTGAGTCTGGAAAACATGCTATACTGTTGAGGTTAGAAAGGGTGAAAATATGTCTTACGATGGATTTGTACTTCGTTCTGTCCTAAACGAGTGGCAAGAAAAACTTGTTGGTGGCAGAATTACGAAAATCAAACAACCGAGCGCAACCGATATTTATATGACGATTCGAAATCAACGTCAAAATATAACCGTACTTCTTTCCATTCACCCAAGCTTTGCTCGCATGCATGAAAGCACGAGTCCTGCGGGCGATCATCAAGAACCACCAATGTTTTGCCGAATGCTAAGAAAGCATCTTGAAGGTGGATTCATTAAACGGATTGAACAAACGGATCTAGAACGAGTGGCAACATTTACCATTGAATCAACTGATGAGATTGGCGATCGTGAAGAGAAGAAACTTATTGCTGAGATTATGGGTAAGCATAGCAACTTAGTCTTAGTTGCAGCGAATGGTACTATCATTGATGCGATTAAGCATATTTCTCCAGCAGTAAACCGTCATCGAACGCTTTTACCAGGTCAAACGTATACGAGCCCTCCACAACAAGAAAAGCAAAACCCTTTGTCTGCAATGACTGATGATGTCTACCGGGCAATTGATTGGAACAGCGGCAAAATCGATAAGCAACTCGTTAGTCGTTTTTCAGGAATGTCTCCCCTCTTAGCAAAAGAAATTGTCGAGCGGGCAGGCATTGGCGATCGCTCAACCCTTGCGAAATCTTTCTTAGACATGATGGAAACGCTCAAGACGCACACAATTCAACCGACGATCCATCAATCTCCTCAAAATAAAGAGTACTTTTACCTTCTACCACTCTCACATATTGGCGGAGAGATGACGACGTTTACGTCAACAAACGAAATGATCGCACAGTTCTATAGTGGAAAAGCAGAACGGGATCGCGTAAAGCAGCAAGCGCACGATTTAGAACGTTTCTTAAAAACTCAGCGACAAAAAAACGAGCGTAAAAAAAAGAAACTCCAACAAACTGAACAATCTTCATTAAAAGGATTAGAAAATCAAAAGCTCGGCGAGTTACTCACCGCCCACATGCATCTTATGAAACTAGGAGATCGTGACGTGGAAGTCGTTGATTATTACGACCCTGAAGGCCAAACGTTAACGATTGCCCTTAACCCTGAAAAAAGTCCAGCTGACAACGCACAACATTACTTCAAGTTGTACAACAAAGCGAAAAGTGCACAACATGCGGTAAAAGAACAACTAAAACAAACGGATGAAGAAATTCTTTACTTTGACAACTTAATTCAACAAATGGATTACATTTCTCAACATGAAGTCCAAGACATCCGAGACGAACTTGAAGAAGAAGGTTACTTGAAGCAGAAACATCGTGGCAAAAAGAAAAACAAGCCGCAAAAGCCAAAACCAGAGCGTTATGAATCAAGTGAAGGAATCGAAATTTTTGTTGGCAAAAACAATAAACAAAACGAATTTCTCACGATGCGTTTTTCAAATCGCAACGACACGTGGCTGCACACAAAAGACATTCCAGGCTCCCACGTTGTCATTCGAAGCGACAACTTCCAAGAAGAAACACTTCACGAAGCCGCTCAACTTGCAGCTTACTTCTCGAAAGCACGAGAATCTGGGAGTGTCCCAGTTGACTATACATTAATACGACATGTGAAAAAGCCTAGCGGTGCCAAGCCTGGTTTTGTTACGTATGACGAACAAAAAACATTGTTCGTCACACCAGAGGAACACGTCGTAAGGAAACTGAAGAAATAGGGGGAATCTTGCTTTGAAGTTAATTTTGAAACTGCTTCTAGGTGTTATCGGGGGTATTGTCGTTGGTCTTATCGCTGTTTCGCTTCCGTCTTGGGTAATGGATGCGATCGTGACCTTCCAGATGATCTTTGGCCAATTTCTAGGCTTTATCATTCCTTTTGTTATTTTATTTTTTATTACGAGTGGCGTTGCGAGCATGGGCGCAGGTTCTGGCAAAACCCTTGGTCTTACGACGGGAATCGCGTATACGTCTTCAGTTCTGGCAGGTGTATTCGCACTTGTTATTGCTCTTGTCGTCTTACCATTATTCATTACTGAATCTGTTCCTATGGTCGGAGAAGAAGCAGGCTTCACTCCGTTATTTGAATTAGAAATTGATCCTGCACTCGGTGTAATTACCGCACTTGTGATGGCGTTTGTGTTCGGGATCGGTATTGCACGAACGAATTCACCGACATTAAAGTCATTTTTTGATGAAGGAAAAAACATCATTGAAAAGTTGCTTTGGAAAGTCGTTATTCCATTCTTACCATTTTACATTGCAAGTATTTTTGCTGAAATGGCTGCAGACGGTACAGTTTGGGAAACTCTTTCGTCATTTGCTCTCGTGTTAGTTTTAGCGATTGCTACGCATTGGTTATATTTAATTGGCGCCTTTACGATTGCCGGGTCTGTTGCTGGTCAAAATCCTTTTTCAGCGCTTAAAAACATGCTACCAGCCTACTTTACAGGGGTCGGTACGATGTCTAGTGCAGCGACAATTCCAATAACCGTTGAAGCAACAAAGAAGAACCGTGTTCGAGAAAGCATGGCAGAAACGGTCATTCCACTCGGCGCAAATATCCATTTAGCAGGTAGTACCATTACCATCGTATTAGCTGCAACAACGGTTATGATGATGTACGGGGATTTAGCAACACCAACGGTATTAGGGATGTTGCCATTCATCTTTGCCCTTGCCGTCATTATGATTGCAGCTCCTGGTGTTCCAGGTGGCGCGGTCATTGCTTCACTCGGGTTACTCACGACGATGCTCGGATTTACTGAAGCTGCGGTCGGTATTATGATCGCCATTTATATGGCACAAGACAGCTTCGGTACAGCAACGAACGTAACTGGCGACGGTGCGATTGCACTCCTCGTTGATCGATTTGTTAACGGAAGACATTCTTAATTAGACCGTCAAAAGCCGTCTACGATTGAGATCGCAGACGGCTTTTTTATGCAATAACGGAACTTCTCCGCTCCATCATCACTGTACTTCGCCACTCTCCATTAAGCTTGGCGATGTTCTCTCGAACACCAACATGTCGAAATCCACACTGCTCATGAATATGTATGCTCGCTTTGTTCTCACTAAGAATGACTGATTGCAACGTCCAAATCCCATGTTCTTCTGAACGTTCTATAAGTTCATTGACTAGCGTCTTACCAATTCCTTTACCGTGCTGTGATTCGTCTACATACACGCTCACTTCTGCAACGCCTCGATATGCGTGACGATTTGAGACCGGCGCAAGAGCCGCAAAGCCAACTACCCGTTCATCAGTCACTGCCACACAACGACTATGGTCATGGTGTTTTTCATCCCATTCGGACCAAGAAGGCACCGTTGTTTCAAAAGTTGCTAACAAAGAATCAATCCCTGCTTGATAGATCGGCTGCATATGTTCATAATCTGCTTGTTCCATGTCACGAATCCTCAACAATAACTCCTCCTACAAAAAAGAAACCACAACTGTGGTCTCTATCGCCAATTTTCTGGCGTTTTTTGCCATTGCTTTAATTGTACTTGTTCTTCTTCTTGAATGACACCTTTTTTAATCGCTTGTTCAATCAATGTTTCAAAGTCTGTTAACGTATTGTGCGAGAGGTTATGTTCAGCGAAGTTCTTCCTACCAATCTCTAAACCGTAAGAAAAGATCGCTACGACACCAACAACGACGCCACCAGCTTCTTGAATTGCATTGGCAACATCAATGGAACTTTTGCCGGTTGAAATAAGATCTTCAACGACTACAACACGATCACCTTTAGACAGCTTACCTTCAATTAAATTGCCTTTACCGTGCTTCTTGGCACTTCCTCGTACGTAGATCATCGGCAATTCTAAGCGATCACTTACAATTGCTGCGTGTGGAATTCCAGCTGTTGCTGTCCCTGCAATCACATCACAATCAGCGTAGTTTTCAGCAATGACGTCCTTAAATCCTTCTGCAATCTCACTACGAAGTGACGGGTGTGATAGCGTAAGGCGGTTATCACAATAGATCGGCGCTTGTAATCCTGATGACCACGTAAACGGGTCATTCGGTTTTAAACTAACGGCTTCAATGTCTAATAATTCACTAGCAAGTTGTTGTTTACGATTCATGATGAAACACTCATTCCTTTCCATTGTGAAAGCATGGCTTCATAAGCTACGCGAGGATCGTTATGCTCAGTAATGGCACGTCCGACAACGATGGCGCTACTTCCTGCAATTCTTGCTCCTTCAGCTGTTGCTGCACGCTTTTGGTCATGCAAATTACCGTCATGATTACGAATTCCTGGTGTTAGTGTATAAAGATCATGCCCGAAAGTTTTACGAAGCATCGCAACTTCGTGGACAGAACAAACGACTCCATCAAGTCCCGCTTCTACCGTTCGAGTCGTATAGTGATGAACCATCTGTTTAAGATTTTCTTGAATTAATAAGTCTTGTTTTAACATGTCTTCTGTCGTACTCGTCAGTGCAGTGACTGCAATGAGTTTTGGTCGATTTGCGCCTGCTGGTGTACCGGCTTCAATGCCTTCCCTTGCTGCTACTAACATTTCTTTTCCACCGATCGCATGAGTCGTAATAACATCCACGCCGAAAGATGCCAGTTGCTTCATTGTTTTGCCTACCGTTGTCGGAATGTCATGACATTTCACATCCAAAAACAGATGATGCCCTCGTTCTTTAAGGTCATGTATGAGCTTCGGTCCAGCTGAATAAAACAATTCCATCCCGACTTTAAGATCTGGTCTTACATCTTCGAATCTCTCTAAAAAATCCATCGCTGTTTTTTCATTATTCATGTCCAAGGCTATGAAAAGCGGTGCATGCGTCACAGTACAACACCTCTTCTCTGTAACTCTGACACTTGATTTACATTAAGCTGATCTAACCACGTTGGCAGTTCGTCAATAATTTCAATACAAGCAAACGGATTCGTAAAGTTCGCAGTACCGACAGCGACTGCATCAGCCCCTGCGATCAAAAATTCAATCACGTCTTTCGCTGATTCAATACCACCCATACCAATAATCGGTAAGTCTGTAACTTGCCTTACATCGTAAACCATGCGAAGTGCAACCGGTTTTACCGCCGGACCTGATAAGCCGCCTTTTTCATTTGCTAAAATTGGCTTTTTCGTTCGCCAATCAAAGCGCATGCCGATGAGCGTATTAATCAGTGATAATCCGTTTGCTCCTGCATGTTCTACCGCTTTGGCAATCGCCGCAATGTCCGTGACGTTTGGCGATAGCTTCACATACACAGGTTTGTTCGTCGCTTCTTTAATTAAGCTCGTTAGCATCGCAGCCTGCTCAGGATCAGTCCCGAACTGTATGCCACCCGTTTTCACGTTCGGGCACGAGATGTTAACTTCAAAAGCCCCAACATTACTTGCCTCATTAAGGGTGTTGACGACCTTTACGTATTCTTCTGGAGAAGAACCGGATACATTCGCTAGAATCGGAACATCAAATTGTTCAAGAAACGGAAGTTCATTGTCACGAACCGACTTTGCTCCTGGATTTTGTAAGCCAATACTATTGAGCATCCCTGACGGACTTTCTGCAACACGAGGAGTGTTGTTTCCAAAGCGTTGTTCACCAGTCGTCCCTTTGATCGCAATCGCACCGAGTAAACTTAAATCATAGAGCTCACTGAACTCTCGACCAAACCCAAAGCACCCTGATGCGGGCATGATTGGATTTTTCATCGATAAACCAGGCAAATTCACCGCTAAACGTTCGCTCATAGTAACACCTCGTTTGATTGGAATACAGGACCGTCCGTACAAATTTTGACATACGATGTTTCATCTTCAGTTTTGCACACGCAAGCGAAACAAGCCCCGATGCCACAGCCCATATGTTCTTCTAGTGACACGTACACGGTTGTATCATGTTGCGCGGCAGCTTTAACCGCTTTTAACATCCCTCTTGGCCCACACGTATAGATGTAAGTGGACGGTTGTTCGAGATTTTGCAAGGCATCAATGACTGTGCCCTTCTCTCCGTAACTTCCGTCATCCGTCATAATCGTCACGTCCATTGCTTGTAACTGCTTAAACGCCTCTTCATAAAAGACAGCGGCTTCGGTCTGAAAACCAAGAATAACTCGAAATGGTATGTTACGTTCTGAGAGACTACGAGCTGCAAAATACATTGGTGGTACTCCGACACCGCCACCGATCAGCGTTACTTCCTGATCGGTTGACGGTTCTTCTGTTGGAAACCCTTGCCCTCCAAGCGGTCCTAGCACTTGCAAACAATCGTTCGGTCGCACGTTCGTTAACGCCCTCGTCCCTTCACCTGTGCATTTATAGACGAGTGTGCACGTACCGAGCTCTTGATTTACTGAGGCGATGCTGATAGGACGACGTAAAACGTGATGACTAGAAGGAATTTTAATATGGAGAAACGTCCCAGGGCGGTTCATTTCTTGAACGAGTTCACCACTTAAGATCATTTCATACGTCTCTTCAGCAATTTCTTGATTTCTTACGACCTTTAGAGGAACTGATTTCATACGTGTACCTCCTCTTTTGATGTTGCTTGCTGCAGTTTTGGAACTGGCTCTGTCGCAAAGCTCATCATTTCAAGCACGTGGAGAAGTGCAAATGCTGTATCCATTGATGTGAGACAAATGATTTCATGTTCTACCGCTTCACGGCGAATTCTAAATCCGTCTCTCGCTGGTTGCTTGCCTTTCGTAAAGGTATTGATGACAAGTTGGGCACCACCTTCACGGATAATGGATGAAATGTCTTGTTTTCCTTCACCAATCTTGTGAACGTTTTGTACGGAAATGCCTTCGTTTTGTAAAACGTCCGCCGTTCCTTTCGTTGCGAGCAATTGGAACCCGAGACGATCGAAGCGATGAGCCAATTTGATCGCTTCTTCTTTATCTTTATCAGCAATTGTGAACAAGACGTTGCCTTTTCTAGGAATGTTCATCCCTGAAGCGACTAAGCCTTTGTATAACGCTTTTTCTAATGTTAAATCGCGACCGAGCACTTCACCCGTTGATTTCATTTCAGGTCCTAAATGAATGTCAACTCGGCGCAACTTCGCAAAGGAGAACACAGGTGCTTTTACCGCTACACGATCCGGTTCAGTGTGATACACCTCATCGTATCCGAGCTCTTTTAACGTTTTTCCTAAAATGACGTGTGTTGCGATTTGCGCCATCGGCACGCCTGTCATCTTACTTAAGAACGGAACTGTGCGACTCGCTCTAGGGTTCACTTCAATGACATACACTTTGTCGTTATACAGAACGAATTGGATATTGAGTAGTCCAACAATGTCTAAGCCTCGAGCTAACTTTACCGTCTGATCAATCACTTCTTGTTTCGTTGTCTCAGACAATGATTGCGGCGGGTAGACTGCAATCGAGTCACCAGAGTGAACACCTGCACGTTCAATGTGCTCCATCATACCTGGAATAAAGACGTGTTCGCCGTCTGAAATGGCATCAACTTCTATTTCTTTTCCATAGAAGTAACGATCGATCAACACCGGGTGCTCACTATGCACGTGAACCGCTTCTTCCATGTACGTACGCAGCTCATCTTCATGCTCAACAATTTCCATCGCCCGCCCCCCAAGTACGTACGACGGACGAACGAGCACTGGGTAGCCTAATGTGTTCGCAGCAGCGACTGCTTCTTCCACTGACGTTGCGGTTTTCCCTGGTGGCATTGGTACATCAAGTGCTTTTAATGCGCGCTCGAATTTATCACGATCTTCTGCTGTGTCCATCGCTTCAAGCGACGTTCCTAAAATCTTCACGCCCGCATTGGCCAATTTCTCCGCAAGGTTGATCGCTGTTTGACCTCCGAATTGCACGACGACTCCTTCAGGCATTTCTAAATCAATGACATTCATTACTTCCTCAAACGTTAATGGTTCAAAGTAAAGCTTATCTGACATACTGAAATCCGTTGAGACCGTCTCAGGATTGTTATTAATGATGATCGATTCATAGCCTGCTTGCTGAATCGCCCAAACTGCGTGAACTGTTGCATAATCAAACTCAACACCTTGACCGATTCGGATTGGACCTGATCCTAAGACAAGAACGGACGGTCGATCGGTTTTGAATGATTCATTTTCTCGCTCATACGTACTGTAGTAGTACGGCGTTTTTGATTCAAATTCAGCAGCACACGTATCGACCATTTTGAAAACTGGTGCCAATTGATGTGATTTTCTTACGTCTCGAACGTCCATCTCTGACACGTTCCAAAGTGAAGCGATCACTTTATCTGAGAAGCCATTCTCTTTTGCGACAGCTAAAACCTCTTTATCACTCGGTTTCGCTTCGATCGCTTTGTGGAGTTGCACGAGTCCTTCAATGTGCATGAGGAAAAACTCATCGATTTTTGAGTGCTCATGCAATTGGGCAATTGAATACCCTCTTCTAAATCCTTCTGCTACCGCAAATAGCCTTTCATCATCAGCGGCTTCCCATTGCTCGATCAGTTCTTGATCACTTTTTTGTTCGTAGCGTGGTACTAAGAGGTGATCTTCTTTCATGTCTAAAGAGCGGATGCCTTTAAGTAGCGATTCCCCAAACGTACGTCCGATTGACATGATCTCACCGGTCGCTTTCATTTGTGTACCGAGCTTACGGTTTGCAGACGAAAACTTATCAAATGGCCAGCGGGGGATTTTCGTTACGATATAGTCTAATGCTGGTTCAAAGCTTGCATAGGTTCGCTCCGTCACGGGGTTTTTAAGCTCTTGCAAATAGTAACCGACAGCGATTTTCGTCGCTAGTTTAGCAATCGGATACCCAGTCGCTTTTGATGCAAGCGCGGAAGAACGACTCACTCGAGGATTTACTTCAATAACGTAGTACTCATCACGATCGGGGTCATGTGCAAATTGAACGTTGCAACCCCCTTCAATGCCAAGGGCGCGGATAATCGTTAACGAGGCATCGCGCAGTCGTTGGTAGTCACGATCGTTTAACGTTTGTGAAGGGGCTACAACGATTGAGTCTCCCGTGTGCACCCCGACAGGGTCGATGTTTTCCATGTTACAAACGACGATCGCATCGTCATTTGCATCACGCATCACTTCGTATTCGACTTCTTTCATTCCAGCAATGCTTTGTTCAACGAGGCATTGATTCACTGGGCTGTAGGAGAGGCCTGACTCAAGTGTCTCCGCTAGATCTTCAAACGTCTTCGCAATTCCCCCACCCGTTCCACCGAGTGTGTAAGCTGGACGAACGATAACCGGCAAGCCAACGGTCTTCGCAAATGCCATCCCTTCATCGATGGTATGAACGATCTCACTTGCCGGAACTGGTTGGCCGAGTTCGTGCATCAGTGAGCGGAATGCTTCACGATCTTCTGCTTTTTCAATTGCTACGAGGTCCGTCCCGAGTAATTCTGTTCCATACTGTTCTAGAACACCGTGATTGTTTAGCTCCATCGCTAAGTTTAAAGCTGTTTGACCACCCATTGTCGCAATTAAACCGTCTGGTCTCTCTTGGCGAATAATTCGCGAAACGAACTCAAACGTCAACGGTTCAATGTACACTTTATCTGCCATATTCGTATCAGTCATAATCGTTGCAGGGTTAGAGTTAATCAGCACCGTCTCGTACCCTTCTTCTTTTAACGCTTGGCAAGCTTGTGTCCCTGAATAATCAAACTCTGCCGCTTGACCGATTACGATTGGTCCTGATCCGAGTACGAGTACTTTTTGAATATCTTGACGTTTAGGCATTTTTCGTCATCTCCCCTGCTGGTTGTAAAATTCGGTTCATAAATTGATCAAACAAATCGTTTGCGTCCATTGGGCCTGGTGCTGCTTCTGGATGATATTGCACACTAAATGCACTTTGATCTTTCAGTTCTACACCTTCTACAGAACCATCGTTTACTGCCACATGCGTTACGATTAGCGATGTGTTTTCAAGTGACTCTCTTTTAATGGCAAACCCGTGATTTTGCGCAGTCATCGTCACTTTCCCAGTTGGAATATGTTTAACGGGATGATTGGAACCACGATGTCCGAACTTCATTTTTTCCGCTTCGGCTCCGAGAGCTAGGCACAGCAGTTGATGCCCGAGGCAAATGCCGAAGATCTTCGTCTTGCCGACGAGTGCTTTTACCGTTTCGACGGACTCTTTGACATCCCTTGGATCTCCTGGTCCGTTTGAGAGCATCACCCCATCAGGATTTTCTGCTAACACGTCTTCTGCTGAGACATTAAACGGAACGACTTTCACTTCACAACCGCGCTTTAGTAGTTCTCTCATAATGTTCTGTTTCGCTCCGTAGTCGATTAAGACAACCTTTGGTCCTCCTCCACCTGGAACGGTATATGTATTTTTTGTAGAAACACTTTCCACTTGATTCGTAAGTGGCGCTTCTGATTTTAGGCGATTGATGACGTCTTCTTCATTCACTTCACCATTGCAAATGATCGCACGAACAGTTCCTTTTTCACGAATGCGCTTCGTTAATTCACGAGTGTCAATTCCTTCAATTCCTGGAATGTCAAAGCGTGTTAGTAATTCATCAAACGATTCTTCACTCTTCCAGTGATTTGGATAAGGTGAACGAGATTTCACAACAACACCTTTTACAGCAGGAACGAGCGTTTCAAAGTCTGAACGATTGACTCCGTAGTTACCGATCAAAGGGTACGTAAAGGTAATGATTTGGCCTGCATAGGACGGGTCTGACATAATTTCTTGATAACCTGTCATTCCAGTATTAAAAACAATCTCCCCACTCTGTTCTTTGTCGCTTCCAAATCCTGTGCCCGTGAATACATACCCATCTTCTAAAATTACTTTGCGTACCATTTACATCACTCCTTTAAGTTCCTGAACTAAATTTGCACGTACCATTGCATTGATTATTGCCATTCTACAAAATACTCCGTTTTCCACTTGCGTAAAAATTCTTGATTTATGACACTCTACGAGCTCTGAGGCAATCTCAACGTCTCGATTAAACGGTCCTGGATGCATGATAATGCTCGTTTCTTTCATCGTTTCTGCCCGCTCAACTGTTAGTCCATAAGCTTCGTGATAATTTCTCATATCGAGCGTTTCAACATGACGTTCATGTTGAACTCGAAGCATCATGACAACGTCGGCGTTTGCGACTGCTTCATCTACCGTCATCACGTTTAGTGATTGATCCACTCGCTTCGTCCATTCACTAGGTCCAGCGACAATCACTTCTGCACCAAGTTTCTGAAGAGCGCTAATATTCGATCCGGCAACTCTGCTGTGTAACACGTCTCCGATGATTGCAACGCGAACACCTTGAAAGGTACCAAACTCTTCGTAAATCGTGAACATATCCAGAAGGGATTGCGACGGATGTTGACCACTTCCGTCGCCTCCATTAATGATGGGAATCGATATGTCTTGTAATTGATTGTAATAATTGTTTTCAGGGTGTCTGATGACAACAGCTGCTGCTCCAAGAGCTTGGAGCGTTCGAACGGTGTCGTACAGCGATTCACCTTTTTGAATGCTTGAGTGGTCACAATCGACATTTAGCGGTGTATAGCCCAGTCGTTTTTCAGCAGCTTCAAATGACAATTTCGTTCGAGTACTCGGTTCATAAAACACATTTGCAATAAACGCTTCAGACGATTCTTTGAATCCATTTTGTTTTTTGCAACGCTTTGCTTCCTCAAGTAACTCATAAATGTCCTGCTTTTCTAACTGCTCCATCGTTGTAAAGTGACGCATTGTTGACCACTCCTCACTAAAATTGTGTTAGCCGTTGTTTTGATCGTCTTCAACACTTTCGAACAATTGACCATTTCCGTAACCGATCGTTTTATTCGGTAATACTCCGTGTAAGATCATGCCGATAAACGTTGCTAGTGCCATAGAAGGAATCACTAGGTCTTCTGTAATTTCAATGAACGCTCCGCCAATTCCAATGACGAGTATGGTTGAGGCAATCACTAAGTTTCTGTTCTCTGACATGTCTAAGCGATTTTCTACGATCAGTCGAAGACCTGATGACGCGATGATACCGAACAGTAAGATGGAGACACCACCCATGACCGATCCTGGAATACTGGCGATTAACGCTTCAATCTTGCCTGAGAAACCGAACACGACTGCAAATACCGCTGCACCACCGATAACAAACACGCTAAACACTTTCGTAATTGCTAGAACTCCGATGTTCTCCCCATACGTTGTATTCGGTGGACCTCCAACGAAACTAGCAATGACTGAGGCAATCCCGTCACCGAGTAATGAACGATGAAGACCAGGGTTTTTCAAAAGGTTACGACCTGTAATTTTACTTAGTACCATTTGATCTCCGATATGTTCAGCCATCGTCACGAGTGCGATTGGCGCCATAATCCCGATGATCGCAAGCGAGTAAACCGGATCTACCGTAATGTATGGAATCGCAAAGTCTGGAATGTGGAACCACGGAGCTTGTTGTACTGGTGTTAAGTCGACAAGCCCAGCAAAAATGCTAATCACATAGCCTGTTACGAGTCCAATCAAGACTGGGATTAATCTCAAGAAACCTTTAAAGAAGACCGATGAAACAATCGTTACTGTAAGCGTAATGAGTGCAATCGTAAAGTGTAATGCCGTATCGACATATTCACCTGTACTTGCGTCATAATTCATCGCCATCTCGATGGCCGTTGATGCAAGCCCTAAACCGATAACCATAATGACGGGCCCAACGACGATTGGAGGTAAAAGCTTTAGTAACCAGTTCACACCAAATGCCATAATGAGTAATGATGTGAGCCCGTAAACAATTCCTGCTGAGAACGTTCCGAGCATTACCGCACCAGGTCCACCAAACGTCATCGCACTTATGAGCGGACTAATGAATGCGAATGATGATCCGACGTAAGCTGGAATCTTTCCTCTCGTTGTGATCAAGTAAGCGATTGTCCCGAGTCCACTTGAAACGAGGGCAACGGAAGGACTTAAACCGGTTAATACCGGGACTAAGATTGTGGCGCCAAACATGGCGAATAAGTGCTGCATGCTAAGAATGATCCATTTTGCGAGTTTAGGGCGTTCGTGTATGTCTAATACTGGCTTCATGTTTACCTCCATAAAAAAATCTCTTTACCCGGCGGCAAAGAGATGGACCTTGAGTTACACGTAGCCATATGAGCTAATTTTAGTGTAAACAAGGTAAACCTCTTCTCAGCCTCTCGGGACTGGGTTAAAGAGTATTCATTATTAGTTTGTAATGCTAACGAGATCGACTTGATCACTTTCTTCTAACTGTACCTGAATCGTCTCACTGGACGACGTCGGTATGTTCTTTCCTACAAAGTCTGCTCGTATCGGTAGTTCTCGGTGCCCTCGATCAATCAATACTGCTAATTGAATTTGCGAAGGTCTCCCTATATCCATCAATGCATCCATCGCTGCTCGTACAGTACGTCCTGTATACAAGACATCATCCACAAGAATGACGCGTTTACCATCAACCGATACTGGCAAATCTACGTGATGAATCTCTGGTTCTTCTTTCTTCTGCGTTAAGTCATCTCGGTACAACGTAATGTCCATGGAGCCGACTGGAACTTCAATGCCTTCAATACGTTTCAAATTGCTTGCTAAACGCTGTGCTAGTGGATATCCTCTCGTTCTGATCCCGACTAAAAGTACGTCTTCCATTCCTTTGTTCTTCTCGAGCATCTCATGAGAAATCCGTGTTAATGCTCTTCGCATTGCCGCTTCATCAAATAGTGTCTGTGTCCGGGTTGTCATGAAAGAATCTCCTTTCGCCCTACATATAAAAAACCCCTGCTCCGTAATAGAGAGGGGGTTGAGTATACATATTCAGAAAACAAACGTCACCTAGGACGTGTCTTCTACCGTATCCTTCTCAGCCTCTCTGGACTGTGTTAAAGGGCTATTTAATTTCTAACGTTATTATTTCATTGAACGTATTTTTTGTCAATGCTCTGATGAATGTTCTAAATTGTAGATTAATTGCTCCATATCATCAGGAAGTTCTGCGGTTACAGTTACTGTCTCTTCAGTCGCTGGATGAATAAATGACAGTTCCTTTGCGTGTAGTGCTTGCCCTTCAATTGGCAATGTCTTCTTTGGACCGTATTTCGGGTCCCCAGCAATTGGATGGTCAATGTATTCCATATGAACACGGATTTGGTGCGTTCTTCCTGTCTCTAATTGACATTCTACGCGCGTGTAATTTTTGTACCGTTTGATGACGGTAAAATGTGTAATTGCTTCACGTGAGTGGACGTCTGTTACCGTCATCTTTTGACGATCGTGGTGATGACGCCCAATCGGTGCATCAATCGTTCCAAATTCGTGTGCAATCACACCGTGAACAATCGTTTCATACGTACGCTTTAACGTACGCCCTTGCAATTGTTGCACGAGATGTTGATGCGCTTGATCCGTTTTTGCAACGATCAAAAGCCCGCTCGTATCTTTATCAATTCGATGAACGATACCTGGTCGCATTTCTTCATTCAACGTCGACAATTGCATTTTCAACCCGAGCAATGCATTGACGACAGTACCGCTTGGATGCCCTGGAGCAGGGTGAACGACCATGCCTCTTGGTTTATTAATAACGAGAACATGCTCATCTTCATAGCGAATGTCGAGTGGAATGTCTTCTGGGACTGCCTCGAGTTGTTCTTTTTCTTTTGGAATCACAGTGACACGATCACCGTCTTGTACTTTGTAGTTGCTTTTCACATTTGCACCGTTTACCGTTACGTGATTTTCATTAATCCAATCCTGAATCGTCGTTCTAGATTCTCCTGTTCTGGTAACGATGACTTTGTCTATACGGGTTCCCGCTTCTTCTTCGATAACCCATTCGAATTTACTCATGACTACTTTGCTCCTTTTTCTCTTTCCGATCTTGCATAAACATTAAAATGAGCAAGAAAATCACACCAAGAGTTAATGCTGCGTCTGCGACATTAAAAATTGGAAAGCTATAACTTCCAATGTACACATCGACAAAATCAACAACTTCACCTCTAAACAACCGGTCAATAAAGTTACCAATCGTTCCGCCTAATAAAACACCAAGCGCTATACCATATCCGCGATGTTCTTTAATAAGCTTCGGCATGTAATAAATGATTCCGACGACAACGACCGCAGTTACGATAAAAAACAACCACATTTGCCCTTGTAAAATTCCAAATGCTGCCCCCATATTTCGATGTGAGGTAATATGTAACACTTGTTCAATGATCGGAATCGATTCCCCAATTTCCATGTTGCGATCGACAATAATTTTAGTTAGCTGATCAAGTCCGATAATGACTAACGCAATCAGATAGTATAATGCGATCAACTTTGTCTCTCCTTTACAAGGAAAATGGCGGCAGATAATTACTGCCGCTCTTCTCCTTCAATTTCATTTGTAAAGTCATCGTCTGGAGGCTTGACGACGTGTACGTGTTCCGCTCCATGATACCCTTCGATCCCAGTACTTGCATAGCGCTCAAACTCCTCAGTAAATCCAGGCTCTTTCTCAACCCAAAAGTCGCTCGTCGCGCTTTCATGATAACTTTGATCTTCAGTCGTATTCATCAGTGCTTCCCACATATCTACTCCGTCAGAAGCGACCTGACCACCACTATACGGACTCGGATTTCCTTGTGCCGTTCCAACAAAGACGCCGCTATGATCTGCAGGTTTCTCCGGATTCACAACTGTACGCGCCGTTGGATTCGCTAGAAGTCGTTCTTTAGGAATCTCTGCACCTGTCTCTTCACAGATCCCATACGTACCGTTTTCAAATTTCTTTAAGGCATGAACAATTTCTTCGTGTTCAACGTGGCGATGCATATGAAGCGCATCATCTTTACTTGCCTCATAAAAAATATCCGCAGAATCGGCAGGATGATTGTCAAACACCGACAATTCATTATCCCGCCCATCTTCTTCGTGGGCATGTTCTCGTCGCTCAATATCTTTTTTGCGTTCTTCTAAATCATGCTTTATTTGTTCCATCCAAGACACGTAAATTCCTCCCTACAAAGTTAGTTTCTCTTCATAGGGAGTTATTTAACCGAGGCTTATTTTGCCGTTTCTTCCAAAATCGCAGGGTCATACGTCTTTACAACATCTGCACAACGTGTACAAAGTGTGTTGAAGCTTTCATCTTCACCCACATCTTCTTTCACGTGCCAACAACGTTCACACGCCTCACCTTCAGCTTTTTGTACGGAAACATTCGTTTCTTCGCCTTTAACAAGCTCAAGTTGCGAAACGATAAATAACTTCTCAGGGTGACTCATCTCGTTTAACATTGCATAAGCTGTTTCATCCACAGTAAGAACGAGCTTTGCTTCTAATGATTTACCAATGACTTTGTCTGCCCTTGCTTCCTCTAATGCCTTAAGCACAACGGTACGGACGTTTAACAAGTGTGCCCAGCGTGCTTCGCGTTCGCTTTCGTTGTCAATCGTAAATACGTCAGGCATCTCTGTAAGTTGAACATAGTCTGTTTCACGATCTTTAATGAAACACCATGCTTCTTCAGCAGTGTACGGTGTAATTGGTGCAAGTAGTTTTGTAAGTGCAACAACGCTATCGTAAAGCACTGTTTGCATCGCTCTTCTTTCGGCATCATTTTCATGATCACAATACAATGCATCTTTGGCAACATCCATATAGAATGCACTTAAATCGATTGAACAGAAATGATGCAACGCTTGATACGTCGTCCCAAAAGCATACTCCCGATACCCTTTTTGAGCACGTGAAATGACATCATTTAGACGTTGATACATGAACAAATCCACGTCATTCATGTCGCTCATTTTAACCCGATCAGTTGCAGGATCAAAGTCACTTAAGTTTCCAAGCATAAAGCGAAGTGTGTTACGGATTTTACGGTACGTTTCAGACACTTGTTTCAAAATGTCATCGGATACACGAACATCCGATTGGAAGTCTGTTGAAGACACCCACAAACGTAAAATATCAGCACCGAGTTGCTTCATCACTTTTGCAGGATCAATAACATTCCCGAGTGACTTCGACATCTTTTCGCCTTTACCATCAAGCGTAAAGCCGTGGCTCAATACCTTTTTGTACGGTGCATCACCTGTTACGGCAACGCTCGTAATGAGGGATGAGTTGAACCATCCACGGTATTGGTCACTACCTTCAAAGTAAAGATCAGCAGGACGGTGCTGGTCGTCACGTTCTTCTAAAACACCTTGGTGTGAAGAACCTGAGTCGAACCAAACGTCCATAATATCTGTTTCACGCGTGTAGTTACCATTTGGGCTTTTCTCAGAGGAATAACCGTTCGGCATTAAGTCTTTTGTCTCCCAATCAAACCAAATGTTTGATCCGTGTTCACGGAACAAATCAGCAACGTGTGCAATCGTCTCATCTGTAATAATTGGAGAACCGTCTTCTTCGTAGAAGACCGGAATTGGAACGCCCCAAACTCGTTGACGGCTAATACACCAATCACCACGATCGCGAATCATATTGTGAAGGCGAACTTCTCCCCACTTCGGTTGCCAATCCACACGTGCAATCGCGTCTAAAAGTTCTTGACGCATGTTCTCGACAGAGACAAACCATTGCTCAGTCGCACGGTAAATTACTGGCTTTTTCGTACGCCAGTCGTGTGGGTAAGAGTGAGTGATGAACTTCAATTTAAGCAACGCGCCGTTCTCATCCAGCTTTTCTGTGATTGGCTTGTTCGCCTCATCATAGAAAATACCTGCAAATCCCGGAGCCTCTTCGGTCATAACGCCCTTATTGTCTACAGGACAAAGCGGTTCTAAGCCGTACTGTTGACCAATAATAAAGTCATCTTCCCCGTGTCCTGGTGCAGTATGAACTGCGCCGGTACCTGCATCAAGTGTTACGTGCTGTCCTGTCATAACAAGGGAGTCACGATCGTAAAACGGATGTGCAGCAACGACTTGATCAAGCTCAGCACCTTTAACCGTCTTAACAATTTTAGCGTCTTCCCATTCTAACGTTTCGCTTACTTCATCGAACAGTTTACTCGCAATAACAAACGTTCGATCAGCGACAGAAACAAGCGCATAGTCATAATCTGGATGCACAGAAATACCGAGGTTTGCTGGCAATGTCCACGGTGTTGTTGTCCAGATGATGAACTCTGAACCGTTGTCGATGACCCCTTTACCGTCGGTTACTTTCATCGCTACGTAAATCGAAGGTGAACGCTTGTCATGATATTCAATCTCTGCTTCAGCAAGTGCCGATTCAGAAGAAGGTGACCAATACACAGGCTTTTTCCCTTGATAAACGTGACCCGCTTTAGCCATTTCACCGAACACTTTAATTTGGTTCGCTTCAAAGTCTGGTGTTAATGTGACGTACGGGTTATCAAAGTCACCGATCATACCAAGACGTTTAAACTGTTCTTTTTGCGTTTCAACTTGATCCCACGCGTACGCTTCACACGCCGCTCGGAATTCAGAAACGGACATTTTCTTACGATCAACTTTTTTTGTTTTCGTAAGCGCCGTTTCAATCGGCAATCCGTGCGCATCCCAACCTGGAACAAACGGTGCTTTAAAGCCATCCATGTTGCGATGACGAACGATCATGTCTTTTACGATTCGGTTCATTGCATGTCCAACGTGAATGTTTCCATTTGCATAGATCGGTCCATCATGAAGCACATACATCGGTTTATCAGCATTTTTCGTCATCACTTGTTCGTAAAGCTTTGCTTCTTCCCATTCACCTTGCCATACGGGTTCGCGATTTGGAAGGTTTCCTCTCATCGGGAATTCCGTTTGTGGCATTCGTAGCGTTTTTTTGAAATTCATTTCTTTCCTCCTAAGTCAGTACAAAATAAAAAACCCCATCCCAATCGTAGGGACGAGGTTTACCCGCGGTACCACCCTGATAGCTCATAAGCCACTCAGTCTAATTATCGCTTTAGTCACGCCAAACTCTACTCACGTCCTATTCGAACGCTTTCTGTTCGGTAGCTCCTGGGTGATCTTCGTGAATCAACTCTTTACGAGGCTCACACCTTCCCTCGCTCGCTCAAAAAGTCTATTGATCACTACTGTCCCAATCAACGCTTACATTTAGTTAGTATTGCTAAAAGTATAGTCGATCTCTACATGAACGTCAAGTCAGCGACTTTTTTGGTCTTCGTATGTATGACTTGTATGTTCCTCTTCTTCATCTTCTACACCGTTTGTTAGGCTATCCCAGTCTTCATCATCTAAAAGCTCTAGTTGTGCTTCAATAAGCATCTTAAATCGCATCCGGTACACGGCTGCTTGTTTTTTGAGTTCTTCAAGCTCTAGCGCAATCTTACGCGATTTCGAAAGAGCATCGTTAATAATGCGATCAGCGTTTTTCTCAGACTCTTTAATGATGAGCTGCGACTCTTTTTTTGAACTACGCTTTAGTTCTTCTGCTGATTCTTGCGCAACGAGGATCGATTTGCTTAACGTTTCCTCAATATTTGAGAAATGATTCAAACGCTCTTCAAGCTCATTAACTTTAGAAAACAGCTCTTCTTTCTCACGAATGACGGTTTCATAATCCTTGATGACTTGATCAAGAAACTCATTCACTTCGTCTTCATCATAGCCTCGGAACCCTTTAGCAAATTGCTTATTGTGAATGTCCATCGGTGTTAATGCCAAGAAAGCCACCTCCATAGTTATTTCTTCAAACCATAGGTTACACGTAAATTGCCTTTCTTCGTTTCGCTATCGATTGAAAAAAGCTTTCTACGTCCATGCTTTTGAAGTGATAATGTATCGCCAGTTTGAATTTGAAAACTCGGATCCTCCACCGTTCTCCAATTCACTTTAACCCGGCTATTCTCTATATATGCCTTTGCCTTCGTTCTCGACAAGTTGTACATCTCTGAAATAGCAGTATCTAGTCTAAGTGATGAGATGAATCCTGTCTTTTCTTCCCACTCATCAGTTATATCATACGCATTATGTAGCGGAAGTGTCGAAAGTCTTAACGGCGTTTTCCCTGCACCTTCAAGATTCATCAGAATAAAGTCTTGCATTTCTTCTGTTGCGAACCATTGAACCTTGCCTTGAAAAACGTGAATGTCTCCAAACATCTCTCGCTTTACACCTAAAGCCATTAATGCGCCGAGAAGATCGCGGTGTGAGACAGTTGAGAATTTCGGGTCAAATGCCCCGTGAAACATAACGATGTTGTACCGCTCAGGCGACACTTCTTCAAAAAAAGGATAGATGAGCGCTCGTTTACGCTCAACACCTTCAACCCCTCCAAAAAAAGCAACCTTAACGGTTTCATCGGCTCCGATCACCGACTGTACAATGTCAACTTCCCTCGGATTTAAAAAACCAGTGAGCTTTGCTTCGTACGTCGTTTCAACAGCATCTTTTATGTCTTGTACTTGTACAATCCATTCGTGCTCTTCCTTACGAAAATGTTGAAAGATATCCATCGATTAGAAAAAGATTGCAATTACACCTTGTCGCGCTAATGCCAAAGCAATCAATGCTACGATTGGTGAAATGTCAATCATACCTAAATTCGGGATAATTCTACGAAACGGTTCTAGATACGGTTCAACAATGGTTGCTAATGCTTGTCCAAAGCCGGATTCACGCAATCCAGGTAACCAACTAGAAAGAACATAAATAATTACTGCAATTTGATAAAGTGACATCGCCATTAATACGATCTGGCCGATCATTGCCATAAAACCACTCACCCCAACCTCTTCTAATCAAAATCTTGTTGCATGAGCTCCGAGATTGCCCCTGAAATCTCTACATTGTCTGGTGTACACAAAAAGATGTTCCCACCAATCTTTTGAATGTCACCGCCAATGGCATAAACCGTGCCACTTAGAAAATCGACAATCCGTTTGGCTTGGTCTTTTTGAATGCGCTGCATATTCAAAATCACCGATCGTCGATTTTTCAAATGATCGGCAACATCTTGAGCTTCTTCATACGTTCTCGGTTCAATTAAAACCATCTTGGCAGACTGCTGAATGCTTTGCAAGCTTACGACATTTTGAGTACGATCTTTTTGCTCACTGTCAGATTTTGACTCTTCAACAGGAACATCTAATTCTTCCTCAACATAATCTTCGTCAACATCAAAAAAACGTTTAAAGCGAGATTTTATGCTCAATATGAACGAACCTCCTTTACGCTAAATTGCTGCGCTCATCTCCAACAAGACGAGAGCCTACTCGAATGAATGTCGCACCTTCTTCGATTGCGACTGTATAATCATTGGACATCCCCATCGATAACTCATGACACGGAGCATGTGCAAACTCACGTTTTACAATCTCTTGTTGCAATTCCTTGAGCTTTTTAAAATGCGGCCTCGTATCTTCAGGTACACTTTCATACGGTGCCATCGTCATAAGTCCAACAACTTCAATTGCATCATACGCTTGCAATTGCTCAATAAAGCTCATAACACCCTCAGGCGTTAATCCAGACTTCGACTCTTCACCTGAGACGTTCACTTGTACGAAGCACTTTACAGTCCCGTCTCCTTTGTATCGCTTTTGAATCTCTTTGGCAAGCGATATGCGGTCAAGCGAATGAAGATAATCACATTCATGAATCACGTCTTTCACTTTCCGGCTTTGAAGCTGACCGATAAAATGCCACGTAGCAGCACCCGTGATCGCCTCGCGTTTTTCTAGAAGTCCTTCTGCTCGACTTTCACCAAGGTGCTTCACACCAGACGCCACAGCTTCTTCTGCTCGCTCATTTGACACATACTTCGTCACTGCGACGATGTTAATCTCTTCTTGTTGCCTACCTACACGCTCACAAGCTTGTTTAATTTCTTGATTTATGTTCAGTAAATTGTCGCTCACTACAACCATGACGCTCAACTCCCACTTGATCTCATAATATACGCTGCCATACGCCCCGTTTTACTGCCGTCACGACGATGGGAATAAAACAGGTCCGGCTCACTCGCTGTGCAATAACGACTTACAGTTATTTGATTACGAGGAACACCCGCTTGCTCAATTAATAGAGCATTTGTCAGTTTGAGATCAAGCTCATATTGACCATCACTTACACGATTCCAAGTCGTAACATCACTTGGCAACACCACTTTTAACTGGTCAATCACACGATCATCTACAACATATTTTTCTTTCCCAATGGAAGGCCCAACATATGCATGAATACTCGTCACATCAACGTTCTCACTTTCGATCCATTGACGGACAAGTTCACCGCCAATGTTAC
Source organism: Geomicrobium sediminis (assembly GCF_016908595.1). Classification (GTDB taxonomy): domain Bacteria; phylum Bacillota; class Bacilli; order Bacillales; family Marinococcaceae; genus Geomicrobium_A; species Geomicrobium_A sediminis. The sequence goes on along the minus strand of NZ_JAFBEC010000004.1, from coordinate 36,473 downwards.
CAGCAGTCCCTTTCCATCCCGCATGTGCAGTTCCTACAATTGTGCCACGGTCCCCAGTAAAAAGAAGAGGCACACAATCCGCATAAAGCGTCGCTAAAACAACCTGCTCATCTCGAGTGTACAAACCATCAGCGTGAGAGACGACAGATTCCATACTCTTTGTGCCAAGGCCCCGCTCATTTGTCGTGACTTTCTGAACGATATTGTTATGCACTTGTTCACAGTAAACAAAGTCATCAAGATTTACGCCTAATTTCGCACTCAAACGCTCTCGATTGCTAATCACATCATCGTGATCGTCACCAACGTGTAATCCGAGGTTCGTCTCGTTATACGGAGCACGACTAACGCCTTCGTTACGACTCGTAAAACCAGCAACAGTCCGTTGATCTATAGGTTCTAAATGAAATAGCTTATCGACTGGATTATACACAAACGGTTCTTTCCCCATGAAACGCCTTCCTTTATAGCAGTCTTTCATTATATTTTAGCACATATCGAGCGTTTGACGGTAGTTTTGCAGAAAAATGTCAAGAGTTATTGCCATAAACATAGACAAGGATTACATCCGTTCCAATCTTAGCAATCTGACTCCATGGAATAATCAATTCCTCTTCCTTTCCAAACATATTAAGCATCCGATTATTTCCCGTCACGACCAAAGATTCAATCATCCCCGTCGATAAATTAATATCCACATCACCAAGCGTCCCGAGCCGCTTACCCGTTTGAACATTCACAACCTCTTTTACTTGTAAATCGGTTATTTTAAGCATACTTGGACTCCTTTCTAATTAAAACATCCCTTGCTTATCCATATGATGACTTGGGAGGTTTTACGCCTCGTTTCCGTCTATTTAGCGCTCGTGTTTACGTTTGTTTGCGCTTGATGAACGCATGGTGTTTTTTGTGGGTTGTTGCAAGCATTAATACGGTATGTGAAATTATAATGTGTTTGAATTCTACAATCAGTACACTTCATCCCATTAATAATAAAGGGGTAATCAATCAAGAGTCGAATAACTCATTTAGGAGGTGTCACATTGCTCATTAATGAAACATTGCTTCAACTTCAAGCACTAGAAAAACGCTGCTTCGACTACGTCCCCGCTCTACATTCTGACATTGAAAAATTTAAAGCTGGTTTAAACGGTGAAACACAACTCTACAATCTTCTAAACGCCATTCAATTCCCACATTGGCAAGTACTCCACAACAAACGACTCCCCAGTTACGAACCGTATTACTTTCAACTCGACCTCATCGTACTCACATCCGACACCGTTTATCTTTTTGATACGAAACAGATGAAAGGACACATTCATTTTCACGACGATGAAACCGTTACAAAAACATCTGGTAATGAAACCGAAACGTTAAACAATCCGATTCATCAAGTCAAACGCCACGAACGGTTATTTCAAACGTTCCTCCATCAACAGCGCATCACAGCCCCGATCACCATTCGTCCGTATGTCGTTTTAACCTCTCCTTACACCGAACTCTCTTATCCACCTAGACTGCAAGAAGAAATCCAACGCTATGTTATTCGTGCAGAAGCTATTCCAAAACTTTTATCCAACGTTCATGATCCAATGACAGGTCATGGGAAAATAGCCAAAATCACATCACTCATAAACACAAATCATCGACCAAAGTGGCGAAACGTTTTGCATGATTATAATCTTACGTATGCCAATTTACGCCTCGGCCTCCCTTGTTCGCAATGTGATCATATTCCAGTGGAGCGAGCGTCTAATCACGTACGCTTCTATTGTAAAAAATGTCAGACCTATTCTTATGATAATATTCAAGCGGGGCTTGTTGATTATGCCCTACTCATCAATCGCTATTGCACAAACAAAGAAGCCAGGCAATTTTCAAACATACAAGATCGACATACAATGCTACGATCATTACAGAAAATGTCTCATTACAACCGCTATAAAAATAATAAAACCTATTATCGATTGATATTACCATGGGAACAAAAATGACTGCATATTAATTTTATTATGCAATACATCATAACGTTTTCTAGCTACAGTGAGTATTGCTTTTCGCTTGCTACACCCACGCTCCCGCTTGCTACACCCTCGCTCCCGCTTGCTACACCACTCTCCCCACCAAAAAACCCACCGCATTTTCGCGGTGGGTTCGGTTCACACATTTATCGGGTGTGTTTATTCATTTCTTGGATTGCGGCTTTTTCGAGTCGGGATACTTGGGCTTGGGATATGCCGATTTCTTCGGCGACTTCCATTTGTGTTTTCCCTTGGAAAAAGCGCATGTCTAGTATTTTCTTTTCCCGTTCGTTTAAACGGATCATTGCTTCTTGGATGGCAATGTGCTCGACCCATGTGGAGTCTTTTTCTTTTTCGTCGCTAATTTGGTCGAGGACGTAAATTGGGTCGCCGCCATCATTGTAGATTGGCTCGAATAATGAGACGGGGTCTTGAATGGCGTCTAATGCGTAGACGACTTCTTCTTTTGGTAAGTCTAATTCTTTTGCTATTTCCAGTACTGTCGGTTCGGTCGTGCGGTCTTTTTCTGCCATAAGGCGGTCTCTGACTTGTAATGCTTTGTACGCGGTGTCACGTAATGAACGCGAAACGCGAATCGGATTGTTGTCGCGTAAGTAGCGGCGGATTTCTCCGATAATCATCGGGACGGCGTACGTTGAAAACTTGACGTTGTGGCCTAAGTCAAAATTATCGATGGATTTCATCAGTCCTATGCAGCCGACTTGGAATAGATCGTCGACATATTCGCCACGATTGTTAAAACGTTGAATGACGCTAAGTACGAGTCGTAAATTTCCGTTTACGAGTGTTTCTCGTGCAGATTCTTCTCCGGATTGGAGCTTTTGGAAAAGGATGCGCATTTCATCGTTTTTAAGTACAGGTAATTTAGACGTATCAACTCCGCAGATCTCAACTTTGTTGCGTGTCACATATGTTCCCTCCCACGGCGTCATCGCAGTGAACGGTTCGTTCTTCCTGCTCACGTTCAGTATGTCCGCGGGAGGACTTTTTATGCGATCAATCTTTTCGTTTTATCTTTTAGATAGACAATAAATGGTATAAAAATGGCGGTAATCCTTCGCTTTTTCATTAAACCATTTTATTAAATTCTTTTCTTAGGCGGCGAATAATTCGTTTTTCCAGTCTTGAAATATAAGATTGAGAAATTCCTAACATATCTGCGACGTCTTTTTGTGTCTTCTCTTTCGTACCCGCAAGTCCAAATCGCAGTTCCATAATTTGTTTTTCACGGGGATTGAGTGTCGTTAATGCGCGGCGCAATAATGATTTATCAACTTTATCTTCAAGATCTCGTGTAATGATATCTTCTTCGGTTCCCATAACATCTGATAATAATAATTCATTGCCGTCCCAATCAACATTTAACGGTTCATCAAAAGAAATTTCAGAACGAGTTTTGTTGTTGCGTCTCAAATACATGAGAATCTCATTTTCAATACACCGCGATGCGTATGTTGCTAGTTTGATTTTTTTCTCGGGATTAAATGTGTTCACAGCTTTAATAAGGCCGATCGTTCCTATGCTAATCAAATCTTCAATGTTAATGCCGGTGTTTTCGAACTTTCGAGCGATGTAGACGACAAGGCGTAAGTTCCGTTCAATGAGGCGACTGCGTACTTCAGGATCTCCGTTTGGAAGCTTTTCTAAAAGCTCTGCTTCTTCTTCTTTGCTAAGAGGTGGAGGCAACGCTTCGCTACCGCCGATGTAGTACACTTCGTCGGGTTTAATGCCTAGTTTTTGGAGTAACTTATACCAATGAATCGTAAGTTTCATCTTTGATTTCTTCCACAATGTAAATCCCCCTCCGTTCGGCTTTATTCAGCTGGCACCATTTCAGGTGGGATGATGCATTGAAAACGATCTTCTGATGATACAGCACGGGTTTCAAATGCGATCAATGCTCGATTTAAAATGTGAGACGAGTCACCACTTACCATTTCAATTTCTGCTGCTTGGATCGCAAATAAAAATCCGTGTTCTTTGCCGATCGCTTGATATGGGATAATTCGAACATTTTCATTCCACGGATTTTCTCCTTTTGTACCTTCAGCACTCAACCATGTTGAAAAGCTTTCGAGTGAGTCATTTGTTAAAACAGATTCAAGAACGGAAAGAGTCGCGACCATAACTGGCTTTCTCGTAATAGGATCTTTCAAGTGGTTTCCGGTGTCGATGAGTGCTTTTGCATAAACGGATTCAACGATACCGTCCATTTGAATGCGAACGTTTATGATTTTATTTTCATTGCGTTTCTCTTCTTTTAGTGAGTGTTTTGTAATTTGCGTTAAGAGAATCACGACGGGTAATGTGGATAAGACGAGCAGCCCATGCATATGATCTAACGTAGCCCAGCTTGACGTCTGTTTCCACGTCTGTAGTAATTGTGATGATTGCCAAAACCATGTCATTGCAATGACGGCTCCGCCAGATAATAATGAAATGACATAAAACGTAAACGTCGTTTTAATGAACCGCGCGAATCGCTTAAAACCAAAAGCAAAGTATACGGTACAGATGCAAACGATCACTTGGCTTACTGGATGCAATAACATTGCGCCGTAGTCGGTTAACCATAGAAATAACGGTAAGCTCGTAATGAGTGCGACAAACAATACTCTGAAAAGAGAGAATTCATATCCTTGCCATTTGCCAGTCATGTAAAGGAGACTAGCAGTAACGACCGTATTTAATCCATAGATGACATCTATGTATAAGGTCAATGAACGCCCACTCCCTCCTCTCTAGACGGTTTCTGTTTTTCCTTGATTACTAGTATAGAGAGAATCGATTTCGAAGTATGTCATTTTCTCAGAGCATGTCTCTAACTCTTTTTACAGGTTTACGTATAAATGTGTCGAAATCCACGGCGACGTTGTAAGGAACGTCTGATTAATCACGATTTCACCATTCGACAATGCAAACATAAAAAAATAAGAGTCCAATAATTGGACTCTTATTTCTTATCTTCTTCTTCGACGATTGCGTAGAAACGCTGGTACGTCGATTGATTCGTCTTCTTGTTGTGGCTCTGGTTGTGGCGGCTCCTCGTAAACCGGTTGTTGCCGTTGTTCACGCGTCGGCTCCACTTCTTCACGTGGCGCTTGTTGGCGTTGCATCGATGAACCGCGAACTTTTTGTTGTTTCGCTTTCTTATCAGCAACGTCATCAAAACCAGTCGCGATAACCGTTACAACGATTTCTTCTTTCAGATTTTCATTGATTACGGAACCGAAAATCATGTTTACTTCTGGATCCGAGGCATCGGAAACAATCTCCGCTGCTTCATGAACTTCAAACAAGCTTAAGTTCGAACCACCTGTAATGTTCATGAGTACCCCTTGCGCTCCGTCTACAGACGTCTCAAGGAGTGGGCTTGATATGGCCTTTTTGGCTGCTTCTGCTGCACGATTCTCACCGGTTGCAATACCAATACCCATAAGTGCTGAACCTTTTTCACTCATGACTGTCTTCACGTCGGCGAAGTCAAGGTTGATTAAACCAGGAGTAGCAATTAAATCTGAAATCCCTTGTACACCTTGACGAAGAACGTTGTCTGCTTCACGGAATGCTTCAAGCATTGGCGTGTTTTTGTCAACAATCTCAAGCAAGCGATCGTTTGGAATTACGATTAGTGTATCAACTTTTTCCTTTAGAGCTTCGATACCGTTCTTCGCGTGCGTTGAACGCTTCTTACCTTCAAAAGAAAATGGTCGAGTGACGACACCTACCGTTAGCGCGCCGATTTCTTTGGCAACTTCTGCAATGACCGGTGCTGCTCCTGTTCCTGTACCTCCACCCATTCCAGCGGTGATAAATACCATGTCAGCACCTGTTAAACATTCTTCGAGCTGCTCTTTGCTTTCTTCAGCTGCTTTCTTCCCAATCTCTGGGTTCGCTCCTGCACCTAAACCACGCGTCAACTTTCCACCTAGTTGTAGTTTCGTTTCAGCTTGTGATAATTGCAATGCTTGAGCATCTGTATTTACAGCAATAAATTCTACGCCTTGTAGACCGTTTTCAATCATTCGGTTTACCGCGTTGGAACCGCCGCCTCCGACCCCAATAACTTTAATTTGGGCGAGTTGGTCCATGTCCATTTCAAACTCTAGCATCTCAGGTCCCCCTCATCAGTCAAATGTGCCTGTCCTATTCAAAAAACACTTTAAAGAAGTTACGTACGCGTTTTTTTACGCCAGGGCTATCTTCATTCGATTCTTCTAGTTCATTCGCAGAATGTCTTGATTTGCGATTTTGTTCTACTTTTGGTTGTGCGGATTCAGTTGTCGCAGCGACCATCTCTTTATTATGCATTCTAACATGCTTGTGAGCAAATTCAATGAGTCCAACTGCATTTGTATACCGTGGTTCTCTGACACCGATATAATCTGGAATCGCCATCCGGACGTTTCGACCGAGTACATCACGAGCTAGCTCGAGTGTGCCAGGAAGCATCACTCCGCCACCTGTGAGTACGACTCCTCCAGGAATATCACCTTCTGCGTCTAACGTTTCGTTTACGAGTTCGAAGATTTCTTCCATACGAGGCTCAATGATGTGAGCAAGATCTCGTTGAGAATATTCTTCGCCACTACCTTGACCCATCGGCGTAATTGTCGTAGTGACTTCATCACTACTGTCATCAATAAATGCATGACCGTGTTCTGTTTTCAATTGTTCAGCTTGTGTCATTGTCGTGCGCAACCCAACAGATAAATCATTGGTGACGTGTGATCCGCCAATTGGCATCACATACGTTGAGTGCAAACCACCGTTCTTAAAATAAGAAATGGTCGTTTGGCCACCACCAATGTCTACGAGTGCAACACCGAGCATTCTTTCATCGCTTGATACAGCAATTTCACCTGCAGCAAGTGGCTGCAAGAAGATGTCTGTAATTTCAAGGTTTGCTTTTTCAACGCATCGAAGTAAGTTATGTAAAACGGTTTTTGATCCTGTGACCAATAACCCTTCCATTTCCAAACGAACTCCGATCATCCCAGTTGGATCTGTAATTCCGTCATACCCATCAACGATGTATTGTAAGGGTACGATATCAACAATTTCACGATCGTGAGGAATGCTCACGACTGAAGCTGCATCGGTAACGCGATCAATATCTTCTGCTGTAATTTCTTTGTTTGGACTTGATACAGCTACGATTCCGTGTGTTTGATGGAGATCAATGTGGTTTCCGTTAATGCCGACAACCACTTGTTTAATTGACATCCCTACCATTCGCTCTGCTTTATCGACGGCTTCTCGAATTGCATTTACAGTGGCATCTATGTCAACGACTGCACCTTTTTTAATTCCAGTAGAAGCTGCATTGCCTACTCCAATAATGTTCAACATTCCTGCTGACATTTCCCCGATCATGACACGTACCTCGGCTGTACCAATATCAAGACTGACATAAATTGTGTTGTTGTCCATGAACGGTACCTCCTACTTGTAATGAAACGGCTTCGTTTCTATTACATTTCTTCTTAGTAATGAACCGAAATAAAATGACTACCGTTCTTCTTTAATTCGATTCGGGGATGTGAAAATCCTTTATCAGTTGTGAAAAAGAATTACTATGTACAAGTCTACACTAGAATTGATAAGGAGGAAAGCGAAAAACGCTCTAGATAAACGCTAGCACGAAAGCCACAGTTCCCAAATGGGAAGTGTGTCCATTAGATCAGTTATTTTCTCCTTCTTCAATGGGCTCTTCTGTAACTGGTTCTTCCTCAGTTTCTAGCCCACCATCACCCGTATCAATGTGCTCTTCATGAATCTCCCCGGCATACTCTTCAGGATTAAACGCTTCAAAGTAAGGGCTCATTTTCATGTGCAAAATTCCGTCCGAAGGCTCTGAGATTTGCCTTGCAACCGTTGGATAAGGCGCCATGTAGCTTGCGAAGTTTTCAATCGTCGTTTCTACTTCAATTCCGTCGTTCATGAATAAGCGAAGAAGTGTAGGATCGTCATCACTCGGATGAATCTCCGATATGTGATTGATCATTCCGCTACCAAGCTTGTCCAATTCAACGAAAAACGCTTCTAACAGCTCTTCGTTTTGCCAGTTAAAAATAATTGGTGCATCACTTGGGTAGGTGTCGAGCGATTGTTCATCCATTAATTGACCGTTCCCATAGACGGGAATAAATTGATCATTGCTATGCAAATAAGCCGTACGATCCCGTTCTTGGACAATAATTCGTAATGTTGTCGGGAGGGATCGTTCAATTGTCGCTTCTTCAATGTATGGAATTTGTTCAACTCGCTCTTTTGCACTACTGAGCGATTGTGACCATATGCTCTCACCACTTACGAGCGCACTTTGATCAATAATCTCACGAGTTTCTCCAGTGTAATTTCCTTCAACTTGGATTTGCTGTACATGACTTAGAGGAGATTGAAAGTAGACGACGATCCCAATAAGGATAAAGAAAATACTTAAATAAAAAATGAGACGGCGGTTGGCTCGCTTTTTCCTCTGTTCTTTTAACGCTGGTATTCGGTCGCTCACAGAGACGACATTTTGTTTGTCTGCCATAGAAATGTCCTCCTACCGTCCTGCTGTTATTCTTTGATTAATGTTTGGATCACTTTGATTAAACGATCACTCGCATCAGGAGTTCCTGCTTTTTGTGCAGCAAGCTTCATGTTGCTTTGCGTTTCTCCGTCAAAAATGTTGCGTAAGTCAGAAGCAAACTGTTCTGCTCCCCATTCATTTTCTTTACGGACAATTGCTGCACCTGCTTTTTCAAGCGCTCGTGCATTGTGTTCTTGATGGTTATTTGTTACATAAGGACTTGGAATCAGAATTGATGGAATCCCAATTGCTGTAATTTCTGAGAGGGTTGTTGCACCAGCACGACTAACGATTGCATCGACACTTTTTAAAACGCTCGGCATATCTGAAATAAATGGACGAATAACGACGTGTTGATTCGTCTCAATCGTTTCTAGTTGCTCTTTCACTTTATCATAATGAACGTCGCCCGTAACATAGAGAAATTGACAGATTTTGTCTTTTAACTGCGGAAGTGCTTCCAAAAACGCTTCATGAATCGGTCTTGCACCTCGACTACCTCCGACAATCAATACAGTAGGTACATTTGCATCCAGTCCATATTCATTTTGTAAATCGACGTTGTCTGCACGTAACGCTTCTTGAGCTCTTGGATTTCCAGTGTATACCGTCTTTTCTTTTGGAAAATAGTTCGTCGCTTCATCAAAACACGTCGCGACACGATCGACGTATCGACTTAAAAATTTATTCGTTAGCCCAGGAACACTGTTTTGTTCATGAATGATCGTTGGAACGTTTAACTTCGCTGCCGCATACATGACAGGACCCGCAACGTAGCCGCCTGTTCCAATCGCCACATCTGGTTGAAACGAACGAATCAATGATTTCGCTCGTTTCGTACCCATTAAAAAGCGCTTAATCGTTTTCACATTTTCGAAGGAAAGCTTTCGCTTAAATCCACTAATCTCAATCGTTTCAAACGGCAATGGGTGGTTTGGAACGATGTTTGCTTCTAAACCATTGGACGTACCGATATATAAGAAATGGGCGTCTGGGTACTGACGTTTAATTTCATTTGCAAGGGCAAGTGCAGGGTAAATGTGACCGCCTGTACCTCCACCAGTTAATAATACTTTCATTTTCCCACCTAATTTCAAAATATTAAACGCTTCTTGCGTGAGCGCTAATGTTTAATAGAATACCTAAAGCAACGAGCATGAGCGTAAGCGATGAGCCACCATAACTTAAGAGTGGCAGCGTAATCCCTGTTACTGGAATTAAGCCAATGACAACGCCGATGTTGATCGCTACTTGTACGAAAAGCATACCAACAATTCCGACCGCAAGATATGTGCCGAACGAATCAGGAGCAAGCAATGCAGCTCGAATCCCTCTCCATAAGATGACTGTAAACAAGAAGATCACCATCGCTCCTGCAATAAAGCCACCTTCTTCTGCAATCACGGCAAATATAAAATCCGTTTGAGGCTCGGGTAAGTAAAAGTATTTTTGTCTACTTTCACCAAAACCCATTCCAAACAATCCGCCTGGTCCAATCGCATAAAGTGATTGAATAATTTGAAACCCTGTTCCGAGTGGATCGCTCCACGGATCTAAAAACGATGTGATTCGGTCAATTCGGTAAGGTGCAGATGCAATCAGCCCTACAAATCCTAATACCCCAATCCCACCGAGAACAGCAAAGTGCTTAATCCTTGCTCCCGCAACGAATAAAATGATAAATGATGTTGCCACCATGACCGCTCCAGTACCTAAATCAGGTTGCAACATAATCATACCAAACGCTACAAAAATCGTTGCAAGCAGTGGCAAAAGCCCTTTTTTAAAGGACGACAGCAGTTGATTGTTATTGGAAAGCCAGTGTGCCAAAAACCCAATCATCGCAAGTTTCATAAACTCCGACGGTTGAATGGAGAAAGCACCTACACCAATCCAACTCTGGGCACCACCACGAATTAAGCCGACACCAGGAATGAGCACGAGAATAAGTAAACCAAAGCAGACAAAAAGTGCAGGTACGACATACCTTCTCATCTTCCAGTAGTCAAAGTGCATCATAATGACGAGACCAATGACACCGACAAATGCAAAGAGCGCTTGTCGCTTGGAGAAATAGAACGGATCGTTAAAACGATACTCCCCCCAAGCGGCACTCGCACTGTACACCATAATAACCCCGATAATTAGCAATGCACCAATGGCAAATAATAATAAACCATCGACCGGTTGTTTTGTATTTTTCACAGTTTCACCCCGTCACAACGCTGATTAAGCTGTTCTTGTTTGAACAGTCCTAATACAGCTTATGACGCGTGTTGCCGTAACATGTCCACCCTTTACTGAATTGCTTCAACAGCTTTCAAAAACGCTTCTCCACGCTCTTCAAAGGTTTTAAACTGATCCCAACTCGCACAAGCTGGAGACAGTAAAATAACGTCACCTTCGTCAGAGACTTCATACGCTTGTTCAACCGCTTCTTCAATCGTTTCATGTAGACCAATCGACTGAACACCTGCCGTTTGACCAGCACGCTTTAACTTCTCTTTCGTCTCACCATACGTTATAAGTGCTTTCACACTCGTTAAACTGGAGACGAGTTCATCAAACTCATTGCCACGATCCAATCCGCCTGCAATGAGTACAATTGGTTCGTTAAAGGCGCGTAGCGCTTTATCAGTCGCTAATATGTTCGTCGCTTTACTATCGTTATAGACTCTTCGTCCATTCAATTCTTTAACGAATTGCAATCGATGTTCAACACCACTAAATGACATTAACACGTGAGCAATAGCTTCTTTGTTAATGTTGCACGTCGTAGCGACTGCGATCGCTGCGAGGATGTTCTCCAAATTGTGCATGCCTGGGAGCACGATCTTGTCAATGGCAATGATCGGCTCACCATCAACTTGAATGACTTTCTTATTTTCATCTAAACTCACACCGTTTGATAACGTGGACTGGATTGAGAACGGTAGCGTTTTTGCTTTTGAACGGCTTGCAATTTCCTTAACCGTTGGATCATCTTCATTGTAGACGAGCACATCAGTAGCATCTTGAAAAGCGGTTACGTTCGCTTTTGAATCGACATAATCGTCTTTTGTACCATGATAATCCAAATGAGCGTCAAAGATGTTTAACAAGACGGCAACCTCTGGCTTAAAGTTAATCGTTCCTTTTAACTGGAAACTAGACACTTCTGTGACCATATAGTCGTCTTCATGAACCTTCTCTGCCACTTCACAAGCTGGCAAGCCGATGTTCCCTGCTAAAAACGCTCGTTTATCATCTGCAGCAATCATTTCTTCGATTAACTTTGTCGTTGTCGTTTTACCATTCGAACCAGTAATCGCAATGAGCGTCCCTTTAAGAATCTCACCCGCGAGCTCTACTTCCGTAACGACTGGAATGTTTTGTTGAATAGCTCCAAGAACGATTGGATTATCATAACGAATGCCCGGATTTTTTACGATAAAAGCTGGATTTTGTTCAAGAAGGTGCGGGGGATGCCCTCCGGTTACGAACGTAACCCCGAGGGCTTCTAATGCTTCAACGTTGTTTAACTCTTCTTTTGACTTGTATTCATTAACGACAACGTTTGCACCATGCTTTATTAGAAGGCGCGCAGCCGCTTCTCCGCTTCTAGCAAGCCCTAAAATTAAAACGTATTTATCTTGCAATTGATCCATCATCATAAATCTAACACCCCAATGTACACGCCAAGCACCGCAAAGATTAATCCAGCGACCCAAAAGACGATAACCACTTTCCATTCAGACCAACCGACAAGCTCATAATGATGATGGAGTGGACTCATCTTAAATACTCGCTTCTTCGTTAGCTTATAGGACGTTACTTGAATGATGACAGAAAGCGTCTCAATGACGAACACAGCACCAATTAAGACGAGAAGAATTTCCATCTCAATCAAAATTGCAATCGCCGCAATCGCACCACCTAATGCAAGGGACCCTGTGTCACCCATAAATACTTTAGCTGGGTGCGCATTAAAGACAAGGAAACCGAGTACCGCACCAACAACTGCCGCTGAGAAGATCGCAACTTCTGTAAATCCGGCAGCCCATGCGAGCACGGTGAAAGCACCAAATGCAATTGCAGATGTACCTGCAAGCAGTCCATCTAGGCCATCCGTTAAATTCACAGCGTTGGAAGCGCCGACGAGCATCACTGCAACGAGCAGCAAGTACAACCAACCGATATCAATGGATAGTGAAGTAGCTGGAATGTGCACACTCGTAGAAAATTCATATTGACGAAGTACGAAATAGAAGATCGCAGCAACGACAAGTTGTGCTAGAAGTTTTTGTTTTGAATTTAAACCGAGGTTTCGTTTCATGACAACTTTAATAAAGTCATCAAGAAATCCGACGAGACCAAAGGCTACGGTTACGAGCAACAATAACCATATGCGATAATCGAGCTCTAGTTGCGGTACGAACGCGATGACGATAAACACCGTCAAAACGATACTAATGAGTACAACGATGCCTCCCATCGTTGGCGTACCACTTTTCTTTTGATGACTTTTTGGTCCTTCGTCGCGAATGCTTTGCCCAAACTTCATACGGTGAAGCATTGGAATAAACAATGGGGAAAGAGCAACGCATAAAACAAATGCAGTTGCAATCGCGATGAGTATAACGGGTTCAAACATGTAAGCTCTCTCCTTTCACCATTGTTTACGCTTGGCTTAACCGTTTCATAATCGCTTCTTTCGCAACTTCACGATCGTCAAAATCATGAAATACGCCGTTTACTTCTTGATACGTTTCGTGACCTTTACCAGCAATGACAATCACGTCATCTTTCGTTGCTTTAGAAATCGCATAATCAATCGCTTCCGTTCGGTTCACGATCACTTCATAACGATTTGTTTGTACACCTGCAACCATGTCACGCAGAATATGTTCTGGATCTTCTGATCTCGGGTTGTCACTCGTGAAAATCGCGAGATCTGCAAAACTCTCAGCAATTCTAGCCATTTCTGGACGTTTCGTACGATCACGATCCCCACCACAGCCAACAACGACGTAGACATTTTTCGTTGCAAGGTCTTTAACGGTTTGCATAATGTTGTCAAGGCTGTCTGCCGTGTGGGCATAATCAACAATAACGGCATAATCTTGGCCTATGTTCACCGTTTCAAATCGACCTGGAATTGGCTTACTTGCTTCTAAGCTAGATTTAATCGTCTCTAGGGAAATCCCTGAGACGTACGCTGCACTAGCTGCCGCTAACGCATTATAGACGTTAAACCTTCCGACCATTTTAAGATCGAGGTCGATCGATTGATCGCCAATTTCTAACGTAAAAAATGTACCTGAAGGCGTTTGACGTAAGTTCTTCCCACGAACATCCGCTTTATCACTTAGTCCATACGTAATGACTGGAGCTGCTGTTGCTTGCATGAGTTCTGCACTCACTGGGTCATCGATGTTTAAAACGGCTGCTTTTAACTCATCCGCGTATCGGTTCCCGAGTTGAGAGAATAATAAACTCTTCGCGTGCTTATAATTGTCAATGGTTTCATGATAATCTAAGTGGTCAGCAGTCAGGTTCGTAAAAACAGCTACGTTAAAGTCCGTCCCACGAACACGACCGAGTGCGAGCGCTTGTGAACTCACTTCCATTGCCACATCTGTAACGCCTGCATCAGCCATGTCACGGAAGGTTTTTTGTAGTAGCAATGATTCTGGCGTTGTGTTCTTCGATTCAAACGTCTCGTTTGCATACTTTGTATACAATGTCCCGATTAAACCTAATGAACGTTTTGCTTCGTTAAAGATGTTTTCAATTAAGTGTGTTGTTGTTGTCTTTCCATTCGTCCCTGTTACTCCGATCACATTTAATTGTTTTGTCGGATCGTCATAAAACTTCGCCGCGATTTGTGCCAACGCACGATACGAATCTTTCACGACAATAACTGGAATCGAAACGTTAAGTACCTCTTCAGCGATAATTGCACTTGCACCTTTTTGCTCGGCTTGTTCGGCGAACGAATGACCGTCCACTGTAAAGCCTCGAAGTGCAACGAAGAGAGACCCTGATTGAATTTTTCTAGAGTCCATTTCTACAGATGTAATTGTAGGGTTATGTGAAGTTGATTTTTGGAAGACGAGTAGGTCTTCAGTTAGATCATATAATTTCATTTTTACCACTCACTTTCATTCTCACAAGCAATTATTATATCATTAATAGCTTCTTATATGGTCACAATTTCTAAGTACACGCAAAAAACTTACGAAAGACTCTTATGTATAAGCAATCAGCCAAGGAAATTAGTCCCTTGGCTGTTCTTCATCCCCCATAAAGATCCGGACTGTAGATCCTTCTTCCACTCGTTCGCCTGCTGCTGGTGATTGACGTTGGATAAATTCACCATTTCCTTGAATATCAAGTTCTAACGGATAACTCGCATCGTGAATGTCTCGAAGGGTCAATCCAGTAAGATCAGGAACTTCTAAAACCGGTACGTCCGTCCACGTTAATTTCTTCTCGATTTGATCCTCTCGTTTAGGGACGCCAAGCGCTTCTAAACTATCGCCAATAATCTTACCTGCAATAGGTGCGGAAACAACACCACCAAACTGAACCGTGTTTTTCGGATTGTCTACAGCGACGTAGACGACGATTTGTGGATCATCAGCTGGGGCAAACCCGATAAATGAAACGATATGATTGTTTTCCAAGTATCGACCACCAGAAGCCTTTTGAGCGGTACCTGTTTTGCCACCTACTCGGTAGCCATCAACAAATGCTTTTCCACCTGTGCCTTGAGCGACTACGTTCTCAAGGGCACGACGCACTTCTTTAGACGTCTCTTCTGAGATGACGTTACGTTTTGCGATTGGCATTTGACTGTCAATCACCATATCTGTATCAGGGTTAATCCAATCTTTTGCAATAAACGGTTGGTATAACGTTCCACCATTTACTGCTGCGGCAACGGCGGCAACTTGTTGAATCGGTGTAACGGCAACCCCTTGACCGAATGCGGTCGTCGCACGTTCGAGCGGACCGACATTTTCTTCTTTAAATAGAATGCCAGATCCTTCGCCGTCCATATCAATGCCTGTCTCTTCACCGAAACCAAAAGCTCGAATGTAGTCAAATAACTTCTCTGTACCTAAGCGTTCCCCAAGAACAACAAAGCCTGGGTTACAAGAGTTTTGTACAACTTCTAGAAACGTTTGACTGCCATGCCCACCTTTTTTCCAACAGCGAAGCCGATGTCCTGCCACTTCAATTGACCCACTATCGTAATAGTGATCATTATCTAGGTCAACTTTATTCTCTTCTAGTGCAGCTGCAAGCGTTATGATTTTGAACGTTGACCCGGGTTCATACTGCGCCCAAATCGGGCGATTCTGATTGTAAATCTCTGGTGATACGGCTTGATAATCGTCTGGGTTAAAGTGAGGGCGACTAGACATGCCAAGGATTTCTCCAGATTGTGGATCCATCGCAATCGCGAGCGCACCGTCTGGATTATACGTTGCTTCTGCATTATCAAGCTCACGTTCAATAATTTTTTGCACCCGATCGTCGATCGTTAACTTTACGTCCATTCCATTTTGTGGTGGTTGATATTGATCAGCCATATCTGGAAGACGACGACCTTGTGCATCTGAAAAGAAGGATACGTGACCACTTTGTCCTGCCAATTTGTCGTCATAAAAACTTTCCAAACCGACTAAGCCTTGATTATCAATCCCAGCGAAGCCGAGTACGTGTGCGAGGTGTTCACCTTGTGGATAATGACGCTTATTGTCTTCAACAATATAAACGCCTGAATGGCGCATTTTACGTATATCACTAGCCACCTCTTGATCAATCTTTCGGCCATCTGGATTAATTCTTACGATTGAGCTGTTCTCAGTCACTTGACGGTAGATTCGCTCTTTATCTCCGTCTAGTAAATCTGCAAGCATTGCCGCCGTTTCTTCAGGATGATCAATTTGCCGTGGAACGACGAGCACAGACGGTGCACTAACATTTGTTGCCAACACTTCTCCATTTCGATCCAAGATCTCTCCTCGTTCTGCTTCAAAAGGTAAATCACGGCTCCATGAATCTTCAGCAGCTCCTGTAAGCCAGCCACCAAGACCAAACTGTACATACCCTAGTCTTGCCATTAATACAATTGCCAAAACGAGGCCAATGATTAAAAAGAAAAAGAGGCGTTTACGTACGAGCGTTTTTGTTATTTTTGACATAAAAGGGCCACCTTTAACGAGAGGTTCAAAAAAAGGAGGGCTAATGTGTAGCGTATACGTTCGACGCTTTTCAAAAGTCCTCCGATTACGGTCTGTCCCTTTTACGATATGCTTGTACGGTTCTAATCAGAACTGCAAACGATTATTCTACTGGTTCCTCTTCTTCTGGTGATTCTTCTACTTCTTCTGTTGGTGACTCTTCAGATGACCCTTCCGCTTCATCTGGCAGCGATTCTTCATCTTCATCGTCTAAAGCACTTCGGTCTGTTGTAAATGCAACGTCAATCGTTTCTACTCCAGATAATGACGCCCCAGGTTCTAATGATTGATTCATTGCAAAACCGTTACCTTCCACATGAATGTCAAGGTCTGCAACCACACCAAACTTCATCACATCTCGTTGCGACCATCCTGTAAAGTCAGGCATGATACTTTCGCCACCAGTATGAAGAAAGATCTTTTCACCTGCTAAAACTTTGTCGTGGGCGTCAGGGTATTGTTTTTCAACCCGGTTGCCATCACCTATTACTACTGCGTCAAGGTTATGCTCTTGCAACTCTTCCACAGCACGATTAATTCTAGATCCAGTCACATCGGTCACTTCAGTACCTTCTGGTTGATACTCATCAGCATCAAGACCATATGACGTTAAATTCAAGTATTGGATACTCTGTTTTAACACCGTATTAAAAATCTCAGCGACAGCTCCGTTACCACTTCTACCATCAGGCATATTCGGTCGATCTACAGCAACGTAAACAATAAGTTCAGGATCGTCATACGGGGCCATCCCTAAAAAGGAAAAGATGTTCTGATTATGGCCGTTCAAATATCCACCTTCACTCGGAATTTGTGCCGTACCCGTCTTCCCTGCAACTTCAATTCCTTCTACTTGATACGGTTGACCCGTACCAATATCACTGTACACAACATCGCGTAATTGACTTTTCACTTGGTTTGCTGTTTCTTCAGAGATCGGCTGACCTGAAAGCTCAGGTTCATGTTCATACGTGACGTCTCCTGTATTCGGGTTAACGATTTTGTCGATTAAATATGGCTGAACCATATCGCCACCGTTGGCGATTGCCGTTGCCGCTTGAACTTGTTGAATCGGTGTAACGGCCGATGCTTGTCCAAACCCTGAATAGATGGCCCCTAAGTCATTTTCAGACATTAAGCCTGAAGCTTCCATCGGCAAACCAATCCCAGTCGGTCTTCCAAATCCGAAGCGTTCCATATATTCATAGAATCGGTCTGCACCGAGCTTGTCATTAACAATGCTTGCAAAAGCAGTGTTTGCCGACCTCGGCATCGCTTCTTTATAAGGAATGTCTCCCCAACCTCGTCCTTGATTGTGGTCACGAATGAGCGGGGTATCACTATATCCAGTGCTATACGTTCCCGATTGGAAATACTCTTCGTCATCGTATACGCCTTCTTCAATCGCTGCAGCCATCGTAAACATCTTCATCGTCGAGCCTGGTTCGAAATGGTCAGACACGGTAAAGTTCATATGGTTCGAGATCGATTGATAATAATTTGGATTAAACGACGGACGATTACTCATCGCGAGTACTTCACCTGTTTTCGGATCCGCAACGATCGCCATCATGCGCTCAGGATCGTACAGCGTTTCAGCAACCGTTAGTGCTTGTTCAACGGCAAGTTGAATGTGTGAATGCAACGTCAAGTAGACGTCTTGTCCGTGATACGCTTCTTCCATCTCACGCGCCTCACCGGGCAATGGCACACCGTTTCGGGCACGTAAATAACTATACGAGCCTCCACTTCCGAGTAGATACTCATCTAACGACGATTCCAACCCCATTGCTGGTTCATCCTCGCTTCGATCAAAATATCCAACGACATGAGAAGCAAAGTCTTGGTTCGGATAATATCGTCTTGGTTCCGTTTTGAATTCAATCCCCGCAAGTTCTAAGTCCTCAATGTTTTCTTTTTCTTCATACGTTAATTGACGAGAGCCGCTTCCTAATTCAACTTGGAAACGATCTGCATCGACACCTCTTTGCAACATATCTCTTAATTCGTTCGTTTCAAGACCAATATAAGGCGCTAACTGCTCAGCAGTGTGATCAATATCTTCTACAGCTTCATAGCCATAATCATCTTTAAGAATGGCTTGGACTGAATAAGAGGACACTTCTTCTGCAATGGCACTTCCGTTACTCGTGTAAATCGTTCCCCTTTCACCGTGTAACGGTTGCTCACTCGTCCACTGACTTTCTGCATACGCCATATAGTCGTGCTCGCTCGTCCCTTTTGCTACTTGTACATATAAAAAACGTCCGCCAATGACTGCCAAAAAAAGCGCAGCAACGGCGAACACGGTTAACGCTCGGTATACGATCGTTGTACGTTTCACAACACCACCACCTTGCTCGATGCGTACTATTCGTTACCTGTTACAACCTGCACATTGGCTTCATTTAACTCCATACCATGCTCCTGTGCTAAGTGTAGAATTCGCTCAGGGTCACTTAATTCCGCGACTTGTAAATCCAATCCAGCATTACGCTCTTGTTGAGCTGCAATGTCACGCTCCAACGTGTCAATGCTACTGTTTTGACCGTAAATGGTCGCGTAGTTGGAGATCATAAAAAGGGCAGTCGTCACAACAATGGCAAGAATCATGAACATGATGCATTTTTCACCAAGAGTAATTCGTTTATGAATACGCTTTTTTACGGTACGTACATCTTGACTTTGATGATGCTCTTCAACATGTTGATGTTTATGTGCGAATTGACTCATTGCTGCCTCCCTCGATTTGATTACTTTATTTTTTCTACGACGCGAAGACGAGCAGAACGGGCTCTACGGTTGTGTTCAATTTCCTCGTCACTCGGTAAAATTGGTTTCTTTTTTACCCAGCGCATCGACGGTTCTAATTCTTCAGGGATCACTGGTAAACCTGGCGGAAGCTTTGGTAAGCGACAAAATTCGTCTAATGTCGACTTCGTTAAGCGATCTTCTAACGAATGAAACGTAATGACCGCGATGCGTCCATTCAAGTTCATCATGGATACAAAATCGGATAACGCACGCTCAAACGATTGCAATTCATCATTAACTGCAATCCGAATCGCTTGAAACGTTCGCTTAGCAGGATGTCCCCCAGTCCTTCTCGCTGCAGCTGGAATTCCTTCTTTAATGAGCTCAACGAGTTGGTCGGTCGTTTCGATTGGCTCTTTCATCCGTGCTCTTTCAATCGCGCGTGCAATTTGCTTTGCAAATTTCTCTTCCCCGTAGCGATAAATCATCTGTGATAATTGTTCAAAACTCCACTCGTTAACGACTTCTTTCGCTGACAACGGTTGACGCCTGTCCATTCTCATATCAAGCGGAGCATCCCCTTGGTAACTAAACCCTCGGGATTTATCATCAAATTGCGGTGAAGATACACCAAGGTCGAACAAAACGCCATCAATCTGTTCAACACCTAGTGAACGAAGCGTCGGTACCGCTTCTTTAAAGTTGACGTGAGTAAGTATTAAACGTCGTTCATCTGCGAATCGTTCTTTCGCTGACAAAATCGCTTCCTCATCTGCATCAAAAGCGTACAGCCTACCTTGATCATTTAACTGTTCTAAGATGTGCGATGAGTGTCCTCCCCTGCCGAAAGTACAATCGACATAGACACCATCGGGTTTGATATCCAAATAGTCAACGGCTTCTTGTAGAAGCACAGTTTCATGCTTAAAAATCGTTGCACGCTCCTTTCTTTAGAAATCAAGATCTTCCATTGATTCAGCAATCTCGCTAAACGATTCTTCCGACTCAGTAAAGTAGGCTTCCCAAATAGAAGAATTCCAAATCTCAACTCTTCTTGAAACACCAATAATGGCACATTCCTTCTCTAAATTCGCATAGGTTCGAAGCGGTAGCGGGATGTTGACTCTCCCCTGTTTATCAAAAGATGTCTCTTGAGCACCCGAAAAGAAAAAACGGGTAAACGCTCTGGCATCCTTTTTAGTAAATGGCAATGATTTTAACTTCTGTTCAAGCAGGTCCCATTCAGATCTAGGGTATACGAAGACACACTGGTCCATTCCTCTCGTTACGACAAACTGGTCCCCCAATTGTTCGCGAAACTTTGATGGAATAATGAGCCGTCCTTTTTCATCGATGGCGTGGGTATACTCTCCCATGAACATGTTCGCCATCCCCCTCCACTTGATATTTTTAACTTACCACAATCCCCCACTTTACACCACGTTTTATACTCGATTTTTTTACGTCAATTTCTTTACAGTTTTATTACCTTATGAAATGACGCTAATTTTGTCGCGACTACAAACGAGAATAAGCACGGGAAAACCTTGACAAATCAGGCTTTCCCGTGCTCTTATAACTACAGTTTTCACTTATTCATTAAATGTATCACTATTATCAATCTCACTACGCGCTAAATACCGTGAAAAATGGCGTAAACTTCACGGGGCATTTCACTCGATGTCGAGGATCGTTTCATTCCTGCTGTAAGTTTTGACGGGCTCTGTCTAATTAGACGTTTCTTCCGACGGATTCTACACTCTTCAGACATCGCTTTTTTCATTGCCTTACGATAAAAGACAAATAATTCAATCAATAAAAAGATAAAAAAACCGGTGCTTTCCTTCCACTTAGAAGAAAAACACCGGCTTAATCGATTAACCCACTCTACTCGTGGGGACAAGTGGGGGGATTTATTCGTAATAGACGAGATGTTGATACTCTTCAAACGTTGCACTAAAGAGAAGGGTTCGTAAACGTTCAATCCCCATCTCATTTATCACTTGGACGATCGTTAACATTCGCTCTTGCGGTTTACCGTTAGGCGATAAGTGTGCCTCCGCATGAGTTAGTTTATTAATATCAACGTTCGCTTTGTGGTACTGCCAGCTGTCGATTCTGTCTCGCATCGACTCAAATGTTCGTTTCATTTCATTTAAACGACGATCACTATATCGTTCTTCGCTTCTAGAAAATGAAAGAAGCGCTTCTCTCATTTCTTTCTCCGCTTCTTCTAGAAGGCTGACACTACGTTCATACAGTTTCTCACTGTCCACTTTATGGTACTGTTCTTTTAGCTCTTCTCTTCTTGCTCGTGTACCTTCTGAAACGATTTCTAAAGGCGTCTTTTGGCTAATGCGAATGCCCTTTTCGCTACGTCGGTTTACAAACGTTTGTTGTAAGCGCAAGGTGACAGGGGGAACTTTGCGGTTAAATTGGTGGAACAATGGCTTAAGCATCGACCAATATTTAATTTCACCTGGTCCCGCTACGAAATACAACACAGGCAACACCTGCTCTTGAACAAACGGTCTCGTAAATACGTTGCTACTAAAGCGCTCAGGATATTCTTGAGCTTCATTTGCCCATTGTTTCGACGATTGATTAAAGCGATGATCACTGATTGAAAGCGTTCCGTCTTCATTTGCAACCAGCTTCTCTCGATAGCCGTCGATATGGTAAAACAGATGAGCATGATCTTTGGAAAGGGCAATAAACGGTTCTTCCCCTTGCTCTTCCATGCGCTCACTGCTTTTCGCAAAACTTTGACGTACATCGTCATTTTGCAAAAGCAGTGCTTCAAATATGTTCCCCATCAACTTTCTAAAAATGGGTTCTTCAGGGTCAATGAGCACGAGTCCTTCATCTTTAAAGATCCAAGACATCATCTCAGCAAAGAAATGAGTGAACGTTCTAGAACGTGTCGCGAACTGTTGTAGCTTGTCACGCAATGATTTCGTGTGGTCCGTCTCACCAAGCGCGATTAGAATCTCGTCAATCATCTTCTCCATCGCTTCTTTGTCAAGAGGCTGATGCGTTACTGGTGCCCCTGCTTTCGTCTCTCCAGTATACTTCACTCGCTTTACACTACCCGTTGTGCTGTGTACATACACATGGTTCACTTCATCAATATCATGATCTTCTCCAGCGATCCAAAAAACCGGAATCACTGGCGTTTGCAGACGCTCTTGTTCGACCTTCGCTTTTTGGATGATCGTTAAGGCTTTAGCAATTGTATAGATCGGTCCAGTAAAAAGACCTGCTTGCTGTCCCCCTACGACGACCGTAGCGTTTTGATCTTTTAATTTTTCAATTTGCGCTAACTGCATGTCATTGTATTCAAACTGCTGATGATATTCGTGTAGCGCCTGACGCAAATCATCGTGGTTTAACTGATAACTCTTTAATTCTTCAAAGCGTTCGGTTGAATGACCGATCGGTCGATAATCAAACAAACATTGAACTTCATCATCGCCACTTGCGTATCCACTCAACCATTTATCCAAATTCATTGAATATCTTTCTATTGTCATGATTCCCGACCTTTCTTGACGAGTTCGTTCGTTCACATCAAGCTTATGCTATGAAATATGTAGTTACACTCGAAAGGATTCCGATGCATAACAACGTAACATACATCGGCACTAAAACGATAAAATACGTTCGCCAAATCGCTGTAAATAACTTTCTACCGTAAAGATCGCCGAACTTTTTCCACTGGGCAAATGTTAACCACATACCAATGAATAAAAACACCAAGGCAATCCAAATGAAGCCGATCGTAAACAGTTCATACCAAATCATCATTACTGCAAAAAAGAAAAACGGCACACTGCAATCTGCGGCAATTTTTAACGCCCTCGTTTTATTGCTCATAAAACGTACGAGCAAAACTGATAGTAACAAAAAAACGACGAGCGGAAAAGTAATAAGCACTGTAAGTAAAGTTATCATCGTCAAGTCTCGCCACAACTCCCTTCGAGCAGCAGCAAAGGTGTCTATTCTTTTGGTGTACGCAGCCCATTCTCTACTACTCAGTTTAGCATAACCCAATCAAGAAATGCTTAACTGTCTTTCAACGATTTTTGTCGTCACCTACGACAAAAATGTTAATTTATAGTAGTATAGAATTGTAATAAAGACAGCGAAGGAGGCACTTCATTGGACGTACAAATTGAGCAACTCCGAATTAATTACAAAACACTTGAGGATTTTAAAGCATTCCGGGAAGTTGGAATCCAAGAACTTTCTATGAAAGAAGAATTAGAGCAAGATATGATTGAAAATAACAGCAAATCTCCTTTTTTCGGCATTTACATCGGGGACAGGCTCGTAGCGAGAATGTGTTTATATGAGATTGACAAGGCATATGACTTGTATTTCTCCCCAGCACAAAAATACTTAGAGCTTTGGAAACTCGAAGTTCTTGAACCTTATCGTAACCAACGATTCGGTAAAGCACTCGTTGAACACGCGAAATCATTTGGTTATCCAGTTAAAACAAATGCACGCCAAGGATCTGATCAGTTTTGGCTAAATATGAAATTTGATGCGGTACATTACGATGAAATTCGTGATCGTGGAGAGAACCCTTACGTTTGGTACCCATCTAATGTAAAAGCACAAACCTTACAAAAAGACGAGTCGCAATAATTGCGACCCGTCTTTTTTTATATTCTCGAATGACTTTTCGCTTTTTCTAGAAGTGAGATAAACGATTGGTAATCATGTTGAACAGCTTTTAGTTCTCGTTCTACTTTCGTAAGCTTTGAGACGAGCGCTTCATTTTCTAATTGCTTTTTCTGTAATTCACTCTCAATCCTCTTTGTGTATAACTCTGATTCATCGAGTGTTTGCAAGTAATCAATAACATCTTTCATGCTACTTAACGTAGAACTTGTTTTAGTTGTTACATCCGCTACACTTGCCACTTCTGCATGCGCTTGTTCATAATGACGATTCTCTTTTGCTGCCTCAATTTCTTTCGTATATTGCTTTCGAATGGTCGCATTCCAGCGAAAGCCACACGCAGCTGCCGTTCGCTTTAAGCGACTGCCTACTTCTTCAAAAGCTTGTAATTGTGTTTTGCCTTCTCGAATGTGAGCTAATACGAGGTCGCTTAGTAACTGATCTTCCTCTTGGCTCCAGGCGTCTTGACGAATTGCTGTCATTTCCATCCCTCCAACCCTCATAGTAAGTAGAATCCGATATGTACTTTTATGCAAGAATTCGTAAGTCTATGATTCATAAGAGAAATAAAAAAAGCCCCTCTATCATATTGATAAAGGGACTTCCTTACTGTTTACGCTTCTACAACACTTTCACCTTTGTACGTTCCGCATGATTTACATACGCGGTGTGAACGCTTAAGCTCTCCACATTCCGGGCATTTTGTCATACCTGGTACAGCAAGTTTTACGTGCGTACGGCGTTTGTTTTTACGAGTACTAGATGTTTTTCTTTTAGGTACTGCCATGTCTCTTGCCACCTCCTTTAACAAATCGATACTACTTTAAACATTATCCATTTCAACATGCATGAAGGCTACGCGCAACCATCTATGATCATCTTCATTATTGATCGTTTTGAAAATACTTAGCTAAGTCTTTCAAACGGGGATCAATGGCGTTTTGGTCATCATCATTCTCTTGGCTTTGCTTTTCGCTTAATTCCCAACCGTTTCCAGATGTTAGTCCATCTTTTTTAAGGTCTTCATCTTCATTAATGACACGAATTGGAATTACAAGTAGAATGTTCTCCTTAATATATGGGAGAAGATCAACATAACCATTTTCCGGTTCATGCAGCGTTTCATCTTCATCATCAGTTACTGGCAAACCATCAATTCGAAATCGCTCAATGATGTCAATTTCAAATGGAGACGTTGTATCGACCAACGTGCGAGCGCAAGGCAACACGAACGTACCTGTCGCTGTAAACTGAAAGGTCGCATACTGGCTAGTAATCTGAACAAAACCTTTGATATGAACAGGCGAGATATCACGCAGTTCTTGGTCGCGTTCTACAAGTTCAGATACGTTCACATCCTTCTCGAAAGGGATCGTATCTTGACGGCTTGTTAGAAGCTGTTGAATCGTCCAGCGCATTATTTATCACCTCAAAGCAACAAAAGTAATTATAGCTGTCATTATGCTTGTTTGTCAACATTTTTTCTTTACATTATACTGTAAGCGAACGATGATTTCACATTCAATTACGAAAGAAGGGTGATTATGAAAGCAATTGGGCTTATCGTGGAATACAACCCTTTTCATAACGGTCATCTCTATCATTTGCAAACCTCAAAAAAACATGCGAAAGCAGACGTCGTCGTTTGTGTCATGAGTGGGTATTTTTTACAACGCGGCGAACCTGCAAGTTATTCGCGACAAACGCGAACAAAGCTAGCCCTTGATGCAGGTGCTGATCTAGTCGTTGAACTCCCCTACGCTTATTCTAGTCAACATGCAAGCTTGTTTGCACGAGGAAGCGTTTCAATTCTTAACGACTTACTCATCGACTCATTTTACTTTGGCAGTGAATACGGTGACATCGATGCTTTTAAGGAATTAGATCTGTTTATGCAACAACATGAACAAACGCTAGAATCGCATGTGAAAAAACGCATGAATGAAGGAGCGTCATACCCTAGAGCACAGTCTGAAGCATTTCTTGAATTAACACCACCTACGACGTTCCCAGATTTAAGTCAACCGAATAACATTCTAGGTTATCAGTACGTGAAATCCGCAAGGGAATTAAGCGCGTCGATTAAGCCTGAAACAATTCAGCGCACCGGAAGTGGATACCATAGCGAAGACCTTGAAGAAAAAAGTGCAATCGCCAGCGCAACTGCAATTAGACGGGCATTGTCAAACGATGAACTTGAAGACATTCGCCCTTTCGTGCCAAATGAAACGTACGCTGCATTAACCGAGCATCCACTTGTGTCTTGGGATGACTATTACAAGTACTTACAACATGAATTATTAACGACTGACATCTCAATTCTTGCTTCTTACTATGACGTTCAAGAAGGATTAGAATATCGGCTAGTCAATGCAGCAAAAAAAGCTGACAGCTTCCAATCGTTTATGAATCTCGTAAAAACAAAGCGATACACCTGGGTTCGAATTCAACGTACACTCGTCCACATTTTAACAAAAACGACGAAAGCGAGCATGGCTGACGCATTAGGTGCGAACCGCCAACCGTCT
Source organism: Geomicrobium sediminis (assembly GCF_016908595.1). Lineage (GTDB taxonomy): Bacteria > Bacillota > Bacilli > Bacillales > Marinococcaceae > Geomicrobium_A > Geomicrobium_A sediminis. The sequence continues at coordinate 9,643 of NZ_JAFBEC010000004.1, read as the reverse complement.
GCGGTTCGTTTGTTAGGATTTTCTAAGGCAGGACAAGCCTATTTAAGCAAAGTTAAGAAAGAAACCACGCTTCAACTGTACGACCGTCCACCGAGGCAAAAAAACGCACAAATGCGACTCGATGAAAAAGCCGCATTTGCTTATTGGAGCTATTTACCAACTTCAACCCGCCCTGACTTCTACCAACGCGAATACGAGAAACCGATCGTTTTAAGCGATAGAACGTAAATAGTCAATCGCTTCTTCAAGTGTAGATATTGGGACGACTTGCATGTCGGTATTGATGTCTTCTGCTGCTTCTATGGCTTGTTGATAGTTTGAAAGCTCACCAAGCTCTTCATCATTAGGTGCAAAGAAAATGTCAATGCCGGCTTGATCTGCAGCAACGATCTTTTGAGAAATGCCTCCGATTCTGCCAACATTTCCGTCTTCATCAATGGATCCTGTACCTGCTACGTTAAGTCCTCGTGTAATATCATCTTCTTGCAATTGATTATAGATTTCTAATGAGAACATTAATCCTGCAGAAGGGCCACCAATGGCTCCTGCCTCAATCGTAACTTCCGGATCAAATGTCACGGTGCGGTCGTTAACAGGGTAGATAATCCCTAAACCGACTGCATCCTCTGGCTGACCATTCTCTTCTCCTGCATTCGGGAATGTTTGCATTTCAACATCAACTTGTATTTGTTCCCCTTCACGAATGACGCTTAAGGCAGCTTCTTCACCTTCCGTTTTCTCAGACAATGCTTCGGTTAACTCTGTGAAATTTAAAATCGTTTGCTCATCGACGCCAACGATTAAATCACCGGCTTCTAGTACATCTACTGCACCCATTCCATCAACAAACTGAGTAACAAAAACCCCATTTTCTTCGATATCTACACTTGCTCCCGCAGCTCGGTAGGCTGCAATTTTTGCAGCGTCTTGCGATTGCCTCATCGACTCAATTTGACGATGATGGTAATCTTCGTCACTTTCATTCTCAGTCATAATCATCTCTTCTGGTGTTAACACTCGGTACGGACTTAATAACGACCATACATACAAAAAGGGGTTGGCTCGACTTTGCAAAATTGTCGTTAAGTAAAACTCTCCCTCTTCAAGGTCTGAACCCCCTTCAACCGTAATGATTTCTTGAAGACCAGTGGCATCTCCAGGTTGAGAATAATAATAACCAATTGGGATCTGTTGAATCAAAAGTACAGCGAGTAAGCTAATTGCTATGATCCACAGCGTCTTTGTAGGTTTACCTCGGTTGTTCTTCTCGCTCATCGCTTCTCCTCCCAATTCAATATGCGCCGTCTAATGTCTTCTACGTAATGACTGGCTTCTACTCTTCCTTGTTCAACGAGTGCTTCAATTTCTTGAAAAGCGACAGTACTATGCTGCTTCAAAATCGGTCGCATTAGCACATCAGCTTGTAGCCATTTGCTTTCAACGATCTCTCTTCCCATAATTTCCATACTTTGCATTATGACGTCGTAAATAGACGTGATCGGTGGGTCCTTTGGAAAAAATGAAACATCAACCGCAATTACGATATCTGCGCCCATATTGCGAACCGCTTGAATCGGAACACGATCAACAATCCCACCATCAACAAGAATCTTGCCATCATATTGTACGGGTACAAAAATGCCAGGAATTGAAATGCTTGCTCGAACGGCTTTTGAAATGCTACCCGAATCTAGAATGACTGATCTCCCTTTTTGCAAATCCGTCGTAACGATGGAGAGCGGGACCTCTAAGTCTTCAATATTTTTGCCTTGAGTGAGCATATAAATTAATTCTTCAATTCGCTTCCCATTGATGAGCCCCATTTTTGGAACCGTAAAATCAACAAAGTACTTTCGTTTAAACAATGATGCTAATTCTTCCAAATCAGTCGCTGAATGTCTAAGCGCAAACAGTGCACCAACGAGTGAACCCATACTACTTCCTGCAATATAATCAATCGGAATGTTTTCTTTCTCAAATACGTCAAGGACTCCGACGTGAGCAATTCCCCGCGCTCCGCCAGAACCTAAAGCAAGACCAACTTTCGGTTTTCGTTGTTCCACATTTCACTCCTCCGTTTAATACCAAAGAAATGACTTCTATGATAGCTTACCAGTTCTTTCGAGACTCATTCCTTATTTTAAAAGAAAACGAGAGCTCGTTCTATTTTTGTGAATAAAACGTAATTATGAAAGTACAATGCCTTGTCCTGAGTCCATCAATGAGGAGGCTCTTCCTTTGTCACTTTCAAAATGGAATTCTCTTTTTCTAGCTTGTTCTGTACTTTTAATGGCAGCCTCATTAATGCTCTTCCCTCAACATTCATTGGATGCATCATTACGAGGGTTATCGATTTGGTGGGACGTCGTTTTTCCGTCGTTACTACCGTTTTTTATAATCTCTGAGCTTCTCATCGCATTTGGCGTCGTTAGTTTTCTAGGCGCCTATATGGAACCATTAATGAGACCGTTATTTCGTGTACCAGGCACTGGTGGTTTTGTATGGGCGATGGGACTTGCCAGTGGCTATCCAGCAGGTGCAAAACTAACGGCACGCCTTTGGAAAGACAAACGAATCACGACGATTGAAGCTGAACGTCTTGTGGCATTTACGAACTCTTCAAACCCTCTATTTCTGTTCGGGGCAATTGCGATCGGTTTTTTTCATGACCCTGCTCTCGGAATTGTTCTCGCGTTTGCCCATTACGGAGGCAACGTCCTCGTCGGAATTATGATGCGATTCCACGGGAGACACCACATACAGACTAGGCAAAAAAAGAAAAGCTTTCCTTCCTTAAAAGAAGCTTTTCACATGTTACATGAAGAACGTCTTCAAGATACGAGACCGATCGGACAAAAACTTGGCGATGCCGTTCAATCATCGGTACAGACGCTATTAATGATCGGTGGTTTCATTATTCTATTCTCTGTGTTAAATGAAGTTCTTTCTTTGCTGCACATTACGCAATGGTTGGCACTGATCGTGACATTGGCATTAATGATCTTCCAATTCCCGACCGAGTTTAGCGTACCAATTATTTCAGGACTTTTTGAAATGACGCTTGGTAGTCAGCTTGTCAGCACAACGACAGGAGCAACACTAAAAGAGCAAGCCATCATCGTTAGTTTCTTACTCGCATTTGCAGGGTTTTCCGCTCAAGCACAAGCTGCGAGCATTCTCGCCGCTACCGATATTCGATTTAAACCATTCTTTTTTGCAAGGGTCATGCAAGGTGTCTTCGCTGCAACGTTAACGTTTTTCGTATTTGATTGGCTGTATCAACCCCGTGTACAAGAAACGGCGTCTGGAGGCGAGTCACAAAACTTCCTTGCAACATTTCTGGATGGCTTTTACACGTGGGGTCCGATCGTTACACTCGTTACATTACTCATCTCTATTGTCATTTGGCACCAAAGACTGATCACAAATCGTTAACGTTGATATTTTTCACGAAGCGCACGCTCCACTGGAGGTGGCACGAGGTCTTCTGCATTTCGCCCATATCGAGCCACTTCTTTTACGATGCTTGAACTTAAGTAAGAGTAATTGTTATTTGTCATCATGAAAAACGTCTCAACTGACGATTCTAACTTTCGATTGATTGAGGCGTTTTGCATTTCATATTCAAAGTCACTAACCGCTCGTAACCCTCTCACAATGACACTTGCATTCTTCTCTTTAACATAGTCAACGAGCAAACCTTGGAACGAGTCAACGGATACGTTGTTAATATGTGTTAATGACTCTTCTAACAATTGCACACGCTCTTCTCCTGAAAACAATGGTGTTTTTCGTTGATTGTTTAAAACAGCGACGATAATTTCGTCAAAAACTTTTGCTCCGCGCTCAATAATATCAATATGTCCATTCGTAACGGGGTCAAAACTGCCTGGATAAACTGCGATCGTCGTCATATCCTTATTCCTCACTTTCACTCATTCGATACATCGTAATTGTCGTATCTCGATAGCGTTTTTCATGGACGGTTTCAAGCGACTCGATCTCTTTAGGTAACGTGACACTCGAATCATGTTCACATACAATTACACCATCTGGATGCAAGAGAGTACCGTCTACAATCGCTTGAATATCTTCTTCAATCATTTGCTGTTTGTAAGGTGGATCGATATAAATAAAATCAAATTGAATACGTTCACAGCTTAAACGTTTAAGTACTGATTGCGCACGCCCTTGATGAATGGTTAAATGTTGGTCGACACGGCAATGTTTCGCATTTTTCGTAATCGTTTTAATCGCTTCTTTTGAAAGTTCTACAATGTGCATTCGTTCCATTCCACGACTGATAGCCTCAATCGATATGGCTCCACTTCCCCCATAAAGATCAAGACCAATGCCTCCATCAAAGTAAGGCCCAAGTTGATGAAATAACGCTTCACGAACTTTATCAGCAGTCGGCCTCGTTGTATTTCCCTTTACAGCTTGTAATCGCATCCCCCGCTGTTCACCTGCTATGACACGCATCGTTAACTTCCTTTCTATCTTGCATTCATAAAACCCTTTTAGTTTATCATACCTTGAAAGTGACAATTCAAGAAAAAAGATTCACATCGGTTTGTATATTCTTGCACGTTTACGGACATGATAGAGTTAGCAACATGATCCCATGTTGCAAGTAACCGCGGAGAACGCTTACGTTTCCCCATAAGCGCTTCCTCCGGTTTCTCCTCTCCCATTGCCTGTCGATAACAACAGGCTCCGCGTGTCCATAAGGGCGCGCGGCTTTTTTTGTATAAAAGAAGCTTGAGTATGAGTACTCAAGCCATTAAGTATGCAAATGTTCATTTGTTCTTTCCAATTGACTGTCGTCTTCGAAATTCAAATCAAGTTCCCTTCGAACCGACCATTCTATGTTGTGGACAAAATTCAATCGTCCAATTTGTTCGGATACACTGTTGGCATCGTCGACATTGCAATATAAGACAACATATTTCATTTTCTTAGATACGTATTGGACGTGTCCATACTTGCGTAAATGTCTGACGTGTTTTAACGATTGTACCCAGACTACTAGTCCTTGTCTTTGTTGATACATACGTACCGCTCCTTACGGTAAAACCGGAATGTTATTCCATTAGTTTATCATGGGAACAAGTTAGTGACAACGCCGTCACAACGTTGCCATCGTTTGTACTTATGACTCCATTCAAAAACAAGAGTGATGATCGATCATTTTCCAAGAAAAAGCAACGAAGCCTCACGCCATTGTGCTTGCAAGCCTATAGAGAAAATGATATTATATGTTCACTTTCATATGTACGTTAATGATAGAAATGCGATGACAGGACAAGTAAAAGGACGTTATGCCACAGAGAGCGAAGCAACCGCTGAAACCTTCGCGCCACTAACTCCTTTGAAACCTACCTTGAGCAGTCAGTTAACCGCTGACCGTTTACTCTGCGATAAAGAGTACAAGTGAACCACATCACTGTGGTTAATCAAGGTGGTACCGCGGAAAAGCTCCTATTTCGTCCTTAATACGGATGAAATAGGAGCTTTTTTTCGATTGAGGTGACGAACATGAATACAAAACGCATCGTCATAAAAATTGGCAGTAGCTCACTGGCAAAGCGTGATGGTGGAATTGCTCACGAACGAATCATCCACTATAGTCGAGCAATTGGTGAACTACACCAACGAGGGTACGAAATTATTCTTATATCTTCAGGTGCCGTGGCTGCAGGCTTTCAAAAAATCGGCTACCGAACACGACCGACGACGACTGCCAAAAAACAAGCAGCCGCAGCAGTTGGCCAAGGGTTGTTAATGGAAGCTTACGAAAAAGCATTCCTACAGCAATCGATTGCTGTAGCGCAATTGCTATTAACGAGAAGCACGTTTTCCCACGAAGAGCAATACAACAATGCCTACCAAACATTGGCTGAGCTTCTTAGGAGACGAGTCATTCCTATTATTAATGAAAATGATTCGATCGCCATTGAAGAACTAACGTTTGGTGATAATGACTGGCTTTCAAGTCTTGTTGCAGGTCTATTAAACGCCGATCAACTGCTTCTACTTACGGATGTTGATGGCGTTTATAACGCCCATCCAAGTCAACCTGACGCAAAAAGAATTGAGCATTTAAATGTCATTACCGATTCATTTATCAATGAGATGGATGACAAACGATCAAGCCTTGGAACTGGTGGTATGAAATCAAAGCTAGAAGCTGCAAAACGAGCGCAATCGCTAGGAATTAATACGTTTATTGGCCGTGCGGAAAGTGAAGAAGAATTAATCCGAGCAGTCAACGGAAACGGTAAAGGAACGTACGTTGAGCGTCAACCGAATACGTGGACGAAAAACCGCCAATGGGTCGGTCTTCATTCGGAAATTGAAGGGCGTATTATGATTGATGATGGCGCAAAGGATGCGATGCTCTACCGTGGCAAGAGTTTACTAGCGGTTGGAATTAAAAAAGTCGAAGCATCATTTGAAAAAGGGGCCATTATTGCAGTCTACGACCGTGACGGGCTGCTCGTCGGCAAAGGACGTTCTGCATTATCTTCAAACGAATTAGGAACAGCAAACGAGACTTCAATCGTTTGTATTCATAGAGATCATTGGGTAAGCCATCAGAAAGGACGGATGATTGATGAGTCTAACAAAACAACAAGCGACCGCTTGTAAACGAGCGAGTAACGCTATTGCAAACGCAAGCCTCGAAAAGAGAAATGAAGTATTACGTCTGATTGCACAAGGTTTAGATGAAGCGAAAGACGTCATTCATGATGCAAACGTAAAAGACATCGATGATGCCGTACAAAACGGGATCTCAAATGAATTAATTGATCGCTTAACGTTAACACCAGATCGAATCGAATCGATGAAGGAAGGGTTATTTACTCTCATTGACCAACCCGATCCATTACGAAAAGAAACCGAACAATCGTGGACACGAGAAGACGGACTCGTCATTAAAAACATCCGCTCTCCGTTAGGCGTTATAGCAATGGTGTATGAAGCCCGCCCAAATGTCACAATTGACGCAGGAAGCCTTTGTCTAAAAGCAGGTAACGCTTGTTTACTAAGAGGAAGTTCATCAGCGAAACGTTCAAATGAAGTGCTCGTAACGGTGATGCAAGATGCCCTTACGAAAGCAAGCTTATCCCGAGACATCGTTCAACTCATCTCTCCAGATTCAAGGGAGAGTGTGAATGAACTCGGTCAATTACGAGGACTTGTTGACGTGATGATCCCTAGAGGAAGTGCCTCACTGATCCAAACCGTTCTCCGTCAATCGATCGTACCGGTGATTGAAACTGGAGAAGGCAACTGCCACCTCTATATTGAAGGAACAGCCGATAAACAAATGGCCATTGACCTTGCCATCGATAGCAAAACCGACCGCCCTTCTGTCTGTAATTCAGTCGAAACCATTCTCGTAGATCGTGAATGGGCTACCCTTCACGGTCATGACTTGATTGACGCGTTAATTGATAAAGGCGTGACCATCTATGGTGATGACACGTTACAAGCCTTAAACGAAAACGTCTTACCTGTCACCGAAGAACACTTTGAAACGGAGTTTCTTGATTACGTCGTTGCAATGAAAACCGTTAACGATAGCGGAGAAGCGATCCGTCACATTGATCAGTATAGTAGTCATCATTCAGAATCGATTGTCTCGAACAATGAAGCGATCGTCGAGCGTTTCCAACAATTGATTGACTCAGCTGCTGTGTACCATAACGCTTCAACTCGCTTTACGGATGGTGGAGAATTCGGATTCGGTGCAGAGATTGGCATTAGTACGCAAAAGCTTCATGCAAGAGGACCTCTTGGTCTTGAAGCACTCACAACGAACAAGTACGTCATCCAAGGAAGTGGACAAACGAAAGGAGTTCAATATAGTCATGAAACCTAATCTGTTGTTTGTTGGAGCCGGGGCTATGGCTGAAGCGATCATCGCTGGTGTACGTGCGACTGATCAAACGAAACAAACGACAATCAAAGCGATGAATAAATCCAATCAAGAACGCCTAGCGTATATGAAAGAGCGCTATGAGATTGATACGATAACAGATGTTAAACAAGCGATGACCGAAAGTGACGTTGTCGTGCTGGCAATGAAACCAAAAGACATTGAATCTGCTATCATTCAACTACGACCTTTTGTAACGGAACATCATGTGTTTTATTCTGTACTTGCAGGAACAAAAACGGACTATATTTCCTCATTACTCGGTACTAAAAATGCCGTAATACGAGCTATGCCGAACACTTCCGCAACGGTCATGCAATCAGCAACTGCAATTTGTAAAGGTGAGTATGCAACGGATGAAGACGTTGAACTTGCACGATCGTTGTTTTTACACGTCGGTACTGTAACCACGGTAACGGAAACACAAATGGATGCCGTTACCGGCATTTCTGGTAGTGGTCCTGCGTACATGTACTATGTTATTGAAGGCTTGATGGATTCAGCAGAACGCGCCGGGATTGGTTCTGATGAAGCGAAACGATTAATCGTTCAGACGATGATCGGTGCTGCCACTCGCTTTAGTCACACTGAACAAACACCAAAAGAGCTCTATAAAGAAGTGATGAGCCCTGGCGGGACGACCGAAGCAGCATTTAAGCATCTCGAAATGTTTCAAGTGAAAGAACACATTGCTAAAGGGGCCGATGCGGCCATCGGTCGATCAAAGCAACTTGGCGACTACGATGTGGATCATACTTCAATCGGAGGTTAATTGATACGTGAGCTCAGATAAACATTGGCGCCTCAAGCTTCAAGACTTCGTTGAGCATCGCTTTTTTACGATTGTCGTGATGCTCTTTATCTTTGTTAATGCGGTCATCGTTGGTCTTGAAACGTACCCAGAACTGTACATTCCTTATCAAGAATGGTTCTACATTGCTGACCGTGTGTTGCTTTGGGTTTTCACCGTTGAAATTGTATTACGACTCATTGCAAGCGTTCCGTTTTATACTTTTTTCAAGAGTGGTTGGAACTGGTTTGACTTCTTGATTATCTTAGCCGGTCACCTTTTTGCAGGTGCACACTTCGTGACGGTACTCCGGGTGCTTCGTGTACTTCGAGTGCTTCGTGCGATCTCTGTCATTCCATCATTACGAAGACTCGTTGATGCACTCATGCGTACGATTCCTTCCCTCTTTAACATTATGTTTTTAATGAGTCTCGTCTTTTATATCTTTGCTGTTATCGGTACGATGTTATTTGCATCAATCTCTCCGGAGTATTTCGGAAGCCTCGGGCGCTCTGTACTGACGCTCTTCCAGATTGTAACGTTAGATTCGTGGACAGAAGCGGTCATGCGGCCGATTTTAGAGATTGAGCCGTGGAGTTGGATTTACTTTATTGCGTTCGTTTTAGTCGGTACGTTTATTATCTTTAACTTATTCATTGGGGTTATCGTAAACAACGTTGAAAAGGCAAATGAAGAAGACACCGCAAAACATAGCACCGAAGATAGCGATTACCAAAAGCTTCACAACGAATTACAAGAAGTAAAACAAATGCTTCGAGACATAAAAAACTCGGATCCAAAGTAGGATCCGAGTTTCAGGCTGTTGAGAAAGTCATTTCTCAACAGCTTTTTCTTATTTATAGACGCCGAATCATAACCACGCTTTGTTATAATAGAGAAAAGAACGG